>NZ_KB849555.1:6441-21068 GCF_000368565.1 Acinetobacter gerneri DSM 14967 = CIP 107464 = MTCC 9824 | reverse complement strand
ATATTGAACTCAGCAACGCCAAACGAAAAAGCCTTGGTATGGGGACAAC
Source organism: Acinetobacter gerneri DSM 14967 = CIP 107464 = MTCC 9824 (assembly GCF_000368565.1). GTDB lineage: Bacteria > Pseudomonadota > Gammaproteobacteria > Pseudomonadales > Moraxellaceae > Acinetobacter > Acinetobacter gerneri. Next base: position 21,019 of record NZ_KB849555.1, on the reverse strand, counting down.
CCAAGAAGACATTAAGCAAATTAGAGAAACATGGGCAGACTTAGCCAATAAAGCATTGGAACATGCAGGCTGCCGAGAAAAAATAGACCACCGCAGCTATGCCGATCAAAACAACGGACTACAAGCCACAATTCACGAAGGCACCAAAGTCACCCAATTACGCAGACAAGGCATAGACACTGAAATCAGCCGTTTTAATGACAATGTGAAACAGCGAAATACCCAACAGCTCCACCAAGAAAAACAGCAGAAAGAGAGCGTTTTACAGCGCGGTTTAAGCCGTGTCGATCAAAGTTTTGATCAATGGCAGAAGAATCAAGAAACCAAACGTCTAGAACTGGAATACCAAGCGGAAATGAAGCGACAGCAAGAATTAGAGAAACAACGAGCCGAGCAAGCACTCCGTAAGGCATCTCAAAAATTAGGTAGAGGCGGAATGTCGTTATGAGCAACCAAAATGATTTAGATGACCAGTTATATATTTTACTGGCATCCATGAAGGAATACAGAGAAGCGATAGCAGACGATAACAAGCGATTAGAGCAGTTTTACAACCATGTCGCTAGAGGAGTGCTAGACAAGGCTGAAAAATCGCTAGAAAACGCAAATAAGAAGCATACAGGTGCATTAAACAACAGTATTCAGGCATTAAACGAAGCTACAAACAGGCTCAACTTAAAACTTATCATCATTTTTGCCAGTACATTTGTCACTGTGATGATGGTGTTTATATTGGCAATATTCTTATACGTGCCAAGCAAAGATGAAATTGATGAACGTAGAGCTGATATTGCTGTACTTAAAAAATATCCGCTACAAATCAGAGAAAGTGATGGTGAAACGCTGGTCAGAATTATGACTAAAAAGCCGTGTTACTCATTTGAGCCAAATAATGTCAAAAATAAAACTTATGACTGGTGTCGGATCGACCCTAAAAAATACTAGATGATCGGTACTTTGCTTGGTTTTTCTTATTATTAATCAGATTACAGCAAGCGCAAAGTTGCCCGACTTTGAAATATGGCTTTAGCCATATTTCAAAGCATCGAGCAAAGATAGGTTAAACGCCTAAACGCATTAGTTTTTCTTGAATTGCATCACTTACAAAGGAATTAAGGGAATTACTTGATGCTAAAACTGCTTTACGGTGCATTTCAGGGCTAATACGCACATTAAACGTGCCTTATCAAGGCTTTTTTGGAATTTCGTATAATAATGCCCATTATGTTAAATGGGGGATTTAATTAATTTGAGTTTGCAAAATTGCTAAATTTTTTCTTAATTCTTCTCATGTCTTGAAGTGTATAACCATAATTTACAAAACATCCTTGTAGTATCTGGGGGTCACTTATTGGACTATCTAAAACAGTAAAAAATTCATTAATAATATTTACAGTAGATAAGTTGGCTTCTTTTTTACCTGTATGAGGACTAACTGTTATTAACTGATTTTTATTAAAATAATCAGCCGTAATTAAATTAGGGAAATTTTTAAGTTGAGGATTTAGTCTTCTGAAATCAGCATTATAAAGAGGAATACAACTTTCTATTATTTGTGGTAAAGCTGTATCTGTTAAGAACGTATTTAAGTTGGATTCTATATTTCTAGTAGGTTTTGCATTCTTAATATTTGAGGGATTTACTGGAAAACCATGAAACATCCATAGTACACCATATAAAATTAGTATTACTAAAGTTACCGAAAAGATGATTCCTAATACCTTCACTTTTAAGTCTTCCTAAAATTAACATAATACACCTTATACGAAATCAAAAATGGGGGCTTTAAACTCCCATTTTTACTATATTTTTCAAATTTTATCGTCTAAATTGCTAGTTCGCTATGGCTTCCTAATCGAACTAATTTCAAAATTAGTAGTTCACCTTCTTCTGTTTTCTTATAGATTAAAACAAGATCAGGCTTGATATGACAATCTCTATGACCTATCCAGTTACTGACTAAAGCATGGTCACGATACTTTTCAGGCAAAGGTTCATCGGCTTGTAATAACTCTAAAACAGTTTGTAGTTCAACATCGACTGTATTTCGATGCTGACCTTTTTTCTCACGTTTATAGTCTTTCTTGAATGCTGATGTGTACTTAATCGTCCGCATTTAGATCAGCCATCAAGTCTTTTACAGAAGTGAAGCTCTTTGCTTTACTTAGATCTTCTTCCATTGCAGCAATGGTTTCAGCATTAGGTTGCCAAATATCAAAAGGTAAAGCCTTTTCTTTAGCTACTTTGGTCAATAATAAACGGACTGCATCTGAGACGGTTAAGCCCATTGTTGCCAGAACTTCCGTTGCTTCGTGCTTAATGTTTTCATTAATGCGAGTAGTCACTAGTGCATTTGAAGCCATGTTAAGCTCCTGTGATTAACATTGTTAATCACACTATATTCCTAGATGACAAAAAATTCAATTCGCATAAGCGCCATTATGTTAAATGCATGATTTTAAAGCTGATAAAATACTTCGTAATCTTTGCCTAATTCCATCTGTAATGCTTTTTGTATTTCATACCCTATTTCTATAAATTTTTTTTCATCTCTTGCTGTCTCAAATTTTGAATCAGGAGGGTAATCATCTACATAGGTGGATTGATATTGCTTATCCCAATCTTCAATTTTTTGTTTTAATTCAGTGGAAATTATTAATTCATGATGATTTATGGGAAGAAGAAAATTGTCTTCTTGCATCCAAATGGGATAACACATAAATTCTGGTGATAACTTAACGTATTTTTTCATCTTCTCATTAGAAATTCTAAAATTAACATAATACGCCTTATGCGAAATGCTTTTTAAATTGTGTTATAATTCAATGTTATAACACCTAGTTTATAGCTCATTCACCCTCGAATGGGCTTTTTTTATGATTTTTCACGTTCCACGCCTATTATTTAAGTAATGTTTCACAACTTTGATTAGCTCCAGTAAATAATTAAAACCTAGATAATAAGAACCGAGCGAGTGTCTACGAGCGATTGAGCATCATCAAAATTTCGCCCTCGCCTTTTCTCTGATTACAAGCTCCCTTTCGATTTTAAATGGTAGGTACAGAGCATCCCGAATGGGTGCGAACTTTGGAGCTTTTGCTTTTCAAAAAGTATGAGCGAAGCGAATACATTACAAATGCTTTTGCTTTTAGATTTCACAAACAGGATTAACTAAAAACTGCCCCACGAAGCGAGGAACGAGCTTCAATAGAGTACGAGCTTTAGCGAGTACATAGGGCAGTTTTCCACAAGTTTTTATATTTTTTATTTTTAAATATATTTTTAAATATTTTTAAGTTGCTTGAAACGCTTGTACAGCAAGGCTTTCACAGCTAATAAGTACACCAATTCCGACATATAAGTACACTAATTCCGATATTTTAGCCCTAATAAGTACACCAATTCCGACATATAAGTACACTAATTCCGATGATATTGACACCTACATTACAAAGGTGTACAAATACACTTGAATTATAAAAGTGTACAACAATGAAAAATGACTTAGTTGTAAAAGATAATGCGTTGATTAATGCTAGTTATAGTCTTGGTCTTGTCGAACAGCGATTGATTTTATTAGCTATCGTTATTATTCGGGAACATACTCATAACATGCACCTTGACTATATTGCATTCAATAAACCAATTGAGATTACAGCAGAAAGTTATATTAATACGTTTGGTGTAAGCCATAGCACAGCATACGAAACACTAAAGGATGCCTGTAAGTCTTTATTCTCAAGACAGTTTAGCTATCAAGAACCTAGAGAAAAAGGTATTGCTCATAAAACGACTCGCTGGGTGTCTGATATTGCTTATATTGATAATTCTGCAACTATAGAATTTACTTTTGCTCCAGCGGTCTTACCCCTAATCACTTATCTTGAACAACACCTTACAAGCTACGAATTAAAACAAGTTGCCAATCTAACAAGTGGTTATGCTATTCGCCTATACGAACTTTTAATTGCGTGGCGTAGTACTGGGAAGACACCAATTATTGATTTAAATGAATTTCGTTTAAAACTTGGAGTTGGAGATGAAAAATATCAAAGAATGGGGCAATTTAAAGAAAAAGTTTTACATATTGCTATTGAGCAACTTAACAAACATACAGACATTACCGTAACTTATGAGCAACATAAGCAGGGGCGTACAATTACAGGGTTTTCATTCAAGTTTAAGCAAAAAGTACAACCTAAAATTGAAACTAAACGAGATGCCAATACCCCTGATTTTTTCATCAAAATGACCGATTCCCAACGTCATTTATTTGCAAACAAACTGTCTGAAATGCCTGAAATGGGGGCATATTCTCAAGGTACAGAAAGCTATCAGCAGTTTGCTATTCGTATTGCAGACATGCTTTTAGAGCCTGAAAAATTCAGAGAGTTATACCCTTGCTTAAAAAAGGCAGGATTTGGTAATTAAAAAAAAGGAGCTTCAGCTCCTTTTTTTTTTAATTTTATTCTTTGGCTGGCTGTCCTATCGCATCTAACTGATTAATCAGTTCCGCATTTACTTCTTCGCCCGACTTATTGGCAGTATCTTTACTTTCAAATCGTGATGAATCTTGGAGTTCTTTTTTCATACGTTCACGGTCTTCGTCTGTAATTTCTTGCGGAGCAGGTACTTGTTGCGCTTCTTGGCGTACTTCTTCCACAATCTCAGGAGACGATGCTTGCACTCTTACATGTTCTGGTTCTTCTTTATTTTTGCTGCATGCAGTAAGGGTAATAACTGACATTGTTAATAAAGACATTAAAATTTTATATTTCATAAAGAATATCCAGCTTAATTGTTATTCATCGAAGGTAAATCAAAAAGTATTCTATCCCGATCCTCTATTAAATAATCATTAAGTTCAGCGAGTATTTTTTCTTTGTTGGCTTCATTGGATTGCATTTTTTTAATCAAGTAAGAACCAAGTAAGATTTTACGCCGAGTATCATCCTTGCGTTCTTGCTCTTTCTGCTTTGTTCTTTCTCTTGCTTCAATAGCCTGTTTCTGAGCTTTTAACTGTTTCAGCTTCTCCAACTGGGCTTCGATTTTCTTTTCAATATTTTCAGTTGATTTTGTCATAACGTCCAATTTCGGGATATAGAAAACCACTCAAGCATAAGGCTCTATGAACTAGAGTTCAAGCGAGCTATATGCTATCGTGTTTTTCATGAAATGCGCACTTACGACTTGGATGAAATCCAAGTCAAAGTTTGCGTAAGGGGATACCCCTTAACCCCAAAAAACTGCTACGCAATTTTTTAAAAGCAAAAGCATCTCAAGGCGACTGCATGGCAATCTATCATTGTTCAACTAAAATAGTTAACCGAAGTTCAGGACGAACTGCGGTTGCATCAAGTGCCTATCGTGCAGGTGAAAAACTAAAAGATGAACGCACAGGGCTGACCCATGACTTTACGAGAAAAGACGGTGTCGCCCATTCTGAAATTATCTCTAATTTAGATATTGAAATTGACCGTGGCGAACTTTGGAACTTGGCAGAAAAAACCGAGAACCGCAAAGATGCCCGAACCGCTAGAGAATGGGTGATTGCCCTACCTGATGAATTAGACGCTGATCAACGTAAGGACTTGGCAAAAGACTTTGCCAGGTCCTTAGTTGATCGCTATGACGTAATCGCAGATTTAGCCATCCATGAACCGAGTAAAGGCGGTAATGATAAAAACCATCACGCCCATATCATGCTCACAACCCGAAAAGCCGAATTGGACGCAGACAATAAACTTACTCTGACCACCAAAACCAATATTGAACTCAGCAACGCCAAACGAAAAAGCCTTGGTATGGGGACAACCCAAGAAGACATTAAGCAAATTCGAGAAACATGGGCAGACTTAGCCAATAAAGCATTGGAACGTGCAGGCTATCGAGAAAAAATAGACCATCGTAGCTATGCCGATCAGAACAACGGACTACAAGCCACCATCCATGAAGGCACCAAAGTCACTCAATTACGCAGACAAGGCATAGACACTGAAATCAGCCGTTTTAATGACAACGTCAAACAGCAAAATAGCCAACAGTTTCACCAACAGAAACAGCAAAAAGAGAGCGTTTTACAGCGTGGTTTAAGCCGTGTCGATCAAGGTTTTGATCAATGGCAGAAGAACCAAGAAACCAAACGTCTAGAACTGGAACGCCAAGCGGAAATGAAGCGACAGCAAGAATTAGATAAACAACGAGCCGAGCAAGCACTCCGCAAGGCATCTCAAAAACTAAGTAGAGGCGGAATGTCGTTATGAGCAACCAAAATGATTTAGATGACCAATTATATATTTTACTGGCATCCATGAAGGAATATCGAGAAGCCATAGCAGACGATAACAAGCGATTAGAGCAGTTTTACAACCAAGTTGCTAGTGGAGTGCTAGACAAGGCTGAAAAATCGCTAGAAAACGCAAATAAGAAGCATACAGGTGCATTAAACAACAGTATTCAGGCATTAAACGAAGCTACAAACAGGCTCAACTTAAAACTTATCATTATTTTTGCTAGCACGTTTGTTGCTGTGATGATGGTATTCATTTTGGCTATCTTCTTATACATACCAAGCAAAGACGAAATTGATGAACGTAGAGCAGATATGGCTGTACTAAAAAAATATCCGCTACAAATTCGAGAAAGTGATGGTGAAACATTGGTGAGAATCATGAGGAAAAATTGCTACTCGTTTGAACCGAGTAGTGTTAAAGAAAAAACGTATGACTGGTGTCAGATCGACCCTAAAAAATACTAGTTGATCGGTACTTTGCTTGGTTTTTCTTATTACTGATCAGATTACAGCAAGCGCAAAGTTGCCCGACTTTGAAACATGGCTAAAGCTATATTTCAAAGCATCGAGCTGAAATTTCGCATAAGAGATTTTATGTTAAACGACAAGTAAAGACGTCTGCATTTTTATATACATATTTAAAAGTATATAATTCAGAAAATTAAACGTTGTTTAGAGTATTTTTATGTTGGATAGCAATTTTTCAGGTCAAGAGTTGCGATTGTTTAGGGAAAGTCAGAAAGTTTCTCAAGCGAAATTAGCGAAAGAGACTTCAATTGTACAAGCGAAAATCTCTTCTTTTGAATTAGATAAAGGTGTTTTATCCGATGAAGATAAAGCCAAGATTTTTCAATTTTTTTCTAACTCTAGCAAGGTGGAAAAAGTTGTTAAAGCTAAGAAAAAAATTACAAAACAAAGCAATTTTTCTATTAGTTCATTAGATGTTGATGAGCGGAAAAAAAAGTATGCGTTATCTCCTAAAAATAAAAAATATGTTCAGGATCTAGATACTTTATATGACCGTCATTTGAACTCTAATAAAGACTTTAAGGCTATTAGCCTTTTCTCAGGATGTGGCGGATTATGTTTAGGTTTTTCTGCAGCTGGTGTACGTATAGCTGGATTTATTGAAAAAGATAAAGATATTAGTCAAATATATAGAGATAATTTTAGTTCGACTCCTCAATTAGCAAACGATATAACATCTTTATCGCATAAAGATATTGAGGAATATAAAGAATCTATTGGTGATGTCGATATAGTAATTGGAGGGCCACCATGTCAAGGCTTTAGCTTATCCGGTAAAAGAGATAAATCTGATGCCAGAAATAAGTTATTTGAAAATTACCTTGATATTGTTTCTGTTTTTAAGCCCAAGATAGCATTATTAGAAAATGTACAGTTATTGACTTCCATGAAAGATGAAAGTGGTAAGTACATAAAAGATCTAATAATTAATAAATTTCAAGATCTTGGATATAAAATTACATATTTTGAAGTAAATACTAAGGATTATGGTGTCCCACAGAGCCGTGCTCGTGTTTTCTTTTTAGCAATTAAAAATGATATTGCATTAGATTTAGGTTTTCCAACAATAGAAAAGGAAAATTTAACATTTGGAGATGCTTGTTCTGATTTAGAATATTTGGAGTCAGGAGAATCCTCAAATGTTGATGAATTACACTTTGCGGTTAATCATCCACCCCATGTATTAGAGTGGTTGTGGAATGTGCCTGAAGGAAGTAGTGCTCACGATAATGAAGATGAATCATTGAGACCACCATCAGGCTATAACACTACCTATAAACGCCAAGTATGGAATGAAGAAGGATCAACAGTCCAAACTACATTTGGAATGATATCTGGATGTAGAAATGTACATCCAGTAGCAACAAGGTCGTTGACAGTTAGGGAAGCAGCTCGTATTCAATCTTTCCCTGATAGATTCATTTTCAATGGTAAAGTTGGGACAATTAGAACTGCAATTGGCAATGCAGTTCCTCCTTTATTGGCTTATAAAATTGCTAGTTATTTAGTTGATGAACTAAAAAAAACTAAATGACATAGAAGTAGCCAGATTTTAGATTAAATTGCAATTGTGTAGGGTGCTGTTTGTTCCCTGCACGTTGCATCTGGAAAATTCCAAATCTTGGGGCTAAGTGAACTACCCCATCTGGATCCCTGAAAGATCCTTTATTAATTCTGTATGGTTCAGTAGAAAATAAATTGTAGGATCTACTTTTTTGAATTAATTCATCTATTGTGTAAATAGCTACTTCAGGAATAGTGGTAGTAAGTTTAGTTTTATGCAATATAAATGTCGGGGCAAAAGGATCATTGCTATAAGCTTTTTGAAGCAATATTCTAGATATTTCATCTTGGTAAGTTGAGAAAGTATTTTCCCATTCTTGTCGACCAGCTGTATTAATTTCTTCCCAAAAATATCGTCTATGATCAACTACTCGCCCCTGTGTAGCATTGTTATCAATGGGATTAAAACCAGCATCTCCACAAAACTGTTTTAGGGCCGTTTCAGCTACTTGAGATACATTGATTTGGTTGTTTCTTAGTAAATTAGAAAAACCAGTTGCTGTAGTAAAATAAACTTGAGCATTAGTCGGAGTTTTATTATTGCATTGTTTAACAGAAACACCGATATCGTGCATGTAATTAATTTTTATCAATATGTCACTTTTACATTTTTTTATATTTTGACCATTAAACATTACTCCTTGGCTCTTGGATGAAGTTGCTAAACCTCCAGTTGCTACTGAGAATAAATGAGTAATTTTCTGAATATTTAACTTTTGAGCAATATATAAAATTAAGGTAAGTGCTTCATTGGATGTCTGAAAAACATTACCACTAGTCGGGAGCGTATTTATATTTAGTGGTACTGGCAATTGATTAATAGCATTAGCTAGATCTTCTTCGTAGCTATGACCTGTATTTCTACCTTGAGTACCTGCTAAAATTTGTAGTGCGTGTTGAGCGTTAATCGGAACTAGAGCCACTGTTTTCAATATCCTTTGTTAGTATGGATACCGAAATCTCTAATCCTGCTGCTACTTTCATGAGTGTAAGGAGAGAAGGATTTCTTTTCCCTCTCTCTAATAGACTAATATATGTACGGTCTAAAGATGTCCTTTCAGCAAGTTCTTCTTGGGATAAGCCTAATGAGTTTCGCTGATTTTTAACCTTTAATCCTAAAAAAATTAATGATTTCGGCATAAGGACATTATTTAGGGTGCAGACAATATATCTACGGACAAAAGTAAACATTAAATGATAAATATTATTGTTTATAAATATTAAGTTAAGTTTTCCTTAAATTAACATAATACACGTTATACGAAGTTAAAAAATCGAGTCTAAAAACTTAATTTTTATGTATTTTTTTTAAATTAAAACCTAGGCCAGTGCCTAGGTTTTTTCATTTCGTATAACAGCCATTATGTTAAATGGATCAATTATTTGAGAGGAAAATAAAATATTTTTAGTGCATTTTGAGCGACATTTAAAGTCGTTAATAGGATGTTAAAAACAAAGAAACCATATAATATTTGATACAAATATATACTTGATAAGAGAAAGAGAAAAAATATGCCATTACCAATCGTTTTGTGGGGAGCTGCTGCAGCTTTAGGAGCAACAGGTGTTTTTAAAGGGGCTAAAGCTGTAGGTGATATGAAAGAGGCTAAAGCAATTGGAGAAAATGCACAGTCTACTTATGATGAAGCCCTTGAGCATTTAGAACATCAAAAGGAAGAAACTAATACCAAATTAGAAAAACTAGGTCGCCTTAAGCTAAGTATATTTACACATCAAATTAAACATACTGTAGATGTGATAAAAAAGTCTAAAAATGCGGGTGGTAAGTTAGAAAACTTTGAATCCTCTATTTCTATTGAAGAAATTAAGGCGATGGAAGCTATGGTTCTTAACTCCTTAAAATTAGAATCAGGCTTACTGTCTGGAACGGCTGGAGGAGCACTAGCTGGGTTTGGTGCATATAGTAGTGTTGGTTTATTGGCTTCAGCATCTACAGGAACTGCAATTTCAAGCCTTTCAGGAGTAGCTGCGACTAATGCAACACTAGCTTGGTTAGGCGGTGGTTCTATTGCAAGTGGTGGCTTTGGAATGGCGGGAGGTATGCTAGCCCTTGGTGGGATTGTGGCTGGTCCTGCTTTAGCTATTGGTGGGTTTATGCTTGCGAGCAAGGCTGAAGAAGCATTAACAAAAGCTATTAAATATGCAGCTCAGGTTGATAAAGCAGTTTCAGAAATAAATATGATTGAAACTGTTTTAGATGGTATTCAGAAAAATGCTGATGAAGTTATTTATACTTTAAACCAATTGGTTCATAGATTTGAATCTATGAAAGTTGATGATGATTCAAATCCACAAGCGTTCAAACAAATGATTGCAAATACTAAAATCTTAAAAGATTTGTTGGATTGCAAAATCATAGATGATGAAGGAACTCCTATTAAAAATATTAAGCATACTTGCCAAGGATTTTTAACAATTTAAGAAAGGGTTCATATCATGGCTAAGCAAGAGCTTATAAAAGCTACTAAAAAGCTAAAAAATGTCACTGTTATTCCAAAACCATCACCAGACATGGCTTTTCAGGCATTTAAAATGCTTGCAGATGCGCATCATGAATATAGGATGACTGTGCAGGCTGAAACAACAAAACGTGAAGCAATACATGCTTGGCGAGATGTTAATGTTGGAAAAATTGAACAGCAAACAGAGTTTCTAAAAGCCTATTTATCTGAAACCTTCAAGGAAAGACGTCATTCAATTGATGAGATGTTTGAACGTTTAGATAAAGGTATTGAGGCTGGGAATATGGATTTAGTTAATCTAGCAATGGAAAGTATAACTACTATTGTTAAATCCTCTCCTTTAAAAGAAGCTGAAAAGATTATTCAGGCATTAAATGATCCAAATATAGAGAAAATTGAGTTTTAAATGCAGACACCATTTCCTTGTACTCAATGTGGTTGTTGTTGTAAGCAGGTATTCCGGTCTGAATTAACAGCATATTTAGATAGAGGTGATGGAAGCTGTAAATATTTATCTAGTGATAATATATGCTCAATTTATGAAGATCGACCCGATATTTGTCGGGTTGACCTTCAGTACAAGTTGTTTTTTTCATCAAAAATGACTTGGGATAAATTTATTGAAATTAATGTAGATGCTTGTGTATTTCTACAGAATGAAGTTAATAGTTAACAGTAGGATTTCTAAAATGTCAGATCAAGAATTTGAACAAGCTAAAGCTGAAGTTAAAGCAAGAGCAAAAGAAGTACATGATGCAGCCCGTATTATTGCCGCGGATGGGAAAACAATTAATAAGTATTGGCTTGAGGATGTTGGAGATACTACAAAAAATTGGGAAAAATGTACGATTAAATTCAGAGCTAAAGATAATGGGCGAAACTACATGGAGTGGGTTGATATAAAATTAGATGATGGCACTCTTATTTTGAGTACCCACTATCATACAAATGATGGGTTCGATGTATATACTTTCCGTAATGGGGCGTGGGTTGATCGGTTCATCAATTATTCTAAAGTAGATGTCATTGCTGAACTTGAAAGACAAAAGCAAGAAGAGTTACAACAACGATTGAAACCATTTTCAGCAATTGATTTTTAATTATTCCTAAAATTAACATAATACACGTTATGCGAAATGTGTTATAATTCTCTTTAGAAATCAGTGCAGTAGGTTTCCATTTTTAGCCCATCTATACCTAGATGGGCTTTTTTTATGATTTTTCACGTTCCACGCCTATTATTTAAGCAATGTTTCACAACTTTGGTTAGCTCCAGTAAATAATTAAAACCTAGATAATAAGAACCGAGCGAGTGTCTACGAGCGATTGAGCATCATCAAAATTTTGCCCTCGCCTTTTCTCTGATTACAAGCTCCCTTTCGATTTTAAACGGTAGGTACAGAGCATCCCGAATGGGTGCGAACTTTGAAGCTTTTGCTTTTCAAAAAGTATGAGCGAAGCGAATACATTACCAATGCTTTTGCTTTCAGATTTCACAAACAGGATTAACTAAAAACTGCCCCACGAAGCGAGGAACGAGCTTCAATAGAGTACGAGCTTTAGCGAGTACATAGGGCAGTTTTCCACAAGTTTTTATATTTTTTATTTTTAAATATATTTTTAAATATTTTTAAGTTGCTTGAAACGCTTGTACAGCAAGGCTTTCACAGCTAATAAGTACACCAATTCCGACATATAAGTACACTAATTCCGATATTTTAGCCCTAATAAGTACACCAATTCCGACATATAAGTACACTAATTCCGATGATATTGACACCTACATTACAAAGGTGTACAAATACACTTGAATTATAAAAGTGTACAACAATGAAAAATGACTTAGTTGTAAAAGATAATGCGTTGATTAATGCTAGTTATAGTCTTGGTCTTGTCGAACAGCGATTGATTTTATTAGCTATCGTTATTATTCGGGAACATACTCATAACATGCACCTTGACTATATTGCATTCAATAAACCAATTGAGATTACAGCAGAAAGTTATATTAATACGTTTGGTGTAAGCCATAGCACAGCATACGAAACACTAAAGGATGCCTGTAAGTCTTTATTCTCAAGACAGTTTAGCTATCAAGAACCTAGAGAAAAAGGTATTGCTCATAAAACGACTCGCTGGGTGTCTGATATTGCTTATATTGATAATTCTGCAACTATAGAATTTACTTTTGCTCCAGCGGTCTTACCCCTAATCACTTATCTTGAACAACACCTTACAAGCTACGAATTAAAACAAGTTGCCAATCTAACAAGTGGTTATGCTATTCGCCTATACGAACTTTTAATTGCGTGGCGTAGTACTGGGAAGACACCAATTATTGATTTAAATGAATTTCGTTTAAAACTTGGAGTTGGAGATGAAAAATATCAAAGAATGGGGCAATTTAAAGAAAAAGTTTTACATATTGCTATTGAGCAACTTAACAAACATACAGACATTACCGTAACTTATGAGCAACATAAGCAGGGGCGTACAATTACAGGGTTTTCATTCAAGTTTAAGCAAAAAGTACAACCTAAAATTGAAACTAAACGAGATGCCAATACCCCTGATTTTTTCATCAAAATGACCGATTCCCAACGTCATTTATTTGCAAACAAACTGTCTGAAATGCCTGAAATGGGGGCATATTCTCAAGGTACAGAAAGCTATCAGCAGTTTGCTATTCGTATTGCAGACATGCTTTTAGAGCCTGAAAAATTCAGAGAGTTATACCCTTGCTTAAAAAAGGCAGGATTTGGTAATTAAAAAAAAGGAGCTTCAGCTCCTTTTTTTTTTAATTTTATTCTTTGGCTGGCTGTCCTATCGCATCTAACTGATTAATCAGTTCCGCATTTACTTCTTCGCCCGACTTATTGGCAGTATCTTTACTTTCAAATCGTGATGAATCTTGGAGTTCTTTTTTCATACGTTCACGGTCTTCGTCTGTAATTTCTTGCGGAGCAGGTACTTGTTGCGCTTCTTGGCGTACTTCTTCCACAATCTCAGGAGACGATGCTTGCACTCTTACATGTTCTGGTTCTTCTTTATTTTTGCTGCATGCAGTAAGGGTAATAACTGACATTGTTAATAAAGACATTAAAATTTTATATTTCATAAAGAATATCCAGCTTAATTGTTATTCATCGAAGGTAAATCAAAAAGTATTCTATCCCGATCCTCTATTAAATAATCATTAAGTTCAGCGAGTATTTTTTCTTTGTTGGCTTCATTGGATTGCATTTTTTTAATCAAGTAAGAACCAAGTAAGATTTTACGCCGAGTATCATCCTTGCGTTCTTGCTCTTTCTGCTTTGTTCTTTCTCTTGCTTCAATAGCCTGTTTCTGAGCTTTTAACTGTTTCAGCTTCTCCAACTGGGCTTCGATTTTCTTTTCAATATTTTCAGTTGATTTTGTCATAACGTCCAATTTCGGGATATAGAAAACCACTCAAGCATAAGGCTCTATGAACTAGAGTTCAAGCGAGCTATATGCTATCGTGTTTTTCATGAAATGCGCACTTACGACTTGGATGAAATCCAAGTCAAAGTTTGCGTAAGGGGATACCCCTTAACCCCAAAAAACTGCTACGCAATTTTTTAAAAGCAAAAGCATCTCAAGGCGACTGCATGGCAATCTATCATTGTTCAACTAAAATAGTTAACCGAAGTTCAGGACGAACTGCGGTTGCATCAAGTGCCTATCGTGCAGG
>NZ_KB849555.1:0-6431 GCF_000368565.1 Acinetobacter gerneri DSM 14967 = CIP 107464 = MTCC 9824 | reverse complement strand
TATAAACGGACATTTGCTCTTGTATAAACGGACATTTGCTCTTGTATAAACGGACATTTGCTCTTAATTAAAGGACATTATAAATATTGACCTTAAAAAGATATTAGATTACATTGTCCTTTAATTAGATAATAATAAGTTCTTCTTATGAAAAATAGTTTAGTCGTGAAAGATAATGCTCTAATAAATGCCAGTTACAACCTAGAGCTAACGGAACAACGTTTGATCATGCTAGCTATCATTAATGCTAGAGAATCGGGACAAGGAATCACTGCGGATAGTAAACTGGAAATACATGCTAGTGACTACGCCAAGCTATTCAATGTATCTGCCGATGCGTCATATAAAGCTTTGAGAGAAGCTGTAAATAATCTGTTTAATCGTCAATTTAGTTATACAGCCGAATATAAAAAAACAGGCAAAGTCGGCATTGTTCGATCTCGCTGGGTAAGCCGTATATTTTATGTAGATGACCTAGCATTGTTAGAAATTACTTTTGCTCCTGATGTAGTGCCTTTAATCACACGATTGGAAGAACACTTTACAAAATATGAAGCTAAACAAGTTGCTCACCTAACCAGTAAATACGCCACTAGGCTTTATGAGTTGCTGATTGCTTGGCGTGAAGTTGGAAAAGTTCCACAACTAGAACTTAGTGAGTTTAGAAACAGATTAGGTCTTGTTGATAGTGAATACACCGCCATGAGTGACTTTAAAAAGCGTGTGCTTGAACCATCAATTAAACAAATTAATGAGCATACTGATATTACTGTAACGTATGAACAGCATAAAAAAGGACGGATCATTTCAGGTTTTTCTTTCAAATTTAAGCAAAAACAACAGCCAAAAGTTGAAGCAAAAAGAGATCCAAACACGCCTGATTTTTTTATAAAAATGACCGATGCACAACGCCATTTATTTGCGAATAAAATGTCAGAAATGCCTGAAATGGGGAAATATTCACAAGGTACAGAAAGCTACCAACAATTTGCTATTCGTATCGCTGATATGCTTTTAGAGCCTGAAAAATTCAGAGAGCTTTATCCAATTTTAGAAAAATCAGGATTTCAGCCATGATTAAATTAAATAACCTATCAACCGATCTAAAGCATGTGACCGTTGAATACCTCGACATCGTAAATTATGAAATTGCGAGGGAAAATATATGCGGTTATATCTTCCTATTATCCCGACTATCCAAAGATGCCGAACCCACCGAAAAAATGCAGATGGAAAGCAAAGTACAGGACTTAATTTACTATCGAGATAATTTGCAGATAGAAGACAAGGACAATATTCAAAAGGTTTTAAATACGCTCATTCCAGAGTATCAAGCCGAACAAAACAACCAAACAGCGAAGAAAAATTAGGCTTCAATGTCGGGCAAATCAAAAAGCTGTCGATCTCTATTTTCTGTTAAATATTCGTTGAGTTCAGCGAGTATTTTTTCTTTATTGGCTTCATTTGCCTGCATTTTCTTAATCAAGTAAGAACCGAGCAAAATTTTACGCCGAGTATCATCCTTGCGCTCCTGTTCTTTCTTTTTGGTACGTTCTCTTGCTTCAATAGCCTGTTTCTGTGCTTTTAACTGTTTCAGCTTCTCTAACTGGGCTTCAATTTTCTTTTCGATATTTTCAGCAGATTTAGTCATAACGGTTAATTTCGGAATATAGAAAACCACTCAAGCATAAGACCCTATGAATTGAAATTCAAGCGGATAATATGCTATCGTGTTTTTCATGAAATGCGCACTTACGACTTGAATTTCATTCAAGTCAACGTTGCGTAAGGGGACACCCCTTAACCCCAAAAAATTGCTACGCAATTTTAAAAAGCAAAAGCAGAAAAACCACATGGCGATTTATCACTGTACGACTAAAACCGTTAACCGCAGTTCAGGAAGAACTGCCGTTGCATCTATGGCTTATCGTGCAGGGGAAAAGCTAAAAGACGAGAGGACAGGGCTGACGCATGACTTCACGAAAAAGGATGGAGTCACCCATACCGAAATTGTGTCCAACCTCAATATTGAAATTGACCGTAGCCAACTTTGGAACTTGGCAGAACAGTCCGAGAACCGCAAAGATGCCCGAACCGCCAGAGAGTGGGTAATCGCCCTACCTGATGAACTCACCGCAGATCAACGTAAGGACTTGGCAAAAGACTTTGCCACGGCCTTAGTTGATCGCTATGGCGTGATTGCAGACTTTGCCATTCATGAACCCAGCAAAGGCGGAAACGATAAAAACCATCACGCCCATATCATGTTGACCACCCGAAAGGCTGAATTAGACACGGATAACAACCTGATTTTGACCACTAAGGCAGATATTGAACTCAGTAACGCCAAAAGAAAAAGCCTAGACATGGGAACAACCCAAGACGAGATTAAACAGATTCGAGAAACATGGGCAAACCTTGCCAATCGTGCTTTGGAACGAGCAGGCATACAGGAAAAAATCGACCATCGCAGTTATGCAGCTCAAGGCAACGGACTACAAGCTACAGTCCATGAGGGAACGAAAGTCACCCAATTACGCAGACAGGGCATAGATACTGAAATCAGCCGTTTTAACGACCATGTTAAACAACAAAATTTCCGATATATCAGCCAACAAACCCTATCGAAAGAAAACACGATCAATAACGGTCTAAGCCGTGCCAATCAAGGTTTTGAAGCATGGCAGAAGAACCAAGAAACCCAGCGTTTAGAGATGGAACGCCAAGCGGAACTGAAAAAACAGCAAGAACGAGAAATGAAACAAGCCGAACACAAGGCATCACCAAGTTTAAGTAAGGGCGGATGGTCAAGATGAGCAACCAAAACGATGATTTAGACGATCAGCTATATATTTTATTGGCTTCAATGAAAGAATATCGGGAAGCCATAGGAGACGATAGGAAGCGATTAGAGACGTTTTACAACCAAGTCGCTAGAGACGTACTAGAACAGTCCGAAAAAACGCTACAGCAAGCAAATAGACAGGCTACAGACGCACTCAAAAGTCGTATTCAAGAGCTAGACCGTGCAACAAGCCGATTGAATACTCAAAATATCGTGATATTTGCCAGTGCCTTTGTCGCTTTGGTGATGATTTTTGTTCTAGCGATATTCCTATTCATCCCAAGCATGGACGAGATTCAACAACGTAGATCGGAAGTGAATAACCTCAAGCAATACAGCCTAGACATATCAAAATGTGAGGGTAAAACATGCGTAAAAGTGATGAAAAAACAATGTGGTTACGGACAAAATGCCGATTATTGTGTGATTGACCCTAAATAATTTCAGGCGGTTACTTTGCTCGGTTATTTCGTCATGACTAAAAAAATATTGCAGTCGCAAAGTGGCTCGACTTTGAAAATGGCTAAAGCCAATTTCAAAGCATCGAGCTAAATCAGAATAGAATTAATTAGAAGCTGATTTGGATATTAACTTTATCAATTTCAATACCTGCTGCATGAGCTATCATTTCTTTAGCTTCGGCAATAATTTCAGATAGTTCTTTTGTTTCGTCTACAGCTTCTTCGGCAATAATTTCAGATTCATGTAAAGCAGTTTCTGCATTTGGATTTCCATTGAAAGTAGACCAATTGAGCTTTTCAATATCAAGGTCAAGATTTTGTAATAGATCATTCGTATTCAAGTACGCCACAGGGTAACGCTGACCTGCTGTTAATTTCTTCCAAGCTTTTTTAAAGTTCTCTGTGTCTGGCAACATTGCGTATTCACTAATTTGAATTAATTTTCTACCAGCATGTTTTTTAGTTGGAATACAACCCGAAATTTTACCAACCATGAAAGCTTGACCATGTCCAACACCATCTTTTACCGCCCATGTTTCTCGATGATTTCGAATTAAAATTACATATTCAGCACTTTTAATACGGTCTGTACGTACTATCCAATAACCCGAACCACCTTCTGATTCCATCCACTTCAAATCTTTTCCTGTAAAGATACCAATAACTTTAGCCATAATTTTCACCCCTAAACGTTAGTTTTGTTAAATCTATACGATAGAATCAATTTAATCAAGTGTTTTATACGCTAGTTTTATTAAATCTATACGATAAAATTTTAACTGTATGGTTTTCAACAATAAACCGAGCGAGTGTCTACGAGCGATTGAGCATTATAAAAATTTCGCCCATGCTTTTTCCCTGATTACTGCTTTTGTTTAAATTCATCACTGTAACTTTTAGCGAGTGTCTACGAGCGAAGTAATATCGCTTTTGCTTTTAAAAAAGCCACGAGCGAAGCGAGTGCCATAAGTCGCTTTTGCTTTTGGAATCCTCGATAGCAGTAACCAAAAAAAACAGCCCCTACAACCGAGCGAAGCGAGGTCAAAATGTCACGAGCGAAGCGAGTGCCATAGGGCTGTTTTTTACAGCAAACCCCTTTTTTAGCTTTTAAAAAGCTTTTAAAGATTTTTCGCCCCTCTACAAGCCATGCTACATATAGCTTTCAGACTTTAAAAAAGTACAAACGCCAAGTATAAAAGTACAAACGCCAAGTTAAACGCCCTTTAAAAAGTACAAACGCCAAGTTTAAAAAGTACAAATGCCAAGTATAAAAGTACACAATCAAACATTGTACTTTATTGGTAAAAAGGTATAATCTTAAAGTGTGTACTTTATTCATGGAATGTTATGGATTTGGATATAAAAAAACACTATCCGAAAGATTGGATAGTTCTACAAAATAGAGTTGCTGAATGCTTTAGAGGTATGTCGCTTGATGAAAAGCGTTTATTTATTATGGCAACGCCTTTGGCAAGGACAACAAAAATATCGAGTAATGACCCGATTTTCATTTCCTCTAGTGATTTCTCAAAGGAATGTGGGATTGATTTATCAACGGCTTACACGGCTTTAGAAAATGCTTCAGAACGCTTATTTACTCGTTTTTTTGGGTACACCACTGCTGAAGGTGACAGGGTGAAAATGCGTTGGCTCAACAAGGTAATTTATAAGGCAGGACAAGGCGGTTCAGAGCTATATTTCACTGATGAGGTGCTATTACTGCTAAGAGAATTTGATGCCTTAAACCCTTACACCAAGTATAAAAAAGAAGTGGTTTTACGGCTTAAAAAGGACTATTCACTAGACTTCTACCACCTAGCCAAAAAACATCAAACAATGGGCGGTTTTCAAATCAGTCTAGATGAACTATTTGAACAACTTGGATTACCTGAATCATATCAAGACCTAAGCAACCTAAAAAAACGTGTACTCAATCCATCATTGGACGAGATCACAGCCAATACTGATATAGACCTCACCTATGAAAATGTGAAACGTGGGCGTTCTGTGGTTGGCTTTAAGTTTATGGTCAAGGAGAAGCCAAAGCCGAAAGTCATCACACCAGGGCGAGATCCAAACACCCTAGATATGTTTTTTAAGATGACAGATGCACAAGTCACCACGTATTCAAGCAAATTGGCTCATTTACCTGAATTTAGTTATCTTGCCACAGGTAATGAGAGCTATGAGGTTCTAGCGTCCAAAATAGCTAAGATGCTCAAAGATGAAGAACAACAAAAAATCTTTGTAAATGCACTAAAAACATTAGGTTTTAAATTTTGATGAGGACTAAACGATGACTGATTTTGAACAAAAAGAAGCTGAACTATTGGCTGAATGGAACAAGGATAATTTTGGATTAAAAGGGCAGCTTCATAAGCTACGGCTTGAATATGTTGAAGCTCAAGGGATATTGAACTCATTGCAAAAAGACCATCCATATTATGACCGCCATGTCAGTCATGTAGATGGTCTTATTACAAGAATCAAGGAATTAGAAAATAAACTTGGCGAAAGTGAATAAGGATCATCCTATAAATCGAAAAGCTTTCTGTCTCGATCTTCGGTTAAATACTCGTTGAGTTCGGCAAGTATTTTTTCCTTATTTGCTTCATTGGCGTTCATTTTTTTAATCAAATAAGAGCCAAGTAAGATTTTACGCCTAGTATCATCTTTACGTGTTTGGGCTAATATTTTGGTGCGTTCTCTTGCTGCAATAGCCTGTTTTTGGGCTTTTAACTGTTTCAGCTTTTCTAATTGAGCTTCAATTTTCTTTTCGATATTTTCAGCAGATTTTGTCATAACGTCCGATTTCAGGAAATAGAAAACCACTCAAGCATAAAGTTCTATGAATTGAAATTCAAGCGAACAATATGCTATCGTGATTTTCATGAAATGCGCACTTACGACTTGGATTTCATCCAAGTCAAAGTTTGCGTAAGGGGAATCCCCTTAACCCCAAAAAAATGCTACGCAATTTTTTAAAAGCAAAAGCATGTCAAGGCAACTGCATGGCAATCTATCATTGTTCAACTAAAACAGTTAACCGAAGTTCAGGACGAACTGCGGTTGCATCAAGTGCCTATCGTGCAGGTGAAAAACTAAAAGATGAACGCACAGGGCTG
>NZ_KB849554.1:33336-79952 GCF_000368565.1 Acinetobacter gerneri DSM 14967 = CIP 107464 = MTCC 9824 | reverse complement strand
CTTTATAAGTAAAGCTCTTAAACTTGGCTCATCAATTTTCTGACAAATATTTCTCAAATAAACTTCGAGTAATTTCTACCAATCAATCAATGATAATTTTTTTCAATGATCAACCAGCAAAAATCCACACAAGTTGTTCTTCATAATCTCTTAATGATCAACTCACCACCTCATCAGTAGTGAAAATCTAACACAATACAATCTCAACAACTTAACCCTCTAAGCTAAGTTCGTTTGCTGTATCGCGTCGGGATGAGTGCATTATAGGGCATTTTTTTTAGTGCGCAAGTGCTTTTAACTGATTGTTTTTCTAAGTGTTGTATTTTTATGCACTATTTTGGTTCACTTTTATACTAATTTATCGCTAAACATTTAAATTTAAAGCAGAAATATGACATTAATATTTCTGCTTTATTTTTTATTATTTTTTAGGGTTTGTGCTTGTCATTTGTATAGACAAGATTTTAACAGGGTGATTTGGTACATTTTCAAACGCACCGTAGTTAGATGTAGGTACTTTCGCGATCTTGTCTACGATCTCCATCCCTTTAACAACTTTACCAAACACCGCATAACCCGGATTGCCGCTCGATCTATTTAAGAAGTTGTTATCCGTTAAATTGATAAAAAACTGACTTGTTGCTGAGTTAGGATCATTGGTACGCGCCATAGCCAAAGTGCCACGATCATTTTTCAATGCATTAAAAGATTCGTTCTTAATCGGTGCTTGTGTGCTCTTTTGCACCATATTCGCTTCAAAGCCACCGCCCTGAATCATAAAGCCAGGAATAACGCGGTGGAAAATTGTGCCTGCATAAAAATTGCTTTTTACATAGTTTTCAAAATTTTTAGTCGAGATCGGCGCTTTGTCGTCATAAAGCTCGATGTCGATATTTCCCATGGATGTTTTAATTTGCATATTTGTATTGGCATACATATAGGTGCTTGCCAAAGCTAAAGTTAACCCCAGTGCAATTTTCTTCAAAGCCTTTTCCTCAATCTCGTTGTTACGGTAGAATGTTTATCTTAGAGATTTATACAAAGATTATCCGTTAAATTTTATTGTCATTAGGGTCTCTTTATTTTATTCGCTATTACAGTTCTCTATTCTAATTGTGAAACAACTTGCGTTTCACGTGAAACGCAAGTTTTGTGTGACTATTAACTATATTTATCCCAGAATTTTCTAAAGTCTTTGCTCATTTCAATCACGTATTTTTTAGCTTTTTTCGAAACTGGCGTTAGATTAATAAATCCATGTGTTTGGTCTTCATAATCTTGATAATGCACTTTGACACCATTTTGGCGTAGCTTATATGCATAGATCTTACCTTCATCGTGCAAGACATCATGCCCTGCTGTCACGATGTATGCTGGTGCAAGTTTTTTCAAATTGCCATAGGTTGGTGAAATAACCGTATCATCTAGATCGACATGATAGGCATTTGGATATTTCTCAGTGACAATATCAATATCAGAACCTGTCAGCACCAAACCATCTTTATAGGCAAAGAATGATGGATGACGGCTTTTAAAATCAACAGCTGGATAAATCAAAAATTGTGCCTGCGGCGCATAAACAGCTCTCGACGTTCTCTGAGCCAAGACTGCACAGATATTGCCACCTGCGCTATCGCCTGCAATCGCAATTTTATTTTTCAAAATTTTAAAGTTTCGGCGATTTTGATAAACCCAAGCCAAAGCATCTTCGCACGATTGAATAAGCGCATGAGGACCAACCTCTGGTGCAAGTGGATAATCAATGCTTAACACCTGAGATTTGCTATGCACTGCAAGTAAACGGCACATTTCATCATGAGAATCTACACTTCCTGCCACAAAACCACCGCCATGATAAAACACAATCAATGGGAGCTTTTTGTTGGGGGCAGGATGATAATGTCGTGCATACACACTACCGCTCTGCAATGGCAAACGAATATCTTCAACAAATTGGACATGGGTCGGTTTATTGACGATAGATTGCGTTTGCAAATCCATCTGCTTACGTGCTTTTTCAATATCACCCTTACCTAAAAATCCACGAATTCCTTGTTTATGCTGAACAGCCATCAGACATTTAGTAAAACTATCTAATTGTGGATATTGATAAGGGTATCCCAACAATTTAACGATCGCTTCCTGAGCAAATGAAGGAAGTCGATCAAGTGAACGTGCTGCAGGTCCTTGTCCTTTATCAGCAAATTCTTGAAGATTCTTTTTTACATTGACCATGTGTCCGCCTCTTCTTTTAGACCCTTCATATTGTCTACACGATCACGTGATTTATGACTATATTCTTATACAAGTCTACTAATCTATATACAAATTCTTAACTAGAATAAGCTAATCTGAGCACATAGCATTTGTCATTGACAATTTATCTACGAAACAGGAATTTTTTGGCTATTCCTGCACAATTTGCTGGAGGTCATCTCATGGCTACAAAAATTATAATGCTTTCCCTTGCCACAACCGTTTTATTTTCAGGTTGCGTCGCTTTAGACGACGGTTATTATGGCAATGGTTATAGTGGTGGCTATTCTTATCCAACAACTTATTATAATAGCTATTCTGGTTATTATAATGGTAACTATAGTAACGTTTATCACAACTATATCTGGGAAACCGACCGTGTCATTTATAAAAATGACTATAGTCGTTGGCAACGTGATCGCGATATGCAAATGCGTTTTGCACAAAGTCGCCAAAAATATTGGAATGATCGCAATCGTCCAAATTCAAGGTGGAATCAAAACCGTGATCATGACAAAAATGATCAGCAAAAATGGGATTGGAAACAAAACAATCAGCACGATAATCGGCGTCCTGACTGGCGTGATCAAAATGGCAATAAAGATCAGCAAAAATGGACGTGGAATCAAAATCGCCCTAAACCAAACACTCAAAGCCCACAAAATAAACCTGATTGGTCTAATCGCCCACAGAATAGTACTTCAACCACTCGACCAGGTTGGTTGGGACAAGGTCAACAACGACCAACTCAAAATGGGCAAAATAACCGTCCAGGCTGGGGACAACGTCCAACACAAAGCAATCAACAACATGGTTGGAATGGGCAACGACCTAACCAAGCCACAGGACAAAGCACTAAACCGCAGCAAAACAACCAACAGAATCGTAAAAGATGGCAAGATTCTAAAGATCAAGATAAACAGAAATAAGCCATTGATGCATTGCGAAAAAGCCCAGTCATTTGATTGGGCTTTTTTGTAAAAATAGACAGTACAGGCATCCGATCTACTGTCTATTCTCAAAGGTTCAAACATTCAGAATAGAATTTGATCTAGATCAGTTCTGAATAAGCGTTTTTTAATTATTGAGAGTTATTGAGCTGTCGCTGGCGCAGTTTCACTGCTATCTGCTGGTGCTGCTTGAGATTGGTCTGATTGTAAAGTTGGGTCAGCTTGAACAGCAACATTACCTTGAGCACCCGCACTTGCCGTCGTATCCGCTACAGGCGCTTGAGACGATGCAGTTTCAGGATTTGAAGCAACTTCTTTAGACGCACACCCAACAGTAGCACCAGCCAAACCAGCCAATACAAGTGAAATTAAAGCCAATTTTTTCATCATTGATTTCCTTCTTTCTTCAAAATAAAAATGCAAAACACTAAAATGTCTTGCGAGGCCTATGATTCCTTGTTTTTCTTTGACTCGCGCACATGATTGGTTGGACTTTTAAGGTGCTCAAGTACAACTTCTGCAATTTTTTATTAAATCAAAGATTTATCTAAAAATTGTGTTTATATTGAAATAAACATTTGAAAACCTGAATATTTTTATGGTTTTCAAGCAAGAAAAGCGCACTGAAATAAAAAATTTGAGATAACTACTGCAATATAAAATTGCGGATGTTTAACAATGTAAGCCAAAAAATTCGATTTTTTTAACTAAAAATGCTTTGATTTGATGCTTATTGCCTTATTTTTAGAAAATCAAACTCAAAAAAAATGCCCGAATCATTCGAGCATCATCTTTTTCTATCCATCGAACTTTATCAATAGATTATTGAGCAGCGATATCAGTATCAAGATCAGACGCTGTATTTGCTGCTTCAGTTTGGGTAAGTGTCGGATCAGCTTGTAATGCGACATTGGTTTGCGCATGCAAGTGGTGACCTTCGATCATCGTCGTATTGCCCGCATTTACACTTTGTTGATTGTGTGCATTTGGTGTTGAAGTACAAGCTGATGCAGCTAAAACCAACACAGCACATAGAGATAATTTCGCTGACATTTTCATATACACACTCTGAGATCTACCCTTTTGCAAGGTACATAGTATAATCCACTTCAATGGATGTTTTTTTAAACATTTTTAAAGTTTTGAGCTATGTTATTTAAAATCAAAAAAATTTAGTTTGTAATAAGCAAAAAAAGAGCTCATTCAAGGAGGTTGAATGAGCTATAAAAACACAAGTTTTAAAAAATACATCAGGAACTACAGCACCGAATATTTCAGCAAGAATATCGGTATTTTTTTAGAGCGTAAAAGACTATTTTTCTCTAAGTTTTAGACATTTTAACGATAAATAAAATCTTTTTTATATATTTCAAGATCTTTGCCTTGTATATTATTCAAACAACCCATGAGAACGATCAACACGCTTATGTAAACTTTTTTAAAGAAATGTGTCTTTCAGTGAGCCAAACCGAAGCTTCAATCTCCTCTATTTTCAAAAAAATAAAATTTCTCATTCTACATCAACGCTTAAATCATTTAATTTTTGAAAATAATTTCAAATCATGCAACGTATTCATTCAAAATAAATTCAAATAAGCTAAATATTGTCAGTTTAAGCTTGAATTTTCTGCGCTCGCCCATACTTCATTCATTATTAATGAATTTAACGATCATGGCAGTTTGTGAAAGCAGTGATCCAACTGAACAGGACTGTGCATGTTTAAAAACCCATTTAAACGGAGATCATCAATGGCTAATGAGCAAAATGAACAGGCTCAAGACATTCAACAAGAGCAAAATGCCCAAAATGAAAATGTAGAGCAAGTCAGCGAGCTGGGCATTGAAGATTTGCAAGCGAAAGTCACAGAACTTGAAGACAGCTTGAAATTAGAAAAAGCACGTGCAGCAAATGCAATCTATGAAGCTGAAAAAACTAAAGAACGTTTAACACGTGAAGCTGAAAAGCATAAAGATGCTGTACTTGAAAAATTTGCCAAAGAATTACTCAATTCTGTAGACAATTTAGAACGTGCAATTCAAGCCGCTGGTGCAGAAGAAAATCCAGTGGTCGAAGGTGTCAAACTGACGCTTAAATCTTTGTTAGCTACACTTGAAAAATTTGGCGTGGTTGAAGCAGATACCACAAATGGCTTTAACGCAGACTTACACCAAGCTGTGGGTATTGATCCAAATGCCAAAGCAAATCAAATCGGCAATGTATTGCAAAAAGGTTATACCTTAAACGGTCGTTTACTCCGCCCTGCCATGGTTATGGTTGGTCAATAAGGTTTTAAATGAGAATTTTCGAAATTTTTTAGAAAAAAAACTTGAAAAATTTTGATTGGCTCTCATATCGGATAACAAGCAGAAACATTGCAAAAGAATTTAGAGGAAAATATAAATGGCTAAAATTATCGGTATTGACTTAGGTACTACAAACTCATGTGTTGCAGTACTTGAAGGCGATAAAGTTAAAGTAATCGAAAACGCTGAAGGTGCACGTACAACTCCATCTATCGTTGCGTACAAAGATGGTGAAATCCTTGTAGGTCAATCTGCAAAACGTCAAGCAGTGACTAACCCTAAAAATACATTATTCGCGATCAAACGTTTGATCGGTCGTCGTTATGATGATGCTGCGGTACAAAAAGATATTGGTATCGTTCCATTTAAAATCATCAAAGCAGACAACGGTGATGCTTGGGTTGAAGTAAACGACAAAAAACTTGCTCCTCAACAAATTTCAGCAGAAGTTTTGAAAAAAATGAAAAAAACTGCTGAAGACTATTTGGGTGAAACAGTAACAGAAGCTGTTGTTACAGTTCCTGCATACTTCAACGATGCTCAACGTCAAGCAACTAAAGATGCTGGTCGTATCGCGGGTCTTGATGTAAAACGTATTATCAACGAACCAACAGCTGCTGCGCTTGCGTTCGGTATGGATAAAAAAGAAGGCGACCGTAAAGTCGCTGTTTACGACTTGGGTGGTGGTACATTCGACGTATCAGTAATCGAAATTGCTGACCTTGATGGTGACCAACAAATCGAAGTGTTATCAACTAACGGTGATACTTTCCTTGGTGGTGAAGACTTTGATAATGCATTGATTGACTATTTAGTTGAAGAGTTCAAAAAAGAACAAAACTTCGACCTTAAAAATGATCCACTTGCATTACAACGTTTGAAAGAAGCTGCTGAAAAAGCAAAAATTGAGTTGTCTTCTTCTAACTCAACTGAAATTAACCTTCCGTATATTACTGCGGATGCGACTGGTCCTAAACACTTAGTGATCAACGTAACTCGCGCAAAACTTGAAGGTTTAGTTGGTGATTTGGTTGCACGTACAATCGAACCTTGTCGCGTAGCATTGAAAGATGCTGGTCTTTCAACTTCTGACATTTCAGACGTGATTTTGGTTGGTGGTCAGTCTCGTATGCCACTTGTACAACAAAAAGTACAAGAATTCTTTGGTAAAGAGCCACGTAAAGACGTGAACCCTGATGAAGCTGTAGCAATGGGTGCTGCAATTCAAGGTGCGGTATTGTCTGGTGACAAAAATGACGTATTGCTTCTTGACGTTACACCGTTGACTCTTGGTATTGAAACAATGGGTGGTGTGTTAACTCCGATTATCGAGAAAAACACAACAATTCCTGCGAAAAAATCACAAGTGTTCTCTACAGCAGCAGATAACCAACCAGCAGTAGACATTTCAGTTTACCAAGGTGAACGTAAAATGGCTCAACAAAACAAATTGTTGGGTAACTTCCAATTAGGCGACATTCCACCTGCTCCACGTGGTGTGCCACAAATTGAAGTATCATTTGACATCAACGCTGATGGTATCTTGAAAGTATCTGCGAAAGATAAGAGCACTGGTAAAGAGCAATCGATCCAAATTAAAGCAAACTCAGGTTTGTCTGATGCTGAAATCGATGCAATGATCAAAGATGCTGAAGCAAATGCTGAAGAAGATCGCAAATTTGAAGAGTTAGCAAAAGCGCGTAACGAAGCTGATGCTTTAGTTGCAAGCTCTAACAAAGCAGTGAAAGATCTTGGTGACAAAGTAACTGAAGATGAAAAAACTGCGATCGCAACTGCGGTAACTGAGCTTGAAGGTTCTGCTAAAAACAATGATGTTGATGACATCAAAGCGAAAACAGAAGCGCTTCAAAACATCTTGATGCCGATCACTCAACGTGCTTATGAACAAGCACAAGGTCAAGGCGATGCTCAAGGTTTTGATCCAAATCAATTCGGTGGTGAAGCTGGTCAGCAACAACAAAAAGCTGATGACGGTGTCGTAGATGCTGAATTCACAGAAGTTAAAGATGACAAAAAATAATTTGTCGCTTTAGAGAAAACCGCGCTTAAGCGCGGTTTTTTTTATGTTAAAATTTTTCAATAAAGTATAAAAACAATAAGGGAAATGCATGCTTAAAGTCATCTCACTGACTGTATTGATCTATTTTATATTAGAAATTATTTGTCATGTATTTGCAGTCTATGTCGCAAAAATCATTGAACGATCAAATCAAAAATCATCGCAAGGCAATGTTTTACATAAGAAGTTTATTCAACAAACTTTTTATCGTTTGATGCTACTTTTCAGTATATTTGCGATGAATCATCTCTATGCTGAGTTGGTCTTTTTTGAAAAAAATCAAAACTTGGTTTATGCATAGAGTGCTTGTGTCATTGTTATTTTATTATTTTTGGTCTGGTGGCTAAATGCCTATATTATTCGCTCTGCAATGGCCCACCAAGTACAGAAACAAGCAGTCGTTGAGAGTTATAAAGAAAAAATAAGCTATATCATGCTACATTTCAAAGAATATCTTGCCATCTGCAATACTGAAGATTATTTAAAAAAATCAGCAAAATTAAATTATTTTCTCAGTTTTATTGCATTCATTTTATTGTTTTTTGACATTAAAATTTTATATTTCTGAGCATCTATTTCAGCTGAAAAATGTATTCAATCTTGCGAGCCCATCCATCTCAAATAGTTTCGAAATCAAAATACTGTTTTAACCTCAAGATTTATTTTTATTGATCGATCCTTATTGGATATTTTTAAAAAATTTAATCTTTTCACACTGTTAAAATCCACTAAAGATTTTAGCTCGCTTTTTAAAATAATGTATAAATCCCTTAATTATTTTAAGTATTTAGCTTTTTAATAATCGGTTTTTGAATCATTTCATGCTATTGTTCAATAAAGGCAACAGCGTGGAGAAATGGAAGTGAGCTACTATCATATTATTCTTGAAGTAAACGATCATATCAGCACCATCAAGCAAACTCGTGATATAGAGATATTTGATATAGTCGAAATTCAACCTTATCTTCATGCAATTTTATTGCCTTATTTCAATGAGCAAATGATTGAACTAGAAGATGAAAATGTCGAGTTTGATGATATTTTACATCTTGAAGTAAAACAAACATTATTGCCGATTCAACATTTAATCGAAGAAGAACAACGTCAGTTACCAAGCAATTCAGATGTGACGATTACGGCTTATGAAATTTTTAATGATCGTGATCATACTCAAGATGTAACCACAGTCATTATGGATATTTTAGATGCCGTAAAATTAGATCATTCAAATGAATAGTATCCAATTTTCAATAAAAAAGGTCTGAATAAATCAGACCTTTTTTATTAGATTTTTTATACAGTTACTGCATGATTTGACCAGCATTTTGGTTGCGCAGTACAGACAAAATTTGTTGCCCTGCTCGTCCAGTCGCTTTTAATCCAAGTTTCATTTGTTCTTGTTGAATTGCTTGACGAGTTTTATCACCGATTAAGCCATCTGCATCACCGATGTCATAGCCTTTTTTTAACAAATAATTTTGTATTTCACGGCGTTCCGCACGAGAAGTTCCAGCATCATCTGTTGGCCAAGGCGTTACAAATTCACCTTTACCTTGCAAACGATCGGATAAATGCGCGATTGCTAGAGCGTAGCTTTCCGCAGCGTTATAACCATAAATTGCATCAAAATTTTTAAAAACTAAAAATGCTGGACCATTTGCACCTGCTGGCATCATCAAACCTGCGGAAATACTATCGGATAAATTTCCCTGAATAATCGGTGTGCCATCCACACGTGTAAATCCACGATTGACCCAACTACTCAAAGGCTTTTTATTACGGCGGCTCTCACCTGCTACGCTTGCTCCCGCTGGAATTTTCACCTCAAAACCCCAAGGCATGCCTGTTTGCCAACCACCTTTTTTCAAAAAATTAGCCGTCGAAGCCAAAGCATCAGGAACACTAGAAACTAAGTCACGGCGACCATCCCCATCAAAATCAACCGCTAGGCGTTCATAAGTTGATGGCATAAATTGGGTATGTCCAAAAGCACCAGCCCATGAGCCTTTCAACTGATCAACCGTTAAATCACCTCGTTGCAAAATACGCATCGTCGCAAAAAATTCAGAACGGAAATAACTTTGGCGACGCCCTTCACAGCTTAAAGTTCCCAAAGCTTGTAACAATGGATATTTACCTGAAATATCACCAAAATTACTTTCTACGCCCCACACTGCAACGACTGTTTCAGCAGGTACGCCATAGGCAGCTTGTACACGGTTGAGCACATCTCGATATTGCGCGATTTTTTCACGACCTTTATCTACACGCTCTTGATCGACCAAACCAGACATATAATCCCAGATCGGTTTTGAAAATTCTGGTTGATAATTCAATTTATCAATCACAGAATAATCAGGAGTCAAATTTTGCGTATAACGGTCATAGGTATCACCACTAACGCCAGAAGCAACAGCTTGAGAACGTAAATTTGCGATACAATTTTGGAAATTATTATTGGATGAATAACTTTGATTTGAAGCACTTGAATTTTGTACAGGTGTTACCGTTGAAGTTGTAGAACCATTAATAATAAGTTCTGCATTTGCCTGCGTCATCGCCAAACACATCGAACCAAAAATAAATGATAAACGTTTCATAAGATCTCAAAATTTTTAAATTTAAAATTATCAACCTAACATAGCATCTCAGACATAAATTGATAGGAATAAAACGTAAAATTTGAATTCATTCTTTGGTTTTAAATTTATTTCTATTTTTTAAATTCATTTATTGTTTTTGAATTTAAAAATTTTTATCCACAAGCCAATGTTTCAAGCACTTTTAAATTCATTCTCAAACAAGATTTAAATTTAAACTTTTAAATTCAAATCTCAAAACCATCTTATCCACAGGCTAACTTTTAAAATCCTTAAATTTATTATAAATGATTGATACAAAACAAATAAACTGGCTAATTTTTATATCTCAAAAAGAGCATTATTACAAATTTCGTTTTTTATTTTTGAATTCATAATTTTAAATTCAAAACTTTTGATCTTTTGAATTTAAATGACAGTGGATAACTTCCAACATTTTTCATGTATTTTATAAATAAAGTTTGAATTCAAAAGATGCATATCTTTGTTTGTATTTGCTGACCCAAGCTTGTGGATAAAAACTAGGTCTATTTTTAAATTTTTTATATCAAACTTTTTAGATAAAAATAATCCAATATTTCACATGAAATCGCATTAATTTTATCGGAGCGCCATCATAACGAACTTGAAAAATAAAAAAAGCGGCCAGTGAGATGACCGCTTTTTTATCGCACAAAGGTGCTTTTAAATGTTCATATCTTCGCTAAGTGCCAATGGTTCAGGCAATATTTTTGCCAATTGGCGACAAAGTAAGACTAATTCGCTTTGATTGACTGGCATCAAAGTAATATGACCTAGCTTACGTCCTGCACGTTCAGTTTTATTATAAAGGTGTAAATGTGCACCATTTAAAGCCAAAACGTCTTCAGTTTTAGGATGTTTGCCGATGATATTAATCATAACCGTTGGGCGAACAACTTCTGTTGAGCCCAAAGGTAATCCTGCTACTGCTCGCACATGATTTTCAAACTGCGAGCATACCGAACCTTCAATCGACCAATGCCCAGAATTGTGCACACGTGGTGCCATTTCATTGGCATATAAGCCTTTGTCAGTGACAAATAACTCAAGCGTTAATACACCAACATAGTTCAAATGATTGAGCAGGCGAGTAATATAATCTTGGGCTACAGGCTGTAAATCTGCACTATTTGGCGCAGGTACAATCGAATGTGACAAAATCCCATTGTGATGATGGTTTTCAGCCAATGGCCAAGTTTTCACTTCTCCATCCAAACCACGTACCGCAATGATCGAAACTTCACGTGAGAAAGTTACAAAACTTTCTGCGATTAGGCTTTTTGCAGGTCCAAGTTCAGCCCACGCTTGATCGATTTGATCGGCTGTACGAAGAACGAATTGACCTTTGCCATCATAACCGCCTGTTGCAGTTTTCAGCACAATCGGTAAACCTAGATCAGCCACCGCTTGCTTTAAGCTTTCTAAAGAATCTACAGCACGATAAGGCGCAACTGGAATATCCAATTTATCAAATAATGCTTTTTCAAGCAGACGGTTTTGCGCCGTTGCTAAAGCTTGACGAGGAGGGTGTATTGCCTTGCTTTGAGTCAATACATCAACATCAGCCAATGGCGTATTTTCAAACTCTAAGCTAAATACGTCAGCACTCTCGATAAACTCATTTAAGCCATTTTCAGCCTTGGTCGAAAAAACTTGACCCAGTGCCGCAGAAGGACAATCCGTATTGGCTTCAAAAAATGTGCATTGAATATTTAACGGAAGTGCAGCTTGCGCCATCATTCGACCGAGTTGACCACCACCAAAAATACCGATGGTTTTATTCATATCTTATGTCCCGTTTTAAGCTTGACCCGGAATATTTTTGCTCGCAACTTTTTCAGTTTGCGCTGCTCGGAAATCCGCAACATTTTTTGCGATTTCAGGGCGTGTTAATCCTAAAATTTGTGCAGCCATAATCGCTGCATTGGTTGCACCTGCAGGACCAATCGCAAGTGTACCAACAGCAATACCTGCAGGCATTTGTACGATTGAAAGCAATGAATCTACGCCATTTAAAATCGAAGATTTCACAGGTACACCAAGTACGGGTAAATCAGTTTTTGCAGCGCACATACCCGGTAAGTGTGCAGCGCCACCAGCACCTGCAATAATCACTTGAATACCACGATCACGCGCAGTTTCGGCATATTCAAATAAACGATCTGGAGTACGATGTGCAGAAACAACTTCCGCTTCAAAAGGAACACCAAGCTGAGTCAGCATATTGGCTGTGTTTTCTAAGGTTGCCCAGTCAGATTGGGAACCCATAATAATTCCAACTAGTGGTTGAGCGTTTTGAGCTGCGTCCGCATTCATTGCTAATGTTCCAGAGATGATTAAAAGTGATAAATCTCGACGAGAGCCAAGCTTTAGAATTTAAGAAGCTCGTTATTATAGACTGATTTTTCAGCTTGCGAAAATGAAACGAGCTAAATGGCAGAATATTTTCAATATTTTTTAAGAAATAGAGCCAAATGAACGATTTAAGTTTTGCTATCTCAATTTTTAATGAATTTTCCTAAACGACTCAATCGTACTTTTATAAAATATTCATTTGGAAATGAACTTTAGCTAACACCACGCTTACTGGCTTCTAAATACAAAATAAACACAGCCCAGCAAACACACACCAGCCCATAAATAATCGAGCTTAAATGGCTGTTTAAATAGAAAAATCATAAATGGAACAAAAACCAATAAAGTCACAACTTCTTGGCTAATCTTCATCTGTCCCATAGACCAGCCCTGTGCTGCGAGTAAACGTGTTGCAGGGATCATAAAACTGTATTCAAGCAGGGCAATACACCAACCAAAAAGAATCGCTTGCCAGAGCGGAGCATGATGTAAAAATTTTAAATGCCCATACCAAGCCAAAGTCATAAAACAATTGGAAATAATGAGAAAACCTAAGGCTAAATAAGTGACATTCAAGTAAGATTACTCCTGAAAATACTCCCTAATTTACAAAAATTGAGAATAAATAATTCTCTCATGAGATTAGGGTCTGTAGACATTTCAAACTGGTTGCGACGATGAGTGTTTTTTAGATGATATGAGGCGTAGTTTGAGAGATTTAGTCATCTAAATGATCAAGCTACAACGAAATAGCATCAAAAAACACTCTTGTCCCGAAGGGTTGTAGCTAAAATTATCTCAGGCTTCGTTACGAAACTTGAAAATGGTCTCGCCATTCTCTACATTTCGCGCCTTGCCTGCTCAATTTTAGCTGACAACGCAATTCAGTTGTGAAATATCAACAGACCCTATTAAAAATGAAAAATTTTTTTCTTAGTTTAATGGCATTTTTTACAGTTGCAACGGCGAATGCTGCCCCCGTTGAAATTAACCCAATCAACGATACTCTTGAAGATCTAGCTTATATGTTTAATCATGAAAAGAAAGATCCAATATATAAATTAGAACTTTTAAAAAACAAAAAGTTAGACTTCTCTTACGAAAGTTTGAAACTGGTAGATCAATATCTATTAGAGTTGAGAAAAACCAATTTAGATGAGTTATCAAATGAGCAATATACTCGTATTGTGCTTCGCACAGGTGCTTATGTCGGTGAAACCATCCGAAGAAATGACAAATCTAAAAAATGGAATTGGGTGGATTTTGAAAATGCACAAAAACTGAATCCACAATTTTTTAATGATTCACAAGATTCGTTTGCATATGCTGCTGTATTAACGGATGGGACTCAGTTTACCTTTCCTCTAAATAAAGTCATGAAATTTTTAGCCAATGGTGAGGAGGATAGCCTTTATTTCTATGCTATCTCATCAGCTAAACAGCAATAGGCTCTAATTTTTTAAAAAAGGTCAAATGTATATATTTTAGGATACAAGAATCACTATCTTTTCAGGCAAAGCCTTGCTATCGTTGCCTTTAAATCGAATCAATAACGACAACACCACCACAACAAAGTGATGTGTCTATAAAAGCAGTGGAGTGAGAACGAATGCATCTGCATATTTTGGGTATTTGTGGCACCTTTATGGGTTCACTAGCACTTTTGGCACGAGATTTAGGGCATACCGTAACGGGTTCTGACCAAAATGTTTATCCACCAATGTCAACCCAACTTGAAAATGCAGGCATCAAATTGATGCAAGGTTATGATCGTAGCCATTTGCAACCCCATCCAGACCTCGTGATCGTGGGCAATGCTATGAAACGTGGCATAGATGCTGTTGAGTACATGCTCAATGAAGGATTGCCATATATCTCTGGTCCGCAGTTTTTGGCAGATCATGTATTGCAAGGCAAACACGTATTAGGCGTTGCAGGTACACATGGTAAAACGACGACGACAACAATGCTGGCTTGGGTACTTGATCAAGCAGGTCTAAATCCTGGCTTTTTAATCGGCGGTGTACCACTTGGTTTTAGCCAAAGTGCACGTTTAGGCGGTGGAAAATACTTCTGCGTCGAAGCTGATGAATACGACTCTGCATTTTTTGATAAACGCTCTAAATTTGTACATTATCATCCTAAAACAGCGATTTTAAATAACTTAGAATTTGATCATGCTGACATTTTTGATGATTTGGCAGCGATCCAAAAACAATTCCATCATCTCGTCCGTACTATTCCAAGTGAAGGACGGATTATTGCACCGATTACTGAAAGCAATATTGATGAAGTTTTGGAAATGGGATGTTGGACACCTGTTGTACGCACCTCACTCGAAGCCAATGATCAAGCCGAAGTGTATGCTGAACTAATTTCTGCAGATGGTTCACATTTTAAAGTCTTACAACACGGCGTATATAAAGGCGTTGTGCAATGGACAATGACTGGGCAACACAGTGTAGCCAATGCTTTGGCATGTATAGCAGCGGCTGAGCATGTCGGCGTTTCGATTGAACAATCATGTGAAGCTTTGTCTAATTTTGGTGGTGTAAAACGCCGTATGGAGCTTTTAGATACGGTCAATGGCATCGAGATCTATGATGACTTTGCACACCATCCAACAGCGATTGAGACCACTTTAGATGGTGCTCATAAACGTTTGAATGGTCGTAAACTTTGGGCAATCATCGAACCACGATCAAACACAATGCGTATGGGTAGCCATAAAGATGGACTCGCACATTCAGCGCGTTTAGCGGATGAAGTGATTTGGTATCAACCTGAAGGCCTGGATTGGGATCTACAGCCTGTCGTTGATGCAGCACCGAATAAAGCTGTCATTGCACGTACATTGGATGACATCATCCAAACTGTCGTTGCAGAAGCAGGTGAGGGGGATGCGGTGGTTGTGATGTCCAATGGTGGTTTTGGTGGATTGCATCAAAAGCTCATTGCAGCATTAAAAGCAAAATAATTGGAAGCTTAAAAATAAAAAAAGCTCACAAATGTGAGCTTTTTTTACGAAAAAATAGAACTAAAAAAAGTTTTGATAGCCACGATTTTGATAACCCGTTGTTGCTTTTGGAGGAGGTTCAGCGCTGGCCGTTTTCAATAAAATATCAACAAAATCTTGAATATTTTGGGTATTTAAATGCATTGGTTCAAATTTTTGAAAGCCTAAATCTTTAAAAAAGTGACCTATTTTTGTTTCAAACTTCACATATTTCATCGACCATTGTTTGAATGAAATTTTTTCTATCTCGATATTTTGAAATTGGTGTACTTGCTTATGTCGAGGATCCATTTTTATTTTTTCAAATAAAGCTTCAACCGCATTCTTCTCACCTTCTAGACATTGAAAAAAAGCGCCTTGTGCATAATATAAAACACCACAAATTTGCTGTTCTGCATTGAATGATCTCGCCGTCACTAAAATATCACTTAAATCCTGCAATAAATCTTGTTCCGTTTCTACTCGCAAACTTGAATAACACAATCTTATTTTCATGACTTCACCATTTTCACATCTTATTTTTGATTAAAAAATAATCATTTGTAATTATTTTCTCACAGCTATTTTAGTGAACTACGACTAGTTTTAGCAATTAAAGTTTATAGAATATCAATGATAAAACAAGCTTAAAAATTAACGAGTTTCTTTCTTCATCCTCAACATTTGTCCCGAATGTTGGGGAGTTTTTTTGGAGAATTTTGATGATAAAAAACTTATTTATAATCGTAGCATTAGCAATAACTTACTTGATTGTTTTGATCATATTCAATCATTTAAATCTAGGAGATTTCCCCAATATTGTGATTTCAACATTACTGTTAGGCATAATCGCAAAAATATATCTAAAATCGATTGCTTATGAAGCTATACTTTTTGCTGTGATTTTTGCAGTTTATTTTGTTTTGAATGATCGCTTACTGCTATTGGTGATGAGTGTGAGTTATTTACTTGGAATATTTTTCACAAAACTATTCCTACAATATAAACGAAATTTTAGCACCGAAAGCCGTGCTATTTTTCTTAATAAAATGTCATTAAAAAAATGATTGATAACATACTGAGTAATGAATAGAAATTCTAAAAAAATGAGTCTAACCACGATTAGACTCATTTTAAAAATTTCAATAAAATTGTATTTTATCGATCGTTAAGCAGCAACATCAGCTAAACTTTTATCACGCCGAAACATTACTTCCACATAAGAACAAATAGGTACGATTTTCACGTGTTTTTGTCGTGCAAATTCTACTGCTGCATCCAATAACTTACGCGCAACACCTTGACCACGCAATGAATCATCTACCCAAGTATGATTTGCAACGAACTTTTCAGGACCTTGCCAAATATAGTTAAACTCAGCGATTCGATCACCTTGATCATTCAAAATAAAAAATTCGCCTTGTTGTGCATCATCTTGATGTTGAATTTGCATATTTGACTCACTCAAAGTTATACCGACTTGAATGTATCAGAGTTTTTAATCTTTCAAAACATCGTGAATCGATAAATCTTTTGCAAATTCTGCTTTTGAGAATGGACAAAGGGGAATAATTTTTACGTGTTTTTCACGTGCAAGTTCAATGACATTATCCAGTAATTTTCTACCTACACCTTGACCTCTTAAATCATCATTCACCACGGTATGATCAATAATGATTTTATCGTCGCCAGCCCAGCTATATGACATCTCAGCAAGGTGATGGTTATCTTCACCAATAAAAAATTCGCCTTTATGCCCATTTAACTTATGTTTGATTTCTAACATTTTTTATTTCCTTATATTTTCATAGCACATCAACTTGCCATAAATTTTGACAAAATAATGTTGCGTTTTTTTGTCGATGCACAATTTGTTTTGTAAAAATAAAATATGAAAACTAGAGATTTTATTGAAATAACATCAGTAAAATAGAAAGTGTAAATACTGAAATTATCGTGGACCAAAGTATTGTTTCTGATATTGTTTTTGCTTCAGTACGATAAAGTTCAGCCAGCATATAAGGACCTGTTCCCGTTGGTAAAGCACTTAAAATTACTGCACTTTGCGCCCACATTTTAGGAAGATCAAAAATATAGAATACAAAAAAAGCTGTAAGCAAAGGTTGCAAAATCAACTTCGCCACAACCAAAGGAATAAATGAGCGATTCATGATCGCAGGTTTCTTTTCAGCTAAAAACAGCCCTAAAGACAACAATGCACATGGCGACGTCGCGAGGGCAAGCATTTCCAACAAATGCATGAAAGGTTTAGCAATTCCAAGACCAGACCAAGCATATAAAAACCCTAAAACTGGTGCAATAATAATCGGATTTTTCAACAAAGCCAGCATGACATTTTTAATCGAAGAAAAAACATTGGCTTTGGCTTGTTGTGAAATTTCAATAATCACCACAGAAATCGCAAACAGGATGACCACCACATCTAACGTTGCAATCATGGCAGGTTTTAAACCCTTTTCCCCAAACAGCAACACGCAAAAAGGGATACCGATATATCCGACATTTGCATAGGAAGCACTCAGACCATCAATACTCGCAGTCGTTAAATCAAGTTTTTGCCAGATTCTCCAAAACATAATTAACGCAAAAATCAGGATACAACCAAGGGTATAAGAGATAAAAAATTGCGGTTGCCATAGCTCGGAAATATGTGAATTTGCACATATTTTAAACAGTAGAGCAGGCAAGAAAATCCATACCACAGCTTTATTGATCTCTGAAGCTGCCGTACTACCTAACTTGCCTGATGTTCTACATAAATACCCAAATAAAATAATGATGAATATGGGTAGAATAATGGCAAATATTTCGCCCATGGTTAAATACACTCCCTTGTATCTAGCTCAACTATACTCAAAAACCTTTGATTTTAATTTGTTATATTTCACTTAATTTTTCATTATCAAAAGAAATCTTTTTCACCGCAATTTAAGTCTTAACTTTATCACTAAAGATACTTAAAATTTAACAATCATTTTTCATCGAATTTGTCATGTCTGCAACTTCTCCCGAATCAGCCCCCAATACAACCCAGCAATGGGTGAGCGTCATTAGCTTGGCTTTCGCAGCCTTTATCTTCAATACGACTGAATTTATCCCTGTCGCATTGCTCAGTGATATCGGACGAAGTTTTAGTATGCCTGTCACAGATGTAGGGATGATGATCACAATCTATGCCTGGGTCGTTGCGCCGGCATCATTACCGATGATGCTTTTGACCCGAAAATTTGAACGTCGATCACTGCTCATTATGTTATTTATCGTGTTTATTATGAGTCATATTCTGTCTTATTTTGCATGGAATTTTAACGTTTTATTGGGTAGCCGGATCGGAATCGCTTTTTCACATGCTGTATTTTGGTCTATTACCGCATCTTTAGCTATCCGCGTTGCGCCAAAGGGTAAAGAGTTACAAGCCTTAGGCCTACTTTCAACAGGCACCGCGATGGCAATGGTACTTGGCATTCCTTTCGGGCGAATGATTGGAGAAACTTATGGTTGGCGAAATACTTTTGCTTTAATCGCCGTTTTTGCGACCATTGTTTGTTTGATTTTGGCAAAAACCTTACCCTTATTACCCAGCATAAATTCGGGTTCATTTAGCAGTCTTGGTGTGATCTTTAAGCGACCAAGTCTCGTCATCGTATTTATTTTAACGATCTTGATCATTACAGCCCAATTTACTGCATACAGTTATATTGAACCTTTTGCACTCAATATTGCTCATCTAAGTTCTTCACAAACCACAAATTTATTATTGGTTTACGGTGCAGCAGGATTTATGGGTTCTTATCTCTTTGGTAAATATGGTGGCAAATATCCTAAACTTGCTATACCAATGAGTAGCCTTTGTTTAGCGATATCCATGTTATTGCTTATCCCCTTATCAGCGGGTGCGCTCAGTTTGATTTCTTTAAGTATGTTTTGGGGTATAGGCATTATTTGTTTTAGCCTCGCACAACAAGCCAAAACCCTCAATCTTGCCCAAGATGCAACTGATGTGGCTATGGCAATCTATTCAGGCCTTTACAATGTCGGTATCGGAGGTGGAGCCTTACTTGGAGGTATCGTCACCACACATTGGGGGCTTCAATATATTGGTGTTGTTGGAGGAATCGTGGCAGCCTTAGGAACAATTTTGGCGATTATTCTCGTGAATAGAGCTGATTTTATTGTCAAATCATAATGTGAATATTCATATACCTGTAAAGTGAATGAATTTTTAAATTAATTTTTTAACTTAATTACTGAGGTTCATATTTGCAGATTTAATTATGTGAATAATAAACTAAATTTGCAGAAAGTTAAAAAGTGTGACATTCTTTGCAAATATTTAGAAATGTACTCATTTCTATACACAGATTAGACAAGGGGAGTAGCCTCCCAAAACGTAAGAAATTAAATTTACGTGTCAGTTATCGTCAATACACTTTTTCTCGAAAAAAGTCGGTGACTGAGCATTATCCTCCGATAATGTAGGCAAGACCTTGATCATGTTGTTACAGATGAAATCCATCTGGCAGCTGGTCAAGGTTTTTTTATGGCCAAATTGTCAGATGAGGAGGATAAAGTGGACTCTATTGGCAATTTTTGGCTGTATGCAGTATTTTTTAGTATTGTCGCAGTGATGCTCGCAATTGATTTTTTAGGCTTTAAACAGCAAAAAGATCAACCTGTTTCTTTAAAAAAAGCGGCTGGCTGGAGTATCGCATGGGTGACCGTCGCGATGCTATTTGCTGCTGGATTGTGGTATTACTTACAACAAACTGTTGGTTTAGCGATCGCAAACCAGAAAACATTAGAATATATATCAGGTTATTTACTTGAAAAATCTTTAGCTATTGATAACGTTTTTGTATGGCTGATGATCTTTGCTGCTTTCGCAATTCCGCCCGTATTACAGAGAAAATTATTGTTATATGGCGTACTCGGTGCGATTATTTTAAGAACCATTTTCATCTTTATTGGTGCTTGGTTCGTTCAAGAATTCTCATGGATTTTATATATTTTCGGTGCATTTTTAGTGTATACGGGAATTAAATTCCTAAAAGGGCAGGACGACGAAAATCCAAATATCGAGGATATGAAACTATTAAAATGGTTGCGTCGCCATATCCGTATTTCACCACGATTTAATGCGGATAAATTCTTTGTACGTGAAAATGGTATCTTGTTCGCGACACCGTTATTACTTGTTTTAATCTTGGTTGAAGCTTCCGATGTGATCTTTGCAGTCGATTCTATTCCAGCAATTTTTGCAGTCACAAGTGACCCATTTATTGTTCTTACTGCAAACTTAATGGCAATCTTAGGCTTACGAGCAATGTTCTTTTTACTTGCTGGTGCTGCATCGAAAATGCATTATTTACCTTATGGTCTAGGCATTATCTTACTGTTTATTGGTGGAAAAATGCTATTACTTGATGTTTTCCATATGCCGATTTGGATTTCCTTGAGTTTTATCGTGATTGTTCTCGCTATTACAGCTTGGTTATCTATTCGTTATAACAATAAAAATCAAAGTATAGAAAATTCATGATTTTTTGAAGTAAAAATAAAGGAAATGATCTTTATATCATTTCCTTTTTTCTTTCATTATCACGTGATAGTTAAATTTAAAAAATTTACTCATCAATCAGGGTGAGTTTTGGAAATCTTTGCAAAAAGCGTTTCTTAGTAATTCTTTGCATAAAAGCTGTATGGCTAACTAAATTTTTATTCCATCTGAGTTTGAGTTGAAATAAATCTTCGAAACCAAAAGGTGCAACGATCTCTAAATGGTCATTTTGATTTATACGAACAGCGATTGCCGTCGCTGTTTCTGGCCAAAATGAAAGAGCATGTTCAAGTGAAGTTAGGGGAGCAATCGATTTGCCTTCCAATGTTTTATACCACGTATGCACAAAAGCTTGATTGATAACATCCCACTCATTTTCAGGATATTTTTCGGCTAATTTCTCTTTTAAAAAGTTTGATTTTTCATGATTATTTTCTGATTTATCATAAAAAACAACATCAATTTCTTTCCCATCAATTTCACATCGTTGATCATGTAAAAGTTTCCAAATCGTGTTACGAATAACACCTGCTGCCAAATAAGCATTGTCATCAA
The DNA here is from genome assembly GCF_000368565.1 of Acinetobacter gerneri DSM 14967 = CIP 107464 = MTCC 9824. Lineage (GTDB taxonomy): Bacteria > Pseudomonadota > Gammaproteobacteria > Pseudomonadales > Moraxellaceae > Acinetobacter > Acinetobacter gerneri. Next base: position 58,258 of record NZ_KB849554.1, on the reverse strand, counting down.
GGGTGTGTAAGTATTCTAATCGCTGCATTAGCCAAGGCTGTGATGAAAGCAAAACAATGAGTCTTTCTTTTAAAGTATTTTGCATATCATGCTTGATCATAAAGAATTTTCTTAAAAATCATCTATTCTTTTTAGCTTAATCTTATTTATAGAATAATGTGATCTATTTTTAGATCTTATAATCAAAATTAAATAAATATAACCTAAACATACACATTTAAAGATTTCAAAAAGGATAAGAAATGCAAAGTACTATCTTAATTGCTCGCCAATATGGTTCACCTGATGTATTAGAACTTATTACCCATGATTTACCCCCTTTAGCAGAAGGTATGGCACGTATCAAGGTGAAAGCGACTGGCATAAATCCAATTGACGCACGCCGTATGACAGGTGAGTTTAAACATTCATCTTTACCACAAACTTTTGGAACTGAGTTTGCAGGCGTGATTGCTGAAATTAACTCAAACAAAACACTCTGGTCTGTTGGCGATGAAGTTCTTGGATCTGGTACAAACTTCACACACGCTACGGTGATTGATGTTCACATAAACAATCTAATAAAAAAACCTGAAAATATGAGTTGGTCTGTTGCGGGTTCTTTAGCGGGTGTTGCACAAACAGCAATGACCATTTTAGATGAAATTGGACCAGTTCAATCATTATTAGTCCACGGTGGCTCTGGTGGTGTTGGTTCAGTAACCATTCAATTAGCCAAAGAAAAAGGTATTGATGTTGTCGCAACAGCGTCTGTACACAATCAAGATTATATTCGTGAATTAGGTGCAACCCCTATTGTTTACGGTTCAGGTTTAATTGAACGACTTAAAGAAATCCATCCCGAACCTTTTGATGCATCAATCGACCTCATAGGCAATGAAGAAGCAACTGAAACCTCTTTAGCTACCGTGAAAACAAATGGATTTATGGGCTCTATTGCTGGTAAAAAATTATCATCAAGTAAAATCCAAGCAGTTTGGGTAAAAAGAAATCCAGCAAATTTAAAATATGTTGTTGATCGTGTAGCTGATGGTCGTTTTAGCTGGATTGTAAGTCGTGAATATCCTTTTACTGAGGTACAACTTGCATATCATGACATTCTAGAAGGTCATACAAAGGGGAAAAGTGTACTAACTTATTAAGTAGTATTGAGAATGAAAAAATTTAATATCAGGAAAATACAATGAGTAAAATAGAAAATAGTATCTTTGCAGAACACCTTGTATCAGGCCCATATGAGCGTTTATTCCTTGAGCCAGGTCAAGAACAACAATATATTCGTAATTATATTGATTTCTTCGACGGCAATGTTGAATATGTTTTTAGATTGGAAGAATATTTCAATCTTTTGGTTGTTGGGCTTCAATCAATTTTAGGAGATGTTTCTCTAGTCGTTATTGCACCAGAAAATCGAGTAAAACTGCCTGATTTTATCCAAAATACTCGAACAATGTTTGTTGTAGATGATATTGAAGCGGTTTATGAAAAAGCTGCAAAAAATAATATTCCAATTTTACAAAAACGCACCCCTAATATCATGGGTGCACAAGGTCGTTTGGAATTAGCTCCTGGTTATATAATTGAACTCACTGAAGCAACAAATAAAGCTTTATTCAATCCAGACCTCAGCAGTTTAAATTTACCGCCTGCACGCAAAATTGTTTAACACAAAAATGGATAAATAACATTATTTATCCATCTTTTCATTGATTTATAGATAAAAATTTAAAAAAACTTTGCTCCAATACAAAAGACATTTGGCTTGCATCAAACCCATATAAATACAATCGTGTTCACTTTTTCAGGTACAATCAACTGAAAAAAATATAACTTGCAGGTTTTTCATGTCTTCCCAAAACTCTAAACAGGCGATTCGCGGTCGTTTTCTAGATATTCAAAGTACTGTTACCCAAGCAGCTGATATAGCCAATCAAGTACGCTATATCGAAGATGGGCTTCTTATTACTGAAAATGGAAAAATCACGTGGTTTGGAACTTGGAAAGAAGGTGAAAAACATCTGCCGAATACTTTAAAAGTTGAGCATTATCCAGAACAACTCATCGTACCTGGCTTTATCGATACCCATATTCATTTTCCACAAACTGAAATGATCGGTGCATTTGGTGAACAGCTTTTAGAATGGCTAAATACCTATACTTTTCCAACAGAAATTCAATTTAAAGACCGTACTTATGCCGACAAAATTGCACATTTTTTTGTTGAAGAATTACTTAAAAACGGAACAACAACAGCTTTAGTTTTTTGTACTGTTCATCCTGAATCAGTCGATGCACTTTTCCAAGCTGCAGAACGTCATCAAATGCGTTTAATCGCAGGAAAAGTCATGATGGATCGTCATGCACCAGACGAACTACTCGATACTCCTGAACAAGCATATAGCGAATCTAAAGCACTAATCGAAAAGTGGCATGGTAAAGGTCGTGCGCTATACGCAATCACTCCTCGTTTCGCCCCAACCTCTACTGCGGAACAATTGCAAAAAGCAGGTCAACTCAAAGCTGAATATCCTGATGTATATGTGCATACGCATTTAAGTGAAAATAAAAATGAAATTTCATGGGTAAAAGAACTCTTTCCTGAACAAAAGGGTTATCTCGACGTTTACGACCATTATGGTTTAACGGGGCAACGCTCTGTCTTTGCACATTGCGTACATTTGGAAGAACATGAATGGGACTGCATGCATCAAACTGACTCTGCAATTGCCTTTTGTCCGACATCCAATCTCTTTTTAGGGAGTGGATTATTTCCATTAAAAAAAGCATGGGATAAACAAGTAAAAGTTGGATTGGGCACAGATATCGGTGCTGGAACATCGTTTTGCCATCTTCAAACATTGAATGAAGCATACAAAGTTCAGCAGCTTCAAGGAGAAAAATTATCAGCTTTTGAATCGTTATATTTAGCGACATTAGGTGGTGCAAAATCACTGGATTTAGATGATAAATTAGGCAATTTTAATCTAGGAAAAGAAGCCGATTTCGTGGTGTTAAATTTAAAAGCAACAGCATTGCAAAAATTGCGTCAGGAACATGCAAAAAATATAGAAGATGCTTTATTCGCACTCATGACTATTGGTGATGATCGCAATATTCAAGCAACCTATATATATGGTCAAAAAGTTTATGCGCAAATAACAAACGGATAAAAAATCCAAAACCAAGATTGTACTTTTGGCTGTTTTAATAACGACCTGTGCCTTGGTTTTAAAGCGGGATTCTAAGCCGCAAAAGGACGAATTACATTAAAAGCTGTCAAAATTGATGCATATTGGCATGATATGTTTTAAAATTGAGTTAATTTAGAGGTGTTGCTGGTCAACGCCTTTTTTATTTTTGCATTGTTGTTTTAGGTATCTTTCCATGACCGTTGATATGAAAGTGATGATTTCAACTGAAGAAATTCAAGCGAAAGTCAAAGAACTCGGTAAACAAATTGATGCGCATTATGCCAATAGCGATAAAGAATTGGTTTTAATCGGTCTACTTCGTGGCTCGGTTATTTTTATGGCCGATTTGTGCCGTGCGATCAATAAGACCCATGAACTTGATTTTATGACAGTTTCTAGTTATGGCGGCGGTACAACCTCCACTCGTGATGTTAAAATTTTAAAAGACTTGGACGGCGAAATTCGTGATCGCGATGTGCTTGTTGTTGAGGATATTATCGATTCTGGTAATACTTTAAGTAAAGTCCTTGAAATTTTACAAACGCGTCAACCAAATTCGATTGAGCTTTGTACCTTGGTCAGCAAACCTTCTCGCCGTGAAATTGATCTCGATGTTAAATTTTTAGGCTTTGAAGTTGAAGACAAGTTTATCGTTGGTTATGGCTTAGACTATGATCAAAAATATCGCCATCTTCCATTTATTGGTGAAATTGGTCTTTAATTTAACTTAACATAACAGTTAAAGATTTAAGCGGCTTAAATAAGCCGCTTTTTGATGTCTATAAGAATATATAAATCAACTTAGGGCCGTCTGCTGCATTTATTTTTTGAATTTAAAAATGCATTTTAAATACCTAAAACTCGACCTTGAACAAAAAAACAACATGAATTTTCAATCAAATACTTCAAACTTTTGTTTGTTTGATCAATCATATTGGGGAATCAATTCCTCACGAATCACAGAATAGATAACAACAAAGGAGAACGATTATGTGGTCACTTATTGTTGCAATTGTCGTCGGATTTATCGCAGGTTTGATCGCCAGAGCTATACATCCTGGAGATGATAAATTAGGTTTTATCATGACAACATTGCTCGGCGTTGTTGGTGCACTGGTCGCGACATATCTCGGACGAATGCTCGGTTGGTATGGTGAAAATGCATCTGCAGGTTTTATTGCATCAGTGGTCGGTGCGATTATTGTGTTATTTATCTATAATTTTATCGCTCGAAGAACTGGATAAATTGTTTAATTTTCAAATATTAACCTCAAATAAAAAAAGATCATCAAGGCGATGATCTTTTTTTTGCGATTTATAATCCTAATTGCTTCCAAATTTGTTCAATTTTTTCAGCTGGATAAGCTCCCATTACTTTCGTACCATTTGAAAATATAATGGCAGGAGTACCATTTAATCCTAAACGGCGACCTAATTCTAAATTACGCTCAATTGGTGTTTCACAATTGGCAGGGGCTGAAGGTTTAATTGAATATTGTAGTAAACTTTTCCAAGCATATTCTTTATTTGCAGAACACCAAACTTGTTTTGAAGGAATAATCGACTCAGCTTTGATCGGATAAATAAAAGTATAAATTGTGACATCATTCAACTTTGCTAGATTACCTTCAAGAGCCTTACAATATGGGCAATTTGGGTCAGAAAAGATCGCTAACTGGCGTTTCCCAGACCCCCTTACCACTTTGATTGCATCCTGTTTTGGCAAACTATTAAAATCAATTTCACCTGAATTTGGTTTATTCTTTAAAACTAAATCTTTGGTTAAATTATGCTGATCCTTTAATCGAATCATAGAGCCTATAAAAATATGTTCTGCATTTTCATCAACATAAACAATTTGATTATCCAAAGTCCCACTATATAAACCTTGCATCTCTGTGCTTTTTAAGTTGTCTATTTTGACATTTGGATATTGCTTAGTTAATTTATATTTCACACTATCTGGGCTTGCAAAGGATAAGCTCGCAAGACTCATCCCCAATACGATTGGCAACAATTTATTTAACATTTCGTTTGGTTCTTTCAAAATATACTGCTTATTTTAAATCTAAAATACATTTAGTTCTGTGGATTTAATGAATCTTGTCATAAAAAAGCGATTCGATTTCAAACCGTTCCACGTGAAACGAATGAAAATGTTCCTGTCTGATTGATTTCAACCGATATATGTACCAACTCTTCATGAATAGCTAATGCACGGCGGACTTGGTCTGCTGTCAACGATTTATTGGGTATTTCCAAAGCTAAAATACATGAAAACTTGCCTTTTCCCACTTTCCATACATGCAAATCAGTGATCTTGATCTGCTGATCAAATTGTTTAATCACTTCACGGATTTCATCCACAATCGGTTCATCCATTTCAGCATCCAGCAAAGTTTTTCCAGTCTGACGTATCAAACTCCAAGACCAATTCGCCACCAAAAATGCACCCACAATTCCCAATACAGGATCAAGAAAATCCCACCCGAAATATTTTCCAGCAAACAGTGCCAAAATTGCTAAAACAGAAGTTACAGCATCGGCAACGACATGTAAAAATGCTGCCTTATGATTTAAGTCATGATGATCATGTTGATGATGTGAATGGTTGTGTCCATGATCATGGCTATGACCATGACTATGCTCATGCCCACCTTGATGTAATAACCATGCACAAATTAAATTGACAATTAAACCAATAATCGCAATAGGAATAGCTTCGTTAAAATGAATGGCAACGGGTGCTATGATTCGTTCAACTGACTGAAAAAGCATGAAAAGTGCCACAATCATTAAAATAATTGCACTACTATATCCCGCTAAAATTTCAATTTTCCAAGTACCAAAACTAAAGCGTTGATCTTCTGAAAAATGTCGAGCAGCACGATAAGCTATATAAGCCAATCCCAAGGCCAGCATATGTGAACTCATATGCCAACCATCAGCCAGCAGTGCCATAGAATTAAAAATCCAACCACCAGCAATTTCAAAAACCATCATGATGCCAGTCAATATCGTGGCAATTAAAATTTTCTTTTCAGCCAAAGGATTACCTTGATCAAAATGATGTGAATGCTTTCGATTAATTGCTTGGAACTGCATATTGAATACCCCAAATATACTCCCCCTTAGTATATTTATATTTTTAAAATTATACTATAAGGGAGTATAGAAATTTGTGGAGACAAGCATGGGCCATTTACATCAAGATAAAAAAATCTTAAATCGTGTAAAACGTCTACAAGGTCAGATGAATGCAGTTGAAGAATCACTTAAAAATGAGCACAACTCCTGTATAGATGTTTTACAGCAAGTTGCAGCGATCAAAGGTGCAGTGAATGGTTTAATGAATGAACTGATTGAACAACATTTACGTCATCACGTCATCCAAGATCAAAGCCAAGTAGATGAACACGAATTACTTGAATTTTTAAAATTGCTAAAGCGATATTCTTAAGTTTTATTTAATTTTTAACCATCTAAAATCATTTTAACTTTCACTTAAATCTTCATTTAAAAGTGTATTAAAATGACTGATTTCGATAATCTGAATTACGTTATATAACTCATATAAAATACTTTTTTAAAAAATAGAATTGACCTAATCTTGACTAAGATTTAGTCTTAATACAATCCACAAATTTCTTTATACCAGTCTATTTTTAGATTGGTATTTTCATCTCAAAAGCCTAAACTTATGAATCAGCAAACATGGCGACCCTTTTTAATGGTCAGCCTAGCGCTTTGTATTGGTACAATTGGTACAGCGTTATCCAGCCCCCTATACCCGATTTATCAGGAATCATGGCATCTACTCCCTAGCCATATTACCTTTATTTTCGTGGCATATATGTTTGGCTGCTTGACGACTTTATTATTTTTAGGTCGTTCAAGTAATAGTTTTGGCTATATTAAAACGCTACAAAGTGGATTATTTTTTGCCATTATCGGACTGATTTTGTCGGCTTATGCGAGTAATGCATATATTTTGGGCTTTGGGCGATTTATTATCGGCATTGCCTCTGGCTTAATCAGCACATCTGCCATGCTAGGTTTGATCTACACTATTCCACAATCGCACAAAGAAAGTGCTCCGCAACTGAGTTCCATTATTACGGTGATTGGTTTTGGATTGGGACCTTTTATTGGTGGTGTGATTGCTGAATTGAGTATGCGACCATTATTTACGCCGTATATTCCTGTGATTTTTGGCGCAATTTTGAGTTTAATTAGTTTATTTAAAATCAAAACAGCTCAAGTTGAAACACAAAAATTTTCGATTGCTCCGCATTTAGAACTTCCAGAAACACAATATAAATCAATTTTTTATGTTGCAAGTTTCACTGCTTTTTGTGCCTTCGGATCATTTAGCCTATTCGCATCACTCGCACCGTCATTTATCAAAGATGTTATTCCTTGGCATGGACCTTTGGTCAGTGGTACGGCGATTGCCAGTATTTTATTAATTTCTGCCGTATCTCAGTTTATCGCCAAATCAATGTCGATGCATCGTGCCCTCAATATCGGTCTTTGTACCCTAATTTTAAGCTATATATTATTGTCTATTTGCATGATATTTCATGTGAGTACGCTATTTTTTATTAGCGATATTTTAGTGGGTGTGGGACATGGTTTTGGTTTATTGGGTGCATTTGCGCTGGTGCATCACATGACTAAAACTGAAAATCGTGCCGCTGTTGTATCGACCTATCTATTTCTTGCCTATTTAGGCACGATCGTTCCTATTATTGCTGTAGGTTTTTTAGCAGACCATTTTGGTTTAATGACAGGTGTACTGAGTTTCTGTTTTGGAATGGGCTTACTCTGCCTATATCTACTACTACAACATAACAAACTCACGCAAGCTCAACACTCTTAAAATAAAAATTCAAGTTATTTAAATTTTAGATAACTTGAATCAAAAAATATCAATTGGATTATTTAAAAAAAATCGTCAAAGATACAAGCAATACGAAAATTTAGAGGAATCAGGTCATGGAAGCACCTGTACGTGTTGCGATTATTGGCGGTGGCATTGCGGGATTAGCACTTGCAACCCAATTGGTTAAGCATTCACATTTAGATGTACAGCTCTATGAAGCAGCAGCACAATTTTCTGAAATTGGTGCCGGGATTTCTTTTGGTGCAAATGCAGTCAATGCCATTCAACATCTCGATTTATCTGAAGAATATCATGCTATTGCAGATAAAGTCGCTGCACCCTATACCGATGTCTGGTTTCAGTGGAGAAATGGCTATACCGATGAATTTTTATCAGCATCATTGGCTGAAAATGTCGGGCAATCTTCAGTACATCGTGCAGATTTCTTAGATGCAATTATTGCTCGTATGCCATTAGAAAATGCGCATTTTTCCAAAAAAATTCAATCAATTTCTGAGAATGATCAAGAAATTATTCTCACATTTCAAGATGGTAGTTCAGCCAGTTGCGACTATCTCATTGGTGCTGATGGCATACATTCAAACGTACGTCAGTATGTGCTCTCATCTCAGCAAGCACTTCCAGTTTATCCAAAATTTTCAGGGACTTGGGCATATCGAGGCATCATAAAATATCAAGACTATAAAAATGCCATCCAAAATTTGCAGAATGATCCCGAAATTGCCGATGTACCGCAAATGTTTCTCGGAAAAGACAAACATATCTTAACTTTCCCGATTCGTCAGGGCGAAGAAATCAATATCGTGGCGTTTAAATCAAATCGCGATGATACGCAACTTGCTGAGAATACAGCTTGGACCCAACCAGTGAGCAAAGCGCAAATGCTCAGTGATTTCTCAGACTGGAGTGATAGCTGTATCGCACTTTTGGATTTAATCGATAATCCAACCATTTGGGCATTACATGAAATCGATGAGTTAAATAGCTATCAAAGCCAATCAGGGAAAGTCATTCTCATCGGTGATGCAGCACATGCGATGTTACCGCATCAAGGCGCTGGCGCAGGACAGGGCTTAGAAGATGCAGCCGTGCTCGTAGAATTGTTTAAAAATGCTCAAATCAATCGAGAAGCTCTCCCGAAAATATCGGAAATTTACCAAGATTTACGCTTAGAACGTGCATGCAAAGTCCAACGTACTTCACGTGAATCGGGTGAAATTTATGAGCTTTATTCTGGTGAATATCCTGATTTCGATAGTATCGGCACACATCTCACACATCGCTTTGATTGGTTATGGGAACATGATCTGCAACAAGATTTCCAAATCATTCAAAACCAACTGACACAATATTTTCAACAAGAACAAAGTAAAGAATCCTGCGCGCTGTAGGTAATTAAAAATATGTCGTGATGCAAATAAATGGATTTTCAGCAGTTTTTCACGAAGTATTTTTATTTTTTGGTGATTTCACCTTATGATGGGAGTTCAGGATGAACTCCCATCTTTAATTCCTAGAGGCAAAAAATGGATCTTGGCCTTATACGAGTTTTTGTGACAATTTATGAAACCAAACATATCAGTCATGCTGCAGATCGATTAAATTTAAGTCAACCCTCTGTGACTTATAATCTCAATCGTTTAAGAAAACAGTTGAATGATCAATTATTTATACGAGGTCGCGTTGGTGTAGAACCAACCAAAATTGCCCGCGAGCTTTATCCTACATTTAAAAAAGCCATTTATAATATCGAATCAGCCATCGCTGAAGTGCAAGATTTTAACCCGAAAACATCGCATAAAAATTTTCGTATTGGGCTATCCGATATTGGTGAAATATGCCTTTTACCGCATCTTGTGAGTTATCTCGCTGTACAAGCCCCTAATATCAAAATAGAAATTGAAGAAATTCAATCTGATAAAGTTGAAAATTGGTTGATTGATGGATTTTTAGATGTTGCTGTCTTTAATCGGCAATTTACCCTCATGCCCAATATTGAAACACATACATTGTTTGAAGAACGTTATGTATGTCTGGCACGAAAAGATCATCCTCGTCTAGCGCAAACGCTTTCTTTAACCCAATATCTAGAGGAAAAACATGTTGCGATCAAATCCTCAACTGGGCATATCCAAGTCGATAAGACATTAAAAGAAATGGGATTTTATCGAAATATTGTTTTAGAAGTTCCACATTTTAGTGTCTTGCAAGGTGTACTTGATCAGAGTGATCTCTTGGTTACACTTCCATCTAGAGCAGCGCAGTATTATTTGAAAATTGCAAATGTAAAATGCTTCGAATTGCCCTTTAAAACGGATTCATTTTCAGTCAGTCAAAACTGGTTTAAACGTAGCGATGATATCGTGGCACGGCGTTGGTTGATGAAAACCATCCAAGATATTTTTGAATGTTTATAAACATCGCAACGGGTACATACATTAAAAAAACGAGCCAAAACTCGTTTTTTTAAATGATTTTTTATATAACTTTTCTGCTTATTTTAGAATATCAACTTTTACCACATCAATATCCTTAGCTTTATAGCGATGGGTATCCACTTCACCAATCACTCGGACTTTTGTGCCATTTTTAAGCTGTGCTGCACTCGCCAAGTCATCATCAATTTCAACATTGATCACGCCTGTTTGGTCTTTTAATTGGTAATGTTCATGCTTAACTTGCGCTACGATCGTACCCGTTAATTGAACTGGTGTATCTTTTGCCACTTTTAACGCGACCGCTACTGAGGCAGGTTTTGCTGCATTGATAATACGTTGGTCTTCAGCATCACCAGCCCAAACTGGGCTTGAAAATACCGTCAGCACGCTAGACAAAAATAAAATGGCTTGAGCTTTCATACTATTTTCTCTTTGTTCATTGAATAATCTTTATACCATAGACAAATATTACAAAAACTAAAGGTGAAAATCGTAAAAGTAACGACCAAGATCTCTAAATTATGTGTTTTTTATGATTATTTTCAATTTGTTACTATTTCTTTATAAATAGATTTAATTTCATCATTGTGTAGTTTTTTTTAATTATTTTAAACAATCGCAGAAATACGTCTTTCTATCCATAACCAATTAGAAACTAGATATATATTTCAAATTTAAGCTTAATTTATTGACTAAAAATTATTCGTTGTTACAAATTAAAAACCATAAATTTTATAAAATTTAGTAGCATAACGCACATAAAATGAGACATACCTCACACTAAAATGAATCATCAAATAAAATTATTTGGCAAAGCTTTGCCTGAAAGCGAGTATGGGACACCATATTTTTGGTTTGACTCACTATCAGGCTCGGATAAGATCAACGAACTTTTTGAATACCAACTTGTGGTTAAAGTTCGTGATGAATTTCACAATCCTGCACATGGTTATGCAGGATTAGAGGGCTATGTACCCAAACAACTTGCGCAAAGTGGCGGAAGTCCTGCATCTGATCTAAATCTACAAAGTTTGATCGGTACAGAAATTGCTGTTGCGGTGAGACTGGATGGTTTAAAGCCTGATTTTTCAGGTTTAGGGAATATCAATGATATCTCAGGGGATAGCACCTACCAAAGCAACCTTAATGGCACGCGATATTTTCGGGGATTGGTCAATCGGGTTGAGGCTTTGGCTGTTCGTAACCGTCATGCCATGTATAAACTCACGTTGGTGCCATGGGTATGGTTATTAACTAAAACCAGTAATTATCGAATATTTCAACATAAAACCGTTCTGCAAATCATTGAAGAAGTGCTGCAACCTTATCCCTATCCTGTGGATTATCGTTGTAGTCAAAGCTATGCAGCATTGGACTTTCAAGCACAATACGGCGAGGATGATTACAGCTTTATCCATCGCTTGATGCAAGAGCATGGTATCAATTTTCATTTTGAACATAGCCAAAACCAACTGACCTTTGTCATTTCAGACCACAATGCTGCCTATAAGGAAATGGAGGCGACAGGCTATCGTAACCTAAGCATTTACCCGCCAAATCAACGCTTCCCAGATACTGCCGAATACATTGAGCACTTTGAACCTGTCCAGCAATTGGTATCAGGAAAAGTGCAGCTCAGCGATTACCAATTTAAACAACCAAGCCTCGTGCAATCAGCACAAGATCAATTCCTTTGGGATCACGATTATGCCGAGCAAGAAATCTATGAATGGCAACAAGGTGATTTTTTAACTGCGGATGAAGGCGGGCAAAACAAAGCTAAAAGCCGAGTTGAGGGACTTTACCAGCACGGTTATCGAGCAGAAGGACAAGGTAAGTTAAAAGGTTTACAAACAGGTTATCGCTTCAATCTGGACAATCACCCTAATAGCGAATCCAATCGGGGTTGGTTGGTATTGGGTACGCAAATCACCATCCAAGATATAAGCCAAGAAAAGGCTGATAACCAATTTTATGATTCAAATGTTAGATTTTTAGCACAACCTGATGAACAAATCCTACGTCCAGATCTGACCCGAAGGAAACCGCAGGGACATCCACAAACCGCGACAGTGGTAGGTCCAGCAGGTGAGGAAATCTATACAGATCAATATGGACGAGTAAAAGTTAAATTCCACTGGGATCGTCTCGGAGCACAAGCTCAAGAAGAGGGTGCGGATACTGGTGATGGAACCAATACCTGTTGGCTACGTGTTTCTACTGCTTGGGCAGGCAATAACTTTGGTACGATTCATTTGCCCCGCATTGGTCAGGAAGTGATTGTTGATTTCTTTAATGGCGATCCTGATATGCCCTTTGTATCGGGGCGTTTGACCAATCCAGAACAAATGCCTGTTTGGGAGTTGCCAAGTCAAAAGGCTCTTTCAGGAATCAAATCCAAAGAACTCGGTGGAAGCCAAGCCAATCAATTGGTGATGGATGATAGTAAGGGACAAGTACAAGTTCATTTACGTAGTGATCATCAAGCCAGTGAACTCAACCTTGGCTATATCACTCGGATACCCGATCCTAAAGGACGTAAAGACTTTCGAGGTGAAGGTTTTGAATTAAGGACGGATGGGCATGGGGTGGTTCGATCGAGTAAAGGACTATTTTTAACAACCTATGCAGCTGAAAATGCTACACAAGGAATGACTTATAGACCTGAATCTTCGATGTTATTTAAAACATATTGGGATGTTAATCATGAAATTAAACAAATGATTGATAAATCAGTAACGCCCATTATTAAAAAAGTAGAAGATGAAACATCAGCGAGAAATAAAATAATTGGTTCAGAAGATACTAAAAAAGGCTATAAGTTAGCGGATTCAAACATTTTAATGAGTTCTCCTAGTACAATAAGCATATTGTCTAAAGATGACTTCATTGGTTTTTCAGAAAAACAAGTCAATTTAACCAGTAAAGAAAATTTAGATTTGAATGCTGGCGCTAATTTTTTACTTTCTTCATTTGAAAATACTCATATTACAGCTCAACAAAATATGAGAATCAATGCTTTAAAAAATGATGTAGAAATCCAATCACAAACAGCCAATATAAAACTCCATGCAAAAGAATTAATAAGTATAGCGACTGAAAAAAATAAAATAGAATTGACGAGTCCTGAGGAAATCAATATTAGGGTTGGAGGCTCTTATATTAAAATTGCTAAAGATGGGATTGAATTGGGAACAAGTGGAGATATCGTTTTACATGCTGAAAATCACAATATGAGTTCTGCAAAAACTAGTAGCTTTAAGTTACCAGTATTTAATAAACAAGATAGTTGGATACAGCTTGCGCTTAAAGAGCTAGAAGATAATAGCCCTATAAAAAATATTGATTACATCATCAAGTTTAATAGTGGTAAGGAAATCAAGGGAACATTGGATGAAAAGGGTAATAGCCCTAGACATGAAGTTGATGAAAGTGGTATTGCCAATGTCGAGTATAAGTTTCCTGATGGACAATTAGCCCCTCCCTATAAGAAATATGAAAGTTTTGATGCTGATTTTGATACAGCATTTCCTTCCTTAAATATGGATAATAAATATGGAAATGAATGATTTATACAAAGCCGTTAGAGCTTTTAATAGTCAAATACAATCAGCTAAAGAGGCTGCAAATTGGTTTTGGGGCGTATTGCAGGGAGATTTTAATGAAGATCAGACACCATCTCAAGTTATTGCAAATGTCGGAATTAGTATTGCTGTAAGTACTACTGGAGTCGGTGTAATAGCCGCCTGGATTCTCGATTTAAGAGACTTTATAGCATGTGTATATCATATTTATGAAGATGGTTCTAAAGAAGGTAGTTTTGACTTTAAAAAAGTCAGTCCAATTTTATGGATTGGACTAGTGATTATGGTTATTGGCGTTATTCCATTTTTAGGTGATGTTCTGAAAGGGGTATTACGAATAATTTATCTTCAATTTATAAAACTGATAAAAACAACATCAAAAACTGCGACAAGAATTCTGTTTAGAAAGGCTATTGAAAACTCAATGCCTTATATTGATGAATTGCTTGCACATGAGCAGGTGAAGAAGTTTCTAAAAGCAAAGGGATGGGTGAGACCTTATAAAGAGTTAGCAAGAGAACTAAAATTAAATTATAAAAAAATTACGTCTCCTGATCAGCTTTTAACAGTATATGATTTGATGCTACAGCGTGCAGATAAAATATTTACCAAATCAGAAGCTCTTTTGCCTAAAAATGCTAAAACACAATATCAAGCATTAAAAACTAGATTAAAACTTGTAAGGGATGGTTTTGAAATATCTTTAAAGAATAATACGCAACAATTAAATGAGTTAATTGAGGAGCTAATTATTGCTTTGGAAAAACATGATAATGCATTATACAAAGCCGTCTCTGGAAAAATGTCTACTCATTATTATGGTAAAGCTTTAAAAGGAACTAAAGCTTGGGAAGAGGCTAAAAAATTACCTTTTTTAAAAAAAGAAATAAAATTTAAAGCTTTAGAACCTAATAAGAATTTCATGAAGAATGTTATCGAAGAAAAAATTAAAAAAGGTTATCCTGAAATTGATGAAGGTATAGTTAGAACTTTTCATACGATTAATAATGGAATTATTAAAGGTCCTGCTAAACTTTATCGTGTAATAGATCCTTCGAGTAATCCAAGTGGAATGTTCTGGGTAACTGAAGATGTATTTAAACAATTAAAAAATCGTAATGATTGGCGTGATAAACTAGCGGTAAAAGTAGACTGGAGTGCAAATGGGCAATACGTTACATTAGATATTCCTGCTGGGAAAGAATTAAAAGTTTGGCGAGGGCCTGCTGCAACGCAACCTTTCGATGAAAGTTCAGACCTTAAATTATTTTATCAGGGAGGTACTGAACAAATTGTATTTAAACCGAATGAAACAACTTTCAAAGTTTCGAATAGAAAAGAAACCAATTGGGAATATGTTGATAATGAAAAACAATTATTAACGGATAGAGTCATTATTAATTTAGATGGAAGTGAGCCAAGAAAATGATTTTAGATTTATTTTTACCTAAGAAAGAAGCACCTAATGATAAATATTTATTAAATCCATATTTTCAGCTTACCAGTTGGTTATTATACAAAATGTACGATGCGGAATCAGGTGAAAGACTAAAAAATTTACTCATAGAATTGAAAGAACTATTACTTAGTTTCGATAAAGTCAACAAAACTCATTTTAATGAAAATTTTGACAATTGGAGTCCTTATAATATATGGATGGATATAGCAATTTCAAAATATATTAACCCTTATATTGATACTCTAAAGGAAAGAATTTTTTTAAAACGCAATCATCCAAATCAATTTTATTCATTTTATATAGACTTTTATACTTTTACCCGAATGGTACAAGAAAAAGAACTGCTCTTCGCTCCAGCTTTTTTAGATAAAATTTCTAAAATCGAATATGATAAAATCACAAAAAAAGTATTAGATTTTGACTGGTTTTTAAAACTAGGAGATCCGAGAGATAATGGCTTAGGAATTGATACCGCATTAAATTATATTGCAGATCATAAGCAAAGAGAAAAAGGGGTTTTAAATGATGTGTTATTTGAAGAACCAGAAATATATCCTACTTATTTAATTTCACCTAAGAAATTCAAAGTAAATGATAAGATTGAGTTAAATGGAGTGTATATTCCAGATAATCCTCTAAAAGCTAGTAAGGTGTTTAGTAATACAAGTTTAGAGCAGTTTTATAAGAGTTCTATATATTCAATTGATATTCCAAAATTAAAATCACCAGTAAATAGTGTACAAGGATATATTGAATATGGATTGTATGACATTTATTCTGAATATTATAATAATCCTGTTGATCCCATTGATGTTTTTAAATATATAAATAAGACAGAAATTGCTACCGATTGGTACTTTGTTAAGGAAATTCCACCAAATACTGAAGGCATTCCCAATAACCCATTGCGTTTAGAAGATTTACGCTATCCTTTAAAACAAGGTGAAAAGTATATAAGTCTGGATGAAATAAAACAAAGAGATGAGTATGTATATGATAATCCAAATGCGATGGTTGAGAATTATGGACAAGTAGCATATCGTTATGAAAAATATTATCGAGATTATTTATTAAAAAATGGTGTGAATGAAGATGATTTGATGCCTTATCAAAATGTTAAAAAGTAGATTGGTTATTTAAAATGATCTTTGATTTTTTTAAAAGAAGCAGCATAAAAAAAGAATATAAATATTTGCAAAATCCTTATCTTCAGATTGCTTGCTGGACGATGTATCGTGTACATGATCTTTCACAAGGAGAGAAGTTATTGCAATTGGTTATTGAATTGAAAGAAAAGGCATTGGAATTTGATGCTATCAATAAACAAAAGCATCGTGAAAACTTTGATAACTGGAGTTTTTATAATGTATGGTTGGATGTAGTTGTTTCTCAGTTTATTAACCGTACCATTGATTCTTTACAAGAAAAAATATTGATAAAAAAAAATCATCCTGAGCAATATGTAGAGTTTAGTGCGGTGAATGTAACGGATCTTAGTCGTATATTTACTGAGAAAACAGTATTTAATCAAGGACAAGAACCAACGGCTTTTCCCTCTAAACAAGCAGAAGAAGAATTTTATCGAATTCTAGATAAAATAGGACAGCTTGATAATATGTCGAATCTAGGCGGTTATTATCATGCAGGCGAACTATTAGGTAATTTTTTTAATTATATATCTGACAACAAGGAAAGAGAAAGAAAAATTAACTATGATGCGCTAGATACACTTCGCGAACCTGAGATTTATCCGACCTATTTGGTTTATCCTAAACCATTCCATACTGAGCAAAAAGTTGAAATTCAAGGTGCTTATATTACTGATAATCCATTAAAAACATGTGCTTTTTATTCATCTTCTGCCGAAGAATTTTTTCAAACAAAAGTTAGTGCTGATGATTTACCCAAATTGGATCATCCCATTCAAAGAGTAAAAGGAGAAATTGAATATGGCTTATATGATCCAAGTTCACCTTACTATGATAATCCATCTAACCCTTATGACATGTACGCTGATGGTAGCGATGAATGGATAGATACAGATTGGTACTTTGTTAAGGAAATTCCACCAAATACTGAAGGCATTCCCAATAACCCATTGCGTTTAGAAGATTTACGCTATCCTTTAAAACAAGGTGAAAAGTATATAAGTCTGGATGAAATAAAACAAAGAGATGGGTATGTGTATGACAATCCAAATGCGATGGTTGAGAATTATGGACAAGTGGCATATCGTTATGAAAAATTTTATCGAGATTATTTATTAAAAAATGGTGTTAATCCTGATTTGTTGATTCACTATCAAATGAAATAGACTTTGATGGTAAAGAAACCATTTATCACTATTCAGAAACTTCAGGTGAATTACAGCGCAGTGTCGAGTTAGCAAAAGCAACGAATCAACCATCACCGATCCATCGAGTTCAATCATTTGAGTTTGATGCTATGGGACGATTGATCGGACGTACTGCAGGATTTAGTGCACAACTTGAAAAGCTCGTGCTTGAAGACGGCGATGAACAAACATTACTTGAAGGACGTATCACAGAAGAATTTGCCTATGATGGCAATGGACAACTGATCCAAGCGAAAAATCCTGAAAGTCGAGTGCAATATTTTTATGATGAAGTGGGTAATCTTCGTCATGAACACCATCATGATCATAAAACCCAACGGACAGCAGTTTGGCAACATGTGTATGATGAACTGAATAATCGCACCACAACCCATCGCCCAGATGGACAAAAAGTGGATTGGTTACTCTATGGTAGCGGTCATGTTTATGGTTTGGCTTTAAATGGTGAAGATAGTGTTAGCTTTAAACGTGATGATCTACATCGTGAGATTGAACGCCATTACGCCAATGGAATCAGCCAACAACAGCAATACGACAAAGTCGGGCGATTGATCTTACAAAATATTGAAAAAGATCATGAAGCAGGTTATCAAAACCAAAATGCAAATGCGCAAACACAAACTAAAGCATTACTCAAACGTTTATATCATTATGACAAAGTAGGGCAACTCACTGATATTCATGATAAACGTCGTGGACATATTGAATATAAATACGATCCTGTAGGGCGTTTACTGCAAGCCAATAGTTCACTGGGACGAGAAACTTTTGCTTTTGACCCTGCAAGCAATATTATCAATCCTAATAAAAACAATCAGCAACGACATCAAGATACCTATTACGAGCAGACCCATAAACATGGCTATAACAGTTTAATCAACAACGTAGTCAAAGATTATTTAGATCAAAAGTATCAATATGATGACTATGGGCAACTGATTCGACAAATGAATGGCGGACATATCCAATACTTCGAATGGGATGCTTTAGGTAGGCTCATCCGCAGTAAAAATGATAAAGCCGAAACCCATTATCGTTATGATGCACTTGGTCGACGTATAGAAAAGTTGAAAAAAGATTTATTAAGTCGAGGCTATAGCGAAACGACGCAATATGGTTGGGATGGAGATACCTTAGCATTTGAGTCTGGCAATCAATATACCAAGCATTATGTTTATGAAATGGGGAGCTTTGTACCACTCATCCAAGCGACCTATCGTCAGCAGATGAATCAACACCAAACACCTCAATGGGAACATGGTTACGACTATGATAAAGATCCGTTGTGGCATACTTCTCAAAAGGCTGAGAAGTTTGATCGAGTATGGTTTTATCACTGTGATCATCTTGGTACACCACAAGAAATGTCGGATCAGACAGGTGCGATCGTTTGGACGGCAGAGTATAAGGCTTGGGGTGAGTGTAAACCTGAAAACCATCTCAAACGTGATATATGGGACTCAGAAATCATCACCAATAATATCCGTTTTCAAGGGCAGTATTATGATCAGGAAACGGGATTACATTATAATCGGTACAGGTATTATTCACCTTATGTAGGGAGGTTTATAAGTAAAGATCCGATTGGGTTGTTGGGCGGGAATAATGTATATAATTATGTGTCAAATCCAACCAGTTTGGTAGATCCTCTAGGATTAAGCCAGTGTAAAGTTATTGAAAGAAAAAAACCTGTATTAACAACAGGTGATAGTAAAAAAGGTTGGATACATATTGATGAAAGACATATTACTGGTAATCATTCAAGTGGACCAGGTGATTTATTTCCTAAAGGAACTACACGCATACAGGTTAAAAAGGCAATTGATGAAGTGGTTATGAAAGGGAAACGGGTTACAGAAGATCCATGTCGAAGGATACAAACTTTTGAAAAAAAGGTAGTCGTGAATAAAAGACAAGATTTAGTTCGTGTGACAGTTGATACACAAACGAATATTGTTATTACAGCATTTCCAGTAATTACAGGATCCTAAAAATGAGTATATGTAATATTAAAATCCAGTTTTATGATAATGAAATAGACGGGTTTAGTCTGGCAGATCTGACAATAGAAATAGATGAAACAGTATTTTCGACAAAAAAAAATGTTAAATATAGATTAATGATATTTATAGTACTAACTGATTTATTAGATGGATTAATGAAACTGCTTAAAAAGCAAAAAAAAGAATATAAATTATTAAGTATATCTTCTTCATTTTATTTAAATTTTTTTATCAAAGATGATTATATTTTTTTGGTCGATGAGATGAAAGAGAAAAAAGTGTTAATCAGCCAGTTTATAAATTCTTTAAATATTGAGCTATACCAGTTATATAATTTGGTTAAAGATAAGGAAGATGCAGCAATTGAAGATTTTTTGGAAGCATATTTCAGTTTTAAATCACTTTTAAAATCATTAAAAATATAGAAAAGATTTTTTAGATACGCTCATTCACATTAAATTGGCTTTGTACCACTGATTCAAGCGACCTATCGTCAGCAGATGAATCAGCACCAGACTCCACAATGGGAACATGGTTATGACTATGATAAAGACCCGTTGTGGCATATAACCCAAAAGGCTGAGAAGTTTGATCGAGTATGGTTCTATCACTGTGATCATCTCGGTACACCATAAGAAATGTCGGATCAAACAGGAGCGATCGTTTGGACGGCAGAGTATAAGGCTTGGGTGAGCGAGGAAAAGCAAAGCACTGCTTTGCCCGAAGCGCAAGATGAGAGCTGTGCTCGAATAGTAAACCTGAAAATCATCTCAAACGTGATATATGGGATAGTGAAATCATCACCAATAATATCCGTTTTCAGGGACATGAGCAAAGACTGAGCACTGCTCAGTCTGAAGCGCAAGGATGATGAAACAGGACTTCACTATAATAGATATCGTTATTATTCGCCGTATGTAGGGAGGTTTATAAGTAAGGATCCGATAGGGTTATACGGTGGTATAAATACTTTTGCATATGCACCGAATCCGATTGAATGGATTGATCCATTAGGATTGGCATGTAAGTCATGGTTGGTAAAAGCTTTAGAAGCAGGGCACACTATACCAAAGAATATGTCAAGTCCACATGGGCATCATATTGTATTTAAAGGAAAATTTGAGAAAAATGGATACACACCATATATTAACAATATCGAAATCTATTTTAAGAAAATATGGTATCGATCCTGTAAATGATCCTGCGAACTTAATGATCGCAAATAATGGTGAAGGAGTCCATACAATTGATAATGCAAAGAAAGTATCGTTTGGACTAACACAAGCAGATAGGGAGGTCAGTGATGCAGTAAAATGCGGTAAAATTTCTGTTACACAATCAAAACTGATAATGCGAGCGAAGTTGCAAATGATAGGGCATGAAGTATTTGGAGGGTATAGATAATGGATAGTTGGCATAAATTTCATTTAAATCAATTAGCAAGTTTAATTGCAGATGAGTTTGTTATTTTATATAAAAAATATACGACTCATGGAGATCATCTTTATGCTGCGGCATTGATTACGGATGATGACGCCTTAACTACATATATGATGATTTCAACTGAAAAAAGTAAACTTCAAGAACATAAGGGCATAGAATGGGAACCAAATGCTTGGGTGCAAGGGTTAGGAGATGATAATGATACAATAGGTATTAGAGCTTTTACTCCTCTCATGATGAAACATTTTGAAGAAGATATAGTACCGTTATTTCAACAAGGATTTGATTATAATATTGAATTAAATAAAAATATAAAGCTTTTTGAAGAAGCTATGGTGAAAGCTAAACGAGACTTAATCACTAAACTTGGGGATCAAATTAATGATATTGTTTTCTTTGTTTCAATTTTTGGGGAACCAGAAATAGCCATTAATTCTGCAAAATTAATCAATAATGATTCACAGAATTTACGAACATTTTTGCAAAAGAATAATTAAATTTTCTTTTATAGAAGTTAAATTCAGTGTACTTTTCATAAACCTTAGATTCTCAGACGAAGTGAAGCAGAGATTAACCAGGTGGGAAGCAAAATGAGACATCATTTTGCTTACAAACAGACCAAAGTGCAAAGTTGCACAATGAACTCCACCTCATCTAACTCAAGAAGAAAGATTTCAGATTTATATCTTATAACGTAAAGGTTTTTTTGCATGTGTTATACTCTTTGATACTGAATCGTGCTCCTATCTACAATAATTTGTAATCAATCAACAGGTTAAAAAAATGGAGATTGGGCTAGAGGTATTAAGTCATCTAGGATGATATTAAATTGAAAATTGAAAAAATTGATTATGCAAAAAAATTAATTAAATTTGATAAAGTAGTTGAGGCCACAAAAGTTCTTGAAAAAATTCTTAGTGATAGTAATGATAAAATATTATCAAGAAATATTATCGAATTATTACTTAATGATATTGAATTTAAAAATGGCGGATTCAAGCAGCAAGTGCAACAGTATAAAAACCAGCCATAACTTCACTTGGCGTATACCAGCCTAGTGTTTTTCTAGGACGATGGTTGAGTGAAAATTCTATCTGCTCTATTTCATCGTTTGACACGTCATCAAACGATGATGATTTTGGCAGATATTGCCGGATTAAACCATTCGTATTTTCATTTCTAGCTCGCTGAATAGACTTGTAAGGATCAGCAAAATAAGTATCTATGCCGACATCAGTAATTCTTTTGTGTTCGGCAAATTCCTTTCCATTATCAAATGTTACACTATAAGCATGGCTCATTCGTAAACGATCTAATGCACAAGTAATCGTTTTAGAGGATGCTCTCGTTGACCCTAAATGAACAATATGTACGTACAGGCTCTTTCGATCAACGAGGGTTAATAAAGCTCCTTTATGATGTTTACCAATCACCGTATCACCTTCGAAATCTCCTAAACGTTGTCGCTGATCAATGACCTGGTCTCGGCAATGAATACTTGTTTTATCAATGATTTGCCCTCTACGATCCGTGTTTTTGTAACCTCGTTTTCGATATTTCTTCTGATGCCTTAAGTGTAGATGGAGGTTACCTCCTTGTGATTTATCTTGATAAATGTGCTGGTAAATCCACTCATGTGAAGGTACATCCAGCCAACCGCGTTGTGTTAAAGCACCTGAAATTTGTTCTGGTGACCAGTCTAAGCCAATTAAGTAATCAATATAAGCGAAGGCAAATGCTGTCATGGATGATGAAGGATGGTACCGTCTTTGACTTGCAAATTTCGCTGCCTGTTGAGCTCTATATCCACGTTGCCCAGTATTTCTTTTTAACTCACGGTAGATGGTTGATCGTGAACGCCCTAACTCCCGAGCAAGGCTAGCGATTGAACTTTTACTTTTCAAAGTAGCATAAATTTCGTATCTTTCATCTTGAGAAAGTTGGGTGTATTTCTTCATTGTGTGCTTTCCAATTGCGAGTTGAAAAAGTCTAATGATTCTATGAATACACCTAACTTTTTCAACTAACTACAAGTGTGTTGCACTTGGGATTTGAATCTGCGAATCATAAAACTGATTCTGATAGAATTAATTATCTTATAGGATTATTTAAAAGTAATGATGGTGAAGAGGAGAAGATTAAAAAATTTAAAAAAAAACTAGAGGAAAAAACAATCCACAAAAAAGAAAAATTACTAGATTTTAATGATGAATTTAGCAACCTTTTTTTATATTTTGAGAAGTTTTTTTTAACAAATAATCTTGAATATAATTTAAACAACAAAGAACTTAAAATTGTTGATTTTAATATAGCAAAAATAATAGCGCATGATCAAGATATAGATGAACCATTTGAAAGTTGGAATGATTTAAGAAGTAGTGTTTCTAAAAAAGTATATAGCATAGTTTATGAAAAAAAAATAAATATAGATATATTCGAGAAAAAAATAGATCAATTAAATCAAATTTTAGAAAAAAAATTAGAAAGTAAAAATACAGTTTTTTATTATTTTTTAGATGATATGGAAAGCGATATTCATCTAATTTTAATGGCAATTTACATTGGATATTCAGAAAAGTTAATAAATCTATTATTGGAGGCTTATAAGAGTAATTTTTTACCTTGTGGTTGGGAAGGAGAATATCCTTTAGGTAATTTGTGTATAACAAATGGTATGTTGAATTTAAAAAAATAGGAGTTTTAAGATAAATATAATTCCAAAATCACATGAAGCTTGATATATGAAACTCAAAAATCATCACCAATAATATCCGTTTTCAGGGACAATATTATGATGATGAAACAGGGCTTCACTACAATAGATACCGGTATTATTCACCGTATGTAGGGAGGTTTATTTCCAAAGATCCAATTGGATTATTGGGTGGAGAGAATAATTATCAGTATGCACCGAATCCAGTGGAGTGGATTGATCCATTAGGGTTGGCAAGGAAGCAAAAAAACTCAAAAGAACTAGGTAAAAATGTTACTGGGCAATGTAGTTGGTCAGGTAAGCAGGCGCATCACTTAATTCCTGAAACTTTAGAAAACAATCAACTTTTAAAAGATATTGATTTTAAAATGAATAGTGCTTCAAATGGTATAATGTTACCAGAAACACCAAATGCTTATATAAGTGAACATATTGGTGGTCATGCTATTTATACAAAAGCAGTTGAAAGGGAACTAAATCATATTGGTAAAAAGTATGTAAATGAAGGTGATCGTAAAAGAGCTGTTCAAGATCTTCAACGAAATTTAGACTCAGCATTGAGGCATAAAAAACTTTCACTTTATAAAACAAAATGTGGCAAACCTACTGGTCTGAAAGATGGGGATTGGGATAGGTAGGTGGATTCAAACATGAGGTGCGACAGTTTTAAAACATTTGTGATAATCAGTTAGTCTCGAAAACTCCTCTAATGGCGTCAACCAGTTTAATGCTTTTCTTGGTCGTGTATTTAATGACATGGCAACTTGATTTAAATAATTTTGATCAGCTTGGTTTAAATCAATTCCTTTCGGTAAATACTGCCGTATAA
>NZ_KB849554.1:0-32881 GCF_000368565.1 Acinetobacter gerneri DSM 14967 = CIP 107464 = MTCC 9824 | reverse complement strand
AACTCCTTTTTAAGTTCACCTTTGGGTAAAGCTCTGATTGTTGAATAGATTGTGGTATGGCTAATATTCATCTCTTTATCATCTGATTGTCGTTTGAGCCACTTAGAAATTTGTACAGGCGACCATAAACATTTTATGGCTTCTACAATAAATTTCCATAGTAAGGAATCCAAATAAATTTTTGTATGACCGCGCCTGCGTCGTTGCTGCGAAAATTCAATCGCTTGTTCAGCACTATATTGATGAACAGAACCGCAATTTTTATTTAATTCACGAGAAATTGTACTGTGATGTCGGTTAATTTGTTTAGCAAATTTTCGAGCAGAAAAATTGGGTTTGTTAAACTCTAGCATTAGTGCAGTTCGTTCAACTATTGTTAAATGTATGTATGACAATATGACACTCCTTTATACCTATATTAGGTTGGGGGTGTCGCACTTCAAGTTTTAGTCTGCCGTATATTAAATCTTCAAGGAGATACTAATATGAGTTTAAACAAAATTGAATATGCAAAAAAACTTATTAAATTTAGTAAGAATGTTGAAGCTGCTGAGATTTTAAGAAATATTATCGAAGAAACAGATGATATTTTATTAAAACAAAATGCTATCGAAACTTTATTGCTTGATATTGAATTAAAAAAAGAAAATTTAGTGATCGAGCGAATTGAGCCATTAATTAAATTAGCTGAGAAGATTCCATCTTTTCCGTTAGAACTCATAGAAAAAGTAAAAAATAAAATTAATGATCGTGAAATTATTTATCCCAAAAAAAATCTTTTCACTCAAGATTTTTACAATATTTATGATTTTTTTCAAAAAAATTTCTTAGATAAGCATATCCAACCTAAATTGAGAAATGATTTTTTGGAAATTAATTTTAGATTAGCCTTAAAAACTGCTCATGATCAAAATATAGATGAGCCATATGAAAGTTGGAATGATTTAAGAAGTAGTATTTCTAAAGAAGTATATAACATAGTTTATAAAGAAAATCTGGATTTAGAAGATTTTGAAAATAAAGTTGATAAATTAAACTCTACATTAGAAAAAAAACTAGAAGGTCATACTAAAATTTTTTATTATTTTTTAGATGATATGGAAAGTGATATTCATCTAATATTAATGGCTATTTATGTTGGGTATTCTGAAAAATTAATCAATCTTTTATTAGAGTCCTATAAAAGTAACTATTTACCTTGTGGTTGGAAAGGGGAGTACCCTTTAGGAAGTTTATGTGTGATAAATGGCATGTTGGATTTTAAAAAACAAGAATTTTAAGATAAATATTAATCCAAACTCACATGAAGCTTGATATATGAAACTCAGAAATCATCACCAATAATATCCGCTTCCAGGGCATGAGCAAAGACTGAGCACTGCTCAGTCTGAAGCGCAAAGATGATGAAACAGGACTGCACTACAATAGATATCGCTACTATTCGCCTTATGTGGTAATCCTCCCATAACTAACTGAAGTTAAAAGTAGAGGTTAAGCAGCCATTAGAGGAGGCCTTCCTTTGTTGGCTTGGTGTGGTCTTTCATGATTGTAATGCCATAGCCAATTCGTTGCATAATCTTGTACTTCATCCAAAGTATCAAATAAATGTTTGCTTAGCCAACTATAACGTATGGTTCGATTATAGCGTTCAATATACGCATTCTGTTGTGGGTTACCTGGTTGAATATGTTCAATACAAATACCGTGTTCAGTTGCCCAGCGTACGAATTCATGACTGATAAACTCAGGTCCATTGTCGCATCTAATCACCAAAGGTTTTTCCCGATATTCCAACAACTGATTGAGTGCTCGAATAACTCGTATTGCAGGTAGTGAGAACCCTGCTTCAATAACTAAACCTTCGCGGCGGTAATCATCAATCACATTCAATAATCGAAATTTGCGACCATCGGAAAGCTGATCGTGCATAAAATCCAGTGACCAGACCTGATTTTCACGGATGGGTTCTTTCAATGGTTCAGGCGCATGTCGTTTTAGTCTTCTTCTTGGCTTAATACGCAGATTCAGTGCTAACTCACAGTAAATGCGGTAAACCCGCTTGTGATTCCAACAGTGACTCTTAACATGCCGTAAATATG
This sequence comes from Acinetobacter gerneri DSM 14967 = CIP 107464 = MTCC 9824, assembly GCF_000368565.1. Classification (GTDB taxonomy): domain Bacteria; phylum Pseudomonadota; class Gammaproteobacteria; order Pseudomonadales; family Moraxellaceae; genus Acinetobacter; species Acinetobacter gerneri. The sequence continues at coordinate 30,782 of NZ_KB849554.1, read as the reverse complement.
AGAAGCATAGACCAAAGCCCCAATCGGAATTTTCCTCAGTGAGGTCTATGAGCTGTTCTGCAATGAGCACATTGTCATCACTGAGTTTAGCCTGATAACGGTAGCAGGTTTCACTTATGCCAAATGCAGTGCAAGCCAAACGGATACTAACAGCATGTCGGGCCACTGCATGTTGAGCCATCTGACGTCGACAAGATGGCTTCACCACTTTTTTGACATCGCTTCCTGAATAATTTCTGCCTTTAACCGCTCTTCAGCATACATTTTTTTCAGTCTGGTATTTTCTGTTTCCAACTCTTTCAGCCGTGCCATCAAAGATGTATCCATGCCGCCATATTTAGCACGCCATTTATAGAAGGTTGCATTACTCATACCGTGTTCACGACATAGGGCAGCAACAGGTGTACCAGACTCCGCTTGCTTTAAGATGGACATGATCTGGCTGTCTGTAAATTTAGATGTTTTCATGCAGAATCTCCTGCTTGTATCTTAAGAGAAAATTCTACTTTTAGATCCTATTATTTTTAGGGGGGATTACCATGTGGGGAGGTTTATAAGTAAGGATCCGATTGGTCTACTCGGTGGCAATAATATTTATGCTTATGCGCCAAATCCTGTGGGATGGGTGGATCCGTTAGGATTGTCATCTCAGCAAAATACTTGTTGTAAGAAAAAAGAAGATGAGTGTAAATCAACAATTTCTTCATTTGATGCTAGACGCAAAGTATTAAAATTAGATAAAGCTATTGCATGTACTAGTGCTCCAATAGCACAAAGAGGAATTAAAGGATGGGAGCAGTATCTATGTAAAGTTGGTAATAATAATAAAGACCCGAATTCATATAGAATTATATCCCATCATCAACCTGATAAAGACCACAAATGTCCACATTGGCATATAGGAATACCTAAAGGATTAGAGAGTAATAATACACCTACTACTTTTTCTAATGGAGCTTGGAAATATCATTCTAGTCAGGATGCTATTGAACATAAGAAATAGTATATTTTTTAAATAAATATTGATAAGGCACTGATTATGATTAATTTAACTATTGAAGAAAAAAAAGTTAAAGTTAAGCAGAAGATAAAATTAAAAAAAATTTTATCAGAAGTTGATTTGGACATAGACGAAATACAGCAGTTATACACACCGAAAAGCTCTGAAATTTTAAAAAAAATTTTTGAGATTAAGGGAGGTGTTAATTTACATACGCAAGAAAATTTATTAGATGAAACTATGCTAAGTAATTTCTTATCAAAATATAATGATAATGATGTATTTTATTTTATCTTGCCAGAAGTTTCTTTGGGTAATCAATATTATGAAACTAGTTTACCAATTTTAGTATTGGAGAAATGGAAGGTAAATAAAATTTTAGAAATTATTTATTTAAATAAAGTCGATTTTATTTCTATTTTTTCACTTGATTTTAAAAGTGGTATTATTGTAAATGGTTATTCAGATTTTCCAGGAGAAGAAAATAATTATTATGATGGTCAAGTTTATGATTATTATTTAGTTAACTGTTGAATGTGATAAAGATCCGTTGTGGCATACAGCCCAGAAAGCTGAGAAGCTTGATCGAGTTTGGTATTACGACCATTTAGGTACACTACAAGAAATGTCGGATCAATCAGGAGCGATCGTTTGGACGGCAGAGTATAAGGCTTGGGTGAGCAAGGAAAAGCAAAACACTGCTTTGCCCGAAACACAAGACGAGTACTACACTCAAATAAAAAACTAAAATACATTTCTCAGAATATAAAATAAAAAATGCATTTATTAATTAGTAATTTTTCTCATAAAAAAAGCATTAAATACATATTATTTAATGCTTTTATGAAATTCAAAGTATTGTTGAATCAATTTAAATTTGAAATTACTTTCCGATACAGAATGATCCGAAAATCTTACCAAGCAAATCATCCGCACTGAAATCACCCGTGATCTCACCCAAAGCATTTTGAGCTAGACGCAATGATTCAGCAACTAATTCCCCCGCGTGAAACTCTACCAATTGTACACGTGACTCTGCTAGATACTGCTGAGTGCGTTTCATTGCGTCTAAATGGCGTGTTCGGGCAATAAAGGTATCTTCTTCTGGGTGAAAACCTGCATGCGCTGTAATCGCTTCAATAAGCGCTTGTACGCCCATTTCCTGTTTTGCCGATACGGTTATCTGTCTAAAGCCATTAAAATCATTTAATTGTGGCGATTGCGCAGTCAAATCGCACTTATTACCGATTAACATCAAGCGTTTTGGCTCAATATGATCTGCAAAATATTCTTCAGCCAATGCCAAAGGATCTTCGCCTTGGCTTAAGTCATAGACCAAAAGTAATAAATCCGCTTGCTCAATTTCTTTAATGGCACGGCGAATCCCTTCTTTTTCGACGATATCGCCTGTTTCACGAAGACCTGCTGTATCGGTTAGAGTAATAGGCAAACCATTTAAAGTGATTTTCTCATGTAGCACATCACGTGTTGTACCCGCAATGTCGGTCACAATTGCACGTTCAATCCCAGCGAGCGCATTGAGCAGACTCGATTTTCCAGCATTCGGTTTACCCGCAATGACCACTTGCAAGCCTTCACGAAGCAACTGACCTTGACGAGCAGATTGTTGTACTGCTGCAACCGAGGCTTGTACGTCTTCTAACAAATGTAAAATTTTACCATCAGCCAGAAAATCGATTTCTTCTTCTGGAAAATCAATCGCAGCTTCCACATGCAAACGTAGATGAATCAATTTTTCTAAAACAGTGTTGACCTTGTTGGAAAATGCACCTTGTAAAGAACGTACAGCGGAACGTGCTGCTGCTTGAGAGGTAGCATCAATCAAATCAGCAATTGCTTCTGCTTGAACCAAATCCATTTTGCCATTTTCAAAAGCGCGCATGGAAAATTCACCGGCTTTAGCAGCAGTTGCACCAAGTTCTAAAAGACGTGCCAATAGTGCATTTTGGATTACAGGGCCACCATGACCCTGCAATTCCACCACATCCTCTCCAGTAAATGAATTTGGATTTGGGAAACAAATCACCAACCCCTCATCCATCACTTGACCATATTCATCATAAAACTGACGAAATCCAGCCATACGTGCTTTAGGCAAGGCTTTTTGTGTCAAGCTTTCAGCAATAGCATAGGCTTTAGGACCTGAAAGGCGAATCACTCCAACTCCCCCACGACCGGGCGGTGTCGCAATCGCAGCAATTGTGGTGTTATTGAGTGTAGTCATCAAATTTATCTCTATTCAGGTCAATAAAAAATCCGCCTAAGATTACCATCTTAAGCGGATTTATTCAGCTGTTGCTTAGAGACTTTAATTAAGCAGCATCTGTTTTTGCTTTCGCTTTCTCAACGCTCTTGTTGATAAACCATTGCTGGCTAATCGTAATCGAGTTGTTGACGATCCAGTAAAGTACTAGACCAGCAGGGAAGAACAGCATAAATACAGTAAACATGATTGGCATGATCTTGAATACTTTTGCTTGCATAGGATCAGCAGGTTGAGGGTTCAACATTTGTTGAATAAACATCGTCGCACCCATGATCAATGGCAAGATAAACCATGGATCCATCGCTGACAAATCTTGAATCCAAAGCATCCACGGCGCATGGCGAAGTTCAACTGATTCCATCAATACCCAATACAACGCAAGGAAGATCGGCATTTGAATAAGAAGCGGTAAACAACCAGAAAGTGGGTTTACTTGTTCACGTTTGTAAAGCGCCATCATTTCTTGAGAGAAACGCATACGATCTTCACCAAACTCTTCTTTCATGCGTTGCATTTCTGGTGCAATCACACGCATTTTCGCCATAGAACGGTAGCTCTTAGACGACAATGGCCAAAGAATAAGTTTCACGACAATCGTCAAGAGAATGATTGACCAGCCCCAGTTACCCACGATGTTATGGAAGAACTGAAGTCCAACAAACAATAATTTAGCAATTGGCCATAACCAACCATAATCTACAGTTTGGTTTAAACCGACAGCCAAATCTTTCAATTCAGATTGAATTTTCGGACCAGAGTAAAGCGTTGCATCAACTGACATTGCTTTACCAGCAGGAACATTAATCATTGGAGAAGTAAAGCCAATGATATTCATGCCATCTTGAGTCTTACGAGATTCAAGTTTTGCTGTGTATTCTTGATTACCAAAATGACCTGGAATCCAAGCACTCACAAAATAATGCTGAACCATTGCCACCCAACCACCTTTTGCATCAGTGCTGAGTTTGTCTTCATTGAAGTTAGCAAATTTTAGTTTGTTATAATGTGAATCTGGTGTACCCCATGCTCCACCCAAGAATGTACCCAATGTAAAGATACCTTGAGAAGATTTACCTGGATCTGCAGAATCATCACGTTTTAACTGACCAAACATTTGACCTTGCCAAGCTTGTGCGCTGCGGTTATTCACCTGATAGCTCACATTTACAGGGTAGTCACCTTGTTTAAAGGTATATGTTTTGACAATCTCAACGCCTTCAGCTGTGGTGTAAACCATTGGCACAGAAACAACTTTCGATGTTTTACCATCTTTGGTTACGTCTTTGGCATCAGCTAAAGTATATTCTGTTTTTTCAGTCGCATAAGTTGGACGACCCGCTTTGCTACCATCTGGACCGTTTGGACCAATCAAACCAGATTGAGCAACATAGGTACGTTTTGGATCACTTTCAAGCATGACAAATGGTTGATTACCATCTTTAGTTTGATCATGTTGCAGTAATTCAACTCGAACAACATCACCACCTTTAGGGCTAATCCAAAGATGATAAAGGTCAGTTTTCACTGAAATCAGATTTTGATTTGCAGTTGGATTCGCTGTAGCTGCTGGGCTTTGTTGAGCTTGTGCAGTACTTGCCTGTGGAACATCGCTAGATGTTGCCGTATTTTGAGCATTAGGCAAATCAGTTGATACATCGTGAGCAACGACTGCTGTTTTTTCTTGAACAGTAGGTGCTTGATTACCATAATCTTTTTGCCATGCCAAAATAAGCAAGTATGCAGTGACTAACATAGCACCGATAATTGCAAACCTGGCCCATTGTTGCATATGTATTACCCCAAGTGGTTAGAGTGATGTTGTACCAATAAATGTTCACGAAAGGGTACAGCAATGTGAAGCATTTGAGAATCTATTTGCTGAAATGAAATAAAACGAATTGCTTTTTTAGGTACAGGATCGTATCCATAACCACCCCAAGGATGACAACGACAAATACGCTTGGTTGCGAGGTAAACACCTTTCATCGCACCATGGGTATGAATTGCTTCTAACGAATATTGAGAACAAGTTGGAATGTAACGACAACGTGGTCCAATCATCGGACTAATCGCAATTTGATAGAAACGTATCAACCAATGCAATAAACGAACCATTGGTCATCTCTATTAATGAGGAGAAGAAACAGCTATTTTATGATGCTTTTTAGCCTGACGTTGAAGTTTGTGCCAAGCAAATTGTAACTGCTGATGCAATTCAGCATTAGATACTGCTTCTATACCTATTTTAGGCATAACCACAATATCCAATAATTCGATCTGCTTCTGATGTAAGCGAAAACTTTCACGAGCAAGACGTTTTATTCGATTTCTTTCATGCGCACGGCGCACTTTTTTCTTAGCAACAACAATACCCAAGCGGCTTTTAGGCTGCTCAGTTAGTTTTGCTAAAAATAGAAAATGGGGTTGATGCACTTTAAAAAGCGCACCATCAAATACACTTTTGTAATCTGCTGCACAATGTATGCGAACATCGTGACCAAAACTATAAAGTGTCATAACACCCAATTCGTAAACTTAACAGTTTAATTAAACAGTTAAGCTATGACGGCCTTTTGCACGACGACGAGCTAACACTTGACGACCAGCTTTAGTAGCCATACGAGCACGGAAACCATGAACGCGCTTACGCTTTAATTCAGATGGTTGAAATGTACGTTTCATATTGAAACTCCAAAAATGATCTTTGTATAAAGGTTCGCGATTGTATTGTGCATTGTTTGTGCTGTCAATCAATAAGCGACTTTCTTTCGTATATTCGCATCATTTTTATGCAGTCAATCAAATGAATAAATAAATGCACATTTGCTAATCAAAAAAGAATTCACAACATAACTTATTATTTTATAGTATAAAGATAAGTTATGAACACAGATATCCATAAATTTATCCACATACCGATATTTTTAAATTCATTTTAGACCTGCTTTTGAATTTAAATTCAAATATGATGAGTTATCCACATCAACTTGCGAGCTTATAAATAAATTCAAATTTATAAATTTAAATTTATTATTATTAGAGAGCCTTTTTTGTGTGGAAATGTCTGTTTTAGATTTTAAAAACAATAATTTAACTTGTGGATATCCATGTTTCTATTAAAAAGATGGATTGTGGATAACTTTGTGCTATATTTTATCCACAGGATCAGCTAAATCTTATCCACAAGCCCTTTAAATTTGAATTTAATTGCAGAAGGTTGCTTTTTTGAGCAAATGTGACTGTTTTAGTCATGACAGATGTGGATAACTTGGTTAGAATGGCGACCCCCTGTGGTGGGGAAGATGTTTTTTAAATTTAAAAACGTAATGTAATTAAAGAAGGGGTTTCACATGCTTTGGACGGACTGCTTAACTCGCTTGCGACAAGAGCTATCTGATAATGTCTATGCTATGTGGATTCGTCCTTTGGTGGCAGATGAAGTTGAAGATACTTTAAAGCTGTATGCACCAAATCCATATTGGACACGATATATTCAGGAACATCATCTCGAACTGATTTCCATTTTGGCCGAGCAGCTTTCAGAAGGTCGTATTCGTAAAGTCGAAATACTTGTAGATTCTCGACCGGGCGCGATTTTATCTGCTTCTGAACAACCAGCAACGACAACTGCTGCTTTAGAATCAGCACCAGTGGCTGTTGCACCAAAAGCCAAAAAAGAAAAAGAACACGAAACTGTTTCACCTAAAAACAATAAAAAACGTTTGCTTAACCCATTGTTTACTTTTGCTTTATTTGTAGAAGGTCGCTCTAACCAAATGGCGGCTGAAACGTGTCGTAAAGTATTAACTCAATTGGGTGAATCACAGCACAATCCATTATTTTTATATGGTCCTACAGGCTTAGGTAAAACGCATTTAATGCAAGCAGTCGGGAATGCCTTATTACAAGCAAAACCGAATGCTCGTGTCATGTATATGACCGCAGAAAGTTTTGTACAAGATTTTGTCAGTTCATTGCAAAAAGGCAAAGTTGAAGAGTTTAAGAAAAATTGTCGTTCTCTTGATTTACTCTTGGTCGATGATATTCATTTATTGGCTGGAAAAGAAGCCAGTCTTGTTGAATTTTTCTATACTTTCAATGCTTTATTGGATGAATCAAAACAGATTATTTTAACTTCTGACCGTTATCCTAAAGAATTAACAGAACTGGATCCTCGCTTGGTTTCACGTTTTTCTTGGGGATTATCAGTTGGGGTTGAACCACCCGATATTGAAACACGTATCGAAATTTTGCTGAAAAAAGCAGAAAGCAATGATATTGATTTGCCACGAAATTGTGCACTTTTCATTGCTCAGCAAGTGGTTGCAAACGTACGTGAACTTGAAGGTGCGCTCAATAAAGTCGTTGCTATTTCACGTTTTAAAGGCACTGCAATTGATCTGGATGTGGTGCGTGAGTCGCTCAAAGATGTTTTGGCGATCCGTGCCCGTACGATTAGTACAGAAAATATCCAACGTGTTGTCAGCGAATATTTCCGTATTCCATTAAAAGAATTGGTTGGTCCAAAACGCACTCGAATTTATGCAAGACCTCGCCAGTTGGCAATGGGTTTAGCACGTGAATTAACAGGGGATAGTTTCCCTGAGATCGGTATGGCATTCGGTGGTCGTGACCACAGTACTGTGATGCATGCTTGTGAAAAAGTTCAGAGTTTACGTGACGAAGATCCAATTTTTAATGAAGATTACAAAAACTTGATGCGCCTATTACAAAGCTAAAAGTTGTTTAAATTCTGTTCTTGCAATGCGGCATAATCTGCCGCATAGTACGCTATTAAAAAATTAAATTTACCGTCTTCAGATTTAGAGGAAATCCACCGTGCGTTTGAAAATCGCGAAAGAGAGCTTACTCAATGTTTTATCCCATGTGGTTGGAGCTGTTGAACGCCGCCACACTTTAAACATTCTTTCAAACGTCAAAATTCAGGCGACAAATCAAGCGCTTACGATTACTGGTTCGGACTTGGAAGTCGAGCTTGTGGCAAGTACGACGCTTGCAGAAGGTGCATGTATTCAAGCAGGGGAAACCACAGTTCCTGCACGTAAACTTATGGATATTTGCAAATCTTTACCGACTGCAGCTTTGATTGATTTACAAATCACGGAAGACCAACGTTGTATCCTCAAATCAGGCAATAGCCGCTTTGTATTGGGTACTTTACCAGCTGAAGATTATCCACTGTTAACCACAGAAAACAGTCAAGGTACTCAGGTTCAGGTGACTGAACGTGAATTGAAGCGTTTATTTGAAAAAACTGCATTTGCAATGGCAGTTCAAGATGTACGTTTTTATCTCACTGGTACTTTACTTGAAATTGATGAAAATCAATTACGTGCAGTGACAACGGATGGACATCGTTTAGCATTGTGTGAGACTTTGGCGTCTTCAAATGCTCAACAATTGGTACAAGCCATTGTTCCACGTAAAGCAGTTGGTGAATTACAGCGTTTATTGAGTATTGAAGATAATCAATTGACACTTTTGATCGGTCGTGAATTGTTAAATGTGACGATCAATACGCCAAACCGTGATAAAGAACAAGCTGGTATTACCGTTCGTTTTACCACTAAATTGATTGATGGAAAATTCCCAGATTATCGCCGTGTAATTCCACGTGGTGGTGATAAAACAGTATTGATTGCACATGATGTATTTAAACAATCATTACAACGTGTGGCAATTTTGAGTAATGAAAAATTGCGTGGTGTATTCCTTAATTTCAATACAGATTGCTTGCAACTTCGTGCCAATAACCCTGAACAGGATGAAGCGATTGAAGATTTGGCGATTCAATATGCCAATACTGCAATGGAAATGTCATTCAATGCGCAATATTTGCTTGATGTGTTAGGTGTATTGGACGGTGATGACGTATCAATGACCATGACTGAAGCAAACCAATCTGTATTGGTACAAGACCCTGCACAGCAAGACCAAACTTATGTTGTCATGCCAATGCGTGTCTAAGCCTATTATTTAGCTTAAGATTGTTATGCATATCACGCGTTTAAATATACAACGTGTACGAAATCTAGAAACGGTTGCACTCAGTGGGTTGCAGCCGTTTAACGTCTTTTATGGGCAAAATGGTTCGGGTAAGACCTCGATTCTCGAAGCAATTCATTTGTTGGCGACAGGGCGATCATTTCGCACACATATTCCCAAAAACTACATCCAAAATAACACCCAAGACGCGATTGTTTTTGCCCAATCTGCAACAGAAAAGATTGGTATGCAAAAACAGCAAAGCGGGGAACAGCTGATTAAAGTCAATGGGGATACTGTCGCAACTCAAGGACAACTCGCCAAAATTCTACCTTTGCAGCATATTGACCCATTGAGTACGGATATTATTGATCATGGGGCAAAACCACGTCGTCAATTACTTGATTGGTTGATGTTTCACGTGGAACCAGAATTTTATATGGCTTGGCAGTTTTATTCTCGGGCATTGAAACAACGCAATAGTTTATTGAAAACTCAGCGCAATCTCAGTCTTGCTGATCTTGAACCGTGGAATAAAATGCTCAGTGAATATGGCGAAATATTGCATTCACAGCGTCTGTCGATCGTGGAGCAATGGAAAACCTATCTTGCGGAAGATTTGGCACAGCTTTTGCCCAATTTAAATATTCAACTTGAGTACAGTGCAGGGTTCCATGTGGAACAAGGCTTACTTAATGACCTAGTCCAATTTCATCAAAAAGACCTAGACAGACGTTATACCGAATATGGTCCACATCGTGCAGATTTGCGTTTAAAAACCCCTTTGGGAGATGCGGATGTGGTTTTGTCACGTGGGCAAAAAAAGCTCTTAATTATGGCGTTAAAACTGTCACAGATTGCAATGCTACATGCCTGTAATAAGGAAACTGTGGTATTATTAGATGATCTGACAGCAGAATTAGATTTAAGCGCACAACAACGTTTAATTGAGCGATTGAGCCAACTTGGTAGCCAAGTTTTTATCACGACTTTAGACCATAAATCAGTGCAACAGCATTTGCAGGATTTGTCTATTTCATATCAATTATTCAATGTGGACAATGGTCGAGTTCAAGTTGTTGTGCAATGATTTTTTGAAGATTTTTTCCAATATTGGAATGACCTATTTTTTGACTAGGGAGTAACCATGAGTTCAGAAGAGCAAGCTGCTTCTCAAACAGAACAAACCACAGAAAAGGCTTATGATTCCTCTAGTATCAAAGTATTACGTGGCCTAGATGCGGTTCGTAAACGTCCGGGCATGTATATTGGTGATACGGACGATGGCACAGGCTTGCACCATATGGTGTTCGAGGTAGTCGATAACGCGATTGATGAAGCATTGGCTGGGCACTGTGATGAAATCATTGTCACGATTCATGAAGATGAATCTGTGAGTGTTTCAGATAATGGTCGTGGTATTCCAACAGATATTCACCCTGAAGAAGGGGTTTCAGCAGCAGAGGTTATTTTAACGATCCTGCATGCTGGTGGTAAATTTGACGATAATAGCTATAAAGTTTCGGGTGGTTTGCACGGCGTAGGTGTATCCGTGGTAAATGCGCTTTCAAGTAAACTTGAATTGACGATTTACCGTGCTGGGCAAATTCATCACCAAGAATATCGTCATGGTGATCCACAATATCCATTGAAAGTGATTGGTGAAACTACCAATACGGGTACGATTGTTCGTTTTTGGCCAAGTGCTGAAACTTTTAGTCAAACGATTTTTAATGTTGATATCTTGGCACGTCGTTTACGTGAATTGTCATTCCTAAACGCTGGTGTACGCATTATTTTACGTGATGAGCGTGTTGCTTTTGAACATGTTTATGACTACGAAGGCGGTTTGTCTGAGTTTGTAAAATATATCAACCAAGGTAAAACACACCTGAATGATATTTTCCATTTCACTACTCAAGCTGACAACGGCATTGGTGTTGAAGTTGCTTTGCAATGGAATGATACATACCAAGAAAATGTGCGTTGCTTTACCAATAATATTCCGCAAAAAGACGGCGGTACGCATCTCGCAGGTTTCCGTGCGGCATTGACACGTGGCTTAAACAGCTACATGGAAAATGAAAGCTTATTGAAAAAAGAGAAAGTTGCTGTAACGGGTGATGATGCGCGTGAAGGTTTGACTGCGATTATCTCAGTGAAAGTACCTGATCCGAAATTCTCTTCACAAACCAAAGAAAAATTGGTTTCAAGTGAAGTGAAGCCTGCTGTTGAACAAGCAATGAACAAGGCATTTTCTGAGTATTTACTTGAAAATCCTCAAGCTGCTAAATCGATTGCAGGAAAAATCATTGATGCAGCTCGTGCGCGTGATGCCGCACGTAAAGCACGTGAAATGACTCGTCGTAAAAGTGCATTAGATATCGCGGGTCTTCCTGGCAAATTGGCAGATTGCCAAGAAAAAGATCCAGCACTTTCTGAACTTTACTTAGTCGAAGGTGACTCAGCGGGCGGTTCTGCAAAACAGGGTCGTAACCGTAAGATGCAAGCGATTTTGCCACTTAAAGGTAAAATCCTAAACGTGGAACGTGCACGTTTTGACAAAATGATTTCTTCTCAAGAAGTCGGCACTCTGATTACTGCACTTGGTTGTGGTATTGGACGTGAAGAATATAACCCAGACAAGTTGCGTTATCATAAAATCATTATCATGACCGATGCCGACGTGGATGGATCACATATCCGTACATTGCTTTTGACTTTCTTCTTCCGTCAAATGCCTGAACTTGTGGAACGTGGTTATATTTATATTGCGCAGCCACCTTTGTATAAAGTGAAAAAAGGTAAGCAAGAGCTTTATATTAAAGATAATGAAGCCCTAGATACTTATTTAATTTCAAATGCGATTGATGAATTGGAATTGCATATCAGTGCAGAAGCACCTGCAATTCGTGGTGAAGCTTTAGAAAAAGTGATTGCTGATTATCAAACATCGCAAAAAAGCTTACATCGTTTGACTCAGCGTTACCCTGCAACTCTCCTTGATGGTTTGTTGGGCTTGGAAGCATTCAAACTTGATCAAAACCATGATAAAGCGTATGTAGAACAGTGGGCTGAGCAATTGCGTCAAGCGATTGAAACTGCTCAACCAAGTTTACGTCCAGAAATTAGCTTGGAAAGTTTTGAAAAAGAACATGCTGATGGTCAAAAAGTAGAGCATTTCTGGCCACGTATTACGCTGTATGTGCATAATTTGCCGCATCAGTACTTACTGGACACAGGCTTACTTTCATCTGGCGAATACAAGCGCCTACTCTTGAACTCGCAAAGCTGGTTTAAATTGATTGAAGAAGGTGCTTATCTACAAAAAGGTGAGCGTCGTATTAATGTCAGCAATTTCCACCAAGTTTGGCAACAAATCTTACAAGATTCTCGTCGTGGCATGATGATTCAACGCTATAAAGGTCTTGGTGAGATGAATGCTGAACAGCTTTGGGAAACAACAATGGATCCTGAAAACCGTAACATGCTTCAGGTGACGATTGATGATGCGATTGAAGCGGATCGTATGTTCTCATGCTTAATGGGTGATGATGTAGAGCCACGTCGTGCATTTATTGAAGAAAATGCATTACATGCTGATATTGATGCCTAATTTGGTTTATTTATCACACAAAATTTAAGTACAAATAAAAAGCTGTCTAAACTAGGCAGCTTTTTTTATGTTCCATGTGGAACATCTTTGATTTTATAGAAAAAAATTTAAAAAATAATTGAAAAAATCCCTAAAAACCAAATAAACACCTTCGGCCTAGCTCAAAGCAGAATAAATGTATTTTCAACTTAGCAATCTTCATAATTTCTCCCTAATCACCCCTAATTCGCGCATTTTTTAATGACTTTTGTAATATGAAATTTTGTTTAATCAATATTTTATAAAAATGACTTATTACTATGAAATGATCAGAGTTTGTTGATATTTCACAACTGAATTGCGTTGTTGGCTAAAATTGAGCAGGCATGGCACGAGATGTAGAGAGTGGCGCAACCAATTTGAAATACCAACAGACCCTAGTGTAAATTATTTACTACATCAAACAATAATTGATGAGGATGTTGGCTATGGATAATCATTTTGAACAAGTGCGTGACATTTGGGTAAATGCTTTTTTTACAGGTAATTATGACATTTTGTCACATTACGAAGATGAGCATTTTAAAGTGATCTATGAAAAAGAAGGGATAACCGAAGGTAGTGCAACACGATACGAAAAAATTGCGGACGCAGTAAAAAATGGGGTGTGGAAGCCTCAAAAACCCAATGTGCAAAGCGAAGAATACGAATTTGATATCAATAATACCGAGTGTAAAGTCACGATAGAGCTTGAAAATGATGGTACTGTGATTCAGGAGCTGTGGGTCTATACAAATGAATGGAAAATAGTAGAGCTTAGATTTTGTAAAACCAAACATTTGCATAAATTACATTAAAAGAATGCAAGTAGAGATCATAAATTATGCTGGATTTATGATCTCTAAATTTATAAAAACCTTAAAAATAGTCAATAAAAAAACCAAAAATGCCTGATTAATAACCTATTGTTATCTACTCTTTTCCTTTATCACCTTATATTCTCTCCAAATTAACGCATTAAAATCATTAAAAAAGTGTCATTCAAAGCAAAAAGAAAAGTGTTCAAAACAATCAAATCATCTTTGATGCTGTTCGTCGGTTAATCAAAAAATGACTATAAAATAGACAAAAAATCAGATAATCTTAGCTAAAACTGCTGTGGATAACTTGTTATTCAGGCTTGTATTTAAGCTTTTTTTAGGCTGAAAAAACACGAAATTTGATCAAAAAGAAAAGAATATTTGGAGCTAAAAATAAGGCTAATTTTTTGAATTTAAAAATACTTATCCACACCCGTAGAAGTCGTGATTTCTGTATTGGTGACTTAAAGCAACGATTGTGAGCCTATGGATATTTTTTAAGAAGCACAAAAAATAAGATTTGATTTTCTGATGAGTATTCATTGTGGTAAAGCTGGATGCAATGACTAAAAAAAGATGCTGATTAAAAATATAAAACAGCTAAGAATGATTGTATTAAATATAGAACGATTGTAAATATGTTCCACGCTATTTGGTATCATTTATATAACTTTAGGTTATGCTGTTATTTAAATTATTGATTTTTAATAATTAATTAAATTTATTTCGTTTTTGAAAAATTATGCTTAGTTGTTGCCTTAGGCACTTTGATGAAAATGAGCTGGATTTTTAGGCGGAATGATAAAATGTTGTTCTGACTTAGCGAATTTGAGCTATTGAAGTACTGAATAGTTTTAAGATCTGTAAAAAGGATTGGTTACTGGCGTGAGAAATAACAAAAGTTTTTTAAAAGTGAGCTAAATCAGCTATTTTTTTATAATTTAAGGACCTTTATTTTCTTATTTTTTGATATAAATAATTGTTTTATATTAAATTTATTGGGTTTTTGGATGTTTTTTGCCATGATCTGTGGCATTTAAATAAAAAAACCTCTGTAGCACTTTGCTACAGAGGCTTTTTAGAATGCGTTTCAGCATTCAAAATTTATCAGATTTAGTCAAATGAGCTTTCTAATTCTTCAAGCTCCATCATCAGTTCAAGCGTTTGTTCTTCCACTTGTTCCAATTTGGCTTTTAGCTCAGTTTGTTCATTCATGATTTTAAGTAAATCATCTTTACGATTGGCATCATAAAGTGCTGTATCTGCCAGTAGTGCTTCAATTTCAATCAGTCGTGGCTGAATTTTTGCAGTTTGAGCTTCAAGTTTTTCGATATTTTTTCGGATAGGGCGTGTTTGTTCACGACGACGAGCTGCTTCTTTACGCTGTGCTTCTTTATCTACCTTGGATACAGGAGCTTTTTGCTCTGCGACTTTTGACACGACTGGGGCAGTTTGACCACCTTGGCGGATCATGTCTTGTCGTGCCTGACGGAGCCAGTTGGCATAGTCTTGTAAATCGCCATCAAACTCGGAACATTTACCTGCATGTACTAGCAATAAATCATCACAAACACTGGCAATCAGTTGACGTTCATGCGACACCAGAACTACCGCACCTTCAAAATCTTGTAATGCCATAGTCAAAGCATGACGCATATCTAAATCAAGATGGTTGGTTGGCTCATCGAGGATGAGTACATTTGGGCGTAGCCATACGATCAAAGCTAAAGCTAAACGAGCACGTTCACCACCAGAAAAGCTTTCACATGGCGTATCCATACGTTCGCCACTAAAACCAAAACTACCTAAAAATGAGCGTAATGTGGCTTCACTAATTTTTTTATCGGCAATACGTGCAAGTTGTAGCATTGGACTCGCTAAATCATCGAGTGCATCCATCTGGTGCTGAGCAAAATAACCGATATTAAGGAGTTCAGAAGCTTTTCTCTCACCGGCAAGTAAAGGTAGGTCACCAACCAATGTTTTAATGAGTGTTGATTTACCTGCACCATTCATTCCCAATAAACCAATTCGGCTCGTCGGAGTGATTTGTAGGTTAATATCAGTAGCAATCAGCTTATCGCCATAACCAATATCAACATGTTCCATCATTAATAGTGGTGAACTCATTTTACTTGGTTCACGGAAACTAAAAGTAAATGGCGTATCTACATGTGCAGGTGCAAGCATTTGCATGCGTTCAAGTTGCTTGATACGACTTTGCGCTTGACGTGCTTTGGTGGCTTTGGCTTTAAAGCGATCGATATATTTTTGTAGATGTGCACGAGTTTCGAGTTGTTTTTCATAGGCTTGTTGATGCTGAGCCAAACGTTCGCTACGTGTGGTTTCAAAGGTCGAATAATTGCCTGTATATAAGGTCAATTCAGCATTTTCAATATGTAAAATATGATCGGTAATGGCATCCAAAAAGTCACGGTCATGTGAAATAAGAACCAAAGTACCTGCATAGGCTTTAAGCCAATCTTCAAGCCATAAAATAGCATCTAAGTCTAAATGGTTGGTCGGTTCATCAAGTAATAATAAATCTGAACGACTCATCAGCGTACGTGCAAGATTTAAACGCATACGCCAACCACCAGAGAAACTTGAAACATGCAATTGATTTTGATGTTCCATAAAACCTAAACCAGCCATGAGCTGAGCGGCTTTAGCAGGGGCAGAGTAGCCATCAATTTCATCAAAACGACCATGCAAATGCGCAAGATCATGATCTGATAAATCTTCAGGATGATCGAGTTTGGCTTGAATTTCCCAATATTCTTCATCACCTGAAAGGACAAAATCGATTGCAGCCATATCTAAGGCTTTCACTTCTTGCGCCATATGCGCCACAGTCCAAACTTGCGGACGCGACAATGTACCTTCATCTGCGGTCAATGAGCCGAGCAAGGCTGCAAAAAGAGTGGATTTACCAGCACCGTTGACACCCGTTAGACCAACTTTCCAACCTGGATGAATTTGCATAGACGCTTTTTGAAATAAAACACGTCCACCACGGCGTAAAGAAACTTGGTCAAGTTGAATCATTAAAATCAAAATCGCTAATCAAGAGTGCCTGTATTTTAGGGGATATTTTGTTGAAGACAAACTTTTGAGCATTTTTCTGCAAAATATTTTATTTATTACAAAAATTACAATCATTTGTTCCGATGCGATCCGAACAAAAAAAATTTAAAAATGTGACTTACACCTATAAAAACGTTAAAAAGTGTAAAATATGACCAATTAGTTCTTTTTTAAATATATGATTATTATTAGGAAAATAAAACATTCAAAAAAAATGGAGTAAATGCTCTATTTTTTTTATAAGAAGCTGATTAATATGGCGCTTATGGATGGTTATCAAACTAAACAAATAATATATTGATACGGAAGCATAATATGAAAAAAATTGCTCTTACTATGGTCGCAACATCAATCCTTGGTGTGTCTTCAATGTCACAAGCTGCTATAAACGTTTGTGTTTTTGACTTACTTGGTAAATCAGGTGAGTCTTTCCAAATGGCTCAAGAATGGGCACTTGCAGCAAAAGGTTGGGGCGCTGACGTTAACCTTATTCCACGTCAGGACGAAGGTGTAGCAGATAACGATTTTAAAGCGGGCAAATGTGATGCCGTATTTGAAACGTCGATGCGTGCTCGTCAATATAATAAATTTGCAGGATCAATTGACTCACTCGGTGGCGTGCCAAGCAATGCCGTTGCTCAAAAAGTGATTGCTTATGCATTGGATGCACGTAATGCTACTAAAATGACAACTAATCTTGGCGGTAAGAAATACGAAATTGCTGGGATTGCGCCATTAGGTTCAGCATATATCTTTGTACGTGACAAAAATATCAACTCGATTGAAAAAGCTGCAGGTAAAAAATTCGCAGTTTTAGGCTATGATCCAGCGCAAAAAATCATGGTTCAACGTGTAGGTGCACAAGCGGTTATTTCAGATATTTCAAACTTCGTTGCCAAATTTAACAACGGTCAGGTTGATATGGTTGGCGCACCTGCATATGCATACAAACCTTTAGAAATTTATAAAGGTCTAGGTACAAATGGTGCGATGTTTAACTTCCCAGTTTTACAAGTCACTGCCGATCTTGTGATTCGTCCAGAAAAATTCCCTGCTGGATTTGGTCAAAAATCACGTGATTACTTCGTTAAAAACGTAGCGAAGAGCTTTGCAATGATCAACCGCTTAGAAGCGGGTATCCCTGCAAAATACAAAATGAACTTAAACCCTGCTGACAAATTAAAATACCAAAAACTGTTACGTGAAGGCCGTATGGAGCTGACTAAACAAGGTATTTATGATCCAGCGATGATGTCAGTATTGAAAAAAGCACGTTGTGCAGTCGATAAAGCGAATTTCGAATGTGCACTTGGTGGTGAATAATATTGATTTAAAAGGAAAAACCTAGAAAATTTTCTAGGTTTTTTTTTATATTTTTACTGTCATTTCTGCCATTGTTGCTTTAAAAAAAACGAGTATTCTTGAATAAAAATAACAATTGTTTGGAAATGAAATATGATCTAAAACAATTTAAAAAAAACCGTAATACAGTGGATGCTTAAAATAATTTTAGATTTGGAAACGGAATTTTTTCATTTTTAAATCAAAGAATTGAACTAAAAATTGATCATGGAAAGGAAAATAAAATGCAATGGTCTAAAACATTACTTCTTTCGGCTGGTTTGATGGCAGCAGCTTCAGCGGCTCAGGCAAAACAAACGTTTTGTGTATTTGACTTTGTTGGTAAAAACGGCGATGTCTATGCTTTGATGAAAGATTATCAGCTCGCAGCAAAAAACTGGGGGGCTGATATTGAATTGAAAGTCAATCAAAGTGAGTCTGTGATTGCAGAAGATTTTAAAGCAGGAAAATGTGATGGTATCAGTATAACAGGGATGCGCGGACGCCAATTTAACAAATTTACAGGCTCTCTTGATGCGATTGGTGCAATTCCAGATATAAAACTTGCAGTAAAAGTCATGCAAGGTCTAGCAAATCCAGTATTTGCAAAATATATGGTCAATGGTAAATACGAAGTCGCAGGGGTGATTCCTGTAGGCGATGCTTATTTATTGGTGAATGACCGTAATATCAATACCGTTGCCAAAGCAGCAGGTAAAAAAATCGCAGTTTTAGACTATGATGAAGCTCAAAAAATCATGGTACAACAAATTGGTGCACAAGCCGTAAGCGCAGATGTGACCAATTTTGGTAGTAAATTTAACAACCATCAAGTGGATATCATTGGTGCGCCTGCAGCAGCATTTAAGCCATTAGAATTATTTAAGGGTTTGGGGACAAAAGGAGCAATTGTAAATTATCCGATTTTACAAGTGACAGGAAATATTATTATTCGACCTGATAAATTCCCTGCAGGATTTGGACAAAAATCACGTGATTGGGTTAAGACACAACTTCCTCGTGCATTTACAATTTTAGGTAAAATGAAATCTGATATTCCTGCTAAATACTGGATGCAAGTGCCTGATGCAGACAAAGCGGGTTATCAAAAATTAATGCGCGAATCACGTATTAGTTTAACTAAACGCGGTGTGTATGATCCGAAAATGATGAAATTGTTGTGGCAATTCCGTTGTAAAGAAAATCCGAAAAACTTTGAATGTAGTTTACGTGATGAAGATTATAAGTAATTGAAATTTAATATTTATAGTTAATTCAGATAAATTTAGTATGAATTAACTTTAAAGTTCAGCAACTGACCATATATTGAGTATGATATAATTGACTTGATATATGGTCTTTTTCGTTTTAAGCCATCAATAGTTTGAGGAATGCCTACCATGAATGCCCAAGCGCTCGTTATGACAGATAATGCTGCAAATAAAGTTCGTCAACTTCGTGATAGCGAAGGAAATCAAGAGCTTATGTTGCGTGTATATGTAACAGGTGGTGGTTGTTCTGGTTTTTCATACGGCTTTAATTTTGCAGAAAGCGTCAATGAAGATGATGCAAAATTTGAAAATGGTGATGTTGTAATGTTGGTTGACTCTTTAAGCTACCAGTATCTCGTTGGTTCCAAAGTAGATTATGTTGAAGGCTTAGAGGGTTCTCGTTTTATCGTGGAAAATCCAAATGCAACAACAACATGTGGTTGTGGATCTTCTTTCTCGATCTAATAAATTGTAAAGCTATAGTAAAAATAATGTAAAAGGCTGTGAAATTCACAGCCTTTTTTATTGGAAAAATAAAAAGTATTTTCTATTTGCAGAACTCTCATCAGTTAAGTTAAAGATAATATTTTTAGATATCCTGCAAAATATGTTCACATAATTCAGCTGCATTTTGCACGGGTATCCAATGCGTTGCATCCATAATCACCTCTGTATATGGCGCATCGACATAATTCCGATTGAGTTCTACACTTTTAGCGCCAATCGCCGTATCGTGTTTACCCCATATAAATAATGTCGGAACTTTCACTTTTTCAGTAATGCTTTTTTTAGAGCCATAGGGAATAGCGCGATACCAATTAATTGCTGTACTAATACGATCTTCTTTGATCATATCTTGTCTAAAATCAGCCAATTGTGCTTCATTCATGCCTGAATTTTTCAACAATCCTTCACCAATTTTAGGTAATTTTTCAAATAAAATTTCAGGTATTTTAGGGAGTTGAAAAAGCCCCATATAATAAGATTTAAATAACTGATTGCTTCTTAACATAGCTTGCATAAATGCAGCTTTGTGCGGTACTGAAATCGTCGTGAGGTGTTTAATCGACTCAGGATGTTTAATCGCAACTTCCCAAGCGACAACGGCTCCCCAATCATGTCCGACGAGATAAACTGGCTTGCCAATGATCTCGATCAGTTGGTAGACATCTTCAACCAAAGCAGAACTACGATAAGCGCGCCGTCCCTCAGGTTGTGCATTTAAACTATATCCACGCTGATTGATCGCAAAGGTACGAAAGCCATTTGCATTAAGGATTTCAGCAGTTTCTTGCCAGCTTTTATTGGTTTCAGGAAAACCATGTAGAAGTACAAAGACTTCACCTTCTAAAGGTCCTGAGTCGATGACATCAAAAGTAAGTCCTTCTCGTTGGAAGGTTTCAATTCTTTGTTTTGTGATATCCATTTTTTAATTCTCGTGAAATTTTTAGTGATATTGCGTGTTTTTATGCCGCTTTTTAATAGCAGTAAAGGTCATGTAGCAGGATTTTTAAGTGATGTTTCACATGGAACATATTCAAGGTTAAACGAATTTAACCTTGAACAGAAAATTTTGGAATTTTTGTGAGCTATCTCTAAACTTTGGTGATCGTACCCATTACACGGTAACCTGCTGCACCAGTCACTGCGGGAAGGTTAGCACTTTGATCTTGGATAAAACGCATGGCTAACCATGCAAATGCTGTTGCTTCTACCCATGTCGGTGCAAGCCCAAGTGCTGTCGTGGTTTGCACAGACCAATTATGTTTGCGTAAACGCCAGCGTAATTGTTCAAGTAGAGTTGAATTGTATGCACCACCACCACAGACATAAACTTCACCCGTATCTAGTGGCGAACGATAAATGGCTTTTTTAATGGCACGAGTCGTGAGTTTCATTAAAGTGGCTTGGATATTTTCAGGAATATCTTCCAATTCATCATATTCTAAATCATTGCGCCAATCTGCGATTTGTTCATCAAGCCATTCCAGATTGAAGTCTTCGCGACCTGTACTTTTTGGTGGCTCTTTAGAGAAATATTCATGTGATTGGAGACGTTCTAAAAGAGAACGGATCGGTTGACCATAAGCTGCCCAATTGCCATTTTCATCATAGGGCTGACCTGTATAACGGTGACACCAAGCATCCATCAAAATATTGGCAGGTCCAGTATCAAAACCATAAACAGCTTCAGGATCACCAGCAGGCAACATGCTGACGTTGGCGATACCACCTAGATTTAAAATGACACGATGAATCGTTTCATGTTGAAATAATGCTTGATGAAATGCGGGAACGAGAGGGGCACCTTGACCACCCGCTGCCATATCACGACGACGAAAATCAGAAATGACCGGAATTTGCGTGATTTCGGTAATAATATTGGGGTCGCCGATTTGCAAAGTAAAACCATGTTCAGGACGATGACGAATCGTTTGCCCATGTGAACCGATGGCTTTGATTTGTGATTTATCGAGATTGTTTTCTTGTATGAGTTGATTAATCCCATTTCCGATCATAGTTGCAAGGGTAACATCCGCTTTACCCATACGATCGATTTCATTATCGCCGGGTAAGGTCAGCGCCATCAACTCATCACGTAGATCTGGGTCAAATGGGACGGTCAGCGTTGCGTGGATGTGTAAAGGATCAAAAGAGGCAGCAACAAAATCGACGCCGTCCATGCTGGTTCCAGTCATTACGCCAATATAGATTGTTGTCATGATGATACTTCGCCTGCATTATGCTGAAAAAGTGTTAGTATATCGCACAAATTGTACAACTGATGAATTTGGGTTTTTGTAATGTCAAATTTCCTGCCGGCTGAAGAACAACTTGCCCTCATCCAACGAGGCACACACGAAATTATTTCTGAAGAGGATCTATTAAAGAAACTCAAAGAAAATAGACCTTTACGCGTGAAAGCGGGCTTTGACCCTACAGCGCCAGATTTGCATTTGGGTCACACTGTTTTGATTAACAAATTGAAAACATTCCAAGACTTGGGTCATGAAGTGACTTTCTTGATTGGTGACTATACTGCGATGATCGGTGATCCAACAGGTAAAAGTGCGACTCGTCCACCACTTTCACGTGAACAAGTGTTGGAAAATGCGAAAACATATCAAGAACAAGTTTTTAAAATTCTTGATCCTGCGAAAACCAAAGTACGTTTTAACTCAGAATGGTTTAATCAAAAATCTGCTGCTGATTTGATTCAACTTGCGAGCCAACAAACCGTTTCACGTATGCTTGAGCGTGACGATTTTACAAAACGCTATAGCAATCACCAACCTATCGCGATTCACGAGTTTTTATATCCATTGGTTCAAGGTTATGACTCGATCGCTTTGGAAGCTGACGTAGAGTTGGGTGGTACAGACCAAACCTTTAACTTGCTTATGGGACGTACTTTACAAAGCCGTTACGGTCAAGAATCACAAGTGTGTATCACTGTGCCTATTCTTGAAGGTTTAGACGGTGTAAATAAAATGTCTAAATCATTGGGTAACTATATTGGTGTATTTGATGCACCAGGCGCGATGTACCAAAAAGTACTTTCAATGCCAGACAGTTTGATCGAACGTTATTTTGATTTGCTCAGCTTTAAATCTCTTGAAGAAATTGCTGTGCTTTTAAAAGAAATTGCAGACGGTCGCAATCCACAAGAAGTGAAGAAAATTCTTGCGCTAGAATTGGTTGAACGTTTCCACGGTAAAGATGCTGCTGAACATGCACATAAAGGTGCGGGCAACATTATTACTGAAGGTGAAGTACCAGAAGATACGCCAGAAGTAAGCATCTCACGTGGTGAATTTGGTGGTGAAATCTTTATTGCTTCGATTTTACGTTTAGCAGGTTTAACTAAAAATGCAGCTCAAGCCAAAGATGCGGTTGCACGTGGCGCTGTTAAAGTTGACTGGGAAGTGGTTGATGCCAATTTCTCTGTAAATGAAAACAAAACTTATATTATTCAAGCGGGTAAAAAAGCGATTGCACGCGTGACTTTTACTGATTAATTGAAAAATATCTTGTGAGCAAAAAGAGCCAATTAAATATTGGCTCTTTTTTTATGAAAATATATAAGCTTATATGTAATTAATATAAGTACTTTGAAAAAAAATAATGTAAAACAATGATTAAATTTTGCCAAAATGATTGATTTAATTTTAATAAGTTATTAAGATTTATTTGCCAAATAGAGGTGATTTTCACGTTCTAGAGGGTAACAACACAATAAAAATTATTTTGAAAAGTTAAAACTCAAATAACACTGTAGTACCTGCTTCAAAGAGAAAGAGATTTTGGGAGAGATCTCTTTCTCTTTTATTTATTTATCAAATGTTTAGAAATTTTAAAAAATAAATCTGCAATTTTTTATTCTAAATCATTCAAATTCGCTTAAGCAAAAAAACAGATATACAAAGCATAAAAAGATATTTTTTATATCCGAGTAAATTACTTAGCATTGTAATTTGAAACGTGAGTTTTCCACTATTTTTCTGAAGATCCCAAAACCACCATGAAATTGACGCAAATCATTTTGCAAAGTGCAGTCATTTGTTTATTGGCAAATAGCTTAGCCGTTGCTCGCCCTATCGTGATTGGTTATCAAACCAATATTGAGCCAGCAAAAGTTGCTCAAGCAGATGGGGTCTACGACAAAGTGATCGGTGAAAAATTGGATTGGCGATTGTTTAATAGTGGAGCAGAGGTACTGACAGCATTGGCCTCAGGTTCCGTTGATATTGCTTTAATTGGTTCGAGTCCTTTGGGTGCTGCGGTTGCCAATAAACTACCCGTAAAAGTATTTTTGATTTCTACCGATTTGAAAAGTGCTGAAGCTTTAGTGGTGCGAAATGGTTCAGGTATCCATAGTCCGAAAGATTTGATTGGTAAAAAAGTAGCTACGCCGTTTGCATCTACATCGCATTACAGCCTTTTAGGGGCTTTAAAACATTGGAATATTCAAACCAACCAAATTCGATTACTCAATTTAAAACCTGCTGAAATCAATGCAGCTTGGAAACGTGGTGATATCGATGCAGCCTTTGTTTGGTCACCAGCACTTGCCAATATCAAGAAAAATGGCACGGTACTGACGGATGCAGGGCAAGTAGGGCAGTGGGGTTCACCGACTTTTGAAGTTTGGGTGGCTCGACAAGATTTTGCTGATCAACATCCAGAAGTTTTACGTAAATTTTCCAATGTCACTTTGAGTTATTACGAAGCGTATAACCGAACTAAACAGCATTGGACAGCAGATACCAAAGCTGTGCAAAAGATTGCCAAGATCACAGGTGTTGATGCAAAAGACGTTCCTGGATTGTTGGCAGGTGCAGATTATCCAGATCGCAAGACGCAGTTAAGTCAGCAGTATCTGGGCGGAAATACAGTAAAGAACATTGCCAATTCGGTGGGTTTTTTAAAGGCGCAAGGTTTAGTGAAAAAGGTTTCACCGAATTACCAAAATTTTGTGACCACACGTTTTATTGAAATTGCTCAAACAAAGCAATCATCTCAAGCTAAATAATCGGAAGGATTTCATCATGGCTGTATTGACTGTTGAACATGTCCAAGCACAGTACCCAGGTGCAGACCAAGTGGTGCTTGAAGATATTTCGTTTGAATTGGGTTCTGAGCAATTGATGGTTGCACTCGGTGCATCAGGTAGTGGTAAAACAACTTTGCTCAATTTGATTGCAGGTTTTACACAGCCTCGCTCAGGTCTTTTAACGCTAGATGGTGAACCGATCACTGCACCTAGTCGTGATCGTGGCGTGGTTTTTCAGGATGATGTGTTATTGCCATGGCAAAATGTTGCGAGCAATATTTCTTTTGGCTTGGAACTTGCTGGTGTAGATAAAGCGACACAAAAACGTCGTGCAGAAGAATTATTAAAATTGGTTGATCTTGAAGGTTTTGCCGAGCGTCATATTTGGGAGCTTTCTGGCGGACAAAGACAACGTATTGGTTTAGCACGAGCACTTGCATCCAATCCTAAGATTTTGTTGATGGATGAGCCTTTTGGCGCGTTGGATGCCTTTATTCGAGAACAGATGCAATGTCTATTGTTGGAAGTTTGGAAAAGCACAGCAAAGCCAACATTTTTGATTACACATGATATTGAAGAAGCGGTGTTTTTGGCGACTGATTTAATTATTCTTGCGCCAAACCCCGGCCGTATCGTGGAAAAACTTCAGCTCGATTTTGCTAAACGCTATGCTAATGGTGAGTCTGCGAGAAGTATCAAATCAGATCCTCAATTTATTGAAATGCGTGAATATGTGTTGAATCGTGTGTTTATTCAAAATAGTCAATCCAAAAAACAAGTTGTAGAGGTTTAATCATGACTGCTCAATTAAACCCTAAAGCACTTGAACAAAGTGAATCAGAGTCCAGCAAAAAAACAGTAAAGGTTCCACGTGAAACCAATGTGACTTTGATTAGCTTGATCACACTTGCAACGCTGATTTTTATATGGTGGCTGGTTACAGCGATGGGTTGGATCGATGCATTATTTTTGCCATCACCAGCCGCAGTTATCGACCGTTTTCAAGATTTACTCAGCAATGGTTATATGAGTATCAGTTTGTGGAGCCATATTGGTGCAAGCTTGGGACGTATAGGTGTTGCTCTGGTTGCTGCAATTTTGACTGCAATACCTGTCGGAATCGCGATTGGGCGCAGCAAAATTGTGAGAGGTATCTTAGATCCTATCATCGAGTTTTACCGCCCAATTCCACCTTTGGCATATTTACCTTTGATCGTGATTTGGTGTGGTATTGGTGAATTATCCAAAGTATTACTGATTTATCTTGCGATTTTTGCCCCGATTGTGATTTCTACCGCTACAGGTGTGCGTTCTGTGGATCAAGCTAAAATTCGCGCTGCACAATCATTAGGTGCAAGTTCTAGTCAGATCATTAAACATGTGGTTTTACCGAGTGCATTACCACATATTTTGACAGGTATTCGCATAGGCTTAGGTGTGGGTTGGTCAACACTGGTTGCTGCTGAGTTGGTTGGTGCATCTGAAGGCTTAGGTTTTATGGTGCAGTCTTCATCACAGCTTTTGGCAACGGATGTAGTGATTGTTGGCATATTGATTATTGCAGTCATTGCCTTTGCTTTGGAAATAGGACTACGCCGTTTGCAAAAACGTTTAGTTCCTTGGGATAGACAAGCCCATTAATCTAGGGTCTGTTGACATTTCATAACTGAATTGCGTTGTTGGCTAAAATTGAGCAGGCAAGGCACGAAATGCAGAGAATAGCGAGACCATTTTCAAATTTCGTAACGAAGCCTGAGATAATTTTAGCTACAACCCTGTGGGACGAGAGTATTTTTTGATGCTATTTCGTTGTAGCTTGATCATTTAGATGACTAAATTTTTCAATCTACGCCTCATATCATCTAAAAAATACTCATCGTCGCAACCAATTTGAAATGTCAACAGACCCTAACCAGCTCTATTTGATTTTATAAAACTTGATTTGGCTATGGATGACATGATTTAAAGCCAGAAAGGTTTGAAGGTTGAGATGTTTTGACGCATCAGAAGATGATCGAGGAAGAAATGAACGCTATTGTTTCAAATACTTTTAAAGTGACACCGCTCAATCCTACGATTGGTGCATTGATTGAAGGTATTGATTTTAATCAACCATTAACAGTCGAAGCCAAAAACTTTATTGAAGCGGCTTTATTGAAACATCAAGTGATTTTTTTCCGTGATCAAGTCATGACTCCACAGCAACATGCAGCATTTGCGCGTCAATTTGGTCAGTTACATATCCATCCGATCTATCCAAATATTCCAGAACAACCAGAAATTATGGTTTTGGATACTGAGCTCAATGATTTGCGTGACAATGCGCTTTGGCATACAGATGTAACTTTCCTTGAAGAACCTGCAATGGGCGCGATTTTAAGTGCTAAAAAAGTTCCAGCGTGGGGTGGTGATACACTTTGGTCGAGTGGTACAGCTGCTTTTGAAGCCTTATCAAAACCAATGCAAAATATGTTAGGGGGTTTGACAGCGACACATGATATTGCGCGTTCATTTCCTGAAAATCGTTTTGGCAGTGATCCTGCTGAACGTGAAAAATTAGAAGCAGCGAAGAAAAAACATCCACCTATTTCACATCCTGTGATTCGTACCCATCCTGTAACGGGTCGCAAGGCATTATTTGTCAGTGAAGGTTTTACTACTCGCATTAATGAACTTGAAGCCAAAGAAAGTGATGCAGTATTGAAAATGTTGTTTGAACATATTCAAAAACCTGAGTTTGTTGTGCGTTGGTCTTGGAAAGCCAATGACGTTGCATTTTGGGATAATCGCTGTACTTTCCATTATGCAGTCGATGATTATCGTCCTGCACATCGAGTAATGAATCGCGCGACATTGATGGGAGATAAACCTTATTATCGTGCAGATTAAGTGATGACTATTTGCTGAAATTTTAAAAAACCAAGAAACAATATTTCTTGGTTTTTTATATCTATGCAAAATATATCGGTATGAAAATGTGATGTAGATTGTTTGAAATGGATAAATTAACAAAAATTAAAAAATGAGAGAGAAAAGAGTATTTTAATTACACATAACTCGACGCATAATAAAACTTAGACCCAAGCCATCCAGAGGTCATTATGCAAAGATTACAACGACAAAGCTTTGATGATAAAGCAAATTTGATTCTTGAATATTTGTTCGATACTACCTCAAAAGCCATTAAAATCGAACAACATGCTGATGTGCTGGCGACATTTGAACAAATGGATATGGTTGAAAAATATCAACTATTTTTTCTAATACAACGATTTTTGCCAGAACAAGCACGACTCTTTTTTGCAGCAGAAAATTATCAACAAAAAATAGAAACAATTGTTGAGGTGATTGATGGAATCAAATATATATAGCATGAATTTTACAGCTTAAAATTTCATCAAAATTAAACCTTAACTAAGCAAACTCAATGTTTTACATAACATTGAGAAAATGCCATGTTGCGACAAAATTATAAAATTTGTTTATCTTCACTGGGTCTTATGATTTTTTTAGCGGGCTGTAATGATGATAAAGAGCCACTGCTGTTAACTCCACCCATAGCCCAACCATTAGAATTGAATATTTTACATATCAATGATCACCATTCACATCTGGACGAAGAAAGCCTGAAGTTTAAAGCTGATGTAGGGTCTGGGGCTGAAGAATTTTCTGTGACGAGTGGTGGTTTTGCACGTGTTGCAGGGCTGATCAATCAATTGGCTTTAGAACGAAAAAATGTTTTGAAAATACATGCAGGTGATGCAACGACTGGCGATTTATATTACACATTAACAGATGGTAAGGCGGATGCAGATGCGATGAATAGCGTATGTTTTGATACGTTTACGCCTGGAAATCATGAATTCGATGCCAAAGATGCAGGTTTGAAAAAGTTTATCGACTTTTTGGATCAAGGTAACTGTAAAGAAAAAACCAAAGTTTTGTCTGCAAATATCACCTTTGGTCCATCCTCGCCTTTATATCAGACCAAGCACATTCAAAAATCACAGATATTTGAAAAAGATGGACAGAAATTTGCGATTATCGGTTTAACGATCGCATCTAAAACCAAAAATTCATCTCAACCTAACGCAGATACGATGTTTAGTGATGAAATTGAAACGGCACAAAAAGAAATAAATCAATTAAAAGCACAGGGTATCAATAAAATTATTTTACAAACCCATGTCGGCTATGAACTAGATAAAAAATTGGCGACCTCTTTAAGTGGTGTCGATGTCATTATCGGGGGAGACTCACATAGTTTGTTGGGGCCAAAGAGTTTGAGCAAATATGGCTTAACCCCTGAAGGGGATTATCCAACGCAGCTTAAAAATAAAGATGGTGATTTGGTATGTGTAGCGCAAGCTTGGCAATATAGCTATTTGGTTGGTGATTTAAATATTAAGTTTGATAAAGATGGCAAAGTATCAAGTTGTAGTGGAACGCCGCATGTTTTGATTGCAAATGATTTTAAACGGACTGCAAAAGATGCTCCAGCAACCACAGATGCTGAAAAAGACAAAATTTTAAAGCAAATAAAGACTGATCAAGCGCCATTTACTGTTGTAAACCCAGATATTAAGACTTTGGCAGTGCTGAAGCCTTATCAAGAACAAAAAAATGCTTTTGCTAAAAAAGTGATTGCCCAAACGACAGAGAATCTGTGCTTGCGCCGTGTACCAGGCTCGATACGTGATATTAGCCGTTCAGTATTGGGTGATATTTGTAATAAAAATCCGCAGGTCAATGCGCATGGTGGTGATATTCAGCAAATAATCGCTGAAGCATTTTTACAACAAGGTAAAAACTTCTTTAACGCAGACATTTCATTTCAAAATGGTGGTGGTGTCCGTGAAGACGTTGCATTAGGTGATGTTAGCGTGGGCAAAATCTATAGCGTCTTACCATTTAAGAATGTCTTGGTACGGTTGGATGCGACGGGGACGGAAGTTAAAGCTATTCTTGAAGATGCGATTGATGCTGTAGTTACGCAGAACAATACCGGGAGTTATCCATATACAGGCGGTTTGCGTTGGAATGTGGATTTGACCAAAGACAAGGGGCAGCGGATTAGTCAGCTCGAAGTTCGAAATCAAAATAACCAATACCAAGCCATAGACCCAAATAAGACATATAAGTTAATTACCATAGACTTTTTAGCAAATGGTGGGGATTACTATACAACGATGAAAAATATCACAGGTGAACGCAGAATGGATGTTGGTTTGGACTACGCCGAAGCATTTCTAAAATATGTAGATAGCATGTCTGGTATAGCGGGAGCCAAAAAACTAAATAAACTCCCGACAGCAGATTACAGCACCCAGTTATTTATCGATAAAGTTAAATAATCAAAAAATAAAATTAAAAGAAATCCCGTTTCGACGGGATTTTTTAATAAAAACGCTCAAAAAATAGGTGAAAAGTAATATTTTTTAGCGAAATAGTCCAAAAAAACGACACACAAGCAAAATAACTCAAAATAGGGGTTGCGCTAGTTTCAAAACTCTATAGAATACGCTGCATCCCGACGCGATACAGCAAACGAACTTAGCTTAGAGGGTTAAGTTGTTGAGAATGTATTGCGTTAGATTTTCACTACTGATGAGGTAGTGAATTGATCATTAAGAGATTATGAAGAACAACTTGTGTGGATTTTTGCTAGTTGATCATTGAAAAAAATTATCATTGATTGATTGGTAGAAATTACTCGAAGTTTATTTGAGAAATATTTGTCAGAAAATTGATGAGCCAAGTTTAAGAGCTTTACTTATAAAG
>NZ_KB849553.1:102980-116408 GCF_000368565.1 Acinetobacter gerneri DSM 14967 = CIP 107464 = MTCC 9824 | reverse complement strand
AACAAAGAAAGTTGAATCCTGTACTTGACTCTTGTAGTTAAAAACAGGACATTTTAAATGGTTTTTCGCATAGACATTTTAATTGGTGAATAACAGCTTTTGTAAGCCCCAAGTAGAAATGTCCGGTTTCTCCAAAGTAAAAATGTCCGCTTTTAGAATATGCACTTTTGCAATTTTCTTAGCGGACGGTTTGATATGTTGGTGTCTATGTCGGATAAAGAACTTAAACGATTGTCGGTCTTGCAAGAAATCTGTGATCAACGCATAACCCAGTCCCAAGCTGCTCAGCTACTTCATATTTCAGAACGTCAGATCAGACGTTTATTGCAAAAATACAAAGCTCAAGGCCCAGCTGCATTAGCACATGCTGCACGTGGCCAAATCAGCAATTCCAGGCTTCCTGAAGAGCTCAGACTCAAGTGCCTCAATATTGTTTCGGATCAACTGCATGGTTTCGGACCCACTTTAGCGCATGAAAAGCTCACCACTGTTCATGGATTCGATATTTCAGTGGAAACACTGCGTTCCTGGATGATTGCAGCCGATCTGTGGATTCCTCGCGCCAAGCGCCTGAAACGCCCGTATCAGCCTCGTTATAACCGAGATTGTTATGGTGAACTGATTCAAATCGATGGCTCACACCATGACTGGTTTGAAGGACGCGCTGCTAAGTGCTGTCTGCTGGTATTTATCGATGATGCCACAGGAAAATTACAGCATTTACGCTTCTGTGAGTCGGAATCAGCATTTGACTATATGATTTCAACACGTTTGTATGTTGAGCAGCATGGTAAGCCGTTGGCGTTTTACAGTGATAAACATTCAGTCTTCAGGGTGAATCAAAGCAGCAAGAAAGATACCAAGATTACCCAGTTTGGACGCGTACTCAGTACCCTCAATATCGATATCATCTTCGCCAATTCACCACAAGCCAAAGGCCGTGTAGAACGGGCGAATAGAACGCTTCAGGACCGTCTGATTAAAGAAATGCGCCTGGAAGGCATCTGTTCGATTGAGCAAGCGAATGCCTGGCTGCCCTGCTTTATCGAGCAATTTAATCGTAAATTTGCCAATATGGCCTTTAATCCCAAGGATCTACACCGGACTGTCACTGAAACAGCCGAAGAATTAGATGATGTTTTTACCTGGCGTGAACCCCGCAGAGTCACGAACAGCCTGACGATTACTTATGATAAATGCGTATATTTACTGGAAAATACCGAAGAAAATAAAAGGTTGATCGGCAAGTATCTTGAGTTTCTGGAATACCCGGATGGCACGGTAGCCATTGAACATCAAGGAAGAAAAATCAATTACAGCATCTTCGATAAATTAAGTCAGCTCAACCAGCGAGAGGTTGTTGAGAATAAACGTTTAGGTGCTGTTCTCAATCATATTCAACAACAGCACGAAGAATTAGAACAGCAAAACAAACGCAATCGTTCTCAAAAGATGCCGAGCAGACGTGCACAGAAAACAGTAATCAAAGAACGAAATCTGAATCCTGTGCTTGACTTGGAAGTGTCTGTATAGGACATTTCTATTTGGTTATTAGGTAGGACATTTCTACTTAGGAATAACAGCTTTTTAAAATATCTTTGTTTTTCATATAGTTAAAATTTTTTCATCCCCCTAAAAAACCACAAAAAACCGACTTGGAAACAAGTCGGTTTCTTTTTGAGCAATTCTGATACTTCTTGCCAATAAAATTGATTAATATTTAATCGATTTGTCATTTTTCTCTGCGTTATCAAGCCAACGCTGGCTTAAATTATCC
Source organism: Acinetobacter gerneri DSM 14967 = CIP 107464 = MTCC 9824 (assembly GCF_000368565.1). Taxonomy (GTDB): domain Bacteria; phylum Pseudomonadota; class Gammaproteobacteria; order Pseudomonadales; family Moraxellaceae; genus Acinetobacter; species Acinetobacter gerneri. The sequence goes on along the minus strand of NZ_KB849553.1, from coordinate 114,631 downwards.
CCAATTTCTGCGGACAACTCTTGGGATAAAAATCCACCAATTTTGTACGCCTGAGCGCACATGGATTTAGGGATTTTACGGATGTTCACAATCCCTTGTATTCAATATCATGAAGTCATAAGAGAACAGGATGTTCCGCAGAATAAAAATAAATAATCGCACAAGGATCGGCGGCACGACAGGAGTTATGCCAAGCGAACCAATACGAAAAAGCCCGACAGGATGTCGGGCTTTTTTATTATCTAAACTTTTTAAATTAGGGTTGGATGGGCATCCAGAATGCGAATTAGAGTCGCTGCAGGACCAGTCGGATATCGACGGCCTTGTTCCCAGTTTTGCAGGGTTCTCGCGCTGATATGCAAACGTGCAGCAAATTCTGCCTGGGTTAAGCCAGTTTTCTCACGTACTTCTTTTATATCTGGTAATTCAAGCTCAGTCACTCGACTTGCTTTGATTTCATTGCGTTTGATGGCACCAGCTTCTTTGATTGAAGCAACCAGGTCATCAAATAAGTTGTTATCCATGAAATTGCTCCTTCACTAATTGACGTAGGATCGAGGTCTCTTTGTCTGTCAGATTATCTTTCACAGACTTTGGATAAGCGACTAGGAAAAAGATCTGATCATCCTCTGTGACCCAATAATAGATCACCCGGATACCACCACTTTTACCCTTATTACCTTGAGCACAACGTACTTTACGAATGCCTCCGCCATTCTTGATTAAGTCGCCCTTATCAGGCTGTACCAAGAGATCTTGCTGGAGCTGACGATACTCTTCATCACTCACAAGCTCTTTGATTTGCTTGGTAAAAATACTGGTTTCAATGAATAACATAAGTTAAAGTACGTCAATGGCGTATAAGGATTTTAGCAGTTCTAGAACGAAAAAACGAGAGCCTACAGCCCTCGTTTCGCATAATACGTATTATGTTAATTTTAAAAATCTTTGAAGCAGATGATTGAGTATCTTAGTTTTGACCTCTAATCAGGTTAGATCATATGTAATATAAGTATCTAAAAGTTAGGAGAACTCATGAATAATAACTACTCAAAACCTATAATAATTTATTGGATTAAAATATTGTGATCAGATACACAAAGTATATTAGGTCACAGCAACATTAAATAGTGATCCGATCCAAGCACTGAATAACATTGCGACAATTCCCCAAATCATAACCCGAACAGAACCTCTCCAGATACTTACACCGCCAGCATAACTCGCCAATGCTCCCATAATTCCGAGAGTTAAAACTCCAATCAGCATGACACCTTTATCTAAATATTGTTCAGGCAGAAGCATCATTGAAATTAAAGGAAATAATGAACCTACAGAAAATGCGAGGGCTGAAGAAGATGCCGCTAGAAATGGCTTGGCAGAGGTATGAACTGAAATGCCAATTTCATCACGAGCATGTGCATCTAAAGAATTATGCATAGTTAGTTGTTTAGCGACATCTTCAGCTAAAGTTGGTTCTAAACCACGTTGTATATAAATATTTTTTAGTTCCTGCAGTTCATGTTCAGGATGGAGTTTTAACTCACGTGCCTCCATTTTCAGATCATTTTTTTCAATATCTTGTTGTGATTTAACGGAAATATATTCACCTGCAGCCATTGAAGCCGCCCCAGAAATTAATCCCGCAACACATGTTACTAATAATGTTTGAGAAGAAGCACCACTGGCTGCTATTCCGACTACTAGGCTTGTTACAGAAATAATCCCATCATTAGCCCCTAGTACAGCCGCACGTAGCCACCCTGACCGTTCAATATAATGTTTTTCGATATGATAAGAATGGCGCACAATATAGTCCCTTGCTGTTATCAGAATGATTATAGTAAATATTTTATCTGTAAACCTTAATTGAGCTAGACAATAGAGAATATAAGTCACTACTGATGCATATCCATTACATTTAAAATAACCTTGTTTAATAATGGGTGTTATACGTATTAAAAAAACCGACTCCAATGTTCAGGCTTCGTATAATCCGTATTAAGCTAATTGTAGACAAAATTAATATTCACATGATCTTCCAATTTTAAAATTGCGCTCTAATGAGCGCCATTTTTTTTTGACTGTATTCTTTAATATTCACCTCAGCTTGAGCCGCTATTCTGCAACTAAAATACAGTCAACAAAGGTTTTTTATGGCTCAGAACACAGCAACATCTTCTACAGATTTACTGATTCGATTTCTGCATATCGTCATTATTTTGAGCTTTACTGGGGCTTATCTCACGGGGGATGCAGAAGAATGGCATCAAGTGCATATGGCGTTTGGCTATACACTTGGTATTAGCCTGATATTAAGAATTTTATGGCAGTTTCTTGCTTCTCGATTTGCTCATACTCAGCCTTCAGGGGCGAGCCGTCGATTTAATGTGATCAAGCCATTTGTGCAGCGCTATTGGGCGCAACCGCAGCAATGGCTTTCCCCAGCATTTTTAAAAGCAGCCAGTTCCAGCCTGTTTCAGCTGAGCATACTGGGTGCTTTTTGCCTGATGCCCTTAACTGTACTGGCAGGCTTTTTAACAGACTATACGCATAGCCACAGTTTAAAAGAATTGCATGAACTATTCGCAAATCTGTTTTTAGCTACTGTATTACTACACTTGACAGCACTGACACTGAATAGTGTTCTACTTAAAAAATGGCTAGCAAAGCGTATGTTTTGGGGGACACAATCACATTCATGGTTCACCCTGTTTGCTTCAGTCCTTTCACTAGGCGTGTTGGTCGCTTTCTGGTTTTGGTATTTTAGCTAAGCTTTTATGAGAGCAACACAGATGAAGCTCTATTTAACATAATGGCTGTTATACGAAATAAAAATGTTAGAACCCATTTAAAGTGTCTATATTCTCACCAATAAAAATGTCTAGTTTATGATGGTTTTTATCACCATGGACTGGATATAAATATAGATGCTGATCACTATGTCTGACAAAGAAATTCAACGGCTTGCAGTTCTGCAAGACGTTCGAGATCATCGTATTACCCAGGTCCGTGCTGCTGAAATCCTAAATCTTTCCACCCGTCAAATTACCCGGTTATTGCAGAAGCTCAATCAAGATGGTGTCTCAGGTATGGCACATGCCAGTCGTGGTCAACCTGGCCATCGTCGCCATGATGACTTGTTAAAATCAAAGTGCCTTTCCATTATTGCTGAACATTTGCTGGGCTTTGGACCCACCTTGGCGCATGAGAAGCTCAGCAGCATGTTTGACCTGAATATCCCGGTAGAAACGCTTCGGCGCTGGATGACGGCCAATGACCTGTGGATTCCGCGATCCAAGCGCCTGAAGCGTCCATATCAGCCACGTTATAACCGGGATTGCTTCGGTGAACTGATCCAAATTGATGGCTCATATCATGACTGGTTTGAAGGTCGAGCTGCAAAATGCTGCTTGTTGGTTTATATCGATGATGCTACTGGAAAGCTGTTGCATCTGCGCTTTTGTGAGGCTGAAACGACCTTTGACTACATGCTTTCAACCCGAGCCTACATTGAACAATACGGCAAACCTCTAGCCTTTTATAGCGACAAGCATTCGGTATTCAGAGTTAATAAAAAATCCAGGCAAGACAGCCAGATTACGCAATTTGGGCGGATTCTGAATAATTTGAACATCGATATTATCTTTGCCAACTCACCCCAAGCCAAAGGTCGTGTGGAACGTGCCAACAGAACCCTTCAGGACCGTCTGATCAAAGAGATGCGCCTGGAAGGCATCGGTTCGATTGCAGAGGCCAATATATGGTTACCCTGCTTTATTGAGCAGTTCAATCAGAAGTTCGCCAAATGTGCGCGAAACTCAAAGAACCTGCATCGGCCATTAACCGAATCTGATCTTGAACTGGATGATATTTTTACCTGGCAGGAACCGCGTAAGGTCACCAAGAATCTGACCCTGACCTATGACAAGTGTATTTATATGCTTGAACCGACAGAGCTGAATCATAAGCTTGTTGGGCAATACATTTCATTTCTGGAGTACCCGGATGGTACTGTGGCAATCATGCATGAAGGACGGAAGATCAACTATAGAGTCTTCAATAAACTGGCTGGACTACAGCAGAATGATGTGGTTGAGAATAAAAGATTAGGTTCGGTCCTGGCCCATATCCAGCAGCAACATGAGGAATTGGAGAAACAGAATAAACGTTCCCGTCTCAAGAAAAGTATGCCGAGTCGTAGAGCTCAGAAAAATATTATTAAACAAAGAAAGTTGAATCCTGTACTTGACTCTTGTAGTTAAAAACAGGACATTTTAAATGGTTTTTCGCATAGACATTTTAATTGGTGAATAACACAAAAATGGGAGCCTTAAGCTCCCATTTTTAGTCTTTAATGCGCTTTTTCGCTTCATCATAAACTATGCTGTCAGCTCGTTTCCCGACGGTGATGAGCAAGATCACCTCTGAGTATATTCTTGGGAATATGTGGCTGCTTATGACCTTAGCGAGTTTCTTCTTGAATTGATCTCTTATGGCACTAGGGAGCTTTTTCCATTCAGCTGTGAAGTCCTTTTATCCTTCAATTTACAGGCTTTGCTCATAAAGTTTGCTATATAGCGAACAAATGAAATCTCTGAATTAGATGGAGGATTAAAATGGATAGAAGGCAGTATACTTATCGTGTTATGTGGTCAGCAGAATTTATTTGATATTTTGATACTGACATTCTGTTCTCAGACGCTACCAGAAAATCTAAAAATTTACTTTGAATCCAATCCAGAGGAATTAAATGAAAAAGCTTGTAATCGTATCCCTTTTAAGTCTTGCAATGTTGAGTGGTTGCAGTAAAGATCCCTTAGATAAAACATTTGATTTAACAAGTTTCAATAGTCTTTCAGAGTCATCAGGAATTGTGTTTAAAGAAACTCCAGAAAATGATGCCGCTATTATTCAGTGGGCAATGGACTCAATAGGTATCAATGATAAATATGACACTATTGAAATATTTAAGGACAAATGGGGAGCTGATATTACATATCGCAAGATGATTAAAATGGCCATAGGTAAACGCAAGCCAGAAGTAAATGCTCAATATGACCAATTAAAGGCTATTGAGAAAGAATGGACTGATCTTTATAACGATCTTTCAAAAATTAAAGCTACTAATGTTAGATTCGGAGAACATCGAGATCCTTTTTTGGAAAAGGGGGTGTGGTTTGATGTTCACAATGGAAGTCAGCAAAACTTATCTTCTATTCAATGGTATTTAGAACTTTATTTAGATGATGAAAAAGAACCTTATGCGACTTATAGAGGCTTAGATCTCTATAAATTTGGTGAAAACGGCTTAAGAGCAGGGCAAAATGACCACCGTTTCATAAAGATTGATGATTTTATGAGTGATTCAGGAAAAAAATGGTATGACTTAAGAGTGAAAGACGCTAAGAAAAAAACGATTAAAGCCACAGTGATTCCAAATTCGGCTGAAAATTTCTCAGACGAAAAGATTATTACAGGGAATCTAGTGAGTGAATTAGAAAAAATAGAAAGTGAAAAACTTATGATTGCAAACGCTGAAAAATTGCTTTGATCGTAAGCATACGGTAATCCCCGTAGCTGTATTTTAACTGGCTTCGGGTGCCCAACGATGAGGGAGTAAATCCTCAAACTCTGTGACTTTATACACCATAATCTTATGTGGAATCTGGAAAACTAAGTGATTTATGTTAGTGATACGGGCTGTACCTTGTGTTTCGGTTTTGACTGTATCTCTAAAATTCGAATCAATGTAGCTGTTGGTCCAGTTGGATAGCGTCGTCCCTGTTCCCAATTTTGCAGGGTACGGGGGCTAATATGTAGACGTGCAGCAAATTCATTTTGGCTCAAGCCAGTTTTTTCACGTACTTCTTTAATATCAGGCAATTCGAGTTCTGTAACTCGGCTTGCTTTAACTTCTTTACGTTTGATAGCTCCAGCTTCTTTGATTGAAGCAACCAAGTCATCAAATAAGTTGTTATCCATGAAATTGCTCCTTCACGAGTTGGCGCAGAATGGCGGTTTCCTTATCTGTTAAATTATCTTTTACTGATTTTGGATAAGCCACTAAGAAAAAGATCTGATCATCCTCGGTGACCCAATAATAAATCACCCGTATCCCACCACTTTTCCCTTTGTTACCTTGAGCACAACGTACTTTGCGAATACCACCGCCATTCTTGATTAGGTCACCTCTATCAGGCTGTACCAAAAGATCTTGCTGAAGTTGACGATATTCCTCATCAGATACAAGGTCTTTAATTTGCTTGGTAAAGCAGCTAAGTGCTGAAAACTTTGTTTCCAAGCAGGCTTATGATGATGCAGTAAATGAGTTAAGTCAGGCCCGTGCTGAGCTTCAAATTGCTCAAGAAAGTCTCAAACAGGCAGAATTTGAATATAAACAGAGCCAAGCCGATTTAAACCGTAGAAAAATTTACAGTCCTTTTAATGGAATAGTCATGCAGCAGTATATTTATGCGGGCAGTATGGTCGGCCCAACTGAAGGAAAGAATCCTATTTTCAAAATTGCGCAGACTGATCAATTTAAAATTAATGCGATTGTCCCTTTAAAATATTTTCGATCCATTAAAAAAGGACAAGTCGTCAAAATTGTGCCTGAACCTCCATTCGAGAAGTTTAGCTCTACTGTAAAACTTGACCATGTTGATCAGGTCATTGATGCTAGTTCTGGAACATTCAGTGCAGGCGCTACGGTAATCCTCCCTAAAAATAATTGAGTTTAAAAGTAGAAAATCGAATAACCTTGATTTAAGGAGATTTTCTATGAAAACATCTAAGTATTCAGACAGCTTGATCATGAGTATCTTGAAGCAAGCTGAAGCAGGAACACCCATACCGAACTTGTGCCGCGAACATGGTATGAGCTCTGCTACATTCTACAAGTGGAAGTCCAAATATGGCGGCATGGATCTTTCAATGATGACGCGGCTTAAAGAACTTGAGGCTGAAAATGCCCGTTTAAAACGCATGTATGCTGATGAGCGGCTAAAGTCAGACATCTTGCAAGATGCACTTTTAAAAAAGTTTTAAGGCCTGTTCAGCGAAAGTTACTTGCTCAGCAAGCTACTGAGCAATTTAAGATTTCAATCAGCATGGCCTGCTTAATTTTTAAAGTCAGTCAAACGTGTTATCGCTATAAAGCTCGTTTAGATGAAGAGAATCAACAGATTGCCGAATGGTTGATTCAATTAACCAATGATCATAAAACATGGGGCTTCAAGCTTTGTTTCCTGTATTTGCGTAATGTTAAAAAATACAAATGGAACCACAAACGTGTCTATCGCATTTATAAGGAGCTTGAGCTTAATTTAAGAATCAAGCCTAATAAGCGGATTAAACGAGAACAGCCTGAAACCCTTGCAGTACCGACAGCTAAGAATGAATCATGGTCAATGGACTTTATGTATGATCAACTCAGTGATGGACGTAGTTATCGAGTTCACAACGTGATTGATGACTATAATCGCGAGTCATTGGATATATTGATTGACTTTTCGTTGCCAGCAGAACGTGTGCTGAGAGGACTTGATCAGCTCATTGAATGGCGAGGTAAACCTAAACGCATTAGAACCGACAATGGCCCAGAGTATATAAGTGAGCTGATGGAAAAGTGGTGTGATCAGCATGGTATTGAGCATGTATTTACTCAACCAGGCAATCCACAGCAAAATGCATATGTTGAGCGATTTAATCGTACAGTACGTTATGAGTGTCTAAATCAATATTTATTTCGAGATCTGAGCGAGGTGCAGGACTATACAACTGACTGGCAGTACTTTTATAATCATGAACGACCTCATATGTCAGTAAATGGTTGTCCACCTATTTTTAAACAATAACAAGGCTTTAGATTTTCTACCCATTAATGGCTTTGTTGCACAAACCTATCTGTAAAGGGTTTTTCAGCGATATAATTTTCAAATGAAGAAGCCTGCACACAAAATCTACCGTACAACCAATTGGCCCGCATATAACCGAGCACTCATGAGTCGCGGAAATATTGCCATTTGGTTTGATCCTGCTACGCAATGGTATGCTCCATCAAAAGGCAAACAAGGGCGAAATCAAACCTACTCCGACGCAGCCATCCAATGCTGCTTAATGATTAAATCCTTATTCCGTCTGTCTTTACGTATGGTCACTGGCTTTGTGCAAAGTCTGATTAAACTTTGCGGATTAAATTGGATAGCTCCAGATTACACCACGCTTTGTAGAAGACAAAAGCATATTGATATTGTAATCAGCTACCAAAAAAGTAGCGATGGGCTGCATCTACTCATGGACTCTACAGGCATGAAGTTTCTAGGTGAGGGCGAATGGAAACGCAAGAAACATGGACCTGAATATCGTCGCCAATGGCGTAAACTTCATATTGGTATAGATGCTAAAACCCTACAAATACGAGCAGTTCAGCTTACAACCAATAATATCAGTGATTCACAGGTGCTTGGTGATTTACTTAATCAGATTCCACAAGATGAGCAGATTAACTCTGTTTATACCGATGGAGCTTATGACACCAAGCAATGCCGTCAGGTCATTGCAGATCGGCAAGCGCATGCGGTGATTCCACCTAGAAAAAATGCGAAACCATGGAAAGATACAAAGAGTAGCTCGCTAGAGCGAAATGAATTACTTCGAGCAATTAAACGTTTAGGCAGGACACTATGGAAAAAATGGTCAGGCTATCATCGGCGAAGTTTGGTTGAAACTAAGATGCATTGCATCAAATTATTAGGAGATAAACTCAGTGCAAGGAGTTTTGATAGCCAAGTGAATGAGATCCATGCACGTGTAGCAGTCCTTAACAGATTTACGGAATTAGGTCGCCCACTTACCCAAGTTACGCCTTAAATTTGGCTCAATTAGGGGCGCTTTGCATTTCAAATCTTTGTGCAACAAAGCCCCCATTAATTCAATTAAAAATGGGGGGTATTACCATCATCTTCAACACCTAAATTTTTACGTAACTGTTGTAGTTCAAAAACAGGTGTTTTACCAACTTCACGCCAAGCGATTAATAACTCATAAAGTCTAGTGGCATACTTACTGGTTAAATAAATAAACTATAGGTGATAAGAACCGAAAAAGTGTCTACGAGTGATTGAGCTTCATAAAAATTTCCCCTTGCCTCTCTCAAATAAAACTCCCTATAATTTAAATATATATCCAACTATATGAGTATAAATAATGAATAGTAATAACGTTCTACAGTATGAAGTTGCTGATGAATTTAGTGAAAGCGATTTAGAAAAAATAAATCAAATGATTATTTCTATTTGGGATTATAATGCTTGGATACCTAAAAAAAATGTAAAGCCTATGGCAGATTTTTTTCTAGGAGAGGTGATTTTAAGCTCTTCCAAAATTTTTGTGGTTCGTGATAATGATGAAATTATTGGGGTAATAGCAGCTTCAATAATAAATAATATTAGACAAAAAGCGAGTGCAAAGATACAGAAATATAAAGCTTTACAAGAAATTACCTCAGATAGCAAACAAAATGTTTTTGCATCTTATATAGATACTTTAATCTTAAATGAAAAACTACTTTTAGATAGGGCGGATTCAAGCAGCAAGTGCAACAGTATAAAAACCAGCCATAACTTCACTTGGCGTATACCAGCCTAGTGTTTTTCTAGGACGATGGTTGAGTGAAAATTCTATCTGCTCTATTTCATCGTTTGACACGTCATCAAACGATGATGATTTTGGCAGATATTGCCGGATTAAACCATTCGTATTTTCATTTCTAGCTCGCTGAATAGACTTGTAAGGATCAGCAAAATAAGTATCTATGCCGACATCAGTAATTCTTTTGTGTTCGGCAAATTCCTTTCCATTATCAAATGTTACACTATAAGCATGGCTCATTCGTAAACGATCTAATGCACAAGTAATCGTTTTAGAGGATGCTCTCGTTGACCCTAAATGAACAATATGTACGTACAGGCTCTTTCGATCAACGAGGGTTAATAAAGCTCCTTTATGATGTTTACCAATCACCGTATCACCTTCGAAATCTCCTAAACGTTGTCGCTGATCAATGACCTGGTCTCGGCAATGAATACTTGTTTTATCAATGATTTGCCCTCTACGATCCGTGTTTTTGTAACCTCGTTTTCGATATTTCTTCTGATGCCTTAAGTGTAGATGGAGGTTACCTCCTTGTGATTTATCTTGATAAATGTGCTGGTAAATCCACTCATGTGAAGGTACATCCAGCCAACCGCGTTGTGTTAAAGCACCTGAAATTTGTTCTGGTGACCAGTCTAAGCCAATTAAGTAATCAATATAAGCGAAGGCAAATGCTGTCATGGATGATGAAGGATGGTACCGTCTTTGACTTGCAAATTTCGCTGCCTGTTGAGCTCTATATCCACGTTGCCCAGTATTTCTTTTTAACTCACGGTAGATGGTTGATCGTGAACGCCCTAACTCCCGAGCAAGGCTAGCGATTGAACTTTTACTTTTCAAAGTAGCATAAATTTCGTATCTTTCATCTTGAGAAAGTTGGGTGTATTTCTTCATTGTGTGCTTTCCAATTGCGAGTTGAAAAAGTCTAATGATTCTATGAATACACCTAACTTTTTCAACTAACTACAAGTGTGTTGCACTTGGGATTTGAATCTGCGCTTAAATTAAATATAAGTTTAGATTACTTTATGTATACAACTATGTTTAAATAGCGTTTTAAAATGTAACTTTTAAAGTCACTATGGTTTTGATGAAAAATATATTATTCATTGATGCTGTGGTGCTGGGAACTCTATGGCGGATATTAAAGTTGTAACAAAAGAAAGTCATGAAACAGTAGCTACAATTTCTGGGACATCTGTAAAACTAAATGAACCATCAGTGGTTTTAGTAAAAGTTTCTCCTAATGATGTTTTAGAAGTAAAGAGAGATGGTACAAATGTTATTATTCACCTAAAAAATGGTGAAATTATTACTATAGAAGGCTTCTTCAGTGAAAATGAAGCAACAGATAATAGCTTAGTTTTTGGTGATGAATCTCAACAGTTGCTTTGGGTTCGTTTTACAAATAATGAAGGATTGTTATTAGATGTTGCACATTACCAACCAATAGAAAGTATTGAACCACTACTTTATGGCGATAATTATAATCCTTTAGTCTGGGCGGCTATTCCAGTAACTGCAGGCGGTATTCTCGCCTGGGCTGGTAATAGTTCGAAGTCATACGATGACAACGACTCTGATTCAGACAGCGATTCAGATTCAGACAGTGACTCTGACAGCGATTCAGACTCTGACAGTGACTCGGATTCGGACAGCGACTCGGATTCGGACAGCGATTCAGACTCTGACAGCGATTCAGATTCAGACAGTGACTCGGATTCGGACTCTGACAGCGACTCGGATTCGGATAGCGATTCGGATTCAGACAGCGACTCGGATTCAGACAGCGATTCAGACTCTGACTCAGACAGCGATTCGGATTCAGACAGCGACTCGGATTCAGACAGCGATTCAGACTCTGACAGCGACTCGGATTCAGACAGCGATTCAGATTCAGACAGTGACTCTGACAGCGACTCGGATTCGGACAGCGACTCGGATTCGGACAGCGATTCAGACTCTGACAGCGACTCGGATTCAGACAGCGATTC
>NZ_KB849553.1:62790-102970 GCF_000368565.1 Acinetobacter gerneri DSM 14967 = CIP 107464 = MTCC 9824 | reverse complement strand
GACAGCGATTCAGATTCAGATAGTGACTCGGATTCAGACAGCGACTCGGATTCAGACAGCGATTCAGACTCTGACAGCGACTCGGATTCAGACAGCGACTCGGATTCAGACAGCGATTCAGACTCTGACAGCGATTCAGACTCTGATACAGATGAGCCAAAAGATCTTGAATTCAATGAAGATGGATCGAAGCTTACTGGTACAGCTGAACCAGGATCTACAGTTACAGTGAGTGCAAAAGATGGCACTGTTTTAGGTAGTGCAACTGCAGGTCCAGATGGAAAATTTGAAGTGTCATTGACACCAGCACAAGCTGATGGTGAGAAAGTAGATGTTACAGCACAAGCTGATGGGAAAAACAAGTCAGCACCAGTTGAAGTAACAGCGCCAGATATTACTGCGCCAGATGCTCCAACTGATGTCGCTGTTACAGAAGATGGTACTCAAGTAACTGGTAAGGGCGAGCCTGGTAGTACGGTTAATGTTACTGATCAAGATGGTAAAGTGATTGGTACAGGCAAAGTTGATAAAGAAGGCAACTTTGCGGTTGATTTAGAAAAACCATTAACTAATGGTGAGGATGTTACCGTTCAACTGGAAGATGAGGCTGGAAATAAGTCATCAGAAGTGACAGTTACTGCACCAGATACGACAGCTCCTGATGCTCCAACTGATCTAGATGTAAGCCAAGATGGTTTGAAGTTGACTGGTAAAGGTGAGCCAAATACAACAGTCACTGTTAAAGATAAAGATGGTAATGTTGTCGGTCGCGGCGTGGTTGATGCAGATGGTAATTTGACAGTTGATCTTGATAAACCATTTACTAATGGTGAAGAACTTAACGTTACTTTAACTGATAAGGCTGAAAACACATCTGATCCTGCTACTGTTAACGCTAAAGATACCACTGCACCAGATATCATTGATGTTCAAATTGATACAGATAATCTTGTATTAACTGTAGAAACTGAACCTCATGCAACTATTAAGTTGTATGACTCAGAAGGTAAACCATTACTAGATAAGAATGGCAATCCTATTGAGTTCCAGGCGAATGGTGAAGGCAAAGCAATTTATAGTTTTGATACAGCGGTTGAACGTGGCAAGATCATTAATGTCACTGCTACGGATGCAGCAAATAATGAATCAGATCCATATAAAATTATTGCAGGTATAGCTAAAATTCTTGCTCCTGCTGATAATGTTATCGATTTGATTTTAGATGCTACGCCTAAGTCAACGACAGATACAGTTCTTAAAGGTAGTTCGAAGACAGGCTTTACTGTAGTAAACGTAGGTCTAGGTCCTGTATTGGGTGTTGATGTATTAGCTAACCTTGGCGATAGTTCACTTATTGTTGATGTTGGTGCGAATCAGACGAAAGATTTGACCTTACAAGGCTCTGCTTTGGGTGTTCAAGTGGTTGGTACTATGGACTTGTATGTGTACAAGCTCAATGAAAGTACTGGACAATGGGAACAGCAAGCTGTTAAAGAAAACTGGGTAGTTAGTGTATTACTTGGTGGTAAATCTAAAGAAACCGAGTTTAACTTAGCTCAAGGTAAGTGGATGTTTGTAATGGCTTCTGGTCAAGGCATTCAAGCATTAACGGGTTATAGCTTAAAAATCACTGATGCGATTACTCATGACTATAACGAAGCAGCTGATATGACAGGATCAATTTCAGGCAATATGTTGACTGATGAGGATCCAAAATTTGGCAAAGATGACTTACCTGAAGGAACGACGATTACTTCGATCAATGGTAAAACACTTTCTGGTAACGGAGAGGTGATCATTGAGGGAGAGTATGGCAAATTAACAGTAAAAGCTGATGGTTCTTATAGCTATACAGTTAATTCGGATTTCCGTGGTCCATTCGGTGCTAAGGATGTGTTCACTTATGTTGTAACTTCGCCATCGGGTAATACAGCTGAAGCTACACTCGAAATTGAACTTAACATTACACCAAGGGAAGAGCGTATAGAAATTCATAATACGGTTGTTCTTGATCTTGAACCACAGGTTATTCTAGATACTGACAAATCGACTATTAAGAATGCGACTGGGTTTAAGTTACTTGATCTTGGGTTACTAGGACCAATTCTAAGTGCTGATGTGTTAGCAGGTGCCGGTGCGATGGAGTTCTCAGTAGGTGAGAATCAAGTACGCGAATTAACATTCCATGGCAGTGCTGGTGGTATTTCGATTGGTAAGGTCTTCGATCTCGTGATCTTTAAGCTAGACCCTGCGACTGGTAATTTTGTTCAAGTTCATTATGAAAAGGACTGGTTTAAGATTATTGTACTCGGTGGTAAATCTGACCAGTTAACCATGCAGTTTGGCGAAGGCGAATATCGCGCAATGCTAAACAGTAAAGGTTTGCTTGGTGTAGCAGAAGGTTCGGGTTTATATGTTGATCATGATAAAATTTATGACTACAACACACCAACCAACTACCAAGGTTCTGTTGCTGGTGATGCGACTGAGAAAGATTCAACAGCTCTATTGAAAGTAAATGGTAAGGATGTTGAACCTGGTAAAGTAACGACTGTAGAAGGTAAATACGGCACATTAACGATTAATAGTGATGGTACTTATACTTATACAGTGGTTAAACCTGCTAATGCAGGTGCAGGGTGGAAGCCACCTTATGGTCAAGTTGATACATTCCAATTGGTCACTCAGGATGCTAATGGTAAGTCTGTAGTTGAAACTTTAAATATTAAAGTTGGCACGCATACAGCCAAAGATGACTTTATTACAACAGCTCTTGAACAGCATAATGTAGAAACAACAATCAATTACGCCGAAAGTTATGGCCTATTTGATAACGTTAAAACATATATGAAAGAGTTTACAGTTGCGGCACATAGTAAAGATGCATCTACCAGCTTAAACGTTAAAACTGAATCTGATGGGGTGATTACGAAGAAAGATGTGACGTTAACTTATAAGTTGACGAATACAACAACTGGACAAGTATTTACACAGACAGTGAAAGGAAAAAATGTTGAGTTGAATATTAACTTGCAGGATCTTCCAGCTGGAAATTACACATTAGAAGTTACATCAGTAGATGGTAAGATCCAATCTATTGATTATACAACTCACGTTGTTCATTCAGATGATTATGTAAGTTCTGCTGTAGATATTGTGAAAGGTAATCTACTTACAAACGATGATGGAATAACCAAAATTGATTCATTGAAAGTTGGTGCTAAAGAAGTCTTCGTAAATGATCCGAAGAAAGGTGCAGCATCAATTGAAGTTGAAGGACAATACGGCACTTTAACAATCAACAAAGATGGTTCTTATAGTTATCAACCAAGTGGTAATGCATTTGGTGTGGATAAATTTACATATGAGACTGTTTCTAAGTTGGGTGTGAAAGAGCAGGCTATACTTGAAATCAATGTTGGTAAAAACGTTGTTGCAACTGAACATGCTGATCAAGTTGAGAGTTCATCTGCGAATGATATCTTTACTATGAGTGCTGGTGCCGATACGGTAATTTACAACGTATTGGATAGTACTATTGCCAATGCCGGTGGTAATGGTGGTAATGGCTTCGATACCTGGACTGATTTCAATGCGTCTGAGGGTGACAAGATTGATATTTCGAAGTTGCTTGACGGAAATCAAACGGTTGATAACATCAAAGACTATGTTACATATGAAGATGGTGTACTAAAAATTGATCGTAATGGTCAGGCTGATTATTCTGGACAACCAGAAGGTCAATCACATTATGTTGATTTAATCGCTATTAATTCTGATAAGACCTTAGATGAATTGTTGAACAACAATAATATTGTTTGGCATTAATCTATATATTTAAATTATTGAAATAAAGAAAAGGACCTTAGGGTCCTTTTCTTTGTCTAGATCTATTTTTAAATGGATGCTTGCTATATTTTTACAATAATATACGAATATCTTTTAACCTAAGATTTAAATGAAGTCGATATATAGCTATGTTATAATTGGGGCATTTAAAATATGATGTTTTAGTGTGTAATATGGCAATCAATTCTTACATTGAATTAGTTAATTTCAAAAAAAAGTTAGTATCTTGGATTGAAAGTACGATTATTGATAAAAGTATCCAGCAAAGTGCTTATGCTATTTTTTTATCTTATGGTAGTAAAAAACAGCGTTGCCAAGTCTGGGGAAATTATGATGAACAATTGTCAAAAATAATTAAAAGATTATGCAACTTTGTAGATAAAACTTATAAAAAAAATAGCGAATTATTTGATTATGTGAAAGTTGATATTGCATATAATATTGAGAAAAAAGCATTTCAAGATGTTGTTCAAGAATTAAACTCTCAAAAGCATAATAATCATATGAGAAAAGGTATAAGTTTGGATAAAAATTTTGAAATCAGTTTTCTGGAGCAAGAGTTATATGGAAAAGCAATTATTAAAGGTGTTGTTTATAATGAACCAAACTTTTTTGATGAAAAAAATCTAAATGATGCAATTAAAAAGAAGTATCCAAGTATTACTAAAAAATTCTCTTTAAATGAAATTGAGGATGTTTGGTTGTTTGATACTTATTCTGCATTTTATGAAGATCACGATTTTATATGTTTGCAGAGTCAAGGGTGTGAAAATGGTATACGCTTTTTAATTGGAAATAAAAAAGATCATATTGTAGAGCTGATTAAAAAGAATGCTGAATTTTTACATCGTGAAATCCAGCAAGATGGTCGTTTTATATATGGTTATTTCCCAGCATATAATAGAGAAATTAATAGCTATAATACTGTTAGACATTGTACGGCAATCTATGCTTTGCTGGAAACGCTGGAAGTAGATTATAAAACTGAATACTTAACACAAATAAAAAAATCGATTCAATATGCTATCGACCATTTTTATCGGGAAGTAGGCGATAAAGGTTTTATGATTGATGGAAAGACTACTGAGTTAGAAATTAAGTTGGGATCCAATGCAACAGCTATCTTTATGTTTGCAAAATATCAAGAAATAACCAAAGACTCCCAATATATTGCCTATGCAGAAAAACTGGCAGAAGGGATTAGGTTTATGGTAGATGTTAATGGTGAGACTACGCATGTCTTGCATTATCCATCACTGGAAATCAAAGAAAAATTCCGTATTGTTTATTATGATGGGGAAGCTGCACTTGGTTTATTACGTTTGTATCAAATTAATCAACATCAGCCTTTATTAGAAACTGTTAAATTGATGTTTGAGCATTTTATTAATAAAAAATATGATAAATATCATGATCATTGGTTAAGCTATTGTACTAATGAATTAACAATGATTTGTCCTGAGGAAAAGTATTTTCAGTTTGGTATCAATAATTACTTAAAGCATATGAGCTTTATTAAAGAGCGTAAAACTGCTTATGCAACATTCTTAGAAATGATGATGTCTGCATATAAAATGGTACAGCGTTTAAAAGAAACTGAATTTACTGAATTATACGCATCAGCACAAGTGGAAGATTTAAAATCACTAATTGAATATAGAGTTGAGTTTCAACGTGCAACAGGTTTCTTTTACCCTGAAATGGCGATGTATATGGCTAACCCAAGAAAAATATTAAATTCATTCTATGTACGTCATGATCGTTTTAGAACACGAATTGATGATCAAGAGCATAATTTATCTGGTTATGTTGCGTATGTGAATTATATGGAAAATTAAAATAAAGAAAAAATATAAGTTGACAAAAATAACTAATCATGCAAAAAAGTTTTTTTAGTTAACAGATGTTCACACATGCCTCGAATTGTTTCTGTACCACTTAGTTTAGAACAGCGAGAACGACTCATTTTTCTGGCCAAGCATGCAAAACATTGGCGTGAAAGACAACGTGCCCAAACTATTCTCTGGCTTTCTGAAGGTAAAAGTGTTGCGGAAGTTGCCACTCTACAAGAATGAACCGTACCGGGTTTGTCGGAGAGTCAATATTCTGAGAGACTATTCCGATGAAAAAACCAAACTATACCCCCGAAATTAGAGAAAGAGCGGTTCAATTACTAATTGAATCTGAAAAAGATTATCCTTCTACTTGGGCTGCAATCACAGCAATTGCGCCTAAGATTGGTTGTACTCCTGAAACACTTCGTGCCTGGCATCAAAAGCATTTAGATCAGCAAAATCCTATTAAAGTACAACAGATATCTGATCAAGAAAAAATGAAGCAAATGGAACGTGAAATTAAAGAATTAAAGCGTGCCAATGAAATTCTACGTAAAGCAGCCGCTTTTTTCGCCCAGGCGGAGCTCGACCGCCCACACAAATAATGGTGGATTTCATCCATAACAATAAAGACTTATATGGTGTTGATGCGATTTGTAGGATTTTACCGATCGCAGCTTCAACCTATTACCGGACTCTAGATCTCTGCGAAAATCCAGAACATCGAGCAAAGCGAGATTTACATGACTTGCATCATGCTGAGGAGATTAAACGAATTTGGAAGGAAAGTTCAGGTCGGTATGGTGTACGTAAAGTCTGGCAAAAACTGAAACGTGAAGGCTATATTATTGCACGCTGTACTGTTGCTCGATTAATGAAAAAGCTAGGTATACAAGGTGTTTGGCGAGGTAAGAACAAACAAACCACCCGTAGCCGAGATGACCAAAAACGAGCACCTGACTTGGTGAAACGGAATTTTAGAGCTGATCAGCCTAATCACTTGTGGGTTGCTGACTTTACCTATATTCAAACAAATTCAGGCTGGGTCTATACCGCCTTTATTATTGATGTGTTCTCACGAGCAATTGTTGGATGGAAAGTATCTACACGGATGAATACAGATATGGTACTCGATGCACTTGAGCAAGCATTGCACGATCGAGGCATGCCAAAGAATGTGATTCATCATTCCGATAGAGGTGTTCAATATCTTTCTATTCGCTATACCAATCGTTTAGAAGCTGCAAATTTACGAGCATCAGTCGGTACAACTGGTGATTCATACGATAATGCTCTGGCTGAAACGGTGAATGGCTTATACAAAACAGAGGTGATTGAATATTTAAAAGCAGATTGGCAAGGTTTAGCAGATGTACAACTTGCGACACTAAACTGGGTAGGTTGGTTCAACAAAAAGCGTGTACACAGTGCACTGGGTTATGTATCGCCTTTTGAGTTTGAAGCAATGTACTATGATAAGATTAACCCGTTAGGTCAGGTGGCCTAACTTAAATAAAAAAGTCTCCGACAAACCCGGTACGGTTCAGTTTAATATATTTCTTTAAATGCTATGTCCAGTGCGTCATCAACAGATTTATCTTGTTGTACAACAATTTGTCTAACTTTTCTTAGCTTCAGTCAGATATAAGACACGCCCATCTTCCTGCATGACACGGGTATGTTCTAAATAATACAGATTTGCTCTTTTTGAATGTAGAATCGCTTTTAGATCAGATGGATTAAGTTATTCCATTTATTTTCTCCTTTTGAATATTTAATCAAAAAAATTGCATAAAGAAGTTAGTAATTTAGCAATACGACAAGTTATGACGTTTAAAATGATTGCTTATAGTGCAAATTAAATGATTCTAAATCAGAGTAGGAAATTCAATATATATCTACTATAATAAAAAAATACTACTTGAAATAGACACTAATATTTTATTTTAATACATATATGAATCAATATTGCACACTTCAAATTTTTCAAAATAACGAATGGCAAGACTGCGCTATCGTTGAATTAACAGCCGATCAAGAGCAGGGATGGAGAACATCAACATCTACCCGAACATCATATCTATTTGAATATGCCATTGAACATATAGATTTAAGAGATGGCCATGCTCTATCATTCCAATTTCCAGTCAATGTACAAAATAACCTAGAAAACCAGTGGCCAGCATTTCTCATGGACTTGTTACCTCAAGGCTATGGCCGAAAGGAGCTTTTAAATCAGCTGGGCTTTTCAATTAATGCAGAAGAACAAGCTGATTGGCCTTTACTGAAGTCTGGGGCAGGTAATCCCATTGGTAATCTACGAATTAAAGAAGCTTATGACTGGCTTCAAGATCATTTTCCGACAGTGAAACCTCGTGGATTTAGCCTAAGCGAAATAATTGAAAGGAAAGAAGATTTCATTGAGTCACTTGCATCATATGGCTTATTTGTTGCTGGTTCTTCAGGTGTTCAAGGTGAATGGCCTAAACTATTACTAACACAAGGATATGATGGTCTGTTTTATTTAGATCACAGTCTTCCAGATGAACTAGCAGCAAAGCATTGGCTAGTTAAATTTAGTCGTGGAAATGATCAAAAACTGGAAAAAATACTGTTACATGAAGCAATTTACATGAAAATAGCTCGGTATTTAGGTCTAAGAGTGTTCAAGGACTTGGAACTTCACCAGAGAACACTATTTATTCCACGTTTTGATCGCCAAATTATCAATGGTAAAGTCAAAAGAATTGCACAAGAAAGCCTAGCCTCTTTAAGTGGTAAAGCTGGCTTCGGCGTTAAAATGACACATAATCAAATCTGTACATTGATCATGGAATGTTGCTCATCATCAAAAGCTGAAATTTTTGAATATTTGAAACGAGATATCGCTAATGTTGCATTAGGAAATAAAGATAATCATACCCGTAATACCGCAATTCAACGTTTAAATGACGGCACAATTCAATTAACACCTCTCTTCGATTTTGCACCAATGTGGCTTCATCCTGACGGAATTGCACGTACTACACGTTGGGAAAAAGATGACCATGGAGGAATGCCTATATGGGGATCTGTCATAACGCAAATAGAAGAATGTACAGGAATAGATTCAACTGAAATTAAACATACAATGATTCAACAATTGCCACTGTATGAAAATTTGCTCGATGAAATGAAAAAAATAAATATAGATGATGAGATTCTACAAAATAGTCATCATCGTATATTGAATATATGCCAACAGATTCAGGAGCTTTCTAATGGATAAACGTTATAAGCCTATGACGGCAATCGAGCAAATGAATAAACGCTTACAAGTCTTAGAAAATATAAATAACAATCCTGAGTGGCAAATTTACCAGATTGCATCATACATTAGAAAAGAACTACATTTAACATTAAATGAAATGAGTAAAATTACTAAAATAGCACCACAGACTTTACAGAAAATGGAGCAACCTGATAGTAATCCAACATTAGATTCTATAAATAAGTTGTTAAATGCATTTGGTTTAAAATTTATTATTAAATCAAAATAGTTTAATTTAAATTACCTATAAACTAGATTTTGATTTATTTTCTAAATAGTCACCCCACCACTGCATCATATCAGCTCTTTGTTGAATATAATCTGCATGGTTATAACTAGCACGTGTTTTATTCTTATCTACATGTGAAAGCTGAGCCTCAATCCAACTATCTTGAAATAAGCCAGAATCATTTAAAATAGTACTGAATGTTGATCTTAAACCGTGTGAGGATAGCTCATTTGTTTTGTATCCCATCTTACGAATGGCTGAATTTATTGTGTTAAAATGCAATGACTTATCTTTAATTTTTGGGCTGGCAAAAACATAACGATCGCCTTGTGACCACTCTAGTGCAGATCTAACAATGCTCACCGCTTGCGATGATAACGGGACTAAAAAATCTGGAATATCATAACCTGCTATCACTTTTCGACGATATTGCTTGATATGTAAAGCGGGTATTTTCCAAATTTTGTTGTCAAAATCAAAATGATGAGGTTCTGCAGACAATAACTCTGCCCCCCTGACTCCAGTATATAATTTAAATAGGATTGCTTTTTTTATAATCGGATCTGTATTTAGTTGAGTTATTCTAAGAATAAAATTAGAAATTTCTTCATCTTTTAAATAGGGATAATTTTTCTTTAATTTCCCTTTCAATAATATTTTATTGAGACCATAAGCTTGATTATAATCACAGTATCCCATTGCAACTGCAAAATCATAGATTTGATTTAAATAGCTATACGCTTTTTTTACAGGTTCCTTAACTCCCCTATTTTCAATCTGCTTAATTACCTTAACTAAATCAGTTCTTTTAATTTTGCTAAAATCTGTATCACCAATAACGGGATAAATGTCATTTATTAAACATGCATTCGCCAATTGGATTACACCACCACGTGGTTGATCTTTAAATGAATTATTTGTTTTAAACTCTAACCATTCTTCACAAACAACTTTAAAAGTTTGAATTTCCTCCTGAACTAAATTTTGTGTAGAAAATTTAGTTGCCTTATAGGAGTCTCTGGCCACTCTAGCCTCTTTGAGATTCATCTCAGGATATGTACCTAGAGTGACTCGTGGTCTTTTACCCGTTTCTGCAACTGAATATCGATAACTCCAAGACTTTTTTCCATTAGGATCGACTTTTAAGCTTAAACCATCATCATCAGCTAAAAAGTAAATTTTTTCTTTTGGATATGACTTTCGTACTTGTGTTTCCGTAAGACTCATAAATTTTTATAAACCAGCATAATGATCCCCATTGTTGTAATTATATCAAAAATAAGCATTATTATGTGATGCGTATATTACGCATCACATAAATATTTATATCTATGTTTTTTATAAATATTATTGTGAGTTACTAAGTTGAAGTAACCAAAAAAGTAACCACTGTTAAATCTGTATTAATCAACAAAAAACAATGATAGTTAATCACTATTCTGCAATGAGTTTGTTTTACAGACCTTGTAATCGAGCCTTAATTATTCGAGGCAATATTTCTATCTGGTTTGATCATTTGACTCAATGGTATGCTCATCCGCAAAAAAAAATGGACCAAATCAAACTTAGTTCAATACAGCTATTCAATGCTGCTTAATACCTAAATCTTTATTTAAATTTTCTTTATACATGTACACTGGTTTTGTCCAAATTCTAATTAAGCTTTGCAAATTAGATAGGATACGCGGTAATGCTCTCTAAAAATATTGATTGCTACAGAATTATTTTTGGGGGAATTACCGTGCAACAAAGCCATTGCGAGTAAAAAGTTACCATTTTAAAAATAGTCTATATCATTCCTAATGACTGTTAATTTCGATCTTATCTATTATGCATATAAAAATTGTATATTTAATATCCAACTAAAAACAATTTTAGAAAGCTTGTCAAAGTTAAAATTAGATGTAACTTATTGTTTTTTTATTGAAATTTACTTCACACACTAAAAACTTTTGTATTTTCACATAAATTTCACTATCTGAAAACTATTTTAGCTGGAAAGTAATAGTTGCAAGTTTCTAAATTTTTAAAATACAGGGGTATAATTAAATGGCTATAGAATTTGTTTCTAAATCAAAGTTACCTACTGCGTTTGGCGATTTTGAAATTATAGCGTTTCAAGACCAAAGTACTGGTGAAGAACATATCGCTCTTGCCAAAGGCATGGATACTATTTCAAATCAACCAATACTCGTCAGAATTCATTCGGAATGCTTAACAGGCGATGCTTTTGCTTCACTGAAATGTGACTGTGGTCCACAATTACATTCAACTATGAAAATGATCAATGATGCAGGTCAAGGTGTGATCTTATACTTACGCCAAGAAGGTCGCGGCATAGGCCTAACCAATAAAATTCGAGCTTACGCACTTCAAGATCAAGGACATGATACTCTTGAAGCCAATTTATTATTAAATTTACCAGCAGATGCTCGTAAATATGATATGTGTACCATTATGTTAGATTATTTAAAAATAAAGAATGTAAAACTCATTACAAATAATCCCCTTAAAATTAAATCTTTAACTGATTTAGGAATTAATGTTGTTGAACGTATTCCTTTAAAAGTTGGTTTAAATATCTTTAACAAAGCTTATCTAGAAACAAAGCAAAAACGCATGTCACATCTATATGATAATAGTGATTTTTAAAAAGCGATCACTTTTAGAAAAAAATCCACATATAAAGTTCTATCTCCCTTTCGGGAGATAGGCGAAGATAAAATACTGTTTTATATTTAATTATGTTTCGCAGATTCAAATCCCAAGTGCGACACATTTGTAGTTAGTTGAAAAAGTTAGGTGTATTCGTAGAATCATTGGGCTTTTTCAACTCGCAATTGGAAAGCACACAATGAAGAAATACACCCAACTTTCTCAAGATGAAAGATACGAAATTTATGCTACTTTGAAAAGTAAAAGTTCAATCGCTACCCTTGCTCGGGAGTTAGGGCGTTCACGATCAACCATCTACCGTGAATTAAAAAGAAATACTGGGCAACGTGGATATAGAGCTCAACAGGCAGCTAAATTTGCAAGTCAAAGACGGTACCGTCCTTCATCACCCATGACAGCGTTTGCCTTCGCTTATATTGATTATTTGATTGGCTTGGACTGGTCACCAGAACAAATTTCAGGTGCTTTAACACAACGCTGTTGGCTGGATGTACCTTCACATGAGTGGATTTACCAGTACATTTATCAAGATAAATCAAAAGGCGGTAAACTCCATCTACACTTAAGGCATCAGAAGAAATATCGAAAACGCGGTTACAAAAACACGGATCGTAGGGGGCAAATCATTGATAAAACAAGTATTCATTGCCGAGACCAGGTCATTGATCAACGACAACGTTTAGGAGATTTCGAAGGTGACACGGTGATTGGTAAACATCATAAAGGTGCTTTATTAACTCTCGTTGATCGAAAGAGCCTGTACGTACATATTGTTCATTTAGGGCCAACGAGAGCATCCTCTCAAACGATTACTTGTGCATTAGATCGTTTACAGATGAGCCATGCTTATAGTGTGACATTTGATAATGGCGAGGAATTTTCCGAACACAAAAGAATTACTGATGCTGGCATAGATACGTATTTTGCTGATCCTTACAAGTCTATTCAGCGAGCTAGAAATGAAAATACGAATGGTTTAATCCGGCAATATCTGCCAAAATCGTCATCGTTTGATGACGTGTCAAACGAACAAATAGAGTAGATAGAATTTGCACTCAACCATCGTCCTAGAAAAACACTAGGTTGGCATACACCGAGTGAAGTTATGGCTGGTTTTTATACTGTTGCACTTGCCGCTTGAATCCGCCATGTCGCTAGGGCATAAAAAAAACATTTTTCACATAACTGTAACTCATATTTTTCACCACTATGCTTGGAGCCATAACCCCAATGTGCGGATAAATTTCCAAACTCCAGTTTCGTTGATTGGTTACATACATTACATAAAACATCTTTGACGACATCTACTTGTTTTAATTGTTTGATTTCCATATTAAGTCCTCTAATTTTAAAATAAATAGCATTGCTATAGGTTGTGACTCAGTTCTTAAAAATATAAAAAAATCACAATATATTGTATATTAATTGTAAATAGACACAAAATATGGGGTAGATCAATCTTGTTTAATATTTCAAAAAATTATAAGAATATTCACTTGATTATTTTTTACACTTATAGAGGACTATGGAAACGGCTTTTGATTTCAATGAAGAATTTGGCACACCTAAAAAATTGTTGTGCAAAAATTTTAATAAAATCCAAATCAGTATACATCCTAGTTTTTCTGGAATTTATCTTTGCTATCAAGAGGCTTTCAAATCTTTAAAAGCTGATCTATCAATATTGACGCCCTACCCTGAACTTCGTGTATGGAAAGATCCTAATATAGTTGGCTATACCATCGTGAATGCCTGTCAGTGGCACTTATATGCATCGCAAAATATGCCGAAGAATATCAAACTATTGATACATTCTTTTCCTCAAGATGAGGAAAAAGTTGAGCTATTAAAAAAGGTGGCAAGTTCAGAATTCATAAAATTTCTGTACTCTTATCATCATGATCTGAACCGAATAACCCCTGAAAAACTTAAGACATTGATTAATAATCATATTTGTTCAGAAATTATTCTCGCTTTAAACAAAGAAAGCTCTTTTAAGCCCCACTGTACTATGAGCTTAGACCTGCTAGCAAAACTACTCTCATACACACGAAATCAGCTGAATTATCGCAATAAAGTTATAAACCTAAAAAGACAGAATGTGCTTGATCAACTGCAACAAACTAGCGGAATTGTGCAACAGCTTTTAAACAATGTGGACTTCGTTCTCACGCCAGATCAGCTATGGAAAGCATAATGTCAGAATCTAACTCAAGCCATCAAAATGCTGCTGATATTCCGCGGGTCTCATTAAAACAGACACTGGAAAAACTCTTTGGTGATGAGCAACTCCAACGTACCGAACATATTCAATATGTTGCTGATTTACTGATTTCACACCCAACTGATCAATGTCTGGAAGGGCTGAGTCTCGATCTATTAGATTTTGATCTAGAAACCAATTCTGTTGTTGCTAGACCCGCTGCCTTGGTCTCCTCTCGAAAACATACTGTTAGCACAACACCAATCACTTGGTATGTGAACTCAATTGCACAATTAGCAGAGTCAGAAGAAAATGCTTTAATCTGGAATATCCTGGTCTTAAAAGCAGCAATCTATTTAATTGCCCTTCCAGACATTAAACCTGAGCTTTTTAAAGAAGACTACACTGAACATTTCAATACTGTAAAACGCTTATTTCAACGCTTCCGTGTGGCCAATAGGGTTCTGAATCCCTATAAAGAATATCAAAATACACGCGAATACATGATCCTTTGGGAAAAGCATCTTAAAGATCCTACGCTTTCGTTAACTGAATTTGTTCAATATTTAAGTAATTTCAATACAGATCCATCCAATGATTTTGAAAAAAATCTACTGAATAATCTACGCATTACATTTACTTATATTTTAAACAATAAAGCCAAAATTGCCAAAGCGAGCATCGAGACTCAACTTCAACATGATTTTTTAGATGAAGATCAGCTGATTGTAGAAAGTTCAGAAATTAAAAAAGGTCAAAAGTCTAAAGCTCTTAATATAGAAGAACAATTAGATGACCAAGATACACGTCAAATACTTGTAGACCCAGCAATAGTTACCCCTCTTGCTGCATATTCAGAATCTTGCCAAAGCTATGTGCTGCCTCTGATTGCCAAACATATTCAACGAAAAGAACATTTGCTGCCATACAGCAATCTCTTTCCCAATACGGCAAGTGTCAGAGCCCTACTTAACCGGCTATATGATGATTACACCCAAAATAAAAATGGTAAGGTTTCACTCATCTTGATTCTGTCCTTTCTGACAGGTAATAAGATACAGGAATGGCTACGTCTGCAAAGTAAACGTGTTAAAGCTTTAAATTCCCGCCAAAAGATCCTACAACAGGATGAACAATATTTCCTCCGTACTAAATTTTCAATTTTTGAAAATAAAGATTTTGCTTATCCTGAGTCCTTACTCAACCAAACCATCTATCTGGACATCCCGATCCCGAATTCATTTATTGATTCTCTGCGGGACGGTGACCCTATTATGGAAGAGGACCTCCAGCAACATTTAAAACAGTTGAGAACCAAACTTTATATTCCCAAATTATCATTGATAAAAATAAGCTCTCTTTTACATCAGACTATTTTGCAGCGCACTGGAAATAAACAGCTTGCTGACCTTCTCACTGGTATCGATGCCAATAAGTCTTCTTCTATTTCTTATTGCCATCAAAGTATTCAGACTTTACAGACCGAGTATGTCTCGATTTTAAAAGAGCTGTGTGAGTCATTATCTAAGGACTACCAGAACATAAAATATGCTAGAGAAAAAAACTTTGGTAGCCGTAAAGCACCTACCCCAAGCGTGATTAAAGGTATTTTTACTATACTCAAATATAGAATATTTTCACAAAAAGAAGATGACTGGATAGCAATTTTTAATCACTACAATATCTGGATGTGGCATTTTTTATTGCTTTTTACTGCTGCGCGACCCGTCGCTGAGTTTCCTGGTTTTTTAAAAAGCTTTAACCTGAAAAGAAAAATTTTGATGGTTTCTGATAAAGAGGTGGGTGGGCGTCAAGGCTATGGACGTTTGATTCCACTGTGTCATTTTGTTGTACAAGAACTCCTGAAATTCATAGATTTTCTACATTATTTTAAAACTCAAATTACTCCTATTCAGCCAGAAATTTCAAATAATATTCAGCAGATTCTAGAGAGCAAGCTCCCACTGTTAAATATCTTTCAGGATGGTCAATGGCAACCTTTGAGACCTTCGACTGTAGAAGACTTTCATCCAGAGTTAGGTTTGGAACATGAAAACTGGCACCGGCATATAGCCCGTGCTTTTCTCAGCAATAAAATTAGCGAAATTGAAATTTTAGCTTTATTCGGTCATGAGCCGATGCAGCAAGAAGCTGCGCATCCTTATTCCAGCTTATCTATTTCACAATATTCAAGCATTACTCATGTTCTTGAACAAATGAAAGATTATTTTAATATTACCGGTATTGAACTCGATGTCCTCATCCAATAAACGAACTAAGCAAGCTCGACCACTATATGCAGAAAATCGTAGAAAACAAATTCGTCTTGAGAAAGAGAAATCTCCTCGATCGGATGTAGAAAAGGAATTAATTCAATATTTCCAAGAAATAGAACTAGAACAAAAAGAACATTTTGAATCCTTCTATCCAGCAATTTATGAGTTTATTAAACGTAAAGCTTCAAGCTTGGCCTGGAAAAAATATGCGCATGAATTTTTTCGATCGTATATTAAAAAAATCAATCTAAATCGTAGCGAGCCCCTGCCCCTACCAAATCTGACATTTGAGATGCAGCGTGATCAGCCGGTTTTTACCATGGACTGGATCGAGAAGGGACAGCAGGTTGATGAAGTTCTTGATAAGCTTTGGGACTACTGGATTCTAGCGAAAGATAGCAAGACATTTTCTGATGATGAAATCATTGGAAATATTGTTATTTCTGCCCTGCTCTATTCCGGCTTAAATCAAAAAGCCTCTTTAGAAGCTTTGCTTGAACACTTAAAAGATCCGGCAAAAATCAGAAAGATCGAAGATCTGAATATTATATTTTTAGAACCGCTCTCTCCCTCTTATGGAGATCTATTTATTGATGAAAAAACCATTCGTAAATCGCGTAATTTTATTCCTGATCAAATCACCCGCTTATGGTTAATTCATTTTAATAGCAGAAATATTCGTACAGTAAACCAGAATGTAGAAGATTATCTACAGCTTATTTTTAATAAGATTAAGTTACCATTTAATCTTAAAACTTATAAATTATTACGCGACTACGCCAACTTTAACTGGATGCAACTCCCGAAAGTTGACATTGATCCTGCCCTCTCACAATGTCTCATAGAAAATACTGCAACCTGTGGCTTATCAGAAATAGAATTTGAAAGATTTCTTCATCCAAAATTTAAATATCAGCAGGACACTCTGACTGATTCAGATGTAGAAAAATCACCATCTATTGTGGGTAAATCCTACTCCAATGATGATATTCAGCAAGCTTTGGATGATGTTATAAAGATTCACAAAGACCTTTTACAACTGATTCGCACATCACAAACTGATCAAGCCATTGATGTATTAATCATTAAATATTGTCTTGAAAATACTGATAAATTTAATGAGTACAGTAAACGTGTCGCATTATGGCTCATCAGCCTTTATAAACCAGAATTAGAAAAGATTCAGCAACTGGCTGAACGTTTTAATTTTTGCGCTAACCAATTTCAAAAATCGTTTCAGCAGAATAGACCATTAGCAGATAGTTCGATTTACACTTATTACTCCCGGATTGCCGAGCCTTGGCTAACACATTCTTTACAATATCTAGATAGCGAAGATGATCTGAATACGAATCTGGCAAATATCTACACACAAATTATTACGAACACCCGTCTCGCAGATGAAGCAGGCCAACCTGAATTTAAAAAATCCAGAGGTCAAACCAGCAGGATATTGAAGCGCTTCCATAGCTTTCAACGAACAGTTTTCGAAGCTGAATCTCTCGAATTAGAATCACTCACCATACAAAATAGGCCTAGAGCCCGTATTATTGGCCCTTTGACTTATCAAGCTTTCATGAACAAATTAGATACCTTATTTTCAGGTGCTAATAGTCAAGAAAACACTTATAAGACATTAAAAATCATCTATATCTTAGCTTACCGTACCGGTATGCGTATTAATGAAATTCTAGGCTTACGTGTGCGGGATATCGAGGGCTTAAGCTGTCTTTCAGTATGGATTCAGCCCTACGGCTCAAAAAAGAAAGGAAACTTACATCAACTTAAAACAGATAGTGCTGAACGCAAAGTCCCTGTATATTGCTTATTAAAACCCGATGAATATCAACTATTTCATAATCATGTAGTCGAGCAACGACAACTAAATCAGGAAAACTTATACCTATTCCGTAATTGGAATGAAAATAGCAAGCTGAACAAACATACGGTGACAACACCTTTTAGAATGATTATGAACGAGCTTTTTAAAACTCATGATTATTCTTTTCACTCATTTCGACACACGGCTGCCAATCACTTATCCGTTCTGCTCAACTGCGATTACGCTCCCCTAGCCAAGAATCTGACGGATTATACTGAAGAACAATATCAGTCCATTCGGACAGAGTTACTCCGTCATACACATGGTCAAAATCATTGGTTTATAATTGCCCATTTACTGGGTCACATTGACCCTACAGAAACTTTTAAAAGTTATATTCATCTAAGCTACCTGATTGCTGGGCATAAAATACTGAAATATCACCCAGACATCGATACTCAACTGGCAAAAAAGATGATGGGCTACCTACCTTCTTTCAAATTTTTAAACACAGTAAAAGATTCTGCTCCATTCAATTTCGAAAAGCATGCTGTTCATTTAAGTCAGCAGTTACTCAACGATCAAACTGACTGGTTAAAAAGTAACGTCGAAGACATTCTAGATGAAGTTTCATTTAACTCACAGCCTCATGACTTTTTTAAATATTTCGCGGGAACAAAAGAATCCAAAGTTTCATTTGTATGGTTTTTTAAGTGCTTAAATTTACTGGAAATTCATCATGATCCAGATCGGGTATCACAAGAAATGAGCTTACCTGTTGAACTGGTTAACTATTGGTATGAAAATACCAAACAACTGGGCCAACTCAAGTCTCAAAAAAACAACCCAAGGTTATTTGATCTTAACAACACAAATCATCTGGATAAACCTTTGAAACCCGCGATGATTGATACCGCTGAAGAGCGCACAGCAAGGAACTATTTCTTTGAAAATATTCAAAATATTTTTGAAAAAAAGCCAGATCAAATAAAAGCGGTGCTTGAGACATTTTTAAGTCGTGTTACAGTTTCGCATACCGGCCTTCATTATCCATGGAATAAAATCGATCAATTGGAATCATTTTATTCCAAGGTAAAAGACCTGTTTCCCTGTCAATTTTGGCATTTGCTTGGACAAGACTTGATACGATTGTTAGATAAAAAGAAACAACCTTTATTAGTAAAGCTTGCTAAATCGAGCACAACAGAGCATCCTACGACTCAAGAAGATTATATTCGTCTCCAGCTTTACTCAACAAAAGATGCCAAAGCACTGGCAGCATTTAAATTCTGTTTACATTTAGCCTGTATTGGCAGACCTCGATCTCTTGAACTGCAAGTTGAAGGTTTAAAAACCACTACATGCTGTTAAATAATTTAACCGTTATTTCCTTATCTAAAGCCAAATTTAAAATATCTTTAGTAAAAATTGGATGTCTGATCAACGATAATTAAATAGTATAAACTCTATGAATTAGCAGCGTCTGAAACAGGGATCGGTCATGCGTACAACATCAGAAAAACTGCAAAACAGAAAATGATATTAGCTAAGGCAGTTTTAGCTGCTGCTGAACAACTTGGTCTTGCACACGATCAACTAGCCTTAATACTGAATATAGATTCAGTGAAAAATTTAACCTCTCTTGAATTAGATCCCACTTCAAAACAGGGAGAAATCGCCCTCACTTTAATTCGTATTACCACATCACTAGATGCTCTGACAGGTGGGGATACAGCCTGGATGCAGCATTTTTTGACATCCTCACCCCCTTAAAAGAGGGTGATTCCTACAGCTAGACGCTTATGCCCAAGCGCAAGAATGTTTAGAGCTGAGTTTATATCTCGATCATGAGCTGTACCACAGCTCATGCACTCCCATTCTCTTATTCCAAGATCTGTCTTACCTTTTGGACTACTTGAGGTGATCTCACCGCAGCACGAACAGATTTGGGTGGTATAGGCTTCTTGGACTTCTTCAAACAATACGCCTGCGTTCTCGCATTTATACTTGAGCATTGTTTTTAGTGCAGAAAATCCTGTATCCAAAACAGATTTTGCCATTTTGGTTTTTACTAATTTTTTAGCACTCAAGTCACCTACAATAATCAATGCATTTTCATTCACAAGCTTGGTGCTTGCTTTATGCAAATGATCTTTTCGACTATTTGCAATCTTGGCGTGTAATGCACGAACACGCTTCTTATTCCTTGCTCTCTGAGCAATACCTAATTTCTGCTCATATTTTCGATAGAATTTTGGATTTGAAATTACAGTGCCATCAGAACAGGTGGCAATATCTTTTAAGCCTAGATCAATACCAATCGCTTTGGTTGCTGTCGATTTATCTTGCTTAGGCGATTCAACAACAAGACATACATACCAACGCCCACGGCTATCCTCTACAAATGAACCTGTTTTTAACGTGTATTTGCTTAAACCGTAGCTATCCCAAAGCTTAAATTGGTGTTTTCCATACTGGACATATCCATTGGCATATTTGATAGCCACCTTTTTAAAGGGAATCCATCCCAAAGAGCGCCTTGCTGATTTTTTATTGCTGACACGCCATTTCAGCTTTGCCTTTTTAAATTGCTTTCTTCGGGTGACTAATTCTTCAGTTACAGCCTGAATGGTTTGACTATGTAAATTACATTCTTTGGATGTGCCTTTCGTATATTTGGCAATATCAAAAGCAGAGAGAAATTCACCTTTCCGCTTCAAATGCCTAAACCCTAAATCATTGACATAATTCCAGACGAAGTTCACTTCTGATGCTAGTTGGTCTAACACCTTGCGATGTTTGTCTTTTATACGTAATTTAAGGGTTTTCATGTACTTATATTAACAATCAAAACTCAAGGAAAATAGTCCTTAGTTAAATCAAACGACACTTCATGTCGTGTCGCTTATATCTCTGACCTGAAGGACAGAGTTTTACGCTCCATTTGATAAAATCACCCAATAAATTGTTGAGTGGTATTCCAATAGAACAGATTCAGAACCCTCAGGGATTGGCCTCTGTTTTACAATTGGTGGAAGGTCTTCGGGCTAAACTTTAAGATAAGCAAAGTATTACAGAAAAATTTGAAAGTGATAGTCCTCTCCAATAATTCAAATGCGGGGTATAAGAATCCCCTCTTCTTCTCAAGATGTATATGTCTGGCCTAATTCCGTCAATTAATTGCGAACTGCTGCTATATATTGGATTTTATTAACCTGATGCGAGGCAAATCCTCCTTATAAATTCAATAGCTATTCAAGAACCATTATAAAAAGTTTGCTATATAGCGAACATTCACCATAATTAGTTAAAAGTTTGCTATATGGCTAACAAAGTTTCGGGAGCAAAAATGGCTACAAGAGGTGAAATAGGTAAAAAAATACGTTTGGCAAGAAAAGGATTGGGCTATACACAGAAAAGTCTTGCAGAAAAAACTAAAGTCAATAAAAAAAATTTAACTTGCCCCAATGGGATGAAATTGAAGCAATATTTTCGGAAGATGATGAATGAAATTATTTACAGGCTCTATCATTTGGTATTTACGTCCAACAATGCAAAATCAACAACAACTTGAACACCCATTTCTCATACAAGTAGGGCTATTTTACAGATCGAAATGATAAATTCATAAATTGCTTTTCAAAAAAAAAGAAACTAATATGTTTCTTATATGACCTAAAAGCTATAAATGTATCTACAATGAATAAGTCTTTACTTCAGCAAATCAAAAAAAGACGAACCCAATTGGGCTTAAAGCAAGTTGATATCCAATCCCGTACAGGCATTTCAAGACAGCAATACCAAAAGCTGGAAAGTCAGGGTAACCCTCGATTAGAGACCTTAGAAATTATCGTGGCAGGATTAAATGCTCAACTGATGCTCATCCCTGATGATAAGGTTCATTTGATTAGACAATTATTGAATGATGAAATTAAAGTCACTATTGAAGATCAGGATAACTTAATGACTAACCCATGGAAGGGTCTTCTCGGAGGAGAGGAACCATGAATACTGTTGCCGTCCTGAAATTAACATTACATCACGCTGTCGTTGGATACTTGGCAGGATTTCAGAGCGGAAAAAATATTCTGGTTTTTACAGATTCTTTCCGCTTTGATCAGCAACGTCCGACCTTGAGCCTGCTGACTTCCCCCTTGTATCCTCAAGTGGATAAAATTTTAGAAAAGACCTATGTTACACATCAGCGCTTACACCCCTTGCTATCAAACTTGCTACCAGAAGGTGCATTACGTGAACTGATTGCACAAAGCCTCAAAGTACATATAGACAATGAATTTCAGTTATTGGCAGCTTTAGGTCATGATTTACCTGGAGCACTCATTGCGACTCCATTAGATCCAGAAGAAATTCCAGATGAAATAAAATTCAAACTGCAGATCTCGAATCCAGATCAAATTTTAAAGCAAGAGATTCGAACAGATAATAAGTTTTCCTTGGCCGGCGTCCAAATGAAGTTTTCCATGAAAGCCAAAGATGGGCGTTTTACACTAGCACAGGCAACGGAAACGACTCTACTCGGGGACTGGATTATCAAAACTCCTTCTTCCAGACATGCTTTTGTTCCGCTAAATGAATATTCTATGATGACCCTTGCCAAAACGGTCGAAATAGATGTCCCTGAGATTCGCTTGGTGGATATGGCCCTTTTACAAGACCTTCCACCATTAAATTTACCCCAAGAGCAATATGCTTTCGCAATCAAAAGATTTGATAGACAGAGTACTGCTGATACTACAGAGCTTATTCACATCGAAGATTTTGCTCAGATCTTCGGCGCATATCCACATCAGAAATACAGCACCACAAATTATGAGCAGATAGGAAAGATCATTTATCAATTTTCAGATAACAAAATTTTTGATATTCAGCAATTTGCTAGCCGTTTACTCATAAATATTTTACTCGCCAATGGAGATGCACACTTAAAGAACTGGAGTATGATTTATCACGATAAAAGAATCCCAAGATTATCTCCCGCATACGATATATTAATGACCAGTGTATATATTGAAAATGAGCGTCATTTCGCATTAAATCTTGCCAAAAATAAAGATTGGTATCTAGCTGAGATGAAGCATTTTAAGCAATGGGCAGAAAAAGTCGGCGTTCCATGGCGTGTTATTGAAAAACAACTTCACGCGATCATGGACAAAGCACGGTCAGTATGGCCAGTG
The DNA here is from genome assembly GCF_000368565.1 of Acinetobacter gerneri DSM 14967 = CIP 107464 = MTCC 9824. Taxonomy (GTDB): domain Bacteria; phylum Pseudomonadota; class Gammaproteobacteria; order Pseudomonadales; family Moraxellaceae; genus Acinetobacter; species Acinetobacter gerneri. Next base: position 79,575 of record NZ_KB849553.1, on the reverse strand, counting down.
CTATTACTAGACTTACCTATGATTTCCGCTCATAAAGAAAAATTAAGAGCACATTGGAAAAAATTGCATCCGGACTTTCAGATACTTACAAATGATTAGGGTAATCTGAAACCAAACTAAAATTTCTCAAACAAGTTCATCACGTCATTTTCCGTCAGTTTCGCTTCGCCCTCATGATCTGTACTTAGAATAGAGTGTGCTAGTTCTGCTTTATTTTGCTGTAAGGCAAGAATTTTTTCTTCTATGCTTTTATTGGTAATCAGCTTATACACAAATACCGGCTTGTCCTGTCCAATCCGCCATGCACGATCTGAAGCTTGATCTTCAGCAGCAGGGTTCCACCATGGATCATAGTGAATGACTGTATCTGCGGCGGTTAAATTCAGACCGACCCCTCCTGCTTTCAGACTGATTAAAAATACCGGCACTTGTCCAGACTGGAATGCAGTAATAGCTTCATCCCGTTTCTTGGTCTTTCCAGTCAGTTTCACATAGCCAATTTCTGCGTGATGGAGCTGCTGCTCAATCAGTTCCAACATTGAGGTAAACTGAGAAAAGATAAGAATTTTTCGCCCCTCTTCCACCATTGGAACGACCATATCCATCAACTGTTCAAGTTTGGCTGAGTGAGCCTGCCCGGTTTTAACTGAATCCAGTTTCAGTAAGCTAGGATGGCAGCACACCTGACGTAGCTTCAGTAAGGCATCTAAAATTTGGATTTGACTACGTTTAAAGCCTTTTTCTGCCACAATTTTCTGAATGCTTGCCTGCATCGTGGCACGAACAGCCTCATATAACTTGGATTGCTGGTCATTCATATCAATATTGACTTCAATCGTGGTTTTTTCTGGCAACTCTTTGGCTACGTCAGTTTTCAAGCGACGTAAAATGAAGGGCTTAATCCGGTTGACCAACTTTTGTCTTAACTGCTCATCACCGCGCTTTTCAATCGGATGACGGTACTTTTTATTAAAAATTTCTTGTGAATATAAAAATCCTGGCATCAGGAAATAAAATTGTGCCCACAGCTCACCCAAATGATTTTCCATAGGTGTACCGGTTAGACATAGACGATGTCGCGCTGTTAATTGCCGTACTACCTGTGCAGCTTTGGCGCGCGGATTTTTGATATTCTGCGCCTCATCCAAAATGAGTTGATGATATTCATATTGCTTTAGTTGCTCTTCATCTCTCGCCAGAAGCGGATAGGTGGTTAACACAATATCATAGTGCGGAATCTGCTCAAAATACTGATGGCGATCGGGCCCCTGTAGCAGCAATACCTTGAGCTCTGGGGTAAATTTCTCCGCTTCTTTGAACCAGTTATGCATCAGCGATGTGGGTGCAACAATTAAGGCGGGACTATCCTGCAAATATCCAGCCTGCTTTTCCATGAGTAAATGGGCTAAAGTTTGTGCTGTTTTCCCCAAGCCCATATCATCTGCCAGAATCCCGCCATGCTGGGTTTCCCTTAAAAACTGTAACCAGCCTAAGCCCTGCTGCTGGTATGGACGCAACTCCCCCTGAAAACCTTGTGGTGTCGGCAGTTGTTGCTGATAGCCTTGTTTGAATTTCTGTACAAATTGCTGCAGGCGATCACTGACCTGCCATGTCATCCCAAGATTATGCTGCAATTCTAATAATTGACTCGCATCATAGCGATCAATACTGCGCTCTTCTTGCTGTAAAATGCTCTGCAGATGCAACAATACCGGCTTAATATCCCTAGCGGATAGAGCCAAATCAGGTTGATCAACTGCAGTTTTCACGGTGAAAATTTGACTGTCATGCAGATGAATAAAAGTCCGCGGATCAAGTAAATCAGGATTTACTCGCACCAAAGCTACGAGCGCATCAAGCAAATTATAAGAATTGCCTGCACTGTCTTGAACCGTCGCCCCGATATTGAACCAGTCCTGCTGACCTTCAGATTCAGTGATAGAAATATTTAAATTTTCAACATATTGCAGGTTAAAGGGGCTGTTTTCCAGATGCTCTATCTGCCAGCCTATTAACTCAATTTGATTGATGGGCATCAGCTGTTTGATCCAGTCTCCATAGAAAGCAAAAACCATAGAATCGAGACGTTGTTTATCCAGTTTTAATTGCTGATCATAACTAAGATCTTTCACCCACTTCAGTGATTCGACCAATAGCTGTAAACGCTGGATTGACTGTTGTTCCTGAACTAAGTCCCGAAGCTGTCGCACCATTTTGTCATGCTGCTCACCAATGAAACTGTCACCTGATGTACCTGCTTTAATCCGCCCGCCTGCATAGGAGAATTCAATTTCAGCACAAACAGACTCTTCCCATTTCCAATCAAATTTATCTAAAACACCGAAGCGTAAAATTGGCTGGGGACTACCCTCAAGGACATCAATATGCTGAATAGACTCGGGCTGAGGCAGATTTTTCACGTCTGAATATTGATGAGTCAGTTTCTCAAACTCTGGCAAAAGCATAGATGGAAGATCAGGCATCTGTAAAAAATGGTACAGAAGATTTGCCGTATATTCACCATATAACTGGCCCACCGTGTTCTGTTGAATATCCACATAACACGGTGGCTGGCTAGCGAGAATTTGGATATGTGGATTTGATTTTAAATCGAGTCGAATATCACCATTGACCAATTCAATATTTAAATGCTCTGTCTGTTTGTTTACACCTTGTTGCCAGATCAGTTCGATGTGATAGCCTTGTTCTGACCATTGAAGTGCAGTATGGCTCTTTTTTTGCCAGTATACATCGCCACTTTGAATAAAAGATTTGAAATGCTCCAATAAAATGCTGGAGATATCAAGATTGCTTTGATAAAAGCGTTCGTCGCTGTTTATTTTGGCGTAATAATAAATCTGGTTAAATAATTGTCGTTTTTGTTCAGGTAAGGTCAGATGCTTTCTGGTGATATTTTCATATTGGGTATAATAACTTTCCCCCGCAATTGAGCCGTTTTTATTGCGTCTGGCCTTCTGAACATCAACTGTCAATTTCTTTAAGCTGACCGACTGATCTAGCAGGTAAATTAAATAATTGTTTGTTTTGACAGATTGCTCTGGTTCAGTCTGTTGTAAATACCGTTTAAAATCATTCAACCAGCGCTGTGCCTGATCATCCCCACGTTGGCGTTTTGCGATTCCCTGCGGGGATTGAGAGTCAGCATAACGCTGCTGAAATTCCTGGCGATATTCCTGAAAGAATAACCGCGCTAAAGCAGCAGCATGTTTACAATTATATCCAACCGGACAAGTGCAGTCGTCATCGATTAAACGGTCTTTTTGGGGATTATAGGTAATCGCGGTATCGTAATAATCTGTCCCTTCAATTTGAGCATACATCGTGACATCATCATTTTCCTCAAAGAACTCAATTGTTTCCCTATCAATGTGTTTAGCATAGCTCAGACTGCGCTGAAGAGTTGCAGTACTAAAGCGAGATAGAAAATTGATCAATAAGGACATTATTACCAGACACCAAAATGTTTATACAATTATAACAGACAAAGCTGTCATTTCAGAACAGTAGCCGAACTGCTCAACCTGAGCACAGATTCGACTCACTCAATAGGAATATTGTGAATAAAGACAATCAAATTCGAGAAGTTAAACAGTTCATTGAGATCTAAAATATCCTGATAGAAAGTGATCATTTCTTCACAACAGTTAATTTTAAACCAAATGGGGTCAAAAGTTTTAGCATTGTTTCTATGTGTGATTCATAGAGATCATTTCAATTTAGCGATCTCTAGATCCATCTTGTAATTGGCATGTTGAATCCGTTCATTTGAGGGGTTGTATTGCTTCTGGACTTCATCTGAGAAAGGAGTTTCTTCACATAATTCAAAGTACCTCTCCATCGGTGTTTTACCTTTCAACGCTGAATGTGGTCTCATCCAGTTATAGTAATGCTGCCATTCAGCTAGCTTGTCTTGGATATCCTCAGAATCGATATCTACAGTAGCTTAGAACTCAGATTTATCAGTTTTTTGTGAACGCTCTACCTTGCCATTCAGATGAGGTGAACCTGGTTTATTTGGCCTAAATTTGATTCCATGCTGCATCATTTTTTTCTGTACTTTTTCAGCAAAGAATTCCCGCCCACGATCTGTCTGTATTCGCTGTATGGGAAAAGGCATTTCTTCAATTATGCAGTCTAAAAAGTCGAGAGTATTCGCTGCTGTTCGGCGTTTATATATCCTTAAAGCGCGATATCGTATGCAGTCATCGATAGATGTTTGCTGATATAGTCCTGGATCCAGTTTACAGGTATCTATTTGAATTCTATCGCCTGGTAATGGGCGTTCATAACGAATGAAATCTGCTTTACGACGGAATTTTTTTAATCGGTTTGACTTGATGGGTGGATAGTACTTTATGGATAGTCGCTAAGGACAACGAGACTCCGTGCAGCCTCATCAATTCTGTTTGCAAACGTCGAGCACCAAAATTTCTAGCTGAGCGCATTTCTAATATTAAGGCTTCTAGCTCAGCATTGATTTTAGTGTTTGGTGATTTTAAGGGACGTCTACTCTGGCTACTTAATCCATCAATACCTTGCTCAGAATATCGTTTCCACCACTTGCGTAACATTGGTCTAGAAATGCCACATCTCCGACAAACTAGGCCAGCATCATTTTCTTCAAATAATTTAACTCATACGAGTCTTTGTTGAATTTCTCTGTTCATAGACACCGATTATATTGAAATAATTTCTATGAATCAAATACTTAAATAAAAATTCTCCGACAAACTTGGTACAGTTAATTTTCATCCAAATGAGTTTTCAAAATTATGCTTCATCCATAATCCATTCTTTAAAAAGAGCATCCTCGATTTCATAAGTACCATTTTCTGGTTTAAAAAGAATTTGTTTTTTTGATAAAGAACGTAGGGCCGATTGAATACTTGATACCGCAATGTTATCTACACCAATCGAATCAGCCAGATGTTGTCTAAATTGACTACTATAAAGTTCAACTTGTGATTCCGCTATGGCTTTTAAAATTAGCTGTTCTAATAACTTAAACTCTCCCCATAATCCCGAAAAGTCCCGATGCCCCATTGTATCGGCTATAAGCTGTTCCTTGGAAAAATCTATAGCCAGCATTGGGTTTAAGGCTAAACGCTCCACTAATGATCTTGCTAGTTGAGGACTTTGCTTCATATCTAAAAAAGCGTGCCATAAAATTTCTTTATTCAAACTACGTCCTGTTGTCTGATTAAATACATCTGCCAGATGATCTGTAAATGCTTTTGTTAGATTTGGAAAAGGTAAATTCTGTCCATAATGAAAAAATGGAGCACTACTCACAGAAAACATTTGTCTCAAGCCTTCTCGACTTGAACCAGTAAAAATCACCTTTATTGTTTCTTTATGCATATCTAAAGCGGTACGTAAACTGGCAATCGTGGTTTTATATTTTGAACTAGCTAAAGCCTGAATCTCATCAAGTAACAGTAAAATAGGTTTTCCCTGCTGAGCCAGTTTAGTAATGCTAGACAAAATACTGGAATTCACTTGTCCTTGTAGAAGTGTCACTTCAGCTTTTACCCCTGCCACCTCTGTACTTAAAGAACCAATATTTTTAATCCAATGTGTGGCTTTCCCCATTAAGCCATTTTGTTTTGAAAACTCATCAAGAGCTTTTACAAACTGCCCTTCACTATGCAGGCCTGCATCTAAAAAACTGAAATAAAAAACGCGCCATCCAAGCTGTTCTGCTAGTGGCGTAATATCTTTTCGTAAAAATTCAGTTTTTCCCATCCGGCGTGGGGCAAAAAAAGTCAGAGAACTAGCTAGTCCAGTCTCAAACATGCCTAAAATTTGTTTCGCCAATTCGGTACGTGGAAAGTGCCAAGGGTCATTGGAGATGGTCATCATTTTAATTACTCGGCAATGATTTATTTATTACCATAGATTGTATTAGATTCTATTAGATTGTAAATGTCTAATTAGATTTCTTTAATCTAATAGGATCTAATCAGGCCAATAAAGCACCTTCTTACCGATCAACTGGTTTATTTTATAACTCCATTATTTTGTAGTTTAATAGACATATATGGACATAGGACCCAATATTATGGATTTAAAATTCAGAAAACCTGAAGAAGTTGTTGGATTATTATGTGAGAGGCTTCGTAAAGAACGACTTTATCTGGAAATGACTCAGACAGACGTCGCTGCACGTGCTGGTATTGGTATGAATACAGTATCCAATCTGGAAGCTGGTCGAAATGTTTCATTTGAAAATTTAATACGCGTTGCCATGGTACTAGGCCGATTAAAAGAATTAGAGGAACTCTTCAAACCTCATTTAAACAGTGTAGATGACATTCTTCGCTATGAGAGCAATACGGCTCGCCAACGTATCAAAAGGAAATAAATCCATGCTCAAAAAACTTAATGTTTACTACAATGGATGGGGTGAATTTAGGGTACACTGGTCTCCTCAACAGCAATCACAGGTCGACCATTAATTGCCTTTGAATACAGTGCTAAAGCGATCCGTAAAGGTTTAGAGCTTTCCTCTTACCTACTTCCATTAAAAGGTGACCCATTAAGAAAAAACTTTCCTACACAGCAAATGGGATTACCAAGTCATATATATGATGCATCACCCGATGGCTGGGTGTGCTCCAGAATTTTGGTGGCTATTCAGTCCATCATTACTTACATTCCAACTCTCTAGTTTTCCAACTAGCCCAGGTTATAATAATGGCCACCCAAAATACGATTGATCTATTATGAACACCTCCAATGACCCTTTACACGGCAAAAAACTTGCTGACATTTTGGATGAATTATTGGATTACTACGGTGGCTTTGAAGGTTTAAGTCGTAAAATTGAAATTAGATGTTTTTGCAAAGACCCAAGTGTTAAATCATCATTGCGATTCTTGCGTACCACACCATGGGCACGTGAAAAAGTAGAAAGCTTATATTTGTACGTCTTACGCCAAAAGGCAAAACAGAAACCGTAGCCCCAGGCAATACCCCTCTCATTATAAAATTATACCAGTCAGTAAAACACCTTTAGATTAAGCATGTGTATGTTGGTTATTATTGTTGATAATCACAATAAATTAGTGACCAAAAATCAAAGTACCCCACCCTACCTTAAATTACACCACACAAAATAAAAAACTCTATATAACTGTTATATATAGAGTTTATTAAAATACCAATTATGTTATTTAGTGTATTTTATGTCGGTGACTCTTGCCAAGGTTGGGGTATCAAAAATACGAGCATGAACTGGCGCTGTTTAAACAGCATAAATTCGGCAGTAAAAACGAACATCTCACCGCAAAACAAATCCATCTGTGGGATGAGGCGGTCGAAGAAGATATCGCAGCCGTTGATCTGGAATTAGAACGATTAAATGCAGATAAAACCCATGCAGCGGCACAGAAAGCCACAGTCAACAAACCTAAACGTCGACCACTGCCAGATCATCTACACACCATCCGTATTGAGCATGAACCTGCATCAACCCAATGTGCTTGTGGCTGCCAACTCCGTCGTATCGGCGAAGATGTCAGTGAAAAACTGCATTTCAGACCGGCACAGTTCTATAAGGAACAGCATGTGCGTGGCAAATGGGTCTGTGATCAGTGTGACACTCTGACTCAGCAAGCGATGCCCGCCTATGTGATTGATAAAGGCATTGCTTCACCTGAACTGCTCAGCCATGTTTTGGTATCGAAATATGCCGATCATTTGCCGCTGTACCGTCAACGTCTGATCTATCAGCGGGCGGGAATCGAACTTTCTAGATCAACTTTATCTGACTGGATAGGTCGCTGCGGTGTAGAACTGGAACCTCTGGCCAATGCCTTAAAAGAGGTGGTACTACAACAGCAGGTGCTGCATGCAGATGAAACACCGGTCACCATCATGCGGATGGGTGAGAATAATAAAAACCGAAGAAAGGTTATGTCTGGGCCTATGCCACCACACAGTACAATCCAGTTCAAGCCGTGATCTATGACTTTCAGGATAGCCGTTCAGGTCAGCATGCTGAAGCGTTCCTGAATGGCTGGCAGGGTCATCTGGTCTGTGACGATTACAGTGGTTATAAAGCACGCTTTAAATCAGGCTAGGTCATTGAGGTGGGCTGCATGGCGCATGCGCGTCGTAAATTCCATGAACTGCATGTGACCAAAAAAAGTCAGGTCGCTGAACAGGCATTAGTGCTGATTCAGAAACTGTATGCGATAGAAGCAGAACTCAGGAAAAAGACCGATGGTACAGCAGAACAGCGCCGCGAATACCGACAACAGCATAGTCAACCGGTGATGCAACAACTGTATGAATGGCTCAACCAACATCAACTGACTGTGCCATCGAGTTCTCCAACCGCCAAGGCGATCAATTACACTCTGAAGCGTTGGCCAGCTTTAAGCCGCTATCTGGATGATGGCAATCTACCGATTTGCAATAACTGGGTGGAAAACCAGATGCGCCCCTGGGCGTTGGGACGTAAGAACTGGTTATTTGCAGGTTCGCTGCGCAGCGGTCAGCGAGCAGCCAATATTATGACATTAATCCAGTCAGCAAAGCTGAATAGGCTGCCGACACATAAAGCGACCCAAATAGAAGAATTACTGCCACATCGCTGGAAATCCAACTCAAATTAAAAAATAGGCATGGAGTTCAGCGGACGCTTACAATCATGCTTAAAAAAACTAGCTTCATTCCAACAAAATTTGGAATATCATTGTTAGCAAAGGCAAACCTCAGATCAATTAAAAAAATACAACAGACAAATAAGAGAAATTTTATGAATATAAAAAAACTCGCGACCATTCCTCTGCTCTTAATTGGAGAATATGCGATGGCTCTTCCTATTATTCAAGTCAATTTTATATTTGCCACACCCCATGTTGAAGCCCAAAAATTTGATAACCCAAGCCAAATCAAAAAAGAAGTAGATATTTTAAATCGCTATTTTGTCACTGAGAAAAATCAACCCATTTTTAAATTCGAGTTAAATAAATACATTCCATATCAAAAATTCAAACAATTAAACTGCAAACTCAGCCATCTTTTAGAAAGCCCTAAACCTATGGAACGACCGGCACTTATTAAAATTTTCCGGCAGTGCTTTCCATCAAAGAGTAAAGAAGCTGAAGTTTATATATTTATTTTTGATAGCTACAGCTCAAAATCAGGATTTAAAGCAGCAGATAGTTGGGGCTTTCATAACAATGGACGACCTATCATACTACTTGATTGGGAGCGACTAAATTACAACATTCAAGCTGCTCTCCCCCATGAAATGGGACATGCCTTTGGTTTACGTCATGTTTGTGTTAAAGGTGCAAAATTTAAAGACACCACTAACTTGATGGCAAGTAAAGGTGGCTGTGACGGCAGTGGTGGGCAACGTAATATAGGCTTTAATGATCAACAAATTCAGATCATTAAAGAACATTATCAAAAATTAAAGTCCCGCTAAACTAGAGAATTTTTTTCTCAAAATAATAGGGCCATTGCGCGCGGTTAATAGCATTAAAATCGATATCTCCATAATAATCAGCCACTTGATTAAAATCATCTAATTGTACAAAATCGGGTTGCCACATGGTTTCACGGTTATTAGATTGAATTGGCAATAGGCGTAGATTTAAACTATCTTTCTCAAAAATCAATTGTGCAATCATGCCAAATGGCAAAGCATCTGGATAACCATCATATTCACCATCACTATTAAAAATACCATTACCTAAACTATAAATAACGGTTGAATCTTGGATCGTTTCCATCGACTGTACAGTATGAGCACCATGACCTAGAATCAAATCTGCCCCCTGTTGAACCAATCGGTTTGCGAGTATTTTTTGATAGGCTTGAGTCGGTAAGAAATCTACTCCCCAATGTGCCAACACCATAATAAAATGCGATGGATATTTTTGCTTTTCTAATGCAACTGCTTCATACAAAACACTTTCTAAGGTCGCAACACCAGAAGATGAAGGTGTGGCATAAAATTTAAATATTTTTTCGTTAGTGGCTCGATGCCAATAGCCAGAATAAAAAGAAATAATACGACCATTAATCTGAATTCTCATGGGCGTGCATGCTTCAAACTCATTTTCTCCCACTCCTACATAATGTATTTGCGCATTTTGCAACGTTTTTAACCTACTGCACCAAAGTCAGCAGTGTGGTTATTGGCTAAACATAAATAATGAATATTGGCTTTTTTAAGCGCATTGACTGTTGGTACATCCTGTGCACCCAATATAAATTTTTTCAATCCAACCAAGGGAGATTGAATTTGATTATTTACAAAACATGCTTCGTGATTGGCTAGATTAATATCGGCTGCATTTAAAAAAAAATTTAGTTTTTCAAAGCTATAGTCATAGCCATGATTCAATAGAGGATCAAACACTTTTCGTTTACGACGTCGCTCAGTGTAATATTCGCCTAAATAGGTATCGCCAATAATATTTACAATGGCACGATCTTGCTTGAGGGTAGTCACTACATTTAAATCAGAAATAAGTCGATCCAGCCCTTCATGGCCCAATAAGTGCCGTTCAATCACAGAATCTTGTTGAAAACTACTCTCTATTCCCTGTGTAATGACAATCGTAAAATCAGATGATGTATGCTTTTGCCATGCTATGGAAATATTAAAAAAGCTGAAAAAGTAATTAACCTTGCCTTGATCGAGTAAAAATGTTGGGCTTAGAAAATTTCTAGCTTTATATGCAATTTTACCCAGCGTTAAAATTTGCAGATAAAAGGGATTAATTTGAGTCATTAATTCAGCGATTTTAAGCACATCATTTAAGGTATATTGCTGAATAAATTTTGAATTCTTTTTACCTGAAAGATTTTTGGCACTATTTGGACTCAAGTTATGTTTTTTTATTAACTCTTCAAAATAATGGCTCATGCGCTTTTGGGTCTTATTATAAACATGCTGAGCCAAAAGAAATAGAGAATCTACACCCGCTGTTACTTTGTAATGCATTAACACTTGTAATAAATTGACTTTATCATGTAATGCATAACCAACAACACCTCGCCCTCTTTCTTGGAGGGCCGTCTCTGTAATCTCGACGCTATCATCCAAACTTAACTTACGTTCATCTAATAACTTATAAACTACATAAAGCACCAAAAGTGGACCTAGCCCTTCATTTTGGTCAGAAAAATCGACGTGTTGGGGTTTGGAATGCGGCAATAACGCACCATTTTTTTGTACTAAATAGTTATACATAACTCAACTCCAACAAATGATCTAACCATTTCTTTTTATAGCCATTCAAATCATATTTTTTCGCCGACTTAATCGCATGGGTTCTCATATGTGGATTTAAGTAGCATTGCTCGATTGCAATAGCTAAGGCTTGAATATTTTCATTTTCAACTAAAACACCAGAAAGATTTTGTTCAATTAGTGCATTTGGACCATACCTAATATCGTAGGCCACTACAGGCGTTCCTACACTTAAACTATCCAAAATTCCAATACAGAAACCTTCTATTGTACTCGCCACAACAGAGACATGTGCATTTCGGATTTTGTCCGAGATATTGTGCACATAGCCTTTGAAATGTACATTCGTCTCTAAGTCGTGATCATCTACATATTTGCGAATTTCTTTTTCATATATAAAGTTATCTCTAGAGTCACCAAAACCATAAAGATCAAGCTGAATTTCAGGATACTTTTCTTTTAAAATTTCAACAGCCTGAATAATATGATGAAGTCTTTTTTCTACATAATATCGCCCTACAGAAATGACGTTGAATGGGGATGCTACGGCATTGACAGTGAGTTCAGATTCTATGTGGGCAAATGTCGGAGGAATCACCCAAATTTTTAATTCTGAACCAAAACGTGCCCAAAGATCCTGCCGCTGTTGCTCTGTGGATACAATATAACCGTCAAATTTATTTGTTTCTGCTAAAGATATTTTGTAATTGGAGTTAATTCGCCCGTCTCCCATCTTCTGAGGATTACTGACATGCACGCTATGGAAAATCGAAATTAACTTAAATGCAGGAGACTTTAACTCCACTAAAATATGATTATAAAGTCTGTTTTTATCGACATAAAAAACGGGCTGCTTATAAGAGGTGATAATTTTTTGAAACCAATGCTTAATCCACTGATCACGATCTTGAAAAAAACAAGATGAACCATTGGATTCTTTTAGACTTAAATAACTAAGCTGATTATCTTGGGTGTAGTGCTCCTCTAAAACCACAATCCCCTGCTGATTATAGTAAAGACATGATTTGACTTGGTTTTTCTCTAAATAGATTTCTTTAGATAAATAGCCTGACTCCGTATACAAAGCTCGCTTGAATTTCGTTCTCGCTTTATCAAAATAATTAATGTATGAAATATTCCCATTTGAGAAAAAGTGGATATAAAATAGGTAATTCCCATTTATATATACTTTTACATCTGTATTGGCATTGTTTTTTTCTAGGGTAACCTCTCCTGCAATATGACTCAAATAATCTTCTAAAGTATTTGATCTCAAAGCAGCAAAAATTAAATATTGGTAATCGTCATATAAATTCAGAAAACTATCGGCTCGAATATGATGGATATTTAAATTCTTTAAATAATTAGCGTTGTAATTTAAGGTTACAATCTTATGCGCTAAACTACAGCTATCAAAAACATGTTTTCTTTTTAAAATCGCATGCTCAATACCGGTTAGCTTTTCCCCAATTCCTGCACTTAGAAAAAAGAACATTATCAACCTCTAAATAAAATAATTTAAATAAGCCACATACCCAGATAAATTATGTTCCTGATCATCGATACGTGTTCTAAAACGATCATGCCTTACATAAAATGCATTAAGAATTTTTTCAGGCTTAGCCATATACATTGCCATTTCAGGATAAAAGTACCCTGTTGCTCTTTGAAATTCGACTCGTAGTTCTATTAAGTCTTTTAGTTCATCGAATTTAGCCATATTAACTAAATTGGTAAATCCTTGCTCTTTTAATCGCACCACCATCTTATATGCAGACATCATCATTTCTAAAAATGTTGCATATGCTGTTTTACGATTTTTAATAAAATCCATGTGTTTTAAATAGTTATTTAAACCGAATTCAAAATACTTTTTTTCTGGGCAAATCTTAGTTAACTCATTGGTACAATAACTTAGCCAATGATCATGATACTTATCATATTTTTTAGTAATAAAATGCTCAAACATTAATTTAACAGTTTCAAGCAAAATTGGGTTTTGATTAATTTGATAGAGTCTGAGTAAACCTAAAGCAGCTTCCCCATCATAATAAACAATTCTGAACTTTTCTTTGACTGCAAGTGATGGGAAACTTAATACATGTGTCGTCTCCCCTTTACCATCAATCATAAAGCGAATGCCTTCAGCAAGCATTTCGGCATACTTTTGGTATTTTGAGTCGCCAATAATTTCCTGATATTTAGCAAACATAAAAATTGCAGCGGCATTTGAACCTAATTTAATTTCTAGATCAGGTTCATTACCATCAATCATAAAGGCTTTTCCATCTACCTCTTTATATAAATGATCAATGGCATACTGCATAGCAGTTCTAATTTTCGGTAGATATGCTTCATTATAATAGACTTCCAATGTTTCAAGTAAGGCATATATGGCAGTACAGTGACGAACTGTATTATAACTTTTAATTTCCCGGTTATAGGCAGGGAAATAGCCATAAACCAGCCTCCCACTCTCTAAAATTTCATTATGTAAAAACTTGGCATTATTTAAAACAAGTTCTTTTATATGTTCTTTTTTATTACCCTTTAATACACGTATACCATTTTCTGGACCCGTAGACATTAAATCAATCAACTGGTTGTTTTCAAAAAAAACAGCTTGTGTATCAAACACCCAGACTTTTTCAATTTTATTTAGCGAATAATTTGCCTTAACATTGGTATATTTTTTTTTAATAGCATCATTTAGATTTTTTTCATCAAAAAAATTGGGCTCATTATATACAACTCCTCGAATAATTGCTTTTGCATAAATCTCTTGCTCCAAAAAGCAAATACTTAAATTTTCATCAAAAGCAATTCCTTTTCGATAATGATTATTATGTTTTTGCTCACTTACTTCTTTAACAAGATCTGTCCATTTTCTTTCTTCAATATTTTTTGCAAAGTCAAACTTTAAAAATTCAGGAAGCCGGTTATTCTTTTCATATAATTTATCGATAAAATTCAAAGTTCTTTTAACTACTTTATCGTAATCTTTATCCACTGCATTCCAAACACGACAGCGTATACTTTTATCTCCATATGAAAAAAATACACTATAAAAATCTTGCTGATTCTCTCTTAATGAGAATAACCAATCTGTTAGTTTTATTTTAAATTCCTGCAGATCACTATATTTAGATATAGCCATATTGCTCTCATATTTAACCCTATTAATCAGCCTTATTGTATATTATTTAATATTTCATTTACAGGTATATAACGCTTATAAAAAGTAATATTAAAGAATATAGAATGGCTTTGTTGCACAAACCTATCTGTAAAGGGTTTTTCAGCGATATAATTTTCAAATGAAGAAGCCTGCACACAAAATCTACCGTACAACCAATTGGCCCGCATATAACCGAGCACTCATGAGTCGCGGAAATATTGCCATTTGGTTTGATCCTGCTACGCAATGGTATGCTCCATCAAAAGGCAAACAAGGGCGAAATCAAACCTACTCCGACGCAGCCATCCAATGCTGCTTAATGATTAAATCCTTATTCCGTCTGTCTTTACGTATGGTCACTGGCTTTGTGCAAAGTCTGATTAAACTTTGCGGATTAAATTGGATAGCTCCAGATTACACCACGCTTTGTAGAAGACAAAAGCATATTGATATTGTAATCAGCTACCAAAAAAGTAGCGATGGGCTGCATCTACTCATGGACTCTACAGGCATGAAGTTTCTAGGTGAGGGCGAATGGAAACGCAAGAAACATGGACCTGAATATCGTCGCCAATGGCGTAAACTTCATATTGGTATAGATGCTAAAACCCTACAAATACGAGCAGTTCAGCTTACAACCAATAATATCAGTGATTCACAGGTGCTTGGTGATTTACTTAATCAGATTCCACAAGATGAGCAGATTAACTCTGTTTATACCGATGGAGCTTATGACACCAAGCAATGCCGTCAGGTCATTGCAGATCGGCAAGCGCATGCGGTGATTCCACCTAGAAAAAATGCGAAACCATGGAAAGATACAAAGAGTAGCTCGCTAGAGCGAAATGAATTACTTCGAGCAATTAAACGTTTAGGCAGGACACTATGGAAAAAATGGTCAGGCTATCATCGGCGAAGTTTGGTTGAAACTAAGATGCATTGCATCAAATTATTAGGAGATAAACTCAGTGCAAGGAGTTTTGATAGCCAAGTGAATGAGATCCATGCACGTGTAGCAGTCCTTAACAGATTTACGGAATTAGGTCGCCCACTTACCCAAGTTACGCCTTAAATTTGGCTCAATTAGGGGCGCTTTGCATTTCAAATCTTTGTGCAACAAAGCCTCTGTTAACTAAAAAAACTTTTTCGCATGATTAGGGTGTGTTGACATTTGCAGTATGGAACTTAACCTACAATGGTAACCAAATAAATATACAAGCAAGAGCGACAGCACTTTGATAATTACGCTTTAGCTTGTCATATCGAGTTGAAATTCCTCTAAATTGTTTTAACCTACAGAATGAATTCTCAACTAAGTGCCTGATTTTATAGATATGCCAATCCATATGATCATTGTTAGACTTAGTGTTTGATTTTCTAGGAATATTTGACTTAGTTTTTGTTTGCTCAATTTGAGTCCTGAAGTTGTCTGAGTCATAACCTTTATCAGCACATAATATTTCTGATTCAGTTAAATCTAATTTTGATACCAGATCAGGGGCTATCTTAATATCATGGGAAGTTCCATCTGAAATAATAAACTCAATGGGATTACCATTAGAATCAACTGCTAAATGTATTTTTGAACTATTACCACCGATACTTTTGGAAATATCTTGATTATTAATACCTGAAGAATGCTGGTGTGCCCGTACGTGGCTACCATCAATAAATATCCATTCTTTATCAGCATGTTTACTAAATAATTTAAAAATATTCATAAACTTATCATTTTTAGACCAACGATTGTATTTCTTAAAGATAGAGTTTGGCTTACCAAATTCTTGAGGTAAATCTCTCCAAGGACAACCTGTTCTGATACGAAATAGAATAGCTTCGATAAAATTTCTTAAATTTAGTTTGAGATAAATATTAAAGTGACGGAAAATAGAAAGTAACTTAGACCAGTGTTGATCATTCAGCATTGTACGAGGCATAGCGGGGGTAAAATTGGGTTTGGCGATTTAATTTTACTATCTCGCTATTTTTTTAGGCAACAAATGTCAACAGACCCTAGTTATTTTTGTCAACTTACAAAGAACAAGTAAGTAACAAGTTGGTTTTAAATAAAACTATCCCCTACAATATTAACCAAATCCAACAAATAGACCATTAAATATTTTCTCATATTAATTATCAAACAATCATCATTAAATAAAAATGCAACACCTCCGGAATAAAAGACTGTCTATTTAAAATTAAAAAACATAAAAAGCTTAGGCTATTTTATTACTTTAATTAAATCCAACAGCGTCAAATACACATTTATGTTTCGCAGATTCAAATCCCAAGTGCAACACACTTGTAGTTAGTTGAAAAAGTTAGGTGTATTCATAGAATCATTAGACTTTTTCAACTCGCAATTGGA
>NZ_KB849553.1:24897-61880 GCF_000368565.1 Acinetobacter gerneri DSM 14967 = CIP 107464 = MTCC 9824 | reverse complement strand
CTCAACCATCGTCCTAGAAAAACACTAGGCTGGTATACGCCAAGTGAAGTTATGGCTGGTTTTTATACTGTTGCACTTGCTGCTTGAATCCGCCATACTATTAGATATCAGAATACTCAAATTAGAAATTTTTCCTAAAATTAACATAATACGCCTTATGCGAAATACTTAAATTAATTTATATATTTCAGTAACTTGCATAAAACGTATTTTGACCCAATCCAGTTTTGAAACATCTCGCCCACAAAGTGGGCTTTTTGGTACATTCTGCCAAGAATTTTGACAATTCTTAGCTAAATCAGCAAATCATTGTGTAGCTCAGGTTAAAAAATAAACTTTAGTTAATGTACTATGAGTGGCGAGAATCAGCTACGTTATAGACCGCATTTCGTTCACGTTTTCCAACTGCGATGACCAAAACAACAATCTCATCATCAATCACTTCGTAGACTAGACGATATCCTATACTCCGCAATTTTATTTTATAACGGCTTGTATGTCCTGAAAGCTGATTTTTAGGAATCTTTGGATTTTCTAAGACTTTGACTAATTTCTTTTTGAGCTGCTGCTGAATACTGGGATTTAACTTTTTCCATTCAGCTAAAGCCTGTTCTAGAAATTCTAGCTTATAAGTCATTTATATCTACTTGAATACGTTTTTGGTTTGAACGTGCATCCGCAAGCTGATTGAGTTCAATATCCTCTAATTGCTCAAGCATACTTTCATAAAGTTCGGCAGGAATACAGTAAAAAGCAGGTGTATTACGATTGAGGATCGCCACAGCCTCACCTTGACCTGCAAGAACGGTATCCATTGGACTTTTTTTTAGTTCTGTAATACTCGCTGTCATCCGAGCATGGATTAACTGTGTCATTTAGATAACCTATGAATATACCATAGTGCCAATAATAGCACTTTTAAAAGCATTTTATATAGCTCCATTAGCTATTAGGTAAGAAAAATTTACTCCAAAAGCCACGTTTCGGCTGTTCTTCTTCCTTAATTTCAGGGACAGGAATGCGCTTATTTTCTTCTGACTGGCTAATTTCTTTTTCGCTTTCTTCTAACTGAGGATTTGTTATCATATCTGATTCAGTTTTTTGATCGGTAAACGTGGTCACATTGGTTTTTGGGGCTTCCAAAAGACGTTGCATAGTTTCAATTTGGTTTTGATAAAATCCTTCACGTTCTTTAGCGTCAGAAAGCTGCGATTTCAGCATGTCTATTTGTTGCCTAAGTAGTATATTTTCTGCCGATTCTTGACTGCCTATTTTTATATCTTCTTTTACATTACTTTTCCTACTAGGTTCACCGAATACTCGAATAGCCTCAGATAAATCTATCTTACCATCTGAATTTTTACTTAAAATTCCTTTATTTATACTATTATAAATTGTCTGCCTATTAATTCCATATAACTTAGACAACTCAAGAACGGATAGATTTTTCATAGTTTTAGACATGCCTAACTTTGTAAAAATTAGATGTATAATAGGCTGTAAAATTTACAAATCAAACTTTTTGAAAACTTGATTTTTTCACTTAGTTTTTTTTCTAATTTCTTCTATTTTCCGTTTAGTTTCTTCAAAATATGCTTGTAAACCATCATTAATCCAATGATCAGGACTACCAACAGCTTCATTTTGAAGCCGTATAATCTCATCATTCACTTGTATAATTTTGCTGCTTGGATTACCTAGAATTAAGTTGTTTTTGATGTTTCCTTGCATACAATTTTTCATGATTTACCACCTTTTGGACTAAATCCAAGCTGTTTTAAATATGGGTGAAATTGCTTCTGCTTTTCAGCATCTTTGAGCATACCTTTGATACGTACGGCTAAATCATCATAACTTTCGCCAATACTCGCTAAATGACCTAACTCATGTAGCTGTGCTAGTTGATTACCGAACGTATGGATTTGAGAATCTGTCATGTTATAAAACAGGTCAAGCGTGTTTTGATCTCTATCAATATTTTTATTTTTTACTTTTGGCGTTTGTTTTGGCTTAAATCTAAAAGAAAATCCAACAATGGTGCGCCCTTGCTTATGTTGCTCATAGCTTACTGTAATATCGGTATTCTCGTTAATTTGTTTAATTGCTGGCTCTAGAACACGATTTTTGAAATTATGCATTAATTGGTATTCATTACTTGCAAGTCCCATTCTATCCCTAAAGTCATTAAGGCTCATTTCAGGTACTTTACCTGTACTTCTCCAAGCTATAAGTAATTCGTACAGCCGAGTCGCATACAACCCAAGATTTGCTACTTGGGATAGTTCATAGCTCGTAAAATTTTTCTCTAATTCAGTAATAAGAGGAATAATTTCAGGTGAAAAACGCAACTTAACAACACCTGAACCCTCAACATAAGAAACACCACTTACCCAACGAACTACACGCTTTTCAGGCTTATTTCTTTTTTCATCAATCATCATAAATGTAACCTGACGATTAAATAATGCCTGTGATGCTTCAGAAAGCATCGCATACGCATTTTTTACACTTATATCAAATCGATCAGCATAATGTTGTGCATGTATTTCTAGGAAGGTTTCGGTATCAATTCCTTTTTGTGCTTCTCTTGCTTCAATGATCGCAAGCAATACGATTCTTTGCTCAACAAGACTGAGCGTATAGCTTGCATTGATTAAGGCATTATCCTTAACAACCAACTGCATAATAATTCCTATCCTCCCAATAGAAATACAAATTATCAAACGTATTAATAAATACAACATATTTTTTGTATTTATTAGCAGGGTGAATGTATGTTTATAGCAGGGTGAATGTATGTTTATAGACTATTAAACCATTGGTATATAAGGCTTACAGCTTATTTAAAAGCTTTTAAAAGTATTTAAAATAATTAAAAACCCGCTACGCTATTTTTTTGTTTAAAAATTTAAGATTTTTATTGTCTATTTTTGATAGCAAATGATGGTTTAACTTTGCAATGCAGTTAAAAACGGAAATCAGAGAAGATAAAAATCCAAAGTCGTGTCGGTCACTCGTAGATACTCGTTCGGTCACTTCATCTGAAAACAGTCTAAAACAGCGTTATTTTGCGTTTTTAGCCTGTTTACGCTGTTGGAGTATAGAAACCCCTTGTTTAATCCTTGTTTCTCTTGCTATTTTTATTTGGATTTTCTGGAAAGAAACGCCTATAAAAAATTATCAGCTTAAGATAAAAGTTTCATGTGAATGAAAAAGTGAGGATGTGTATCCTCACTCCTCACAATATTTAAGCTGAAAATACTGAACTATAGCGAGATTATTCTAAATTATCTTCTACTTAAGCTGCACATTGAAAATTTCATATCCAAAGCATCAGGTTATTATACCTTTCCTTCATATAAATAATATAATTCTGTAGAGTCTTCACTATGATCCCAGCTATATTTTTCTTCAGCTATTCTTACTAACCCTTTTCTCTCATAGAAAATAAAATTAGAGCTATTATCAGTGAAAAGAAAAAACTCTTGAATTTTATTTTCAGCAAGATATTCAGTAAAAATTGAATACAGCTTACTTCCTACTCCCATACCTTGATATCGCTCATCTAAAATAAAAAGGTTCAAAGCTGCAGTAAAGTTTTTTTTACTACGCAGATTCAAATCCCAAGTGCAACACACTTGTAGTTAGTTGAAAAAGTTAGGTGTATTCATAGAATCATTAGACTTTTTCAACTCGCAATTGGAAAGCACACAATGAAGAAATACACCCAACTTTCTCAAGATGAAAGATACGAAATTTATGCTACTTTGAAAAGTAAAAGTTCAATCGCTAGCCTTGCTCGGGAGTTAGGGCGTTCACGATCAACCATCTACCGTGAGTTAAAAAGAAATACTGGGCAACGTGGATATAGAGCTCAACAGGCAGCGAAATTTGCAAGTCAAAGACGGTACCATCCTTCATCATCCATGACAGCATTTGCCTTCGCTTATATTGATTACTTAATTGGCTTAGACTGGTCACCAGAACAAATTTCAGGTGCTTTAACACAACGCGGTTGGCTGGATGTACCTTCACATGAGTGGATTTACCAGCACATTTATCAAGATAAATCACAAGGAGGTAACCTCCATCTACACTTAAGGCATCAGAAGAAATATCGAAAACGAGGTTACAAAAACACGGATCGTAGAGGGCAAATCATTGATAAAACAAGTATTCATTGCCGAGACCAGGTCATTGATCAGCGACAACGTTTAGGAGATTTCGAAGGTGATACGGTGATTGGTAAACATCATAAAGGAGCTTTATTAACCCTCGTTGATCGAAAGAGCCTGTACGTACATATTGTTCATTTAGGGTCAACGAGAGCATCCTCTAAAACGATTACTTGTGCATTAGATCGTTTACGAATGAGCCATGCTTATAGTGTAACATTTGATAATGGAAAGGAATTTGCCGAACACAAAAGAATTACTGATGTCGGCATAGATACTTATTTTGCTGATCCTTACAAGTCTATTCAGCGAGCTAGAAATGAAAATACGAATGGTTTAATCCGGCAATATCTGCCAAAATCATCATCGTTTGATGACGTGTCAAACGATGAAATAGAGCAGATAGAATTTTCACTCAACCATCGTCCTAGAAAAACACTAGGCTGGTATACGCCAAGTGAAGTTATGGCTGGTTTTTATACTGTTGCACTTGCTGCTTGAATCCGCCAAGTAAAAAAATGATCCCGTTAAAGTAAAACGGGATCATACTTAGCATCTAGAAAGTGGATTAAAAAATCATCGCTCTCGTAACGCTTCGTTTGCTTTATTAAATGGCTTCAGCAAATAATCTAATACTGTTTTTTGGCCAGTTTTAATATCAACCGTTGCGACCATACCAGGTGTAATCGCAAATGCTTTACCTGCTTTATTGTATAGTTTGTCAGTTTCAGTACGAATATAAACACGATAGTAAAACTGATCTTGTTTAACCTCATCTCGAATTGTATCTGGTGAAATCACCTTTACTTTGCCTTTTAAACCACCATAGATTGAATAATCATATGCAGTGATTTTGACTAAGGCTTCTTGGTTTGGTCGAATAAAGGCAATATCTCGTGGCGAAATACGTGCTTCAATAAGCAACTGATCCTCTAAAGGCACAATGGTCATCAACTTACCATTTTGCGGTACAACACCACCAATGGTCATTACATCAATTTCTTTTACCACACCACGTACAGGCGCTTTAAATACAGCACGATTTAATGCATCTGAACGCCCTTTTACTACCTGCTCTTGCTGTTCAATATCTGTACTTGCCTTAGATAATTCCTCACGCGCTTTAACATAATATTGGTTTTGAATATCACTCATCTGATTACGCAGCTCATTAGCTTGACGTTTCAGACGTAACACTTCAACCTCACTGGCTGCACCTTTGGCAACAAGAGGTTCTGTCATACTGAGTTCTTGTTCAACTAAACTTAATGCACGCTTCAAACCCGCAATAGATGCGGAAAGGTTCTCTTGACGTGAATGGTAAAGCTGTGTTTCCTCTCGAACTAAATCTGGCGCATTGCGTAAAGAATCAGGAAAAACCAATTTTGTCCCATTTACCTCAGCGCGCAATCGAGCAGCAGTAGCTTGTGCAGATAGTAATAAGGATTTAGATTCATCAACATTAGAAGCAAAACGCGTTGGATCTAACTCAGCCAATACTTGTCCTTCTTTAACAATATCGCCTTCTTTAACATTAAGTTTGGTTAATATCCCCCCCTCAAGTGACTGAATTACCTGATCTTTAGAGGATGGTACAACTTTACCTGTACCTGTTGATACTTCTTCCAATTCAAATATTGCAGACCAAGCCAATAAAACACCAAGACCAATGCAAATAATCCAAACCAAATAACTTGATTTCGGTAATGGTGGTTCGCTTTGACTTAATTGCAAGGTCGATTTATTTTTTTTATTGCTAGCACTCATGATTTTGCTCCCGTAGCAACTTGCTCAGGTTTAGGCTGATTATTCGAGAGAATTTGATCACGTGGACCATCCATCACAATACGACCATTATTTACTACGATAATACGATCAACTAACTCTAAAACAGCACGACGATGTGTCGCCACCACTAAAGTGCGATGACCTAACCATGCTTTTAAGTGCTCAATTAATTGTTTCTCAGCAACATCATCAATAGATGCAGTAGGCTCATCTAAAAGTAAGACATTAGGTTGACACAACAATAAACGTGTTAGTAATAGTGCTTGACGTTGTCCACCAGAGAAACCACCACCACCTTCAAGCACAATATGCTCTAAACCTTCTTTTTTCGCCTGAACAAATGCTAAAGCACCTGTAATATTCAATGCTTTGAGAATGTCATCATCACTACTGAGTGGTGCACCAAGCGTTAGGTTTTCACGAATCGTGCCATAAAAAAGATGGGCGTTTTGGTTAAGCAATCCAACATCACGACGCACATCCGCAGGGTCTAATAAATGTAAATCCACACCATCTAGCTGAATACTGCCCTGATCTGGACTTTGCATACCCGATAATAACTGCAATAACGTCGATTTACCTGCACCATTGCGCCCCAGAATAGCAATGCGTTCACCAGGTTTAATTGTCAAGTTTTGAATCGCTAAACTTGGTTGACTGTCTTCCTCTGTGTATTTAAATGCAACATTATTAAATTGATACGCACCATTAATTGCTGCACGTTGAATTAACTGTGCACGCTCTGGCTGATCCACAGGTTTTTTCATTAATTCATCTAAACTTTGTTTTGCTGTTTTCGACTGTTGTAAACGACCAAGTACAGCTGAAATATTGGCAATTGGTGCCAACATGCGTGAAGAGAGAATCGAGCATGCCACCAAAGCCCCTGTGGTCATTTCACCTTCCATAACCGCAAAGCATCCCACTAAAACCACAATCGCAAAAGTTAAACCCTGAATTTTTTGTGACCATGTAGAAATAAAATGGGTGATTTTTCGTTGTTTCATGCTGATGCTAGCAGACACATCATTCATGTGGTTCCATTGGTTTTGAAATCTTGATTCTGCACGTAACAGTTTAATATCTTCAATACCTTGTACCGACTCAACCAATATTGCATTACGGATTGATGACTCACGCATACCTTCTTGCGCCAACTTAGCTAAAGGCTTTTGTGCCAACAAACCAGGTAAAATCATAATCGGGACAATGATCACAATCACCCAAAATAAATTACCACCAATTAACCAAAAAATTGCTAAGAATAAGAAAAAGAAAGGCAAATCTGCAATGGCAGAAATAGTGGTTGATGTCACCATTTCACGAACACTTTCCAATTCACGAATTTGCGAAATAAAAGTTCCCGTTGATTTAGAGCGTTCTTTATTTTTAATGCGTAATGCATGACCAAAAACACGATCAGAGATCTTTAAGTCTGCGCGCTTACCAATCATATCTGAGATATGTGCACGCGCTAAACGTAATACAAATTCAAACACTGCAGCCAAGATCACACCACTAAACAGTACCCAGAGTGTTGGTATCGACTGCGATGGTACCACTCGGTCATATACATTCATGGAAAAGACAATAGTGGCCAATGCCAAGATATTTGCCAATAAAGAGGCAAATAAAATATCAATGTAACGTTTCCAGTCTTTCAGCACGATGCTCCAAAACCAATTTTTCTCAAATGGTTTGATATATTCATCAACACGTGCATCTGATACTGAAATTTCAGGGCGTAAGATATAGGCAACGTCTACATGTTCAAGTAAAGTCGTTACACTAAATTGTTGTGCTAAGCCCTGATCCCCACTCATTTGTACACTGAGATTGCCTTGATCATCCGCTTTATCAATAACACCAACTTGACCATCTTTAAAACCGACAACCAAAGGTAAACGCCACGGATTCAATAAATCTTGGCTAAACTCGACTTTTCTTAAACTCAACCCGACTTGGCGAGTAATCATATGTAAGGCATCATCTAAAGTATGATGATCACCCCAATTTAACTCTAAACGAATACGTTCCTCTGAAGGCTCAATCCGATAATGTTTGGCAACAGTTAATACCGCTTGTAACCACGGTTGGGTATTGATTTTATTACTCATGGTCGGATCTCTACCCCTTGAATTGTCATATTGTTGAGCTGATAAACATCACGTGCGTTACCGCTCACTGCAATAAATTGCACCAAACTGCTATAAATATCGTAACGGTTCGTCTCAATTTGCATGCTGGCACTATGAATACTTTGTTCGGCATTGAGCAAATCCACCACAGTACGTGTGCCAAGTTTATATTGCTCTTGATATAGCTCTTTGGTTCGTACAGAAATAGATTGTTGGCTAATCAACACATCCATTTGACGTTTCTTATTTTCAATATTTTCTCGAGTTGCACGAATCTGGTTTAACACATCTAATTGCACTGCATTGACTTGAGCACGTGCCGCTTGTTCTGCATAACTTGCAGCACGTGAGCGTGAGTTGGTTGCGCCACCCTGATAAAAGTTGCTATTCGCTTCAAACATGATTGAGTTATACATACCGTTATCTTCGTGGTTATTTGGGTTAACCCCATTTACCGCCTGGCTCAACGAACCTTTAATATTAAATGTTGGATATCGACTTAAATCGACTTGTTTCTTTTGTAATTGGGCAACCTCAATTTCTGCTTGTGCTGCCATCATTCTAGGAATTTTGCTAAATTCAGCTGCCTCAAATATTTTTGAGTTTTGCAATAATCCGTCTGGAAGTTTCCATTGTGTTGCACGAGTATCGAGGTTTAATAATGTGCGCAACTTTTCTTGGTAAATCGATAGTTGACTTTGTTGTGCAATCAAGTTTGAGCGCGCAGCTTCCAAATAAGACTGCGCTTGCACAGGGTCAGCCTGACTACTGATACCCGCTTTTGCACGTAAATTGGCAATCTCTGCAATTCGACTAATCCCAGCAATCTGATCCTGAGCGATTTCGCTTAAAGTCCGATAACGATTAATATTGACGATGGTATCCGCAACCTGGCTAGCAATATCATCAATATTAATTAATACATTCGCTTGATTAACCAATAGTTTTGCCTGCTGTTCACTGACCAAACTCTTGGTTTTACCAAAGTCATATAACATCTGTGTTGCATTAATACTGATCAGTTGACGTCCACCCTCACCATGACTCATATCTCCTGTTGAAATCCCACCAGAAATTTGTGGATAGTAATTTGCTTTTGCAACATCGATATTTGAATTTTGCGCAGCAAGATTAGAGATACTCTGACTGATTTGAGGATGCCGAGAAACTGCACGCTGAATAGCACTATAAAAGTCTAAACTTTCAAATGCGTACTGTGTGCCCACCGCTTGATCGTTTGTTGAACGACTCTGTTGGCGATTGGGTTGATAACCAATGGTCGGTAAACTGTCTGTTTGTGTTGGATCATAATCATACTTAGACAATTGATTTAATTTAATGGTCTTATATTCTTCGCTACTTTGTGGACTGAGTAATTGATTAAAACCGTCTTTTAATGTTTGCCTTAAGGGAGTTTTCTGAGCATTAAATTGAGAAAGCATATTTTGAGCATCAGGATTATCTTGCTGATTGATCGGCAGTGCTTGTTCTGTGCCAACACGTGCAAAAGCTATGCACGGGTGAAACATTAACAGTAGCACGCAAATACTTAATCTCTTATTTACAAATGAATGATTATGACTAAGCACGTAAATTCTCTAAATTATGTTTACATTTTACAGTCCGAGAGTATACATTTTTCAATTCAACAATTCTAATTATATTCAAGTATTTTTCTCAGTATATTACGCTTAAACAAACTATTCATTCTGATTACATTGTTATATAAACCATATATTTTATTTATAAATATCATGTGCTTAAATTTTTTTAATATATGCAAGAAACATATTTCTATTGGTTTATTCATTCCCCCTACCATTGGAGAGATATATTTAACTATATTTTAAAATTCTCTTCATACACAATAGATGGTAATACCCCCCATTTTTAATTGAATTAATGGGTAGAAAATCTAAAGCCTTGTTATTGTTTAAAAATAGGTGGACAACCATTTACTGACATATGAGGTCGTTCATGATTATAAAAGTACTGCCAGTCAGTTGTATAGTCCTGCACCTCGCTCAGATCTCGAAATAAATATTGATTTAGACACTCATAACGTACTGTACGATTAAATCGCTCAACATATGCATTTTGCTGTGGATTGCCTGGTTGAGTAAATACATGCTCAATACCATGCTGATCACACCACTTTTCCATCAGCTCACTTATATACTCTGGGCCATTGTCGGTTCTAATGCGTTTAGGTTTACCTCGCCATTCAATGAGCTGATCAAGTCCTCTCAGCACACGTTCTGCTGGCAACGAAAAGTCAATCAATATATCCAATGACTCGCGATTATAGTCATCAATCACGTTGTGAACTCGATAACTACGTCCATCACTGAGTTGATCATACATAAAGTCCATTGACCATGATTCATTCTTAGCTGTCGGTACTGCAAGGGTTTCAGGCTGTTCTCGTTTAATCCGCTTATTAGGCTTGATTCTTAAATTAAGCTCAAGCTCCTTATAAATGCGATAGACACGTTTGTGGTTCCATTTGTATTTTTTAACATTACGCAAATACAGGAAACAAAGCTTGAAGCCCCATGTTTTATGATCATTGGTTAATTGAATCAACCATTCGGCAATCTGTTGATTCTCTTCATCTAAACGAGCTTTATAGCGATAACACGTTTGACTGACTTTAAAAATTAAGCAGGCCATGCTGATTGAAATCTTAAATTGCTCAGTAGCTTGCTGAGCAAGTAACTTTCGCTGAACAGGCCTTAAAACTTTTTTAAAAGTGCATCTTGCAAGATGTCTGACTTTAGCCGCTCATCAGCATACATGCGTTTTAAACGGGCATTTTCAGCCTCAAGTTCTTTAAGCCGCGTCATCATTGAAAGATCCATGCCGCCATATTTGGACTTCCACTTGTAGAATGTAGCAGAGCTCATACCATGTTCGCGGCACAAGTTCGGTATGGGTGTTCCTGCTTCAGCTTGCTTCAAGATACTCATGATCAAGCTGTCTGAATACTTAGATGTTTTCATAGAAAATCTCCTTAAATCAAGGTTATTCGATTTTCTACTTTTAAACTCAATTATTTTTAGGGAGGATTACCCTGCCAAAGTACAACAGATATCTGACCAAGAAAAAATGAAGCAAATGGAACGTGAAATTAAAGAATTAAAACGTGCCAATGAAATTCTACGTAAAGCAGCCGCTTTTTTCGCCCAGGCGGAGCTCGACCGCCCACACAAATAATGGTGGATTTTATCCTTAACAATAAAGATCGATATGGTGTTGAGGCGATTTGTAGGATTTTACCGATCGCTACTTCAACCTATTACCGGACTTTAGATCTCACAGTAAATCCAGAACATCGAGCGAAACAAGATTTACATGACTTGCAGCATGCTGAGGAGATTAAGCGAATTTGGAAAGAAAGTTCAGGTCGATACGGTGTGCGTAAGGTCTGGCAACAACTGAAACGTGAAGGCCAAGTATTATTGTTTATTACTTAGTATTTAACTTTATTACTCAAAAACACAATCAGAATAATTTTCACATGATGCTTTTAGATATAAACAATCTCATGACGTAGCAGTGCTACAACCTGACTGCTCAAACCATTGGATAAATAAAGCCCTTGTAAAAACAAGGGCTTTATTACACAAATATTCAAAAGCTGAATTTTTCCAAACCATCAAAATTTAAATTTCTACCTGGGTAGAAGATGAATAGAGCAATTAAAGCACTTTATTCAGTCAGACTGGGTGGATTGCCACCCCCCGCCAAGTGTTTTATACAGATCCAGTAGATTTTGTGCCTGCGCCAGCTTTCCCTGAACCTGTTTATCTGCAAGCTCATTTGCGGTTAAACGTGCACTAAGTGCACGATCCAGCGTCATTTGGCCATAACGATACAATGTACTGGCATCTTTGGCTTGTTGATTGGCTTTATGCAGTGCCTGTGCCAATAAAAGATTTTGACGACTTAACGCAAATTGAAGCTGATAACTACTGTCTACTTCAGCAAGTGCTTTTAATACAGCATGATCATAATCGGCCAGAGCAGCCTGCAAACGATGATCACTTATTTCAATATTATGATGAATACGTCCGGCTGTAAAAATTGGCAAAGTCATCCCTGCACTCACCAAACCACCATAACCTTTTAAATCTGGTAAATCGCTATCCAGACTCAATTGCCCGGTTTGCCAAAAAAACTGCATATTAAAACGCGGTAATAAATCTGCCTGTGCACTGGCCCGTTTGGCACTATATGCTTGTACCACCGCCTGTTTGGCCTGTATATCTGGACGACGATTCAGGATTTGCAACGGCCGCTGTCCTTGCGGGGGGGCTGGAATATGCTGCAAGATATTTTGTGGGCTTGCTGCGAGTTTAAATCCTTGTGGCACTTGGCCGGTCAATACCGCGATATTACGCTGATACGCATCGGCCTGTGCCTGTAGAGTGGCTAATTGTGCTTGTACTGCTGTAAGTTTGGCATCTACATCTTTAACATCATAATCGGTAATCTGGCCAGCTCTAAATCTCCCCTGAGCATACCGTTTTAACTGCTGTAACGTCGCAACCGTATGATCACCAATTTTGATGCGTTGCTGTAAACTGCGAACGGTAAAGTAATTCTGGGCAATATCACTAGCAACCAGCATTTGAGCGCCATACCATTGCTGCATGGTCGCCAGACTGGCATATCGGGCAGCATCTACATCACTTTTTTTCTGTCCAAAAATATCGAGTTCCCAGCTCGCAATAAAGCCCATGTGCTGCGCATGTCCATTAAAATTGAAATTATCATCGCCCAGTGATGACCCGAGTTGAGATAAAACATTTTTCACATCTGAATTTAACGGATTGTCTAGCTGGAATTGATGAGCACTAACCCCTGCATTGGCCCCTAAGGCGGGCTTGAGGTCGGCTTCTGCTAATTGTGTGGTAGAACGTGCAGCCTGTAAATTTTCCAGTGCTACCTTTAACTCGTGATTGGTTGTCAGTCCCTGTTCAATCAATCGGTTTAGCACAGGATCATTCCAGTTTTGCCACCATTGTGCAATTTCTGCCGATCCTTTTGCCATATCGGTCTGATCAAATTGTAAAGGCAGCATAACCTGGGACTCTACTTGGACTTGATTTTTGGCACAGCCACTTAAAATTAACCCCGTTAACAAACTCACATACAGCCATTTATTCATTTTTATCCCCCTGGTTTAACCTTGCCGTGCCAACATATGACGAAAACGCCCAAGTGCCAATGCCAGAAATACAATCCCCATCAGCGTCATAATCAGTAATTTATCCCACACACTATCAATACCGGCATTCCGGAATAAAACAAACTGTCCGAACTGAACATATTGTGTGACGGGTGAAATCTGCGTCAACCATTGCATGACTTCAGGCATACTTTCCAGTGGCGACTCCGAACCGGACAATAACCGTGTGACCACATATACCGGCAAACATAGCAAGCCAAATTGTGGCATTGTGGGAGCAAGCGTTGCCAACCAGATTCCCAGTGCCGATACCGAAAACAAATAAATCACTGTTCCCAAGGTAAATAAAGTCACAGAACCATTAATGGGTACCTGCAACCAGTGATTTACGACAAGCCATAAGGACAGTAAAGCAGCTACGGTAATCACCAATCCATTGGTCAGAATTTTGGCCATAGCAATTTCACTGGCAGAAACTGGCATCACCAATAAATGCTCAATGGTTCCATGTTCACGCTCGCGGATAATTGCCGCACCAACCAGCACCATGGCCAGCAGGGTAATATTGGCAATAATCTGCACAACACTGAGATACCAATGTGATTCGCCATTCGGGTTATACATGACATGCAGGACAGGCTTCACCGGGAGTAAACTTTCTGAAGAAGGCTGTTTTAAAAATTGACTGACTTGCTGTGAAATGATTTGTTGAAGATAGACTAGACCAATACCGGCCTGTGTAACTGAGGTTGCATCCGCCAAAACCTGAATTTCAGGGGCACGACCTGCGACCACATCTTTTTCAAAATTGGCAGGAATGTCAATCACAAAAACATATCCGCCCTGATTCATCTGCTGGTCGATATTTTCCCGTTGTTCCAGTACTGGCGTTTTAAAATACGGCTGCTGTAAGGCATCCCGTATTTGATACGATAACTGCGAATGGTCGGCATCGAGAATGGCAATTGATGAATGACGGACTTCCGTGGTAATTCCTGTAGAAACCGTATAAACAGCCACCGAAAGGACCACCACAATCAAGACCATTAACGTATAATCACCTAGCAAACTGCGCAGTTCTTTCCGGCTTAAAAACCAGACATTTTTCATCCATTGCCACATGCTATTGCTCCTGTTTCTTTAAGAACAAACCTGCCAGCAATACATATAGGATGCAAAATAGCGTCAACATTACATAATATTGGACAAAATCCTGAAAACCCAAACCCTTGGTAAAACTCCCCAGACTGATCAATTGATACCATGCAGTTGGAAATCCCCAACCGATCCAATAATTTACGCCCGTTAATGTAGATAATGGATAAAGTAACCCTGAAAAATTCAATGCGGGAATTAAGGTAAAAATCGCCGATGCAAAAATCGCCGCAACCTGCGTTTTGACCAGACTCGAAATCAATAAACCAAAAGCTGTCGCGGCACAAACCAGTAAGAGTGCCCCTAATGTCATGGCCCAGAAACTTCCTGAAACAGGGACATCCAGCACCACAACGGCAAGCCAGACCAGACTGAAATAACTGCACATCGCCAAAGCGATATAAGGTAACTGTTTACCAATTAAAAACTGTCGGACTGATGCCGGAGACGTATACAAGTTGGTAATTGAGCCGATTTCCCGCTCTCGCACCACACCGAGGGCGGTCATCATGGCGGGAATCAACATCATCGCCATCATGATCATTCCAGGTGTAAAAGCATAAATACTTTTGAAATCCTGATTATAGACAAATCTTGGCTGTATCGAGACCGCAGATTTGACCTCTATCGGCAGCCCCATGGCCGTTATTTTATCTGTCCCGTAATTACTCATCATGCCAAGAATAAAACCCTTAATATTTTCCGCAGTAAATGGCATGGAACCATCTACATAGAAGCCGACTTCCGGTTTATTTCCACGCATCAGATCTCGACCAAAATCAGGTGGAATATCAATCACCAACCTGGCTGTAGATGTTCTTAACACAGGATCAATTTCAGCCTCGGAACCAATATATTTTTCCAGCGTAAAATATCGCGAAGCCGTAAAATATTCCGTTAAGGCCCGACTTTCCACACTTTGATCACGATCCAGAATTGCGAGTTTGACATTTTTAACATCAAAAGAAACGCTATAGGATGCTGTCATCATGAGAATGATCGGGCCAAGAATCGCAAAAAACATTCGAATCGGATCACGCCATAACTCTTTGCCTTCCCTGACAGCAAATGTCCAGACCATGGCAAACCAGGCCATTAATCTATAAAAAAGTGTCTGGTTCTGGCGGGCTTCACTTCTTAAACTCTCTTGCTCTTGATCGGTGTGATGCTGAACAGGGTGTTCAGCTTCACCTGATGCTTGCTCCAGATAAATAATAAATGCCTGCTCGAGTTCATCTGTGTGTTGCGCCTGACACAATGCCTGCGGTGTCCCTACTGCCAGAACCCGTCCACGGTGCATAAATGAAATACGGTCACAACGTTCAGCTTCATTCATAAAATGCGTCGAAACAAATATCGTAATACGATCCTGTCGCGATAATTTTATGAGATGCTGCCAGAACATATCTCGTGCAGCTGGATCGACGCCAGAAGTAGGCTCATCCAGAATCAATACTTCCGGATGATGTAAACATGCTGCGGCTAACTGTAAGCGTTGCCGAATACCTAAAGGCAAAGCGGCGGGCTGAGTATCTGCTTCTTTTTGCAGATCAAACTGCTGCAATGCACTTTGCACTGCATTTTTAGCATCATTCCCTGTGAGCCTGTACAATTTTGCATGTAGTTCCAGATTCTGACGTACCGTTAATTCTTCATATAATGAAAATGCCTGTGACATATAACCCACTTTCATTCGGGTTGCCATGTCTCCTGCATTAATTTCTTTTCCTAGCAGTTTTGCCGTGCCTGAACTGATATCCAGCAAGCCTGTTAGCATTTTCATGGTGGTGGATTTGCCACATCCATTTGAGCCTAAAAAACCAAAAATTTCACCGCGTGCAATCGTAACGTTAACATGATCTACTGCAATAAAATCACCAAATTGCTTGGTCAAATCATGTGCTTCAATTGCCGGAGGAGAATCTGGATCTGCAACAAATGGCGTCACGTGTAACACGCCCGTTCCACGTTTATTTTCTGGCAGCAGCTTCACATAAGCTTCTTCGAGTGTTTGACTCTGGGTCTGCTGTAACACTTCCTGCGTTGTTGCATTGGCAATTAACTGTCCATCATCCATCGCCAATAAATATTCAAAGCGTTGCGCTTCGTCAATGTAAGCGGTTGAAACAATCACCGTCATTTCCGTATTTTCAGCGCGTAAATCATCAACCAGATTCCAGAATTGCCGTCTTGATAAAGGATCAACACCTGTCGTCGGCTCATCTAGAATTAATAATTGCGGATTATGGACTAAAGCACAGCATAAACTCAGCTTTTGTTTCATGCCGCCAGATAATTTACCAGCCGGACGATTCACAAAAGGATCTAATCCTGTTGCCTGTAATAATCGCTGGATTCGCTGTTTTCGGGCACGGGTATCCAAACCAAAAAGGCTCGCATGAAAATCTACATTTTCATAGACAGACAATGTGGGATATAAATTGTGCCCCAAACCTTGGGGCATAAAAGCGATACGCTGTGACAAATGTTTCTGGATTTTTTTTTGTGAAATATCCTGATCAAAAATCAAAACCTGCCCGCTTTGGATCACCTTCACCCCGGCAATAAGGGATAATAATGTTGATTTTCCAACACCATCAGGTCCAATCAACCCGACTGTAACAGATTTGGGAATCGACAGATGAATATTATTTAATGCTCGAACCTGCCCATAAGTATGAGAAACGCCCTGTAACGATACAGCAGTTACAGTGTTTTCTTGCTGTTTTACATCCGTCATGGCGAACTGCCTATTCAATTTTATTGTGTTCTGGCGTTTTGCTGTAATTGCGGTAATTTGGCCTGCCATTGTACTGGCCATGCCTCTTGTGGATTGGTACGGACATAACCATTACCAGTTAAGCCACCTTTTAACACCCCTTGATACTGCAAGCTAATTTGTTGGGGAATACGCAATTTTACCTTATACATAAGTTTTTCGCGTTCATTGGCTGTTTCCACATATTTAGGGGTAAATTGTGTATTGCTGGCAATAAATGTAATTTTTGCAGGCCAAACTGCATCAATCCCGTCAAGCACAACTATGGCATCATCACCCAGCTTTAATTTTCCAACGGTATCTGTAGGAAGAAAAATTGATAAAGTCACATCACTAGGATCAAGTAAAGTGATGACTTTACTGCCAGGCCCAACAACATTGCCCAGTTCCGCAATACGATACTCTACCCGACCAGTCTGTGGTGCGCGGATGAACATATCCTTATTGGCCGAAGATGCGATATTCATTTGTGCCTGAGCCTGATTAACCGCAGCAATTGCTGACTCCCGTGCTGCCTGGGTTGCTTTAACCGCAGCTGCCTCGCCATCCCGTGCTGCTTGACGGCGTTGCACTTCTACCACAGAAATCAAATCCTCCTTTTTCAGCTGTAGCGCATTATCCAGCTCGAGTTGTGCAACCTTTAACTGCTGTTGTCTTGCTGCAATCTCAGCTTCGGCCTGATGTACTGCTTCTTCTGCACGCTGTTTACTGGCTTGTGCACCTTCAACCAAACTGTGACTTTGCTCAGCTGACAAAACCACTAATACTTCATCTTTTTTAACCAGATCACCTTCTTGTACCTTAATATCAATCACCCGGCCTGGATACAAAGAGGCGACATCAAGTCGCTGTAGTTCCAATCGCCCATTACTCCCCTCAAAACCCGAAGGTAATTTTTTCAAACTTTGCATATTGACCCATACAGCCCCCCCGATAAGTACACACACAATTACAGCAATAATGAGCCATTTTTTTTGCATTGGCTTTATTCCTTATCAAATACAGACATAAAGGCATATTATAATGGTTCGGTTACACAAACCAGTCCATCAAAACTTATTCAGTAATATTATTTCCAGATGGCTTTGTTGCACAAAGCTATTCTTGAAGGCTTCTTCAGTAATATAATTTCCAGATGAAGAAGCCTACACCTAAAATCTATCGTACAACCAATTGGTCCTCGTATAACCAAGCTTTAATCAAGCGAGGAAATATTTCAATCTGGTTTGATCCTAAGACGCAATGGTATGCACAACCACAAGGCAAGCAAGGACGAAATCAAACTTATTCCGATACAGCGATTCAATGCTGTTTAATGATCAAATCTCTATTCCGTCTTTCTTTACGTATGGTTACTGGCTTTGTTCAAAGCCTGATTAAACTCTGTGGCTTGAATTGGACAGCACCAGATTACTCCACCCTTTGTAGACGACAAAAGCATATTGATATTGCGATAAGCTATCAGAAAAGTCATGATGGGTTACACCTACTTGTCGACTCTACGGGTTTAAAGTTTTTAGGTGAAGGCGAATGGAAGCGTAAAAAACATCAGCCTGAATACCGTCGGCAATGGCGTAAACTGCATATTGGTATAGATGCTGAAACACTGCAAATACGTGCCGTTCAGCTTACTACAAATAATGTCAGTGATTCACAAGTACTAGGTGATTTACTGGATCAAATTCCACTAGATGAGCGAATAGATTCTGTCTATACCGATGGCGCGTACGACACGAAGTGCTGCAGAAAAGTGATTTCAGATCGTCAAGCACATGCAGTAATTCCACCCAGAAAGAATGCCAAGCCCTGGAAAGATTCTAAAATAAGTTCAATAGAACGAAATGAGTTACTTCAAACGGTTAAACATTTAGGCAGAACCCTATGGAAAAAATGGTCGGGTTATCACCGTCGTAGTTTGGTGGAAACCAAGATGCATTGCATCAAATTATTAGGTGATAGGCTGACGGCAAGACATTTTCAAAGTCAGGTCAATGAAATTCATGCGCGTGTGGCAGTTCTGAATAGATTTACGGAATTAGGTAGACCTCGCACCCAAGTTGTGTCTTAAATTTGAATGGATTGGGGAGAACTCAGCTTTTGAATGTTTATGCAACAAAGCCCATAATAACTATATTTTTGGAGTACGATTCAATGGGATTCAAACTCATACCAACCATAATTTCAGTATCACTTACCCTTATTATTTGGTTTCTCATTCCAATTCCGCAAGATGTTTCTGCAAATGCTTGGCTTCTATTTGCGATGTTTATTGGTGTTATTTCAGCCATTATTGGTAAAGCAATGCCTATTGGTGCAATTTCGATTATCGCGATAGCACTGGTCGCGATTACCCGAGTAACAGCAGATAACCCTAGCGATGCCATCAAAGATGCTTTAAGTGGCTTTGCTAACCCTCTTATTTGGTTGATTGGTATATCCATCATGATTTCAAAAGGGTTACAAAAAACAGGGCTAGGTGCACGACTAGGTTATTACTTTATTGCAGTTTGGGGTAAAAGAACCATTGGTATTGGCTATAGCCTTGCATTATCTGAACTCATTCTTGCACCTGTTACCCCAAGTAATACAGCACGTGGAGGCGGAATTATTCACCCTATCGTGCGCTCGATTGCAACGAGTTTTGACTCAGATCCAGAAAAAGGCACTGAAGGTAAAATTGGTAAATATCTTGCTTTGGTCAATTACCATTCAAATCCTATTACTTCTGCCATGTTTATTACGGCTACTGCACCCAACCCTTTAGTCGTTGAACTCATTGCGAAAGCGACCAATAGTCAAATCCATTTGAGTTGGACCACATGGGCATTAGCAATGGTTTTACCAGGTGTTGTTGCATTAGCATTTATGCCGATTGCGCTTTACTTTATGTACCCACCTGAAATTAAAAAAACACCAAATGCTGCACAATTTGCCAAAGACCGTTTACAAGAAATGGGTCCCATTACCTTACATGAAATGATTATGTTGGCTGTATTTGGAATTTTATTATTACTCTGGGCAGGTATTCCTGCCATGTTGTTGGGTGATATGTGGACTTTAGACCCAACTACAACCGCGTTTATTGGTTTATCACTCCTTCTGCTTACAGGAGTTTTAACTTGGGATGATGTCTTAACTCAAAAGAGTGCATGGGATACAGTAACTTGGTTTGCTGCATTGGTCATGATGGCGACCTTTTTAAATAAGCTCGGCTTAATCGCTTGGTTTTCTGGTGTTTTACAAACTAGCATTGGACAGCTTGGCTTAACGTGGGTTCCTGCTTCCATGCTTTTACTATTTGCTTATATGTACGCTCACTATATTTTTGCCAGTACTACTGCACATATTACCGCTATGTTTTCAGCATTCTACATTGCAGGTATCGCACTAGGTGCTCCTCCAATGTTCTTTGCACTGATTATGGCAGCAGCATCAAGCATTATGATGACGCTGACTCATTATGCGACAGGTACATCCCCTATTATTTATGGTTCAGGTTATACAACGCTTGGTGAATGGTGGAAAGCTGGTTTTGCTATGAGCATTATCAATATAGCTATTTTTATTGTATTGGGCGGACTTTGGTGGAAGATGCTGGGCTATTGGTAATTTAATATCTATAACAAAATTAAAATTTTATAAGTATAGTTATATCTATACAACCTGCCCCCTGAATAAGGGGGCTTTTTAATATCTGTCCATTACAGAAACTTCGTTATAATTTTACTCACTGAATAAAAATATATTTGATTAATTAGACTCGATGTCATAGACCCAATTATGCGCTTGCTTATCTGTTGTTGTTTCACAGACATAGTAGTCATGAGGCACTGTTGCAAATAGGCTGACATGATAAGCTAAATATCTTATTTATTTCGAGATACAGCAGATGAATCCCTTCCACGGTCGGCACTTTCAAGGTGAAATCATTCTTTGGGCTGTTCGTTGGTATTGTAAATATGGCATCAGCTATCGTGAACTTCAAGAAATGCTCGCTGAACGAGGCATAAATGTGGATCACAGTACAATTTATCGTTGGGTTCAGCGTTATGCTCCAGAAATGGAAAAACGGTTACGCTGGTATTGGCGTAATCCTACAGATTTACATTCATGGCATATGGATGAGACTTATATCAAAGTGAAGGGGCGATGGACTTACCTGTATCGTGCAGTTGATCAACGTGGTCATACGATTGACTTTTACCTTTCCGCTAGACGGAACAGTAAATCAGCCTATAGTTTTCTAGGAAAGATCTTCAATACGGTGAAAAAATGGCAAATTCCACGGGTCATCAATACAGATAAAGCAGCGACCTATGGCCATGCTTTATCACGATTAAAGCGAGAAGGAAAATGTCCAGTAGATATTGAGCACAGGCAGATTAAGTATAAAAATAATGTCATTGAATGTGATCATGGTAAGTTAAAGCGAATCATCAGGGCCACATTAGGATTCAAATCTATGAAGACGGCTTATGCCACAATTAAAGGTATTGAAGTCATGCGTGCACTACGTAAAGGACAAGCATCGTCATTTTATTATGGTCAGCCTCAGGGTGAAGTGTGTCTAATCAACAGGGTTTTCGGTCTCTAAGCACTTTTTAAAGGGAACATCATCGACTCAAATCTCTATTTGCAACAGTGCCCATAATACACCTTATACAAAACTAAAAATGGGAGCTTTAAGCTCCCATTTTTGCTGAGTTTTTCAATTTTTAGGTAGTAGCCTAGGCTTCAATAAATTACGCACCTAAACGCATTAACTTTTCTTGAATCGCATCACTGACAAAGGCATTTAGAGAATTACTTGATGCTAAAACCGCCTTACGGTGCAATTCAGGGCTAATACGGACATTAAAAGTGCCTTTGAATGGTTGATCAGGAGATTTTCCTAGTTCAGCACATGATTCTAAATAGCCGTCTACAGATTCCTGAAAAGCTTTCTCAAGGGCTTTTAAAGTTTCCGCTTCATAGGTGATAAGATCACGAATAAAAGCAAGTTTTCCAAATAACTCACCTGTTTCAAGATCAGGCTCAATTGTTCCGAGATAACCTTTGTATTTTAAATAGCTCATAAAAATCCCTCCTGCTTGAGTGCCTGTTTTACAGCTTTCAATGCCCCACCTTTGATTTCATTTTCAGGGTGTGGTCTATGCAGTAAAATCATATGTTCAGTTTTTTCATTAAAAAACCGAACACGAGAGCCTGCCATTTCAAATTTTTCATAGCCGAGCTGGCTCAGTAAAACGACTAAATCTTTATATGGAAACGTATTTTTTGAATTTCCAAATTTTTCCAATAACTTTTCCGTTTTACCCATATTTTAGCCCTACTCAGTTACGACTAAGTATAGTCCCCTGAAATTAAAAAATGCAACTGAATTTAGTTGCATTTCATATAACAGCCATTATGTTAAATGGAATATAAAAAACAGTTGACATAAATACATTGTGTGCAATTATATTGCATACAATGTATTTATTTAAAGGTAATCAAAATGAGTAATCTTTATTCTACCCAGGTTAAAGCAATCGGTGGACGTTCAGGAAATATTCGTAGTGAAGATGGTATCTTAGAACTAAAATTGGCTTTGCCAAAAGAATTAGGTGGTAAAGGTGATGCAACGAATCCTGAACAATTATTTGCAGCTGGCTATGCTGCATGCTTTGGAAATGCAGTGATCCATGTAACTCGTAGCAATAAAGAATATAAAATCCGTGATAACGATGTAGAGGTCCTGAGTACTGTTGGAATGGTTGCTAATGGCAATGGTGGATTTGCCTTGACAGTACACTTAGATGTCACGCTTTCAGGTATTTCACAAGCTGATGCAGAGAAAATCGTGGAACAAACGCATCAAGTATGTCCTTATTCCAATGCTATTCGAGGTAATATACAGGTGTCTACCACTGTCTATACCAAATAAAAAGCTATGTCCAAGAATCAGCTTTGCTTAGATGAGCAACTATGTTTTCCTATTTATGCTGCATCTAATTTAATCGTAAAAGCTTATCGCCCTTTTCTTACACCTCTCGGACTCACTTATCCTCAATATTTAGTGATGTTGGTTTTGTGGGAAAAAGAATGTGTAAGTG
The DNA here is from genome assembly GCF_000368565.1 of Acinetobacter gerneri DSM 14967 = CIP 107464 = MTCC 9824. Lineage (GTDB taxonomy): Bacteria > Pseudomonadota > Gammaproteobacteria > Pseudomonadales > Moraxellaceae > Acinetobacter > Acinetobacter gerneri. The sequence continues at coordinate 38,556 of NZ_KB849553.1, read as the reverse complement.
TGGGTGATCTTGGACAAATTTTACATCTTGATAGTGGAACATTAACCCCACTATTAAAAAGAATGGAGACATCTGGTCTAATTAATCGATCACGTGATCCTAATGATGAAAGACGAGTTCTTATTTCATTAAAAGATAAAGGGCGAGACTTATCTGCTGAAGCAGAAAAGATTCCTAAAGAGCTTACCAAGAACATTGAGTTTGATAACTTAAATCAATTACGAGATGAATTAAAAGTATTAGTTAATCTATTATCAGAAAGAATTTGAGACCTCTTAATATCTGATAATGGAAGCCTGTTTACTTTCAAGAATCAATTAGTTTTTCTAAAATAAACATAATACACCTTATACGAAGTCAAAAAAATATATCTATATGATAATTAATGAAATTGTAATAACTATTCATAATGACCATTATGTAAAATGGATATGATAGAAGTGTACTAGTGAGTACACTTCTATCATAAAAAAGAGAGCTGCTAGCTCTCTTTTTTATGTTTTATTCAAAATGAAGTTGATATTTATCCGTCGTAATCTTGATCTTGAGGTTCTTATATTTTCGTTTTGTGGCACTCAGGGCTGAATCTGTCACTTCTGCATAAAATTTAGGGTCATTCATTAGATCATTAAATAGTTTATATCCAATCAATAACTTACTAGATTTTTTCTTTTCCTTTAGATCATTTTCAATCAACTGATCCAATTCTTTTACAGAAAAACTATGCATATTACCCTCTATAGTATCTTTCTGATAAAACAGCATACAGACTTAGCAAGAGGATTTAAAGCTTATTAGATAATTGATATTTATGAAATTGTGAGAAAGATAATATATTAGATTTATCTATTTAAGTTAAGTTTTTCTAAAAATAACATAATACACCTTATACGAAATACTTGATATTTATCATTAAATTTCAGTATATTAGATCAAGCCGTTGTGGGGCATAGGGTACCAGAGCGGCTTTTTATTGATTATTTATGTTCCACGCTTAAAATTCGAACAATGTTTCATGATTTTTATAAGTTAAACTAAATTTAGTTGCCAATCCCAATAAGCTATTCACTAACTTGTAAATATCGGTATACCGCCTGACGACTAATCCCAAAAGCTTTTCCTAATGCCATTTTTGATGGATACTTCCCTTCCCTCCATGCTTGTCGTAAAGCTTCAGCTTGGTCAGGCTTTAGTTTATGCACCCGACCTTTGTACTTCCCCTGAGCAGAGGCGAGTTTTATTCCTTCCTTTTGCCGCTCTAAAATTATCTCACGTTCGAACTGTGCAAAAGCACCCATCAATTGCAGCATCAAATTATCCATCGGGGTGGATTCGGCCGTAAAAATAATATTTTCTTTTACAAACTGGATGGCAATCCCTCGTTTGACCAGTTTATCTACTTCAGTGACCAAATCTTTCAGGCTTCGCGCAAAACGATCCATGGAATGTACAATCACCCTGTCCCCTTCCCGGACATAGTTCAACATTTCCTGAAATTTAGGTCGGTCAGTATTTTTACCTGAAGCACGGTCAACAAAAATCCGGTCGACTTCAATTCCCTCAAGTTGACGTCCAGTGTTTTGCTCGACAGAACTTACCCGGATATACCCTACTTTTTGGCCTTTCAATTTTTCACGCCCCAATTGGATAAAAATGAACAATTTCGTAAATTATAAATCTTTAATACTAAAGTTACATGTTATTTATGATTAAAAATCATTTAAATGATACATAATTTCATGAACTTTCAGATTGTAACTTTAGGGTATACTCTATAGTTACATAAATTTAGATATTAAAAACTTCTCTCCGATAAACCCAGTACGGTTCAATGATAAGATTAACCCGTTAGGTCAGGTGGCCTAACTTAAATAAAAAAGTCTCCGACAAACCCGGTACGGTTCAAAATCATTCCAGTCTAGTATTGGCTGTAGAAAAAGATTCTTCTGTTGCCTTATTCGAATTTTTAAAGACTTTACCTCTCTCTAGTGTATCCAGTCTGGTTGCTACCCTCCTGATCTTCCTGTTTTTTGTTACTTCGGCTGATTCAGGAGCCTTGATCACAGATTACCTTACGGCTAAAACGGAGCACTCCCCTGTTTGGCAACGTTTGTTCTGGACAGCTGTGATTGCTGTTCTTTCTATTATCTTGCTGATCGTTGGTGGTTTAAGTGCCTTGCAATCTGCAGTGATCATGAGTGCCTTGCCTTTTACTTTCATTATGCTGTTATTGTGCTGGGGGTTAATCAAGGCACTACGTTTAGATGTCTTAAAAGTACAGGCCCTACAAAGTGCTAGGATCACACCACGAGCTATACAAAACCCAAGAAGCTGGCAACAGCGTCTAGGTTTAATTATGCATTACCCACATTCTAAAGCCGAAGTAACAGCCTATATTCATCAGAATGTTCATCAGGCTTTTCAGAACATAAAACATGAATTTCAGCGCCGGAATCTGGATGTTTCAATCCGTGAGGTTGATGGGGGGCTATTACTGAAAGTAGATCATCAAAATGAAATCAACTTCATCTATCAAGTCGTGGCTACTGAAACACGAGCTCCGAGTTTTATGCTCGATGACGAAAGTAGCCTCTCTCTGAAATATTACAAAGCGGAAGTTTTTCTAAAAGAAGGGGGGAAAAACTACAATGTCATGGAATGGACACAAGAAGATTTACTCCAGGACATTATTGATCAATACGAACGCCACTTGTATTTTTTAAATGTAGTCCGTAATTAAACAATCTACATAGCAGTTCAAATTAACAAGTATTAGTTTGAACTGCTATCTTTTTGATTAACAATATCTTGATTTACCAAAAAATCTAATAGTACAGCATCCGTCTTCATTCTAACCTTGAACCAATTTTCAATGCGAATTTGATCTTCACTCGATAGTGGTTCAGATGTTCTCACACTAAGTTGCAGTATTTGCTTTTGATTGGGATCAGTCGGTAAATCAATGCCTTGTCCTAGAAAAATAGAGCTTACAGTGGGATGCTGTGCACGTAGCTCTGCAAAAACATCATTTGCATTGGCAAATAAAGCATTTTTCACCCTTAATTCTTGCTGTAATTGTTTTACCTGTTCATCCTTTTGGCGCAGGGCTTCTTGTCCATTCAGATACAAATCACTCAATACCCCAGATTTTAAGGCAGTCACATCAACCTTATCATCATTGGTTTGATGCACAATAATTTTAGTTCCTTCGAGATTTGCAACAGCAAGTCTCCCTTCAATATTCTGCAACGTCGCCTGACTTAAGGGCAAACCGACTAAAGCCAACTCAATGGTCCGTGTCTTGCTATCAATTTTTGAACTGGCGACTTGTGTTTCTTTAAAGGTAAATTCTTGTGTAATGAATTTGTTGGCAGTTGATTTAAAAACTTCTTCATTAACTAATTTAGTCGCCAGATAGGCACTTGGAATTGCGGTCACCATTGCGATCATCAGCAAAGATATTTTTACACGTCTTTCTACTTTTTCGTCAGCAAAACTATGTGGCTTTAACCTTAAAATCCGGATACCGATAATAGTTGCCAAACTGATGAACACACAATTAATGGTATATAAATACAGTGCACCACCAACAAAGCTCCACTGTCCAGTTGCAATACCAAATCCAGCAGTACAGACAGGTGGCATCAATGCTGTAGCAATCGCCACCCCTGGAATAACATTTGATTTTTCTTCTCGAGTGATCCCAATGATTCCTGCCAATCCACCAAATAATGCGATGAGCACATCCCAAACGGTTGGGCTAGTTCGTGATAAAAGTTCAGATTGTGCATTATCGAGGGGTGATATCGAGAAATATAGAGTGGATACGACCAAGCTGATCAGTGTTGCAATACCTAGGTTGAAGAGTGCCCGTTTTACCAGTTTAAAGTCATAAACTGCTACACCCAGCCCCACCCCCATGATCGGTCCCATAAGTGGAGAAATTAGCATTGCTCCAATAACCACGGCTGTTGAATTGATATTTAATCCGACTGATGCAATAAAAATAGCGAATATTAAAATCCAGGGAATGGCTCCTGATAGCTCAATCCCATCACGAATACGACGCTCGATTTCATCATCTTCTGCCTTATCTGCCAGCAGACTAAAGCGATGGCGTGCACGTCTTAATCTACTTGTATAATTAAAGGAGGAGTTGTGTTTATTAGAGGTGTTGGTCAATTTAACATCCTACTTTTTATCCATCTGTGGAAAGACTGATGTGTGCTGAATTAGCAGGAGACTTTCACTTGGGAGATTCTAGGCAGCTAACCGATAAAAGTCTTCTGCCATTTGATTTGGTGTCTTAAAATCCAAGCCTTTTTGAATTCTTCGCTGATTATAAAATAACTCTATATATTTTGTAATATCCGCTTTGGCTTCTTCCCTTGTTTTGTAGTTGCGATGATGGACTAGTTCATTTTTGAGTATGCCCCAGAAACTCTCTATCGGTGCATTATCAAAGCAGTCGCCTTTTTTGCTCATTGAACCCTGAAAATCAAATTTCTCAAGTAAGTTTCGATATTCATTACTGCAATATTGGCTGCCTCTATCTGAATGTACAATGAGATCTTTAGCAGGTTTCTGATTGCGAATAGCCATATTCAATGCATCACAAACAAGCTTGGCTGTCATGCGCTCATTTAAGCTATAGCCAACAACCTGTTTCGTGTAAAGATCTTTGACAGCTGCCAAGTACAACCAGCCCTCAGCCGTCCAAATGTAGGTAATGTCACTCGACCACGCAAGATTAGGCTTCGTCATTGAAAACTGTTGCTTGAGTAAATTGTCATAAATAGAACGGTTGTGATCACTGTTCGTGGTTCTTTTGAAACGCTTATGGCGCTTACAATACAACTGATTTGATTTTTTTATTTGGCGCACAGCATACGTACTTATTTTGATACCTTGCGCTTGTAAATGCTTGGTTAATCGAACATAGCCATAGCTTTGTTTGGTTTCTTCATGGGCTATTTTGACCAAAATTGTCTGCTGATTTCGCTGAATTGATCTTTTACTCATGCCTCGCTTTAGCCAATCATAAAAGCGAGAAACGGATACACGAAGTAATCGAGCCATTAAAATAATCGGAAATAAGTGGCTTTGCGATTTCATATAGGCGTACCTCACTGACTTTCTTTGGCAAAGTACGCTGCTGCCTTTTTTAAAAATTCACGTTCCATTTCAGCTGTTTTGAGCTGTTGTTTAAGCTTCTTATTTTCTTCGAGTAAGGCGTTTAGATCGGGCGAATACTGTTTTGTGCCTGCTAAAGTTCCAGCCTTTGCTTTGTTATTCCAGTTCGAAAGGGTTTGCATTGAAATGCCAAGTTGTCTAGCGGATTCCGATACATTACCTTGGTTCTCTTCAATGGCTTTTATGGCTTCAGCTTTAAATTCTGCGGTGTAAGTCTTCTATTTCTTGCTCATGGTAAACTCCTAATGAGTATGTATAGTTTACCAAGTTAAACCCTCCTGTTTTTTAAGCACACATCATACTTTCGATGGGATCAATTGCTTTGTGTGAAGTAATTTCATATGCACTCGAATCAACTTGATCTTACTTCACATTCAATAATTTATTTTTTCTTCTTCAAAAATTCTTTTAAATTTTCTTCAGAAATACTCGTGAAATTGTTTTCTTTTAGAAAAGTCACTACTTCTTCTACAGTTGCACCAAGACTAAAAAGTTCAAGTAAGGTTTTCTTGTGTTGTGTAAGTAACTGATTACGTGTGATCGTCTTTTCATTCATTTTTTCTATATGACGAAAAAGAATATCTTCAAATTTTTTAGAATCATTGACACTATAAATTTTTTGATTTTTCTCAACAATTTTTGAATGCTTTTCTTCTTTTGTCGATACAGTTTCAGAAGTATTTTCTGTTGAGGATGTTAAATTTTTATTAGCTAGATTCTGAATATCAAGTTCTGAAACATTCTGGTCTTGTATCATGTTTTTTCCTAAGAATAAATATATAAGCCAATTTTTCTGAATATATTCTATTACAGAAATGGTAAAACTTGACCCATTTCTAATTTTTGAATTACTGAAAAATGTAACATTTTGCACTCAAAAAAAAATATAAATCATTCATTATTTTCATTAACGTCGTTAATTCACTCACTGACCATGACCACCACTAAAAAAGTACAGGATGGGACGATGTATATCACATCGTCCAGATTCACAAATCTCGAGCTCGCTTCGCTCGGTCTCAATTTGTATAAAGTAGAAAAAAATGAAAGTTAAAGCATCAAGAAATAAGCAGATCATTGTTCGTTTAACTGCAGATGAACATCAAGATATCAATGATGCCGCTAGGGCATTACAGCTCAATCAATCTGACTATATACGTAAAAAAATTTTAAGTGATGACTACAGTCAATTAATCGATCAACGTGATATTCATACGATTCGGATGATCGCAATTGTTCTCCCCAAAATATTAATTGAACTCAAAGATAAAGATTTGATCCCCGAAGAATTATGTGACATTACAGAGCTCGTGCATGAGTTGAAAATCATTGTGCGTCGACTAAATGATGAGGTGCTTAAGAGATGATTACTAAGATCATTCCAAATGTATTAGGCACTTCTGTTGAAAATCGTATCAACGGTTTATCAGACTACATACATAATCCAAATCAAACGCGTATCGACTACCTCAGTGACTATATTACTCAGTTGCATGCTAGCTTTAGTCATGAGCTCATTTCTGAAAAATGTGTCTATTCAAATTCAAGAAACTTTTTAGATGATGATATTGCATATCAAAAAATTGAAATGTCACAAACTGCCAGTCTCAATTCTAGAGTGACTGACCCAATCGTTCATCTGGTTACAAGTTTTAAAAAATTTGAAGTACCCACGATTCAACAATTAGAAGAGCAAATCGATATTTTAAGTAAACATCTCAAAGCAGATGACTTACAAATGCAGTATGCATTGCACATTGATACAGACAATGTGCATTTTCATTTGATCATTAATCGAATCCATCCCTACCGAAGGAATAATCATAATGAACATCAAGCGGTGGATCTAGCTGATGGTTGGATTTTGAATGCAGTGCATAGAGCCACTGCTGAAATTGAAGCAAAACAAGGCTGGGAACCTGAGCCAAATCCTCTGTTTATCTATAATCATGAAACTGGCCAATGTGAAAAAAACATCAACCACATATCAAATCCTGATGCATTTAAAATCAGTGCAAAGATTCGTGATCAAGAACATCGACATCAACAAAAGAGTCAGTTGCGCAATGACATTGCGACTGCAGGCAACTATCAAGATGACCTTGAAAAAACCATTCAGCCTATCCTAAAAGATGCAAATAGTTGGCAGGACTGGCATCAACAATTAGCAGGTTTAGGAATTTTGTATGAGCGAAAACGTAATGGTAGTATTTTTAAAATAAAAACTGATGATCAACAGTCTCTGACGTTTAAGGCTTCTTTATTTTGCAATAAACAAGTCACTTTAAAGAGCTTGGAAAAGCGTTGGGGGGAGTTTACACCTCATCACGCTGATCAGATCAAAATCTATCAGCCCAAATTGAATACGACAGCTCAGCACACTCCACATGAATCCTCAAAGATCTCTGCTTATCATTTATTCCAGAATGAAGACTTTTTGGTTAAGGAGCTTCATGACGCTTATCTCAAGATGAAATCAACTAAAGATGTTTATAGTCAGAATCGTCGATCAAAGTACCGGGATATCAATTTCGAGAATGAAATTTATAAAAACAATAAATCTTCTTTTTTAAAACAACTTCAGAAAAAATTTCCAGAACAGGCTTCTGATACGATTTATACTCTATTGCATTATCAACATCATACAGATCAACTGACCACCAGAGCTGAAATTAGAAAAGTATTTCTTTCCCAAAATCAAAATTTAAGCCAACAGACCTCTGAAAAGCTATTTGATCAAAATTTTTTGTCTAGAAACTTTGATTCAACCCAAATTACCTCTTATGCTGATTTTTTAAGATTTGTCTCACCCACAAATCCTCTATTGATACAACAACAATTTCTATTCGATCAACGTCAGTCTAAAAATTTTATTTATCAAGAAAACCCAGAAATCAAGACTGCCAAAATTTTGTTTGATTCGAATGATCCTAAAGAGCCCATTGGCATTCAGAATAGATATGGGATTCTGGTCTTTAGTAATTATTCAATCACCCGATTACAGCAATGTTTAAAGAATTTACATCCCGAGCATGAAGTATCAGTTCGAGGATCATCAGATTTTAAAAACTTATTTAAGATGCTGTCCAAACATAAATCCAATGAAATTCAAGATACAAACAAAAGTAGAACTCTGCCTGCTCTCTCAGAATTATCATTAGAGCAACTCCAAATTGCCTTCAAGCAACTCTATCAACATTTTAAAACAACAGGCGAATGCAAAAGCACAGCACTGATCAAAACTGGTTTACTTCTGAACTGTTGTGGCATCAAACTGAGCCAGCTCACATCTATTTTAGCAACATGTATTCAAAAGCATCAATTGCCTCAGCTTAATCAAGACGATCAGAGTATCTTGATAGAAAGGCTGCATAACCTGATCTATACACAAGCTTCAAAATTAAATAAAAAATATTTCAACTCAAATGACATCGAGCAAACCTGGCAATTATATTTTTCTTTACAACATCAGCCTATGATCAACGAAAAATGCCATACCCTTGTTATAACCAACGATGCTTCGCAACATTTGAAAGACCTAACACTTATACCTAAAAATAAAGTGAACAAATCCTATCAACAGACAGAATCTTTATCTGAACTAGATTACTTACAGATGTTTGAGTTTTACGAATACAGTAGAAAAGCTAAGCTACAAAAACAACAGGAATTAGAGCGGAATAATATCTTCACGAGGCCAAAAGAAACATTGAAAGATTCTGATCAAATTTTACAGTCAGCTTCCCCTATTAAAAAATATCGTATCGAATACAGATTTGGAGAAACATTTTATATCGATCAAGAGAAAGTCGCTTTTTTTGAAAGCAAAAAAACTTTAGATATTACAGTAGTCAGCCAACAGCTTGACCATATTCACGATGCCTTATTATTAGCTAGAGATAAATTTGGGGTTGTATTGGTCTCTGGTACAGATGACTTTAAAAGACAGGTGCAAGAAATTGCACGTGCAACAAATATAAGAATCGAATTTGACCACCCATTAGTAATAGATCGTCAAGTTGAAAGCTCAGCGAACGACAAGATAGATCACAATATTGTGCACCAAATAAATGAGCACAAGACTGTTATTCATAATTCCCCTCCAACATCACCAACTAAAGAAGATCACCCCCTCCCTATCGATAATATAACATTAGACGAAAACTCTAAGAGCCTAAACCGTACCACTGATAGCTATGATTTTGGTTTCTAATATTCTTAAATAGAATGTAGGAAGAATGAATAATTTTCTAAAAAAACTAGATTTTTCATCTTTATTGAGTTATAAAATCAATAGCCCCCTAGTTTTATAACAGACTAGTTGGTTAGCTAGAATTAAGGCTAGCGGGAGAAAGTCACTCTTATTTAAAGACATGAAAGGATAACTCGTTTTTTACGTGTTTTTCGTGTGCTCTAAATAAGGTTAAATAGTGAAATCTTCGCAACTATACAATACATTTCTTCTTAATATTCTTGATAAATTGGTTCACAATTCATCGGATAGCTTTACTGTCTCTTTTATTAATATAAATAATTCTAAGATGTTAGAAATATTTTGTGACTCTCTTCTTTCATTTCATTTTTTTGGATACAAGTATATCGGTAATAAATACTATAAAGTACATAATGGTTTAATTTTTAGCTACACCGTAGACCACGGGAAAAAAATTATTACTTTTAAATGTGATTTGAAAAAAGAAATATCTGAGTTGGACTTAATCACTAAAAAATTGTATTTAAATCGAATATTATTCAATAGCAATTAAAATTAAAAATAGTCAAATTAATTCTGAAAAGTTAATTTAACTATTTTTTCGTTATTTCTTTTGTAAGTGTCCGCTGAACACACCTTATGAATTCATCCTATAAGCCTTAATTTAGTCCCCACTTAAAAACAAGTGGGAACTAAAATTTATGACTACAAATGGCTTTGTTGCATAAATATGTAAGCATCTGATTTAAATAAATTTAATTTTAGATCAAAAAAATAGTCAAAACTCTTAAAATCATGTAGTTATGAAATCTTTGTGCAACAAAGCCACTACAAATCACCAGACATCCATCGCATCTCTTGCGAAAACGAAGAACATACGTTGTGGTAGCCCATGAATTAACAGTGGCATAAATCTAAAAATTAAATTTTAATATATTATGAAGTTATGAAGTTATGAAGTTATGAAGTTATGAAGTTATGAAGTTATGAAGTTATGTTATTTAATCTTATAGATTAAATAACCTGTTCCCTTCTCATTTTATTTAAAACTTTTATCAACTAGTTGCTTAAAATCTTCTAAATTCTGCTCTGCCAGTGATTCTAAAGCTATTCTTACAATACTAGATCTGTTAACACGAGCATTATTACTTTTGATAATTAACTCATCGATTAACTCACTTAATTCTTGATTTAAAGAAAAGGTACAACGAACGAATTTCTTTTGTGAAACTTCTAGGTCCTTAACTCTTTTATCAGCTCCAGATATAAAGTTTTCAACCAGTTTATCTTGATCCGAAAGATCGTCAGTTTTCTTTTTTAAACCGCTAAGACCTGCCATAATTACACTCCTAAAAACTCTTGAGCTATCCCTTCAATCTCTGCTTTTGCCTTTGGATCACTTGTTACTTCAAAAACAGATAAGCCATTTTCATCTGCATCATCATAAACATTTCGGTTTGTCGTGATTTGGTCTAAGGCTTTTATTCCAAACGATACACAGGCTTCTTTAGCATCTAAAATTCGCTGTACTTGTGACGGTAATGTTGGGCATTGTGTAATGATTGCTCTGGCATTCAAATCTGGATTCACTGCTCGTGCCAGTTTTAATACTTGTTCCATATGATCCAAAGTCTTTAGATCTCTACGTTTAGGTCTAAAAGGCAATAGCATATGTGTTGCTATAGTCATAGCAGAGCGCAATGCTTCTGAATCTTGCCCACCAGCATCAATGATAATATCTTCATATCTTTTTGATAAATCTTTTAAAACTTGACGAATATTGCCTGAAGCTTGTACAGATGGGATATTTTTCAAATCCTCATTCTCATCACGTTCTTTAATCCAGTCAGTTGTTGTACCTTGAGGATCTGCATCTAGAAGTAGAACATCTCTATTCTTGGTTTGTAAATAAACAGCTAAGTTTTGTGCAAGGCAGCTCTTACCAGCTCCGCCTTTTTCACCACCTACTAAAATAATCATAAGTTATGTAAGTTACGTAATTATGTTGAAAATAATGTATAAGTTTTTATCTCCTAAATCAACTATTGTGAAAAAGAAAGTTAAAAATAAAGTTATCCACAAATAATGCTCCTTTTTTAATTTTATATATATTTTTAAATTTATATTTTATAGGTTTCTTGTATCCCTTGTAGTGTATATCTTTGAGAGGATTTAAATGGACATTTTCCTGACAATAAGTGGACATTTTCCTTGATCTAAATGGACGTTTTCCTGACAATAGGTGGACGTTTTCCTTGATCTAAATGGACGTTTTCCTAACATAAATGGACGTTTTCCTGATATAAATAGATCTTTCATTAGTTGACATTAAGTGTTAATGTCAACTAATAGTATTTGTTTCTCTGACCACAACATGGCAAATGTAATTTATAAAGATAATAACTTGATTGAAGCATCTTATGCGTTGACTCTGTCAGAACAACGCTTAATTTTAGTTGCAATTATTGCAGCCCGGGAAATTGAAAAAGAGCTTACATCGGATACATTGCTAACAATACACGCATCTGAATATATGAAGCACTTTAATTTAGGTCGCCAAGCTGCCTACGAAGCTCTTCAGGGAGCGTGTGATAACTTATTTGAACGTAGACTCACCTATAAGGCCATAGATCCTGTTACAGGTAAGCCTGCGGTTTATAAAAGCCGTTGGGTATCAAAAGTTGGCTATGTTAAAGAAGCGGCATGCGCTCAATTAATTTTTGCTCCTGATATTTTACAGCTTTTTGTAAAACTTGAAGAAAAGTTTACTCGTTATGAGTTAAAGCAAATTTCTCAATTATCTAGTGTATACGCTATACGGCTGTATGAACTTTTGATTAGATGGCGTAGCAAAGGCAAGCTATATATTAGTATGGTTGAATTGCGTGATAAGTTAGGTCTACTTGAAAATGAATATAAAACCATGGGAGATTTCAAAAAGCGTGTATTGACGGTTGCCATAGATCAAATTAATAAACTTACTGATATTGACGTTAGTTACGAGCAGAAAAAAGAAGGAAGAACAATTACACATATCGAATTTTCTTTTAATCAAAAAGCTTCCTTAATTGTTAATGATAAGGTACTGGAACAGACATATCAGCTGACACCAAAACAATCTATATTTTTCGCTCAAAAATTGTGTGACCTTATCAAATATCCCGAATTCGGGGGAAAATATGCCAATGTAGGCGAGGAAATCGAAGCGTTTAAAGAAAGGATTTCACTTGAACTTCTCGACCCTCAAAAGGTAAAAAAGTATTATTCTGACTTGTTAAAAGTGGGCTATAAAGAAAAATATAAATCAGAAAAGTTATCGTAACCTGAATGATAAAAATTCTTATTTTGAACACTACCAACCTATAGGAAAAATTTAGTCTGTCCTAGTAATGAATAACGCTAAATTTGCAGACTGTAATATTTGAAGTGAGGAGCAGACCTAAGCTTCACTGCCACAGATCATAGACTTCAAATGATGAGCTATTTTGATTCTTGGATGCTTTCAAATAAAGAGCATGGCATGTGCGATATGTATTTTTTGCCTGAGCAATTCCTAAGAACTTCTACGCTTTTTCATCCAAACCTTTACTGAAGCTGTTTGATATTTTTAACAGCGCATTATAGTCAATCACACTGAAGACCTACGCATTGGTTTTCACGGCAGTTACTCCAGCATCCTACATAATAAATTTGGCGAAATGCCATACAGTCTGATAAGAGAAGAAACAGATGAGCCTGGTTGCATGGTCATAGCAATAAATTGGGCTTTTTCGTGAGCTGAAAAACGCTGACGACACTGAACTGATTTAATAACTTCAATACGTTCCATAGAACACTTCTTAACTCTAGTGCTATGACTAGGTCTTAATTGAGAAGTGTCCGTTTTAACTGGAGCTATTACATAAACCGCCAGGGATTGATCTGTAATGAACATAAAGCTATAGACTTACTTAACTTACTTAACTTACTTAACTTACTTAACTTACTTAACTTACTTAACCTTAATTTATATAACCTCCAAGAGATTTATGGGATGGGAAACTACTTCCTGTCGTTTTTGTCAGGGATTTGTCCATATATGTCCATATATGGAAGTGCATTGTTAAGAATTAAAGATTTCTCTGACCAGAAGACAGCCAAGGACTGATCTGTTATGAATATAAAGTTACATAACTTACGCAACTTATGATCTTATGTAACCCTGAAGAGAGTTATGAGATTGAAAACTCTCCCTATATTTCTTGTCAGGGATT
>NZ_KB849553.1:7866-24222 GCF_000368565.1 Acinetobacter gerneri DSM 14967 = CIP 107464 = MTCC 9824 | reverse complement strand
GATCTCTCTGACCAGAAGAACCGTCAGGGGCTGATCTATCAGAGATATAAATTTATAAAGTTACATAACTTACGCAACTTATGATCTTATGTAACGCTGAAGAGAGATATGAGATTGAAAAATCTCCCTATATTTCTTGTCAGGGATTTGTCCATATATGAAATGCAGTGCTGAAAAATTAAAGATCTAGCTGACCAGAAGAACCGTCAGGGGCTGATCTATCAGAGATATAAATTTATAAAGTTACATAACTTACGAAACTTATGTAATGCTGAAGAGAGTTATGCGATTGAAAACTCTTCCTGTACTGCCATACTTACAATACTAGCGAACAGCCCAAAGAATGATTTCGCCCTAAAAATGATGCCGACTATGGAAGGGATTCATCTACTGAACCTTTAGCTAAAAAGCTATTTGCAACACTACCAATTTTTCCTCTTTTATAGCGTTTACTCTGATTTAAACTGCTACAAAAGAGGAAAGATTATTCATCAATTAATAGTCAAAGTTAAAGAAATTTTCTGGGAAACAAGAAAGGAAAGCTTTTCGAATATCACTGTATTCACCTTCTGGATGTTCCTCTAAATAACGTCGAGTCCAAATTAGCGTGGCCTCATAATCGTTAAAACTCTGATCTAGTTGTAAAAAAATCCAGAGGTCATGTGCTTTTTGAATGAAAAAGTCATTAATGATCATCAGTGCAATTTTCTTTTCAGTGTTTGAATTAGGATATGAGTACATCGTTTGTTTCTCCTATAGAGATGATAACTAGATTAGTTGATAAGCTATTTATAACACATAAAAAATGTGTTTATCACATTTTTTATGTGTTTTTTGTAATTTTATGGTCTGTGATATACTTCTAATCCAAATAAATTGTATTTATCACCATGCCGTACGAAGAATTTCAAAGACTTATGGGAAAAGCAGGTCTTTCAATTAAGGAATTTGCAACCTTATTGGACATGAACCCAAATTCCATAACTAACTATAAAAAGATCGGAAAAGTACCTACACATATCGCTGTTCTGGTTTATTTGCTTTCTAGCATGAAAGATGAGGGTGTAGACTTTTACCCTATTTTTGAAAAAATTAAGTCGTATTCAAAAGACTAAGACTCTCGTTTTTGATTGTTTTAAGCTGTTAGTGATGACGTAAAAAATGCCTGAAGTTCAGGCATTTTTTCGTTTCAGGGACTTATAAACCTCGATAAAACTTTTCAATAAGATTTCGAGTTTTGAGAACCAGAGTGTTCATCAGGGTCTTACGTTCTGAAATTTTAGGGCGAGCAATCGGTAAGTCTTTGACATCTTCACGGCTAGGTAAACGCTGGGTGTATTCATATTGGCTGAGCACCGTTTTGAAGACTTCAGGTTTGATGGCTTCTTTTTGACACAGCTCATTCAGCGCCTTTTCTTTTTCCACATCCCAAAACTGGGCAAAAGCTTGTTCAACGCTTTGACCATTGGCCATGCGTGGAATGTTTTCATCCAGGAATTTTTGAATCAGCTCTTGTTTGTCATACAAGTTGTGGTTGGTCGAGATGATATCTTGCATCTGGGAACGGTACTGCTGTTTGAGTTTGAAGCAATGTACTATGATAAGATTAACCCGTTAGGTCAGGTGGCCTAACTTAAATAAAAAGTCTTCGACAAACCCGGTACGGTTCACCTGTTTTCTTTCAATACCAATCAAGTTAAGAATAGAATTAACTATCTCTTTATTTATTAATAAATAATTAAAAAAAATAGTTTTAAATAGAATTGGTATTCCTATTTCTAGCTCTATCTGATCCTACGGATGTAGTGGTATTCGTTTCTGTCAGATTTAGTATCTGTAACACTCAAACTTCTATACTCCTTATCAGTCGTATATCAGCTTTCATTAACAGACAGTAATCTATCTATTTCGATCTACAGATAAATCGGTATCTCTCATATCTAGAACTGTCTGATCCTGGTCTTGTTTTGTGTATTGTTTATTTCTAATACCATTTCAAATAGAATGAAGCTACAACTTTACATATAACTGTTTAATATGAAAAAGATAGTTTTAGCTTTACTGTTAGCTTGTACTGGTACTTCAGCCTATTCAGAATCAGTATATGAATTAGCTCAAGCTCATTGTAAGAAAGCTGAAACAATAGCGTCTACGGCTCAAACATATAGACAGTTAGGTATGAAGGCTTCTGAAGCTACAGCAAAGCTCATGTCAGTTACAGTTGATATGACTGATCAAGAAGCAAGAGAAAGAGAAGAAAAGCAGATCTTCTTTATTATTCAGGATGCTTATATGGTATCTGTATATCCTACTCAATCAATGAAAAAGCAAGCGATCTCAGATTTTGAAGAACGTCACTATTTAGCATGTAGTCAATCATTTCAGAATAAGATCAATTCTAAAGAAAAGAGCGTTCTTCAATTAGATGGAACTATTAATCCTGGATACTTAAAATAGCCTATGTAGAATAGGTATTCTTATTCCTAAAAGTTATAAAGATTGACAATATAATAAAAATATGTTATATATTTATCTGTTTTCTATAACTAATATTTATATGAAAACGACATCAAAAATAATAAATAAAACTACTAATAAAAAGAGAAACTATGTATTCAGTATATAAAATCTATCAAGCTGACAAGCTCGTACTTATCACATATTCAGACATCATTCCTGAATTTACAGATACAACCAAACTAAAACTTATTCTAAATGGACCAACTATTCCTATTTCCTTATTTGAATCCTATTTCAAACATCCTGAACTGTTTTCTATTACTACCCATGAGATAGGTATTAGCAATGCCCTAGATGCTAATCAGATCGTTCAAGAACAAGCAAGAGCTGAACTGTATGACACAACAGCCTGTGAAGGTATTCAACTCTTAGTCTCAAGTGAACCGTACCGGGTTTGTCGGAGACTTTTTCATTCAAACCTAAGCAACCTGTGGATGCAATTACGCATAATAAACCTAAGAAATTGACAGATAAACAGATTCAATTCTTTGCCAACAAGCTAGCTCACCATGATCCATTTGCAAGCAAAAAAGCTGCAGTAGGGGAAAGCTATGCTGATCTAGAGAAAAGGCTTCTGATTGAACTACAAGATGTCGAGTTTGTCAGAAAGTATGCTGGGGTTCTCAAAGAGTTAGGCCTCGAGGTATGATATGCAACTAGATTAGTTGTTATATAGAACTAATCTAGTTTTGTAATAATTTCAATTTGATTGCAAAGAATTAAGCGGCAGATAACTCATCTGCCAACTGCTCTGCCTGTTCCAAGACAGTCTCTGTTGCAAGCAAAGCCATATCAGGTGGATAGCCATACTTCTTGAGTAATCGCTTCACGATGACTCGTAGCTTCGCTCTAGCGGCTTCCTTAATAGTCCAATCCAAGGTTACATTCTTACGAATGGAATCAGTCAAAACGACAGCGAGCTCTCGCAGGATCTCCTTTTGCATTAACTCTCGAGCACTGTCATTGTCTGCAACTGCTGAATAGAAAGCGTATTCGTATTCAGTTAGGTTGAGTTCTTCTGCCAGCTTGTCTGATTCTTGGATGGCTTTAGCCAACTTGATGAGTTCATCAATCACTTCTGCTGCAGTCAGTACCTTGTTCTGATAGCCCTTGATCGCAGAGCTCAGCATCTCCATGAGCTTTTTACCTTGCGTGACACTGCGCTGCTCTCGCATCTTGATCTCATCGCCTAAGAGCTTCTTGAGGGTCTCTAGGGCAATGTTCTTGTGCTTATAGCCTTTCATCTCCTGCATGAACTCATCAGAGAGAATAGAGATGTCTGGTTTTTGGATTCCTGCAGCATCAAAGATGTCGACCACCTGTTCAGTCACAAGCGCCTGGTCAATGGTCTGTTTGACCTTGGCTTCTAATTCAGTATTGCTGAGGCCTGAGATTTTGCCTGAACCATCACTGAACTTGGCCAGTCGTGCTTTCACAGCCTGGAAGAATGCAACCACTGGCGCTGCTTCCATCGCATGAGGATGAGGCACTGCTAAAGCAAATGCCTGTGACATCGCTGCAACTGCTGTCAGGAAGCGAGTCTTACCTTCGCCCTGATCTACACCGAGGATGTGTTCCTCAGCTTCCAGAATGATGTTCAGCTTACGAGAGGTATCGGCTTTGAAGTACTCCTGATAATTGAAGCCATGCATAATGCCATCAAGCACTTCAAGCTTCTCTTGCAGGATGGTTGCAGCTTCGTCTTGCACTAATGCAGGATCACCCTTACCACCTGCCTCAGAGTAGAAGGACAGAGCCTCTTTCAGATCTGATGCAATACCGAGGTAATCAACAACCAAACCACCAATTTTGTCTTTATAGACTCGGTTCACTCGTGCAATGGCTTGCATGAGGTTATGACCTTTCATTGGTTTGTCGATATAGAGCGTGTGCATACTTGGTGCATCGAAACCAGTCAGCCACATATCACGAACAATCACAAGCTTCAGCTTGTCATCATTGTCCTTCATACGATTGGCCAGGATTTGGCGTTGTTGCTTGGTCGTATGGTGTTTGGCAATCTCCTTACCATCAGAAGCAGATGAGGTCATCACCACCTTGATTACACCATCATGCAAGTCATCGCTGTGCCATTCTGGTTTGATTGCTACAATCTCGTTGTAGAGATCTACAGCAATGCGACGAGACATGCTGACAATCATGCCCTTACCTTGGTTTGCATTGGCAACAAGACGTTGTTCAAAGTGTTCTACGATGTCTTTAGCAATGGCTTTGACACGTTCTTTACTCCCTATGAGTCCTTCAACTCTTGCCCACTTCGCTCGCTCTTTTTGTGTCTGATTTAGATCGTCTTCGGTGAACTGATCGTCAAATTCCTCAATCAGTTCTTTACCTTCCTCACTGATGGCAATCTTGGCGAGTCGGCTTTCATAGAAGATCCGAACAGTAGCACCATCCTCTACTGCTTGAGAAATGTCATAAATATCTACATAGTTACCAAACACTGCAGGCGTGTTGACATCCGTCTTCTCAATGGGTGTCCCAGTGAAGCCAAGGTAAGTGGCATTCGGTAAAGCATCACGCATGTACTTGGCAAAACCATAGACAGTCCGCTTACCGACAACCTTGCCATTCTCGTCTTTGACATCGACCTCTTTTGCATTGAAGCCATACTGAGAACGATGTGCTTCGTCTGCTATTACGACAATATTGGTTCGGTCTGAGAGTTGCTCATAGACACTGCCACCATCATCAGGTTGGAACTTCTGGATAGTGGTGAAGATCACCCCACCTGAACCCACCTTAAGCAGCTCTTTGAGTTCTTCTCGATTCTCTGCTTGCTTCGGTGTCTGGCGTAGTAGTTGGCTTGATGCTGCAAAGGTTCCAAAGAGCTGATCATCCAAATCATTACGGTCTGTAATCACAACAACAGTTGGATTATCCAAAGCCAGGACAATTTTGCCTGTATAGAACACCATAGACAGGGATTTACCTGAACCTTGGGTATGCCATACCACACCTGCTTTCTTATCACCTACAGCTTGTTGCTGTACAAGTTCCAGTTTGCTTCTGCCTTGGTGTTGCATAGCAAGTTCTGCTGATTTCGAGTCCGAAGACATTGCAGATGCACGAATAGTAGAGAGGACTGCTGCATTCACTGCATAGTACTGATGGTATGCAGCCATCTTCTTAATAGTTTTGATGGTGATCAAACCATTGGCATCTTCTTGCTTATTGGATTCAAACACAATGAAGTGTCTAATCATGTCGAGTAATGTCACTGGATTGAGCAAACCATGTAGCAAGACTTCAAGCTGTGCCTGAGTACTTTTGGCTTTGGTTTGACCATTACTGGTCTTCCATGCCATGTAACGACTCAGGTCTGCTGAGACCGTTCCTGCTTTCGCCTCTAAACCATCAGAGATGACGTTGAAGGCATTGTAGGTGAATAGTGATGGGATCTGGCTTTGGTAGGTCTGGATCTGCTTATATGCGCCTTCTACAGTGGCATTCTCGTCTGTGGCATTTTTAAGCTCAATGACCACTAAAGGTAAGCCATTCACATAGATGATAATGTCAGGTCGTCTTGTCCAACGATCTTCTTTGATGGTGACTTGGTTGATGACCAGAAATTCGTTATTGGTTGGGTTATTGAAGTCAACAAGCCAAGCATATTCACCTTGGGTGTTACCATCCTTGCTCACTTCAATGTTGATGCCTTCAGTGAGCAAACGATGGAATGCGTGGTTGTTGCTGAGCATATCTGGGGAATGCAGATTGGTGACTTGCTTCAGCGCCTCAATGCACTTGTCTTCACTCAAATGAGGATTGAGACGTTGCAAGGCCTCCAGTACTTTGGGTTCCAAAATGACCTGCTTATAGCTTCGCAGAGGATTGATTCCTTTGGATTCAATTTCTGGTCCATACACATAGGTATAGCCCAATCCCTCTAGTTGCTCTATCGCCATCAGCTCAATGTCTGATTCAGTCATCTTAGTCACTTGAATACTTCCCCTAAATTTGTCCATAAAGCCAGGACTCATTAATTGTTATCTGATGTAAAGTTGAGAAACCTTATTCATCGTCCTGCACGTTATAACCATATTTCCGCACAGCATCCTCAATAGATCCCTCAAACTTATGACAAGCATAGAGGTAGAGTTCAGCATCAACCATTAGAACACCTGGTACACCTAAACCATCATTGAGTGGAATCAGAGTCTTTTGTGAGCCGATCTGAACTGTTGGTCGTTTGTATGAACAATTCACAGTGACTTTATGTGGCGATCTGTTCCAGTCAATTTTCTTGGCTTCCCACTCACGGCTCCCACCTAGCAAGGTCACTTGAATCTTGGATTCTGTCGCTGTCTTGTTCAGTTGTTTGTAAGAGACAAACTTGGCGACTGAACAAGGAGAGTGATAACAAGTTTCTATGACTTTACCTTTTTGTATACCGCTATGATTGAATTTAGCTGGTGCTGCTTGGACAGTGGCAGCAAAGCCAACTACAGCAATCAAGCCAAATCCCATTTGAGTCATGCGCTTTATCATTCTGTTTCCCTCTCATTCTCTTCTACTTAATCCATCGGCACAGCGATCTTGTGAATCTTCCAATTTAAGCCATCACGAGCCATGAGCACTTTGACTTCTTTGGATTGATCCTGATCTTTAATGACCACCTCAAAATCATTCATTGAGGTATAGCCCGCTTCATATTCTGGCTTAGGTTCTTCTTTTTCTTGGTTTGATGAATCTTGACCACCCATTGACTGCTGTGCTGATTGTTTTAGGTCTTTACCTTGTAGCATTAGGGTCATCCCTTCAGGTGTGACAAAACCATCAATCATCTTATCGACCATGGTTGAAGCAAGCATTGCTCCTAATGCAGCAAAACCATCAGTGTCTTGATTCATTAGCTCTTTAGCCATCATGGCATTCATCTGGTCTTTGAAGCTCTGACGAACGCTTGGATAGTCGATGTACTTCGATACTGTGTCGCTATCACCTGCCCGTGCTGCTTTCTTGATGCTATTGAGTGCAAGGTATGGCGAAGCATACAAATAGCCACAGATCACGACTACGATTGCAATTAAAGCCCCTATTAGCTTCTTGTTCATGTTTTCCCCCTGAATGTAAAAAAGATGAAGCCATCAAATGACTTCACCTCAATGTTATGCAACTTCTTCTGTTTGGTATTGGACTCTGACTTCACCACTCATGAGCTTTGGTAGTAGTGTGTCTCGTAGTTTTTCTAGTGTTTGGATTTGTTTTGCATTCTCAAGTAGCTTGGTAAATATTGGTTCAATAACTGTTTGAAACTTTAATAACGAAGCTTCATCAGGGTGTTTAACAACATATTCCTTAAGAATGTCTGTCTTTAGATTGGTGAAGATACTGCCATTTCCTAGTTGTAAAAGTTCAGGACGAATGTGATTGAATAACAAGTATAGGTATTCATTCGAATAACTTGAGACAGGGAAATGTAACCAACCATCGTGAATACAGGTATCGACCATCAATATTTTGGGAATGGCTGGTGTTGCGCTATTACTCAAAACCAATTTACCTGCTTGAAGTAAAGTAGTCTTTGATAATCCTTCCTCTTTGATGTGCTCCTTAATCTTGAATACGAATGGAGAATTCAAACTTGTTACATCTGAGATCTTAAGCCAACGATAACCTGAATCACTTAGGTAATCCTGAATTGGTCTGGGTGAGCCACCCCTTTTGACTGTTAGTAAAGTACCTAGTTGCTTCTTTTTCCAATCCTCTTTCGCTTCCTCAATAAACCATTGACGAAACAGTGTTTCAGCCATGGCTTCCAAGGTTTTGTTCTGACGATGGAGTAAGTCAATCTTGTCATCTAATGATGATAGGACCGTGGCTATGGCTTTTTGTTCGGGAAGAGGTGGTAAAGCGATATCTTGATTGTAAGCAGTTTCTCTATTTAACCCAGGTACTGCACTATCCTCATTTAACTCCTCAAGACCCACAGTCTGAAGCATGTAATACAGGAATTGGAAGTTGTACTTCTCCGGGTTAGGTGTAATGTAGTAAGCGGTATCAATACAGCAAAACGGTTCAGATGAGTAATAAACTTTACCCACCGTCCCTTTGCGCCCTACGATAATACCTTCACTATTAACCAAAAATGTATCGTGAGTTCCTGTTAATCCTGCTGAACTATACACAGGCACTTTACCTGGTTTTCTATGTTCTGCTTTAAGAGCTTTACCATAATTTAAGGTAACCAAATCCCCTAGCTTCAGCTGTTGCCACTCACTCATACAATCACCTTTGCCAAGTTCTCAGCAATAGCTTGATTGAGCTTAGCTTCCTCTGCAAGCTGTGCCTCAAACTCCGCTTTCAGGCTAGTAAAGCGCTCCTTAAAGTCGAACTCATCTTCGTCATCAGCTAAACCAACATAACGACCTGGGGTGAGTACATAGTCAAGCTCAGCCACTTTCTCAAGCGGGACAGATGCACAGAAGCCTGCAACATCCTCATACTCACCGTCTTGGTTTCGCCAATTGTGGTAAGTGTCAGTGATCAGCTTAATGTCTTCATCAGACAATACTTTGGTTCTTCGGTTAATCAGATGCCCTAGGTTACGAGCATCAATGAATAGGATTTCATTGCTACGATCTTTGTACTTGGTTGAACCAACACGATCACGACGCATAAACCATAAAGCAGCAGGAATCTGAGTGTTCAGGAATAGCTTGGCAGGTAGGTTTACAATACAGTCAATCACATTGGCTTCGGAAACCAAGGCTTTACGAATCTCACCTTCACCACTGGTTTTAGAGGTAAGCGCACCTTTTGCAAGGACTACACCTGCCTGACCTTTAGGACTCATGTGATACAAGAAGTGTTGCATCCATGCGAAGTTTGCATTACCTGCAGGTGGTACACCCAATGACCAACGTGCATCTTCTTTGAGTAAGTCACCACTCCAATCAGAGACGTTGAACGGTGGATTCGCAATGATGTAATCCGCTTTAAGGTCTTTGTGTGCGTCGTTCAGGAACGAACCCTCAGAGTTCCATTTCACATGCTCTGAGTTGATGCCACGAATGGCTAAGTTCATCTTAGCCAATCGCCAAGTAGTCTGGTTACTCTCTTGTCCATAGATTGAGATGTCATCGACTAAGCCCTGATGCGATTCTACGAACTTCTCAGACTGTACGAACATACCACCTGAACCACAACAAGGATCGAATACACGTCCTTTGTATGGCTCCAACATTTCAACCAATAGGCTCACAATGGATTTAGGCGTGTAGAACTGCCCGCCTTGCTTACCTTCAGCCAAAGCGAACTCACCAAGGAAGTACTCGAATACATGCCCTAGAACGTCGGCAGAGCGCGATTTCGCATCGCCTAGTGCAATGTTACCAATCAGATCAATCAGCTCTCCTAGACTCGTAGGATCGAGATTCTGACGGGCATAAACTTTCGGTAGTACGCCTTTCAATTGAGGGTTGTCATTCTCGATGGCTTCCATTGCATCATCGACTAACTTGCCAATGTTAGGTTGTTTGGCTTGGTTTAATAGGTAAGACCAACGTGCATTCTCAGGAACAAAGAAGACGTTGTATGCTGTGTATTCATCACGATCTTCAGGATCAGCGCCTGCAAACTCGCCTTCACCCGCTACCAGCAAATTGTAGTGCGCTTCAAAGGTGTCACTGATGTACTTCAGGAAGATCAAACCAAGGACAACATGCTTGTATTCGGCTGCATCAATGTTCTTGCGCAGCTTGTCTGCTGTTTTCCACAGTACAACCTCTAATGGTTCTTGTTTGGTTTGCTTTGGAGCACGAGCCATAAAATCAACCTGCAATGAATAGCTTATCTAATATTTGTTAATTGAATAGTAACCAATTATCTATGCGTGCGTAAGCATGCAGATGACATTAATTGTCGTACACCTCCAGTGAGGTGGCGATAATGCGGGAAAGTTTGCAATAGCCTTTATGGGAACCATAAGGTTTATTCACCATTCATCGAAATAGTCTTGAATCTGTAACACATCCAGTCATATATTTGATTACGTCACAAAATCAAAAAAGTAGATGAGTCATGAGCAATAATCGTGGGGGAAGCCGAGAAGGTTCCGGTAGAAAGCTTAAATATAATGAACCTACAAAAACGGTAAGAGTACCTGTATCTAAAATCATAGAGATCAAGAATTACCTCAACGAGGCAGAGAAGCAAAGCTTCAATGATGTGGCATCCATCACGCTTGTAGATCCTACAACACTTATGCACATTCCCTTGGCTTCAGAAAAGGTTGCTGCTGGCTTCCCTTCTCCTGCCCAGGACTATGTCGACAAAACCTTGGATATGAATGAACACCTCATCAAAAATGAAGCTGCAACCTTCGTTGTGAAAGTAGCTTCACTTTCCATGAGAGATGCAGGTATTGAGATTGATGATGAACTGATTGTAGACCGGAGCATTGAAGCCAAGCATGAAGACATCGTGATTGCACTGATCGACGATGAGTTCACCGTAAAACGTCTCATGATTGAAGGTGATCATAACCATTGGCTTAAAGCAGAGAACCCTGAGTATTCTGACATTCATCTAAAGGATGGGCAGGAAATGGTGATTTGGGGTGTAGTGACTTTTGTCATCAAGCCATTCAGAAAGCGTTAATACTTTATTGGTTTCATGCTCATGCAAGCATCTCACCAGAAGATCTACGCTTTAGTAGACATCAACAACTGCTATGTCAGTTGTGAACGCATCTTTAACCCAAGTTTGAACAATAAACCTGTCATTGTGCTATCCAACAATGATGGCTGTGCTGTAGCTCGATCTCAGGAAGCCAAGGACTTGGGCATCAAGATGGGTGTTCCTCTCTTTCAGATCAAGGACATCGTAGAGCAGCATCAGGTGCAGGTGCTATCGAGCAACTATGCACTGTATGCAGAGATGTCTCGCAGATTCATGAAAATCCTGTCCGATTTCGTATCTCCCAAAGAACAGGAGATTTACTCAATTGATGAGTGCTTTCTGGATCTGACAGCTCATTCAGGGAATTACGACTTGACTGAATATGCCCATCAGATTCGTCAGCGTGTGTTTTCTTGGCTTGGTTTACCTGTATGTATTGGCATTGGACGTTCAAAGACTGAAGCGAAACTAGCGAACCATATTGCCAAGAAGAACGCTTACTTCAATGGTGTTTGCAACTTGGTTTCAATGGATCCATGCTCTGCTGAAACTCTGCATCAAGCCATAGATGTTGGTGAAATCTGGGGCATAGGCCGAAAGCACTCCAAGAAGCTCAACAGCCTGGGGATTCATTCAGTTATGGATTTTGTCTTGGCTTCCCCTCTGATGATCAGAGACCAATTCTCTGTAGTAATGCACAGAACCTTATTGGAACTCCATGGAATTGCTTGCATTGAACTGGAACATACGCCACCTGCCAAGAAGCAAATCATTGCGAGTCGTTCTTTTGGTCAACGCATCTACCACATTGATGATCTTAAAGAAGCCATGTCATTGTATGTCATGGATGCGATTAGCAGACTGAGAGATGATAATCTGTTGTGTGGTTGTTTGATTGGTTTCGTACAATCAAACCCATTTGATAGCTCAAAGCCCTTCTACAACAAGTCTTTATCCTTGGCTTTACCAGAACCTACCGACAACCTGTTGGTGCTTTCTAAACTCGCCACATCGATGATTGATGGCCTGTATGCAAAGGACATTGCATTCAAGAAATGTGGCGTGATTCTGACGTGTCTCGAACCAAAGGCAAGCCATGTATATGACATGTTTACCGACATGAAGCACATCGAAGTCAGTGATGCTTTGATGGATTCCCTTGAAGCGATTCATCTTAAGTATGGCAAAACCAAGATTGCCTTGGGCGCAAGTTTAATGCCGAACAGAACATGGAATATGTCACGAAATGAACCGTACCGGGTTTGTCGGAGACCAACTTTCTTGAGAGAATGTTCCAATGACAAAACCAAAATATACCCCTGAAATCAGAGAAAGAGCGGTTCAATTATTGATTGAATCTGAAAAAGATTATCCTTCTACTTGGGCTGCAATCACAGCTATTGCACCTAAGATTGGTTGTACTCCTGAAACATTGCGTGTTTGGTATTTAAAGCATATGGATCAACTAAATCCTGCCAAAGTACAACAGATATCTGACCAAGAAAAAATGAAGCAAATGGAACGTGAAATTAAAGAATTAAAACGTGCCAATGAAATTCTACGTAAAGCAGCCGCTTTTTTCGCCCAGGCGGAGCTCGACCGCCCACACAAATAATGGTGGATTTTATCCAGAACAATAAAGATCGATATGGTGTTGATGCGATTTGTAGAATTTTACCGATTGCAGCTTCGACCTATTATCGGGCTTTAGATCTCGTTGATAACCCAGAACATCGAGCGAAACGTGCTCTGCATGATTTACATCATGCAGAGCAAATCAAACGTATTTGGAAAGAAAGTTTAGGTCGATATGGTGTGCGTAAGGTCTGGCAACAATTGAAACGTGAAGGTTATGTTATCGCACGTTGTACAGTTGCTCGATTGATGCAGAAGCTAGGTATACAAGGTGTTTGGCGTGGTAAGAATAAACAAACCACCCGTAGCCGAGATGATCAAAAACGAGCAGATGACTTAGTAAAACGCAATTTTAATGCAGATCATCCTGACCAGCTGTGGGTCGCTGACTTCACGTATATTCAAACTCATTCAGGCTGGGTCTATACCGCCTTTATTATTGATGTGTTCTCACGAGCAATTGTTGGATGGAAAGTATCGACACGGATGAATACAGATATGGTGCTCGATGCACTTGAGCAAGCATTGCACGATCGAGGCATGCCAAAGAATGTGATTCATCATTCCGATAGAGGTGTTCAATATCTTTCTATTCGCTATACCAATCGTTTAGAAGCTGCAAATTTACGAGCATCAGTCGGTACGACTGGTGATTCATACGATAATGCTTTGGCTGAAACGGTGAATGGCTTATACAAAACAGAGGTGATTGAATATTTAAAAGCGGATTGGCAAGGTTTAGCGGATGTACAACTTGCGACACTCAACTGGGTAGATTGGTTCAATAAAGAGCGTGTACACAGTGCACTGGGTTATGTATCGCCTTTTGAGTTTGAAGCAATGTACTATGATAAGATTAACCCGTTAGGTCAGGTGGCCTAACTTAAATAAAAAAGTCTCCGACAAACCCGGTACGGTTCAAAATCGGCTAACACAGAACTACTTTAAATGGGATCAACTGCTTTGTGTGAAGTAAATGTCTTACCTATAAATTGATTTCGTTTTGGTTTCACAATAGTTGAATATTAATTGTAAAATAGTTGAAATTCACAACTACTTAACTGAAGTGCAAAATCAACAACTACTTGAACATCCACTCTCATCCAAGTTGGACACTTTAATAATCCTGTTGATAAATCATAAAAGCCCAACGCTTGTGTGTTGGGCTTTATCAAATCAATTGCAAGAGCTTATCCCTAAAACTGTCGTATGACAGCCGTAGTGATCATACCAGTCCCTATAGCAACGAGAGGTTTTTTTGCTATTTTTTAATTTTGACTTTTTGAGGTTTAGGCTCTTTATAATAGAACAGGAAGCCTGGCTCAAAGCTGTAACTTACAACAGCAGCATCACACTCATCTTCTGGCAATACCTCTATATCATAGATATCGGACATGCCGTGATTTTTCTGCATATAAGCAGCAGCTTGTTTATCAGTTAATTTCTTTTTAGAAACCAATAATTCTTCGTTCCACTCTCCAAGCAAGCCTTGTGAATTAAAATAATAACAGATTTCGCCAGGTGCTTTCGTTTTTGGATATTGGGCGTTTGCTGTTGTAGTAAGACCAATTAAACCAAACCCCAGAATCACCGCAATATTTTTCATTAACTTCTTCATTTTAAATTAAATAATTATTAACATTTATATTTAATATATATCTAGAACATGGTATAAGTCAAAAAGTATATGTTTTAATAAACAAAAATTAAAAAGCCCGCTCTGATGTTTGTCAAGCGTGCTTTAGATTTGGCGGTACGCAGTTATAAGATGTTACAGCATCGAATAACGAAGATCATAAGGTTTGATGTTAGCGGCAGTGTAAAAATGACCCCTTGGTTAATATAGCGGTCATTTTGGACTGCTCAACATGTTAACTTTGGAGCAATTGCAGAAACTGCTGCCCAATTCGATGGATAATCTTTTTCAGATTCAATTAGTAATTGAACCGCTCTTTCTCTAATTTCGGGGGGGGATAGTTTGGGTTTTTCATCGGAATAGTCTCTCAGAATATTGACTCTCCGACAAACCCGGTACGGTTCAGTTATGTTGATGAAACAGGGTTTTCAGCTACTCCTGATAACCGCTATGCGTGGACAAAGATAGGTGATGTTCATGCGGTTGATGTGATAAGACTAAAACGAGTTAATGTCATGGGGTGTTTGCTTTCAACGGGGCAACTGGTGACAAGTTGTTTACAAGAGTCAGTTACAAACACTTGGTTTTATGCCTATTTAACTGGAATAGCTCAACAAGTAAAACAGACGTATAACCTTCCATTGGTTCTTATTGTTGATAATGCCTCGATTCATAGAAGTAAAAAGATGGCTGATTACAGAGAGCTACTTAAAACTAACTTTTCGACGAATCTGTATTTTATTCCAGCTTACAGCCCTGAGTTAAATCGAATCGAGATGGTATGGAAGCAGATGAAATATTATTGGCGAGATTTTCAAGTCATGGCAGCTGACAAAATAGAGCAATGGGTTGAGAAAGTATCAAACCTATTCGGAAAAGAATACATGTTTACTTTTTAATGGAGACTTGGAAATATCCCTATTAAAATAAAAGAGACATTTCTTTAAAAAAGAAATGTCTCTTTTAAAATTAAGTTACTTTTCTAGTGAAAAAAACTCCCCCAAAAATACCAGATAGTATTGCACTTGGAAAACTCCACCAGAAGGTCGCAAATACAAAAATAAATATACCACAACCAGTTATAATAGAACCAAAAACGATATCTTTATTAAATGGGATATGTATTAAACTTTGATAATACCAAGATGATAAAAAACTAAATAATACGGCTAATGAAAAGTAGAAAACCTTTTCAAAGTTTGTACTATTAATCATATCGACCCATAATTCCATATTATGCTCCTGCTACACGGCAGCCTTTTGCAGCTGAAGGTACAATACTGGTCCAAATCCATGCTGAAATTCCCCCTGAACCGTACCAGGTTTGTCGGAGACTTTTTTATTTAAGTTAGGCCACCTGACCTAACGGGTTAATCTTATCATAGTACATTGCTTCAAACTCAAAAGGCGATACATAACCCAGTGCACTGTGTACACGCTTTTTATTGAACCAATCTACCCAGTTTAGTGTCGCAAGTTGTACATCTGCTAAACCTTGCCAATCTGCTTTTAGATATTCAATCACCTCTGTTTTGTATAAGCCATTCACCGTTTCAGCCAAAGCATTATCGTATGAATCACCCGTCGTACCGACTGATGCTCGTAAATTTGCTGCTTCTAAACGATGGGTATAACGAATGGAAAGATATTGCACACCTCTGTCGGAATGATGAATCACATTCTTTGGCATGCCTCGATCATGCAATGCTTGCTCTAATGCATCGAGCACCATATCTGTATTCATTCGTGTAGATACTTTCCAGCCAACAATTGCTCGTGAGGTAATCCTCCCTAAAAATAATTGAGTTTAAAAGTAGAAAATCGAATAACCTTGATTTAAGGAGATTTTCTATGAAAACATCTAAGTATTCAGACAGCTTGATCATGAGTATCTTGAAGCAAGCTGAAGCAGGAACACC
>NZ_KB849553.1:0-3841 GCF_000368565.1 Acinetobacter gerneri DSM 14967 = CIP 107464 = MTCC 9824 | reverse complement strand
CATCTATATTTATATCCAGTCCATGGTGATAAAAACCATCATAAACTAGACATTTTTATTGGTGAGAATATAGACACTTTAAATGGGTTCTAACATTTTGATTTCGTATAACGTGTATTATGTTAATTTTAGTAGAACTTTAAAAATGAAAAAATTAGAAATTATCTTTTTCGTAATTTTAATTCTAATTATTTTATGGGGCATACAATGGATGTTTCATGGCTTTCCAACAGGAAATTAAAATCATACTTCGCATCAAAATAAATAGTGTTATATTTCAAAAGGTTATGTTATAAAAAATCGGTGGCGAAAACCCAAAAAACCGACTTGTTTCCAAGCCGGGTTTCTACTGATTTTTTAACTTTTTATTTTGCCCACAAAAATAGCACCCAAATAACGAGTTTTATTTGCCATTTGTTGTGCTATTTCTTGCTCAAGACAAATAGGTCAAAATTTTAATCCAGAAATTCGGAAATTTCCTCAGCAGTTGTTCTCGCGGTCCTTGAAACACCCACCAGCGTTGCTGAACCAGGTCCAGTCCATTCACCATATCCTACTAACCATAGGTTGGGTTGTTTTACTGATCTTGTTCCTTCAACCAGTATCGTATTATTTTCCTCTACTATTCCAAGTGGCTTTAAATGGTCTAAAGTCGCTTTAAATCCAGTACACCAAATCACTGCATCAACCTGTTGAAAAGATCCATCTTCCCAAATCACGCCATCTTCTGTAAAAGCCGAAAACGGGCGCTCACTATGTAAAACTCCTCGTGAACGTGCATCTTTGACTGAATCAATCATGACAATATCACCTAGACCGCCAACAGGCTGATCTATTGTGCCGCCTTCTAATTTTGCCTTTAAACGCTCTGTCGCACGTAAAAATAGTATACGGCCATCAACATCATCTGCTAAAAATTGAGGAGGTGTTGGCGTGATCCAAAGAGTGTCTGCCACTTGGGAAACTTCAGCCAAAATTTGTGCTCCGGAATTTCCACCACCGATAATCATGACGTGCTTATCTTTAAACGGTTCTGCATTTTGATAATGGGCGGAGTGTAATTTCAGCCCTTTAAAATTTTCTTGGCCCGGGTAAGATGGGATATAAGGATGACTCCAGGTGCCCGTTGCACTGACTACAGCCTTGGCTTTCCATAACTGTTCACCTGCATGCACACTCAATGCCTCTCCTTCGCTTTTGACGTGATCAACATATATAGGACGAATAATCGGAAAGTGGTAACGCTGCTCATATTGCTGCAAGTATTCAATAACTTCTTTCTTGGTCGGATACGTTTGTTCTGTATTCGGCATAACCCAACCTGGTAAGGAACTCCAGCTATTCGGTGAAAATAGACGCAAAGAATTCCAGGCATGTAACCAGGCTCCACCTGCTTGATTTTGATCATCTAAAATAATGAATGGTATTTTTTTTCGCTTTAAAAAATAAGCCGTAGATAAAGCAGCCTGCCCACCACCGATAATGATCACATCCGTTTCATTCTGTTTATGATTCAAAGCCCTTTCCCCTTTCATTTTTCTTTAATATAAAAAACCAGTTGCCGGAGCAACTGGTTTTTTATATTAAATTTCAATAACTCAATTTACTTATTTTTTTCAATTAACTCAGCTATTGCTGGAGCTTCTAATACTTTACCGCTTGAGACAATTTTATCATTAATGACTAGACCAGGCGTACTCATCAAACCTGTTTCAGCAATCTTAATTATGTCCGTGACATACTCAATTTCAGCTTGTACCCCACTGCTTTTCACTGCTTCTTCTGTCGCTGCTAGTAAAGCCTTACATTTATGACAACCTGTACCCATAACTTTAATCTGCATTTCTAATCTCCTGAGACTGCTTTTTTATATAAAGAACTGACCAACTAAATTTAGACTATATCCAATGATTAAAACACCAACAAAAACAATCGCGACAAAAAGGCTGAGCAATTGTTTCTTCACGACCTGTTTTAACAAAATTAACGATGGCAGAGAAAGCGCTGTCACCGCCATCATAAAGGCCAAAACTGTACCTAAGCCCACACCTTTAGTTACCAATGCTTCTGCGATAGGTAAAGATCCAAATATATCTGCGTACATCGGCATGCCGACCACAGTCGCAACAAGCACTGAATACCAATGGTCTTGCCCTAATAAGGCAGTAATCCACTGCGTTGGAATCCAGTTATGAATCGCAGCACCAATACCGACACCGATCAAGACATAGATCCAAACTTTCCGGAAGATTTCGACCACCTGCTCCCAGGCAAATTCGCGACGCTCTTTCGCGGACATTTTAAAATTTTCATCATCTTGCACCGCATTATTGTGCGTTACAAATTCAGCGACATACCTTTCCATTTTGAAAAAGCTGATGAGTGAACCACCTAGGACTGCCAGAATCAGACCAAGTACCACGTAGATCATGGCAATTTTCCAGTTGAAGATACTCGCGAGTAAAATAATGGAAGCTAAATCGACCAAAGGAGAGGAAATCAAAAAAGAGAATGTTACGCCGACAGGTAAACCGGCCCGAGTAAAACCAATAAAGATAGGAATAGATGAACATGAACAAAATGGGGTAATGGTTCCCAGTAAGGCACCCATGATATTGGCTTTAATCCCTTTCATGCGTCCCAGAATTTGTCGGGTTCGTTCTGGAGGGAAATAGCTCTGGATATACGACAGTGAATAGATCAGGACACTTAAAAGTATAAAAATTTTAATGACATCATAGATAAAAAAATGCACGCTGCCACCGACTTGCGTGGCAATCGATAAACCTAAGATATTTTCAACGAACCAGGCAACTCCATCTGATAGCCATGTCATTTTCAACAGGACGCTATTTAACCATGCAAAGATTGCAATAATACTGTCCATTTAAATCCCCCTAACCTTGGCCGACTAAAAGTGTTTTAGTGAATGAATAGAGCTGTTCGGTACAAGGGATATTTAGTGAATAACGCATCCAGCGTCCATCTTTTCTTCCCTTGACTAGACCTAATTCAGTCAGACACTTCATATGATGGGAGAGCGTAGATTGCGTAATTGATAAATTTTTCAATAGTTCACAGGCACAACATTCACCTGAATGCAGTGTTTGTAAAATTTTAACCCGCGTTTCATCGGTTAAAGCTTTATATAAATTACAGGCCTGAAGATTGTTCAATCTACACTATCCTTAAATGGCTCTAATGTAACCAGTATGTAAATCATATTGATTATTGTCAATGTGACATGGGAAATAAAAAAAACCATTTTTCAGGGCCTTCACAATAAATTATGTTTTTATTTTAAATACTTACCATTTTCCCCAATAATGAATTTTCCATCTTCTTTAAAAAAAGTACCTAACTGTGCCAAAGGAATATCTAAAACCACTTAGGATGGACGATACAAAATATAGGGTTTCTTCACGTACTACTAAATGTCAGATGTCTATGAAACATGATATTTATGGTTCATCTCACAATGTTCAGCATAATCGATTGATTCTAGCTGTACAGTCACATGATTGAGATCAAAATGATGATGCAAAAATTCGGTAATTTCTGCGATCACGGCATCTGACGTGTGCTGAAATAAAAGTGATTTTCTCACTTAAGATTTACACACCACTTATAAGCATGAATATTCAACTAAAGAGGATTCTATTTAACATAATAGAGCTTATACGAAATGCTTTTGTTAGAACCCATTTAAAGTGTCTATATTCTCACCAATAAAAATGTCTAGTTTATGATGGTTTTTATCACCATGGACTGGATATAAATATAGATGCTGATCACTATGTCTGACAAAGAAATTCAACGGCTTGCAGTTCTGCAAGACGTT
>NZ_KB849552.1 GCF_000368565.1 Acinetobacter gerneri DSM 14967 = CIP 107464 = MTCC 9824 | reverse complement strand
ACTGCATAAACGTATAGATAAGACTGCATAAACGTATAGATATAGCAATATAAGTCATTGATTATTAATATGAATAAGTGGTCTAAAATTATAAAATTATAAAATTATTAAAAAGAGGGGAGTGCTTAAAACTGCCCTAGGTACTCGCTAAAGCTCGTACTCTATTGAAGCTCGTTCCTCGCTTCGAGGGGCAGTTTTTAATTAATTTCAGTACTAACTTCTAAAAGAAAAAACAAGACTCTGGCACTCGCTTCGCTCGTGGCTTTTTAAAAGCAAAAGCTCCAAAGTTCGCACCCATTCGGGATGCTCTGTACCTACCGTTTAAAATCAAAAGGGAGCTTGTAATCAGGGAAAAGGCAGGGGCAAAATTTTTATAATGCTCAATCGCTCGTAGACACTCGCTCGGTTCTTATTGCACTGATTAAAATATCTAATCAAAACCGTGAAACATTGCTCACTTATTGAGCGTGGAACGTGATAAATCATAAAAAAAGCCCACCTTGGGGAAGATGGGCTATCAACTAGAAACTACAGCATTGATTTCTATAGATAATTATAACGCATTTCGTATAAGGTGTATTATGTTAATTTTAGAAAATCTTTAGATTAAAAGAAATTTTCTGGATATGAAAATGAAGGAATATATCGTCTGATTAATTGAGCCTGTGTAACAGATATCCTCTAGTTTCTAGTTCTAATAAAAACACTGGTCAAGGTAGCTCAAGTCGACACAGGCTTTGCGGACGGTATCTGCGAGAACGCCCTGCAGTGGGTGCGGAGCTGCTATTTCAGGAAGAAGCATATTCACCTGGTAACTGATGGCAACGGTAAGCGGCCGTACTACTAGGTCCGATCCGCTAAGTTCCATTGCAGTGAACGGGTTTACGATGGCAACGCCCAGCCCTTGACGCACCATGGCGCAGACGGCCATTGCACTCGTGGTTTCAAGCAGGGTTACGCGATGTACTTTAGCGTCCTCGAACATCGCATCAATGGCGGTTCGATACGGGTCGCCAACCGCGAGGCTGATGAAGCGCTCGCCTGTAAAGTCGCGTGGTTGCAGTCGCGCCTTGCGGCACAGACTGTGATCACGTGGCAAAACAGCCACTTCATTAACTTTTAGTAAGGGCTGTAAGGCAACTCCAACAGGAGCCTTTTGGGTTTCACTCAGCCCCAAGTCAAAACGTTGTTCACTCATGGCTTGTTCTAGCCAAGGCGACTCTAAGGGATGTACGCTAACTCCTAGTTCAGGATGTGCATGTGAGAGATATACCAGTGCGCGGGGTACCAAGGCATGGGCCAATGCTGGCAAACACGCAATTCGCAAGCGCCCTGTCGCTTGCGTGCGCAATTCGCTGGCGCGCGCTGCGATCTGTTCCAAGCCTATAAACGAGCGTTCTACTTCCTGCATCAACGCGAGTGCCCGCACGGTAGGTCGTAATCGGCCCCGCACCCGGTCAAAAAGGTTAAACCCCAGTAACTGCTCCAAACGACCCAGCTCGCGACTCAAAGTGGGCTGGCTTGACGCACATGCTTCAGCTGCACGCCCCAGGTTGCCGTGCAGCATGATGGCGCGAAACATAGTCAGCTGGCGATGAGTTAAATTCATATCAATATTGAATAGCTAAACAACAAGAATAGCATTGATTGAATTGACTATGAAGTAGATCATCTATCCATGAATCCTTTTACTCCCACTACCATTGCTCCTTTGGCTCAGCAATTTGGTACCCCGCTGTGGATCTATGATGCCGACACCATTACGTGCCAGATTGCCGCTCTGCGGTTGTTTGACATAGTGCGTTTCGCTCAAAAAGCCAACTCCAATACACACATCCTTCGCCTCATGAAGCAACAGGGCGTAGTGGTGGACTCGGTGTCTTTGGGTGAAATCGAACGCGCATTGGCTAGTGGTTTTACGCCAGGCTTGCACAACGGGCACGCAGACATCGTATTCACGGCTGATCTGCTAGATCACGCTACGCTTGCGCGCGTGGTGGAACTAAATATTCCTGTGAACTGTGGTTCAATGGACATGCTAGACCAATTGGGTACGGTCAACCCAGGGCACCCGGTGTGGTTACGCATCAATCCAGGTTTCGGGCATGGCTACTCCAAGAAAACAAATACTGGTGGTGAGCATAGTAAGCATGGCATCTGGCATGGCGACCTAGTACGCGCCTGCGAAAAGATCAAGTCCAACAGCTTGGCCTTGCAAGGTCTGCACATGCATATTGGCTCAGGCGTGGACTACACGCACTTGCAAGAAGTGTGTGGTGCCATGCTGAAGTTGGTAGAGGTAGTGAATGCGCAGGGTTTAGATCTGCACGCCATCTCCGCGGGCGGAGGGCTATCTGTTCCCTATCAGACCGGTGAACCCACGATTGATACAGCGAACTATTTTTCATTATGGAATGCAACGCGCCATGCAGTGGAACAACTACTAAAGCACCCAGTGAAACTAGAAATAGAACCAGGTCGCTATTTAATGGCCGAGTCTGGTGTGTTGGTCACTGAGGTACGCGCTACGAAGCAACAGGGCTCCAACCATTTTGTGATGGTGGACGCCGGCTTCAATGATCTGGTTCGCCCAGCCCTATACGGTGCCTACCACGGCATGGAGTTGATCCACTCTGATGGCACAGCGGTTAATGGCCTGCAGTTAGACACGGTGGTTGCCGGACCTCTGTGTGAGTCAGGAGATGTATTTACGCAGGGAGATGGTGGCGTGGTGTTACACCGATCCTTGCCGCAGGCGCAGGTGGGAGATCTACTTGTATTGCACGACACCGGTGCGTATGGCGCCTCCATGTCATCGAACTACAACGCGCGCCCGCTGATTGCCGAAGTACTGATGGAAAATGGTGAGCCCCGGCTTATTCGACGAAGGCAAACGGTGGCTGAGCTGCTCGCGCTGGAGG
Source organism: Acinetobacter gerneri DSM 14967 = CIP 107464 = MTCC 9824 (assembly GCF_000368565.1). GTDB lineage: Bacteria > Pseudomonadota > Gammaproteobacteria > Pseudomonadales > Moraxellaceae > Acinetobacter > Acinetobacter gerneri. Next base: position 4,584 of record NZ_KB849552.1, on the reverse strand, counting down.
CGGTGTAAAGTGACCAAACAAAATTATCAACTTAACTGATCTAAGTCGAGCTGCGGCAGTAGATCAGTGAACTCAATTGATCGTATAGATGAAGATCAGCATCTCGATTCATATCCAGCCCATGATGTGAAGTTGATAAAGTTAATATTCAGATTAGCTTTTAACCCCCTATTTAACATAATGGTGGTTATACGAAATCCAGCTGTTAGAAACCATTTATTACATCAAAAGTAATGAAAAAGTAAAGAATATGCTTTATATTATCTTTACTTTAATGGTTTTTGAGTGAGGGAATTATGTCCGCAGTCAATTTCAATATGCGCTTAGAAGCAGAGTTAAAAGAACAAGTTACCCCTATTTTGGAAGACTATGGTTTGACTATGCCTCAAGCATTCAAACTGTTCTTGAATCAAATCGTTAAAACTAAAGCGATTCCTTTGTCTTTTGACTATGCACGAGAACCTGCTTTAACGCCTAAAGCAGCAGCCAAGTTACTTCAATCTTTAAAAGAGATCGAAAATGGTGAGTACACCGAGTACGAAACGGTAGAAGAAGCGATTAAAGCTATGTCGGAAGAAGCACATGGCTAAACGTAAGATTATCGTAACCAGTTCTTTTAAACGTGATATTAAAAGACGTTATTTAGAACTGGTTACGGCTGAATGGGCAGAAGTATTAGATTGTTTAGTCGCAAATAATCCTTTGCCTGAAAAGTATTTAGATCATCCCTTGAAAGGTGGTGCAGAGTTTAAGAATTGTCGTGATTGTCATGTGAAGCCTGATTTAGTCTTGATCTATAGGCTTGTTGGTGACGATATTTTAGAACTGCATCAGTTGGATAGCCATTCCGAAATTTTTGGATGACTATCGCTCGATGCTTTGAAAGATGGCTTTAGCCGTGTTTCAAAGTCGGGCACTTTGCGACTGCTGTCATTGATTTGGTGATGGCAAGAGCCGAGCAAAGTACTGTCTAATCATTATTTTGGGTCAATCACACAATAATCCTTATTCGCTCCGTGACAGTCATTTTTCATGATGCGAACGCAAGACTTTCCATTGCAATTTTTAATATCTAGGCTGTATTTTTGTTCTAGCCATGCAACGTCTGCTCTACGCTGTTTGATTTCGTCCATGCTCGGCACATATAAAAATAATGCTAAAAAGAAAACGATCAGCAAGCTAACAAAAGCACTGGCATAGATTGCCATGAATCGCCAGTCAAGTTGATTGGTTGCATTGTTTAATTCTCGAATACTGTTGTTGAGTGCGTCTATTTGCTTCTGATTAGCGTTTTTTAAGTGTTTTTCGGTCTTATTGAGTACTCCGCTAGCCACCTCCTTGTAAAACGCTTCTAATCGCTTGTTATCGTCTGCTATGGCTTCTCTGTATTCTTTCATGGATGCCAATAAAATATATAGTTGATCGTCTAAGTCATTTTGGTTGCTCATAGCGATGGCCCACTTCTTCCGTATTTAATACGCTGCGTCTGTTTCATTTTCTGCTCTTGTTCCAATTTCAATCTTTGCCTTTGCTCAAGTTCCAGACGTTGCGCTTCCTGATCTTTCTTCCATTGCTCGAAACCTTGCTCAACACGGTTGAAACCTTGTTCCAAGGTCTTTTCCTTTTGCTGTTGTTTGTATTGGAGCTGCTGGCTGTTTTGCTGTTTGATCATATCGTTGAAACGGCTAATTTCAGTATCTATGCCTTTTCTGCGCATCTGGGTGACTTTACTACCCTCATGGATAGTGGCTTGTAGAGCCTTACCTTGATCGGCATAGCTACGGTGGTCGATTCTTTCTCGATACCCTGCATGTTCGAGGGCATGATTGGCTAGCTTTGCCCAGGTGAATCGGATCTGTTTAATTTCTTCCTGGCTTGTTCCCATACCTAGAGTTTTTCTTTTGGTATTACTTAACTCAATATCGGTCTTATCCTTTAGCACCAAATTATGATCTTGATCCAGTTCAGCCTTACGGGTAGTCAATAAGATATGCGCATGATGATTTTTATCACTGCCATTATGACTAGGGGCATGAATGGCTAAATCTGCAACCACCCCATAACGGTCTACTAAAGATTGGGCAAACTCTTTTGCCAAGTCCTTACGTTGATCAGGGTCTAATTCATCAGGTAGGGCAATCACCCATTCTCTAGCCGTTCGGGCATCTTTCCGATTTTCTGATTTTTCTGCCAGATTCCAGACTTTGCTTCGGTCTAATTCAGTATCCAAATTAGAAAGAATTTCCGTATAAACCACACCTTCTTTTCTCGTAAAGTCGTGCGTTAATCCTGTTCGTTCATCTGTCAATTTTTCTCCTGCACGATAAGCCATAGATGCAACCGCAGTTCGTCCCGAACTTCGGTTAACGGTCTTAGTCGTACAGTGATAAATTGCCATGCCTTAGCCTTATGCTGGTTTTGCTTTTAAAATTGCGTAGCAATTTTTCGGGGTTAAGGGGATACCCCTTACGCAAACTTTGACTTGGATGAAATCCAAGTCGTAAGTGCGCATTTCATGAAAAACACGATAGCATATTACCCGCTTGAATTTCAATTCATAGGGTCTTATGCTTGAGTGGTTTTCTATATCCCGAATTTAACCGTTATGACAAAATCTGCTGAAAATATCGAAAAGAAAATTGAAGCCCAGTTAGAGAAGCTGAAACAGTTAAAAGCTCAAAAACAGGCTATCGAAGCAAGAGAAAAAACCAAGCAAAAGGAGCAGGAAAGAAAGGATGATACTCGGCGTAAAATTTTGCTCGGTTCTTATTTAATTAAAAAGATGCAAAGTAATGAAGCTAACAAAGAAAAAATACTCACGGAACTTAATGAATATTTAACTGAAAATAGAGATAGACAGCTTTTTGACTTACCAAATATTGAGGAAAATTAATTATGAATAAAGCGGATTTAATTGCCAAATTAGCGCCTAAATTAAATATTAATCAAGACGAAGCAAGAGTTGTGCTTAATTCTGTTCTTGAAGTCATTACAGAAGCCCTAGTTGAAGATAAAAATGTCCGATTAGTTGATTTTGGGACTTTTGAAGTAAAACAGCGTGCCGAAAGAATGGGGCATAATCCTAAAACTGGCGAAAAACTTAAAATTGAAGCTAAGGAAATCGTCACTTTTAAACAAGGAAAGGCCTTGGGAGAGCAATTTATTGTTAAGCCAAAGCAAAAAAGTAAAGCTAAGAAGAAAGCCTAATTTTTCTTAGCTCTTTGTTGTTCTTGTTCGGCTTTATACTCTGGAATTAGCTCATTTAAGACCTTTTGGATATTTTCTTTATCTTCGATCTGCAAATTATCCCGATAGTAAATTAAGTCCTCTATTTTGCTTTCCAGCTGCATTCTTTCGGTTGGTTCGGCATTTTGGGATATTCGGGATAATAGGAAGATATAACCGCATATATTTTCCCTCGCAATTTCATAATTTATGATGTCGAGGTATTCAGCTTGTGTACCGTGAAATTCTTCTAATAGGTTGGTTAATTTCATCATGCTTGAAACCCTGCTTTTTCTAAACATGGATAAAGCTCTCTGAACTTTTCAGGCTCTAAAAGCATGTCAGCGATACGAATAGCAAATTGCTGAAAGCTTTCCGTACCTTGTGAGTATTTGCTCATTTCGGGCATTTCAGACATTTTATTGGCAAATAGGTGGCGTTGTGGATCGCTCAATTTTATAAAAAAATCGGGGCTATTACGATTTTGCTTGGATATTATTTTTTTTGAGATTTTATCTACTTTAGGCTTAAATTTGAATGAAAAACCTGTAATTGTCCGCCCTTGCTTATGTTGCTCGTATTTAATCGTATAGTCTGAATGTTGATTCACTTGCTCCACAGCCACATCTAGGACTCGCAACTTAAAGTTAGAAATTATTTTATATTGCTTAGGTTCTACACCTAATTGCCCTCGTAATTGTTCTATTTCAATAAATGGAATATGTCCTACATTTTTCCATTTCATGAGGAGTTCAAACAATCGAGTAGCGTAGGTACTGGTAAAGTCTGTAGTTTGTGATAAGTAATAGCTTGTGAAATATTCTTTTGAATTAGCAACCAATAGGACAACATCACTGGTAAGTTGGAAGTGTAATAACCCCTCTGATTCTGTATAACCGATCTTTTGTACCCATCGTGATTTCATAACGGTTGGTATATCGCAATCTCTTAGCTTTTTGGGACGTTTAAGGGTGTATTCCTTACCAAACTCCAAGCCATATAAGGTGTATGAGAAATAGCGTAAAAACAACCGTTCTGATGCTTCTTTTAATGCTCGATAAGCCACTGAACTATCAACCTTGAATTGTTCAGCATATTCCCCTGCATGTATGGTAAGAACTGTATCACTGGTGATTTCCTGATGCTGATTATTGGCTTTCACTAAAGCTAACCCTATTAAACGTTGCTCTACTAGACTCAAGGTATAACTTGCATCAATTAACGCATTATTTTTAATAACTAAATCATTTGCCATTTTTTATACATACATTCTTTTTAGTTGTAATTATATTACATTGATTAAATATGTATAGCAATACTGCATAAACGTATAGATAAGACTGCATAAACGTATAGATA
>NZ_KB849551.1 GCF_000368565.1 Acinetobacter gerneri DSM 14967 = CIP 107464 = MTCC 9824 | reverse complement strand
AAGTGCGCCCTTCGGGAAAACCACGATAGCATGGGCTGTCTTGAATTTCAATTCAAACAGACCTATGCTTGAGGGGGATTCCTTGAGATGGTGATGGTATGAGTGTTGAAACTTTAGAGCAAAAAATTGCAAAGCAAGAAGAACGATTAAGACAACTAAAAGCACAAAAACAAGCTATTGCTGCTCGTGAAAAAAAGAAAAATTCTGATCGACAAAGAAAAGATGATACTAGACGTAAAATTCTACTGGGGGCTTGGGTTCTAAACAAACTGAAAAATGATGAATCTTTTAAGGGTCAACTAACCGATTTTGAAAAGTTTTTAAGCACGGAAAGTAAGACTGAAGAAAATAGGCAGAAAGATAAAGATCTTTTTAATGGCGTTATATGGAATAACACCTAAATTTCGCATATGAGATTTTGTATTAAATAAAAAAACAATCCCCTAAAAATAGGGGATCTTGTTAGTAATGGAATCGACATTGAATTATAGAGATTCGTTCATCTGTCACTTCATAAACTAATCTATGCTTTTCATCAATCCTACGACTCCAAAATCCTGAAAGATTAGCTTTTAAAGGTTCTGGTTTTCCTGTTCCTTCAAAAGGTGTTCGCTGACATTCTTTGATTAAGGTATTAATACGCTTAAGTATCTTTTTATCCTGTGTCTGCCAATAGATATATTCATCCCAGGCATTATCAGTCCATTCGACGTTACGATTCGTCATCCTCAATCAACTCTCTGTGTTTTGTTTTCCCTGCACGTAATTGAGCAATTGATTCATTTAAACGACTTGCATTATTTGGAGATGAAAGGAGATATAACGTTTCCATTAAGCTATCGTAATGATCTTGTCCCATTACTACAGCATGGCCACCTTCTTTTCTTGTAATAAAAGCAACGTCTACATCATCAATTACTTTATCTAAAACAGATTTTAAATTGTTACGTGCGTCCGTATATGTAAATACATGCATATATCTATCCCTCATAGGGTAAGCTGCGTCAAAACGCTGCTAGCTAGACTACCTAGGCGGTAGTGATTGAAACTTTACAATCCTAAATGTACAGAATCCTGTACATATTGTCAATTTCGTATAACCGCCATTATGTTAAATGGACATAAATCAATTCTAAAATTATCTATGATAATTCTATACTTTTACTTCGATACTGCGGTTAGGGTGGATAGAAAAGAGTCTAACTGCTATCATTGCCCCCGAAATCCTCCAAAAAATAGATATCTTTCTTAATATGACACTTACGCCACCATAAGTTTATTTACCTCTTAATTCAGTAAATAACTCATCACTGTCTAGTGATGTGGTGTAGTAGCTTGTGTGTCATATATCACATCACTAGCCTTTCCTAAAATTTAAAAAAATAGGCTATTTTCATGTTATCCACTATTCGAGAACAATGGTTCTCCAATATTCGCGGGGATGTTCTTGCGGGTATTGTTGTTGCTTTGGCTCTAATTCCTGAAGCAATTGCCTTCTCCATCATTGCAGGTGTCGACCCTAAAGTCGGGCTATATGCTTCATTCTGTATTGCAGTCGTGATTGCTTTCGTAGGTGGTCGCCCTGGTATGATTTCTGCTGCAACTGGTGCAATGGCTTTATTAATGGTCACACTGGTTAAAGAGCATGGTCTGCAATACTTATTAGCAGCCACAATTTTGACAGGATTTATTCAAATCCTAGCAGGTTATCTAAAATTAGGTGCTCTGATGCGGTTTGTATCAAAGTCAGTCGTGATTGGCTTTGTGAATGCCTTAGCTATTCTAATTTTTATGGCTCAATTGCCTGAACTCACCAATGTGACATGGCATGTCTATGCGATGACAGTTGGAGGTTTAGCTATTATTTATCTATTCCCTTATATCCCAGTGATAGGGAAGCTTTTACCCTCTCCTCTCATTTGTATTGTCCTCCTTACGCTCTTTGCCTTGTTCATTGGTTTAGATGTAAGAACCGTAGGCGATATGGGGCAATTACCAGATACGCTACCAATTTTCTTACTTCCTGATATTCCTTTAAATCTTGAAACTTTAGCTATTATTTTGCCTTATTCACTGGGATTAGCAGCCGTCGGTTTGCTTGAATCTATGATGACCGCAACAATTGTGGATGATTTAACCGATACCAATAGTGATAAAAACCGTGAGTGTAAAGGACAAGGTGTTGCCAATGTCGCTTCTGGCTTCTTAGGCGGAATGGCAGGCTGTGCCATGATTGGTCAATCCATTATTAATGTGAAATCTGGTGGACGTACCCGTTTATCATCATTTAGTGCTGGGGTCTTCCTGTTAATTATGGTGGTGTTTATCAGTGACTGGCTCAAAGTCATTCCAATGGCTGCACTGGTTGCGGTCATGATCATGGTAGCAATCGGAACATTTAACTGGGATTCATTACGAAATATTCGCCAATATCCAGTTTCTAGCAATATCGTGATGATCGTTACAGTCGTCGTGGTCGTTGCAACACATAACTTGGCTTATGGCGTATTAGTCGGTGTACTTCTTTCTGCATTATTTTTTGCCAATAAAATTGAACGTTACATGGCAATTCAGTCCGAATTTAATGAACCTGAAAATACCCGTATTTATACGGTAACAGGTCAAGTGTTCTTCAGCTCAGCAGATAAATTTACTTCTGCATTTGATTTCAAAGAAGCACTTTCAAAAGTTGTGATTGATGTTAGTCAGGCTCACTTCTGGGATGTGTCTGCGGTCGCTGCCGTAGATAAAGTGGTCATTAAGTTTAGACGTGAAGGAACAGAAGTCGAACTTATTGGAATGAATGAAGCTAGTAAAACATTAGTCGATAAGTTTGGTATCCACGACAAACCAGATGCTTTAGATCGCTTAAATAGCCACTAAGAGGGATTAGTTATGTCAAAAATTATTGCATGTATTGATGGATCATTAGTAACAAATACTGTGTGTGATTATGCAGCTTGGTTTAGCGATAAACTTAGTTCACCTATTAAACTATTGCATGTCATTGATAAGCCAAAAGCGAAAGCCCCACAAGATTTAAGTGGTGCAATTGGTCTAGGAAGTCGAGAAACCTTGCTAAACGAGTTAGTTGAACTCGAAGAACGTAAGGGAAAAATTGAGCTAGAGCATGGTCAGATTCTTCTTCGGGAAGCAAAGAATTATCTATTGGAGAAGTTTTCTATTGATGCTCAAAGTTTTCAACGCCATGGCAGTCTTTTAGAAACAATTATGGGAATGGAAGAAGACATTCGAGTTCTTGTTATGGGTAAGCATGGGACTGAAACTGAGCATGATTCCAGTAAAGTTGGAACCCATATTGAAAATGTTGTTCGTGCCCTTCATAAACCCGTATTAATAACATCTGCACTCTTTAGTCCACCTAAGTCTTTTTTAATTGCTTTTGATGGAAGTCAGACTGCACGCATTTGTGTAGAAAAAATTGCCAATAGCCCTTTATTAAAAAACCTGACAGCTCATGTGGTATATGTTGGTAAGCCAAATAGTGATATGACATCTCAAGTTACTTGGGCAAAAGAGCTGCTTGCAAATAATGGTTTTAATGTAATTGATATCGTACTTGAAGGTGATGTCGAGAAATCAATATTAGATTACCAAGAGAAAAACGCTATTGATATGATGGTGGTTGGTGCATATGGTCACTCAAAAATACGCCAGTTTTTTATTGGTAGTACGACGACCAAATTGTTATCAAGCTCTACAAAACCAGTATTATTACTAAGATAATTCTTACAAGATAAAGGGATAGTTTTTAACTATCCCTTTTTTAGAATTTCTAAAATTAACATAATACACCTTATACGAAATGCGTTATAATTATCCTTATAATTCAACGCTGTAGTTTCAATTTTCTAGCCCAGTCGTCAATGACTGGGCTTTTTTTATTACTTTTCACGTTCCACGCCTAGTCTTTAATCAATGTTCCACGATTTTGATTAAATAAACTGAATAATTCAATCTGCAGAATTTAAGCGATTATCTTGAATAAGATCACTCAACTTACCTTCAAGCGATTCGATTTTATATTTCAGAGACAAGATTGAATCTTTTAAACGTGAATTTTTAGGTGCATCCGGATTCTTTAATTGATTAAAAACCTCTAATAATTCGCTGTGATGAGTGCTTAACCTTTCAATGTCACTTTCAATAGCCATTCTTGGTGTCCACAGAGCAAGTAAACTTTGCTCATAATCTTTGAGTTCTTGATGACTCATTGCATCTAATTCAGCCTTAGTTCTCATGGTTTAAAATCCGTCTTGCTATGAAGAGCTTTAAAAATCCGTTTTGTTGTTTCCTCTCTTACACTTTTCGGATCTCGTAAGATGCCACTAATCCAGAGGGCAAATGTCGGGTAGTCTGGGAAATTACTGAGGTCTGATAGCTCAGAAAGTTTAGATAAAATAGTGCTGTACTTGTTAATTTGAGCATCAGATAAATTGCAGAACATATCTATAGTTCTTTGATCTCGCTGAGGCGCTATTAATTTTGGCTTAGGTTTTTCTTTCACTATAAATTTAAAGCCAACTACTGAACGCCCTTTTTTTACATTTTCATAAGTGAGTTCAATATCTGTATTAGTTGTAATCTCATTTAATGAAGGCTTCATTACTCGGTCTTTTAAATTACAGAGTTTGTCATAAGATTTGGGCAAACCCAGCTCATTTTTTATATGTTCTAAGGACATTTCAAATTGTCCCATTGCTTGATGCTTTTTAGCTAAATGATAAAGATCGAATGAGTAATCTTTTTTCAAACTTAGTACGATATCTTTTTTATATTTTGTATAAGGGTTTAATTTATCAAACTCTTTTAACATCAGTAGAACGATTTCAGGGAAACGTATAGCTATCCCTCCGTCTTCATAAGTGCAATCAATCACCCAATTCGACAGCACCTTTTTTCCTCTTTCATTGTTATAAGAGAAATTTCTTTTAAGTAGATTCTTGCTGGCTAGTTCTAACTGCGTATATGCGGAATGCGTTTTAATGCCACATTCTCTAGCAAACTCTTCTGCCGTAATCATAATTCGGTCTTTTTCAGTTGCATCAGTGGTTCTAGCAATTGGGCTAGCAAGTATTAACATTCGTTTTTCATCAATGTTCATACTCTTAAAGCATTCTTGAACATTGTTTTGCATAACAACCCAGCTCAGAGGATATGTTTTTTTATTTTCGTCCATATAACTACAACCCCAAAAAACTAACTAACTACATTGGTATTTATGTAGCTTAAACATACATTGTCGTTTATTTTTTGACTACTATTTTTGTAGTTTTTTAACAAAACTACAAACTTTTTCTTGTAGTTTAATGTCCGGTAAAAGTAGTTTCTATGTCCGGTAAAAGTAGTTTTTTAAGTCCATTTTGTCCGGCATTTGTAGTTTAATGTCCGGTAAAAGTAGTTTTTTAAAGTCTGAAAGCATTGCTAGGCGTGGTTTATAGGGGGGTCTAAAAGCTTTTAAAAGCTTTTTAAAAGAATAAAAGGGAATTTATTTCCAAAGTGAGTTATTAAAACTGCCCTTGGTACTCGCTAAAGCTCGTACTCTATTGAAGCTCGTTTCACTCGCTTCGTGGGGGGCAGTTTTTTGCATATATGATCAAGGATTCAAAAAGCAAAACATGAATAATGCATTCGCTATGCTCATGCTTTTTGACGAGCAAAAGCATCAATACTTCGCTCGTAGACACTCGCTAATCACTGTCCCCAGTAATTCAATAAAAAACGGTTTTTCAGAGGGGGAATAAGCAAACTTTCGTTGTGTCGCTCGTAGATACTCGCTAAAAGGCTCTCATTTGCGTTCTAAGCGATTTTATTTTTATCAACTATAGTTTTACTGTATTTCTATCAAAAGTCGCTAAAACCCCCGTTTTTTTGCGCTTAAATGGGATTTCTAAGGCGTGTAGTCATGGTTATTGTCATTTTCTGGCTTTTTAGGCTCATTTCTCTGCTGTTTTTCTTGTTCTTGGCGTCTTACAAATGCCAAATGTTCTTGTTGCTCTCGTTCTTGTGCATAGCGTTGTTCTTGTTGCTCTCGTTCTTTACGTAACTGCTGTTCTCTAGATTCACGATCTTTTCGGTCGTTTTCGAGCTGTATTGCTCTTTTTTGGGAAAACTCTTGCTGCGCTTCGGTCTCAATTTTTTTTGTAAAAGCCGCATGCAATTCTTGGATTTTTAGATCTTCCATTTCTTCTGCATATAGTCGCTTTTGTTTTTCACCATTTTGAGGACTAAAGTATTTATTTCCATAGTTATCTTCTTCAAATATATAACTATTTATGATCTCCAGTCTTTGATCGCGTACATACTCTTGATACTCAGTTTCTCTGCGTGATATTTCAGAAATTTGATGATCTATATTTGAAATTTGATCATTAAGTTTTCGTTGTTTAACAGTGATGTTCGGTTCGTCAAATTTTGCAAAAGACTTTTTAGGCTGGAGCAGCTGATTTTCTTCTGTCCATTTATTTAAATGATCAGAATATCTCTCTTTTTTTTCTATTTCACTAAGACCAGAAATATGCTTTTGGATGTCTAGTTGGGTGTTGTGTTGGTCGATCAGGTCATTTATTTGATTGATCCATTTTGTTTTAAAAAATAAAGGCTCTTTTTTGCGTAGTTCTGATATTGCAGAACTCATCGTGTCTAATTTTGTTGTTAATTTTGATAATTCTTCATTTTGGAATTCATAAAGTTTCTGAGAAGTTTTTTCTGAATACTCAGCTTGAGAGTATTGAAACTGAAGCTCACTTCGTACTTTTTGAACAAGATCCTCAGATACTTTGATGTTTTCATCCAGTGCGATGACCTTTTTGATTTTTAAATTACGTAGCTTAATTTCATCATTTTTCAGACTAATTTCTGTAAATATCCCTCGTCTCCGGAGGTATGTCGCTTGAGGACCTTCGTGCTGAGTTGCTTCTAGGTCACTTTCCTGGTCTTCATAACTTCTGTGATCGACACGTTCATCAAATCCATTTTGTTCCAGGTGATGATTGCATAACTCTGCAAATGATTCTCTCCAGTGGCTTACAGTTTCTGTGCCATTGTCACGACTGAAGTCCCTATATTTTTTTGCTGAAAAGCCACCCTGCTCATTAATACTTCGGGTTGTGAACATGATGTGTGCATGGTAGTTGCGTTCATCACTTCCACTGTCTGTATGAGGTGCATGAATAGCAGCATCAACGATGACACCGTATTTTTTAACGAGGTTTCGGCAAAGTTCATTGAGCATATTTTCACGCTGTTCAGCGTTTAACTCACTGGGAAATGCAATCTCAAACTCTCTTGCAAGTAATGCATCTTTTCTACGTTCAACCTTTTCGACTTCATTCCAAAGTGTTTGGCGCTTGAGTAACTCAGTATTTGTATTTTCAGGTGCATAGATTTTTGTAAATTCGACACCAGTTTTTCTTGTGTAGTCTTGTTCTTTTCCATAAAAATCGCATACCAATTTTTCACTTGAACGATATGCAGCACAAGCAACGGCCGATCGTCCATTACCTCTACTAATCGTTTTAACTGAAAAATGATATATCGCCATTTTGCTTTTGCTCTTTATTTCGATTTATCGAAATTACCAACATGTATATGTTGGTCAGGGGATTACAAAGGGGATTTACCCCTTGTCGCACCATTGGATGAAATCCAATGGCTAAGTGCGCCCTTCGGGAAAACCACGATAGCATGGGCTGTCTTGAATTTCAATTCAAACAGACCTATGCTTGAGGGGGATTCCTTGAGATGGTGAT
>NZ_KB849550.1 GCF_000368565.1 Acinetobacter gerneri DSM 14967 = CIP 107464 = MTCC 9824 | reverse complement strand
TTGACCGCTCAACTGATTGATAGCAGTCCTTTTGCCAAGAAATATACCAGTGGTTGTTTATCCTTTTACGAGCATGCTTTATCTGACCAGGATAAACAGCAGATCATGCAAAATTTTGAGGAATGCCTTTTCCCTGGTCTCGATAAAGATCAGTACCAAATTTTATGGGTACAGCACCAAGATAAGGTGAATCAAGATACTGGAGAGACACGGCTTGAGCTGAATTTTGTGATTCCAAACGTTGAGCTTTCGACAGGCAAACGGCTACAGCCATTTTATGCGCCAGTGGATTTAGATCGAGTGGATCTGTTTAAGCAGATTACCAATGCAGAACATCAACTATATGATCCCGATGATCCGAACAATCAGCAGCTTTTAATCAATAAGAAGAACTTACCCAAGGATGTGAAGGATTTTAAAGATCAGTTACACCAAAGGATTTACCAAGCTGTAGTCGATGGCAAAGTTGCCGATCGGCAAAAATTGGTTGAATGGCTTGAATCGAATGAAATCAAAGTCACCCGACAAACCCAAAAATCAATATCAATCGAAAATCCATACGAGGGCGCAACACGTCCTATCCGTTTAAGTGGAGAGGTTTATGAGCAAGGCTTTAGCGCTACTGGCGAATATCGACAAGAAGTACAACAGCGAATTGCAACGTACCGAGGAACAACTTCTGAGCGGTATCGAGCAAACGTCACAGATTATCAAAGACAGCTTGAGCACAAGAGCCAATATCACAGCGACCGCTATCCAGCAGTCAGACGAGAAATTAGCGCAGAACCTACAGAACAGCTCACAGCAGATCGAGAAGCAGCTCGACCAGTACCAAGCCTTGCTACAGTCCAAATTGAGCCGTTTAAAGCAAATGAACGAGCAGATACAGACAAAAGAACAGCAAGTTCAGAACAAAAGCCTACTGAAACAGCTTACCACTTTGAATATGGCAATGATTTTGGGAGCTGCTATTTTAATTATTCTCATTATTGCGCTCGGTTTTATGGGCAAAAGCAAGTACAACGAGATACGGACACTCAATATGACCATCAACGAGAAACAAATGCGAGTGGATCACCTGAACCGATCGGGGGGCAGTTTGACGTTCAGCACATGCAGACAGCAAAACAGCAAAGCCCAACGTCTATGTATTCAGATCAACAAGGACGCAGGGGATTGGCAGAACAACTTCATGGTGCCGATGGGGTATTAAGTGATGACCGAATTAGAAACACAGTTATTGAAAATCATCGAAGAACAACAGCAGCAATTACAGCAACAACAAACTCAGTTGCAGCAGCAACAGCAGAGTTTAGACGTGATGCAAAAGAAAATTATCCAAGCCTTATCAGCACAATCAAAGGCAATGGAGAGCGTACAGACAGACTTAGTGCAAACACAAAAGTCATTATCGACAATACAGACACAATTTCACGAATTGGAAAAAAATACAGCGACCTATACCGAGCAGATCAATGGCAAAGTCAGGGAGATGAGCCAAATTACAACGAATTACGAGGACGTACTGGAGAAAATCTCAACCACACAACGGTCAGTCTCGTCACAAGTAGCCAAAGCTCAGCAGAATTTGCTCGAAACGTCCGAACTATTGAAGCGAATATCGTCCAAATGAAGGAACGGAAAAAGGAAATGGAGCAGCCCCAACCTAAGCGAGATCGGGGCATGAATTTTGGCATGTAGGGTTTATGCTCGATTCCGACTGTTGCTAATCAAAAATATGGAACAATGATTAAATATTAGGCGTGAAACGTGAAGAATCAATAAAAAAGCCCGACTTAGACAAGTTAGGCTTTTTTATTGATTGTAAATTATTGAAATAATTAAACTAATTTTGTATTTATGTGCACTAATGTGTGCACATAAAAGCGGAGACTTTAATTTGGTAGGGTTCTTTAAGCCCAGTCATTTCATCCTAATCATTTGGTCGAGTGACAATTGGAAAAGTTGAGTCTGGACGTTTAAACATTGCAAAGAATTTTCCAATTTCCAATGGATTGCCTTTGACTTTACTTTCGTTAGAAAGCAGGACTTTTACCCCTTTTATTTGACCTGTAATCATTTTTAGATATAAGGGCTTGGTTACGGTTAATGTTGGGCAATCCGATGCCAAATCTTTACTGTCATCATGACGCTTAAACTGCATGATTGAGTTTTCAACCCATAATGAAAAATTCTCTTGGGTATCCGACAAAACCAGATTGATACACTGGTTTTCATTTTTTAAATTTTCCACATCTAAATTTGTCGCCATGGCTTCAAGAAATCTTTCAGTTGGCGTGTGAATCAATAAATCACTCGGATCAGATGTATTTTGTAGGGGTACATTATTTTGTAGCTCTTGAGCACCCACCAAAAAGAAATTACGCCAAGTTGAAGCCTCAGCAGCATAGCCCAATTGACGATACGTATTTGCCAATAAGTCTTTTGCTTGTTGGTTTTGAGGGTTATTCAACACAATATGTTTTAAAATCTCGGCAGCCCATCTATAGTCAGCTTGAGCATAGGCATCCCGCGCATTTTTTAATGCATTATTCTCCCCACCTGCCAACTCAATATATTTTTTTGCAACAGCTTTAGGCGGTAATGGATCTAAATTGGAAGGATGAGCATCGAACCATCCCATATAGTATTGGTATATCGCTTTTACATTATGCTTTAAGGTTCCATAATAGCCATGCGCATATAGCTTTTGATCAAGTGCCGCTGGAAGCTGAATTTTCTCGGCAATTTCAGCACCATTAAAACCAGAGTTCATATATCTCACCGTCTGATCATGTGTGAACTTATAAACATCTCGCTGGGTTTTAATAAAATCTTGAATATTGTCATTGCCCCAGACAGGCCAATGATGTTGTGCAATCAATACATCGGATGCTTTGGCATGCTGCATTGCTTGGTCTAAATAGCCTACCCATTTTAAGGCATCACGGACTTTGGCACCGCGGAGGGTATAAAGATTATGCATGGTATGCGAAAGAATTTCTGCGCCATTATAAAGTTTCAGTGATGGGATAGAGAAGGTTAACTCTGCTGGCGCTTCTGAACCCGGCACGTTATAAAACACAAAATCCAAACCATCAATGGTCAT
The DNA here is from genome assembly GCF_000368565.1 of Acinetobacter gerneri DSM 14967 = CIP 107464 = MTCC 9824. Taxonomy (GTDB): domain Bacteria; phylum Pseudomonadota; class Gammaproteobacteria; order Pseudomonadales; family Moraxellaceae; genus Acinetobacter; species Acinetobacter gerneri. Next base: position 2,580 of record NZ_KB849550.1, on the reverse strand, counting down.
TTTCTGTTCTGCTTGGGTGATCAGTTGTGTAGGCTCAAGGATTCCCATTTTCCCAACAGCAACAGCCTTACCTAAACCTGTATCCACCAATCCTTCAGCATTCTTTGGTAAAAAGGTTCCATACATATAGGTCGCACGACGTATCATGGCTGAACCTGCCATCAAATTTTCACTGGTCGCTTCTTCCATAAAGCCTTGTGGCGCAATAATTGGGGTTTTTCTAGCGTTAATTTCTTCTGTAGAAAGAACGCCTAATGCACCACCAAAATGATCGATATGGCTATGGGTAAAGATAATGGCTGAAATTTTTTGCTCACCTAAATGCTGCCTAGCAAATTTAAGTGCTGCTTCAGCCGTTTCTTTAGAGGTTAATGTATCCACAATAATCCAGCCAGTATCACCCTGAATAATGGTCATATTTGCCAAATCAAAACCACGAATTTGCCAAACTCGATCTGTCACTTTAAATAGACCAACATTATTGTTGAGCTTTGCTTGTCGCCATAGTGCAGGATTAACAGTATTTGGTGCTGGATCATTTAAAAAATTAAACGCATCAAAATCCCAGATCACATTGCCTTTTTCACTTTTAATTTGACCTGTTGGCTTGGCAATAAAGCCTTTTTGCGCATAATTAAACTCTGTCATATCGTCTAAATTATATTTCGTTTTATACGCATTATTTGATTCAATGACCGCTTTTTCGACTTGTCCATTTGCTGCAAAAACAGAAAATGGCAAAATAAACATCAATGAAACCGTTAAAAATTTAACTTTCATTGTCTTTCCTTCTTCAAAATATCCATAAATGTTGATTTCCTTGTCTATACTATTTTTGATATGTGTTGAATTAATAGAAGCTTTTCAATTCAAACATTATAATAACAGCCATCATTTTTTATGATGGAATCATAAAATAATATTTTACAAGAATATACCTGTTTTTATTAAAACTACGCAGTCCTTATTGGGCATGAGTTAGTAGGAGAGAAAAATAAAAATTTTGTTAAAACCTAAAGAAAAACCCCTCTGAGTCTTGCAACTTAGAGGGGTTTTGTCTTAAATTTGGTGGTACGCAGTTATTTGATGTTCGAGCATCAAGTAACGAAGATCATAAGGTTTGACGACCGTTATGATTTCACCTTTCGGCTTGTACCGCTTTTCAAATTCTATCAAATTGATAAAAAATGGCAAGCATTGTATCAGTAAAAAGTCTTTCGTTACCTGACTCTCGTTCATCCAATAAGCAATACATAGACAGTATTCGAGCCTTATCAGCTTCTGTGCATCCTTTTTAAGGAAGATATGCGGTGCATGTGGAGGGAATAAGTGTCACTGGTGCATCGTAGCGATAGTGAAAGCTGAGAAGCAGGAGCTGAACCGTTACAGGGGAATCCCACAAAAGCGGAGCGTTGAGAGTAGTTGTATAGGTTGGTTAAGTTGCATGTTGGAGAAATCCTCGCAGAGATACCGCCATACTTCGACAGGGAGCGCGTGGGGAGAGGTGCAGTACCTTTAGTCCTTGTCTGCCATGTATGTGAAGCATGGTGCGGATACGACCGATGCGTGGCTCCGTCAGCCTAATCAGGTTAAATCGGCAATACTTAGGGGATGTGTTATTTTTTGAATGACAGCCCTTAGGGAGAGTATTGCCGAAACTCTCTCAACGCTCACCATCTGCCTGAGCAAAGCGAGGGCTGTGGTGGTGGTGAGAAAGAGTTGAGTGCTATTGTTTTACAAGATTTATGCCAGTTCTTATTAGGGTTTATATACTGTATCATTTGATTAAATTTTAGTATAAATAATTCTTTCCCTTTTTAAATAAGCAAGGATACACAGTTACCCCTATTTCACTTCGTTTAATAGTGCTAAGCTGTGACCTTGATCAGGGGCTTCACCCCCGATACCCCCGAAAACCGGTTTAAAGAAAAATCAAAGATTTTCCTCTAAACCGGTTAGACCAAGAATGGGATTGTTCAAGTGGAAATAGATTCAGTAACTAAACAGAAAGTAGTACGGGAACGGACGTTTAAAGTCAGACTTTCAGAATCAGAATATCAATTGCTCGATGCCAATAATCCTTTTGGTTCAATCGCAAAGTTGCTACGTCAGTCAGCAGTAGATAAAGCAACAAAGATTTATAATTCCAAAGCAGATGATGCTGAAAAAATTAAATCAACAAAGATTGTTGAATCTTCATATAGCAAGACAGAGAGAAATTTAATCCTAGAATTGGGTCGTATAGGTAATAACGTGAATCAGATTGCCAAAGCGATTAATACGGATATTGCAGGGACAGGTACTTTTGACAAAGTGAAGTTACTTCATTTGTTGATTTCCATAGATCAACAACTTCGGGAGTTACGACCAGATGATCGTTGATTTTTTTAGACATGGTTCAGGATTATCTAAAGGTTGTCTAGATTATTTGCTTGGTGAAGATAGAGAGCGAGAACATGCACAGGTTTTAAGTGGTGATGTTGACTTGACCGCTCAACTGATTGATAGCAGTCCTTTTGCCAAGAAATATACCAGTGGTTGTTTATCCTTTTACGAGCATGCTTTATCTGACCAGGATAA
>NZ_KB849549.1 GCF_000368565.1 Acinetobacter gerneri DSM 14967 = CIP 107464 = MTCC 9824 | reverse complement strand
CTTTACTTATAAAGTTCGAATGATTTTAACTGAAGAGTTTGATCATGGCTCAGATTGAACGCTGGCGGCAGGCTTAACACATGCAAGTCGAGCGGGGATAGGGTGCTTGCACCTGATTCCTAGCGGCGGACGGGTGAGTAATACTTAGGAATCTGCCTATTAGTGGGGGATAACGGCTCGAAAGGGTCGCTAATACCGCATACGTCCTACGGGAGAAAGCAGGGGATCACTTGTGACCTTGCGCTAATAGATGAGCCTAAGTCGGATTAGCTAGTTGGTGGGGTAAAGGCCTACCAAGGCGACGATCTGTAGCGGGTCTGAGAGGATGATCCGCCACACTGGGACTGAGACACGGCCCAGACTCCTACGGGAGGCAGCAGTGGGGAATATTGGACAATGGGGGGAACCCTGATCCAGCCATGCCGCGTGTGTGAAGAAGGCCTTATGGTTGTAAAGCACTTTAAGCGAGGAGGAGGCTCCCGTAGCTAATATCTACGGAGAGTGGACGTTACTCGCAGAATAAGCACCGGCTAACTCTGTGCCAGCAGCCGCGGTAATACAGAGGGTGCGAGCGTTAATCGGATTTACTGGGCGTAAAGCGTGCGTAGGCGGCTTTTTAAGTCGGATGTGAAATCCCCGAGCTTAACTTGGGAATTGCATTCGATACTGGGAAGCTAGAGTATGGGAGAGGATGGTAGAATTCCAGGTGTAGCGGTGAAATGCGTAGAGATCTGGAGGAATACCGATGGCGAAGGCAGCCATCTGGCCTAATACTGACGCTGAGGTACGAAAGCATGGGGAGCAAACAGGATTAGATACCCTGGTAGTCCATGCTGTAAACGATGTCTACTAGCCGTTGGGGCCTTTGAGGCTTTAGTGGCGCAGCTAACGCGATAAGTAGACCGCCTGGGGAGTACGGTCGCAAGACTAAAACTCAAATGAATTGACGGGGGCCCGCACAAGCGGTGGAGCATGTGGTTTAATTCGATGCAACGCGAAGAACCTTACCTGGCCTTGACATACTAAGAACTTTCTAGAGATAGATTGGTGCCTTCGGGAACTTAGATACAGGTGCTGCATGGCTGTCGTCAGCTCGTGTCGTGAGATGTTGGGTTAAGTCCCGCAACGAGCGCAACCCTTTTCCTTACTTGCCAGCATTTCGGATGGGAACTTTAAGGATACTGCCAGTGACAAACTGGAGGAAGGCGGGGACGACGTCAAGTCATCATGGCCCTTACGGCCAGGGCTACACACGTGCTACAATGGTCGGTACAAAGGGTTGCTACACAGCGATGTGATGCTAATCTCAAAAAGCCGATCGTAGTCCGGATTGGAGTCTGCAACTCGACTCCATGAAGTCGGAATCGCTAGTAATCGCGGATCAGAATGCCGCGGTGAATACGTTCCCGGGCCTTGTACACACCGCCCGTCACACCATGGGAGTTTGTTGCACCAGAAGTAGCTAGCCTAACTGCAAAGAAGGCGGTTACCACGGTGTGGCCGATGACTGGGGTGAAGTCGTAACAAGGTAGCCGTAGGGGAACCTGCGGCTGGATCACCTCCTTAACGAAAAGATGATTGGCTGGCAAGAATCCACAACAAGTTGTTCTTCATTGATGTATCTGAGGGTCTGTAGCTCAGTTGGTTAGAGCACACGCTTGATAAGCGTGGGGTCACAAGTTCAAGTCTTGTCAGACCCACCAAGTCTACGAAGCTGGAAAAAGCGACAGAGAAGAAGATATATCGAGATCTTAAGCTGGGGACTTAGCTTAGTTGGTAGAGCGCCTGCTTTGCACGCAGGAGGTCAGGAGTTCGACTCTCCTAGTCTCCACCACATATTTGCAACATTGACGAATATGTTAAAAAACAAGCGATTAAGTATATAGATTATAGAAATTAATGAGAGATTGGCGTATTATACGCATCTTGTTAACTTCTGTGATTTATCACAGTTTCTTGACCTGACGAAGGCAAGAGAAATCATTAACAGATTGGCAAATTTGAGTCTGAAATAAATTGTTCAAACTTGATTTTACTAGAAGGTAGCAAGCAATTGTTACTGTTTGGTGAAATTGAGAACTAGCAAATTAACTGAATCAAGCGTTTTGGTATATGAATTAAATTGAAGCTGTACGGTGATTAAGTTCACAGGACAACAAGCTGTAGCAATTAAGTTTGCACGTTGACATTCACTTGTAGAATGTAAACGACTGTTTGGGGTTGTATAGTCAAGTAATTAAGTGCATGTGGTGGATGCCTTGGCAGTCAGAGGCGATGAAAGACGTAATAGCCTGCGATAAGCTTCGGGGAGGCGGCAAATATCCTATGATCCGGAGATTTCTGAATGGGGAAACCCACCTACTATAAGGTAGGTATCATAAACTGAATACATAGGTTTATGAGGCGAACGAGGGGAAGTGAAACATCTCAGTACCCTTAGGAAAAGAAATCAATTGAGATTCCCTCAGTAGCGGCGAGCGAACGGGGAAGAGCCCATTAAGTAATGTGTGTTTTAGCGGAATGCTCTGGGAAGTGCGACCGTAGAGGGTGATAGTCCCGTACACGAAAGGGCACACATTATGATGACGAGTAGGGCGAGGCACGTGAAACCTTGTCTGAATATGGGGGGACCATCCTCCAAGGCTAAATACTCCTGACTGACCGATAGTGAACCAGTACCGTGAGGGAAAGGCGAAAAGAACCCCTGTGAGGGGAGTGAAATAGATCCTGAAACCGCATGCATACAAGCAGTGGGAGCCGACTTGTTCGGTGACTGCGTACCTTTTGTATAATGGGTCAGCGACTTATATTCAGTAGCAAGGTTAACCGCATAGGGGAGCCGTAGAGAAATCGAGTCTTAATAGGGCGTATAGTTGCTGGGTATAGACCCGAAACCGGGTGATCTATCCATGAGCAGGTTGAAGGTTGGGTAACACTAACTGGAGGACCGAACCCACTGTCGTTGAAAAGCCAGGGGATGACTTGTGGATAGGGGTGAAAGGCTAATCAAACTCGGTGATAGCTGGTTCTCCCCGAAAGCTATTTAGGTAGCGCCTCGGACGAATACCATAGGGGGTAGAGCACTGTTTCGGCTAGGGGGTCATCCCGACTTACCAAACCGATGCAAACTCCGAATACCTATGAGTACTATCCGGGAGACAGACTGCGGGTGCTAACGTCCGTAGTCAAGAGGAAAACAATCCAGACCGCCAGCTAAGGCCCCAAAATCATAGTTAAGTGGGAAACGATGTGGGAAGGCATAGACAGCTAGGAGGTTGGCTTAGAAGCAGCCACCCTTTAAAGAAAGCGTAATAGCTCACTAGTCGAGTCGGCCTGCGCGGAAGATGTAACGGGGCTAAAACTATGTGCCGAAGCTGCGGATTTGACTTTAAGTCAAGTGGTAGGGGAGCGTTCTGTAAGCCGATGAAGGTGTATTGAGAAGTATGCTGGAGGTATCAGAAGTGCGAATGCTGACGTGAGTAACGACAAAACGGGTGAAAAACCCGTTCGCTGAAAGACCAAGGGTTCCAGTCCAACGTTAATCGGGGCTGGGTGAGTCGACCCCTAAGGCGAGGCCGAAAGGCGTAGTCGATGGGAAATTGGTTAATATTCCAATACTTCTGTTTAATGCGATGAGAGGACGGAGAAGGTTAAGTCAGCCTGGCGTTGGTTGTCCAGGTGGAAGGAAGTAGGCATGCATCTTAGGCAAATCCGGGGTGCTCTATGCTGAGATCTGATAGCAAGCTAGTTTACTAGCGAAGTGGCTGATACCAAGCTTCCAGGAAAAGTCTCTAAGCTTCAGTTAAACAGGAATCGTACCCTAAACCGACACAGGTGGTCAGGTCGAGTAGACCAAAGCGCTTGAGAGAACTCTGCTGAAGGAACTAGGCAAAATGGTACCGTAACTTCGGGAGAAGGTACGCTGTTGTTGGTGATAGGACTTGCTCCTTGAGCTGATGACAGCCACAGAAACCAGGCCGCTGCAACTGTTTATTAAAAACATAGCACTCTGCAAACACGAAAGTGGACGTATAGGGTGTGATGCCTGCCCGGTGCTGGAAGGTTAATTGATGTGGTTAGCGCAAGCGAAGCTATTGATCGAAGCCCCAGTAAACGGCGGCCGTAACTATAACGGTCCTAAGGTAGCGAAATTCCTTGTCGGGTAAGTTCCGACCTGCACGAATGGCATAATGATGGCGGCGCTGTCTCCAGCAGAGGCTCAGTGAAATCGAAATCGCTGTGAAGATGCAGTGTACCCGCGGCTAGACGGAAAGACCCCGTGAACCTTTACTGCAGCTTGACATTGAACTTTGACCTTACTTGTGTAGGATAGGTGGGAGGCTTTGAAGTGGTGACGCCAGTTGCCATGGAGCCATCCTTGAAATACCACCCTGGTAATGTTGAGGTTCTAACTCTGCTCCCTAATCGGGAGCGAGGACCATGTCTGGTGGGTAGTTTGACTGGGGCGGTCTCCTCCTAAAGAGTAACGGAGGAGTACGAAGGTGCGCTCAGCGTGGTCGGAAATCACGCGTAGAGTATAAAGGCAAAAGCGCGCTTAACTGCGAGACCCACAAGTCGAGCAGGTACGAAAGTAGGTCTTAGTGATCCGGTGGTTCTGTATGGAAGGGCCATCGCTCAACGGATAAAAGGTACTCTGGGGATAACAGGCTGATACCGCCCAAGAGTTCATATCGACGGCGGTGTTTGGCACCTCGATGTCGGCTCATCTCATCCTGGGGCTGAAGCAGGTCCCAAGGGTATGGCTGTTCGCCATTTAAAGAGGTACGCGAGCTGGGTTTAGAACGTCGTGAGACAGTTCGGTCCCTATCTACCGTGGGCGCTGGAAATTTGAGAGGATCTGCTCCTAGTACGAGAGGACCAGAGTGGACGAACCTCTGGTGTACCGGTTGTGACGCCAGTCGCATCGCCGGGTAGCTATGTTCGGAAGGGATAACCGCTGAAAGCATCTAAGCGGGAAGCCTACCTCAAGATAAGATTTCCCTAGGACTTTATGTCCTCTAAAGATCCGTTCGAGACTAGGACGTTGATAGGTTGGATGTGGAAGCACGGTGACATGTGAAGCTGACCAATACTAATTGATCGTGAGGCTTGACTATACAACACCCAAACAGTTGTATCTTTCAATAAATTCAATGCAAAATGCTTGATTTAGTTAATGCTAAAACTTAAAATTCAGACTTAAACAGCCTTCTGTTAAACTCATTTGGCAAAAGCGTAGGCAAACAGTAAGACCTAAGCGAGTAACCATAACAGTTGTGCTGGCGACAATAGCAAGAGTGAACCACCTGATCCCTTCCCGAACTCAGAAGTGAAACCTCTTCGCGCTGATGGTAGTGTGGGGTTACCCATGTGAGAGTAAGTCATCGCCAGCTCATTATTCTAAAATCCCTCATCTAAATAGATGAGGGATTTTTTTTGCCGGAAAATTATTAACTGGTCCTTATGATAAGGATATTACTTAAATAAAGGACTAGTTTTGTGCTGAAAATTGGCCTTCAGTAGATAGTTTCTCTGCCATTTCAGCCGTTTTCTTTAAACCAGGCATACGATATTCTGTATGTCCATAATCTTGAATAGATTTCCAGCGCCCACCCCAAGTAAGTCCAACTGATTCTGCGACTTCTCCATAAAGTTGATAGCCTCGCCATGCCCACGGATCTCTTTCAGAAATCACCACTTTACCTTCTCGTTTAAAGGCAATATCTGAGGCTAAACCAAACTGATGATAACTTTGAAAAGCTTTAGCACGTGTCGTATTGATGTTAGAGGAAAGCATATTTTGGCGCGCTGGACTACGATATCCTTCTAGTAGCACCATTTCATAGTTATAGCGCTCTTTCATAATTTTAAAAACCATCAGCAAACGCTGCTTATAACGTGGATTGAGACGATCCCATTTTCGATCGACTAAATTAGTGTTAAACCGCCAACTTTGATTTTCATCGATATTGTCTTGAAGGTTTTCAGAAAATATCGTGCTGATCGGATTTGAATGGCCTGAATTTTGATTTTGTTGTTCGAGTTGCATTGCTGAGATAATCGCTTCATTGACTAAGCTTTCTTCTACTTCTGGTGGCGGTGTCAACATTTCCCCATTTAAGAGCGTATAAATTTGTGGATCTACTTCTTTTAGATAATCAGCCTCAATTTTAATAGGGTTAATAGGACGTGTTACTGCAAAAACGATAATACTTCCAAATAGTAGCAGGCTTGATATCAAAATCCACCATTGCTGTATGTACCAAAACGATTGAGTTTGATTTTCTTCAGCAGCATGATTCACTTTTTGTATAAATAAAAAACTATTTTTTAGTTTTTCTTTGATCATAGGCATGATTATTTTACTATTTTGCTGTAATTTTTGTCTTAACTCAAAAGACATTACCAGACACAACACTAAAATCAGGCATAGAAAACTAAAAATAATTATAAAAATCACATTATTCTTCTTTGTTTTTACGAATAATAGAAATTTGTACTGAGCCTTCTGGAGATTCGTCTAAAGCACTATCTTTAGTTGGTTTATCTTTTCCAATTACAGAAGTTTGTTTAATGGCATTCTGTTTATTGGTCATTTGCTGATTTTTAGGCACATTATTTTTAATAATTTCCGAAGCCTTGGGATTTTTATGAATTGATAGCTTTATGATTTGCTCAAATGGTGTATCACGTTCTGATGTATTTTTTTGCTGATGATGCTTAAAAATATGATTAAAATCATTATCTTTTATTTTAATAGTATTTTGATTTTGTTCAATATTATTAAAATGCTGTGTGGTTTTATTTAAATTATCTTGATTGAGTTCAGGCATATTTTTAGTTTTATCTTCAAGAGAGGTATCTAAAGCAGCATTTTGTGTATTATTTATATAAAAAAGAACAAATGTGAAGGTCATAATTATGAATATAGCCAAAACCAAGTAAATCCAAATGAAAAATCTATTTTTGGTTTTTTTGCTTGGTTGGCTGTTCTGTAGGATGCGTACAGAACTTTTATTATCCTGATTCATCATCGTTCTTCTTTATGGCAAATAAATAGTAATTGAAGCTTGTTCTAATGGTGCATTGATCACATTTTTGTAGGGAGCAAAAGCTGCTAAGTTTTGTTGATTTAGCATGTAAAATAGTCCGATATAGACCACGACACTAAAAAGACATAAAAAAATGAGAATCCATAAAAAGGGCAATTCTCGATGAATCATATTTTTGATTTGATCAGGAAGCATTGCAAAGGGCGAAAAAGATGTTTTTTTACCCTTTAAAAAATCAATTTCATCACCGACACGTGCTACGAGATGGTTTAAACTTTCAATAGATTCAATACGATACTTGCCTTGAAAACCTAAGAGCAAACAATAATGAAAAACTTCTAAGGCTGCTAAACGATCTTTTCCTTTCGCTCTTAATTGTTCTAAAAATTCAAAAAAGCGATAACCCGCAAGTTGTGAACCAAACAGGCTTAATTGGAGAGGTGCGATCATCCACGCATTTTGTAAGTTAAAAAAACTGGGATCTTGTTGCGTAACGATCGTTTCATCAAGTAAGGCACAATACGCATATTTTGCATCATGAATATCTTCTGCATTAAATTGCAATTTCTTGGCTTGTTGTTCAAATTTATTTAAATAATCTAATATCTTGGATCTAAATTGATCACAATTTTCGGGTACATATTGATTGCGTAATAAGAATACGATGTAGAAACTATCATGTAATAAGTCAACTAAATTACTGATTTGAACATTTTTAAATATGTTTGCTGGTGTTGTTCCTAAACCAATTTGCCCATCGTCAAAAAGTGAAGGCGCGCCATTTGAAGGATTCATATTTTTAGCCTTTAATTATTCATCACAGCAATCAATTCGATACTGATATCTTGGAAGCCTGAAGGGACATAAATACATATAGACTCAGAATCAAGCATTCGTTGATAGAGTTCGTGATGCGGTTCTAATTCAAAATAGTTCACCCCTGAACGCACAGGGATAGCTGTTGGGACTTGAACTAAATGGTGTAGTGGAATGGCTGGGAGGGCTGATACTACGCGCTGCTCGACATCGATCGTATTACCGACTTTAAAACGCAGTGGTACGATTTGTACAAGTTCATGCGTTTGCATCATGCTACTTGATACAGATAAATATAGACGTGAGTCTCGATTGATTTTGTCTGATTCGATACTTCCAACCCAATACGAAGGACGAATTTCTTTTAAATTAATACTAATATATCGATTAGAAATAATGGTATCGAGTAAATCTCTCAAGATAAGATCAAGCTGTTCAAAACTTTCTTGTAGATTATGGTGTTGATATTGCGGTAAAAAATCTACATCATAAGCCGTAGAGAAAGTTAGTAAAGAACCCGTCAAATGTAATAATTCAAAATAAAATCGTTCAGGGTGAATAAAAGGATGATGATATAAATGATTTAAAGTTGCATGTGCAGTATTTAGCGCATTGACCAACCAAAATGACACAATATCGCCTGATCGAAATTCGATAAGTTTTTGCTCATTTTCTCTATTATTTGTCTGAATTGTTTTGATTTTTGCTTTGATAACATTGAGCAATCTTTTTAAATGATTGAGCAAAGTTTCATTTGCGCCAATGTGCAAAATAGGCGGAATAAATCGATTATCAAGTTCAAAATTTCCAGTACTATGCCGTTTAAGTTTGCCTATAGGAAGGTATAAAAAGCCATCCAAATCTGTATCTGGACTTGCATGATGCGCCAATAACTTAAATTCAGCTCTTTTTCTTAATAACGTAATATCAGCGGTCGCTGCATCAGTAAATAAATCATGGACTTGAGTTAAATGAGAATGATAGCGACTGGGTTCAGTTGATGCCTCGTGGGAAACATTTTGCTTATTTGCTTGTAAAATGGGTAATGCAAGATAAATATGCATTTCATTTTGTAGATTAAGCTCATCTAACTGTAGCGGTTCAGGGAGTAGATCACGAGCAGGTGCATGGTAAATTTCAGAATCCTGCCAAATCATTTCGATATTTTCTAAAGCTAAAATATGGATATTGAGCTGAGTTGCATCGAAGCGAATATTTTGCACGCCATACGAAAAAGCGATGGTCGAGCGGATGAGCTGATTTAAATGTTGTTCATGATAGGTATCTTGAATTTGAAAATGTTGGGGTCTTAAAAATAAACCTTCACCCCATAAAATTTTTTCAGCTTTAAACATAAAATTTTACCAATAATTTAATCTTCATTATTTTCTGAAACACCCAACAATTCTTGAATATTTTCTAGTGGGTTATCATGCTTGATGACTTGGCTAAGCCATTCATGTAGAGGAATTTGGCTCCACTTGATGGTTTTTTTCAACATATAGCTGACAGGGCTATAAGGCTCATTTATTTGAAAATAATGAGAAATTTCACTTAAAATTTGCATTGCTTGTTGTCGATTTTGAATATGGTTTTGTGTGTTGGCTTGAAAAGTAGGAAGCGTTGACTCAACAGCTTGAACTGAGGCTTGTATTTTTATGGCATTAGTGTCACATGCTGTATTTTCTGAGATTTCAGGCTGAATAGGCATATTTGAGAGTGAAGAATTTTGTGTATCAACTTTATAAATTTTCTTTAAATAGAGTTGTATACTTTCAAATTGTGAGTCAATTTGTGCAAAACTAGGTGCTTCTAATTCCATTAATTGATCTAAAACTTGTTTGATTATTTCCCATTGTTCTAAAAATAATTGAAAGTTTTGATATTGCTGTTTTTGAAAACTTTTTGCTGTAGATGCAAGTAATTGTTCAAAATCATCCAGAGCATTGCTATGTTCTATTTCATTTGAATCTTCCGCATTTTTTCGGCGATTATTTTGTTGATATAGAAAATTTTCATAATCCAGTAAAGTATAAAAAGGTTGCCGATCAATCAAAGGAACGGAACGAACCAAAGTAGGTAATTGGTTTAACAATCCCTGTAATAGTCCTAAACGTTGATCTAGATCATCATCTTCCAATTCAGGATGAATCTTAAGCCAATATTGTTCAAGCAAACGATAAGAGAGCTCAATTGCTTTAGCTAAACCTTCGAAGCCATAGAGATGTGACCAAGCCTCAGTTAACCAAGTCAGTAGGCGGATGTCCTTACTACGATGGCTCATTAAATCAATGATTTTATTTGAGACAAATCCCCAATCAGCTTGTTTCGGTTCAGAAACCCAATCACCTTGATCTAAAAGAGGATCATCTTGGGTTCGTGCTTTTTTTATTTCATGAAATTCATTGGAAAATGATAAGTCTTCGCCACACATGGTTTCTGTAGAAATGGGCTGAAGTAGGGCTTCAATATCGACATTCATCGTTCAGTCTCCAATTCTGCTGGATTTTTTGCATTGTCCTTGGTTTTTTTAGTTGTTTTATTATTTTCAGTCTTTTTAACTTTTTGTTCTGATGGATCAAGAACAAAAATCATTTCATCATCTTGGATGTCAATTTGAATGATTTTTGGGAGTTGTTGTTCGCTTAAAGCCACTAATATTTTTGTAGCCAAAGCGGGGAGTACTGAAGAATTTAAAATATGATCAATATTACGAGCGCCACTATCAACTTCTGTGCAACGGCTTAAGATTAATTCAATTAAATCAGATTGATAATGAATATCTATAGCATATTGAGTTTTGATCCGTTGTATTATTTTCGCCAATTTATATTCAATAATTTGCGCTAGTAAATCATCATGCAATGGAAAATAAGGCACAACTTGCATACGACCTAAAAATGCAGGTTTAAACTGTTTATATAAATGTGGCTTAATGACATCGAGTATCGCATTGTGGTCTGGCCATTCTTCTAAAGGCTGATTCAGACATGCCTGCATAATGGAACTTGAGCCAGCATTGGATGTGAGAAGAATAATGGTGTTTTTAAAATCTATGACTCGTCCTTCACCATCTTCAAGCATCCCTTTATCGAAAACTTGATAAAAAAGTTCCTGTACATCGCTATGCGCTTTTTCAATTTCATCGAGTAAAACCACGCTATAGGGATTGCGTCTCACAGCTTCTGTCAGTACACCACCTTGACCATATCCTACATAACCCGGCGGTGCACCCTTGAGAGAGGACACGGTATGGGCTTCTTGGTATTCAGACATATTGACTGTAATTAAATGCGATTCGCCACCATAAAGCTCCTGTGAGAGCGCAAGAGCTGTTTCAGTTTTACCTACACCACTTGGTCCAACGAGAAAAAATACACCTTGCGGTTTATTTGGGTCTTCCAATTTTGCACGCGAGGTTTTAATACCTTGAACGATATGCTCAAGTGCAGTGTCTTGCCCCATGATCCGTTCAGCTAATTTATTTTTTAGATTGAGGATTTGTTTGATTTGATCATTTTGCATTTTCCCAACAGGAATACCTGTCCAATCAGAAATAATTTCATTGATCATTTGGGCTGAAACACGCTCAAAGACAAGCGGAATTGAACCTTGCAATTGTTTTAATTGATCGAGTAATGTTAAAACTTGCGTCGAATTTTCAGTATTTTCAGCGAAATCTTGCTGTTCAAGTGCTTTGATTTGATGAATGATTTCGAGCTCTTTTTGCCATTGCTGTTCAGTGGCTAAAATTTCTGTATTTAATTCATCAAGTTTTTCAGCTAAATCTTTTAAACGGCTTTGGTGTAGCGTTTGGTTGAGATGTTCATTACGTAAGATTTGAATTTCCAAATTCAGATTGTGTCGTTGTGCTTGCAGTTGATCGAGTTTCACTGGTTGGGCATTTTGCGTTAAAGCAACTCGAGCTGAGGCAGTATCAAGGACACTAATGGCTTTGTCTGGCAGTTGACGCCCACTGATATAGCGATGAGAAGACTGTACTGCGGTTACGATTGCTTCATCATCAATGAGTAAATTGAAATGCTTTTGCATGATGGGATGCATGGCACGTAGCATATCAATAGCAACTTCTTCAGTAGGTTCTTCTACTTTGACAACCTGAAATCGGCGACTCAATGCTGCATCTTTTTCAAAATATTGCTTATATTCAGCCCAAGTGGTGGCTGCAATGGTTCTCAGTTCACCCCGAGCCAAAGCGGGTTTAAGTAGGTTGGCTGCATCATTTTGTCCAGCTTGACCACCTGCACCAATCAAGGTATGAGCTTCATCTATAAAGATAATAATAGGTTGTAATGAGCTTTGAACCTCTTTAATGACTTGCTTCAGCCGATTTTCAAACTCACCTTTAACACTCGCACCTGCTTGTAAAAGTCCCATATCAAGTACATGGAGTTGAACATTTTTAAGTGATTCAGGGACTTGTTCAGCCGCGATTTTAAGTGCTAAACCTTCAACAACAGCTGTTTTTCCTACACCTGGCTCTCCTGTCAAAATTGGATTGTTTTGTCTGCGGCGCATTAAAATATCAATCATTAAACGAATTTCAAATTCACGTCCGATCACAGGATCAATACCACCATTTTGGGCTTTTTCAGTGAGATTGATGGTGTATTGATTTAATGCAGGTGTTTGCAGTTCAGAGGTATTGGAATTAAGTGCCGAATCAATCGATATTTCATCTTTTAAATTAGTTTCAGATTCATGTTCTTCACTTGCTTTACAAAGTTCTAAATACTTATGCTTGATTGTATCTATTGGATATAAATCAAAGACTTTTGAAGCACGAATAGCATGTTGATAAAGATCAGGTGCTGTCAGTAAAGCAATCAATAAATGACTACTTCTAATACTTGGAATATGTTCTGCTGAGGCTAATAACCATGCTTGTTCTAGGAGTTTAACGATTGATTTTGCAAAAATAGGTGTACGGCTATTTCCTTTGGGCAATTCTGAGATTGTTTTATTTAAATCTTCAACCAGTAATGGAAGTGAAATTTTATATTTATTTGATAATATTTTAATATCATTATTATTGTTAGATTTTATTAATTCATAAAGAAAATGCTCTATTTCTATCTCATAATTTTGTTGAGAAATACAGAAATTTGCAGAACTTTCTAATGCATTTTTGGTTATTTTAGAAAGCTTGGTTATTAATATTTTGAGATTACTCATCATTTTTCTCTTTAATATGTGATTATATTAACAATTGAGCATTTAACTATGAATCAATGTTTGGTTTTGATATAAAATGTTTTAAATCAATAATATTTTTAATATATTGATGAAGCTCTAAAATATTCTACAGAAAAGAATTTAAAATAAAATATTGAATATTTACATATTGCGAATATTTATTTGATATTAAAAACAGAATAAAATATTTTTCCAAAATAAATCTTTTTAACTTGACTTTGCTATGCGTTTTTTAGTTAAATTTTTAATCAAAATCAATTAAACAATTATTTTGATAATTAGTTAGTAAAATTTTAAATATGTGTAAGTTATTATGAAAATAAGGGGAATGGTTTTGAATAAGAAACTGATTTATCCATTGTTAATATCGGGATTATTATTGAGCCAGTTAACAAATGCGAATGATCCAGAGATTAAATTAAAAAGAAGTTGTATAAAAGCCAACCCACTTATTGAGGGCGAAACAGATTCGGAACTATTGAGTATATATCAACGAATTTGCGATAAAAAAAATACTGAAGAAAAAAGTGATTTACTGATTCAAGCAGCTAATCGCTTTCAGCAAATAGATAACTATATTAAATCAATGATTTTGATTGATTATTTACAGAAACAAAATGTAAATACGCCAATGCTGACTGATGTGAAATTTTTGTTAGGAGTCAATCTGGCACGTTCATCTCTGACCAAAATGAGGATGAATGAAGCACGTTATTTAAACAATGACCTAACTTATCCAGCAGCAAAAGCATTTGTTGAATTGTATCGAACATCAGTACCTGCGGAAGAAATGGTCAAAGCTAAACCTGATGATTTTAGAATTAAGCCGGCTGTAAGTCCTAAACCAAAAGTGCAAAGAGAACAGCCAAAAAAACAGACTCAAAAGAAACAAGTGAAAACGAGACCAGAAAAAAAAGCTGAACCAGCAAAACCAAAGACTCCATTTGCGGGATTTTAATATTTTAGGATTTTTTAAATATGGCAAAACGAGAAAGCGTACAGAAAAAATTACAACGTATTCGTCCACCACGAGTTCAATTAACTTACGATGTTGAGATTGGTGATGGCAAAGAAATTAAAGAATTACCATTTGTTGTTGGGGTTTTAGGGGATTTTTCTGCTGCATCTGAAATTGAAAAAACCAAGTTGAAAGATAAAAAATTCATCAATGTAGATCTCGAAAATATTGATGAGGTTATGGAGTCTTTATCTCCCCGTGCCAATTTCCAAGTTGAAAATACTTTGACAGAGGAGAGGGGGCGTATGTCTGTAGATTTAACTTTTAAATCTATGGAAGATTTTCGTCCTGAAAATGTGGTTCAACAAGTTGATCCTCTTCGAAAATTGGTTGAAGCACGCGAGCGATTGACAGATTTAAGAAATAAAATCTCAAATAGTGAACGCTTAGAAGATCTTTTGGATGATGTTTTAAAAAATACAGACCAAGTTCGCAAAATGAGTGAAGAAGCGGGAGCTGATGATGAATAATTTACAAGCGACCGAAACTCAACAAAATACCACTGCTGAAGTGGGGTTATTGGATTCAATCGTTGAACAAAGTCGTATTGCACGCAATGAAGATGAGCATGATCGTGCTAAAAACTTGATCGGTGAACTTGCCCGTGAGGTCATGGCTGGGACGATCGTTATTTCAGAAAATATGACTTTGTCACTGGACAAACGTATCGCTGAAATAGACGATATGATTTCTCAGCAATTAAGTAAAATCATGCACAATGCTGAATTTCAAAAAATTGAATCCACTTGGCGTGGTTTATATTATTTTTGCCAAGAAACGCCATCCAATCCTCTGATTAAAATTCGTATGTTAAATACGACTAAAAAAGAATTAATTAAAGACTTTCAAGGTGCGACTGACTTCGATCAAAGTAGTCTTTTTAAGAAAATCTATGAAGAGGAATATGGCTCATTTGGTGGGGCACCTTATGCCACGCTCATTGGTGATTTCGAGTTTGATCGAACTCCTTCTGATATGTATTTACTGGAACAAATTTCTCATGTTGCAGCAGCTGCACATGCGCCATTTATTTCAGCAGCATGCTCAAATATGTTGGGATTGGAGTCATTTACAGACATTGACCGCCCTCGTGATGTTTCGAAAATATTTGAAACGGCAGAGTACGTTCAATGGCGTTCATTCCGTGAAAGCGATGATGCGCGTTATGTTGCTTTGACCATGCCGAGAGTATTGGGACGTTTGCCATATCATCCTAAAGAAGGGACTGCGACAGAAGGTTTCAATTTTGTAGAAGAAGTTTCTGGTCAAAATCATAATGAATATCTTTGGATGAATGCTTCTTATGCATTTGGTACACGATTGACCAATGCATTTGATATGCACGGTTGGTGTGCTGCTATTCGTGGTGTAGAGGGCGGTGGATTGGTCGAAGGTTTGCCTGTGCACACATTTAAAACCAATGATGGTGAGGTTGCTTTTAAATGTCCAACCGAAATTGCCATTACGGATCGCCGTGAAAAAGAACTCAGCGATCTTGGTTTTATTCCTTTGGTGCATTGTAAAAATACAGATTATGCAGCATTTTTCGGTGCGCAATCTTCGCAAAAACCGAAAAAATATGACAGTGATTCAGCCAATGCAAACTCGGCATTATCCAGCCAAATTCAATACATTATGGCAGTTTCTCGGATCGCACATTATTTAAAAGCTATGATGCGAGATAAGGTGGGGAGTTTTGCATCTGCGGGTAATGTAGAAGCATTTTTAAATGAGTGGTTATCTCAATACGTGTTACTAGATGATGGGGCATCACAAGAAGCGAAAGCACAATATCCGCTTCGTGAAGCATCAGTAAAAGTTGTAGAAAACCCTGCGGAACCGGGTCACTACAAGTCGGTGGTTTTTTTAAGACCACATTTTCAACTAGATGAGTTATCCGTTTCTTTAAGGCTGGTGACTGAGTTACCACAGTCTTCAAATTAATAAAAACTCAGCTAAATAATAACTTTAAATAATTAGGAAAAACCTGATGAAAGATATATACGTTCAGTTTCGTGGGAAATATAAAGTTGATGGAGAATCTCGAGACTCTGAGCATAAAGATTGGTTAGAAGTAAACTCTTGGGCTCATAATATTCGTCAACCAAAATCAGCAACTTCTTCAAGCGTCGGTGGTCATACTGCTGAGCGTGTTGAACATGCAGATATGATTTTTGTCAAAGATTTAGATGCAACTAGTCCAAAGCTTTGGGAAGCATGTTCTGCAGGCTATACATTTGATGAAGTTCAAATTGATTATTACCGTGCAAATGGTGATAAACGTATCAAATATTTACAAATCAAATTAAAACACGTTTTGGTATCGAGCGTTGTACCTGCTGTTAATGAAGAAGGTGTACCAACTGAATCTTTTGGTCTGAAATATGCTGCGGTTGAGTGGACATATAACCAACAAGATATTGATGGTACACAAAAAGGTGCTGTTACGAAGAAATGGTCTCTTTCTAATAACACTGCATCTTATTCAGCGTAATCAATATGATGTGATTTTAGGTAAGGGATAACGAAATGTTAGCCCTTATCTCATTAAGAAATAATGAAAATGAATTTAGATCATTTATATCCATTTGGTTTTAGATCAACTTTATTTGATCGATTAATACCTGAGTCTGAGCATACTCAGGGACTATCTATACAAGAATTACGTGAATCTGTTGCTCATGATTTAGAAGATTTGTTGAATAGTCGAGTCGCAAAACTTGATGATGTTATTGAAGATTTTCCTGAAGTAAAAAAGTCAATTATTCAATTTGGCATTATTGATTTTGTGGGTCTTTCAACGGCAAATCCAATGGATCGAGAGAAAATTTGCCAATCCATTGAAAAATCCATTTCAGCGCATGAACCACGCTTACGGCAAATAAAAGTAGAAATGTTGATGAATGAACAAAATGTGGGAGCGCTCTGTCTCAGTATTCAGGCTTATTTGAATATCCATCCTTTATACGAGCCAGTGATTTTTGATGCATTGCTTAAGCCTACGACTCAACAATATGTAATTTCAGCAAGAACATAAAATAGGGGGTTGCTATGATTGATGATTTATTACCCTATTATGAAAAGCAATTGCAGGAATTTGGACAACAATCACGTGAGTTTGCTCAAAAATATCCAAAACTTGCACAGCGTTTATCTTTGAATCAAGAGCAAATTGACGATCCACATATTGAGCGATTGATTCAAGCATTTTCACTGATAGCAGCTCGAATAGATAAAAAACTTGCTGATAGTTATGAGATGTTTACACGGTCAATTTTTGAGGTCATGTTTCCTCAATATTTACGACATTTTCCTGCGTGTTCGATCATTAGTTTTGAAGATATGAACAAGCAAAAGAAATTGACCGAAGCATTGATTATTGAGCCAAAAGAGGTCTTACGTTCAAAAAGCTTTAAAAATGTGCAATGTGAATTTGCGACGACCAGAGCAGTTCATTTACTGCCAATTCAACTGATCAATCTAGAATTTGTAACCAATCCTAGCTCGCATATTCACATGAATCAGAATGCAACCTTGAGTTTTGGATTTGAAATATTTAATAAAACGAATGCGATTTTAGTGGCAGAAAAATTGCCGATTTATTTGGATGCGATTTCCAATTTTCCGTTACAAGTTTTGGATGCGATCTTTAAGCAAGGAACCACTTTTAGTATTAAAACAGCTAAAAAAAATTTTGAAATCCTCAATCCTTTTGACATTATTGGATTTGAAGAAAATCAAAGCCTATTGCCTATAGATCAGCATACCCATCATGCCTATCGTATGTTGATGGAGTATTTTTGTTTTGCTGATAAGTTTAGTTATCTCAATCTGGATCTCGGCTTTTTAAAGCACTTAAAAGATCAGTCCACTTTTGAGTTGAATATTCATTTAAAATTGAATTTGAATGATCAAACAATTGTTCGAAATTATTCAGAATTAAATGTCGCAAACTTTAAACTTTTTACTTGTCCAGTTGTTAATTTATTTGAAAAACAGGCAGAGCCGCAGAAAATAAATCATAAACAACTTGAATATCCTTTGCTCGCAGATGCGCAACATCCAGAATTATTCCGAGTATATTCGGTCATTAATATGGAAATGGTCCGAGAAAAAACCAATAAAGAGCAAATTTCTACGCAAATCCATCCTTTTTTTGCGATGAGCCATTATCGTGGCGATGACGCCAACTTTTTTTATGCCTTAAATCCGATTCAATATGCCAATCAACATATTGCCTCTGGCTACTCTATTATTTCTAAAAGATTGAATCCTTACGAGATTAAGTCTGATTTTATTAGTACCCGATTACTCTGTTCCAATGGTGATTTGCCAAATGAAGCTTTGGCTCAAAGTCATGATAGTTTGACTTTAAAAGATGCAAATACTGCAAGAGAGGTTGTGGTATTGAAGCGTCCAAATGCCAGTTTTCAGTTTGAGCGAAATATGAAAGAACAGTGGAGAATTATTTCACACTTGTCATTGAATACTTTGGCACTGATGAAGGGGGATGCTCTAAGCCATATTAAAGAACTATTAGAACTCTATAATCTTCCAAAAACGAAAGAGAATCATCAGATTATCAATTCAATACGTGAAATTGATTTTAGTGTTGATACCAAATTGATCGAAAAGAAACCATTTCCTATGTTTATAAGAGGGGTCAAAGTGAGCATTAAAATGGATGCTCAAATCTTTCGTGGGCATAGTTTATATATTTTTAGTCAATTGCTTAGCCATATTTTTAGCTTAAAAGTACAGCTCAATAGTTTTGTTCATTTGAGCATTTTAGATTCAAATACAGATCAGGAGTTATACCAATGCATTCAGAACATTGGTGGCAAAAAGCCTCTGTAATTGATGAATTATTTATTCAACCTAGCAGCTTTGAGTTTTTTCAATCTGTTCGTTTGTTGCGACATAAAAGTTCACAAAAATATACACGCTATTGGGCGAAAGAATATCGTTTTGATAGTTCGCTGAATTTAAATTTTCCAATTTCTGAGATTGAATCGCTTGAACTTGATGATGATAAAATTCGAATAAAAAATTTGATCGTTGGTTTGACGGGGCTGCAAGGAGCGATGCCCTATACTTATACCAATAAGGTTAAACAAGCACCACGTAAATATCGGATTGAAACCCAAGAATTTTTAAGTCTTTTCAATCATAAGTTGGTGAGTCAATTTTTAGAGGCGAGTTTTAATTATAATTTGCCAATACAATATGAAATTTCACATGAAAATCATTATCTTGATATTTTGCATGCCTTGTGTGGCTATGTCAGTTCCCAACATCAACAAAATGATTTAGATCATTATTTTGCAGAATTTTCAGGGCTAATGCAGGGGCAAAATAATACTGCCCATGCTTTAAAAACCATGTTGAGTTGTATTTTTAATGAAAATATCGAAATAGAACAATATATTGAAGAAAAATATTATTTAGAGTTGAGCCAAAGAACCTGTATAGGACAGGCACGCCCCAGTTTATTGGGGATCAATTGTTTTTGTGGTGAGTCGATTAAACAACTTGATGGCAAGATTGAAATCCGTATAGGGCCTTTAACTTATAAGGCTTATTTGGATTTTTTGCCTGGACATCAGTCTAATCAAAAGCTCAAAAAAATATTATCGAGTTGGTGTGATCCAACCTTAGTTATTGATGTAAGGCTAGTTTTAGCCAAAGAAGAAATACAAGCGATCCAATTGAGTGATCATTCGAAAGTCGGTTTATCACGAGGCGCATTTTTAATGCCGTTTAAAACTCATGATAACAGTGAAACTTTACATAATATTTTGGGGTAGCCTTTGATGGTTAAAAAAGTGATTGCGTTATTTTTTAGCATATTATGTGCAGTTTCGTTGATCATGATTTTCTATTGGAAAGATAGTCATTTTGATCCCAATTTAAAAGATTTGTTGATCTATTTTATTTGTATTCCTTTGCTGTTGACGGCATTGGTCATTTTGCCATTTATTGCGATTGCGCAGTACAATAAATATCAAAAAAACAAGCAAGAACAATTGGATAAAAAACAAATTGAGCCAGCCGTAGTCGAACAAAAAAAGCCAATAGAATGGATAAATTTAAACTTATATTCGACTTCGCTTCAACATGCTTTGGGTGAAAATGAAGCTATTTTTCAGAATTTTTCAGGAGGTATTTCGGCCCAATTGGATGCTTTGTTAAGTGAGAATTTACAGGCAGGGATCTTGTCTTATCGTATTGAGGAATTGGATCAGGCTTTAGATGAACAACGACAAAATAATGCCATTTATCGTATAAATCACATGATCTTAAATCAGTTGGAGCTGAATCAAGAAGCATTGATTGTGATTGCAGATCAGTTGAAGCAGTCGGCATTATTTTATGATAGTCAGCAAGCCTACGCATATAAGATGCATCCTAAATGGATTGATCCCAATGCTGCATCTGAAGAGATGGATACGCCACCAGCAAAACCGATGCAACGCTTAAATTATTTGAATATTCATATATTTTTATCGAAACAGATTCAATCCATTTGGGATGAGTCTACTTGTTCTGAAGAAATTGAAATGTTTATCGACAATCTTGGCATTATTTCACAACAGCTTAGAATTCATTTTCATTATTTTGATAGCCAAAATAGCTATTTGGCTTTGCTTGATTTATTTATGCATATTGCTCACCAAAATCATGAAGTCAGTTTGTTGGTCGTTGCGGATTCTGAAATTGATGAACAGATTTTAACGACTAAATTTGAGATTGAGCACTATATTCCATCCGAGTTTTCAAGTAGTTGTTGTCTAAGCCATGAGTCTGTCACTTTAGATGAATTAGAACCGATTCAAACTTTACAGTTGGCTTTAAATGAATCGCAATTTGCTCAGGTTTTAAAAGAATTGCAGCTCGATGATGATGAGTTATATGAGCATGATTCGCCGTTTATTGTTGTTTCTAATGATGTTTTTAATATTAAAAATCAAAAGATATTAGCTCAAAATTTTGCAGATACTGCGATTGCGTCACAGCATTTTATCTATGGCTCTTTATTTTTAGGGCATTCCCAAGATTTGGCAGAAATATTTGGATTTATGTTGGGGACACATCTTTCTGGGGAAAATTTCACCTCGGTTTATAACACTAAAAATCCTTCAGCACAGCTTTTACTGCGCCCATTTAGTGCTTGAACATATTTGTAATTATTAATTTGTTTGATTTTTATAAAATTTATATAAGAGAATATAATGTATACGATTATAGGTTACCTCTGGCAATATATCACCAATCCTAAGGCAATTATTGCATTATCATTATTTGTGGCTTTGTTGTCGTCTTATAATTCTATTCCACGTCCATTATTTTTTGCTTTGGCAGTCAGTTATTTTGTGGGTTTGCTGAGTTATATTATTTATAGTCTGATTAAAAGAAGAAAGCACGCCAAACAAGGTGAAGAGTTGGTTGATGCGATTAGTAAAGATACCGAAGCTGAAACGACTGATCATAAAGATAAAGAAGAATTACAACTGATCAATCAACAAATCAAAGAATCGATTCAAATGATTCGCAAGTCAAAACTTGGCGATAAAAAGGGCAATGCTGCCTTATATGAATTGCCTTGGTATATGGTGATTGGCAACCCAGCAGCGGGGAAAAGTTCAGCCATTTATAATTCAGGACTCAAGTTTCCTTTTGAAGAATCACATCAAAAAGTGGTGTCCTCAGGCCTAAGTGGTACGCGTAATTGTGATTGGTTTTTCTCTACGGAAGGGATTTTACTGGATACCGCTGGGCGTTATTCAGTCTATGCCGAGGACCATGATGAATGGATTGGTTTTTTAAATATATTAAAGAAAAATCGCAGTAAAGCACCGATTAATGGTCTGATTTTAATCGTGAGTATTGCTGAATTGGTCAGCCAAAGCCCTGAAAAGACTTTGAAATTGGCGAAAAATTTGCGAGCACGTATTCAAGATTTGACAGAACGATTAGAAGTCTTTGCACCTGTATATTTGATTTTCTCAAAAATGGATCTTATCGCAGGGTTTACTGAGTTTTTTGAATGCTATGAAGATCAAGAGTTTGACCAAGTTTGGGGAGCTACATTGGCATATAAGCCTGAAGAAAATATCAGTGCTTTGGACTTATTCGAGCAACATTACAATATTTTATATGACGGTTTAAAAGGTGTTAGTACTACGCATTTAAGTCGCCGTCATGCGCAAAATATTTCTCCTAGTGTGATGACATTTCCTCTTGAATTTAAAACCTTAAAGCCGATTTTAAAAACATTTATTGGTAGTTTATTTGAGGAAAATCCATTTCAGTTTAAGCCCGTATTTCGTGGATTTTATTTTACCAGTGCTCTACAAGAAGGCACGATTGAAAGCCCGATGACGGAGCAAATTGCAGAAGAATTCCGTCTTGCAAAAATTCCAAATAGTGAATTTGGTATTCCCAAAAATTCGATTGCGCAAAATCATGGCTATTTCTTAAAAGGATTATTTTCCGAGGTTATTTTAAAAGATAAAAACTTGGTCAAACAACATATCAACCCAAAGCGTAAAAGACAGCGTTATCTCGTATTTATTGTTTCTTTGCTGACAGTTTCTATGGTTTTGGGCTTGTGGCTTTGGTCGTATCGTAATAATCAACAGTTAATCGCGGATGTTCAAAAAGATCTACAAAAAGTTGTGCAAATGCAAAAAACATCAGGGCAAGAACTGTCTACTCAATTGGATGCTTTATTGATTTTGCAGCAACGCCTAGTTCAGTTGGATGAGTATGATCGTCATCGTCCTTTACCGTTTATGTTTGGATTGTATGAGGGTAAGGCGATACGTGAGCAGTTAAAGGCTGAGTATTTAAAAGGAATTCGCCAGATTATTTTGTCACCGACCCAGCAAAATATCGCGCAATATTTACAGCGTGTTAAAAATAATCAAGAAATATTGAAGGCAAATCATGTCAATGTTGAGATCCAGCAAACGGCACAAAATAAGACACAGCAATATTTAGAAGCCTCAGATACCAATCCGCAAGATGCTTACAATGCACTCAAGGCATATCTGATGATGAGTAATCCTCAGTATATGGATGCGAGTCATTTGAGTGATCAGGTTACACGTTTTTGGCGATCTTGGTTGGATGCCAATCGGGGGCAAATGCCTCGCGATCAAATGATTAGAAAAGCAGAAGAAGTACTTTCTTATGCGATGACTCTGGCAAATGATCCAAAATTTCCGATTTTAGAATCGGATGCACAATTGGTGGATCAGGTACGTCAAGTACTGCTTTCTGTGGTCCGAGGAATGCCTGCGCGGGATCGTGTTTATAATGAAATTAAAATGCGCGCGACAGTACGTTATCCTGCGTTAACAGTGGCACAGATTGTCGGGGATAAAAATAAAACCGTTGTTCTGGGTGGCTATGCATTGCCCGGTATCTTTACTCAAAAAGCGTGGGATGAATATATTTCTCAAGCCATTGATGAAGTGACTAATAAGCCAACTGATTCTAAAGATTGGGTTTTAAATAGTGCGCAATCTGATGATTTGACTTTTAGTGGTAGTCCAGATCAGATCCGCAAACAATTGGTGCAATTGTATAAGCAAGAATATATTGCTGAATGGAAAAAATTTATCAATGCTGTTCACTATGCCAAAGGCGAGGACTTCGCCCAACAGGCAAAAGTGATTGATATTTTAGGCGAACCGCAAAATTCACCCATTCGAACCTTGCTAGAGCGCATCGCTCAAGAAACCAGTTGGGACAATCCTGTGGTTCAAGCCGAATTGGCAACTCCGAAAAAAGGTATCGTGGCTTGGTTTAAACGCGTGATTTTAAGGCAAGGTACCAAAGATGCAACTGAACGTGCGATGACACAGGCTCAAGGTCCGATCGCTCAAGAGTTTCAGGCATTTTATCAATTGGTTCGCAAACGTGATGATCAGCAAAATAAATCACTACTAGATGAGTATTTGAATGATTTATCTCAGGTTCGCAGTAAATTTAATGATTTAAAAAATGCAGGTGATATTGGTCCAAATGCTGTGGCTTTGGTCAAACTGACTCTAAATGAACAAACGTCTGTTTTTAATAATACGCAAAAAATCGTCGATGAAAAATTGACTATAGGTTTAAATGAAGCCGATCGAATTTCAATGCAAAAATTATTGATTAGTCCATTAATTCAATCTTTTGAAAGTTTACTTGCTCCTGCTCAAAATGAAATTAATAAACTTTGGAATATTCAGGCTTTTCAACCTTATCAACAAACCCTAAGCCAAAAATTCCCATTTAATACTTCGGCATCGGTACAAGCAACCAGCAACGAAATTAGCCAAATTTTTGGTGAAAATGGCAGTATTGCACGCTTTGTCAAAGAAACGTTGGACCCATTTATTATCCGTCGTGGATATACGCTAAGCTCGAAAACTTGGAAAGATCAGGGGCTAAGTTTAAATCCGCAGTTTGTTGTAAATTTCCAAAATTATGTTGCTCCAGCCAATGGTGTTGCAACAGGTGAGATCAATCAAGCACCAACTGCCACTGTGGCAAATCAATCGAATTTCCAATTTTTCCCCGTACAAAATCCGCAGTTATTGTCCTATAGCATCGAGATTGATGGGCAAAAAATGGCTTATGAAAATGGCTTACAGCAATGGGTCAATTTTGTATGGCCAAATCCTTCAGCGATACCGGGGGCTAGGATTACGGTGGTGGATTTGGAAGGGCAAACGCATACCATCTTTGATGAGCCAGGTGAATATGGCATTAACCGTTTGATTGATTCTGCTAAACGAAAACCATTGAATGGCAACTTTGAGCTGACATGGGTCAATCCACAAAAACCGACGTTATTTGTACGGGTCAATTTTAGATTGATCAGTGGCAATACCTCGACCACGATGGGGGCGGGTCGTGGTTATTCAGGCTTACAACTGGTGGACAGTGTGTTGAGCAGTAAGCCTTCACAAGTCGTGCCTGCTGGGCAAGTTCCAGCAAATGCACAAGATGCAGCACATCCAAATACGGCTCAGGTGGCTCAAGCTTCCCAAGTGAATCCAGCAACAAATCCGAATCCAACACAAGCAAACCCAGCCAGTAGCAATCGGGGCGTGACAACTCCAACAATTGCAGTACTTTCTGCCATGCCACGAGGTACGCCATGATGATCCAATTCCTTTTTGCATTGGAGGCTTATCCATGAAGCAGATCCAAACCACACCTCTGTACTATGGCAAAAGCCCTGCACGCGGTGATTTTTTGAAAATAAAAGGGCAGCACAGCTTGATCCAAGTGATTGACCAATGGATCACTGAAGCTTTAGAACAGGCGATGAAATCTCCAGACTTTGATCGCACGTATCAGTCTTTGCCTTCTTTAGATTTTTTTATTGCAAACCCTGTTGAGCATTTATTTTTGGTGGCGAATTTGATCACCAGTGAGGATAGTTCAGGTCGACATTTCCCAATGGTTTTGGGGCATTTACTGGAAGTTGATGCGCCATTAAAAAATCTGCTGTATGCGCCGTATCGACATAAGGCCGCTTTATTAGAATTATTTTTAAAAAATCGCGTGATTCGGAGCATCCGTGATTCAGATATTTTGATGGAAAAATTGGGGAAAATTGGTCATGAAATTCAAATTTTGACAGATGAAGAATGTCAGGATTTTTATGAAAGTTACACGTTATTTTCCTTTGCAAAACTGATGAATTTAACGGCTTATGAATTGGCGCAAAGCATGATTGGTCTAGGGCTATTGCTTCAGCCTGTATTACAACATGGCACCTCAAAGCTAAATAAAGTGCTGATTTTGCCGATTAATAATGCAAATTATTGTTATGAAATCGCTGCATTTTGGGTCAGTTTAATCGGTCGATTTATATCAAAACATGATACAGAAGTGCTGATTGGTATATTGCATTTTGATGAACCTGTGCTGCTTTTTGGCTTTCAGGGTGCTGATATTTTGGCATTAAGCGACATTTTCATCCAAAAAATGGATTCTGAGCGTTGGGTTTCTTTGCTAGAGGCACAGTGGATTGACCGTTATTTAGAACAAAATGCGGGGCTTGCTGCTTTAGAACAAGGCTTATGTGAGCGGCAATTGAGCCTCAATCAGGCGATGAAATTGTTCCGTCAAACATTTATAGATGATTAGAAAATGAAAAAGAAACAATATATAAATTACTTGAAATATATCACTTTGATTTTAACTTTAGCGGGTGGTAGTGGGGTCTTTGCTGCACCTATAGTCATTGAAGGCGTGGTTCCAAATGATGCCAGTAAACAGGCAATTTTGATGAAAATGCGTTTGGTATATGGCGCTGATCAAGTGGTCGATAAGATACAAATTCGCCCAGTGTCCGCACCAAATGGTTGGAGTGATTCGGTTACACAGTTGATCCAAAATGATCTTAAGAAAATATCTCAAGGTAAATTGACCGTTCGTGGTACTCAAGTTGATCTAACCGGAAAGCTTGCTAATCCTACAGAAATTCAAGCAATGCAAAATTTATATCAAAGTTTGGTTGCTGCGCCATATCGTTTTAATAGCCAGTTCAGTGCAAATCAGGCAGAGCAACAACTACTCGATGACACTTTAAAAAATCGAATCATTGAATTTGAATCAGGTAGTGCAGTACTCACAGCTACAGGTATGCAGATTTTAAATGAAATGGCGAGTGCGCTAAATCGAGTTCAAGCTAAAAATGTCAAAATCATTGGACATACGGATAATCAAGGTCAGGCAGATAAAAATATGCAGTTGAGTTTGCAACGTGCTGAAACGGTCAAACAATATCTAATCGCAAAAAATATAGATAAAAATCGTCTTTCAACGCAGGGCTTAGGTGCGAGTAAAGCAGTTGCTGACAATGCAACAGCAGAAGGGCGCAAGAAAAATCGTCGCATAGAATTTGAGGTGCTTTAGTTCAATCCGAAAATGCTTATTTTGCTAAATAATGATGCATGCTTTGCAATAGCCACGCTGATCATGCGCTATATAATGAAAGTGTTGGTCTAATTGGGGAGTTGTATTTATGTATAGAAATATCATGTTGAGCGCTGTGAAATACAATCCAACACATGATGAAAACGAAGAAGATCAATTTGAAGTGAGCAATGATGATGATCTAGATGATGATTTTATCGATGATGAATAATTTGATGAAAGAGCAATAGATTTAGACATCGATAAACTTTAGACATCAATAAACGCTAGACATTAAAAAAGCTCAGGCATCCATACCTGAGCTTTTTTGTATTTATGTCGTGGTATGACTCCTGTCGTACCATGCGTCCTGCATTTATATCCTATTATTTTTGTTTTTTATTTCTGGAAACATCCTATTTCCTGATGAAGCTAATATAAAAATTTATCCGCTTTGCTCATAGTGGCATTGCACGACAGTATTTGTAAGCTAGAGCTTACAACATGCTTTTGCTCAAATTTATATTTTTACAGCATAGCGTTGCAATTTATCTAAAGCAGCTTTCAATGCTTTTTGATCAAACTCATTTCCTTCAAAATTTTCTGCTTTGCCACGTTGCCCCATGTCACGAATTTCAATAATGGCATTGGAATCAATCATGCCCAAAAAAGTACAAATTTGTTTAATTTGATCAATCGAACGTGAGCCGTTGGTTCCGCCGTAGCTTGCAATAGCAACAGGTTTGGCTTTCCATTCTTGATAGACAAAATCTAAGGCATTTTTTAAAGCTGGACTATAGCCATGATTATACTCTGGACTAATTAAAATAAAGGCATCTGCTTTGGCAATTTGCTCCGCCCATTGTTGTTGTTTGGGTTGATCGTAGATCCCGCTGGCAGGGGAATGAGCACCTGCAAAAATGGGTAAATCCCATTCTTTCAAATCAACAATTTCGACTTGGACATCTTTGAGCTCAAAACTTTGGATGGCACTGAGCATCCATTTTGCAACTTTAATCGCCACGCGACCTTCACGGATACTTCCAACAATAATTTGAATATTCATTATTTTTTTGACTCGGATAGTTTAAAAAAGTGTTAAAGCTATTCGCCTGTGTTCATCAGTTGATTTTGAATGAAGCACATTTATGTTTTGAAAATCATGAGAAATTTCATTTGTTTTTAATTAAACGGATTCTGATGTATTTGAATAGTATGAATTTGTAATTTGTTTTGAAGCAGTGAGTTTTGTGCAGTTTTAAATTTATAAAGAGCAAGATAATTTTTTTTGAAGTTTATTTTATTTGGGGTGTTTTGGATATTTAAGCCTGCTGTGAAAGATCAAAACAGGCTTAAATATAATGTCTAAATCACGGGATTAGTCCGCAATTTTTTGGATTTTACAATAATAGAAACCATCGCCTTGTGCTGTTTGAGGCAAAAGTTGACGACCATGGGTTTGTTCTATTCCCCAATCAGCTTCAATTTTAATTTCTTTGGCATTGCTGTGCGTTTGGAAAAATTCCTGCATTTGGCTTTCATTTTCAGCTTTTAAAATAGAGCATGTGATGTAAAGCAATGTTCCACCCACTTTAAGCTCTTGCCATAAATGATCCAAAATTTGCTTCTGCAAGGCAACAGTCTGAGCAATATCTGAAGATAGACGAAGCAGGCGAATATCTGGATGACGACGCATTACACCAATCGCAGAACATGGCGCATCAAGCACGATACAATCCAGTGCATCTTTGCTTTGCCAAGTTGTTGCATCGGCTGCAATAATTTCGACAGGGGATCTTTCTGTCAGATCCAATCGCTCCAAATTTTCTGAAACACGTAGCAAACGCTTTGGATCTTGATCGAGCGCGATCATTTTTTTCACATTATATTTTTCAAGTAAATGTGCAGTTTTGCCACCCGGAGCAGCGCAGGCATCAAGCACAACTTGATCATTTAAATCTGGAACGAGACTAGCACAAAGCTGTGCATGTTCATCTTGGACAGAGAACCAGCCTTGCTCAAAACCAGGTAAGGCAGTGATTTGCACTGCTTGTTCCAAGATGATACCCACATCTGAAATCGCACATTGCTGACATGCAATCTCTTGGGCTTTGAGTTTATTTAAATAAGCTTCACGGCTGATTTTTCGGGTATTTACACGTAAAGTCAGTGGCGCAATTTGTTTGAGATTTTCACATAATTGTTCAAGTTGTTCAGGCCAATCACGTTTCAAACGTTTGTATAACCAACTTGGTAAACCATGTGCTGCTTTGAGTTGGGCTTTGTATTGTTCTGTTCCACGTGAAACATTACGTAAAATCGCATTGACGACACCAGCCAAAGCTTCATAGCCCAATTGCTTGGTTGCATCTACTGTTTCTGAAATTACAGCATGTGCAGGTACACGAGTGCAAAGCAATTGATATAAACCGACGTATAAACAGCTTTCAACAGTTTCATTGTTTAAAGGCTTGGTGAGCAATGGTAACGCGATAGATTTGAGTGCATACCATTGACGCAAAGTGCCCATCAATATTTCATGGAACAATGCACGATCACGTTCATTGACTTGATCAATTTGGTGCCCTAAAACGCTAGCGAGTGATTGACCTTGTTGTACGATTAATAAGGTTTTAACGATTTGTGCGCGTAAGTTTAGCTTTTTGTTAGCTAAATTGGGTTGTGTAGACTGACTCATAATACCTGCCCAATTTCGAGTTTTTGTGCTTGCATGACTTGAACGGCATTTAATGCCTTACCGCCTGGCCATTGTAAGCTGGTTAAACAAATGGCGTGTTGATCTCCACAAGCGACATGTACGCCGTGTTTATTGATCAATAAAATCGTACCTGCTGTGGCATTTTGAGCATTTTCACTTGAAAGCTCACAGTTCCAAATACGCAAATTTTGATTTTCATCGAGTGGGGTAAATGCGACAGGCCAAGGATTGAAGGCGCGAATATTGCGATCAATTTCTAGGGCTGATTTGCTCCAATCAACTTGAGCTTCGGCTTTTGATAATTTGTGTGCGTAAACTGCAAGTGCATCATCTTGAACTTCACGAGCATCTAAATATTGTTGTAATGATTGCTCTGTTTTTAATACTTCACAGATGGCTTCGGCACCTTGATCTGCCAATTTATCATGCAAGCTTGCACTGGTATCGTGTGCTTCGATCGGGCAAAGCGTTTTGAGCATCATATCACCAGTATCTAAGCCTGCCGCCATTTTCATGATGGTCACACCTGTTTGAGCATCACCAGTTGCAATTGCTCTTTGGATCGGAGCCGCGCCACGCCAGCGAGGAAGCAGTGATCCGTGGATATTGAGACAACCATATTTAGGCATATCCAAAATGGCTTGAGGCAAAATCAAACCATAAGCCGCCACCACCATAATATCGGCATTTAAAGCAGCAAGTTCTTGTTGTGCTGCCAAACCTTCTTCTGTTGAGGCTTTGAAATGTAATGGTTGATAAACCTTTAAATCGTGATCTAAAGCCAATTGTTTCACTGCTGAAGGGCTAAGTTTTTGACCACGTCCTGCTTTTCGATCAGGTTGGGTATAGACTGCGACGATTTCATGATCAGTCTGAATGAGTGCTTTTAGGGCGACTGCTGCAAATTCTGGGGTGCCTGCAAAAATAATTTTCAAGAGCAAAACTCAAAATAAAGATTGTTCTTATTATAGCAAATTATGCTGCTCTCCATTTGTGGGAAATTTAGTACAGAAATAAAAAAATTATGCGTATTGTTTATGTAAAAGTTGATAATAATTCTCTTTTAGGGTGATTAATAAACAAAATGTCTAAAAATTAATCTTTATTGTGAAGATTAAATTAATATTAAAAATAATTAAAACAATAAAAATAATTCATATAATATTGTTTTTTATTGATATATTTTAACATTATTGGTTATAAGTTGATAATAATCATATATTGAAACTTAACTGTGAATCCATCTAGTTAAAATACAAAAAATGTTAAATAGTTTGCAAAAATCTATTTACTTGCATGTATCGTTATTGTTAAATATGTGTCAAGTGGTGCACAAAAAAACAGCACAAAAAACAGACCCAATTGGGGTACCTTGAGGTAAAAAATGAACAAGATTTATAAAGTGATTTGGAATGCAACTCTCGGTACTTGGGTTGCAGTTTCAGAGATTGCGAAAGGCAAAACAAAATCATCAAACACTACTTTGGCGGTAGGGTCTGTAGCACTGACATTAATGGTAACTTTTAGTCCGACGGTAGATGCTGCTTGGACATCAGGGAATGCAGTAGCTAGTGGTTCAGGCGCTATAGGTCTGTCATCTTCAGATGCTTATGCAGCAAATGTAAGTGGAACTTATGCAATTGGTATTGGTAATGCCGTCGTTGCATCAGGCAATAGTGCAGTTGCTATGGGATCGGGAGCGAATGCAAGTGGTACAGGTGCTTTAGCGTTAGGTAATGATAGTAGAGCAACGGCAGCAAATGCGACTGCTGTAGGTGCTGGAAATAATGATGGTGTCAATTATGCATCAGCAACAGCGACTGGAGCGAGTGCGTTTGGTTATAACTCAAAAGCATCGGGCGTAAATTCTCTTTCTTTAGGTTCAGGTACAGCCGCTCAATCAGGTTATTCGACTGCTATAGGCTATGGGTCAGTTGCAAATAGTCAAGGAGCATCAAATCAGGCGGCTCTAGCGATTGGCTCATCTGCTACAGCAAATAGTACAGGTGGCGCAATTGCAGTTGGCGTAAGTTCAAATTCTTTAGGGATAAATACTGTTGCTATCGGTACACAATCGCGTGCGACAAAAGATAAGGCAATTAGTATTGGTTCTGATACAAATGCCAGTGAACTATATAGTGTTGCATTGGGTTCAGGTGCTCAGGCACAAGCACAGAGTTCTATTGCAATTGGGGGGAATAGTTCTTATGGTGGTCTTGCTGGAAGAACCTCAGCAACGGCTATTGGGGCGGTTGCGCTTGGTGCTGGTGCACAATCTACGATTGCAAATAGCGTAGCATTAGGGGCAACATCGATTACATCTGCATCAGTAGATGGTACGAACCAAGTCATTAATGGCAAGAGTTATACTGCAACAGGAGCTGCCGATGCCAGTGTTATCAGTGTTGGAACATCGTCATTAAAGCGCCAAATTCAAAATGTAGCGGCAGGTCAAATTACAGCAACTAGTACGGATGCAATCAATGGTTCACAGTTATATAACACCAATCAAGAGCTTGCCAATGTTGCAGCAAATACTGCAGCAGCTTTAGGCGGGGGCGCAACTGCGAACACAGCGGCAGGAGGGATTACAGCACCTACTTATGCGGTACTGACTGATCCAAACACAGGTGCCACGACTAATGTAAATAATGTTGGGGCTGCAATCACAAGTTTAAATGCAGCGATTCAAAAGCCAATTACATTTACAGGTGATACAGGCACGACGAGCAATAAATTAAACTCTAGTTTTGCGATCGTGGGTGACACAAACATAGCCACTGCAGTAACAGCGGGGCAGGTAAAAGTTCAATTAAAACCAAATATAAGCTTAACGAGCGTAACAACAACTGACGGTGCTGGAAATAGCACTGTGATGAATGCTACGGGTACAAAAATTACCGATGCAAGTGGCAATACAAATACCTCTACTTCAACTACTAATGTGCTGAAACAGGGCACGAATACGCTGACAACATCGGCAACAGGAACAACCGTTACTAATGGAACTAACACTACAACATTGAACGCGTCGGGTGTCAGCATTACCAATGGTCCAAGCATGACGACTTCAGGTGTCAATGCTGGAAATAAAGTGATTAGTAATGTATTGGCAGGCAGCGCGCTTACAGATGCAGTCAATGTTTCACAGTTAAATGCGGTGAAAGCCAATGCAGATAATTTGGGGACTACTACAGCTACAGCTTTGGGTGGTGGTGCAAGTTATAATTCAGCGACAGGTGCACTTACAGCACCAACATATAGTGTTGTGAGCAATCCAAATGGCGTTGCTAGCAATGTTACAGGTGTTGCAGCGGCATTAAATAGTTTAAATACAGCAGTAACCACGCCGTTATATTTCAAAGATGCTGCTTCAGGCACATCAAGCAACAAACTAGGTTCTACTTTTGCGATCGTGGGTGATACCAATATCACCACTGCTGTGACGGCTAACCAAGCCCAAATTAAACTTAATCCAGACATTACATTAAAAAGCGTAACCACGACTGACGGTGCTGGTAATAGCTCGGTGTTAAATAGTACTGGATTGGTTGTAAGCAATGCAGAGGGTTCTACTACAGTTTCTGCAGATGGCATTTCAATAGCAAATGGCCCAAGTTTAAATGCAAATGGTTTGGATTTGGCAGATGCACCAAATGGGATTACCAACTTAGCTAATGGTGTCGTATCAGCTACAAGTAAAGATGGCATCAATGGTAGCCAGCTTTGGGAAGCACAAAGCAATCTTGCGACACTTCTTGGTGGCAAATCTCAAATTAGCAATAGTGATGGAACTGTAACAACTTCTGATATTGGTGGAACTGGCAAAGACAATATCAATGATGCTGTACAATATGTAAAAAATCAGGCATTTAATCCACTTACATTCACGGGTGATAGCGGTTCATCAACGAATCAACTCGGCTCAACATTAGCCATTACTGGTGATAGCAATATAACGACCGCAGCCAGCCAAGGCAAAGTTGCAGTCAGCCTAAACAAAGCAATTACAGTAGATAGCATCAATGCAGGCGGTGTGACGGTTGATAACAAAGGCATCAATGCCAATGGACAAACCATCACGGGTGTTAAAGACGGTGCGGCGGCTTCAGATGCGGTCAATAAAGGCCAATTGGATGCGGCAAATGCGGGTGGCCAAGCTGCGACAGATGCCTTGGGTAACAGCCTTGCACAAAACTTGGGTGGTTCATCAACATACAAAGATGGCGTTGTTACAGCACCGAACTACCAAATCACCAATCTTGACGGCAGTAACAGTACAGCAGCAACAGTTGGCGATGCGATCAGCAGCTTAAATACAGCGGTGACTACACCACTGAACTTTAGTGGTGACAAAGGAACAGGCTCAAGTAACAAGCTTGGTTCAACCTTAGCAGTTGTTGGCGATAGCAACATCACCACCACAGCAACGCAAGACCAAATCGCGGTGACTTTGAACAAAGATTTAACTATCGATAGCATCACTGCTGGCAATAGCAAACTGGATAATAGTGGTTTAACTGTTAAAAATGGCAATAACACTGCGCTATATGGTGCAGATGGTATTAACCTAAATAACGGTGCAGTCACTGTAAATAAAGATGGCTTAACCATAGCAGGCGGACCAAGCGTAACTTCAGCTGGTATCAATGCGGGCAATAAAACCATTAGCAATGTTGCGGATGCAGTAAATGCTAACGATGCAGTCAATAAAGCACAGTTAGATGCAGCTTCAAAAGCACAAGATGGCAAATCGGCTACCTTGGGTGAAAGTACAGCAACAGCTTTGGGTGGCGGTTCAAAATACGATTCAGCAACGGGTTCGATTACTGCACCAAGTTATAACCTGACCAATCTTGATGGTAGCCAGACTACAGCGAGTAGTGTCGGTGATGCGATCAGTAGCTTAAATGCTGCGGTAACAACACCACTGACATTTACAGGTGATAAGGGTACAGGTTCAAGTAATAAACTTGGAACAAACCTAGCGATTATCGGTGATCAAAACATTAGTACAACAGCGACTCAAGGACAGTTACAAGCGAGCTTGAACAGTGATCTGAAAGGTTTGACCAGTGTACAAACTGTAGATAAGAATGATCCGAATAAAGTGTCAACACTGACTGCAAGTGGTACTCAAGTTACTGATGGCACCAATAGTACTAATTATGGTGCAAATGGAGTCAACATTAACAATGGTGCTGTCATGCTTAACAACAATGGTCTAACCATTGCTGGTGGGCCAAGTGTGACTAAATCAGGTATTAATGCTGGTGGACAAACCATTAGTAATGTTGGAAATGCAGTCAATGCGACAGATGCAATTAATAAAGGACAGCTTGATAATGCGATTGCAGGGGTGACAAAAGACCTTGGTAATCTAAATGAGACAGCAGTTCAATATGACAAAAATGCAGATGGCTCGACAGACAAAAACAACATTACACTTGCTGGCGGAACAGATGGAACAGGTATCCATAATGTCGCTGACGGTAAAGTGGAAGCTGGATCAAAAGATGCAGTGAATGGTAGCCAATTGGCTGGTGTACGCGACGACTTACAAGGTCAAATTACTCAAAACAGTAATGATATTACCAATATCAAAAATGAATTGAATAATGGCTCTGTAGGTCTCGTTCAACAGGCAGACAAAGATGCTACTGTGACCGTTGCAAAAGGCACAGGTGGTAATAAAGTCGATGTCAGTGGTACAGCGGGTGATCGTGTTATTACTGGTGTAGCAAATGGCGCTGTGACAAGTGGATCAAAAGATGCAGTAAATGGTTCACAGTTGAATGCGACCAACCAAGCAGTGGTTCAATATCTGGGTGGTGGTGCAGGTTATGACAATATCACAGGTAGCTTCACAGCACCGACATACAATGTCAGTGATAAGTCATACAACAATGTGGGTGATGCGGTAACTGCACTTGATAATGCCGATAAAGCCTTGAACAGCAAAATTGACAACGTGAGCAGTCGTTTAGAAGATGCCTTCCGTTCAACCAATAGCCGTATTGACAGTGTAGAGAAAAAAGCCAATGCAGGTATTGCAGCAGCATTATCTCTAGAATCGGCACCGTATGTACCAGGTAAATATACCTATGCAGCAGGTGCGGCTTACCATGGCGGTGAAAGTGCAGTAGGTGTGACCCTTCGTAAAACAGCTGATAGTGGAAAATGGTCACTTACAGGAGGTGCGGCAACTGATTCACAAGGCTCTCCAAGCTTCCGTATTGGGGTAAGTGGTGTAATAGACTAAGACAAAAAAGGAAGGCTCTTCGGAGTCTTCCTACAATTTTCCAAGAATGAACAGAGCCTGATCATGATGACATATAAAAATAGCCTATTATGTGCACTATTCAGTGCCATGCTAAGTACCGTTTCATATGCAGCAAATAGCGATGAAGCAACTCAAAATACACAAATCCAATTTCCAAAGCTCGAAGACAGCAAACAGAAACAACCGAATCGTTATGAATATGATCAAGTTGCTAGATTGGACAAAGGTTTAAATAAAGATCAAATCCGTTTTATATTGGATGATCCACAATTTTCTACAGGATTATTTCGTGTACGAACTTGGAATTATGTATTAGACATTCGCCAACCTGAAAATAATACATATAAACGTTGCCAACTCCGCATTGATTTTGATAAAAACTACCTAGTACAACAATATTATTGGAAAGGTGAAGAATGTCAGGGATTGATGAAATGGGGCAGCAATAACCAATCTGCTACAGAACAAACAACGGTTTCCTTAGAACAACAGACGGCAAATGTATTATTTTACTTTGATCGAGGTGATCAAGCAGGCGTAAAAAATCCTGAAAAAATCGCTGAAATTGCAACGCAAATCAAGCAATCTCAAGATCCACAGCAGGTGAAAATTGCTGCTTATACTGATCCTTTAGGTACAGATGGATATAACCAAACATTATCTAATCAACGTGCTAAAACGGTCGTTAACATGCTGACAGCGCAAGGGATCAATGCTGATCGAATTGCATATACTGCACAAAGTAAAACGGATGCTTTTCAACACTGTACGGGTGAAAATAGCAAAATACACATGGTTGAATGCTTAGCGCCAAACCGTCGTGTCACGATTACATGGTAATACATTGGAAAAATATAATACGACACAAGATGAGAGCATTTTATTGATATGAAAAAGACGATATTTGCCTGTACTGCATTATTAACCATGGCGACATTCTGCAGCGCAGCAATTCCATCTATGACTCATGCCGCTGATAATTCAGCAATTGAGTTGATGAAAAAAAGTGCCAAATGGGGTCTTGTTCTTCCAAATAGCAGTTGTGTTGAGCAATACCAATTTTTAAATGCACAAGAGCTGACAATTACAAGTGCTAGCCAGAAGGTCAAGGCTAATTATGAATTTATTCCATCGGATGATAGTGAAAAATTGCCGATGGTGGTGTTTCGTTTTACTGCAGATAATCAAAAAGCAGATTGTGTAGGCAACGCTCAAAATCTAGTAGGTCAAACCTCATCTAATTATATTAAAAAAGAATCAAATCAAAAGATTCTCTTTTGTTTAGATGAGTTTGGAAAAAATTGTCCCGTATATTTACGCCCAGAACTTTAATTATTGGAAGAGTCAAAAATGTTAAAAAAATTAGCTTTCGTTACATTGAGCTTAGGTATGGCAATGCAAGCTCAAGCATTTGAAAAATCGCAAGTCAATCTAGACAAAGATTTCTGGGGTACTTGGACGATTTTCAATGCGCAAAAAAAATGTTCAGAAACTTACCAATTTAAAAAGCCAGGTCAATTTCAATACAACAGCTTGCAAAAACGTATGAGTGGTAGTTTTGCAGTGATGCGTAACAACAATGATCCAAAAGCATTGGATATTTTGACCTTGAAAGTTACAGCAGATAACAAACAAGCTTCATGTGGCAGTGCTGCACATGATTTTAACAATTCACAGCTCAATTTTACTTTGAAATGGGTATCTGCAAAGACTGCTCAAATTTGCCAAGATACCGCTGGAAAACAATGCACCAGCCTCTATCTGATTAAGCAATAATTTATTGTCAATAAGGCTTCTTCGGAAGCCTTTCTTATAAATGAATATTTTTATAAAATGAATTATTGATAATAATATTTTATGAAAAAATGAAAAATTATTCAT
The DNA here is from genome assembly GCF_000368565.1 of Acinetobacter gerneri DSM 14967 = CIP 107464 = MTCC 9824. GTDB lineage: Bacteria > Pseudomonadota > Gammaproteobacteria > Pseudomonadales > Moraxellaceae > Acinetobacter > Acinetobacter gerneri. The sequence goes on along the minus strand of NZ_KB849549.1, from coordinate 444,139 downwards.
GTAACAATGATGTTTAATCTTGCCTTTAAGGTTTATATTAGATTTCAGTAACCGTTTATTTTTATATAGATCACATCATCTTTAATAGTTTTTATATTGTATAAAAAAAGATCATAAACATGATCGCCTGTTAAACACTTGTAGTATGATGTCGCTATTCTTAGCTGATCTTTAGATATACATCAGTCAATTTAGCCAGAGTGGATCTTAGGATCCATTTTCAAGCTCAAACAATGTTGGAAACTATAATGCCTGACTATCGTTCAAAAACATCGACACATGGAAGAAATATGGCTGGCGCGCGCGGTTTATGGCGTGCGACAGGAATGAAAGATGAAGATTTTGGTAAACCGATTATTGCGGTGGTCAACTCATTTACCCAATTTGTACCAGGTCATGTTCATCTTAAAGATTTAGGACAGCTGGTCGCTGAGCAAATTCAAGCTGCTGGCGGTGTAGCAAAAGAATTTAATACCATTGCAGTCGATGATGGGATTGCAATGGGTCACGATGGCATGCTTTATTCATTGCCATCACGTGATTTGATCGCTGACTCAGTAGAATATATGGTCAATGCGCACTGTGCTGATGCAATGGTCTGTATTTCTAACTGTGACAAAATCACACCGGGAATGCTCATGGCTGCGATGCGCTTGAACATTCCAGTGGTCTTTGTATCAGGCGGTCCGATGGAAGCGGGTAAAGTCAAAATCCGTGGCAATGAAAAAGCTATTGATTTGATCGATGCCATGATTGTTGCAGCAGATGAACATTTTACTGATGAAGAAGTTGCTGAATATGAGCGTTCAGCTTGTCCAACCTGTGGTTCTTGTTCGGGTATGTTTACTGCAAACTCAATGAACTGTTTAACAGAAGCTTTGGGCTTGTCATTGCCGGGCAATGGTTCAACACTTGCAACTCACGCCAATCGTAAAAAATTATTTGAACGTGCAGGTTCACTCATCGTAGAACTTGCAAAACGTTATTATGAACAAAATGACGAAAACGTTTTACCACGCAATATCGCACAAAAAGCATCTTATGAAAATGCGATGACTTTGGATATTGCGATGGGCGGTTCAACCAATACTGTATTGCACTTACTTGCTGCTGCAAATGAAGCAGGCGTTGATTTTACTATGGACGATATTGATCGTTTATCACGTAAAGTGCCTGTACTTTGTAAAGTTGCACCTGCAAAAAATGATGTGCATATGGAAGATGTGCACCGTGCTGGCGGTATCATGTCGATCTTGGGTGAGCTTGATCGTGCAGGATTGTTGGATACTTCTGTTCCAACAGTACATGAAAAATCACTTAAAGATGCACTTGATAAATGGGACATTATCCGTACTGAAGATCAAGATGTATATAAATTCTTCAAATCTGCACCGGGCGGTGTTCCAACGCAAACTGCGTTCTCACAAGACCGTTACTACAGCTCTTTAGATGGTAACCGTGAGACAGGTGTTATCCGCAATTTAGAACATGCTTTCTCTAAAGATGGTGGCTTGGCTGTACTTTATGGCAACATCGCAATTGATGGCTGTATCGTAAAAACTGCGGGTGTAGATGAATCTATTCTCAAATTTAACGGTACTGCACGTGTCTTTGAAAGCCAAGATTCATCAGTGGATGCGATCTTAGGTGGCGAAATCAAAGCGGGTGATGTGGTTGTGATTCGTTACGAAGGTCCACGTGGTGGTCCGGGTATGCAAGAAATGCTTTACCCAACCAGTTACCTCAAATCTAAAGGTTTAGGTAAAGAATGTGCCTTGATTACGGATGGTCGTTTCTCTGGCGGTTCATCTGGTCTTTCAATCGGTCACGTTTCTCCAGAGGCGGCTGAGGGTGGTGCAATTGGTTTGGTTGAAGATGGCGATATCATCGAAATCGATATTCCAAACCGTACTATTCACTTGAAAGTTAGTGATGAAGTGATGGCTGAACGCCGTAAAGCACAAGATGCGAAAGGCTGGCATCCAGTTGAAGAACGTCCACGTAAAATTTCTAAAGCACTTAAAGCGTATGCGATGCATACAACAAGTGCTGCAAAAGGTGCTGTACGCGAAATTTAATCGGGTATTTATCCTAGGGTCTGTTGATATTTCAAATTGGTTGCGACGATGAGTGTTTTTTTAGATGATATGAGACGTAGATTGAGAAATTTAGTCATCTAAATAATCAAGCTACAACGAAATAGCATCAAAAAACACTCTCGTCCCGAAGGGTTGTAACTAAAATTATCTCAGACTTCGTTACGAAATTTGAAAATGGTCTCGCCATTCTCTTCATTTCGTGCCTTGCCTGCTCAATTTTAGCCAACAACGCAATTCAGTTGTGAAATGTCAACAGACCCTATTCAAAAGCATCCATGAAAATGGGTGCTTTTTTGTGTAAGTATTTTTTTATGCCAAAACCCTATGTCTTCACAGTTCTCCTGTCTTGCATCGTTAAAATTGACTTAAAGTGACACAGATTATCGGAATTGAAGATATTGAACATTTTCCCTTGAATTGCTATAACTTTTGCAGGATGCTTATAGTCATTTTTTAAGCATCGGCATCACATCGGTGCTAAAATCCTTTTTCTATTTTTTAGAGTTTAAATTTCGAGGCTGGCTCATGTCACTGTTACGCCGTTGGTTCGATCCAATCCGATCGAGATGGTTTTATCAAAAACCAACTCGCCAAGAGGTGTTACCCACGGAACAAGGGTTAAGTGTTTATCTACGTTTAGACGATGTTTATAGCTATCTTGCTGTACAGCAGTTGACCCAGTTAGATGAAATTTTAAGTGATGAAATCAAACCTTTAAAAGTGGTGATTTCTGATACTGCAGCAGAACCCCCCAATGGTATGACTAAGGCAGAATGGCATAGCTATTGCCTCAATGATGCCAAGATCTTGGCGACGCAGCACCGATTTAGTTATGACGAAGAAAAACCAGAACAACCAAGTGCAGAAGCATTAAAACAAGCAGAACTTATTTTAAAAAATACACCTCTTACTGGACAAAATTTCCTCTATTTACTCGAAGATGTTTTTCATATGTTGTGGCAGCAACAATATGGAAAATTGCGCACACTATTTGTGATGGCAAGCCAACATCAACAGCCACAGCAAATGCCAGAACGCGTTTTTGATCATACGCCTGTACTTGCGAGTTATTTTGAGTTTGGTGGTCGTAAATACCATGCTGTAGATGATTTACTACGTTTGACACGCCGTCTAAAACAGCAAAAACTTTTGACAGGCAACCCGATCTTTTTGATCAATCATATCGAATGGCGCGAACATTTGATGAGTGATGCTGAGGAGCTTGCGGAGATCCAAGCCTTACATCCTGAGCTTGATCTCTATATTGCGCTAGAAGATCCGATTAGCTGGTTATTATTGGCTTATATCAAAGAAGAACTTGCGAACTATTACAATATTCAAATGCGCGTTTTTCCGCTGAGTTATCAAGGGCGAGATTTCTTTGATTGGAGTTTGGCAACCCGATTATCAAAACGTGCTGAAGTTGCATTTACACCATTTTGTCGCCCAACTGAGCAAAGCACACTGGAAATGGCAAAGCTTTTTTATAGCGTAGCCGAAGAAGATCGCGTCAATGCCATGTATGAGATCTTAAAAGCCGCTTGGACTGAGGGCAAAGATTTAAGCTTTAAAGCACATTTCCAAGCGATGCAACAACAGCTCGGGATTGAGCAACTGCAAGAAGTTAATGTTGCAGGGCTGTTAGAGGAAAATGATGCATTGTGTGATCAAAAGCATCAGCCAGATTTTCCAGTCTTAGAACTTAGAATCAATGGTCAAAGCTATGTATTTAATAGCTTATATCGTGTTTGGATGATTGAAAGTATCTTTAGTAATGTGTTAGAACAACTTTATAAAAGTGAAAATGATGCAGAACTAAATGAACTCGAAATTTCAAAAGAATAAATGTGAATCACTAGATCAAGCGCGTGAGCAGATTGATGCGCTTGATCAAGCCCTCATTGAATTGATTGCTATACGCCAGTTTTATGTAGATCAAGCCGTTCGTTTTAAACGCAGTGAACATGAAGTGCAGTCACCAGAACGCGTGACGCACGTGATTGAGAAAGTTCGTGCCAAAGCCACTGAACTCGGTTGTGATCCTGACATGATTGAACAGATTTATCGACAAATGATTCAGCACTTTATACAAAGAGAATTAAAAGAAATAAGACCTTGATATATTTTATTATTTAGGAAAATAATGAAAAATCGTCTGATTGCAGAGCTTGAAAAGCTACTTCCTAAAAGTATGCTATTGCCTGAAGAAATAAAGCTTCTTTATCAATGGATAGAACAGCATCAACTCTATGTTGATACAGATGACAATCGAATTGGTTTTTTATTTCCTGAAAAAGATTTACATGAAAGTTGGAGTGAATCAGGGCGAAAAGGTGGCACACTGATTCAGTTTAAAGCCGAAGGATCAAGAAATTTAGAAGCTTGGCTGAGTAAGGCTGATCCTGCTGAGTTACAACAACGAATGTGTGTATTTGCTAGAAGTGGTGCAGATGGTTCCAAATGTGCTTTTTGGCTTTCTGATCAAAATGAATTGAAAATTGTCCATTTAGGATCGGGTTCAGGTTCATTATTATTTTGTGTACTTGCGGATAATGCCATCGATTTTTTAAGATTATTGGCGATTGGCTATGATGAAATTTGTTGGGATGAAAATTTCGCTTACGCACCCAATGAACTGAATGATGATTTTACAGTTGAAGCAAATGTCGCATTTCAGCAATGGGTAAAAACAACATTTCAAGTTGACATCCCTGATCATGCTTTACAGATAGTACCTCATCCAACAGGGATGGATGATGAACATTCTCAAGATGAGTTTTTTAATTGGGCACAACAGTATTTCCAATAAACTGCTGGATCTAAGCCTACTGAATTTTTCAACATTTAAGCAAAATAATATTATTCCTTCCGAAACTTTTGCGGTGCTTCTCCCAAATGTTTTTTAAACATGGCACTAAAAGCACTGGGACTTTGATAACCGAGTGCTTGCGAAATTTTGGCAATGGATTCCCCACGAGATAATTTGCCCAGTGCCAAAGCAATATGCATTTGTTGAATCCATGCACGATAAGCCAGACCTGTTTCTTTTTGAAAAAGTCGAATCAAGGTACGAGAGCTCGTACCGATTTGATCTGCCCAAGTATTTAAATCTTTTCGATGGTCTGGATATTCTAAAAGTTTCTCACAAATAGCCACCACACGTGGATCTTTAGGCCAAGGAATCACGATAGGGAAGCTGGCAGCCTGTTTGATTTCATTAAAAATTAAAAGCTGTAAAGATTTTTCAATTTCTTCTTGATAATGATCATGCGGTTTTTGCCACTGTTCTTGTTGGTTGAGGCGTAGCACCAATTCACGTAATAAATTGGAAATTCGAACCAAAAAGCATTGAGTCCCCAGTGTTAAAGATGCTTGCTCCTCAACCAATGCAGTACTTAAACGCACATCGCTCAATGACACCACACTATGCTCTACAAAAGCAGGAATCCACAAAGCGCATAAGGGTGGAACAATCCAGACGTTGTCTTTGGTATAAACACGTATTGCACCTTCTGATGCATACAAAAGCTGTGCACGACTATGTTGATGTGGCTCAATGATGCTACGGTAGGCATGTTTTGAACCCATTGCGATGATAAGTTTGTCTGATTCTTGGAAATCTTTGACCATTTTTATGACTTCATTTTAAATGTTGAATTTGTCACTTAGGCGATGAATATTGGAACATAGATGTATAGATGACAATTTAAAATAGCATGTTCAGAAGGAAAGAAAAGGCTAAGCAGATGCAATCATCCGCAGAAACACAAGAAAAGTTTGAAAATAGTCCGAATAAAGCCCAAAGCATGGTGGTTTCAATGATCTGTGCAGTGGCAGTTGCACATTTGTTGAATGATTTAATTCAAGCTTCACTTCCAGCAATTTATCCATTGCTCAAGGACAATTTTGCTTTAAGTTTTGCTCAAGTGGGGCTGATCTCACTGGTCTATCAAATCACAGCATCTTTGCTGCAACCTTGGATTGGGCTCTATACCGATAAACATCCGATGCCTTATTTATTGCCTCTAGGTATGGTGGTGACTTTGTTGGGTATTGGTCTATTGGCGATTGCCCCAAGCTTTTTTGTGTTATTGATTGCAGCAGCATTGATTGGGATAGGCTCATCGACCTTTCATCCTGAAGCATCAAGGGTTGCTCGTGTGGCATCGGGCGGGCGTTTTGGTACGGCACAATCAGCATTTCAAGTTGGCGGCAATTCTGGTTCTGCAATTGGACCATTATTGGCAGCGGCGATTATTGTACCCAATGGTCAAATCGCTGCGGCATGGTTTATGTTATTTGCTTTTGCTGCCGTATGTATCTTGTTTAAAGTCAGCCAATGGACCATTCACCATGCACAAAAAATGGTGAATGCTGCTTCTGCATCTACAGTATATAAATTGCATGGCAAAACCTTATGGCGTGCTTTAGGCATCATGGCACTGTTGATTTTGGCAAAATTTACTTATATCGCCAGTTTGAGTAATTATTATACATTTTATCTAATTGATAAATTTCATGTTTCTTTGCAACATGCACAATTATATCTATTCGCATTTTTGGCTGCTGTGGCTATCGGAACATTTGCAGGTGGACCGATCGGAGATCGCATCGGGCGTAAAGCCGTGATTTGGCTTTCATTTCTCGGCATGCTGCCTTTTGCCCTCATGATGCCTTATGCAAACTTATTTTGGACTGTCGTCTTTGCGATGTTGGCAGGTATGATTTTATCTTCAGCTTTTGCTGCGATGGTGGTCTATGCACAAGAAGCTGTTCCTGGTCGCGTGGGTATGGTTGCAGGCATGATGTTCGGTTTGATGTTTGGAATTAGCGGGATTGCTGCGGCAGCCTTGGGCGTACTTGCAGATCATCATGGCATAGAATGGGTCTTTAAATTGTGTTCGTTTATCCCACTTTTAGGCTTACTCACTGCATTTTTACCCAAAACCAATGGTTAATAAAATGTTATCCATTTGATTGATACATCTAAAAAAAAGGGATGCAAGATTATTTTCTGCATCCTTTTTTGAAAATAAACGATCTTAAAATTAGAAATTGTTCGATTCTTTATTTACTTTCTCTTCTTTGCTTTGTTGTTGAATCTTATTACGTTCTTGAGCAAATTCTTGAGTGAGATATTCGACATAGATATTGAAGTCCATATGTGGTGAATTCACATTAATAATCTCATGATTTGGCGTGCTAAATTCGGTTGATCGGTTGCCTACAAAAGGCTCAACAGAACGCACGACTTTATAATCACGTTGTTTAATATAAGACACGAGTTTTTTATAAGTCGCCTTGCCCATGTGATCGGCTTCTTTGACGGACATCCAGACATAAACCAATTTATTATTTTGATCAAAACCAAACTGAGTGGCTTGTAGACCATCAATATCAAAACCTGAGCCATCATTTTCTAAAATTGGACCACCTGCGTAAGATTTGTCATCACTTACTTGATAATTTTGCAGGCGTTTTTTGACAGAGTCATAAGTTGAATCACGCAATTTAAAACCAAGCACGGGTGTTCCAGTCAATTTAGGATCATCTTCAGGCGCTATAGCAGGCTGTTCTACGGGTTGTGCAGATTGCTTTTGTGATTTTGCTTCATTTGTGTTTTGTGGAGCATTTTCTTTAGAACAGGCAAATAAGCTGAGTATGAGGATGGATAGGCTCAGATGTTTTGAAATATTATTCACTTGATTTGTCTCATATTGTTGTAAGTAAAGTATTGGTTATTGTATTTAAATTTTTTAAAAATAATAGTTTAAATATAACATTTATTCATTTTCTTGACGGGTCTTCATGGGCTTTGAACAAAGCAGTGCTTTGTTCTTGCTCAAGGTCTTGGTTAAGATGATTTCAGATTTTATGATGAAATCAGAAAATCACTGATGTATAGATCTTCTTCAATCGACTAGAAATTGATATTTCATCTTTATTTTAAGCAGTAATACCGTATCAGCCTCAATCATCGGGAGAAGGGATTGGTTTAAAGGTTTTTCATTTTGTTTTCATTATTTAAGCTCAAAAATTGACTTTCCATATCATTAAATGCTTCGGTAAACCCAGCAAGTGAAATTTTCCGTTCAATTTCTTGATTTTTTGAGCTCGTCACATAGCGCGCAAAAACAAAATTTCCACGTTTAAATTGCTCAATCATGGTATTTGCATTGCGAAATAAACCCTCACGATCTTGGAAAATTTTATGGTTATCAATTTTCACTGAAACCATTGAGTTTTTAAGGACTTTTTCTCCGATATTGACGATGAATTGGTTATTTAGATGTAGAACGCTGAGGTCGCCTTTTTGCATAAGACACACTTTGGTATCGTCAAACACTTTATATTTACATTTGATATTCCAACTCGCACGATCCAACATTTGATTTTCTATTTTGGTGATTTGTTTTTCGTCTTGCTGACTGCGGTATTCAACTTTTTTTATTAGATCGGAAATTTGATCATCTTTGACGATGACTGGTGTGGCAAAGGAGAGGGTTGCTGCGCTTAGTGCATAGAAGATGCTAGACATTGTCAAAATGGATTTGAACATTTTTTAGTTCCATTAAAAAGAGCGAATTTAGCATCAAAAAAAGCAGGCTTATATCACCAATATTTGTGATTCAATTGGTTGAAATATAATGAAATTATTGATCGTTTTTTGTCCTACTATCCTAATGAATTAAAACAATATTCTTTTTTGATTAGACCCTCAATGAAAAGTTGAGGCTTACTTCAAAAAACACTGATTTTTTAATTTTATAAATTTTTATAGCATGAGACTAATTTAGTTTTGGGTATCAAGTTATGGTGTGGATCGTTATTGTGGTGTTTGCCATAGCAGGCATGATTAAAGGCACCATCGGACTTGGATTACCTGCTGTATCTATGGGCTTATTGACCTTGGTAATCAGTCCTTTTCAGGCAGCAACATTGTTGATTATCCCATCGATGGTCACCAATTTTTGGCAGTTATTTGCAGAAGGTAATGTACTGCGTTTGATCCGCCGTTTTTGGCCGATGCTAGCAGGGATCATTGTCGGTTCGATCTGGAGTGTTTTTCCGACTTTGGGTCATAGCCAATTTCACAGTGAAGCACTTTTAGGTGCGATGTTGGCGTTGTACGGACTGTATGGTTTATTTGCCAAAAGCATGCCAAATTTGGCACCGCATGAAAAATGGTTAGGACCTGTCGTGGGTTACCTCGGCGGTGCGTTGACCGTTGCAACAGGGGTTGTGGTGATTCCAGTTGTGCCTTATTTGCAAGGCTTAGGGCAAAAACGAGATGATCTCGTCCAGTCGTTAGGCTTGGCATTTACGGTTTCTACGATTTGTTTGGCTGTGTTTTTACATCAAAATCCTGTGGAAAATATTCCGCTTGATTGGAAATTATCGTTTATTGCATTGATTCCTTCGTTGATCGGTATGTGGGCAGGTACAAAAATTCGTTATCGCATTCCTGAACAAAAATTTCGTAAAGTATTTTTCTGTGGCTTAGTTATTTTTGGTGCTTATGCTGTGTTGCATCAGCTTTGATACTTGAAAAAAACCTCTCCTTTGATGAGGAGAGGGATTGTTTTATGTCTTAATTCAGTCAGCAATTTAACAGAATTTTTGCTGAACTTCGTATGACAATCTAAGATTTATAAAAGACTGATTATTTTGAAATTTTCATTTTTTGTGCAAATGCTAAAATTGAGAGATATAAAATGGGCAAAATAAAAAATCCAACGCTCCAAAAATCCAATTTTACATATAGATATGCACCTAAAAATGCCCCAATAACAAAGCCCATTACGATACTAAAACTTTTAAATAAGGCACGTTGATGCTCTTCAGAGCGGTTACGGATAAAGTTGGATAGATCGATCGCCAGTTGGGGGGTATTGCCTGTCATCATGGTGCTTGGGCTAATATGTTTGATCAGTGTTTTACTTGAAGTATTGCGGATTGCCAAAGCAATCAGACCTAGCCCACCAGTAATCGCAACGGACATTGCACTAGGGTCGTTAAATGGCTCAAAAAATATGCCTGCGAACATAAATGCCGTTAAAAAAATCGCCTCACCCAAAAATAAATAACCCAATATACGGTGTTTATGTGGATGGAGATCGATAAAAAATTTGGTGATCACAACCGTCAAGATAAATAACGGAATCGCTGCCAGTTTGATCCATATGCCAGCGCCACCTTTGACCCATGCTGCACCTGCTAAAACTAAGTTGCCTGTCACGTGTGCAGTGAAAAAACCAAATAATGCAATATAACCAATGGTATCAATCGCACCACCAACAATGGTTAAAAAAATTGAATCACGGCAATCATTCCAAAAACCTTTTGGCGCTTCTGCTGAAGATTCTTCTTGGATAGAAACATGATTTTGCATAGTCTTTCCTGCTGATTTTTCTCGATTATTTCGACGTTATTTCAATATTGTTTCAAATTTGTTTTGCAGTTATTGTTGTCAGTGGATTTTTCTAAATCATTGGGCTAGATCATTTTTATTGTGTTCTAAGCCATGATTTAAACGCTTTATTGCATGAAGTTTTTAAAGAACGGAATGAGCTGTTCGCCTACAACGATGCCCAATAACCCTGCCAATGCAACCAATGGTGGAGCGGGTGATTTTACATTGAGCACATAATAGATCACACCAACTAAGACACCGACTGCGAGTGAGATTAAATACATTTTCATAATCTGGACCTTGAATGATTCCACCATTGTTTAAATGGCAATGATGGAATCTTGAGTAAATGGAGAGTGTTTAGAATGCAAAGCAAGAACAGCCTAATGCACCCCAAAATGAACGTTTATCTTTTTCATTGACTGGTACATCGAGCAACCAAGCATGACTGTGTCCATGCATGCCACAACTGCTTGAACATGCGCAGGCTGCGGATGCAGATTGCAGTGGAGTATTGGATGGTGCGTTGCGGTTTTCAGATTTACGCCAGTAACCACCAAATTTTTTCACTGGTGACCAATCTGGAGAAGCAGGCGGAATTGGTGGATCATCTTGTTTAAATTCAGCGCCCGCATAGACCACTTTTCCGCCCATAACGGTGAGGACTGATTCGATCCATTGGATATCTTCACCTTCCACTTGGAAATAGTCATCTGATAGCACAGCCAAATCTGCAAGTTCACCTTCGACCAAAGCACCTTTATCGGCTTGCTCACCTGAGAACCAAGCTGAACCTTTGGTCCAAAGTTTTAGTGCAGTTTGACGATCTAAAACGTCTTTTTCGTCATATAAAGGCAGACCGCCTACTGTTTTACCTGTTGCAAGCCAGCCCAAACATACCCACGGGTTATATGAAGCAACGCGAGTTGCATCCGTTCCTGCACCGACAGGTACGCCCATTTCCAACATTTTTTTCACAGGTGGCGTGTCTTTCGCTGCTTCTGCGCCGTAGCGTTTGACAAAGATTTCACCTTGGTATGCCATACGATGTTGGATTGCAATACCACCGCCTAATGCACCGATTCGGTCAATGTTGCGCTCTGAAACAGTTTCGGCATGGTCGATAATAAATCGTGTGGCAAACGGTTGTTTGGCATTGACTCGTTCAAATACATTGAGCAGACGGCCGATGCTTTCATCGTAGGTCGCATGGATTCGAAATGGCCATTTTTTTTCAGCCAAAAGTTCAACGATTTTTTCTAGTTCAGCTTCCATTTTTTCAGGAAGGTCTGGACGAGGCTCATAGAAATTTTCAAAATCACCAGCCGACCATGTCAGGTTTTCACCAGCACCATTCATTTTAAATAGTGCATCACCGTCACCTGGGAAGGTCATTTCAGTCCATTTTTTATAATCGTCTAATTCTGTACCTGCATTTTGGGCAAATAAGTTATAGGCGATACGCACGGTCATTTGATCGTTTTTATGCAGTTCTTGAATGACTTCATAATCATCAGGATAGTTTTGACCACCGCCACCCGCATCAATTGCTGAGGTGAGTCCTAAACGATTTAATTCACGCATAAAGTGGCGAGTGGAGTTGATTTGATCTTTCAGCTCTAGTTTTGGCGCTTTACCGAGTGTGGAATAGAGAATGGTGGCTGCTGGCGTTGCCAAAACCAAACCTGTGAGTTCACCGTTGGCATCACGTTCAAAACGACCACCCGGTACATCAGGGGTGTCTTTATTGAAGCCAAGAGCACGAATCGCTGCTTTGTTTAGGATGGCACTGGCATATAAATGCAGGACAAAAACAGGGGTATCAGGTGCAGCTTTATTAATCTCTTCAATGGTTGGCATACGTCGTTCTGCAAATTGGAATTCAGTCCAACCACCAACGACACGCACCCATTGCGGAGCAGGAGTATTATCTGCTTGTTCTTTGAGGAGTCTTAATGCATCTGCGACGGATGGGACACCTTCCCAGCGCAGCTCCATGTTGTAATTCAAACCACCACGAATGATATGCAAATGGCTGTCATTTAAGCCTGGTATCACACGTCGGCCATTAAGATCGACCACTTTGGTTTGACTGGTCGCGAGCTTCATGATGTCATCAATTTTGCCTGCTTTAGCGATCTTCCCATCGCTGATGGCGATTGCTTGAACTTCTGGTTGCTGTGGATTGAGTGTTGTTATTTTGCCATTTTTTAAAATCAGTTGTATGTCCGACATTTCAATCTCCATAAGCTGGAATTTATTTTTAATTTTTTGAAGGTATGGACTGACATACCTTCAAATTTCATATTTAGATTAAAAATAATTTTCTAAACACAAGCGGATAAGTCATTATTTTGCTGGTACTGGTTCAAGCACAGGATGTTTAGATTGAGTACGTTCTGGTGCTTTGTGAACCATGGTATATGCATAATCTACGCCCATACCATACGCACCTGAGTGTTCACGTACGATATCCATGACTGCATCATAAGTATCGCGTTTTGCCCAATCACGTTGCCATTCAAGTAAAACTTGCTGCCAAGTTACAGGAATAACACCTGCTTGAATCATGCGTTGCATTGCATAGTCATGTGCTTCTTTTGAAGTACCACCTGAAGCATCAGCAACCATATAGATTTCATAATCGCCTTCAAGCATTGCGCCAAAAGAGAATGTGATATTACAAACTTCAGTCCAGAGGCCTGAAACAATGATTTTTTTACGGTTATTTTTTGCTAGAGCATCACGGACTTTTTGATCGTCCCAAGAGTTCATTGAAGTTCGTTCAAGGAGTGGGGCATCTGGGAATACATCCAATAATTCAGGATAAGTATGACCAGAAAAACTTTCAGTTTCTACAGTGGTAATGGTGGTTGGGATACCGAAAACTTTAGCTGCTTTTGCCAAGCCTACAGTGTTGTTTTTTAAAGTTTGGCGATCAATTGATTGCACGCCAAAAGCCATTTGAGGTTGATGATCAATAAAGATCACTTGACAGTTTTCTGGTGAAAGTTGTTCTAACATTGACTTGTTCATTTTTGCTATTCCTAGACAGTTTGTATGTTCTGTTTATAAGATTAATAAAATAAAAAAACATGATCAGCATCATAAATAGAACGATACTTCTTATTTTAGCGACGAAAAAATAACAGGATGAAATCTAAAGGGTTTGATTATTTTTTCTGCTAATGTTTATTTATACTTTAAAATTTGTGTAATTAATAAGGTTTAGATGTCATATTTGAGTAAATTGTTAAAAATAATTTAATTTAACAAATGTTTAAAAATTGCCAAAAAAGCGTTTCAATTTTTTAATTCTATTTTATTCAGACATGTTCAATTTGTTTTTCTGCGACAATAAATACTGCACAAAATGTTGATAGGAAACAGGGAGTTCAGAAAAATTTTGTGCTGCTAACAATAACTTACGGTTTGCCCAATCCCCAATCAACTCGATTTGTTGAAAGTCATACAATTCATTAAAACGCCGTGCAGCACGTTTCGGCATAATGGCAATGCCAACACCCGTGGCAACCACTTGAGCGATTGCGGCAAAGTTTGGTAAACGCAGTCGATATTGGATATTGATGTTTAAAATTTTGGCTTGGGCTTCAATAGACTGTTGCAGAGAATGATATTGCATCAAACCGACAAAAGGGTAGTTGAGCGTATCTGCAAGTTTTAATTCTTTTTGAGCGGTGAGTTCATGATTTTTGGGGCAGATCAGTACTAAAGGATCATCCGAAAATTCTAAAGTTTGCAAATGATCTGAATTAAAAAATCCAGAAATAATGCCTAAACGCGCACTACCTTTTTCAATGGAAGCGATAATGTTGGAACTTTCAGCCTCTTTTAAATCAATCTCCATATGTGGATTTTCCACTAAATATTGCGGTAAAAGTTGTGGTAAGTATTCACTTTGTGCAGATGAATTGCACCATAGACACATCTTTGTCGTTAAGCCCTGAGAAAAAGGCAACATGGCTTGTTCGAGCTGTTTACTTTGTTGAATGAGCTGCTGTGCTTGTTCAGTAAACGTCTGACCTGCAACCGTGAGTTTGACGCCTGTTGCATGGCGTATAAATAATTGACTGGCAAATTGTTGTTCAATTTTTTTGATTCTTTCACTTGCTGCTTGCAAAGAAATATTTGAACGATCTGCACCTTTGGTCAGGCTACCTGTGTCCACAATATTTAAAAAAAGCTGTAAGTCAAAAAAGTCTAGGCGCATAGTGGGCAAGGCGTGAAAGTTTATTTTATTTTAAACTATTCATCGAAAAAGGTCTTAAATATCGATCACTGTCATTTTCAGCGAAAAAAAAAGCAGCTTATTCAGCTGCCTTTAAAAAAACTCAACTTAAGATTTGTCTTTTAAACTAAAGAACCAGTTTAAAATCAGTGCTGCAAAAGTTGCAGTACCAATACCACCCAAATTGAAGTCGCCAAATTGTAAGGCAAAATCACCTGTACCTAAAATGATGGTCACTGCTGCAACCATTAGGTTTTTATTTTTAGAAAAATCGACTTTGTTTTCGATCCAGATTTTAGCACCTGCAATGGTGATTAAACCAAAGACCACGATTGATGCACCTGTCAAAATTGCAGACGGAATGGTATGAATGACCGCACCAAATTTTGGTGAAAATCCGAGGAAAATTGCAAATACACCTGCGATCACAAAAACAATCGTAGAATAGACGCGTGTAACAGCCATTACACCGATATTTTCACCATAAGTTGTCATGCCCGGCGCACCGACACCACCAGAGATTGTGGTTGCGATCCCGTCAGCGACAAAGGCTTTACCAATATGTGGATCGAGGTTTTCACCTGTCATAGCACTGACTGCTTTGATATGTCCAAGATTTTCAGCCACTAAAATTAAAGCAATCGGTGCAATGATTAAAATCGCATTCACATCAAATTTTGGTGAATGGAAACTTGGAATACCAAACCAATCCGCTTGTTGAATCGGGGCAAAGTTGATTGGCGTACCGTGTCCGAGTACATTTGAAACAATGAAATAAATCAAATAAGCCAACAACAAACCGACCAATAACAGCAGTCTTTGCAATAAACCTTTGGTAAAAACAGCGATTGATCCCATGCAAAGTACAGTGACCAAAGACATCCACATATTGAAGTTATTGCCTGCAACACCTTTCACTGTCACTGGAGCCAGGTTTAAACCAATGATCATCACCACTGCACCTGTCACCACAGGTGGCATCAGTTTTTCGATCCAGCGTGTACCCGTTGCCATCACGATAAAACCAAAAATGGCATATAAAATACCGCATGCCATGATCCCGCCCGCAGCGAGTGGCAAGTTGATATTTGGTGCACCTGTACCAGACGCAGCATAGCCAGTGGCAGCAATCACGACACCAATAAAAGCAAAGCTTGATCCCAAATAACTTGGAACACGACCACCTGTGATACAGAAGAACAAGATGGTACAAATTCCTGACATTAAAATGGCAAGATTTGGATCAAAGCCCATGAGAAATGGCGCAAGAACAGTTGCCCCAAACATTGCAAATGCATGTTGTACACCGAGAACTGCACTTTGAGCGGCTGGTAAATACTCATTCGTACCGACAGGGCGTTCATCAATATTGCCTTGATAAGGACGCCATTTTGGAAACCAATTGGACATAAAATGAGCTCATAATTCTTAAATTGCGCCAATGATACTCTTAGTTTGATGTAATTTTCACTTTTTTAGTAAAACTAAGGAGTTGCTCTCATTCAATTTAATTCAAAAATATACCATTTGGTAAAATGTAAAATTGTGTAAATGTAAAGAATTTTAAACAGAATTTTTTGATTCGAAATTGTTTTTGGATCTCTGGGGAAATGAAATTTTTTTAAGCTATAAAATGGCATGTCTGATTTTATTTAGAAAAGATCAGTATTTTTATGATTTTAGAAATATGTCGATTTTGCCGAGTCTATTGTTGTCTTGCCAAAAAAATGGAAGCGCGAAGCTTCCATTTTCATACAAAATCTTATTAGCCTGTATTGCGTAGACCTGCTGCGATCCCTGCAATACTCACCATCAATGCATGGTCAACAGGCGTATGTTCCGCATGTTTTTCTGCTAAATAAGAACGACGACGTTTCATCAGTTCAGCTTGCAATAAATGCAATGGCAATAGATAAGGTTTACGGACACGCATCGCTTGATCAAGTACATCATTGCTGCTTAGGAGTTTTGATTCGCCTTTCATAGCCAGTAAAGTTTGTACGGCATCATGCAAACGAACACGTAACTCAGCACCGAGGACTTTTAAATCTTCATCATTGGTCAAATGAGATTCGTAGTACAGGGCGATATTTTGATCTGCTTTAGAAAGAACCATTTCCAACATATCAATCAAAGTTTGGAAATATGGCCATTCAGTTAACATTTCATCCAATAATGCTTTTTGACCTTCGCCAATCACAGCATTAATCGCAGCACCTGTACCGAGCCAAGCAGGTAGCATGAGACGGATTTGTGTCCATGCAAATACCCACGGAATAGCACGTAATGATTCGATCCCGCCACTGACTTTACGTTTTGCAGGACGAGAACCGAGTGGCAACATTTGCAATTCAAGTTCAGGTGTTACAGTACGCAAGTATTTTACAAAATGCGGATTTTCACGGACAGTTTCACGATACACTTTGACAGATAAATCCGTCATTTTATGCATCAAATCACGCCATTCTTGTTTGGGTACAGGCGGTGGTAATAATGTCGCTTCTAATGTTGCTGCGGTATAGATCTCTAGATTTTGCAGGGCAATTTCTTCTAAACCGAATTTGAAGCGGATCATTTCACCTTGTTCAGTGACACGGATCGCACCCGAAATAGAACCCGGTGGCTGTGAGAAAAGTGCTTGTTGTGTCGGTGCACCGCCACGGCTGATTGACCCACCACGACCGTGGAACAGTGTCAATTGAACAGCGTGTTTTTGTGCAATCGCAGTTAACTCTTCTTGGGCACGGTATTGCGCCCAGTTTGCTGACATAAAGCCTGCATCTTTGGCTGAGTCAGAATAACCGATCATCACCTCATGTTTGCCTTGGATATGCTGTTTGTACCAATGCATATTGAACAAGGTTTCCATGGTGCTCGCTGCACTATCCAAATCTTTCAGCGTTTCAAAAAGTGGCACGACACGTAAAGGATGCTCGATACCTGCTTCTTTTTGTAAAAGCAGTACTGCCAATACATCACTGGCATATTCAGCCATAGAAATGATGTACGCACCCAAAGACTCTTTTGGCTGTTCTGCCAAAGTACGCATGGTCGCAAAGACTTCTTGAACATCAGGATTTTCAATTAGGCTGCCTGCAGGTTCTTTGAGATGTTTTGGCAATAACGGACGTTTGCTTTGTAGTTCTTGCAATAAGAAGTTCTGACGAGCTTGTTCAGTCCATGTTTCAAAATTGCCAAGACCTAAATATTCAGTAATCGCAGAAATGGCTTGGCGATGACGAGTTGATTCTTGACGAATATCCAGTTTGAGTAATTCGATACCAAAACTATTTACACGATAGATAAAGTCGAGCAATTTACCATTGGCAATTTCAGGTAGATTGCATGCCATCAATGAACGATAGCAGAGCAATAAAGGCTGAAGCAGTTCATCTTTATGACGGATGATTAAACTACGGTCTACGTCAGAATGTTGACCTTGTAATTTGCTTGCAAGCCATTGACGAGTGATTTTTAAACGCTCGCGTGTTGCTCGTAAATATTCACGATACGGTTCAGGATGACTATAACCTAAAGCTTGAGTAAGTTCCCCAGAACACGCTTCGATTGAAAGTTCCCAACGCAAATCTTCAATGTCACGTAAATATAAATCAGCCGCTTTCCAACGTGATAACCACAAAACTTCTTGAGTAATGCTGTGTGTCACATTTGGGTTGCCGTCACGGTCGCCACCCATCCAAGATGCAAAGCGAATCGGAGAGATATCTAGTGGCAAAGTTTTATCGCAGTTGCTTTGTACCAGTTCATCCAATTCACGGATAAATTTGGGTACTGCATTCCACAAGGTTTGCTCAATCGTGGTAAAACCCCATTTTGCTTCATCAATCGGGGTTGGACGATGCTGGCGAATCTCATCCGTTTGCCAAGCAGAAGAAATCAACTGTTTCAAATCAGCAAGAACTTCTTGGCGTTGTTTTGGTGTTAGTTTTTGTTGATCAAATTGGGATAGGCAGTTATTAATGCCATCATATTTTTGGATCAAGGTACGACGGCTGACTTCGGTTGGGTGAGCGGTGAGTACCAATTCAATTTTCAGTTCACAGATTTGCTTATAAAGTTTTTCTGCTGAGATTTCTTTATTTTTAAATTTTTCAAATAAATGTTCTAAAACATTTGGTGATGGAGCATTTTCGTCAAATTCGCTCATACGACGGCTACGCACTACATGGTATTGCTCAGCGATATTGGCGAAGTTTAGAAAGTGTGAAAATGCACGGGTCAATGGAAGAATTTCATCATCTTCTAAGCTGAGAAATAATTGTTCGAGTTGTTTTTCAGCTTCTGCCTGACCGTCACGCGCGCCTTTTGCCAAAGCACGAATTTGTTCGATCTGATTAAACAAATCTTGTCCTGCATGTTCTTTTAAGGTTTCACCTAAAAGATTACCAAGTAAGCGGACATCCTCTCGTAAAGGAGCATCAATTTGTTGAACCATTTTTTCATTCTCCATTTTTATTTGGGAGCTGTTGTATTCTCTGGGTAAAGAGCTATTCACAGATTTCTTGACTATAACCTGATTTATGCTCGTGCCAAGACCACTACGACAATAGTATGTAACGCTTTGCTTAGCCTTTGTGCGATTTCGCACTCAAGTAAATTTTAAATATTTAAATTAGAGTACTGAAAATACACAATTTATCTCACTATAGCCGATAGGGATGTGAGTATTATTTAGAATTTCAATACTGTTATTTGACACTATATTTCAAAAGAAATAGTTCAATACTTTCAAGGATAATCTGTTTTTGCTCGCTTTTTGTGGGTATCTGACCAATGCCCAACAAGATTTCATGATGTCTAGCACCCAAGAGGAGCGACAACAAAAGTTGGGTCTGCTTTTCAGGATCATCAGCACGAATAAAACCAAACTGCGCTGCTTTTTGAAAAAAATCAGACCAGATTAGGCACATTCTTTGGTGTGAAGCATTGTAAAACTTGATCGCCAAAGGATTATTTTCCGCAGCCAATTCCAATAATAAATATTCGAGTTTGATCGCTTCAGGGAGGTTGATGACATTGAGCGCCAATTCTGAGGCGCGATATAATTCTTGTTCAAAATCACTGTCAGCAGACAACTGCAAGCCATCGGCAGAAATGGTATTTTCACAGGTATCTTCGATCGCACAACTAAATAAATTTTCTTTGTCTTGAAAATGGTTATATACGGTAAGTTTGGTGACGCCTGCTTCTTTGGCAATCTGATTCATGCTCGAACCATGATAGCCATATTTTAAAAATAAGCTTTTGGCAGCTTCTAAAATATCTTTGCGTTTTTCTAAGTCCTTCGGACGACCTGCTGTATTTTGCACAAAACTATCCAAAAATTTTCCAAAAATGTTTTTAAAGCCATTTACTTCTGTTATCTTTCTTAATTAATGTACCCTGCGGTATATTAATTAAAATTTGATCACGATTCAGTTCCATCATTGTGCCTGAAAAAACACTTACGAATAAGAGTATTTGCATGATAAACGTAAATTTGCCCCTGATTATGATGGTCATCTGCAGCTTAAGCCTCATCGGATGTAGTCAAAAAAAAGCTGAAGTCGAGGACATTCCTTTTGTGATGGTGACTGAGCCTACATCCTCACATAATGAGCAAAAAAGTTATGCTGGTGATGTGCAAGCAAGACAACAAACCGCTTTGGCATTTCGTGTGGCAGGGCAGATTACCGAACGTTTTGTCGATGTTGGAGATCGGGTCAAAGTTGGGCAGGTGCTCGCCAAACTCGATGTTAAAGATGCTGAGTTACAGCGCAACTCGGCTCAGGCTCAACTGGAAAGTGCGCAATCTGCTGCAAAGCTAGCAGGGGATGAGTTAAAACGTTTTCAGCAATTATTACCGATCAATGCCGTTAGCCGATCACAATATGATTCTGTTAAAAATCAATATGAAGCTGCACAGGCGAGTTTAAAACAAGCGCAAGCCAATTATCGTGTGAGTGCCAATCAAACGACGTATAACCAACTGATTGCCAATAAAAATGGCGTGATTACTGAGCGAGACATTGAGATCGGGCAGGTGATTTCGGCAGGACAGGCGGCTTATAAACTGGCGATTGATGGTGATCGTGAAGTGGTGATTGGTGTACCTGAGCAGGCGATTTCGGAGATCAAAGTTGGGCAAAATGCATGGGTAACCTTGTGGTCCAAACCGCAGGATAAATTTGCCGCTTTTGTCCGTGAAATCTCTCCATCAGCTGATCAATCACGTACTTTTAGCGTCAAAGTTGCTTTAAAAGAAGGGCAGTCTTTGATCCAATTGGGACAAAGTGCCCGGGTATTTTTCAATCAAAATATCAACAATACCTTGAGCGTGCCTTTAGCAAGTTTATCGGCAAATCATCAACAAGCTTTTGTTTGGGTGGTCAATCCAGATCATACGATCCGCAAAGTACAGGTCAATGTCGCAAGCTATGGACGTGATCAAGCGACGATTTTAAGTGGTCTAAATGCATCTGATTGGGTGGTCGTTGGTGGTGTACATTTACTTCGGGAAAAACAAAAAATTCAGCCTGTAGATCGAGAAAATCGAGCGGTGAGCATCCCTAAAAATGTCGTAAATACAGCTCATTCCAACCCTGTTGTTCAAACAGGAGCAACATCATGAATCAATGGAAGAGTTTTAACTTATCTGAATGGGCACTCAGAAATAAGGGTTTAATCCTTTATTTTATGATTTTGCTCGGCATCGTCGGGATCTATTCTTATTCAAAACTTTCCCAAAGTGAAGATCCGCCGTTTACGTTTAAAGTGATGGTGGTACAGACCTATTGGCCAGGGGCAACCGCAGAAGAAGTCTCGTTGCAGGTCACCGATAAAATCGAAAAGCAATTGATGACGACGGGTTTGTATGACCGAATTATGGCCTATTCTCGTCCGGGTGAGTCTATGGTGATGTTTGTTGCCAGAGATTCGCTCAAATCCAGTCAGATCCCTGATGCGTGGTATCAGGTCAGGAAAAAGGTTGCCGATATTCAGCAAACCTTGCCTGCTGGAGTACAGGGGCCATTTTTTAATGATGAATTTGGCGATACCTTTGGCAATATCTATGTGCTCACGGGGCAGGATTTCGATTATGGCGTCATGAAAGAATATGCTGACCGTTTGCAGTTACAACTGCAACGTGTACCTGATGTCGCCAAAGTTGAATTGATTGGACTACAAGATCAAAAGATTTGGATAGAGTTATCCAATACCAAAGCAGCCCAGCTAGGCATTCCAATCACCGATATTCAACAAGCTTTGAAAAATCAAAATGCCGTCAATAGTGCAGGCTTTTTTGAAACGCATACTGATCGTATACAAGTGCGAGTCAGTGGCGAGTTAAATAACATTGATGATCTTAAAAAAATGCCGTTATTGGTTGGAAATAAAACCATACAACTCGGTGATGTTGCAGAGATCTATCGTGGCTTTAGTGAACCTGCACAGCCTCGTATGCGCTTTAAGGGCGAAAATGGTATTGGTATCGCAGTCGCGATGCGTAAAGGTGGCGATATTATTGCACTCGGTAAAAATCTAGAGACGACATTTACCCAATTACAAAAAAGCCTTCCGCTTGGAATGAAGCTAGAAAAAGTTTCTGATCAACCTGTGGCGGTGCAACGCAGTATTCATGAATTCGTCAAAGTACTGGCAGAAGCGGTAATTATTGTGCTTTTGGTGAGCTTTTTCTCGCTCGGTTTTAGAACGGGTTTGGTGGTCGCATTTTCGATCCCATTGGTTTTAGCCATGACTTTTGCAGGGATGAATCTGTTCGATGTTGGACTGCACAAAATTTCCTTAGGTGCGCTGATTCTGGCACTTGGGCTATTGGTCGATGATGCCATTATTGCCATAGAAATGATGGCAATCAAAATGGAGCAGGGCTATAGCAGGCTAGAAGCAGCGGGCTTTGCTTGGAAAACGACGGCATTTCCCATGCTCACGGGAACATTGATTACTGCAGCAGGCTTTTTACCGATTGCGACAGCAGCATCGAGTACAGGTGAATATACCCGTTCAATTTTTGAAGTCGTCACATTGGCATTGGTTGTATCGTGGTTTGCTGCAGTACTTTTTGTGCCCTATCTGGGCGATAAATTATTGCCAGATTTTACGAAAATGGTGGCGCGCGCGCCGTGGTATGCCCGTCTTTGGGCAAAACTAAGAAAACAGCCTGAACCTGAAGCTGTGGTACATCACGAAGGTGAACATTTTGATCCTTATCAGACTAAGTTTTACCAAAGCTTTCGTCGAGTAGTAAATTTTTGTGTGACCTATCGAAAATCGGTGATTGCTTTTACAGTCGTCATTTTTCTGATTTCTGTGGCAATGTTCAAATTTGTTCCACAACAATTTTTCCCACCTTCAAATCGTGCGGAAATCTTGGTTGATCTCAAGCTTGAAGAAGGAGCGTCATTGACCGCAACTGAGCAAGCGGTAAAAAAAGTAGAACAGTTTTTGGCAAAACAAAAAGGCATTGATAACTACGTTGCCTATGTTGGTACAGGTTCACCACGTTTTTATTTACCACTTGATCAACAATTGCCACAAGCCAGTTTTGCACAGTTTGTGGTATTGGCTTCTTCACTAGATGATCGTGATGAGATCCGAAAATCTCTGGATCAAGAAATCCGTAAATTATTGCCAAATGTTCGAACTCGAGTGGCTTTGCTAGAAAATGGTCCACCTGTAGGTTATCCATTGCAGTACCGAGTATCTGGCGAAGATTTAAATACAGTGCGCCAATGGGCGATGCGTCTTGAAAAATCTTTGAGTGAAAATCCAAACACCACCAATGTTCATTTGGATTGGGGAGAGCCGAGTAAAATTATTTCATTGCAAATCGATCAAGATCGTGCCCGACAAATGGGCGTGACCAGTACAGATTTATCAAACTTTTTAAATAGTTCAATCAGCGGTGTTGCAATAGATCAATATCGAGAAAAACGTGAATTGATTGATATACGATTGCGTGGTGAAAAAGCCGAGCGACTCAATGTTGAATCTTTGGCGAGTTTGGCTGTGCCGACCAGTCATGGTACAAGCGTGCCACTGGCTCAAATTGCCAAGATTCAATATAAGTTTGAAGATGGAGTGATCTGGGATCGCAATCGCTTACCAACGATTACGGTTCGTGCAGATATCAAAACATCATTGCAACCTGCGACAGTGGTCAATGAAATGTCAGATACGATAGAACAACTTCGTGCTGAATTGCCGAATGGCTATTTGATCGAAGTGGGCGGTGCGGTTGAGGAATCAGCCAAAGGGCAGACGTCTGTCAATGCTGGCATGCCATTGTTCTTAGCAGTGGTACTGACCTTACTGATGATTCAGCTCAAAAGTATGTCACGGACATTTATCGTCTTTTTGACTGCGCCACTTGGATTGATTGGTGTTGTATTCTTTTTGCTTATTTTCAATAAACCCTTTGGCTTTGTGGCGATGCTCGGCACAATTGCACTTTCGGGCATGATCATGCGTAACTCACTTATTTTGATTGATCAAATCGAACAAGACATCCAAGCAGGACATGATCCGTGGACTGCAATTTTAGATGCTACAGTGCGAAGATTTAGACCGATTATACTGACTGCACTTGCTGCAGTTCTGGCAATGATCCCACTTTCACGCAGTATATTTTTTGGTCCAATGGCTGTTGCGATCATGGGAGGCCTAATTTTTGCGACGATGTTAACGTTATTTTTTCTTCCTGCGCTCTATGCAACATGGTTTAAAGTACAAAAAACATCAAATTATCGATAATTTTTTGTGAATACTAGGTGCGAAATATTGAAAAATTCAATATAGTAGCACCTAATGTTTTACAGAAAATAACACAGCAAATTTTGTTGCATAAATAATTAAGTGAATGTGCAACAAATTGAGGTTACAGCACCCATGGGGCAAGACAATATTGAAAAGCATCGTCGCTATATGACATGCTCTTATGTTTTTATGTTTCTTGCATTATTTACAGTCATAAGTGCAATTATAGCGTACTGGTTCGCACGTAAAGTTGCTCATGTAGATAATGCGGAAGTGTGGATACACGCCCAAGCATTATGGGTGATGCGTAACGTAATTATTTTCCTGATTTTGGCTGCCTTTGCTGCATTGTGGTTCATTCCTTTAATTTTCTTTTATTGGGATAGCGCACTTTGGGTCAAAGCATGTACGGTTGCTGGCGTTATATTTTCATGTGTTGCTTGGTTATTTTTACTCAATACATGGTTACAAGGCTTCTCTAAATATATGAAAAAGAAAGCTGTATTTTAATTATTTCATATTTTTTTCATTTCTTCCCTTGTAAAACGAGGGAACATCCCCAATTTACTCCCGTACTAAGAAGTTTTATCGAATTCCGTGTGGAGTAGCGCCAGTTATGGCTAAACGAGATTATTATGAAGTTTTAGGTGTATCTAAAACTGCAAACGATGATGAAATCAAAAAAGCCTACCGTAAATTGGCGATGAAATATCATCCAGACCGTAACCCAGATAATGCCGAAGCTGAGGATAAGTTCAAAGAAGCTGCCGAAGCTTATGAAGTACTTTCTGATGCCGAAAAACGTAGCATGTATGACCGTATGGGACACAATGCGTTTGAAGGTGGTTTTGGTGGTGGAGCAGGCGGTGGTTTCGGCGGCTTTAGCGCTGAAGACATTTTTAGCCAGTTCGGTGATATTTTCGGTGGTGCTTTTGGTGGCGGCGGTCGTGGTGGTCAACAACGTCAACGCCGTGGCTCAGATTTACGCTATGTAATGGAATTGACACTTGAAGAAGCTGTTAAAGGCATCAAGAAAACCATTACATTTACAGCACCTGCCCCATGTGAAACATGTGATGGTAAGGGCTCAAAAAATCCAAATGATGTTGAAACCTGTAAAACGTGTAATGGTGCTGGTCAAGTACGTATGCAACAAGGTTTCTTCTCAGTTCAGCAAACCTGTAGCACTTGTCGTGGACAAGGCAAAATCATCAAGAATCCATGTCATACCTGTCATGGCTCTGGTGTAGCTGATCGTCAGCAAACTTTAGAAGTGACGATTCCTGCTGGTGTGGACAATGGCGATCGCGTTCGTTTAACTGGTAAAGGTGAAGCGATCCGTGGTGGTCAGTCTGGCGACTTGTACGTTGAAGTGGTGGTTCGTGAACACGAAATCTTCCAACGTGATGGTGCAGACCTCTATATGGATGTCCCTGTAAGCATTGCTGATGCAGCATTGGGTAAAGAATTGGAAATCCCGACTTTAGATGGTCGAGTGAGTTTGAAAGTTCCAGAAGGAACTCAAACAGGTAAATTATTCCGTTTACGCGGAAAAGGGGTAAAACCAGTACGTAGCAGCATGCAAGGTGATTTGCTCTGCCGTATTGTGATTGAAACACCAGTGAATTTAACCAGTCGTCAACGTGAACTTCTAAAAGAACTCCAAGCGACTATGGAAGGCGATGACAATAAATCATCTCCGAAGAAAAAATCGTTCTTTGATCGCTTATTTGACTAAAATAAAGATCAAAGAATAAATCAAAGAAAGCCCACCTCAAAATTGAGGTGGGCTTTTTGTTGGCTGCTTATATGTAGAGTCAAAAGTAACAGCGCTTAGTCAATCGCATAATTGATGGTGACCACGACTCTAGCAATTTTATTGATCGTTGATTTGTCATAAGCACCGCCATAGTCACTGTCATCATCCGAACCGCTTTCAGGCAGGATATAAAATGCACCCTGACTTGCCGAACGCATGCTTCCAACTTTAACACCACCAACTTTGGCAAACTCATTGGCACGGCTATGCGCATTTTGGGTGGCATTGGCGATCAAAGACATTTTGATTTCTTCTAAGTTCGAAACGAGATATTCTGGTTTTTCATCAATCGAAAGACCTTTTTCATCCATCAAATATGCATCTTTTGCAGTTTTTTCTATTTTCTTAATATCACGGCTGCTCACGACAAAAGATTGTTTTGCGACATAACCTCTAAATTCACGTGTTGTCTTCCCTTCAGTATTTTGTACTTCTTCATAATAAGGATCTGATTTTTTATTGCCCATTTGCAAATCTGAAGCTTTAAAGCCATGCTGCACAAAAAAGTTTTGCATGCTTTTCATTTCTTGATCGAGTAGTTGATAAGCCTCAGTGACACTATTTGAGTATCGGCTGGTTTGTAAACTGATTTCCCAACGTGCAGAATCCGCTTGAATGGGTTTCTCAGCCAAACCTTTTACTGTTACAGCATTATTTGATTGGTTAAACTGTTTTAGTGCATAGCCCATGACTACGGCAGAAAGAATAAATCCTAAGCTGAGAATGAGGGCAAAGACCCATAGGGATTTAGAGGTGATGGCTTTATTTTCCATTGTTAATTCTCAAAATAAATTATTGATTTTGTATAAAATATTGCAGTGTTTTTTAAAAGTAACCACATGATTTAAAATATAATAAATGAGATTGGCGACTCACGCACGATCTATAACAGTTGTTTAAGAATCGCTTAAATAAGCACCAATTTACTTTATGATATCGTGGACACGAACAAGGAGCAAGACGTGAAAATCTTGTGGCTTGTTTATCTGAAATACGATATGGACTGAATAATTAGAGAAACAGAGAAATGGGAATAGAGTATTTAAAAAACAAATATAATGTTATATAAATAAGATACTTATTTATAATTGCTAACGTTTGGGAAAATAAATGAAATATTTAGAATATTTAGACGGGTCTTTTGATGCGAAAACAGGTGAGTTTGATACTGAAAAAGCAAAGAAAAATATTTTTGATAGAAAGGAAAAAATCAATATTTTATTGATGGGAGCATCAGGTGTTGGTAAAAGTTCTCTCGTTAATAGTTTTTTTGGAATTGATATTGCAAAAACAGGTGATGGAGTTCCTCAAACACAACATTTAGAAAAATTTGTTTATGAGGATAAAGGTTTAATTCTTTGGGACACAAAAGGGATAGAAGCCGCCGATTACCAAAGTACATTGGCTGATTTAAGAAATGCTTTAGATAATGCAAAAGCAGAGGCCATTTCAACTAAATCTGTAGATGGACTACCACATATAGCATGGTTATGTATTAAGGAAACTTCTAAAAGAATTGAAGAAAGAGAAATAGAGTTAGTTCAACTTGTTTCTGAATACAATATTCCAGTAATTGTTGTTTTTACGCAAACACAGTATCAAAGTGGTGATGTTTTTGTCGAAGAAGCAAAGAATATTTTTGATTCGAATGGATGTAGCACTGCAATTAAAAATCGTTACGCAAGGGTAAATTCAGTATCTTATGAAATGGGGCCAGCCACATTCCCTGTATCAGGATTGGATATTTTATTTGAACTTACTGAAATGGCTTTTCCTGAAGGTAGTAGAAATGCAAAAAATGCATTTGATAAAGCCCAAGCAGTGAATGCTGAAAAAAAGCTAGCTGCGATCTTAGACTCATGTAGTACGAAAATTCATATAGCTTCAGCAGCAGCAGGTACTGCTGGTGCTAGTCCAATACCAGGATCTGATGCTCCAATTATTGCGGCTATTCAATCAACATTGATTTATACAATTAATTCTGAATTTGAATTAGATGAAGATCTAAAAAATAGTGCAGCTATTGCTGCAGGTATTTTAGGGGTAACTGCATTAGCACAGGTTGGTAAAGCTGTAGTATCTAATTTATTAAAATTTATTCCTGGAGCGGGAACTTTAGTTGGAGGAGCTATATCAGCCACTACAGCAATAGCTTTAACAGAAGCAGTAGGGCATGCTTATGTCAAAACGCTGTCTTCTTATTATGATAGAAAAGAGTTGAAGGTTATTTTACCAGAGAATACGAAAAAAATTATTGATACATTTGCAGCGATATTTAATCCTTTGAAAAAGAGTTCATAAATTTTAGTTTTTATTTCTCATAATACAATTTGTATAAAATCAAAAATGGAAGCTTAAAGCTTCCGTTTTTATTATCTTTTTTAAATTATCAAAGATCTGCAGAAGGATCTTTGATAAATAGCTTAATTGAGATTTTTTTAAAACACCCCATAAGTGATTCTCTGCACTCAGCGTTTAAATTTTCATTCCGTATAAAGATATGCTTTGCATTTTGTACAATTCACAGTGCAGTTAGAAGTGGCATAAATCCCTTTTCTATAGAAACGAGAATTTCCACAGAAAATACAAATGGTTTCGCCTTTAGGGTTTTTTGAAGAATCTAGTGAGTGGTAAATTGTCTCTAAGTCTTTTCCTTTATGTTCATAGTTTTGACCATAAATGGCTTTCGCTAAAGCAAAATCTAAGTTCATAAATTTGAATACAAAAAAGATAATAAATAAAAAAAAGATACTTCCGAAACTGGCAGAAAAAAACCGAAATCCTATCGAAAAGCCTGATAGAACCATCAAGATGATTGATAAAAATATGATGAAAAACATATAAGTAAAAAACTTGTGTTGAAAATTAGAAACTTTATTTAAATAAGTTTGGTGTTGATTATATGTGTCGATCTCTTTTTTATTTTGAACAAAATTAACTTTGGATTGCACCTGAAATGATTTTCCGCATGAGCCACAAAACTTATGTCCCAAAACTTTTTCAGCGCCACATTCATAACAATATTTTGTGCTCATAGGTTTTTTATCCTTTTAGGTAATTTTTAAATAAAGGCTCAGAATTTAATAGCTAAGTTTTGAATATTTAAAAAAAATCAAATTCTTAAAATTACATAGCACAGACGGAAATTGGACTTCATAATAAAATAATTTAAGTAGATATCAATGGCGAATCATGAAATATTAGATAAAGTAAAGATCAATATTTTAGAGAAATTAGTAAAAATTAAAGTTTTCATTAAAAAAATATTGATGCTAACAAGTCAGCATTGCGTAAAAAATGGTATTCATGATGAAAATGAGAAAAAATATCGTAGTGTTATTATTATGCCCTTTATTGCTTTCATGCACACATACAAAGCTACATAACACTGATATAAATATAGAACTAAGCAATACTATTATTAATCAATATACTTTAGATTTACCTAAAAGTTTTAAATTAACTCAACCTTCAAATTTAGATCAAATGATGGACTTTGATATATATGAGCTCAGGGATAAAGATGGAAAGATTTTTGCAAACCTATATTTAGGTAATGTACCGAATACTTCACTTTCAAAACATAATCGATATTTATTTAATAATTTCAAAACAAAAGATTTTAATGGCATAAAGAAAATTAAAACTTGTGGAGTTGGAAACTGTGGAGAAATTCTTATTTATTTAAATAATAAACATGGAGAACCTCAATTCGCACATATATTTTTTCAAAATGTAACGGATCAACAGCTCATCATTATTCAAAGAACAATTGAAAGTCTAGAAAATAAAAAATAACTATTCGCTCAAATGAGAGCTAAATAAAAAAGCCCGACATCCTGTCGGGCTTTTTCGTATTTGCAACTCAGATATAACTCCTGTCGTATCTGTGCACTTTCCATTGCTACTTTTTTATTATTCTCTGGAGCTTCCTGCTCTCTATGTGTTTATATTAATAAATTTCTTATGGCTCGTATATGGGTAAATTCCCTAAATCTTTGTACGCCTTGGCTTACACAGTTGGGAAAATATATTTTTCTAAATGAGTTTTCATACTTACTTCATCGCATGTTTGGATTTTATAAATATTTGAGGATGTTACTGAAACACAAATATTCATGATGAACTTTATTCCAAAACCTTAACTT
Source organism: Acinetobacter gerneri DSM 14967 = CIP 107464 = MTCC 9824 (assembly GCF_000368565.1). GTDB lineage: Bacteria > Pseudomonadota > Gammaproteobacteria > Pseudomonadales > Moraxellaceae > Acinetobacter > Acinetobacter gerneri. Next base: position 413,634 of record NZ_KB849549.1, on the reverse strand, counting down.
TTGTTATAGTAGACACAATTTAAACGTTTAGATTTAGGAAGATCTTATGTCACAAGCTCCACGCATTGGTGTATTAGGTGCTGGCGGTCGTATGGGCCGTACATTGATCCAAGCTGTTCATGATGCAGGCTATCAACTTGCAGCCGCAGTAGAGCGCCCAGAAAGCTCACTTGTTGGTACAGATGCAGGTGAACTCGCAGGTATTGGTTCAGTAGGCGTGAAGGTTGTAGGCGATTTATCTGAAGTACTTAAAGACTGTGACGTGATTATTGATTTCACAGCACCTGTTGCAACTGAAGCAAACTTAAAACTTTGCAGTGCAGCGGGCGTGGCAATGGTCATCGGTACCACAGGTATGAACGATGAACAAAAAGAACTTTTAAATGAATCTGCAACTAAATCACCAGTCGTTTATGCAGCCAATTACTCAGTTGGTGTCAATGTTTCGATCAAACTTTTAGAGCTTGCTGCTAAAGTTTTTGGCGATACAGTGGATATCGAAATCATTGAAGCACACCACCGTCATAAAGTAGATGCACCATCAGGTACCGCGTTGATGATGGGTGAAGCTGTTGCGGATACTTTGGGTCGTAACCTCAAAGAAGTAGCTGTTTATGGTCGTGAAGGTCATACAGGACCACGTGATCGCCAAACTATTGGCTTTGAAACCATTCGTGGTGGTGACATCGTGGGTGAACATACAGTGATGTTTATCGGTGAAGGTGAGCGTGTAGAGATCACTCACAAAGCAACCAATCGTATGAATTTTGCTGCAGGTGCAGTACGTGCAGCAGCATGGGTCGTTGGAAAAGATGCCAAAAAGTACGATATGAAAGATGTTTTAGGCTTAAATGATATTTAAGTTGATTTAAAGTATCGTTAGAATAAAAAATCGAAAAATTATTTAAAATATAAAATGAAAAAGACAGTGATGTTGATCGCTTGTGTTGTTGCAAGTTTAAGCTTGGCAACACAAGCTGCTTTGCCAAATGGTGCGAAGCTAAGCTTAGATAAAAATAACGTGAAAGTTTGGACCTATAAAGATTCGAACAACTCCGTATTATCTTATAAAAGCGAAACGACTTTTGATGTACCGGTTGAAAAAGCGGTCGCTTTGGTTTTGGATGTCGAACATGCGCCAAACTGGGCACCCAATATTAAAAAAGTACAACTGCTCAATCGTGATGATAAAAAAGGTGAATTTACCATTTATATGATTTTGCATTTTCCATTCCCACTGAAAGATCGAGATATGGTAGTTCGAGGCAAAGTCATGAAAGATGCCAATGGAAATATCGTAATCAAAAATAAAGCCATTGCACAAGGTATGCCTATCAATTCAGATTATGTCCGTATGACGCAATATGAAGGCGATTGGACATTTCAAAAATTGGCAGCAAATAAAGTGAAGGTATCCAATTCGGGCTTTGCAAATCCTGAAGGCTCGATTCCTGCGAGCGTTGCCAATATGTTTGTTGAGCAAATGCCTTATCAAATGTTGCAAAAAATGAAAGCCACTTTGGCGAAAAATCCGAAACTTCCTGCATTACCTGAATTTTTAAAATAGATCAATTTTAAATGCTGAAAAAAATCCCCGTCTATTTGAATAGTCGGGGATTTTTTGTGGAGTTAAATATTTAAAAATTAATATTTTAAACCAACATTTTAAATAAATACTATTTTAGGTCAAATGCTTAGAGGCACTCAGCTTGCTGAGCAGGGGCACGCATGATTTTCATTTGAATAAAAACCAAAACTAGGCCCAATGCTGTGAGGATCGCCCCCATGATTGAGACAGCCGCATAACCCATTCCAAGACTTAAAACAGCTCCACCTGCAGCAGCACCTAAGGCATTTCCAAGGTTAAAAGCACCGATATTGACTGAAGATGCAAGTCCTGGTGCATCGTGTGCAACAGACATCACACGCATTTGCAGTGGTGGAACGACAGCAAATGCGGCTGCACCCCAGATGATCAATGCGATTGCAGCACCGAGATGTGTTTGAGCTAAAATAGGGAAGAGCAACATCATGTTCATCAACAAAAGCAAAAATCCTGTCAATGTTTTAATTAAAGATAGATCGGCAAATTTACCACCGAAATGATTCCCGATCGAAAAACCAATACCGATCAAGACCAACATCAAAGTGATATAACTTGGTGAAGCATGTGTGATAGTCATCAGGCTTGGAGCAATATAGGTATAAAGCGTAAACATTGCCCCCGCACTCATCACGGTGGTGAGTAAAGCAAGTACGACAGGCAATCGGGTCAAAACTTTTAGTTCAGTTTTAACATCAGGGCGTTGACCGACAGTGCCTTCTGGTAGAGCCTTATAGAGTGCCAACATGGTCACAAGACCCAGTACTGCAATTGCTGCAAAGGACATGCGCCAACCAATATTTTGTCCAACCCATGTCGCTAAGGGAACGCCACCAATATTGGCAATGGTCAGCCCCATAAACATCATCGCAACAGCACTGGCTTGCTTATCTTTGGGAACGACACTGGTTGCCACTATCGAACCAATCCCGAAAAATGCACCATGATTTAAACTGGTAATGATCCGTGCACCCATCAATCCAAGATAACTTGGTGCAATCGCCGCTAAAATATTACCAATGGTGAAAATACTCATTAATAATATCAATGCCTTGCGACGTGAGAAATGTCCAAACCACAGCGTCATGATCGGTGCGCCAATCATCACGCCCAATGCGTAGGCAGTAATCAACATACCCGCACTAGGAATGGAAATATTTAGACTTTCAGCGATTTGCGGTAAAAAACCCATCGGAGAAAATTCAGTTGTCCCAATTGCAAAAGCACCGATTGCCAAGGCAAGTAAAGGAAAGTTAATTTTCATGGTTCTTCCTTAATCCCAATCTGCAGCGAGATTTTCAGGATTAACTTCTCTGCCTTGACGTTCAAGAGTTGTGATGAGATGCATTTCTTCAGGCTCAAGATGCAGATTGAGTGCATCCAAATTGGCTTTTAAATGTTCAATTTTGGTTGAAGATGGAATCACCGTATAACCTTTTTGATGTGCCCACGCCAAAGCAACTTGCGCTGTACTGGCTTGATGACGCTGTGCGATTTCAGTCAAAATAGGATCATTGAGCACTTTGCCATAAGCCAAAGTCATATAAGAAGTCACATCGATTTGTTGAGATTGTAAATAATCCACAAGTTCTTGATTTTGCAAATAGGGGCTTAGTTCTATTTGATTTGTGGCAATATTTTCAAGACCCACTGCATCAATGGCTTGCTGAGTTAGCTCAATGTTGAAGTTTGAAATACCAATATGCTCGGTCAAACCTTGTTGTTTAGCCTCAAGTAGATTGTTCATCATTTCTGCAACAGAGATACCGAGCTTGGGTGCTGGCCAATGAATGAGGGTCAAATCTACGGCATCAGTGCCTAACTTTTCTAAGCTTTCTTTTAAACTTGGAATTAACTTTTCACGTGAATAGTTATCTGTCCAAATTTTTGTCGTGATAAATAGGTCTTGGCGAGGGAGAGCTGATTCAGCGATAGCTAGACCGACTTCTGCTTCATTGCCGTAAATTTGTGCTGTATCAACAGCGCGATAACCTACATTTAAGGCATTTTTTACAGAATCAATCACGGTTTGCCCGCTTAAGCGAAATGTGCCTACACCGATTTGAGGAACGATCATAAGATTTACCTTTGGCGAGGCAGTTGTTTTGAACTTGCAACCGCTCGCATATTGCTTGAAATTGCATATATTTTGCGGCTTTTTAAATTGCAAAAAAATAGAGAAATAAGCAAAATATTGTTGAATAAAAGTCAATAATCAACACAGCAGAATTGAGATGAAATCAAGTTTAGAAGAATTACAAGCATTCGTCACAATCGTGGATGTTGGAACGATTGCACGTGCCGCAGAGCATCTTTCACAAACAACCTCAGGCGTGAGCCGTGCTTTACAACGTCTAGAAAGTAAGTTGAATGTTACATTATTGGAGCGCACCACCCGCAAAATAAAACTCACTCAGGAAGGTCAAATATTTCTAGAAAAAGCCCGTAAAATTATTCATGATTTAAATGAAGCCGAAGATGCACTGCTTAAATCAGATAGCGAGTCATCGGGCGTTATCCGGGTGGATTCGGCTACGCCTTTTGTATTGCATGTGATTGCACCATTAATGACTGAGTTCCGTCAACTCTATCCAAATATTGAAATTGAGCTGAATAGCAATGATCAGATTATTGATTTACTTGAGCATAAAACTGATGTCGCCATCCGATTTGGTGAGTTAAATGACTCAAGTTTACATGCCAAATTATTGTGTAAAAGTCGTCTATATATCGTGGCAAGTCCTGCTTATCTTGAGAAAAATGGATACCCCAAAACACCGCAGGATATCCTTGAACATTCCACTTTAGGCTTCAGTAAGGTCAGTCATTTAAATACATGGCCTATTCATGTGAATGGTGAACATTTAACAGTACATCCTCAAATTAAATCTTCAAATGGCGAAACGGTTCGTTTACTTGCTTTGCAAGGTTTGGGAATCACCTGTTTATCCAATTTTATGATTCATCAAGATCTTGAAAATGGCAATTTGATTGCATTATTTGAAGATCAGATCGAACAATATTATCAACATATTCACGCCGTCTATTATCAACAAGAACATCTACCCAAACGAGTGCGATTATTTATTGAATATTTGGCACAGAAGCTAGCATGGACTTTGACTTGAGATCCAAAGGACTGTCCTTAGGCGGAAGATCTAAACTCATCAAGGCTGTGGTGCTTTGATTTTCTAGATTGAGTAAATCCAGCGTAAAATGTTGCTTGGATTGTGTGCATTGGAACGCAATTTTCTGCTGAGCTGGCATATTTAAACGCATCGCAGTATCGGAACTTTCACGATAAATATAATTTCTGTGCTCACTTGTGGCGTGCAAAGTCGGTGTTATTTGTTCGAGTTGATATTGACCCAAATGATTCATTTTTAAAAATCCATCAATCAGTGATTTACAAATAAAATGTTGCTGCTGAGCAAGTGAATTTTCCTGTTTTGCTTGGCAGGCAGCGAGATTAAGAGCCAATAAGATCAATAGAATTTTTTTCATGTTTTACTCCTTTTGCAATCAAATGAGGTGACAAGAGGAGCATAAATCTGTTAATTTTTTAGATACAGATACAATAATTTTTAAATAATGGGTACAGATGATGTCCTTTCAATATCAGCAACTCGCTCAACAAATTGCGCATAAAATCTATCAGGGTGAGCTGGCGATCGGGCAGCGATTATTGTCATTACGACAGTTTTCTGAACATCATCAGATCAGTTTAAATACTGCAAAAAGTTGTTATGAATTGCTTGAAGCCCAAGGTTATGTCTATGTAAAAAATAAATCAGGCTATTTTGTCAAAGCAAAAAAACAGCCTTTTGTAGATGAACCTAAGCATCTTGATTTTATTGCTAAAGCACGTGAAGTTTCAAATTTGGATTTGCAAATAGAGATCCTCGAATCTGCGATTTCAAATGATCTTATTCATTTGGGTTCGATCCAACTTTCACCCAATCATGTTCCTGTTGAAGCATTACGCCGTTCGATTCAGCGTGCTTTGAAGCACAGCAAACCCGAAGATTTTTTATATAGTGAACGTCAAGGACATATTCACTTGCGTGAAGCTTTGTCTGAACATTGGGCTGAGGATGGTTTTTTTATCGCCAAAGAGGATATTTATATTTGTAATGGCTGTATGCCAGCCTTGTCAGTCGTATTGCAAAATCTGACTCAGCAAGGCGATAGTGTGATTATCCCAACCCCAAATTTTAATGGACAATTACAGCTTTTAGCGGTGTTAAAGCGCAAGATTATTGAGTTACCTGCACACACTCAAGGCTTTGACCTAAAACGCCTAGAGGAGGCGATGAAAAGCTCTACTGCAAAGGTGTGTTTACTCACAGTGAACTACCAAAATCCACTGGGTTTTTGTTTGACTAATGCAGAAAAAGAACAGATTGCGAAACTTGCAGAAAAGTATAAATGTTACGTGATTGAGGATGATATTTATTCAGAATGTACCTTCGGTTCAACCCGACCTTTACCGATCAAATATTGGGATAAAGCAGGCTATGTGATCTTGTGCGGTTCGGTTTCCAAGTCAGTGTCATCTTCCTATCGGGTAGGCTGGTTTTGTATAGGTTCAAACCTAAAACACTTACGTAGCAAGATTATTTCCCAAAATGTCACGGTCAATACCCCTTTACAGTTGGGCTTGGCGGATCTGATTTATAGTCGTGCTTATCGACAACATTTAGTGCAGTTAAGACCTAAATTAATGGCACAAGTTGAGCAATATCGACAGTTTATTATTCAAGCATTTTATGATGTGGATTTACGGATTAATCAACCTCAAGGAGGCTATTCATTTTGGTTGCAATTTCCAGAAAAAATTGATGGTTTGAAAATGTATTATTTTGCTCAGTCCAAAAGTATCAATATTGTTCCAGGTGAAGTTTTTGGTGAAGAACAGCGTTATAAAAACTGTATTCGTCTCAATGCAGGACATGAATTGTCAGAGGAAATCCAGAGAGCAATTGAGTTATTGGCGGACTGGGTCAGAGCCGAATTACAGCAGTCTAAAGTAGCCTAAATTTATTTTAGGGATAGACCTTTTAGCCAAAAAAAGCCAGTTCATGTGAAACTGGCTATTTTAGAAAATAGGATTTAGAAATCAGCTTGTAAAACGATACGATAACGAGCCTTACCAGATTCTAAACGCTCAATGGCATCATTAATTTTTGACATCGGATAAAGCTCAATTTGTGGCGCGATATTTTTTCGTGCAGCAAATTGCAGTAATTGACGCAAGGCAAAAGGTGAACCTGTAGGTGAGCCTGTCACCGATTTTGCACCGCCGATCAATGCTCCAGCAGGAATTTGCATCGGCTCAAGAACCATACCAAGCATGTGAATTGTACCGTTTGGAGCAAGGGTATTGAGGAATGCTTTCCAGTTTAGTGTGACATTGACTGTACTTAAAATCAGGTCAAATTTTCCATATTGAGCTTTGATTTCAGCATTGTCACGGCTATTGATCACGTGATCTGCACCCATGGCTTTTAACTCATCTGTCTTGTCCAAGTTTGAGGTAAATGCGGTAATTTCACAGCCCCAAGCTTTGAGGAGTTTGATCGCCATATGTCCCAAACCACCGATTCCGATCACAGCAACATGGTGGACAGCTTGGATTTGATGTTTTAATAATGGATCAAAAACGGTGATACCACCACACAATAGGGGACCTGCGCTGCTCGGATCTAAATCATCTGGAAATGGAATCACCCATTGCCAACCTGCACGAACTTTGTCAGCAAAACCACCCGCATGTCCGATAATGGTTGGTGTTTTTTCGCCAGTACATAGCACTTGTTGACCGCTCACACACGGATCACAAAATTGGCAGCTTTCAGATGTCCAGCCTAAGCCGACACGTTGACCGATTTTAAGCCCTTTGGCTTCACTGCCCAATTGTGTGATTGTTCCAATAATTTCATGACCGCCAACAGCAGGAAATACTGCATTTCCCCAGTCGTTATTGATCACAGATAAATCAGAATGGCATAGGCCACAATATTCAACTTTGATTTCAACCTGATGTGCCAATAGTGAGCCAGCATCAAATTGATAAGGAACTAGTTTTTCGCCTGCTTGCATTGCAGCATAGGCTTGGATCGTATTTTCAGCCATTTTATTTCAATCCTATTTTCATTTTTGCTTAATTTTAGCGTGCACAACAATCATTTTCATGGTCATTGACCATCCCGACAGCTTGCATAAAAGCATAAATCGTTGTCGGTCCAACAAATTTAAAACCATTTTTTTTCAGAGCTTTGGATAGTTTTAAACTGATTTCAGTCTGCGCTGGGGCAAGTTTATAGTTTGGGACATCATTAATTTGTACTTGGTTATCGACAAAACTCCAAAGCCATTGGCTGACATCAATATTTTGTTGTTTCATATTTTGCCAAGCAATGGCATTGTCACGAATGGCAGTGAGTTTTCCGATATGGCGAATCAGACCAGCATCTGTACATTTTTCAGCGAGTTGTTGATCGCTCAAAGATGCCACTTTTTCTATAGAATGTTTAAAGAAATGTTCACGATAACATTCTCGTTTTTTTAATACAGTAATCCAAGAAAGCCCAGCCTGTTGACCTTCTAGGCAAAGCATTTCAAATAAATGGGCTTCATCTCGATTGGCTTTGCCCCATTCATGATCATGGTATTCAATATAAAGAGGATCATCAGAGCACCAACCACAACGCTTTATTGCCATTTTCATTTCCTCTTTTTGAATTGAATCAATGTATTTTTAATGGGCTATATTTTAAAAATGGTCCATTGATCTGTTTTATTGTCCCAATAATAAAGTTCGGCTTGGCTTAAATCTTCAAATTTGAGCCAAAAATCTTTGCCAGCTTTATCTGAAAAACCCGTGCTAATCAGTAAAGCTTCGTCGGATATTTCCATAATCCAACCTTGATAAGTTTGACCATTTAACGTGATTTTTTGTTGATTGCCTGATTCTGCAAATTCAACTAAACGATCAATCAAAGCTTCTGACATGGAAATTTCCTAAAAATTTAACGTAAATATGGATAAGGATTTACAGCACCGCGACCTTTCCCAAGCAAGTATAATCCATAGTGCAAGTGAGGGGCAGTGTATCGTGCATTTCCTGTATTGCCGACATAGCCGATGAGTGTGCCTTTTTTGACAAAATCGCCTTCTTTCAAGCCGTGACGATGTCCACTCAAGTGTGCATAGTAATGCCACGCTCCAGATGGCCCTACTAGCCAAATCACTGTGCCACCCAAATTGTTGCCTTTCAGGCTTGCGATCACGCCATCAGTGGTACTAAACACTTTTGTTCCACGTGGAGCCATAATGTCGATGCCCTCGTGATTGCGACCTTGACTACGGGCAGCACCCCATGTATCTGTGAGTCGATCAGCACGAACGCCTTGGACAGGAATAGGCAGATGATTGGGCATCGGCATTGCTTTGAGTTTGGCAATTTGTGCTTGAGGAAGCACAGTTGACGTTGTTTTTTTCGGTGCTGTAGTACAGGCAGAAATAAAAATAACACTACAACAAACAATCAAATAACCAATAAATTTGGACACGAAAAATCTCATTTTATCAATGATTAAAATAACAAGTTTTAAATAACCTGATTTTCGATAAATTTTCTAAATTTCAATTAGATAAACATAAATTATGAAAGAGTCTTATGCAGTTTATTTATGTTAAAGATGCACCACGACATCATGCACTTCGTTAAAGCAAAATTTTAACGACGAACTCAGGTTAAATAAAAACAACTCATGTCTGACTATGTCATACGGACTTTGATTTGACAATCTCAAGCAGGTGCAGACTTTGCGTGTTTTTGTATAAAAGCGTAGTCAGGCTAGGGCTGATTCAACGACTTCTATCAATTTTTTCATGGCTGTAGGAATACCCATTTGTGTAGCTTTTTGAGGACTGAGCCATTCACCACCAAGCTCGGTTTGGATGAACTCTTGTTGATCATGCTCAACTTCAAAAATATGGGCCTCTAAAAGCCATGTAAAATGTGTGAAACTATGTGAAATTTGAACTGTTTTTTGCTTGGAAATGAGCTTTAAATTTTGACAAATTTGGGTAAAATCATGTTCATTTTCCACAATGATTAGACTCCACAAACCACCCCACAATCCTGTATTTGGGCGTTGTTCCCATAACCAGTCTTGATTATTTTTAATCAATAAAACTTTTGCTGATTTTACTGGAACTGCTTTTTTGGGTTTTTTAAACGGTAGTTCTGTTTCTAAACCTTGTTGATGAGCAAGACAATGTTGTTGCATTGGACAATATAAACATAGCGGTTTTTTGGGTGTGCAAATGGTCGCACCCAAATCCATGATTGCTTGTGTATAGTCGTGATTACGTTCAGTTGGACAAAGCTGATCCGCGAGCGCCCACATTTTCTTTTCATGAATTGGTTTAGATAAGTCATCGTCAATAGCAAAAAAACGTGAAAGAACACGCTTTACATTGCCATCCATGATCACGCCATATTGACGTAAACCAAGCGACATCAATGCTCCACCTGTAGAAGGACCGATCCCCGGCAATTCAATCCATTGCTCTAAAGTCTTTGGGAATGTCCCTTTTTGGCTGACGATCGTTGCTGCTTTATGTAAATTTCGTGCCCGAGCATAATAGCCCAGTCCAGCCCAGTAGGGTGCAACATCATCCCAAGAGGCTTGACCAAGATCATTTACCGTCGGAAATCGTTGTATAAATCGATCAAAATATTGTAGGACTGTTTTGACTTGGGTCTGTTGTAACATGATTTCAGACACCCAAACTTTGTATGGATCATCGGCAACTTGCCACGGTAAATCGTGTCGTCCATGTTGATCAAACCAAGTTAAAAGCGCATCTGAAAATGAAAAATCTGACATACAAACCCAAAAAATATTTAGCGCCTTAGTATAACCAATGCGGATCAGAGAAAGAATGTTCTCAAAATTTAAAATGAAGATTCCATAAAAAAAGGTACCGAAGTACCTTTTATTTTCATTGAACTTTCAATGATTATTCATTGTCAGTCACGATACCCCAACGCTTATCTAATTTGAGTGGTTGGTCTTTATAACGTGGGATGATATGAATGTGAAAATGACTATTTTCTTCACCATCAAAAACATGGCCATCATTAAATGCGATATGAAAACCTTCAGGATGATGGCGTAGTTTCAATTCATTACGTGCAAGTTCAAGCAACGTAGATAGACTTTTACGCTCTTTTTCTGTGACATCAAAAAAAGATGAAATATGGCGCAGAGGGATAATGACTGAGTGACCTTTAGATAAAGGATTTTGTTCAGGCAAAATTGCACCAAAGTCATTTTTATCAATGATGTCGAATTCATCAAATTCACAATATGGGCATTTTTTATCAGTCATTTTCTTTTCCTCAATTTCTCTATATTTTATATCAAAAATATAAATGTAAAAAATCAATAATTTAGTAGTCTATTTTATTTCAATGTACGGTCAAATAAAGCATACATCGCAGCAAGTCCTTGTTGTTCTGCGGCTTGGTTATAACCTAAATCAATACCATTGGCTTTGGCTTTTTCATCTGCAAGTGGGTTTGAAAAGCCATGTTTGGCATCTTTTAAAATGATGACTTCATAATTGACATCTGCATTATTCATTTCATTTTTAAAGCTTTCAACATCATCAAGGGTCACCATGCTGTCCAATTCACCGTGTAAAACAAGCACTTCAGCTTGGATTTGACCTTTTTCAGCAGGTGCTTTCGGACTGAGCGTACCATGAAAAGAAGCAACAGCTTTAACTGGGGCTGCAGAACGAGCTAGATCTAACACAACTTTACCACCATAGCAAAAACCAATGGCTGCAAGCTCATTTGCATTTACTTCAGGCTGTGCCGCCAAAGTATTTAGGCCTACTTGAGCACGGTCAACGATCGTATTTGGGTCTTGGAAAGTTTGCGTCATCCATTCATAAGCGACTTTGGCATCGTCTGTAACTTTTTTATCACCATACATATCAATCGCAAGAGCTGCATATCCATGTTCGGCAAGTTCACGAGCACGTTGCACTGTATAGTCAGTGCGGCCCCACCATTCTGGCCCAACAATCACACCCGCAACAGGCTTGGATGATTCTGGTGCGGCAAAAAAGCCAATCAGCGTTGAACCATCTTTAGCTTGATAATGAATTTCACGAGTTTTAATTGCGGCAGTCATGATATAAATCCTTGTATATAGGCGAGAATAAAAAGATTAAATCATAAAAACAGCGATAAAATTTACTTTGTTGCGAATAATAACAATAGAAATGTGAGCAAATATTTTAGAGTTTTAACTAAAATATTGAGATCTAAAAGACCTTAAATGATCAAAAATGAAATAGTTTTAATGATGAATTTTGCAATAAAAAAAGAAGGAATAATCCTTCTTTTTCTATTCTTGGGAATAAGAAACATCAGTGATTTGATCTAAGATCAAACCTTACCTCTAGAAATAAATCCGACAATTGCCAAAATTACGGCAATCACAAGTAAGATGACAGCGAAGTCTTTGGACATACCCGCAACACCGCCAAAACCAAATAGACTTGCGACTAGTGCAATAACAGCAAAGATAATAGCCCAACGAAACATAATTATTTTCTCCGTACTTTTTATAAATCTTGATTAAATTATATGCATGGTTATTTTCTAGAAATAGCATATTTCTGTATCAAAATTAATCAATTTATTAAAATAAGTTAATGATTTGTAATTTAAAAAAATCAAAAAATATTTAAATAGAAATATGCTAACCTTAGATTACGTATTTGATGTATCAAATGAGATCTGTGTGGAAATTCGTGCCCAATTTTGGAAAAAATATACTTTGGATGAACTGAATCAGGCCGAATGGGAAGCACTGTGCGATGGTTGTGGTTTATGTTGTTTAATTAAACTTGAAGATGAGGAAACGGCTGAAGTTGCCTATACCAAAGTTGCGTGTAAGCTTTTAGATTGCAAAACAGCACAGTGTTCTGACTATCCAAATCGCCTTGACTATGTTCCTGATTGTATTCAACTTAGTCCAGAAAAACTGCAAAATATCACATGGTTACCGAGTAGTTGTGCTTACCGTCGGCTTAATGAAGGCAAAAATTTACCGACATGGCACTATCTGCTGACGGGCTCTAGAGAAAATGTCATCAGTGCCCGAAAATCAGCAGCTGGGCGTTGTATATCAGAAACTGATGTCGATGAAGAAGAAATAGAAGACTATATCGTGCGTTGGGTTCGTTAAGCGATTTCAACTATTTTCTTTTTAAAAATACGTTAAAGAATGCTTTAGAAATAAAGTGAATATTTAAAATATTCAAACGAATCTATTGTTTAAATTGTAGTCATGTACGTCGACTTTGTGATGGATATTATTTTTCAATAAATCCCTTTATATCCCATTCATCATTTTTAAAAGCATGAAAATAGTTTTGTAAAAATAATAACTGATAATCATTATCAAATGTTAATATGCAAGGCTAACCTATTTTTGTGTCATATCCATGCTTAACGTGTTTTCAAATTTTAGAATACTGACTATTTTTGTGCTTTCTCTGAGTGTTATTGCGGAAAGTACAACGATTTATGCCAAACCAGATTTGAGTCCTTTAGGTCAAAATATTGCTGATCAGGGATCAAAATATTATACATTTCAAAGCAAAGTCTTTGAGTCTGACGGACAGCATCATCGTTATAAAGTCTGGTTAGGCATCGCAAAAAATGCTGACCGAACAAAGCCACAAGCTGCGATATATCTATTAGATGGCAATGCGGTCATGGATCGTTTAAAGGACGATTTACTTAAACAATTAAGTGAACAAGATGCACCAATTTTAGTCGCAATAGGCTATGACTCTAAACTTCCATTTGAGTCGAAATTGCGTTCATTGGACTATACGCCTGCGGATGAAACAGGTAAACCAAGTATTGATCCACGTAATCCTGATCGAATGAGTGGCGGAAGTCAGATCTTTCGTCAGTTTATTTTAAATACTCTTGATCCTTGGATCGCATCACAAGTACAGATTGATAAAAATCGAAAAGCATTGTGGGGACACTCTTATGGTGGCTTATTTGTGATCGATAGCTTTTTGAATAGTCATGCATTTAGCCATTATTTTGCTGCAAGTCCTTCTTTGACATGGGCGGATCAGCGTATTTTAAACAATGCTGAAAAGGTCAGTCCTACTCAAGTCAATGGTCAAAATTTAATGCTTTTTGAAGGCGATTTAAATTTGAAAAATCATGAGAAGATTAGTCCAAATCTAGACCTAAAAATGATTGAAAATAATCGAAAACTCAGCTTAATTTTACAAGAAAAAGGTGCAAATACTCGATTGTTAATTTATCCAAACCTAAGTCATGGGCAAGTATTTCAAGCTTCTTTGTTGGATGTTTTAAATCATCGATGGTTTTAGCAATGATCAAATAAGTTATAGTGGCAACTTTCGCATCACAAAAAAGTTTCTTGTACAAATATACGAGTTTATTCGAATTCCATAGTAGACTAAGGAAAGAGTTTTATTATTTAAAAAGAATATGTCAGACACACACATTCCTTTACCTGAACGCCTTCGTCCTCGTGATTTGTCTGAAATTATCGGGCAAGATCATTTACTTGGTGAAAATGCACCACTGCGTCAAATGATTGATCAGGGGCATTTGCCATCGATTATTTTTTGGGGACCGCCGGGTGTAGGGAAAACCACGATTGCGTTGTTGTTAGCACAAGCTGTGGATCGTCCTTTTGTCAGTTTGTCTGCGCTGAATACAGGGGTGAAGGAACTGCGTGAGGTCATCGCTGAAAGTGGTGATTTGCTTACACCAGTAGTATTTATTGATGAAATTCATAGGTTTAATAAATCTCAGCAAGATGCTCTACTCGGCGCGGTTGAAAAAGGAAAAATAACGCTCATTGGTGCGACCACTGAAAATCCGTCTTTTGAAGTCAATAGTGCGCTATTGTCTCGTTGTCAGGTCTATAGTTTAAATGCGCTTTCAAATGAAGCGATTCAGACACTGATTTTAAATGCGATTGCACAAGATCAATTTTTAAAAGACCGCTATATCCAGATTGAAGAATTTGATGCATTGATTCAATTTGCTGCAGGTGATGCTCGTAAGGCATTGAATTTAATTGATCTTATTGCTAGCACATTTGAAAGTGATGTTGAAAATATCGTAACCAATGCTGTTGTGGTCAAAGTGGCTCAACAAAATATTGCACGCTATGACAAATCGGGCGAGCAACATTATGATTTGGTCTCTGCATTTATCAAATCGATTCGCGGAAGTGATCCCGATGCTACGCTTTATTGGATGGCGCGGATGTTAAAAGGTGGCGAAGATCCAGTCTTTATTGCACGTCGTATGCTGATTGCGGCGTCTGAGGATATCGGAAATTCAAATCCCAATGCTTTACTTTTGGCTGGAGAATGTTTCCGTTCTGTTCAAGCTGTGGGCATGCCAGAATGCCGAATTATTTTAGGGCAATGTGCTGTTTACTTGGCAACTAGTGCGAAAAGTAACAGTACTTATCTCGCGATTAATAAAGCATTAGAACTGGCAGAAAAAACTTCAAATTTAGCAGTGCCTTTGCATTTACGTAATGCGCCGACAAAATTGATGAAACAGCAGGGCTATGGTGTCGACTATTTATATCCGCACAATTATCCTGAACATTTTGTACTTCAAGACTATCTACCACCTGAGTTAAAAGGTACAAAATTATATGAATCTGCACGGAATAAACGTGAAGTTGAAGGTGAAAAACTTCAACAAAGACGTTGGCAGCAAAACCAACAATAGCCTGAGTCATTTCTAGATCTGCGCAGAGTTTGGAAAAGTACAAATGATGCAAGCAAAGATCTGGAAATGATGAGTAGCCCATATTTTGTAGAGTGATAATCGCTTTTGAAGTGGTTTATCGCATATAAAAAATCGTCCACTCTTAAAAATATAGTGGTTTTTGACGCTCCTTTTTAAGTTAAAAGGTTTACACTTATGGCAAATTTTATGAAGAAGTCATCAGGATTTTTATCCTGATTTAAAAAAGATGAACAAAACGACATTTTTAATTAGTACATTATTGACGATTTATACAGTTCCAAGTTTTGCACAAAATACGACACAAAGTGTAGAGAAAACTCAGTTGCCTGCTTCCGCAAGCAAAATAGTGGCAGTTCAAGAAATTGCAACACAAGTCTCTATGCCACCTACGATTATTCAAAAAATAGCGACACCTTCAAACGCTCAAACGTCTGCCAATCAAGTGTATTTTCACTTAGATAAAAACTTGAATTTGATTGCAAAAAATAATGAAGTTTTCCAAAAATTAGAAGAATATTTAGATCAAAAGCAGCGTAGAACGATTCCAGTAGTAAAAGTAGATGATATTGCGACTATTGAAGCTTTGGCAAAGCTGAGTAAATCACGTGATATATCAGATATAACGTTATTATCGAATAACGAAGAAATACTACAAACTTCACATCAATTGATCCCTATTACGAGAACAGCATTGGATCTACGAGCTGAAACTTCATGGGGCAATACACCACAAGATTTACAAAAAATAGTCCAGAAAACCAATCAATCTTTTGCTCGAATCGCAGTCATTCCAAATCAACTCCTCAATAAAAATCATGTGAGTTTTCTACAAAAATTATTGATTACGGTTTGGGCTGATGCAAGCAACACTTCTACACATCCTGCTAAAGATGCAGCCAGTGTTTTAACGACTGGTGTGAATGGGATTTTGACGGCTCATTCGGATATTTTCATTACAACCTTGAAGCAATTTCCAAAAAATACTTTACTGAGAAAGCCTTTGGTAATCGCACATCGTGGCGTACCCACTTTGCAAGATGAAAATACTTTGGAGAGTGCCGCATATGCACTTGGGGTTGGTGCAGACATTATCGAAAATGATATTTATCTGAGTAAAGACAATCATTTAGTTGTGATGCATGATGAAACTGTTGATCGTACAACTCATGGGCATGGCAAAATTGAAGAAATGAGTTTGGCGCAAATTAAACAGCTAACAACTCAAAATAAAAATCGTAAAATTCCGACATTGGCAGAGTATTTTTCATTAATAAAACCTGTGAAAAATGTTGTATTAATGGTGGAATTGAAAAGCGCAAATCCTAACCTTGTTCCAGCCCTTAAAGCTGAAGTTGAAAAATATAATTTTGCAGATCACTTGGTGGTTACATCTTTTCGTCGTGAGCAGACCAATCGAGTGAAGAGCAATCTCGCAGGTGTTTCAACTGGAATTTTGGTTGGTGCTATGCCAAATACAGGCAAAGCAGACCAAAATGCTTATCAAATCATGCAAGATACACAAAAATATGCATCGACTTATAATCCAGCTTATCGCAGCGATTTAGTCAGTTTGATGCAAACAACAAAACATCGGGGCATCAGTTATTGGCCTTGGGCATTGGACGATCAAACTTTCAAAAAGCTTTATATTGCTGGGACTTATGGGATCACGACCAATTCAGCACAGCTTTATGCTAAATATATTGTGGGGATAAAAACGGCTCCAGCAGTCAACGTCAAAGTTGGACAAAAATTCTATATCAATGCTGAACTACAAACTCAAGATGGTCACAGTATAAAAAGTAAAGCCAATCAATATATCGTGTTAGGGGCTTCGCCAAATTATGTCCAAAGCCCTCAAAAAGACACACTGACTTTTAAATCAAAAGGTCAGGCTTATGTGCTTGCAGGTTATCAATACCATATTGATCAGCAAAATTCTTATACGATTTTTACTTCACCAATCATGGTAAACATCCAATAATTTTCACAGCATAATCCAGCCATTATTCTGATCTGTGGCTGGCTTGCCATTGTTGATTTTGGAAATCAATTTGTACTTGATCAGCATCTGGCATTTCCATAAAAAAATCAGCAATAACAGGTTCTATCAAGGTTCTAAATTTTCTTGATAAGCCACGTGCACCATAATTCAACTCAACATCTTGGATAAGTTGTGCTTTTGCAAGAGGCGTGAGGCTGAGGTTACGTCCTTGTTTTTTTAATCGAAGATTGAGCTTGGATAATTCTAAATCGATCAGTTGATTGAGCACATCCGACTCAATTTTGTTGTAATGTAAAATACGATCAATACGGTTTAAAAACTCTGGATCGAATTTTTTTAATAAAAACTGTCGTGTGACTTCCGCTTCATCTAGCTTAAATTTAGTTGCTAAAGGTTGTAAAAATTTAGGTAATTTCGAGATTTTTTCTAATCGAGCTTGGCTTTGTTTTGCTCCAATATTACTGGTCATAAAAATGATGCTATTTTTAAAATCTATCGATTTCGTTCCAGAAGTAAGCTTTAAAGTTCCTGTTTCCAAGACATTTAATAACGTGCGAATCACCTCATCACTGGCTTTTTCGATTTCATCAAAAAGTACAATGCCCGGTTTAGAAAAACTGCCTTGAATCGCTTCGATATCAAACAAGGTATGTCCTTCTTTACTCCCAGCATAACCTGGCGGGGCACCCGTAAGTGCTGCAGCATAATGTTCTTGAGCCAAAGTATTCATGTCGATTTGGCAGAATGCATTCGGTCTGTTGTAGATCGCTTCACTAATAATTCTGACAGTTTCTGTTTTGCCGACACCTGTGGGTCCTAAAAGCAAAGTGACGGCAAGTGGTTTATCTGGGTGATTAAAATCAGCTTTGATCACTTTTAGCATTTTTTCGATTTCGACCAGTGACGCATCTTGCCCAATAATACTTGCCCTCAGTTTTTGCATCACATTTTGAGGGTCAAATTGGAAACGTGATGTCCGAGCAAGCATATGATTTTCTTGGGTTTCATATTTTTGCTTCTGAAGTGTTTCTTGGTTTTGTTGCATGCGGTCACTGGCAAAAGTCATCGTTATTTCTCCGTATTTTAGCTTATTTTTCTCGTTCTAGGCCTTCATGTGGCAAATCATAGACTGGACATTCAGCTACACCAACAGTCGTCCTTGTGAATTTCTCTACATTTTCCTGTGCTTTTTGTGCATCGAGTACCCATGTCCGATAAAAATCAAATGGGCAGTCTGCGATGCCTTTGTCACCATCCCCATTATTGTGTAATCCCGTATATCCACGGTGTAAAAGTTTGAAGAGGTGATTTTGAGATTGGTCATGTTTACGAGCATCTCTGATTTCGGTCAATGATAATTGAGCATATTGAATGCCATTTTCTTCAGTGCCACATTCACCCAATGTACGACCATCAAATCCAACAATTGCAGAATGACCAAAGTAGGTATAAACCCCGTCAAACCCCGTTCCATTGGCTACAGCAACATAGACATTGTTGGCCCAAGCCATGGTTTTTGACATCAAAATTTCTTGTTCGCAGGCAGGGTACATGTAGCCCTGACAACGTACTACAAGCTCGGCACCTTTCATGGCACAGTCACGCCAAATTTCTGGATAATTACCATCATCACAAATAATAAGCGATAATTTTATACCTTTTGGTCCCTCGCTAACGTATGTTGTATCGCCCGGACACCAGCCTTCAATCGGACACCATGGAATAATTTTTCTATATTTTTGAACAATTTCCCCCTGATTATTGATCAAAACAAGTGTGTTATAAGGCACTTTATGTGGATGTTGTTCGTGCCGTTCTCCTGTGATCGAAAACACGCCCCACACATTGGCTTCGATACATGCTTTTGAAAAAATAGCCGTTTCATCCCCAGGAATAACCGCTGCTGTTTCCATCATTTCATCATGATCGTACATGATCCCCATAGTGCTGTATTCTGGAAAAATAATTAAATCTAAACCCGGAATACCTTGTTTAATCCCCTTAATCATTTCGCCTATTTTTCGGGCATTTTCTAAAACTTCAGCTTTGCTATGCAATCTTGGAATTGGATAATTTACAACAGCTACACCGACTGTATTTGGACTACTAGAAATATCGCCATGTCTCATTTTAATTTCCTTTATTGAGTTAGAAATAGATTCCTTTACTAAGCAACAAGCGTTCCAGTTACAAATACTGGATGAGAAATAAAAATCGAAATAGTTCTCTTTTGTAATCGTTATCTTTTTTTCTGCTAACTAAAAGGCGCAATGATAAATTAATGAGATTTAATCTATGCAATCATAGATCATGTTTTGTTAAATTTTGTAGCTTAGGTATTTTTAATACTGCACTAAATAAATTCTATTTTTTAAAAATCAGTAGGTTTTCGTGCAGGTGGCGCTGAAAATTTTCAATGATTGAAGAAGTTGGCTGTATATTTAAATACATCCCATAATTTATGCTAGGTAAAGAAGGCAAATAATGTGAAGCTAAAGTCTGGATATCTTGAGGAGTATTAATGGGTGATCTGAGACTAACCCCCATGCCAGCACGGATCGCAGCCCAAAGTGCGAAAACTGAATTGCATTCATAAGCAATATGCCAAGCAATTTGATGTTGATCTAATAGCTCAATCGCGATTTGCCTCAAAATACAAGGTTGTTGTAGTACGACCAATGGGATGGACTTTTTATTTTCAAATAACGCTTCAATATGTGGATGTGCACAATACAGCCAGTGTAAGTTAATATTTTTCAGTATTTTAAATTGATCTTCAAATAGGTTTTTTTGTTGCCAAATTAAAGCCAAGTCTAATTCTTGTCTGTGGATTTTTTCAATTAGTTTTAAATTACGATCAACTTGTACATGAAATTGTACATTGGGATATTGCTGCATAAATTGGGCGATAACTTCTTGTAGTAAGCCTTCAGCAAAATCCTCTTGTAAACCAAAACGAATATATCCATCTTGCTGATTTTGTTGTAGTTGTAATAAAACATGATCATTTTTTGCCAATAGCTCTTTGGCCACTCGTAGTAACAACTCTCCATTTGGAGTGAGTTCGAGTAATCGCCCCTTTTTCCGTAATAATTGACACTGTGTTTGCTGTTCTAACTTTTTTAATTGAGCACTAATAGCAGCAGGTGAACGACACAACTGTTCTGCAGCTAAATGAAAGCTGCCTAACTCGATTCCTTTTACAAATGCTCTGAGCGCATCTAAATCAAGATTGGTTGGAATTTTATAATTGTTCATATTTTTTGAATGATTACTTAGAAATGTTTTGATTTTTTTAATAATAGCAAGATGAGATATTGAAAGCCAGCCTTTAGATCAGATGGAAAACTCAAATGTACAAACAAATTGATATCGATAATCTACAACACATTTCACCTAAAATTTATGAATTAAGTAAAAGTGTACTTTTTGATGATATTTGGCAAAGAGAAGGTCTAGACATAAAAACGCGTTGTTTTTCAACGATGAGTGTATTGATTGCTCAAGGACGTTATTCACAGCTTGAATGGCATATCAAAAATGCTTTGAAGGAGGGTATTCAAAAAGAGCAAATCCAAGAATTATTGATTCATTTGGTTTTTTATGTCGGTTTACCCAACGTTATTTCAGCATTAGAAAATATTTCAGAGGAGATATAGGCATGCCTATGATTCGAATTTCTACAGCATTTCCCTATTCTGATACAGAAAAGAAAGAAATTTCTGATTTAATACAATCATGTATGGAAGAACATTTTGATACGCCCAAAAATGATCGTTTCCATATTTTTGAACAATTGAAAGGCTCAGAACTCATAGTTGATCCAAATTATTGGGTGGAGCAGGCAAGGAGTGATAAATTTATTATGCTTTATATCACTTCTGGAAAAATCCGAACTTTAGATCAAAAATCAGCATTGATGAAATCGGTTACGGAGCAACTCGGTGAAACATATGCAATTCCTGAACAAGATGTCATGTTTGTTATAGTGCAAAATACATTTACAGAATGGTGCTTTGGACATGCAGAACGTGCAGATCAGAGAATTCAGCGTATGCTCGCAAAATAAAACATTTTAAATAAAAAACCGAGCCTCTCAGCTCGGTTTTTGAAGTTTTATCGGATATTAGATATCAGATAAATCTACACCAATACGTGCAGCAACTTCTTCATAAGCTTCAACAACACCACCTAAACCTTGACGGAAACGGTCTTTGTCGAGTTTTTTCTTAGTTTCTTTATCCCATAGACGGCAACCATCTGGAGAGAATTCATCACCAAGAACGATACGATCGTGGAATACACCAAACTCAAGTTTAAAGTCTACAAGAAGCATGCCACCTTTAGCGAACAAGTCTTTAAGTACGACATTTACTTTTTGAGTTAAATCTTTCATTTGAGCAAGTTGTTCTTCAGTTGCCCAACCTAAAGAAATCGCTTGAGATTCGTTCACCATTGGATCGCCAAGCGCGTCATCTTTGAAGAACAATTCGAAAGTAGGTGGAACAAGTTCTTTACCTTCTTCGATGCCTAAACGACGGCATAATGAACCCGCTGCATAGTTACGCATTACGCATTCTACAGGGATCATTTGCAATTTTTTAACTAAAACTTCAGTTGGAGAAAGAAGTTTTTCAAAGTGAGTTTCGATACCCGCTTCAGCCAGTTTTTCCATGATAAAGGCGTTAAAACGGTTATTCACCTTGCCTTTTCGATCTAGTTGTTCGATTTTTTCGCCATTGAACGCAGAGGCATCATCACGAAAGACTAAAATCAAGTGGTCAGCGCTATCTGTTTCATAAACGGATTTAGCTTTACCAGTATAGAGCAAGGTTTGTTTTAACATGGGGGAACCTTTTTCAAAAAAAAATGCCTAGATCATGACTAGGCTGGCCAATTTTGGTAAATCTGAGTTAACAATTCTGTAGCTTTGGATTTGTCTGCAAAACTGTTATCGGCATTGAATACAGCAAGGGTATTGCTCGCACCTACTGAAGTGAGTTTTACAACATAGATTTGATTGTTGATTTTCACAGTCGCCTCATTGGCATTTTTGCTTTTGCCAACAATCGTATGATTTAAACTCGTAAGTGTGGCAAGTGTGTATTGCCATATTGTAGCAGAATTTCCATCAACTTTGATCAACGGATTACCACTTCCGTCAGTAATTAGTTGAGGTTGACCAATAGATGTACTTGTTTGAGCAGCATTCGTCTCATCAGAAGATGGCGCGTTTTCAACTTTTACATCTGGTCTTGGCATTGCAAAGCGGTTGCCACGTTGGTTTTCAAATGTCGGTGCATGTTGAATCGCAAGTGGATCAACCACTGGAGCTGGATACAAAGGCGTTGCTGGTCTAGATACGACCCCTTCAGGATATTTTAGAGGTTCAAGAGAACTTGCATCTTTGTAATCTAAAGAACCATTATTAATGGCTATATGACTACAACCCGCTAAACTTAAAGTCAAAAGGGCGAATGAAAAACCAAAACGTAATTGCATAATATAAAGCTCTTATTAAATGATGCCCGCAGCTTTGAGTTCTTCGCGAAGCGGCGCACGATATTGTTCAGCAAGTGGAGTTAGTGGTAGACGAATACCTGCACCAATTAATTCCATTTCATATAATGCCCATTTCACTGGAATTGGGTTCGATTCACAAAATAGAATATTGTTTAATTTTGCAACTTTGTCGTCTAAAGCTTTAGCTTCGCTTGCATTTCCAGCAATCGCAGCAGCACAAAGTTCGCTCATGATTTTTGGTGCAACATTTGCGGTAACAGAGATATTACCTTGTGCGCCTAAAGCCATAAGTTCACGTGCTGTCGCATCATCACCAGAATAAACAGTCATTGCCTTGCCTTGAAGACCTTCAAGTAACTCTTTACCACGAGGCACATCGCCTGTTGCGTCTTTGATACCCACGATTTGTGGAATATCAGCCAAACGAATCACAGTTTTGTTGTGCATATCAACGCCAGTACGACCTGGTACATTGTAAAGAACTAAAGGTAGATCAACAGCTTCAGCAATCGCTTTATAATGTTGAAATAAGCCTTCTTGTGTAGGTTTGTTGTAATATGGGGTCACTAAAAGAGCGGCGTCTGCACCGAGTTCTTTTGCTTCCTTGGTGAGCTCAATCGCTTCGTGTGTTGAGTTTGCACCAGTACCGGCAATAATTGGGATACGTTTATTGGCCACACGGATGATTTCTTTAATCACTTCTGCGTGTTCTGCCATGCTAAGAGTAGATGCTTCGCCAGTGGTGCCGACGGCAACAATACTATCAGTGCCTTGTTCTATGTGCCACTCAACGAGCTTCTCAAGACTCTTCCAATCTACGCTGCCATCTTCAAACATTGGGGTGACGAGTGCGACAATTGAGCCTTGAATGATCTGTGCTTGCTGAGTCATTTTGAAAAAATATCCTATTTGTCCATCCGAATCGTAAAAACGTAAGTATGGATGGTTGAAATTTTTGATTTTAAGCAAAATTCGAAGAATTAAAATTGAATATTGCTTATGCAAATTATGACTGATTAAGGCGTTTAGAACAATATACTTTAGTCATCGCAGTGAAAAACTTTATGAAAAGCAACAAATAGAACACATATTTATTTTATTTCTATTCGAAAAATAGTACTTCATGTATAAAAGTGAATAAGAACATGAAAAAGATTAAATATTATACCGAATGTACTGAGAATAAGACCTTATATTGATCGCATGATACACATTAACGATTAAATATAGCCTGAGAATAGTTGTGAAGTATGAAAAAAAATGAATCTATTGATTGTTTTTTTATATATAAATTTCAAATGAATTTTCTTATAAAATGAGAATAATCTTTCTGAAAACAAGTTAAAGCCGATCAATCTGCTAGGAATTGTGCATGATTAATTGTTTTTTTGCCTAGATCATAAAATTTATGAAAAGTTGAAACTTCTCATTTCAAAAATATTCAAGTGAACTTTCTAACACCTATTGATAGTTATTTAAGCAGTTCTTGTCCTAGATGATGTGTCACTTATCGACAACATTTAAGACAAGGATTTGCCAAAATGGATAGATCTTTCACAGAAATTGATCAAAAGCATTCAATGATTACGATCCTGATTTGCTTTTTAATCGCAGTGATTGAGGGCATTGATATTCAAGCTGCAGGCGTTGCTGCTTCTGGAGTGAAAGCACATTTTGCTTTGAGTGCTTCGGAGCTTGGTCTATTTTTTAGCGCAGGGATTTTAGGCTTATTGCCAGGCGCATTGGTTGGTGGTCGTTATGCGGATCAGATTGGGCGAAAAAAAGTACTGATTTGGTCTGTGACAATTTTTGCTGTTTTTACATTATGTACTTCATGGGTCAGTAGTTTTTATTCTTTATTGTTGGTACGGTTTTTGGCGGGTGCAGGATTGGGCGCAGCGATGCCGAATTTGATTGCCTTGGCTTCTGAGTCTACAACACCTGAAAAACGAGGTCGTGCCGTTGGTTTGATGTACTGTGGTATGCCGATTGGCGCGATTTTGGTTTCTTTATTGGCTGCCTATGACATGAGTGGAAATTGGAAAACCATTTTTTATGTCGGTGGTATCGTTCCTTTAATCGTTGTGCCTTTGATGATTAAATTTTTACCTGAATCACGTGAATTTTTAAAAGCTCAAGATGCTGTAAAATCTAGTGATCAAAAGAAACTTTCGTATAAAGATCTGTTTAGCCGTGAATATGCACCACGGACGATTTTACTTTGGGTGAGTTATTTCTTTACCCTCATGGTGGTTTACATCATGTTGAGTTGGTTGCCGTCTTTATTTATGGAGCTTGGATTTAGCCGTAAAGATGGCAGTATGGCGATGGTATTTTTCCAAATTGGTGCTGCAATTGGTACTGTTGTCTTGGGAATGTTGATCGATCGTTATAAGAAAGCTTATGTGATTATTCTGATGTATTTGGGGATTTTGTTTGGCTTATTTAGCTTGAATAGTGCATCGACTTTAAACCTAATGTTTGTTGCTGCTGCGATCATGGGAACATTTACGATCGGTGGGCAAGGCGTACTTTATGCTTTTGGTAGCTTTGTTTATCCGACGCATCTCCGTGGTCAGGGTGTCGGGGCGGCTTCAGCGGTTGGGCGAATTGGCGCAATGATGGGACCTGCAATCGCAGGGCAACTCTTGGCAATGGGAAGTGGGGCAACAGGTGTTATTTCTGCTGCGATCCCATGTATCGTGATTTCTGCGGTGATTATGGTGTTATTGGCTCGTCGTTTAGAAAATGCCTAATTTCCATCAAGTTTCGATCAAAGATGCCTTTTAGGCATCTTTTTTTTATGCAAAATGAGCTGGATAGAGATCGTATTGTGGCATTGATTGAGCTTCATTTGCCCTATTCAGTTGACGCTTTAGATTTGCACCCAAAACATTTTCCTGTTTAAGATAGGCTCATTCAAAGAATAGAGAGAAGAAGGATGTTACGACTTGAACAAAGCGCTTTGATCGTGGTTGATGTGCAAAATGGATTTACGCCTGGTGGGCATCTCGCTGTAGCAAATGCTGATCAAATTATTCCTCTGGTAAATCAACTCATTCAACATTTTGACAACGTGGTCTTAACCCAAGATTGGCATCCTGATGATCATATTTCTTTTGCTGAAAATCATGAAAATAAACAGCCCTTTGATACGATTCGCTTAGATTATGGTCAGCAGGTACTTTGGCCTAAGCATTGCGTGCAAGGAACACAGGATGCTGATTTTCATCCCAATTTACATACTTCAAAAGCGCAAATGATTATTCGTAAAGGTTTTCATAGTCATATTGATAGTTATTCTGCATTTATGGAAGCGGACCATGTGACATCTACAGGTTTAGCAGGTTACTTGAAAGAAAGAGGAATTTCTCAAGTATTTATAGTGGGTATTGCGACTGATTTTTGTGTGGCATGGACCGCAATGGATGCAGCTAAACTTGGTTTTAAAACCTATGTGATTTCTGATGCGACCAAAGCGATTGACCTTAAAGGCACGCTACAACATGCATGGCAAGAAATGTTGGCGTGTGGTGTAAAACGCGTTTATAGTCGGGAAGTTTTGGACACATGACTCGGTGTCATCGACGGAACATCTAAAGGAATTTGACCAAAATGGATGGTCGCTTTACGTCTAAGTAGGATCTCGCCTATGTCAGCTTTTTTACGTTTTAATCTTTTTATCCAGAAAACTTTTGCGATTTGGGTGGTGGTTTTTGCAGTGATTGCTTTGATTTATCCAAGTGCTTTTGTGTGGATGAAGGCTTATATACCGTGGGTGCTGGGCATTATTATGCTGGGAATGGGCATGACGATGACTGTAGATGACTTCAAAAGTGTTTTGTCTCAGCCTAAAGCCGTGGTGATTGGTGTACTTGCACAATTTATCGTGATGCCAAGCGTGGCATTATTGTTATGCAAAGTGTTTCAGCTTCCGCCTGAAATCGCGGTCGGTGTCATTTTAGTGGGATGTTGTCCCGGAGGCACGGCTTCCAATGTGATCACATATATGGCTAAAGGCAATACTGCTTTATCCGTAGCATGTACCTCAGTCTCAACTTTTCTTGCACCCGTTTTAACGCCTGCAATTTTTTATCTTTTGGCAAGTCAATGGCTCCCGATTGATGCAGGTTCTATGTTTGTTGATATTCTCAAAGTGGTGATTTTCCCGATTATTATTGGGGTATTTTTAAGAACACTTTTCAAGGAAAAAACCGAACAATATATCCAAGTGATGCCTCTAATTTCTGTTGTGGGTATCGTTGTGATTGTGGCTGCGATTATTGCTGCGAGTAAGGCTTCGATCATGCAGTCGGGTTTATTAATTTTAGGCGTTGTCATGCTGCATAATGCCTTGGGTTTTTTACTTGGATTTTGGGCAAGCCGTTTATTTAAATTGTCGTATTTTGATAGTAAAGCGGTGTCAATCGAAGTGGGTATGCAAAACTCTGGTTTGGGAGTAACTTTGGCAGCTATTCACTTTGCGGCCTCACCGATTACGGCTGTACCGAGTGCGATATTTAGTCTTTGGCACAATATTTCAGGTCCAACTTTGGCGACATATTGGGCAGCAAAAGCAAATAAAGAACAACAAGCAAAGCAAGAATCTCCATGATTTTTGCCTCTATTGATCGCTAAACCGATCTTATTTTGGTCAGATTATGGGTTTAAATTTGCTAAAAACTCATCTTCTGACATCACTTCAATCCCATGACGTTTCAATAAGGTCGCAGTGATACCCATTCCTTGTATTTTTCGCCCTTGAAATGTTCCATCATAAATAAAATGACTACCACATGATGGACTTTTCTCTTTCAAAATCACGTGCGTTATCATATTTTTTTGTGCGATTTCTAAAGCTAAAAATGCACCTTTTAAAAAAGCCTCTGTGACATTATTGCCATCAGAATCGAGTACTTTTGCTTTTTTGTCGAGCACATCTGAAGCCGTCCCTCCTACGATTTCAGCAGGGAGTCTAGGTGTATCTAAACCACCCATGACTTCAGGGCAAAGTGTGATTGCTTGATGATTTTGCAGTAATTTTTTGAGTTTTTCTTCTAAGCAATTTTTGCCATCATAGCGGACATTTTCACCAACG
The DNA here is from genome assembly GCF_000368565.1 of Acinetobacter gerneri DSM 14967 = CIP 107464 = MTCC 9824. GTDB lineage: Bacteria > Pseudomonadota > Gammaproteobacteria > Pseudomonadales > Moraxellaceae > Acinetobacter > Acinetobacter gerneri. The sequence continues at coordinate 385,541 of NZ_KB849549.1, read as the reverse complement.
AGACATGCACTGATCAGATATTTAGGCATTTTCATTCTCAAATTTTTCAGCTTTAAATTTTAGCACGATTCGTATTTTAAACAGCTAAAACAGCGATTGTTCAAAATTATTGAACAACCAATTCAATAAAAGGCGGTTTTTCAAAGTTAAATTTTTAATTAATTTATCTTTTTGATTTTAATAAACCCTAAGGATGGGGAGCAAGATGCGATTTAAAAAACTGCTTTTAGCTGTGTGTATTCCTGCATTTTTATCGGCGACAACAGTGCATGCTGAGACTAAAACGCAAGCCAAAAAGCCCAATATTTTGTTAATTGTGGCTGATGATTTGGGCTTTTCAGATACGGAACCTTTTGGTAGTGAAATTAAAACCCCAAATATTGCGCGCTTAGCAAAAGAAGGCACAACACTCACCAATTTTTATGCTGGCCCTACATGTTCTGTAACGCGTTCGATGCTTTTGACAGGGAATGACAACCATCAAGCAGGCATGGGAAATATGGCTGAACTTTTACAGCCAGAGCAAAAAGGTCATAAAGAATATTTAGGACAACTCAATGATCAGGTGATGACCATTGCCGAACTATTGAAACAAAATGGTTATGGCACATATATGGCTGGGAAATGGCATCTGGGCGGGGCGGCAAATGCGACACCCTATGCGCGAGGTTTTGAGCAATCCTTTGCATTGATGCAAGGGGGTGCGGCTCATATGGATAAATCATCATTATTTGAAGGTTATGCAGCGCGTTATGTGGAAAATGAGCATGATATAAATGAACTACCAAAAGGATTTTATTCAACCGATTTTTATACCGATAAAATGCTGTCTTATTTAAAAGATAATTCACATAAAAATCAGCCATTTTTTGCTTATTTAGCTTACACCTCTCCACACTGGCCTTTACAAGCACCTGAAGAATATCTAAAAAAATATGAAAATAGCTACAAAGAAGGCTATGAGAAAATTCGCCAAGATCGTTTTAAACGTATGTTGGCACTCGGTATTATTCCAAAAGGAACTAAAATCAATGATCCTTTGGCTAAAGATTTTCCATCTTGGGAAAAGCTGACGCCTGAGCAAAGACTCGATCAAGTCAAAACCATGCAGATTTATGCTGCAATGATCGATAACTTGGATCATAACATTGGTCGAGTACTGGATTATTTACGTGAAAGTGGTGAGCTAGATAATACGGTTGTGTTGTTTATGTCAGATAATGGTGCTGAGTCTTCAACGCCTGAAGCCTTACATGAGCACGGCATTCGAGACTGGGTCGATGCGAATTTTGACAACTCTTATAATAATATGGGTAAAAAAGGTTCTTATGTGACACTTGGGCCGCAGTGGGCACAGGTTGCCTCAACACCATTGCCATATTTTAAAGGTTTGGTGTCAAATGGCGGTATTCATGTACCTGCGATCGTGCGCTATCCAGCGCTGACTAAAGCTGGAGACATTGAAAAAGATATGGTGCATGTCTCAGATTTTGTTCCTACAGTTATGCAGATCGCAAATATTCAGCGTCCAGATCATTTCAATGGCAAGCCAATTTTACCCTTACAAGGTCGCTCATTTGTCCCTGTGCTACAAGGAAAGACCTTACCAGAGCGTAGTTTAGGTTGGGAATTTAACAACAAAAAAGCGCTATACCGTGGCGATTGGGTCGTACAAAATCAAACATCACCGTATGGAACTAGAAACTGGGAACTCTATAATCGTAAAAAAGATCCAAGTTTATTACATGATTTGGCAACGAAAGATCCTAAACGAACTGAGGCACTGGTTGAAGAATGGCAAAAATATGCAAAAAATGTTGGCGTTATTTCCGCACCTTATCGTTTTAGATATGGTCAAATGACATGCTTGTATGATACATGTATTCAACCTGATTCAATTCCACAATAATTTTCAATTTTATTTAGATAAAACAAGGTTGTTTAATGTCTAAACTGATTATCGCTGGCCTCGTTACAACACTATTCATGCTTGGTGCATGTAGCACGAAATCATCTGAACAAGCTCCCGATTTGGCAAAACTTGGCAATTTGGAGCTTTGTAAAAGTTACAGTGGCTTGCCCAAAGATTGGCTCAAAAATCCACATGCCGGGATGGTGAAGATTCAGGGCGGCGATTTTCTGATTGGAAATAATGAGAAGTACCCAGAAGAAAAATCACTGGTTGGCAGTAAAAAACATATTGAAGATTTTTGGATAGATCAAACAGAAGTGACCAATGCCGAATTTCGTAGTTTTGTGGATGCGACAGGGTATAAGACTGAAGCAGAACAACAAGGTGAGGCAGCAGTTTTCGTAAAGCCTGAACAGCAAGTTGCTGATTTAAAATGGTGGAAACTTGAAAAAGGCTATGATTGGAAACATCCATGGGGAGCAAATTCGACGCGTAAAGTCTTGGAAAATGAGCCTGTGCGATATGTAACGATCAAAGATGCGATGGCTTATGCTGCTTGGTTAGGACGTGAGATACCGACTGAAGAGCAATGGGAATATGCTGCCAAAGCATTTAGCCATGAACGTGATGTTGAGGCTGTGCACGATGGACATCATCCTGATGCCAATGTGTGGCAAGGGGAGTTCCCTTATAATAATCAAACCACAGATGGCTTTGAAGATGTTGCACCAGTGGGTTGTTTCAAAGCCAATGGTTTTGGTTTGCATGATATGATTGGTAATGTTTGGGAGCTTACCCAGACCCCATTTAGTGGTACGCATGATGATCATCTAGGTGTGCAGGAGCAACTTGATCCTAAACATTTAGCTGAACATAGTAGTTATACGATCAAAGGCGGTTCTTATCTTTGTGCTTCCAATTATTGTGCTCGCTATCGCGCAACATCTCGTCAACCACAAGAATACAATTTGGCGATCAGTCATGTTGGCTTTAGAACTGTGAAAAATGCTACGCCTTAAAACCTCAGTTTAAGATTGAATGATCACTTAATATTTATTGTTATTGGGTGATCATTTCATACTTTTAAGCGTATTAAAGTTCTTTTAGCATGATGAGCATACCAATCTCATATAAATCCGTTGAAAATGGAATCTCCAATTTTTCTTCGAAACCAAACTTTTGGTAAAATTTTTGCGCACGTAAATTATTTTTTAATACTTCTAAGTAAATGAATTGTTGCGCATTATTTTGAGCAAATTCAAGCACAGATTGCATGAGCTTTGCAGCAATATTTTGTCCTAAGGCTTGTTCTAAAACATAAATTTTCTCCAATTCGGTCGCATGGATACCTAAGTTTGGCTGAAATGTATTTAAAACTAATTTGGCATAACCTAGTATTTTCTGTTGATCGTTTTGAAGCAATAACCAAATATGATCAGGATGCTCAAGTGATTTTTGAATATTTTCTAGGCTATACTGTTGTTGTATAAATTGTTGTATGCCTTGTTTAGTCCAAATTTCAGAAAAATGCTGACGATAAGTTTCGCTACTGATTTGATGTAATGCTGATAAATGTTCTATAGAAGCATGGATGATTTTCATTATTTCCCCTCATTTATCATGTGATTAATCAATTTTTTTTAAATGTAAATCTGTAAAATTCTGCCTTCACATGCATATGGAGTCATGTATGAGTATTTATGTGGACAACTCTAAAGTCGCTTTTAAAGGTCGTGAATGGTGTCACATGATGGCGGATACCTTACAAGAACTGCATTATTTTGCTGCAAAAATGGGTGTTGATCCACGTTTATTTCATCGAAGTGCATCTTATCCTCATTATGATATAACCATTCAAATGCGTGAAACGATGATTTCTCATGGTGCAATCATTGCCGATCGTAGGACGATTATTGCTTGCGGTAAAAAGCTGAAAATAGAATTGGCACTTGAATGTAAATAATTTATTTTTTGAATCAGATATAAAAAAACCACACTGCCATGCTGTTTAGAACAAAGCTTGTGTGGATTCTTTAAGTCATCTGAGAAACTTTATATAGCGATATTTGGATTGGCTATGAAAACAATCTCAATATCTGATTTTCAAGACTTAGAAGTGGCTCAATCATAAGTTAGCGCAAAATGTTCGCACCGTACTTATTACTTCACTCATCCTTTTTTTGAAAATAAATAACCCTAAATGATTAATGATTTACTGCAGCAAATTGTTGGGCATTATAACGTGCACCGACGTTCGGATATTTTGCAATAATCATGTCGATTTCTGCCAAATCAGCTGTACTCAAATCAATGTTTACAGCTTCAGCATTTTCCACAAGTCGCTCGATTTTACGAGTACCAGGAATAGGAATAATATTTTCACCTTGCGCCAAAATCCAAGCCAAAGCCAGTTGAGCTGCCGTGGCATTTTTACTTTGGGCAAATTCGCTGAAGGCTTGTGCTAAATTTTGGTTATTTTTCCAATTATCCCCTTGATAACGAGGTAATTGGCGACGGAAATCACTTTCCTCTAAGTTGCCAACATCGAGTTTATTGGTTATTAAACCTCTCGATAATGGTGAATAGGGAACAAGGCTAATGCCTAATTCGCGAATCGTTTGAAAATGAGTATTTTCCAGCTCACGAGTTAATAATGAATATTCATGTTGAACTGCAGCAATTGGGTGAATGGCATGGGCTTTACGAATCGTTTCGGCTGAAGCTTCACTAAGTCCTAAATAGCGGACTTTACCTTGTTTGACTAAGTCTGCCATCGCACCAATCGTGTCTTCAACTGGGATATTGGGATCAATGCGGTGCGCATAATACAAATCAATCACATCTGTATTTAAGCGTTTTAGACTATTTTCGACAGCAACTTTAATCCACTTCGGAGAACCATCAATATAAGATTCTAGCGAGTTTTGCGGATTGCTATTGTCTTCTTTATATCGAAAGCCAAATTTGGTGGCTAAGAACACTTTATTTCGATGTTTCGCTAAAACTTTTGAAAGTAAAACCTCGTTCGCACCGTTGCCGTACATGTCGGCAGTGTCCCAAAAGTTAATACCGAGATCTAAAGCTTTTTCTAATGTTGCAATATTTTGTGTATTGTCTGAGTTGCCATAGGCAAAGCTCATTCCCATGCAGCCCAAACCCAATGATGACAATTGTTCGCCTGTTTGCCCTAAAGTTCTATATTTCATTTTTAACACTCTTTTTGCAAAGTTATGTGAGTAAAAAAACTATAAAACGCTTTAAGTCAAATCCGCCTATAACATTCAAACCAATAATTATAAAATTCAAACAATATGCTTTTAGATTACACAATCTTTACGGAACATTTTCGGAGAAAAATGTGTATTTTTCTTAAAGAAATTGGTGAAATAAGCTGGATATTCAAACCCTAAGCTATATGCAATCTCGGAAATATTCCAATTGGTATGCTGTAATAGCGCTTTGGCTTCTTGTGTAATCCGTGAGCTAATATGCTCCGAAGTGGTTTTGCCCGTGGTTTCTTTCACGGCTCTATTTAAATGGTTTACATGCACCGATAAAGCATAGGCATAGTCATTTGCAGTTTTGAGTTTGAGTTGAAAATGTGGTGAGTCGATTGGAAACTGACGCTCTAATAATTCAAAAAATAAATGACAAATCCGCACCGAAGCATTGCTATGTTTTTCAAACTGTTTCGTGGGTTGCATTTTCATAGACTCATGTACGATGAGATGTAAATAGTTCCTTAATACATTGTATTTATGGATATAGTTTGAATTTATTTCACTCATCATCTTTTTGAAAATAAATGAAATTTCATCAACTTGTTGATCATTTAAAAAATAAAGTGGATTGCCATCGACTTTAAAAAGTGGCGAGTCCTTTAAAAAATTTTGTTTTGATTCTTGATTTACAAACTCTTCGGTAAATAGACAAAACCATCCTGCTTGTTCTTGCGAATTGATTTCCCATGCATAAGGAATAATCGGGTTTGAGAACAGTAAAGCTGGGCGGTCAACTGTAATCCAACGGTTGGCATAGTGAAGTTCACCTAGTCCAAGGATAAGTGAAATTTTATAATAATCACGACGGCTATAAGGCGTCAGAAATGAACAAGCATCCCGCTGGAACACATTAAAATGTCCAAACGAGGTCAATGGGACCAAGTAATCGCTATCTCTAGTTAAAGAAAAGCGTTGATAAAAATCATGTATGGTTTCCATACTTCACCTAGGTGAGTCATCAATTTATTTAAATTTATAAAATTCAAACCTAATTTACTGTAGCTTTTATTTAAAATTTGATCAACAGACCCTATTTATTGCTAAAACTTATCTATTCAGGATTGAATTGATCGTGAATATATTTGAGAAGCTTGGCTTATACAATGAACTGTAATCTAAGTCTTATCATTTTACTCAAGTCTTGATCTCGACCCTTGATGATCTTTTTTCAAATTTTTATATAAATTCTTTGAATCTGATATAAAAAATCCACACTGCCAGGCTGTTTAGAGCGGTAATCCTCCCATAACTAACTGAAGTTAAAAGTAGAGGTTAAGCAGCCATTAGAGGAGGCCTTCCTTTGTTGGCTTGGTGTGGTCTTTCATGATTGTAATGCCATAGCCAATTCGTTGCATAATCTTGTACTTCATCCAAAGTATCAAATAAATGTTTGCTTAGCCAACTATAACGTATGGTTCGATTATAGCGTTCAATATACGCATTCTGTTGTGGGTTACCTGGTTGAATATGTTCAATACAAATACCGTGTTCAGTTGCCCAGCGTACGAATTCATGACTGATAAACTCAGGTCCATTGTCGCATCTAATCACCAAAGGTTTTTCCCGATATTCCAACAACTGATTGAGTGCTCGAATAACTCGTATTGCAGGTAGTGAGAACCCTGCTTCAATAACTAAACCTTCGCGGCGGTAATCATCAATCACATTCAATAATCGAAATTTGCGACCATCGGAAAGCTGATCGTGCATAAAATCCAGTGACCAGACCTGATTTTCACGGATGGGTTCTTTCAATGGTTCAGGCGCATGTCGTTTTAGTCTTCTTCTTGGCTTAATACGCAGATTCAGTGCTAACTCACAGTAAATGCGGTAAACCCGCTTGTGATTCCAACAGTGACTCTTAACATGCCGTAAATATGAGAAGCATAGACCAAAGCCCCAATCGGAATTTTCCTCAGTGAGGTCTATGAGCTGTTCTGCAATGAGCACATTGTCATCACTGAGTTTAGCCTGATAACGGTAGCAGGTTTCACTTATGCCAAATGCAGTGCAAGCCAAACGGATACTAACAGCATGTCGGGCCACTGCATGTTGAGCCATCTGACGTCGACAAGATGGCTTCACCACTTTTTTGACATCGCTTCCTGAATAATTTCTGCCTTTAACCGCTCTTCAGCATACATTTTTTTCAGTCTGGTATTTTCTGTTTCCAACTCTTTCAGCCGTGCCATCAAAGATGTATCCATGCCGCCATATTTAGCACGCCATTTATAGAAGGTTGCATTACTCATACCGTGTTCACGACATAGGGCAGCAACAGGTGTACCAGACTCCGCTTGCTTTAAGATGGACATGATCTGGCTGTCTGTAAATTTAGATGTTTTCATGCAGAATCTCCTGCTTGTATCTTAAGAGAAAATTCTACTTTTAGATCCTATTATTTTTAGGGGGGATTACCAGCATCACTGGTGTGGATTTTTTAAGTCATCTGATATGAAACTTTATCTATATCGTTTGGGGATAGAATAAATGTATGAGAGTACTTTGTAAGTACTTAGTGAATGTATAATCAAGAATGGTAAGAGTTTGAATCTAAATAATTATTTTATGATTATATATCATGATACGTGAAACCAGTCTTAGTTTGATTTTTATATTAAAGGCTTAATTTAGACATCTAAGTTAAGCCTTTTTAAATTTGTATAAGTTATATAGCAGCAAAAAACTATAAATCACTAGCTATCTGGCAACATGATAATAAAAATTTAGGAATCTCTTCACGGGGTATTTTAATTGGGCATATACCATTATTTACAAGATCTAGATGATTGTCTTCATAAGCATTAGGAGTCAATAAAGCATAGCCATGAATATCATCGTTACCTAAAAGATTTTTGTGTTTGATTGCATTTGTTTGTAACAGTTGATCACTTCCAGATAGTCCTATAAGAAGTAGTTTACTTCCAATCCATTGATTAACAAACCAATCATCAAAACCGTGTGTTTGTGCATATCTTGCCGTATACGAACGTGGACTGAATACAATATCTGATAAATTATCTTCATTTCTTGGTAAATAACCATGCAAATGATCTATACGGATATCTGCATTGTAGTTTTCACGTTTAAATGAACTTCCAGAGTTAACTTTTAAACCTAGGAGTGCAAGATATTGTTCGAGAATATCATCAAAGTTGAGAGTAAAAATATGTCTAACACGCCCTCTTGTTGTACCAGTACATAGTGCAGCAATAGCTAAAAGACCTGGGGCACCTTGTAAAAGTAAATCTTCTAAATTAGGAGGCACTTCACTATATAAAGAATCTCTAACTGTTTGACTATAAGTAGGTTCATTATCATATTGATTTAATTTTTTTTCATTTTTAGAGAAATTTTCATCAAAATCTTTACGTTCAATTTGGTTTTCACCTTTTTCTGAGAGTAAAGCATTAAGACATTTGAAGATAAGATCAGGCCAATTGGGTAGACCAAAATCCATTGAAATGCCAGCTCCTAAAATTAATTTTAAAGTACCTTCTTTTAAGCATTCAGCAATAGGTTCTTTTGCTAAATTGAAATCAGTTGCGTAATGTTTGTAGTTCATAATGTAATTACTGCGTCTCTTCTGAATTTTTGTTGAAAAAAGTAATAGGTAAATTTACGGAATTTTTTTCATAATTCTTGGAAACTAAATTTGAAATTGCTTTAGTTAAAAAATAAAATCTATCACTATTCCTTTTAAGCCTAAATCTAAAATTTCCATGGCGATCAGTATAGCTATTTACTTTAGATACTGAATCAATTACTAATTCAAAAGAAATGGCATTGACATCAATTTTAACGATGCCTCTATATTCTTTTTCTTTTAGATCAATAAGAGGTTTAATTATATATTTGTATTCAAAAGAGTTTGATAAATCTTGACCAGTTATTGACAGTTTTTCATTAAAAAGACCAGCCATAATTTGATATTTAATACTTAGATCTGCTTCACTTATTTTAATTTCAATTTTTTCGCTTTCATTTTCAACATCTAACGTTGCATCTAAACCAGCATTTATTATTAATTTTGTTATATCGATAGTACTATAATTAGTTGAAATTGATTTTGCCCGAAGAAAAATATCTAAAAGTTTATAAAAATCTTTGGCAAATTGAATATAAGGAACAGCAAATATTACAATATTATTTACTCTAGAAATCAATAAGTCATAGTAATAAAAGCCTCCGATTAGAGTTGGATGAGGGCTTTTACTGTTAGCTGATCTATAATCTATAGATGATTTAAAAAGATAATGAACAAGAGTGGTTCCATTGACTAATCTATCATTTTTATTAATAAATTTTTCTAAGCTTGTATTTTGAAATAATTCTTTTGCTTCATGAGAGTTAGAGGAGATGATATTGGGCATTTCCTCCAAAATCTTAAAGAGAGTCTCTGCTTCATCATTTTTTAAGTAAATTGCTTCAGCAGTATATATGCATTTTAGAAACTTAGGATCCATTAATTTTCTCCAACTGCCCGGAAATCACTAAAAAATTCCAGGCAGATAGCCAACGTTGGTTTATTAATTCACTGGTATCATTAAGTGACCGATTTAATGAACTTAGGCAAAGCGTAATAGGATTAATAAACTCCCCATTCCCATAAATATCAGTTCTTGTCAGACTATCATTATCTACATCAGAATTTTGTAAATGATTTAAGGTTTTAATTGATGAAAAATAATTGGAAAAAATATCAATGAACCAATATGCACACTCAAATTCATTAATAAAAATTCTTTTTGATTTTGTATGATCAATACTTTTATTTTTATCACTATCAATTTGACTTAAAAACATATCTAAATACGATTCAAAGACTTCAACCAATGGTAATTGGTAATCTGCTTCCTTAATCGCTTTAATTGCTTCATAAATTTTATCTACTGCTATTTGAAAAGCCACCTGAGGATCTTCACTAGTACCTAAAGCAGCTGTTGCGAGGCATCGAATTAAATAGTAGCTAGGATTGCTATAAGGTGCAGCCACTTTACTCCAAGAAATTATGATTGATCTAAAATACAACTCACTATTATTTTGGTAAATAAAATAATAATCATGGAAATGAACTAAAAGTTCAATTGCCTTCATTTGGTGTTTGATATAGAAATTTCTTAAAGTTTTTCCATTTTCAATATTATTGTTACCAAAAATTTTCGAAATATCACGAGAAGCTCCCAATTTCAGTGCTCCAGCTTTACCTGTTTGCTCAGACATTTCACACATTAAACAATAATTATAAATCACATTACGCAATCTCAACTTAGTTGAATCATTATTTGTTTTTTGGCTTCTTATCCACTGAATATATACTTCATAGTGAGATGCGAGTTCTCTTGCTTCCGCCTCAACCCTTTTATTTTCTTCATAACTAGAAAAATCAATAGTCATTAAAGTATTAAAGATATGTCTAACTCGGCTATGCATTACTTCATGCGATAATGTTGAAATAGTCCATTGAGGTTTGACTTCTAAATTCAGCGATTCTGAAGCAGCTGTTACTGTAAATATAGACTCTTTAAATCCATGCCTTAAACTAAAATGTGTAATTAAAGGAAAAGGCTTCTTTATTGGCCTTGGATTGCAGCTATCAAATTTTGTTGATCTATTTGACTGTTGCGCATTAGTGATATTGGGAAATACTAAGGTATCTGGTTTATAAGGTAATATTTCTAAATCAGGAAATAATGTTTGTGAATAAGATTCATTAATAACCATTTTAGGATCAGCAGAACACATAGCTCTTTCGATATGACGAACATAAGCTATAAGGGCTCTAACAGCTCCACCTACTCCTAATAATGAATGGTGAGGAAATGGTGACTTATTTTGTATAATTGGCGATATACCACTCGTTCCTTGAGTGATTGCATATGACAATGATGCACTAATTTCAATAATATGAGATTCGTAGCTATTTTTCTTTTTTATTAAGCTAATTTTCTCACTGATTGATAAAGCTCTTTCATCCTGATCACTAGTACCATCTGTATCTATTAATTGAACTGATTTAAGTAAGTCTTTACATTTTAAAATTTGATCACAAACAAGACCAACATAGTTTTCAATAACATATAAACCATTAATTTCACTAGGAATATATTGACTATAATTCCTGTAAAGCGTTTGTAAACTTGAATTTATTTGCTCAACATAGGAAGCTAAAGTATTCATTTGATTAAGATCAAATTGTACTTGTGGTATTTTTTCTAGGTTAGGTTTCGTAACTTTTATGGTTTCTTGATTCAAGAGAAATTGATTATCATCAAGCTCCCAAAATTCAATAATATTAATATTTTCTATTTCTAAAATTTTCTCAACTATTTCTCTTGGCTCATTAATAATTAAGATAGATGCTAAACCATTACTGAAATAAACATTACTTAAATTAACAATATGATTAGAACGAAGATGTCCTAGAAATGTATATGGATCATTACTATAAATAAATAGGATGGAATTAATATTAGTAATATTTAAAGCTAGTTCAGGAGGTGAATCAACATATGCAGAAAAAATAGGACTGTAATGCGTAGATCCATTTGTATTTAAAGTATTTAAACATTCAAATATTTGAATTTTCTTTTTATTATCTTCATCAAAATTATCTACAGCTAGCCAATAGGTATGATAAGAATCATATTGGTCAACATCCATCCTATTTTAGCCCTCTAAATCATTGTTTGAAAATTCAAAAATTACGTCTTCTTCATTATTAACAATCTTTAGATCAAAAGCAAAAGCCGAAAAAAATACTTCTTCTAAAGTAGAGTGATCCAAATTTGTTGGTAATGATGTACCTAGATGTCTATTTTCTGGTTTATTATCGAAATAGCGTGGAGATACGCCTACACGAACTCCTGGTAATTCTTGAATACCATCAAAGTCTGCGGCATGAACATTTGCCATATCTAACAAAGATTCTATATCTATCATGTGATAACCTTGTATTTGAAACTCTAATCTATTTGATCCATCAAATAATGATTCCAATAAGCTGATCAAAAAGATCGACCTAGTGCAATTTGGGCAATCAAATATACACTTCTATCAAATAATATACAAATTCATCCGTCTAAAAATTTGATATGTAATCTAAATTCCGATAATAAAATTTTATTAAAAATCTTAATGATGGTGTGTTTTGGCTTGTTTAGATTTCTTTTGTAAATCATTTAGACTATACCCTAAAGAGAATCTGATTAAGTGATAATCTAGTTATCATAAAACTATTTATTTGAATTTAATGATAATATTATCACTAATGTTTGAAATTAATAGTTAAATGATAAATGACGACAAGAATTTATGTTCGAGCGAGCACTAAAAATCAGGATGCAGAAAGAGCATTAGCTGATCTAAAAAACTTCGCCTTATCCATTAAAGATGATGTTAATGAGTATGTAGAAAATGAATCGGGCACAATGCTTGATAGACCAGTTCTAAATCAACTCCTTGAGGACTCATCTAATGGTGATACTTTATTAGTTGAGAGTGTAGATCGTCTATCTCGACTTTCACAAAATGACTTTGAAGTGTTGAAAGGGCGTATTAAGGATAAGGGCTTAAAACTAGTAGTTGCTGATCTACCGACTACACATATGCTTGTCAATTCAGCCGATAACATCACTAGCTCAATTCTCAGCCTTGTAAATAATATGCTGATTGATTTGTTAGCGACAATGGCTCGATTAGATAATGACAAGCGTAGAGAGAGAATTAAGCAAGGGTTAGAAAGAAGTGGATATAAGCCTACAGGCAAAAAAGCAGATATAGCCAAACATATACGAATTAAAGAACTTAATAATAAAGGTCTAACAAAAGACGAAATAGCAAAAGCCGTTGGTTGCGGTGTTGCTACAGTTTACAGAGTTATCAAACAATGATTAATGATCCGAATCTAGGACTTTTTTGATAGCTGAAACAAAAAAGGCATCAAAATTTTTTCTGGTTGTTAAGATCTTGAAAGTTAACTTCTAAAACTTTAAAAATAATTTTTATAACTGTTATTTTTTTTCAATTTCACTTCTACAACGTATGTGGTTGTGATCAAGAAAAATGTTCTCATATTTTGTTAAAAATACGAAATTTCAGTCTACCCCTTTATTTTACTTCAGACTTTTGCATTCAATTTAACAAAGTCGATTGTATTGGCTTTAGATTAGTTGATTATATTTTTACTTAAAATATACTTTTTTTGAAAACAAAAAGATCTGTTTTATTAAGAACAGATCTTTTTGTGATTTCACTAGGTATATCTTTACCATTCTCGCATAATAAAGATTCTTAGATCATCAGATTTTATTCAACGGTTACAGATTTTGCCAAGTTACGAGGTTGGTCTACATCTGTACCACGAAGAACAGCAACATGATAAGAAAGCAGTTGTACTGGAACACTATAAATAATTGGCGCTAACCAAGTACTTACAGATGGAACATTTACAACATGTTGACGATCTTTATTTTTGATACCACTGTTTTCATCAGCAAAAACAAAGAGTTCACCACCACGTGCTTGAACTTCTTCCATGTTTGACTTGAGTTTGTCTAACATGTCATCTTTCGGCGCTAAAATAACGACAGGCATGTCATTGTCAACCAATGCTAATGGACCATGTTTGAGTTCACCTGCTGCATAACCTTCAGCGTGGATATATGAAATTTCTTTTAATTTCAAAGCACCTTCCAAGGCGATTGGGAACTCAGTTCCACGACCTAAGAATAAGCAATGCTGTTTTTCCACAAACAATTCAGATAAACGCAAAATTTCTTTATCATTTTGCAATGTATCTAAAATGACTTTTGGTGTATGCCACATTTCAGTGGTAATTTCTTCAATCTTTTCAGGACTAATGGCTTGTTTTACTTGACCAATTTTCAAGATTAACAACATCAAGACAGCAAGCTGAGTTGTAAATGCTTTGGTTGACGCAACGCCAATTTCAGGGCCAGCTAAAGTCAATAAATGATGATTTGTTTCACGAACCATAGAAGAAGTCGCGACATTACAAATGGTCATTGTTGAAATATTTAAGCCTTTTTCAGCAGCGCGTTTTTTAGTATCACGAAGTGCTGCAAGCGTATCTGCTGTTTCGCCAGATTGAGAAATACACACATACAATGTATCAGCAACAATCACAGGTGAGCGATAGCGATATTCACTGGCAATTTCAACTTGGCAAGGTAAACCACTGAGTTGTTCAAACCAATATTTACCAATCATCCCTGCATGGTAGCTTGTACCACAGGCAATGATTTGTACTTGTTTGATATTTTTAAAATCAACTTCAGCATTTTCTAGAAAATCTGTACGAAGAGCATTGCCATTCAACGCTTGTGAAATGGTTTGTTGAATCGCTTCTGGTTGCTCATAGATTTCTTTAAGCATGTAGTGCTTAAATTCACCTTTAGTTGCATTGCTGATGGTTGCGTCCAATTCTTTGATTGGACGTTCAACAGGCTGTCCATTGACAAAAACTTCAATTGTTTCACGAGTTAAACGTGCAATATCACCTTCTTCAAGGTAGATAAAACGGTTTGTTACAGGTAAAAGTGCGAGTTGGTCAGAGCTAATAAAGTTTTCACCAATCCCGACACCAATTACGAGTGGTGAACCTTCACGTACAGCGATTAATTCATCAGGATATTCTGTATCGACGATCCCGAGCGCATATGCACCTTTGAGCTGTGGAACAACTTGTTCAACGGCTTTTAAAAGGTCAGGCGTAGATTTGAGCGCTTCATGAACGAGATGTGCTACAACTTCAGTATCTGTTTGTGAAGTAAAGTTATAGCCTAAAGCTTCAAGATCATCTTTAAGTTCTTGATAATTTTCAATGATCCCGTTATGTACCACAGCAACACGACCTGAAATATGCGGGTGAGCATTATTTTCAGTTGGTTTACCATGCGTTGCCCAGCGTGTATGAGCAATACCTAATGAACCGACAATAGCACTTTCTTCAACTGCCTGTTCGAGATTAGCAACTTTACCAACACGACGTTCACGTAAAATTTGCCCATGATCAACCAATGCTAAACCAGCTGAATCGTAACCACGATACTCAAGGCGTTTTAAGCCTTCAATTAAAATATTGGTAATACTACGTTCAGCAACGCCACCTACAATACCACACATATTTTTACCCTCTTATTTTTTGACCTTTTGGGGACGTTGATAATTTTCTTTAGTGAATTGCTGAGAACGTTCTACAGCAAGTGCATGCTCTGCAACATCACGAGTGATGGTTGAACCTGCACCGGTTGTTGCACCATTTCCAATTTTTACAGGTGCCACAAGTGAATTGTTGGTGCCTATAAATACTTCGTCGCCAATAATTGTTTTATGCTTATTTGCACCATCATAATTACATGTGATCGTGCCTGCACCGATATTTGAGCCTGAACCGATTTCGGCATCGCCAAGATAGGCAAAATGATTAGCTTTAGAACCTAAACCAATGCTTGAATTTTTAACTTCCACAAAGTTGCCGATATGGACATCATCACTGAGTTGTGCGCCCGGACGAAGACGAGCAAATGGTCCAATTTGGACATTGCCACCGACAACTGCGCTATCAAATACGCTATACGGTTGAACTTTGGTATTTGCAGCGATTTGAGTATTTTTAATAATACAGCCTGCGCCAATTTCTACGTTATCACCAAAACTACATTCACCTTCGATAATGACGTTGATATCAATACGCACATCTTTACCAACCGTCAATTGACCACGTAAATCAAAACGTGAAGGATCAATGAGATGTACACCTTGCTGCATCAATGTTTTGGCTTGGTGTTGTTGAAATTCACGTTCTAAAGCTGCAAGTTGTATACGATCATTGACACCTTCAACCTCAAAGGCAAATTCAGGTTGGATGGATGCGATTTCCATACCATCTGCGATTGCCATTGCAACGATGTCAGTTAAATAATATTCGCCTTGCGCATTTTCATTACTGAGTTTTGGTAACCATTCATGCAATTTTGCATTGCTCACACAGTAAATGCCTGTGTTGATCTCTTTGATTTGGCGTTGTTCTTCTGTCGCATCTTTATGTTCAACAATGGCTTGGATTTTGCCATTTTTACGAACAATACGCCCATAACCAGTAGAGTCTTCTAAAGTTAATGTGACCAGCCCGATGCCTGTTTCGGTCGAAGCTTCTACAAGTTTTTGTAATGTACTTTGCTGAACGCAAGGCACGTCACCTGATAAAATCAGAGATACACCTTCTTTAGCCAAAACAGGTAAAGTCACTTTGACTGCATGACCTGTACCTAATTGTTCAGTTTGTTCGACCCATTCAATTTTTTCTTGGTTAAATGCATTACGGACCAAATCACCACCGTGACCATAAATCGTAATAATATTTGCCGCTTGTAATTTTTTTGCTGTTTCAATCACATGTCCAAGTAATGGACGACCTGCTAAAGGTTGCAAAACCTTGGGTAAGTTGGAGCGCATGCGCGTACCCTTACCCGCAGCTAGAATGATCACAGTCGTTGTCATAACGCACCTACAGATTTTTTGGCTTAAGCCGGTACAAAGTATAGATAAAGGATGATACAGATGGCTGCCCAGATTCCAGCAATAATGTCATCAAACATAATGCCAAAACCACCACCCACTTGACGATCTATAACGCGAATTGGCCAAGGCTTCCAAACATCAAATAAACGAAAAAGTCCAAAACCAACCAAGACCCAAATCCAGTTCATTTGCCCTAGATAAATAAGAGGAAGGAAGGTGATGGATTGTCCTGCAAATTCATCCCAAACAATACGTCCATCATCATGCACACCCATGATTTTTGCAGTTTGACCACAAATATAAATTCCGATGAGTGACATAACGATAACGGCTAAGATGGTGCCTGAAAAGCCGATTGCAAGCCAAATGGGTACAAATAATAGAGCAAATGCAGAACCAAAGGTGCCTGGTGCTTTGGGTGCTAGACCTGAACCAAAACCAACGCCACAAAATACGATGAAGCGTTCGAACCAAGTCATTTCTTTGAAATTAATCGCTGGTTTATGCAAAATGCTGATACCCTTGAAATTGAAGAGGATGATCTAAGCCATCTTTTTCAAATACTAGATGCTGTGCTTGTGTAATTTGCCCGATGATTGTAGTTGTTACATTGGGTTGCAGTTGCAAAAGTTTTTCGTAGTTTTGCATGTTTATTGTAAAGCATAACTCATAATCATCTCCACCAGCCAAAGCATATTTCCATTGCTGATTTTCAGGGAGATGACTTAATTCTGGCTTAATTGGTAATTTTTCCAGATCAATTTTTGCACCTACTTGAGATGCTTCTAAGATGTGCCCTAAATCTTGAGCCAAACCATCCGACACATCGATCATGCTCGAAGCTAGACCTTTGAGCAACAGACCAAGTTCGCAGCGCGGTGTCGGATAGTCAAGTCTTTGTTGTAATGGATGACCTAAATGTTCAAGGGCAAAAGCAGCATCACCAACAGAGCCGCTGACAACGACAAGATCGCCAACCTTCGCTCCAGAGCGTGTTACGGCTTTGCCTTGCTCAATAAAACCTAAAGCTGTCACACTAATAGTGAGATGCGGGCTTTGTGTGGTATCACCGCCGATTAGGTTTACGCCGTATTTCTCACAACATTCATAAAGACCTGAGCTAAATTCTGCGAGCCATTCTTCATCAATGTTTGGGAGACTTAAAGCAAGTAAAATACTATGTGGTTTGGCAGCCATTGCAGCAATATCTGAGAGATTGACAGCAACAGATTTCCAGCCAACAGCATGGGGTGGGGTATCCAGAGGAAAATGTCGCCCAGCAATGAGGGTGTCTACACAGATCACCAATTGCTGATTTGGCGGAGGAGTGAGCAGGGCTGAGTCATCACCGACCCCGAGATCGACCGCAGCATTTTGCTTGCGATTGAAGTAACGTTCAATGATAGAAAACTCAGCCATAACAATAAATTACTTGCTTTGCTCTTTTTCTGCTGCACGTAGGCTGTTTGCAAGACGGTCTAATACACCATTGATGTATTTGTGGCTGTCTGCACCGCCAAAGTGTTTAGCAAGTTCGATTGCTTCATCTAAAACCACACGATATGGGATCTCAAGATGATCTTGCAATTCGTATGCGCCTAAACGAAGAGTCGCAAGTTCAACACCATCCAATGCTTCAATCTCACGATCAAGCACAGGAATAAGTAAAGCATCCAATGCTTCATGATTGGCAATTACTTGCGTTAGCAATTCATGATAATAGCCTAAGTCCACTTTATGCATTGCATTTTCTGCACGAGTACGCGCTTCGATTTCATGCACAGGGTTGTGGCTCATTTGCCATTCATAAATGCCTTGTACTGCAAAACGACGTGCTTTACGTTTTGCCGCATAAGCTGCTTGGAGTGTCTGAGACATGCTTTAGATAGCCTTTAACAAATTAACCATTTCAATCGCAGTAAGAGCAGCTTCGCCACCTTTATTACCTGCTTTTGTACCAGAGCGTTCAATCGCTTGTTCAATACTATCCGTAGTTAATACACCATTGATTACAGGTAAGCCAGTATCTAAACCAACTACACCTAAACCTTTGGCACATTCACCTGCAACGAAGTCGAAATGTGGTGTACTACCACGAATCACTGCGCCAAGTGTGATGACTGCATCAAATTTACCTGAAGCTGCAAGTTTTTTTGCAACAACTGGAAGTTCCCACGCACCTGGTGCGTGTACGACAGTGATATTATCGTCGGATACGCCATGACGATGCAACGTATCAATTGCACCTTCTAATAAATGTTCAACAACAAAGCTGTTAAAACGACCAACTAAAATCGCGTAACGGTCTTCGCTCGCGAGATGTAATAAACCTTCAATTCGGCGAATCGCCATAGCAACCTCGATTTTCTAAAAAAGTTTTAACAAAAGTTATTTAACTGGAGTTTGATCAGCAGTGACATATTCCACTACTTCTAAATTAAATCCAGATAATGCATTGAAACGTAATGGTGAGCTGAGTAAACGCATTTTCTCTACACCTAAATCACGTAAAATTTGTGCACCAACCCCAATAGTTTGATATTGGTGAGAAAGTGCCGCATTTGATTTTGTTGGCTTTGGAGCAGTCAATGCTTCAAGCGCTGGACCTAAGTCCTGTAATTGTTTTTGACCAATCCAAACCAAGACACCACGATCACTTGCCGCAATTTCTTTTAAGGCTTTGTCGAGATTCCAAGCTGCTTCACCGTCTTGTTTATTGATTTTCAATAAGTCACGAGCAGGGTTGAAGCCATGTACACGTACTGTGGTCACGCCGTCTTTCGGTTCGCCTTTAACCAAAGCCAAATGGATATCTGGATTACCAATTTCGCGATAACGATGCAATTCGAAAGTACCATATTCGGTTTCGATATTTTGTTGATCTAAGCGATCAACTGTTTGTTCATTGGTCATACGATAATGAATCAAATCAGCAATTGTTCCGATTTTGATGCCATGCTTTTCAGCAAAAACTTCGAGATCAGGACGACGAGCCATCGTACCGTCTTCGTTAATGATTTCACAAATCACAGATGCGGGTTCAAGACCTGCTAAACGAGAAAGATCACAACCTGCTTCGGTATGACCTGCACGGTGTAGTACACCACCTGGTTGTGCCATCAATGGGAAAATATGACCAGGTTGTACGATATCAGCAGGTTTTGCATGTGCTGCAACAGCTGTTCGGATCGTATGCGCACGTTCAGCCGCAGAAATACCTGTAGTAATACCTTCAGCTGCCTCAATCGACAAAGTGAAGTTTGTACCATGCTGAGCGCCATTTTGATCAACCATCAAAGGTAGATCCAATTGTTTACAGCGATCACGGCTTAAAGTGAGGCAAACAAGACCACGTGCATGAGTAATCATAAAGTTGATGTCTTCAGGGCGTACGTGTGTCGCAGCGATCACTAAATCACCTTCATTTTCACGATCTTCGTCATCCATTAAGATGACCATTTTCCCTGCGCGAATATCTGCTACAAGTTCTTCAACAGTATTGAGCGACATCTAGCTTCACCTTCTTATCGAGTCGAAACGACATTTTCATTTTTCATTGTGGCATAGTCTACCGTGTTTTCACGAATTTTGCTTATGCTTATCACATTCCATTTTCGGACATAGTTATACACAAGCTTATAAGCGGATGAAAAGAGAGAATTATTTTAAAAGTAATGTTTTTTGTTTAATGTTTAGTCAGTCAATTCCATTTTATTGTGCAGTATTTATAAAATATTATGCAGTAGATAAATAAAAAACCAGTTTTATGCACAATAAAACTGGTTTGATTTTGAAAATTTCTATTTGAAAAAGCGGGTTAAGATGCTCGTTCAGAAGCAGATGGATTTTCCACTTGAGCTTTTTTACCTTTTAAAATCTCGGTGCGGATATTTTGCGCAGTTTCAGCAGAATCGTTGTCCATACCATTGATCATAAATGCATGACGAGTCAATACATTGGTTGGGTTTGGCATAGCGACCAGCTGGAAGTTTTCCGAAATTTGTTTTAAATGCTCATTGTCCAAATGCAATGCCATTTCTTTTGCAATCAAATGCTGTGCCAAACGTTCTGCAGCCTGAACAGAGTTAAGTTGCATTGCTTCTACAGCTGTTGAAACAGCACAACGTGTTTGCAATACAAAACGTTTGTCTTCGCGGTAACGCTTGTAAAGTACTTCTGACAACAATTGAAAAACTGTTCCAACCATCAAAATGCATTCGGTAGCCTGAGGCAAACGAGAGGCAATTTGAATTACCGCACCTTGATATTCAAAATTTTGTGAAACATTGATGTCTTTACTTTGCAGATTAAAATGCGCTGCGCAAAGCTCGATACTTTTGTTTAGAAAAATCTGACACAAATTGAAATAGGGTGCTGATACAGATTGATTGACCGTATTGAGCAATTGCTTTGGATCATAAAACTGAATACTGAGCGCCAAAGTTTCTTCGTCTTTCAACAATTCTGTAGGAATTTTAGGGAAGACTTTTTCTTTAGGTGCTTGTGGTTTTGGCGCCATAGCAATTGCTGTTGCATGTTTTTCATCTTCAAGTGCTTTGGTTAATGCCTGAATTTCATGTTTTAAACGTGCTTCTTTATTGATACGTGCCAAATATTCACTACGACTTGGGCGAGCTATCGCACGATAGGCTAACCAAAGTAAAACGTGAATAATGAGTGAAACAAAAATAGCCAACCATTGATTACGCAAGATTTCACCAATACTTGGTTTAATCAATGTAATTTCAACACTGCCGACTTTCTTTTCATTTTGCACAGCTTCACGAGAGAAAACATCGCCTTCACGTGTTTTTGACATGCCGCCTGTGGCTAATACTTGTTTATTGGCATCTAAAATACGGATCGATGCCACGCTTGGATTGGTTGCGTAACGATTTGCAAGCAATGCCAGCGAAACCGTATTGGCAGGGTCAAGTTCAGCGATACTATCTGTGACCAATTGGCTGGTCATGAGCTGACCTTGGTTGGCACGATTTTCATTGAGCTGATGTGTAGTTGCAATGACCAATAATATGGTGTGCAGTGCAAAACTTATGGTCAGTAGGCTAGCAAATAGCCCTTGTCTAGGCGCATTCAACTTAAACTTCCAAGCAATTATTCGTGGCTTCTAACATTTCATCAATGAATTGTTAACAGCAACATATCAATTTCGATTATGATTCTTACAATAGTTGTAGCTCAGACCCGAGTCAATTCATGCGAGAAATCATTCTTATATCATTTTTAGGACCTGATCGACCTAATCAGTTTACCCGATTAATGCAGGTGCTGTCCGTACATTCTTTGCAAATTCTAGATGTTGGGCAAGCAGTAATTCATAACCAATTGACTTTGGGCATTGTAGTTGCGTCAGACGACCAAACCGCAACGGCTCTAGCGATGAAAGATATCTTGATTTTAGCACATGATATTGGTTTAACTGTTCGCTTTAAACCGCTTTCTAGTCAAGAATATGATCAATGGGTTAGTGAAGGTGGCAGAACACGTTATATCGTAACGGCTTTAGCCCCAGAATTGACCGCAGCGCATTTACAAGCTGTTACCAATATTGTCTCAAGTCATGGTTTTAACATCGAAACAGTGACTCGTCTTTCAGGACGTCCAGAGCGTGATGGTCAATCTTCAGGACCAAAACGTTCATGTGTACAGTTTGGTTTAAGCGCGCAAATGTTAGATGCTGGCGCAATGCGTGAGGCATGTTTACGCCTTTCTGCCGAATCTAGTATTGATGTGGCGGTTCAAGAGGACAATGCTTATCGTCGCAATCGTCGTTTAGTTTGCTTCGATATGGATTCAACGCTGATTGAACAAGAAGTGATTGATGAATTGGCTATTGAAGCTGGTGTTGGCGATCAAGTCGCAGAAATTACTGAACGTGCAATGCAAGGTGAACTTGATTTCCAACAAAGCTTCCGTGCGCGTGTGGCTTTGTTGAAAGGTTTAGATGCCTCTGTTCTGCCAAAAATTGCTGAACGATTGACTGTGACAGAAGGTGCTGAACGCCTGATTTCAACCTTAAAATCTTTGGGTTATAAAACTGCGATTTTATCAGGTGGCTTCCAGTATTTTGCTGAATATCTACAAGCCAAGTTAGGCATTGATGAAGTTCATGCCAATATTTTGGATGTGCAAGACGGCATCGTGACAGGTGAAGTTCAAGGCGCAATTGTCGATGGTGCACGTAAAGCAGAATTGCTTCGTGGCTTGGCAGAAAAAATGGGTATTTCCTTAGAACAAGCCATCGCAGTAGGGGATGGTGCAAACGATCTACCAATGCTTTCGATTGCAGGTTTAGGTGTGGCATTTAGAGCAAAACCACTGGTTCGTCAGAATGCAAATCAAGCCATTTCAAGTGTAGGTTTGGATGGCGTTTTGTACTTATTAGGTGTGCACGATAAAGATCTTAATCGCGCCTAATTCTTGCAAAATTATGACAAAAAGCACGATTTTTAATCGTGCTTTTTTGTATGTAAATTAGTCATATGTAAGAAAAATTCTATATAAAATGACAATGGAAAAATGCAATTTTAAAAAAGCAAAAAATATTTTTTTATGTATATTTTTTATGGGTATTTTTTTGTAATGACAAGCCAAGATTGATTCTGATTGGACTTTGAGAAAAAGTACCACAAATAAAAATGTAATGACAAATGAATGTTGCGACAAGGTATGTCGTTTAGTAAATAAACAAGGCTTTTTTTCTGTTCAAAACTCTCCATAATGCTTTTCAGAAGCTTTTATAAAATTGAAAAGTAGTTAAAGCTAGGAAACATTACTTTGTTGAGAAACAACATTGGAAAGGTTGAGTCAATTGAAAGATATTATCTCTGACGGAGGTTAAACATGGTAACAGCGACTTTAGCGAGTTTGGTCGGATTTAGCCTTATTTTGGCTGCACTGACTGCTGTTTTCTTTTCCCCTTACCGTCGTTGGTTAGGCTTTATGCTAGCAGGTATGGTCTTCTGGGGCTTATTAGAGACAGTAAGATTCAGCGTACAAAGATTATTTGAACTACCAATGACGTATAGTTATTTATCAGCGGTCATGGTTGCAATGGTGAGCATGACATTTATTTTATTGAAACTGGACAGTCTTGCTCAAAAAACTTTGGCAAATCGCCAATACATCGAACATACGCCCGTCTATGAAGATGATTAGATTGCTCAATATAGAATAAATAAAAAAAGGTGTACTTCGGTACACCTTTTTTAGCTCGAATGTTTCACTTAGATAATTTTGTTATACAAAGTCTTGATTGGAAAATAACAAGTTATGCTAGGATGAGCGGATATGATTTAAAATAAAACAACAGGCTTAATTGTCATGAAATTATCTTCAATACCCGTCGTTAAACTACCAATTGTCGATGCTAGTACAGATCCGCTTGATTTATTGGTTTTAGGACTTGCTTATCGTATGAAGCAACTCGCAAGAACCAGTCCAAAATTTATTGAATTGACCCATGATCGTGCTTTTCGCATTCAAATCGGGACCGATCTTGGTGTTGCGCGTCAAATCATTGTAGATAATGGTCAAATTGATACCGTTTCTGGCGCACCAGAAAAAGCGGATTTCATTTTACAGTTTGCTGATAGTGAGCACGGTGTAAAAACATTGATGAAAGGTGACCCAACTGCATTTATGACAGGTATGCAAAACGGTTCTATCAAAATGGAAGGTGATTTTGGTTTGCTGGTTTGGTTTAACCAAGTTGCTAAATTGATTCCACCAAAAGTGCCAAAACCAGTAAAAGAAAAAATCAAATTTGCACGCCAATTTTTAAAAGAGAAATTGGGTCGCTAAGTTATCGCATGATGTACAAAAATAAAGCCAGTCAGATCGACTGGCTTTATGCTTTTAAATTGATACTATGCAATTTGGCTTAACAAAATATTTTTGGCATTTGATTTCTTTTCTACAAAAATTATTCTACTTCTAAATTAAATGTCACTGGTCCATCATTGACCAAATGCACTTTCATATCGGCTGCAAATATACCGGTTTCAACGTGAGTAAACTGAGTTTTCGCATATGCAACCAAGTCTTCATACAATGCTTTCGCTTGATCGGGTGGCATGGCAGGTCCAAAGTCTGGGCGCAACCCTTTTTGAGTTTGTGCCATCAAAGTAAATTGAGAAACCAACAAAATCCCACCATTGGCTTGGCTGACATTCCAGCCCATCTTGCCTTGTTCATCATCGAAAAAGCGATATTTTAAAATCTTATCAATCAGTTTTTTACCTTTTTCGAGATTATCTTCTTTGCCTAAGCCCAAAAATACTAAAATTCCTTTATCTATTTCACCTGTTGTTTCGCCGTCAACGACAACTTTGGCTTGTAAAACTCGTTGTAATAATGCGCGCATTTTTAAACTAAATAAAATGATTGAGACGAATCTAGTGTAGCAAATCAGACTTTATGAAAGTATTTGTATTTTAAACGGATAAAATAAAGCTAAATTTTCAATCTAATAATTCGATTGAATTTATAAAAAATAATGGTTTTACCTATATTAATTCGCTTAGTAGTATCAAACCCGCAGGAAAGGGTATGAATTTAAGAGATTAATTATGTTTAAGCGTTCTTTACTAGTTGCAATGCTGACAGCTACAACAGCAGCAAGCTATGCAGCTCCTTTAACTAAAGATAATGGGGCGCCAGTAGGCGATAATCAAAACTCGATCACAGCGGGTGAATATGGATCAACACTTTTACAAGATGTGCAATTGGTTCAAAAATTACAACGTTTTGGTCGTGAGCGTATTCCTGAACGTGTAGTACATGCCCGTGGTACAGGTGCCTATGGTGAATTTGTTGCAACGAAAGATTTGTCTGATTTAACCATTGCTTCATTGTTTAAAGCGGGTACAAAGACGCCAGTATTCCTGCGTTTCTCAACAGTTATTCATCCTAAAGGTTCACCTGAAACTTTACGTGATCCGCATGGTTTTGGTTTGAAATTTTATACTCAAGAGGGTAACTGGGACTTAGTCGGCAATAATTTACCAGTGTTCTTTATTCGTGATGCGATCAAATTCCCTGACTTTATCCACGCGATGAAACCGTCTCCTGTAAACAATGTGCAAGATCCAAACCGTATTTTTGACTTTTTACAAAGTCAGCCATGGTCGATTAACATGTTGACTTATGTGTATTCTAATTTGGGAACACCTGTCAGTTACCGTAATCTCGATGGTTTTAGTGTTCATGCTTTCAAACTTTACAATGCCCAAGGTGAGTATAAGTATGTGAAATTTAATTTCCGTACTCAACAAGGCTTAAAGGGCATGAATCTTGAAGAAACCAGCAAGATGCAAGCCAAAGATTTCAATCATTTAACCAATGATTTATATAACAATATCAATGCGGGTCATTTCCCAAAATGGGATCTTTATATCCAAGTCTTAGATCCAAAAGATTTAGATCGCTTTGATTTCAATCCATTAGATGCAACCAAAATTTGGCCTACCCATCTGATTCCAGAAACTAAAGTCGGGACATTGACGCTGAATCGTATGCCGAAGAATTTCTTCAATGAAACTGAGCAAGCAGCTTTTGCACCAGGCAATTTAGTTCCAGGTATTGAGCCATCTGAAGATCGTTTATTACAAGGTCGAATTTTCTCTTATTCAGATACTCAAATGTATCGCTTAGGTGCGAATCATCAACAAATTCCAGTCAACCGTCCATTGGTTAAAGTGAATAACAATAACCAAGAAGGTGCAATGAATATTGATGAACGCGATTCAAATGTAAATTATGAACCGAGCATCAAAGAGCCAAAGCCTGCGACTGAAAAAGCACGTGCAGTTCAAACGCCGCTGATGGGCACTGTGATGCAAAACGCGATCAAAAAACAGCAAAACTTTAAGCAGGCTGGTGATTTGTACCGCTCATATTCTGCTGTAGAAAAAACTGATTTGATCCGTAATTTGGCAGCCGATCTAGGTCAAGTCAAAGATGCTGAAACTAAACACATCATGTTGTCCTATTTCTACAAAGCAGATGCTGATTATGGAACACGTTTAACAGCAGCGACCAAAGGCAATCTTGCTACGGTTAAAGCAAAAGCTGCAAAACTTTCAGACGAATAAAATTGGTTTGATTGAATTGGTGATGGGGGCGTACGGAGTCACCTAAGAGAAGTCCTGTAAAGCTCTAACCTTTCCTGCACCCTAGGGGAGTTTTACAGGCATTTTATTTAAATTCCAAATTGAGATATAGCGATGAAAGAATTATTGAATGGTTTAATGATGAGTTTAGCGAGTATTTTGATTATCACAGTACTCAGTTTAGGAATTGGCAAATTACATGCTAAAGATGTTGTAATGCCACAAAATACGGCATTGAGTGGGCAACAAAAAGAATTGATCGATCTATTTTTTGCCGCAGCAAAAACAGGTCAAGTTGACGTTGTTGATGAATTTTTGAATCATGGTTTTCCAGTTGATATACGTAATGATGCCAACTATACCGCTTTGATGATGGCAAGCTATTATGGGCAACAGCCTGTTGTCTCAAGTTTACTTAAACATGGTGCGAATCGTTGTTTAAGAGACAATAGAGGACACACTGCGTTGATGGGTGCGATTGTCAAAGCAGAATGGACGATTGCAAAGCAGTTACGTAAAGAAGACTGTGATAAAAATGCAGATCAAAGCCATGAGTTGACTGTTGAAGAGTTTGCTAGAGTTTTTGGACAAGAAGAAAAATTGCGTGAACTTTCAAAGTAGTGTTATTTTAGAATCGAAGATGAAACCTAAACAGACCTTAATTATGGAAAACTAAAATTTCATTAAAAATATGTTTTAAAGTAAATCTATAGGATCATGTTAAAAAAAATATGCTTTAATGCAAGAAGCATAATGGAATAATCAAGCATATGTCACAAATCATTCACTCATTATTAGATACCGACTTGTATAAATTTACAATGTTGCAAGTGGTATTACACAAATTCCCACAAACACATAGCGTCTATCATTTTCGTTGTCGTAATTTAGATGACACGGTTTATCCCCTGACGGATATTTTGGATGAACTGAATGAACAACTTGATTATTTATGTGAATTAAAATTTAGAGATGATGAATTAACCTATTTAAGAAAATTTAGATTTATCAAAAGTGATTTTGTTGATTATCTCGAATTATTTCAATTGAAACGCCGCTTTATCAAAGCAGGGATTGATGAGCAAGGTCGTTTAGATATCTGGGTCGAAGGTCCGATGGTTCAAGCGATGATGTTTGAAATCTTTGTGCTCGCAATCGTCAATGAGCTGTATTTTAAACGTATTCGTAGTGATGAAGTTTTGCTTGAAGGTGAACGCCGTTTACAAGCCAAAGTCGCATTGCTACAAAAATTTGAAACAGAACAAAATCCAAATGATCCTCCGTTTTTAGTCTCTGATTTCGGTACGCGTCGTCGTTATAGCCTTGATTGGCAACGTCATGTAATTCAAACATTCCACAAAGCTGTACCAAATGTTTTCCGTGGTACGAGTAATGTTTTAATTGCGAAAGAAATGGGAATTTTCCCGATTGGTACGATGGCGCACGAGTTTTTGCAGGCCTTCCAAGCTTTGGATGTACGTTTACGTGATTTCCAAAAAGCGGCTCTCGAAACTTGGGTTCAAGAGTATCGTGGTGATCTCGGTATCGCGTTAACAGATGTGGTCGGTATGGATGCATTTTTACGTGATTTTGACCTTTATTTTGCGAAGTTGTTTGATGGTTTACGTCATGACAGTGGCGATCCCTATGAATGGGGTGATAAAGCTTATGAGCATTATCGCAAGCTTAAAATTGATACCAAAACCAAGATGTTAACTTTTAGTGATGGTCTAAATCTGCAAGCAGCTTGGGATTTACATCAATATTTCAAAGACCGCTTCAAAGTGAGTTTTGGAATCGGAACCAATTTGACCAACGATATGGGACAAAAACCGTTAAATATCGTGTTGAAATTGGTGGAATGTAATGGTCAATCTGTGGCTAAAATTTCAGATAGTCCAGGAAAAACCATGACAGATAACGATACTTTCTTGGCCTATATGCGTCAGGTTTTTGACATTCAGGAAGTCGCTGAATAAATAGAAGCTCGCTTTGTTTTGGCAACATGAACAGAGCATGACGCTAGACATTGTTGGGCTGATGGTTAGAGCTATAACCAAAGCACAAGGATCGCTCTAGGTGTGTCTCGCTAGTCGAACGCAATATCTTGCTATTTAAGTTTCTAAGATATAAATCAAATCAGTATCCCAAAGTGAGGATACTGATTTTTTATTTCCCATTTTAAGTTATAAGTAAAATAAAAAACTGAAGTGTTCATATCTATTTTATTGCTAAAGATTCATCAAATTTAGACGTATTGATAAAAAACACTATGCTAATATGAAGTCAGTCGATGCATTTAAAAACTCGAAAATCTTATGACAACAGCAAACTTTAATTTTGGATTATTGATAGAAGCAGAAGAACTTGTGCCTTATTTGGGGCATGATTTGATCCGTATCGTTGATTTGAGCCGTAGTTCAGTTTATGAACAATTGCATATTCCGCATGCGATACACCTCAAGCCAAATGTTTTGCTACGTCAACAAGAACATGCAACAGGTTTATTGCCAGATGAACAAGGGCTCAAAGATCTGATCCAAGCATTAAATATTTCCAAAGATCATCATGTTGTTGTTTATGATGATGAAGGTGGTGCTTGGGCTGGGCGTTTAATCTGGGATTTACATTGCTTAGGATTTACCCAAACCAGTTTGCTGAATGGCGGAATCCATGCATGGTTAGGTGCAGGATTGCCGACTTCTTCCAATCAAGAAAAGTCAGCAAAAGTTGAAAATTTATTTGAAATTGAACAAATAAACTCACAATATCGAATTTTATATCCAGAGCTATTAGAACAAGTAGAGCAGGCTTCAGTACAGGTATGGGATTGTCGAACTGTTGATGAATATACAGGGCAGCGTTTAGCAGCTAGACGCGGTGGTCACATTCCAAATGCACGACAATTTGAATGGAGTACTGCAATTGATCGACAAAATCATTTAAAATTGCATCCCCTAGAACGCACAAAGCAGCGTTTAGAACAATTGGGCTTTGATTTAGGTCAACCTGTGGTGGTGTATTGTCAATCACATCACCGTTCAGGCTTGGCATATATCATTGGTCGACTACTCAATTGGGATATCAAAGCTTATGATGGTGCGTGGAGCGAATGGGGCAATCGCCTTGACAGTCCGATCATTACTGGAGAATCACCTTCGTGAGTTTTATTTCTCAATTAAAAAAACAAGCATTTATTCAAGCTCAACGTATCGTGCCGCAACAACAACTTAGCCGTGTAGTTGGTAAAATAGCGGCAAGTGAAAACCCTGTTGTCAAAAATGTCGCAATTCAAGCTTTTAAAGCGCAGTATGGTATTGATTTATCTATCGCTGAACAAACAAATGCATTGAAATATAAATCATTTAACGAATTTTTTACTCGTGCTCTAAAAGAGGGGATTCGTGATATTGATCAAGATCCTTTGAGCGTGGTATGTCCTGCGGATGGTGCGATTTCACAGATTGGTACAGTACGTGATGGTGATGTGTTTCAAGCGAAAGGACAAAGTTTTTCGGTTGAAAAATTGATCGGTGATCCTCAGCTCGCAGAACCATTTAAAAATGGTGAATTTGCTACAGTATATTTATCTCCAAAAGATTATCACCGTGTGCACATGCCGTATGCGGGAACTTTGACTGAAACTCTATATATTCCGGGTGAGCTATTTTCAGTGAACCAAACCACTGCAGAAAATATTCCGGGATTATTTGCACGTAATGAGCGTATGGTCTGTTTGTTTGATACAGAAATCGGGCGTATGGCAGTTGTTTTGGTTGGTGCAATGATTGTTGCAGGGATTGAAACTGTCGCGACAGGTAAAGTAAAACCGACAGGTCGTTTAGAGCTAAATCATCATGATTTACCGCTTGAAAAAGGTGCTGAGTTGGGACGTTTTTATCTCGGTTCGACTGCGATTGTTTTATTTGAAAAAGACAAAATGGCGTGGGATGAAATGTTTAAAGCAAATTCAACTGTGATCATGGGTGAATGTTTGGGTAAAACTAAATAATAGATCTCTTTCATAAATCGTAAATATACAATGATTCATTATTTTGAAAGTTAATATGGGAAGTCCCTTCTTCCGATGGGAGAAGGTTCGGATGAGGGGCAAGTTCTCTAATATCCAAATCATATGATTTTAAATATGTGGTTTTAAACATATAGTTTTAAAAAAGCTCGATATTTTATATTGAGCTTTTTTATTTTAAATTTATAAACTAGAGAATAATAATATTTTGAAATAATTAACATGAAGTTTTCATTGCCAGCTTAAAACATTTTCTGTAGATTTTCTTTTTAAGTGAGAATGTTGCAATGACTTTCCAAACACTATTTGATCAATTTAAAAATCTTTCTTCTGGTACAGATGCTTTTAAGCAACTCAAAATCGCTTGTGAGCAAAATATTATTGAAAATCAAAATCCATCTGAAAATATAGCCTATTACCTAATCTATGGTTTTGCCAAAACGTATGTACTTTTATATGAAGATCAAGCGGTAAGCTCAGCATTTGCAGAAAAGGCAAAAACACAATTGCTGGATTATATGCAGCAGATCAATCAAGCATTATTGCTCAATGAAAGTGAAGTGGTTTTAAAAACTTTAAATCAGATATCAGAGCATTATATGCAAAGCGATCGTATATTTTAATTTTTTAAAACGATGATTATATGGACTGCCTTTCTTTATAAAAAGAAGGGTAGTTTAGATGTGCAGATTTTATTTAAAAATTTAAGCTTTAAAATAATCAGATTATTTTATAAAAAATATAATCTTTCTTTTGGAAATACCGCTTTAAATATCGAACCTTGACCTTCGGTAGATTCAACTTCCAAATAAGCACTATGTTGCATCAACACATGTTTTACGATGGCTAAGCCCAGTCCTGTTCCGCCGGTTTGACGGCTACGTGCACTGTCTACGCGATAAAAACGCTCAGTCAAACGAGGTAGATGTTTCGGATCTATGCCGATCCCGGTATCTTGAACTGTAAAATAGCCGTGCTCACCATCATCGTGCCAACCAATGGTAATGGTTCCACCTTTAGGGGTGTATTTGATGGCATTGGTAATCAGGTTGCTAAATGCGCTCGCAAGTTCCATGTCAGAACCAATTAAATCACAGTGACTATCAATATCTAAATTGAGCGTATGCCCATAATCGACATTATAGGCTTGGGCATCATCAAACAGTTGATTCATCAGACTTGGCATTTCAATGATCTGATTTTTAGCAATTTGTTTATTGCCTTCTAAACGTGAAAGTAGCAGTAAATCATTGACCAAAGCATTCATACGTTTGGTTTGTGATTGCATTTGATCGAAAGCTCTTTTCCAACGTGGATTGAGATCTTCTTGGTCGGTAAATGTTTCGATATAACCACTTAACACGGTTAGTGGTGTACGCAATTCATGGGAAATATTGTCAACGAAATCTTTACGCATTTGTTCAAGGTTGTGCATGCGGGTGATATCGTAAGCAACCAATAAACGACTTTCACTACCAAATCGAGTCAATTTAATTTGCACATAATGTTCATCATAAATTGAGGATTTAATCTTGATGCCGTCTGGCGATTGATCATTACTATTAAAGTATTCGATAAAGCTTGGTTGTCTGAGAATGGTGAGAATATTGCGTCCACGATCGAGGGGTTGAATCCCTAATAGTTTTTCTGCGGCTGGGTTCCACCATTCGATCTGATGTAATTCATCCGTTAAAACCACGGCTTCGGCAAGCGCCACCAATGAAGATTGTGCACGATCGATTAAACCAACCATTTCCGCTTGAACGATACGTTCTTGGCGCTGGGCACGATATACATTAAATAATAATGCACCCCAAATTCCATCAAGATTGGGTGGTGCATCGTATGGACGATTGGAAATCCATTCATTGACCAAATATAAGGAACGCAATTGCAGAGCAAAAAACACTGCAAATGCTAAAAAAATGCAAATCCAAAAATACCCAGTCCCGAAACCGATAAATCCGCCGACAACCAACAGAAAAGCAAGCAGACGTAAATCTTGTTTTGCAAAAGTCCATAAACTGCTGTAGCGAAATTTTTTATGTTCGCGGGCAAGATCAGGGACGGGGTAAGGTTCATACATAAAGGATTATTAACCTAGATAAATGATTGGGTTACACCCTAACCTAAAGCCACATCAGCTCGTGTAGAGAAACGGTAACCAGTACCACGCACAGTTTGAACATAACGATCAGCACCGTAAGGTTCAAGGACTTTTCTTAAGCGACGGATATGCACATCAATGGTACGGTCTTCGATATAGACATTACCGCCCCAGACTTGGTCCAAAAGCTGCGCACGTGTATAAGCACGTTCTGGATGGGTCATAAAGAATGCCAATAAACGGTATTCAGTCGGTCCCATATCTAAAATGCTGTTGCCAAAGCTTACACGTTGGCTCACAGGATCCAGGATCAAGCCATTGGCATCAATGGTTTTTTCACCACTTAATGCATTGGCACGTCGCAACACAGCTTTGATTCGAGAAACCAATTCACGAGTTGAAAATGGTTTCGTCATGTAGTCGTCTGCACCTGCGTCTAGCCCTTGTACTTTGTGGTCTTCTTCACCACGGGCAGTCAACATGATCACAGGAATTTCAGAGAGATTTTCATCTCTTTTTAAACGACGACAAAGATCAACACCACTCACCCCACCTGGGAGCATCCAGTCTAAAAGAATAAGCGCTGGACGTTGATCGACGATCATTTGATGTGCTTGTTTTGCGTCTTCGGCTTGCAGACATTGGAAGCCAGCCATATCCAGAGAAGTGTGAATCATTTCTCGGATTGGAAGTTCGTCATCGACGATTAATATATAGTCATCTTTCACAACGCAATATCCTAGTAATGAACGGTGAACCGTTTTTATTTATGACAGGCTTATTACAAAGATTAATTATGACAGTATCATTGCAAAAGAGTAAAAATGCAGACTAAATGCAATAAAATGTGACAATTTTTAGTCAGAAAAATGAATATCTTATGAAAAAATAATATTTTAAATTAAGCATATTCAAGATCTTGATCGAATATGAGCATTAAAAATAATTTTTTTGACATTTTCATGACAAATTTTATTTTTTGGAGAAATTTTCAACCAAAGCCACGAAAACAGTTTCACAAGCGTTTAATATTTCTTCGAGAGATTGCTTAAATCCGCTCATTACCCAACGAATAGCAATTTGCGTAACATAGCCATTTAGACCCGTCGCAACCAATGAAATCTCTTTTTCGCTACGGTCGATATGCGGCAACATGAGCATCACAAAAGCATGAATCATGCGGTCAAAACGCCCCATGGTTTCGTGGATTGTGGCGCGATTATGTAACTCTTGAACCAGCATGGCATCGATATAAATAATGCGCGCCATACGAGGATCATTTTTGAGCATGGTAAACAGCGCGGTCAGCCCGCTATGAATCATTTCTTTGGGATCGGGTGATGCTTTCATGACAGATTGCATGACATTTTGTTGCATAGATTCAATCAATTGTATAAAAATCGTTTGAAATAATTCTTCACTTTTCTTAAATGATTCATAAAAATAGCGTTCAGTCAGTTTGGCTTCATTACAAACATCTTTGACGGTGACTGAAAAAAATCCATGTGTACCATAGGTTTCAATGCCAGCCTCGATTAATTTTTCTCGGCGAGCTTCTTTACGTTCGCTCAGTGACATGCCTTTAAATTGGCGTTCTTTATTTTTCTTTGTAGTTGTTTTTTTTGGCTCAGCAAGGTCTTTGATGGTTTCTGTATGGGTATTTTCAGATTTCATAAGCCGCCGCCAAATGGTTAAAAGGGGTTGTAGTGTAACAATATCTGTATGAAAGCATAGGTATTCGTCCAGAAATGACATGCAAATATGGACATTTAGACATAATAAATCATGTTTAAAGCATATTGACAACACATATTGTCAAAATTATAGTGATCCAGTGAGCCGCACAAAACTGCATGTGTGCGCAAAATTCAAATAAGGATACACAATGAAGAATTTTAAAAATAAAGTCGCTGCGATCACAGGCGCAGGCTCAGGTATGGGACAACAACTGGCTTACTTACTCGCGAAAGAGGGTTGTCATTTATCCTTGAGTGATGTCAATGAAAAAGGATTGGCTGAAACTTTAGAATTGGTTAAGCCATTCAATGTTCGTGTGACCACGAAAAAAGTCAATGTTGCCAATCGTGAAGAAGTTAAAACATGGGCTGAAGATACTGTGCAAAATCATGGTTCTGTAAACATGATTTTCAACAATGCAGGTGTAGCATTGGGTGCGACAGTTGAGGGTGAGACATACGAAGAACTCGAATGGATCATGGGAATCAACTTCTGGGGCGTGGTTTACGGTACTAAAGAATTTTTACCTTATATTAAAAAGACAGGTGATGGTCATATCATCAATACTTCGAGTTTGTTTGGTTTGACAGCACAACCAACTCAGTCAGGTTATAACGCAACGAAGTTTGCTGTTCGTGGTTTTACTGAATCTTTACGCCAAGAGTTAGATATTGAAAATTGTGGCGTGAGCGCGCTTTGTGTACATCCGGGGGGTATTCGTACCAACATCGCCAATGATGCACGTATGAACGATAGTTTACGTTCTTTGGGAATGAATCCTGAAAAATCTGCAAAAGCATTTAACAAATTATTGCGTAAGCCCGCAGTCGAAGCATCACAAGAAATTTTGGATGCTGTTTTGAAAAATAAACGCCGTTTATTGATTGGAAATGATGCAAAAACCATTGATATCATGCAACGTATTTTGCCGACAGGCTATCAAAAAGTAACTGCTTTCGCGACTAAATTGAGCAAACGTTTAGAACCGAAGTAAGTTTGAAAATCATTAAAACGCTATTTCAAAATCAATAAAAAGCCACTGTAAATCAGTGGCTTTTTGATATCTTAAATCAACGCTTTTACTTTCTTTTTCTTCCAAACAAACTGGAAGTAAATGGCCTGCATGATGCAGAGTGAGGCAAAGGCAAGCGCATAGGCATACCAAATGCCTTTCAATCCCCAAAGATGACTAAAATAATAAGCACAAGGCACTTCGATCAAAATAATCGCGCCAATATTAATAATCATCGGGATATTGACCGTACCACTTGCTCGCATGATAGAGGCAAAAATAGCACTTGCACCAAAAAACAAAATCGACCAGAGCATGATAAATAACAACTCTTGACCGAGTGCGATAACGCTAGCATCGGTGATAAATAAAGCCATCAAATATTTTGAAAATAAATAGCCCAAGATCACCAAAATCCCAGTAATGATAATGTTCATACTCAAAGCAGTTTTGGTGACTTTAGACAGCAATTCAGCTTTACCTGCGCCAATGGCTTGAGCTGCAAAAATTGAAGCGGCGATTGCGATAGAAAGCGCAGGAAACTGGATATAGTTAAGCACTTGATTCACCGCACCATAGGCGGCTGTCGCGTGCGAGCCGTATTGGTTGATCAAGCCGATAATGACCAAGCCTGCAACGGAGTTTGTCACCATCTGGATTGCAGTCGGGATACCTAAACGTAAAATGATTTTGCTTAAAGCAGGGTCATGCCGAATATGTTTAAAAAACTGGCGGTCAGGTTTCAGTGGATGGTTTTTTTTATTTAAAAATACAAAAAGAAAAACCAAGACAGCAAGATAGCCGATAGATGAGGCGATGGCAGGTGCAATGATCCCCAGCTTTGGAAAACCAAAATAACCTGCGATCAGTACTGGTGTGATCATAAAACCAATAACGCTGGTCATACCAAGCGCAATCAGTGGGGTAACACTGTCGCCAACGCCACGTAAGATCGAGGTATAAATAATATAAACAAATAATAACGGGCTACCTGCCAGCATCCAGCGGACATAAGGCAAGGATAAATGCATGACCTTAGGATCTATCCCAAGTAAGATCAGGATTTCCTTAGCAAAAATCACACCAAGGACTGCGATAATAACTCCACCAACCAGCGTCATAAACAGTGTCGAACCGACGACACTTTGCACTTTTTCAATATTTTTAGCCCCCCACGCTTGCCCAACCAAGATCGTTGAACCCGCCGAGAGACCAATAATAAAAGCCATCAAGAAAAAGATAATCGGGAAAAATACTGAAATCGCTGCAATCGCATCCACTCCCATCATTTGCCCGACAAAAATAGTGTTGATCGTGCCTGAGAGATTTTGCAGAATATTGGTCGCGATCAAGGGCAAAAGGAAAACTAAAAAAGTTTTCCAAAAATGCGGTTGATGAATGAGATTTTGCCGAGTGGTCATATTATTTTAAGGTCTAATCCGAATATTATTGAATCCATTCACATTAGCATAATTGAAAATGAAAAAGCGTTAGGTTTTTATATCTAACGCTGTTTTATATGAAGAAATAATGGAGAGTTTGATTTTTACTTTGACGCTAGCAAGCACTTAAAATGTCGCAAGCTTGTAGTAAAGTCTGTTCTTTTTTAGCAAAACAAAAACGAATTAAACGTAAATTTTCAGGTGAATTTTCATAAAAAACGGACACAGGGATAGCCACAATTTTATGTTCTTCGGCAAGATATTTACACATGTCTACATCGTTTAAATCAGGGCGGATTTGAGCATAATCCAGCGTTTGAAAAAATGTGCCTTGCGCAGGTGTAAAGCTAAACCGTGATTGGGAAAGTCCTGATAAAAATAAATCTCGTTTATTTTGATAAAATTGAGCAAGATTTTCGATATGTTCTGGATGTTGTTGCATATAGCTTGCAAGAGCCATTTGTACTGGGGTAACACCGCAGAAATTGGCAAATTGATAGACCTGACGGAACAGCTTCATCAGACTAGGCGCAGCGATACAGTAGCCTGTTTTCCAGCCAGTCACATGAAAGGTTTTACCAAAAGAACCAATCACAAAACTGCGTTCACGTAGCTCTGGAAAACTCAGTGCTGAGATGTGTTTTTGCTCATCATAAATAAGATGTTCATACACTTCATCAGAAATGACCACGATATTTTTATCGGCAATAAGATCAATTAAATTGCGCCAATCTTCACGTGACCAAATCGTGCCAGAAGGATTGTGCGGTGTATTGACGATGACCATTCGTGTTCGATCATTGATTGCATCTTTGACTTGATTCCAATCGACAGAAAAATCATGGCTAGACAGGTTGATATGTACGGGTTTACCACCGACCAGTTGCACACTTGGCGCATAACTATCATAGCTAGGATCAAAAATAATCACTTCATCACCAGCATGAATCATCGCTTGGATGGCGCAAAATATACCGATAGTTCCGCCTGGAGTTATGGTCATTTCACTTGAAATATCAATATTTAGCCCATCACGCTGCAAAAACACTTTGGCTAATTCTTGTCTGAGTGCCAATACACCATCGCCCGGAGAATATTGATTGTTGCCGTCTAAAGTTGCTTTGGCGAGTGCTTGTAACAGTGCTTCAGGAGCAGGGAAATCAGGAAAACCTTGCGATAAATTAAGTGCATTTAAGCGTTGAGCGAGCGCAGTCATGACACTAAAAATCGTGACACCTTGGGCAGGAAGTTTGGAATGTATGTCAATCATGAACAAGCCTAAAAAAAAGGATTATGTGAGAGCAAAATCAATTATGGCACGAATCACACCCAGTGTTAGTCCAATAAATGCACCGACAACGACACCATTGACTCGAATCATATGTAAGTCGCCACCGACTTCATTTTCGATCTTGTCGATCATCTCACGCGAGTCCCATTCATGGATACGTTCACTGATAAATGTGATCACTTTTTCACTGTATTGATCACTTAAATTTATCGCAATTCCGCTCATTTTTTCATTTAACAATTCACGTACTGCTTCGTTTTGTATGATGCTTTGCCCGACTTGTTGAATGGCAATACGTAAGTTATTGGCAATGCCTGAGTTTGATTTTAATAAATCATTTTTGATTGCATCACATAAGATCACCACAGCCCCAGTGATAAAATTGAGCACGTGTGGACTATCTAAAAGCGCATTTTTAGTGTCATTTAATCTTTGGCTGGCAACGCTTTCACTATCTGCCAGTTGCAGCATCAATTGGTTTGCTGCATCTTCGATTTTTTGTCGCCAAGGGTGCTCTGGATCAGCGAGCATTGAGTCGACTTTTTCTAATAATGAATCAATGGTGCGTTGTTGTACGTCGATCCCGATCCAGCTTGCGCCTTTGGCAAGTTTCCAGACCCCCAATTCTTTAAACATTTTGCGGGTAAGTTCTTGGGTTTCTTCGGGATGATCCACCATCCAATGATGAGCAACGTCCAATCCGCGTTGCAAGACATCTTGATGGAAATCATTTTCTAAAACAGCGCGAATCATTTCGCTGGCAAGCGTATTAATTTTGGTATTTTTCACCCATTCTACAGAGTTGTTTTGGATGAATTTTCCAATTTGTTCCTGACCCACGAAATCGAAAATCTTAGGCACTGTTTGTTGGATAACCTCAACAACTTGTCCATTGTTTTTTGGATTTGCTAACCATTGACCAATCGCAAGACTGAGATCGGTATTTTTAAGGCTTTTTTCAACGACTGTTGGAGATAGAAAATTTTCCTGCACAAAGCGTCCCATGGATTCAGCAATGCGAGCTTTGTTGCGAGGAATGATTTCGGTATGGTCTTTTAAAAATTTTGGAATAGGAATTTTGCCAAACGGATTTCTAAATAAAACCGTGATTGCATACCAATCGGCTAGCCCGCCCACTACGCCAGCTTCTGCGCCAAGCATTAAAATTTGGATAAACCAAGTATATTCAGGCAAAAGTTTGGCTGAAATCATCAGGGCTA
This sequence comes from Acinetobacter gerneri DSM 14967 = CIP 107464 = MTCC 9824, assembly GCF_000368565.1. Taxonomy (GTDB): domain Bacteria; phylum Pseudomonadota; class Gammaproteobacteria; order Pseudomonadales; family Moraxellaceae; genus Acinetobacter; species Acinetobacter gerneri. Next base: position 345,832 of record NZ_KB849549.1, on the reverse strand, counting down.
ACCAAGCCACAACTGCGACAACGAGTGCAATAGTGGCGTAGCGTTTACTGCGATTTAAGTTCGGAGAGCTGGTCGTTTCGGTATTTTCCATTCACAATCCTATTTTTATTTTGTGGCAGGTGCCTGTGATGGTACAACAGCAGGCTCAGGTAAAAGCACTTGTCCTGTCGGACTAAGCCCATATTTTTGTCCCAAAGATCGTAAAATCATGTTGGCATCAAATGCATCATCAGGTTTTTTCTGATTGTCACGATAACATTCAATGGTATAGGAAACCTGAACAGGGTCGATGTTGACCACTTCTGGCATGTCATAAAATGGATCATTCCACATCATTGGACCACCAAAACGTCTGTAGCCATAAGGTCCATAAGGATAATAGCTTGGTGTCGGGTAGATCACCGCTTGACGAGGTGGCTGCTGACTGCGATTACTCGGATCATCCATGACTTTAAAATAGCGAAAGCCATTGAGTACCGTTGTTTGCGCTGATTTGAGCAGAGCAATTTCTTCAGCCATTCCAAAGCTCATATTGGGATTGCCTTGAAAGCTGACACGATATGTTTGTGAGTTTAATGGATAAGTCGAAAATTGACCCAGTTGGTCAAATGTCCGTGGTTTGGATGGCGTGGTCACACATCCAGTCATGGCAAATGCTGTGACCAAAGTCAGTCCCAAAAATATATTCTTCATCATGTACCCCCCGATGATGTTCATCATTTTATCGCGCATTATTTCATTATATTTTAGCTTAAAAACTGCTGTTCGGCTGTTTGAGAAACTCAAGTTCTTCTTCTGTCGAATCTCGACCTAATATATGATTGCGATGCGGATAACGCCCAAAGCGATCAATAATCACTTTGTGTTTTTTCTCAAAATCTAGGTTAATCGGATTTCCCAGTTTTTCAAAGAGTTGTAATGCTTCAGCGTGAATAATTTTTGATTCACTATGCATAAATGGCATATATAAAAATGAGCGTTCTTGTGCTTCAAGTTGGTTGTCTAAGCCGAGTTGAATCGCTTCTTGAGCAAGAGCCAAAGCCAATGGATCTTGTGCAAAAGACTTTGCATTTTCACGGTATAAATTTCGTGAAAATTGATCTAAAACAATAACCTCTGCAAGACGACCTTGAGCTGTATCACGCCAAGTAAACAGTTCGCATTGTGCTGCCTGTTCTAAAGTTTTTAGAAATTGCTCAGCAATCTTTTGATCAAATTCTTCACTTTTAGCAAACCAGAATGCTTTATTTTCAGGATTGAACCAAAAGTCTAAAACAGTTTGATAATTCATAAATATAACAATTCTTTTATGGGTCTAATACCATCAAATCACAAATTTTCAGTGTCTTATACAGTAACTTTGTGATAAAAAATGCCGAGCGACAAACATTGTTTATGGCAAATGCGCTGTGAGATTGGATTGATAAGAAAAAATCACGGTATACTGAGCAGTACATTGTTGATGTTAGAACTTTAGAATAAGTGAGCAAGTGAATGAGTCTACCTGAATCGAAATCTCAATCAATTTTACCGACTTGGGTTGATTCTGCGTTGTTCAAAGGAATGTTACGTGGTATTGAACGTGAAAGCCTGCGTATGCAAAGTAATGGTTTTCTATCGCAAGCAGACCATCCTAAAAGCTTAGGTTCTGCATTAACGCATCCGCATATCACGACGGACTATTCTGAAGCATTGATGGAGTTTATTACTCCGCCTAAAGAAACTATTCCTGAAGCGTTAAGCTATCTTGCTGATATTCATGCTTATGTGCACCGTCATTTAGAAAATGATGAAAAATTGTGGCCTTTGTCGATGCCATGTATGCTCGATGATAAAGAAGAAAATATTCGTCTAGCGCAGTATGGCCGTTCAAATATCGGTCAATTTAAGACCTTGTATCGTCGTGGTTTAGGTGTCCGTTATGGTCGCCGTATGCAGACGATTTCTGGGGTTCATTATAATGTTTCATTCCCAGATCAAGTCTTTGAAGCCTTACAACAACACGAAACAGATGAAGCGCTTAAAGCACTTTCTTTGCAAGATTATCGTAGCCACCGCTATTTCGGTTTGATTCGTAATTTTATCCGTTTGACTCCATTGGTGATGTTTTTAGTCGGGGCAAGTCCTTCGGTTTGTAAATGTTTTATGACTGGACGTGAGCATCAGTTGTTGCCATTGGTCAAAGGAACATTATTTTTACCTTATGCGACTGCGCTACGTATGGGACGTTTTGGCTACCAAAACTCTGCACAAAAACAGCTAGGTATCCATTATAACAACCTATGTGGTTATCTTGATGGACTGCAAAAAGCTGTGCATACACCTTATACGCCATTTAGTCGTTTAGGTTTAAATGATGAAAATGGTCAGCCGATCCAAATCAATGATCATGTTTTACAGATTGAAAATGAGTATTACAGCCTTGTTCGTCCAAAACAGGTGCCAAAAGATGGCGAAACACCTTCGGAAGCTTTGGCAAAACGAGGTGTTGGTTACGTCGAGCTTCGTGCTGTTGACGTCAATCCATATAGCCCGATCGGGATCAATGAAAATACTGCTGCATTTTTAGAAGTATTAGCCTTGTATTGCTTGTTTACTGAAAGCCCAGATTTATTGGAACATGAACAAGAAATTATCGAGAAAAATCAAAACGAAGTCGTCAATCGTGGTCGTGCGCCAAATGCCACCATTCAAGGTTTGCATGAAGCACAACCGATTGAAGCTTGGGCACTGCAACATGTCACAGCGATGCAACCTTTGGCTGATTTACTAGATCAAACCTATGCTACTGATATTTATCGTCAAGCGATGAAAGTGATGCTTGAACGAATTGATGAAGTTGATGAAACGCTTTCTGCTCAAGTGATCCAAGATACGCTGCGTCAAAATGGTACTTGGAGTTTTGGTAGTGTGATGGCACATCAACATGCAAGCAGTTACGAACAACATGTTTTAAGTGCAGAAACTTTAGCGTATTTTGATGGATTAACAGATAGTTCTTTGCAAGAGCAACAAACACTCGAAAATGATAGTGATATCGGTTTTGATGAGTACCTTGCTCGTTTTAGATAACGTATTTAAAAAATATTTGAGGCTGGATCCATGAATTGGGGTAGTTATCGCGTCGTCAGTGGTTTTTTATTTTTAGCTTGTGTCGTGGGTATGGCATTTGCTTTGTTTTTAGAGCATAACAATGGTCTAGAACCGTGCCCTCTATGTATTTTTCAGCGGGTTGGATTGATGGCAATGGGCTTATTTGCACTCATTGCATTTTTGCACAATCCAAAATCAAATGCCTTAAAACGTATTTATACTTTGCTTGCCACTGCGGGTATAGGCTGGTCGGTTGGTGTAGCTGCGCGTCAGGTTTGGTTACAGCATTTGCCAAAAGATCAAGTGCCAAGCTGTGGTCCAGGACTCGATTATTTGGTAGATGCTTTGCCTATGCAAACAGTACTCAAAGAAGTCTTATCAGGTTCTGGTGAATGTGCTGTGGTTGATTGGACATTCTTAGGGCAGTCTCTTGCAGTTTGGTCTTTGGTCTTTTTTAGTTTCCTTGCAATTATTTGTTTGTGGCAACTTTTCCGTAAATATCCTGCAACTGCATAATCTCAGTATCTATATAAAACCAGTTCATTTGAGCTGGTTTTTTTTATAAACTAAAAAGAAAATTGAGTGGAAATAGTATGAGAAAAATAACATTGTTTTTGCTTGGATTGGGCATGATACCCAGCCTATGTTTGGCCGAGTTTGCGCTCATCTCAGATAAAGATGGCTACGTAAATGTTCGAGATGAAGCATCATTACAATCGGGTGTGATTGGACGACTGAACAATGGAACTGTCGTATCCGTACATGATGGGCAGTCCAACTTTGTTTGGGTCATTGCTTCTCAGCTCAAAGATGGTGGCTATGTTCACCAAAGCCGAATCAATCCTTTTAAAGATTTTCAACGATGGAAATTGACAGGGCATTCTGCTGATCAGGCTGTGTACCGCTTAGCTCAAAATACGGTGACCTTAAAAGTCAAACCTGCCGAATTTAAGCTTCAAGATTTCAAAAAAAGTAAAAAAGCAGATTCAGCTGAAACTGGCTATACCCATTATAAAAATCAAATTTTTTGGGGCACGGATGGAGAAATCCCAAATCATGCCTTGCAGTTCAAACAGATTGATATCGTTTGGAATGGCAAAACGATCGTGATTCCTGCAGAAAAATTACAGCAATATTTTTTCCCAAAAGATCGGTTGGGCGCAAAATATGATTTTGAACAAAGTGAAATTTATAGCAAAAATAATGAGCTTTATATTTTAAATACACTTTCTATCGGTGGAGCAGCACAATACAATTTGATGATTCACATAGACAATGGGCAAGTGAAAACCATCCAAGCATGGTCAGATCAGATTTAATCTATCCAATGATCAACGCGATTAAAACTTAAAGAGCGACACGCAATTATCTTTAAGTTTCTACGATGCCTTGCATGGTTTCTAATTTAATCAAATATTTACGAATCTGTTCTTCAGCAAGTTCATCATGGCGTGGATAGAACCATTTTGCGACTTGTTCTGCAACGCTTAAGTGATACTGGATTTCAAAATGATTTAAGCCGTAGAAAATGGCTTTATGAGATTCTGGAATTTTCAATTTAAAACGTGGATTTGGATGATCACCTAAAGCACTTTTTAAACTCACCAAATAATCCCCAATCACTTTTAGGGTTTTATTCTTTTTATTTTCTAGCTCAAGCGTCCCAGCAATAAAAAAGGTGTTGATATGCGATGGGAGAGGGGCAGGTTTTCGGTTGTCATCCATAAAACCAATTCGAGCTGGATTGTGCTCCCAGTCATCGTCACGGACACTACCAAAACGCAGGTCTAAAATACCATTACTACGAATATTGACCACGTGACTAAAGACTTTGACCAAAGGGAAACGTCCAATTTGGTCTTGTAATGCGTAGCCAAAACGCTCTAAAACCGCACCATGATGTGGCGAGCCAATGCACACCAAGTTCTCAACCATATGGAACCACTGTGTCATATTTTGTTTGCCATAAAATAAGGCACTACGAGAAACCAGTCCGCCCATACTATGTCCAATCAGATCAATACTGGTAATACGCGGATTGCGTTTGACCAAATCATCTAAAATATTGGACAGGCTACGACCATTGGCAGAAATACGACGACCCGTGTTGTAGTGGAAATACAGCATGGTGTTGTGATCACGTTGCGCCAATAATTTTTCAGGAATACCGGGATGTTTGCTATTGGACCAATCTAAATGGTTCATGCATAAACCATGACTGAAAATCACCACACGCCCTGCCAAATCACCTTGTTGCAATGCACCATAATGGTCATAGAGTACAGGCGAGAGCGCCAAAGGATTTTGATGAGCAAGCAAATAATCACCAAGCACACCATTTAAGGCACTGACCCAAAATGTCATAGCAGGCGTCAACGGTTTATCATGCAATTTTGGAAAGCGTTCAATGATTTTACGAAACATCGGTGCTAGAAAATAATAGCCATAATTTTCCATTGAGCTAAATGCAAACTGATAAAGCTTTTCAACATAAGGAATTTTTTGGAATTTCTTAGAGGCTTGCTTATTTACACCAAAAATACTTAACAACATTTCACGTTGAATCGCTTGTACCAATTCATGCACAACACTGCCTAAACGGGTACTCATCAACTGTGCCAAACCTTCTAGCACATCCGCTTGACTCGGTGGGGAGCGGTCCCATTTACAATAGGTTTCGTGTAGGGGAGTTAAGCTTGGCATTATTTTTATCCTAAATTCCATTTGATGATCGTTTGCTATTTATTTTTGATGCCGATCAATGTATAAATTGCACTAAATCATCTCTGACTTTTCTATTTCTGCATAGAAGATTAAGATAGCGATGATTTTGCTCAAGTTTTGTATTTTTTGTCTGACAATCAGAAATCTAGTACAAATTGAAACAATTTCGTGAAATTGATCACATTAAAAATTAAAACACTTAACAGAAATTTGCAATCCATTCTGAATGAATATTATTTATTTACATGGCTTTTTAAGCAGTGCTCTTTCGATTAAGGGGCAGCAACTCAAACAGTATTGTCAGGAAAATACAGGACATCAGGTTTATTTGCCTGATCTCAATATGCATCCTGAACAAGCATTGGACAAAGTTTCAAATTTAATTGAAAGTTTGCAAGATGTTGCGCTTGTCGGAAGTAGTTTAGGTGGGTTTTATGCGACACAACTGGTCGCTAAGCATGGCGTCCCCGCTGTTTTGATCAATCCAGCTATGCGACCATGGGCATTGTTTAGATCTCTCTTTACAGAGCAGCAATTGCCGTTCAATGTGACGGATAATTGGCAACTCGATGATTCACAACTTGATCACTTGGCCAAAATAGCAGTCCCTTTTGTGCAAGATGCAGACAAAATATTACTTTTATTGCAACAAGGTGATGAAGTTTTGGATTATCGTGAAGCAGAGCGGTATTATAGTGCAGCACCAAACATGTCCATGACTATTGTAGACATGCACGGCAATCATGCGATGGATGATTTTTCCAAAAAAATACCTTTGCTACTCGAATTTTTATCCTATTCCATAAAATAAAAGGAAATCGAAGAACGTGTCTCAATATACGGCTCAATCACTCGAAGTTTTATCTGGTTTAGATCCTGTGCGTCGTCGCCCGGGCATGTATACCGATACCACACGCCCAAACCATTTGGCGCAAGAGGTAATTGATAATGCTGTCGATGAGGCACTTGCTGGGCATGCAGATAAAATCGTTGTCACGGTTTATAAAGATGGGTCTTTGGCTGTAGAAGATAATGGTCGTGGTATGCCTGTCGATATTCACCCAGAATACGGACAAAGCGGGATCGAAATTATCCTCACTAAATTACATGCTGGCGGTAAATTTAGCACTGATAACTACCAATTTTCGGGTGGTTTGCATGGTGTCGGGATTTCTGTCGTCAATGCCTTATCGACACGTGTTGAGGTCGAAGTACAGCGTCAGGGTAACCTGTATAAAATGGCATTTGAGCGTGGCGAACCTGTTGGACCGCTTGAAGTTTTAGAAGGTAAAGCACCGAAACGTGCTACAGGAACAACAGTACGTTTCTGGCCTGAAGAAAAATATTTTGATAGTCCAAAATTTGCCATCAAAGCACTGAAGCACAATTTAAAAGCCAAAGCGGTACTTGCAGCAGGCTTGCACATTACTTTCAATGATCAAATCAACAATGAAACTGTGGAATGGCAGTTTGAAAATGGTTTGGTTGATTATTTGATGGATGAATTGCAAGACCGAGAAATCGTCCCAGAACTTGCTTTTGTCGCAACAGGTGAAGCTGAACGTGCCAGTGCAGAGTTTGCTATTTGTTGGAATGCTGAGGGTGGTGAGCAAATCCAAGAAAGCTATGTCAACTTGATTCCAACAGCGCAAGGCGGTACACATGTCAATGGTCTGCGTTCAGGCGTGACCGATGCGATGCGCGAGTTTTGTGAGTTACGTAATTTATTGCCACGTAACTTGAAACTTTCAGCAGAAGATGTTTGGGATGGTGTCAACTATATCCTGTCACTCAAATTCCAAGAACCACAATTTTCAGGACAAACCAAAGAGCGTTTGTCGAGCCGTGAAGCTTCCAATATCGTATTGAATATTGCCAAAGATGCTTTTGCATTATGGCTAAACCAAAACTCAGAAGTTGCGATGCAATTGGCTGAAATGGCGATTTCTAAAGCGGGTCGTCGTTTAAAAGCCGCTAAAAAAGTTGAACGTAAAAAAATTGTAGCGGGACCTGCGTTACCGGGTAAATTGGCGGATTGCGTAGGACATACCCTTGAAGAATCTGAACTTTTTATCGTGGAAGGGGATTCTGCAGGCGGTTCAGCGAAACAAGCACGTGATAAAAATTTCCAAGCGATCATGCCGATACGTGGGAAAATTTTAAATACATGGGAAGTCTCATCTGATGAGGTGTTGGCATCGCAAGAGGTTCATGACATTGCCATTGCGATTGGTGTCGATCCTGGCAGTGATGATTTATCTGAACTACGTTACGGTAAAATTTGTATTTTAGCCGATGCCGATTCGGATGGTTTGCATATCGCGACTTTGTTGTGTGCGTTGTTTGTTAAACATTTCCATACCCTCGTTGAAGAAGGGCATTTATATGTGGCAATGCCGCCTTTGTTCCGTATAGATGACGGAAAAGACGTACACTATGCACTTGATGATGATGAGTTAGAAACTATCTTAAAGAAAGCTAAGACTAAAAATCCGCAGATTACTCGATTTAAAGGATTGGGTGAAATGAATGCGAGCCAACTTCGTGAAACTACGATGGATCCAAATACTCGTCGTCTGGTGCAGCTAGATTTGGATGATATCCAGTTTACTGCTGGTTTATTGGATAAATTGCTTGCCAAAAAACGTTCGAGCGATCGTAAGCATTGGTTAGAACAAAAAGGTAATTTGGCAGATTTAGGCGCATAAAAGTGACGTAAATACAGCCCTTTTAGTCGAAAAAGACCATATTTGAATATGGTCTTTTTTTACATTCACGTATACGTGTTGCTAAATTGCCAACATGGGCTTCAAGTTTGTGTCCATTAGGATCTAAAAAATAAATTGATTTACCTTCGCTTGTATTGTCTTTCCATTCAGGAATTTTTTCATTTCTGATTTTATTTATAAATTCATCTATAAGCTCGTGGTCTATGCTAAAAGCATAATGAGTATAATCATTGTATCTACAAACTTGATCTTGGGATAAACATAGCCATAGTGTATTCAGTGTCAAATATGCGCCAGTATCCCATTTAGCAACGGGCTTAAAGCCTAAAATATGACGATAAAAATTAAAGCTTTGATCGACACTTGATACAGCTAATGTCAAATGGTTCAATTCCTTTAACATAAATGTTCCAGTTAAATGCCAGTTTGATCTCATTATTCATCATGGAATCAAGATGTTTATTTAATCTACATTTCTTTTTACAAATTATCTAAATCTTCACACAATAAATTGCGCCTGATTTTTCCGAAAAACATTAAGATAAATTATGAAAAAAATCATGAAGAAAAATTAGAGGACAACAATGAACTCATTATTACTCAGTATCGCACCCAATGATTTAGAGAAAATATTGGTAGACGCAGAAAGTATTCAGGAAATTTCTTATGATCCTGATGTGCAAGCCAGTGTGAATATTCGAGAAATAGCACAAGCTTTACATTTTATCTTGACGGGGAAAGCCGAAGGTGGTGAAGCACCATTAAGTTTTGCTATTTCTGGAGAATACCCATTTCCACATATTAAAAATGGGGTTGAATCAGCATTTTATAATTCATCTATTTTGACAATAGAAATCGCAGATGCATTACATGATATTTCCAGTGTAGAAATTGACCGCCGTTTTCAACAAGAAGAATTTCAACAATCTCAGCTTTATCATCATTTGAGTTTAAAGGCTGCTGCCTTACAAGAACAATTGGAGCAAAGTTTCTTTCAGTTGAAAAATTTCTACCGTCATGCGGCAGATAAAAATCAGGCGGTTATTTGTTTACATGTCAATCAATTTAAAGGCGCGTGATCGTCAAGGATCAATTGCAATAAAACAAGATCACGCCACTGTGCAAATTTTTGACCCACTTGTGGCATATAACCACATTGTTTAAAGCCCAAGCGTTCATGCAATTGAATGGATGCAATATTTTCTGCATCAATTGCAGCGACCATGACGTGGATTTGCTGCTGTTTGGCGTGTGAAATCAATTGTTGCATTAACTTTTTGCCCAAACCCTGACGAGCAAAATCAGGGTGGATAAATACTGAATGTTCAACAGTTTGCTTGTAGCCAACCAAAGATCGAAATGCACTATAGTCAGCAAAACCTGCGATACGTTGCCTAGTTGTTTCAACTGCAACATATAAAGGAAAGTTGTCTTGAAGCAAATCCGCATACCATTGTTGATATTCTGCCAATGAAAGTTGGGTATTTCTCCAGTTGGCTGTTCCAGTTTCTATTTCCCGATTGAAAATAGCCAAGACAGCTTCAAGGTCATTAATTTGCGCTAAGCGAATATTAAAATTCATGTGATTAACAGGGTTTTAAGCGAGTTTATTATCATATTCTTTTTGTTGATTTAGGCAATAAAAAAAGCAAGACCGAAATCTTGCTTTAATCGGGTTTATTGATATTTTACAACTGAATTACAGCGTCATTAAAAATGACTTAGAAATGGTATTTAACCAACGCGCTGACGTTGTTTTCGTCTTTACCAGGCACGCCGTATTTGCTGATCCAATGAGAATATTCAACACCCAAATACAAACGAGTACTTGGTGAAATGTGTTTACCTGCATTCCATTTCAATTGGCTTGTCCAGTTTAATTCGCTGTCATGTGCAACTTTGTCATTTTTAACTTTAGTTGACCAATCGACGAAACCATCAAATAAGAAGTCTTCATTTGAGATCTTAAATGGCACGCCATAAGAGAAGGTCATTTGCCAGTCATCTTTTTGGATGTCATTTGCTGCACGGTAGAAGTTTAACTGTGCATACTGGAAATGAGGAATATCTAGATCAACACCAACACCATAAAGGTAGTTGTTCATGTCTTCGCCGCCTTCCCAAGTTGTCGCAATAAGGACATCTTTGATTGGACCTGCTTCTAATTTCTTACCTGATACAGCACCAAGGCTTAAACGTGGTGAAACTTCGAAATAAGTATCAGATTTGCCACCGCTATTGGTACGGTCAGCAAATGCAAACAAATCACCGTATTTTACTTTTGCAGCATATTCAAAAGTAACTGTGGTTTGTTCTTCTTTAGGCGTCAATTTGTAGTTTTCGCCATAAAGTCCAGTGATACTAAAATCCTGCCAAATCGGTTCAGCATGTGAAAATGTTGCAGCAGATGCAAAAAGACAAGCAGGAAGAAGGTAAGAAAATTTCATGAAAGGATATTCCCCAAAGAGAGCGTGATAAGGATACAGAGAAAAAAGCAAAAATAAAGCCAAAATAGACGAATTGCGCAGTTTTTTTAAAATAAATCAAGTCTTATTTTGTCAGGAATGTGTTGAATAAATATTTGTGTGAATTTGGAAATAAAAAAGAAGCGAAATAGAAAATATTAAAAAGTCGTTGTTTAGGGATGATATATTTTTTAATGTGGCAAGATATTACCTTAAAAATTATATAAAAACAACAATTTAAAGCTAGTATCATAAAATACGTAAATTCTTGTATTTTTATCTATTCTTTTCATAAATATTTCAAAAATAAGCTTGCATATTTCCAGAGTAAGACCGATATTTGGGTTATAGGGACATCGCAAATAGCTTGTAGAAATGTCCTGATAACCGAGGAGAGTTACCCCAAAATTAACACAGTTAACGCTTTCGGTTGCTCCTGTAGCAAACTTTGAAAGTATTGATTATTTGGCGTTTTGCACTAGAAGATTTAGTAAAAGAGGGTTGAATTTTATGAACATTGAAATCCGTACTGATAAAAACATTCAAAATAGTGATCGTTTAATTGAATATGTACGTACAGAATTAGCTCAAGAATTTCAACGCTATAGTGAGCGTATCACCCAGTTTTCAGTGCATTTAAGTGATGAAAATAGCCGTGCAAAAGGCGGTGATGATGATATTCGTTGTATGGTTGAAGTGAAACCTGCGGGTCTTAGTCCAGTTGTGGTGACACATAATGGCAAAAATATCGATACAGCACTCCATGGTGCGATTGATCGAGCAAAACGTAGTTTAGAACATGCGTTTGAGAAAAGAGAAAATCCACGTGGTGGTAAGCTCGAACTCGCAGATGAACTTGAAACAGAATAAAAAAGCCCTTCGGGGCTTTTTTCTTGTGCAATAAATCTACTAAGAAGAAAGTGTTAACTGTTTTTAGATGAATATGACAAAGAATAATTGTGAATTTTTAATAAATTTTGCGCAAATTTAGGCATAATAAGTAGCATAAGACATTTTGAGAGAGCTGCATGCTAAGCGAACAACAAAAAAACTTCCTTCTCGCGATTGAAGAATTGGATTTGATTAAAGTCAAAACATTGTTAGCTGAAGGTCTTGACCCAAATTTTATTGATCCTGAGCTTGGACCTGCTGTATCGGTTTGGTCTGATGGATTATTTAAATGGTGGGAAAATGTTTGTGAAGCTTATGAAGCAAATCAACCTTTGACAGCTCAGCAAAAACAGCAAGCTTTATCGATTCATCTTGATATTTTAGAAGAATTAATTCAAGCAAAAGCCAATTTGCATCTTTGGGATTCTGAGGAATGTTATGGACCACTTTGGGATGCAGCAAGTTCAGCTTGTGTTCCTGCTGTGCAACGTTTGTTGGATGAAAAAGTAGATCCAAATACCAAAGATGAAGAAGGTTTAACCATTTTGTCTTCGATTAGCCAACTCTTTTTCGATTGTGAATTTGATGAAATAGATTGGTCACAAGCTTTACCTGAAGAGAAAGAAACATTAGAGTTGCTCCGTAAGCACGGTGCGAAAATGTCAAAAGAATGAATTTAAGTTTGAGTATTCATATGAAAGCAATACAAAAATTGACCTTAGTTTTTGCCTCAATGGTTAGCGTTCAAGGCATGGCTGCAGATTTTTCATTTGATCGTCCAGGTGATGCATTTGGTACATCGATTACCCCAGTCGGTCATGTTGCTTGGGAACAGTCACTTCCAAGCGTGAGCTATAACGAAACTAAGATTGATGGATCAAAAGAACGAACCATTAACTATGCGGCAGATATGTTATTCCGTACAGGTTTGACGGATTCATTAGAATTGCAATTGGGTTTTGATGGACCACAATGGACTGATTCTACATATCGCGGTAAAACGACTCGTTCGAATGGTTTGGGTGATGTCAATATTGGCTTGAAACAAGCGATTGATTTGAAAGATGATAAACTTTCAATGGCTGTTTTGGCACGTGCTCAGATAGCGACAGGAAATGAACCATTTACTGCGCATGACGACATTTATACTTTGGGTACATCGTTAAATTATAAATATAGCGACGGCCTTAATACTGGTATGAGCATGTATTATTCAATGCAAAACAGCAATTTTGCAATTACTGCTGTACCGAATATCAGCTATAAAATTGCTGGAAAATTATCTGGTTTTTCTGAATTTGTTTATCATAAAGAAGAAAGTCAGCGTAATGAATACGGTGTGAATCAAGGTTTGATGTACGCATTGAATAGCCGTACTCAACTTGATGGTAGCATTGGTGTTGATTTGAATGGCGACGATAAAAACTATCGTGCCGGTTTAGGTGTGGCCTTTTTATTCTAAGTCGATAATTTTGAAGATAAAAAGAGTGGCTTAGTCCACTCTTTTTTTATATATAGGACAAGAATAGGACAATAAAATGCGCGAACTTTTTATAGGAAATAAAAATTATTCGACTTGGTCGATGCGTCCATGGTTGGTCTTGAAGTTTTTTCAAATTGAATTTAAAGAACAGCTCATTCCTTTTGATGATTTTCATCCAGATCAAGCTTTTAAACAAAGGATTTTAAAAGTTAATCCAACAGGTAAGGTTCCTGCACTGGTAGATGATGGCTTGTTGATTTGGGATTCTTTAGCAATTTGTGAATATCTAGCAGAAAGTTTCCCTGAAAAGCATTTATGGCCAAGTGATCGGGTGTTGCGAGCTCGTGCACGTTCGATTAGTGCCGAAATGCATAGTGGATTTACGACCTTGCGTAATCTATGTGGGATGAATATCGAAGCGGATCTTTCCGAAGTCGGTCAAAAACTTTGGCAAGAACATGCTGCACTTCGTGCAGATGTTGCGCGGATCGAGCAAATTTGGTCAGAGCGTCCAGATGATAACGGCTTTTTGTGTGGCCAATTTTCTATTGCCGATGCATTTTATGCACCAGTCGTGATGCGTTTTATCAGTTTTAAATTGCCTATTTCTAAAAAAACACAGCAGTATATGGATTTGATGTTGTCTGTGCCTGCCATTCAAACATGGATCGTAGAAGCCAAACAAGAACAGCAATTTGTGGCGATCGATGAGCCATATCGCACATCACGCTGAAACGAAAGTTCTAAAAATAGGATAGTCTGTCTTGTTTTGAGGGATTATCCTGTTTTAATTTTTCTATTAATCTACCTTTATCCAATGAATAGTAGATTAAAAAACATGAAACTTTTACATATTGATTCAAGCATTTTAGGTGAAAATTCTGTATCACGCCAACTCAGCGCTGAGATTGTTGCACAGTTGCAAAAAAAACATGCCAACTTAGAAGTTGAGTATTTGGATCTTGGTACTACAGATATTCCGCATTTAACTCAAGAAATTTTACTTGGGCAAGACATTGAACAAAGCAAATTGGGCGAAGATCTGGTTGATCAATATTTGTCGGCTGATCTGATCGTACTCGGTGCGGCAATGTATAACTTTAGCATTTCATCAAATTTAAAAGCTTGGGTTGACCGTATCGCGATCGCGGGTAAAACATTTAAATACACTGCTGATGGTGCAGTCGGTTTGGCAGACAAAATCCAAAAAGTGTATATCGCGAGTAGTCGTGGTGGTATTTATGGTGAAAAATCACCAATAGATTTCCAAGAAGCATTTTTAAAACAGATTTTCAATTTTACTGGTGTGACCAATATTGATGTCATTCGTGCCGAAGGCGTCAATCTTTCACCTGAAAATCGTGCGAAAGCAGTCGCTGAAACTTTGGATGCTATTCATAAACTTTGATTTATCCGGTGATGTTTTGAATTAATGGCATTTTAATTTTACTTGTTCCCTCTTGATACCAGCACGATCCAGTAGTGCTGGTTTTTTTATTTGGGAAAGTAATAAATAAAATTAATTAGGTATAGTGTTAGAAGCGTTCTAGGCATTAATCATGCTTATTCATTTTGATCGCTTAGGACGAGGCTTGATATAAGACTTATCTCATCCTCAGTGGCTTTTAGGAGCTTAATCTTTATCTAATTTATGTGCAAAATCTGCAATATCTGCGATCGCTTTTTTTGCTTCTTCAAACCAAGGGCTGAACATTTGGAAGTTATGCCACATGCCTGTGTAGAGCTTGTAGCGAACATCGACACCTGCTTCTTTGGCTTTATCTTCAAAGCGTTTTGCATCATCAAGTAGGATTTCTTTAGAGCCAACTTGTACCAAAGTTGGCGGCAAACCTGCAAAGTCTCCAAAAATAGGTGATACAAAAGGATCGGATTTGTCGATATTTTTAGGTAAATAAAATGAAATACCTGTTTCGAGCGCTTCTACCGAAAGCAGGGCATCTAATTTTTCATTATAACGTAGTGACTCACTGGTCAAAGTGAGATCTAAAAATGGCGAAAGTAGCATCAGACCACTTGGCATTTCCAGATCTTCTTGTTTCAGTCTAAGACATAAAGCAAGGGCTAAATTTGCCCCACACGAATCTCCTGAGACAATAATATCCTTAGCCAAGACACCTTGATCTAGCAAAGTACTATAAACATCATAAATCGCATCTAAAGCATCAGGATAACGAGCCTCTGGTGAAAGAGGGTAGTTGAGATGCAATACTTGCATTTGCGTGCGTTCAGCTACTTCACTTAAAAATGCACGATGGGTTTTGATTGAACCAACAAAAAAAGCACCACCATGTATATGGAAAATCATTTGGGTGGATTTACTTTGTGGCTTGATTTCTTCTGCATGAATTCCCGCTATACGAACTGGACGCAGTTGCACATTTTTAGATTGAGGAAAAACTTTGCTCATTTGCTCAAGTGCGGCACGCATAAACGTGGGTGAAAGATTCATTCGGCTTGGTGCTTTGAACGAAACTTTCAAAATTTTTTCAGTAAGAAATTGCTTTATTGCGGGATCAATCTTCATATTTATTCCATGATGTACAGTAATTCGTGTTCTTTTTTGAGTATTTACCAACAGTCTTAACAAGGTTACACTAAATAGTCACATTCAGAAATTGCTAAATTGTTGTGACTTTTTAATACTAGGTATGCCACATACTTAAATCAGGGAATTAAAAAAATGAAAAAAATTGTATTTGCTCTAGGCTTGTTGGGTTTATCGGCGTTGGCTAATGCTGCTGATCCGCTCAATGGAACTGTTTGGAAAACGATTGATGATGAAACAAAACAGCCTAAAGCCATGGTGAAATTTACCGAGCAAAAAAATGGCACTTTGTCTGCATCAATTGTTCAAGTATTGACACCAGGTGAAGAAAATTCATGTGGTAAATGTGAAGGTCCTTATCATAATAAATCACTTCGTGGCGTAACCATCGTTCACAACTTAAAACGTGTAAGTGGTAATGACTATGACAACGGTACAATCCTTGATCCAAAAAATGGTAAAACTTACAAGCTAAAAGGTACTTTAGCGGGTAATAAGTTGAACCTCCGTGGATATATCGGGATTTCAGCGCTTGGTCGTAACCAAACTTGGATTCGTGCCAACTAATCAAGTGATCTAAATGTTGATCAACGAGATTGACTAAATTGCAATGTAAAAACCCAGCTTAAGCTGGGTTTTTATTTGAAAGTGTTGCCGTTCAACAGACTGTATAGTCAAATCATTAAAAATATAGAGCAATACTTTTAATGCACTAAAGAAAATTTTTAAGTCAAATAAAAACAAAGATATGATAATTATATGCCAAGTCTTTTCATTAAGATTCTAAATGATTTGTGTAGGCAAGTTGCCATACTTTTGACGGGGCAAAAGTATCAAAACCCTTTGTTGGTCTGATGGGTATACGTCCTGAGTAATTTTTTTAAAGCACTGCTTTAAAAAATGCGGAACTCTCCAGACCAACGGACGGCATCCTGCCTTGTCATGATCGCTCATCTCATTGTGATTTGTATGAGAAATTTAAATACCATTTACTTATTTTAAAGCACGAATTTGTGCTTCATCAAAACCGACAACTTTGACTGTACCATCTGTGATGACAGGACGTTTAATCATGCTGGTATGATTGACCAGTGTTTCAATCAAGTTTTCCTCAGAAGCGAGGGCATGTTGCTGTTCTTGCTCTGAAAGCTTTTTCCATGTTGTGCCTTTTTTGTTTAAAATCAGATCAGCACCTTTTTCATCAAGCCACTTTTTAACTGACTCGGCATCAATCCCTTGTTTTTTATAGTCATGAAATTCATATTGCAAGCCGAGTTCATTGAGTAGATCAAAGGCTTTTTTCATCGAATTACAATTTTTTATACCATAAACTTTAAGCATGAATATTTCCTGAACATTTCTAAATTATGTCTCTAAGGGTAATCAATAAACACTCAAAGCTCTAGTCTTGAATATATAAATAAAAAAAACTTATTTTGAAAAATGTGATGTATGTCATATTATTGCAATATAAGAAATGCAAAATAAATCACATGAAAGGCGATAGGAAAAAGATAGAAGAACAATAAATAATCTAATAATAATGATAAAAATAAAAAAGGGTGTAACAATAGAGAAAACCCGCATTTAATCATCCTGATCATGCGGGTCTCATAACAACGTCCAATGTCACATCCTTGAAAAATAAAAACTCCTGTTTTTATTTCCTTTTCATCCTACGGCTTCCTATCCTTTTGCTGTCATCCTGACATGTCCCTGCGCCGTGAAGTAATAATGCACCTTTTTAGTAGGAATAAACATACTCAAATTCGACAAGAACTGTAGGTGATTGGCGTGTGTTGAGTGAACAGTTGTAAACTGATTATTCTGATTGAAATATTTTTTATGTTTTCAACCAGAATAAATCAAAATTTCATCAAATTAAATAGCATTTTTGTGATGAATGTCACAATTTATAATCAATAATCACTGGAGCATGGTCACTGTACCATTCTTCTTTATATACCCATGCATTGACAGTTCGGTCTTTCCAATCAGGTGAGCATGCTTGGTAATCGATACGCCAACCCACGTTCTTGGCACGGGCTTGTCCGCGATTGGACCACCATGAATACAATTCTGCCTCTTTACGAACTTCACGGAAAGTATCGACATAACCTAAATCGTCATAAATATGATCTAACCATGCACGTTCATGTGGTAAACAACCTGAAGATTTTTGGTTACCAGACCAGTTTTTAATATCAATGCGTTTATGCACGATGTTGTAGTCACCGCAGACAATGATGGATTTATTTTCATCACGCCATTGTTTTAAAATTTTTGTATATTCTTCTAAAAAGTGATCTTTACGAGCTTGAGCTTCGTCGCCCGATGAACCTGACGGTAAATATAATGAGCAAATATGAGCAGGTTGTTCCAAACCAAGATCAAATTCAGCCGTAATAAAACGACCTTGTGAGTCAGCCAGTTCAAAACCTAAACCATTATTTACTGATACAAATGGATGGCGACTATAGATCGCAGTCCCTGCATAACCTGCACGTTCTGCTGGGAAAAGATGAGTAAACCACCCTTCAGGTTTAAATTTATCAGTCCATTGCTCATGCGTAATACGGCTTTCTTGCATGCATACAACGTCAGCGTCAGACTTTTCTAACCATTCAAGTAAGCCTTTAGTTACTGAAGAACGCAAACCATTTACGTTAATCGATACGACTCTTAAAATTTTTTGATCACTTGGATAGCTACTCTTTGGTATCATATTCGGGTCTAACCTCATTTTAAGTATTTCGGAGCACTTCATGTCAGCGCCAGCTCAATTTAACCCTCAAGCTTTTATCGAACTCGCATTATCACGTGGCGTGCTTAAATTTGGTGAGTTTACTTTAAAATCAGGACGCGTGAGTCCTTATTTTTTTAATGCTGGCTTGCTCAATGATGGTGAAGCTTTATCGTTATTGGCGCAAGGCTATGCTGATAAATTAACAGAATGTAAAAATGTTGAAGTTATTTTTGGCCCAGCGTATAAAGGTATCCCATTTGTAGCAGCAACAGCAGTTGCATTGTCTCAAAATCACAGCGTCAGTGTACCATGGGGTTTTAACCGAAAAGAAGCCAAAGATCACGGTGAAGGTGGTGTATTGGTTGGTGCATCTGTTGAAGGCAAAAAAGTCTGGATTATTGATGATGTCATCACTGCAGGTACTGCAATCCGTGAAGTTGTAACAATCCTAAAAAATGCTGGTGCAACGATTGCTGGTGTTTTAGTTGCATTGGATCGTCAAGAAAAAGGACAGGGCACACTTTCTGCCATCCAAGAAGTGCAAAAAGAATTGGAAATTCCTGTACACGCTTTGATTACCATGAGTGATTTGATGGATTATTTAGATGGTAAAGGCGAAACAGAAGCACTTGCAAAAATGCAAGCATATCGTAAAAAATATGGTGTATAAAATAGGGTGAAAATGTTTGTAAATTGAATATGTTTTGATATTACAAATATTTTTAAACTGAAATAACGCCGAGATAAGGAGCAATAGCTCCTTATTTTTGGTTCTGTAAAAAGTCATACGCACACAGTAGAGAACATGATATTTCTCATATTAGCGGTTATTCTCGTCATCATTTTAACGATTGGTTTGTTTCATTATGACCAAGCGCGTTGGCGCAAATACAAAATTTACAGGGAAATGTATTTTCATAAAAATCCCTATTTTGTATCTTGCAATCAAACGTTTGCAGTTAGCCTCATCGTGCCCAGATATAACTATGATCGTTTGATGAATACGCTCATGCTGACTGATACTGATCTTAATTATCAGACTGAAGCTTTATTACAAAAAGTTGGAGAGCAGTCTCGGGATGTGGCGGTTAAAGTTCAAAATGTCACGTTGGGTTTATTGGAAAAAAACTATGCTACAAAGTTGTGTGAAAGTTTAAAAAATACCGATTTTGATACAGGAAGACCTATCGAAGTATTGATTTTATTAAACGTCACAAATCGCACGGATATTTCATCTAGGTGCTCAGCTTGTTTGGATTTGCCGATATCGCCCGAAGTGACTCAGTCGATTTTGTCTGATCAATCAAGATCCGATGCTGAAAAGAAATATCGCGCTAAAATAAAGCCAGTCATTGCCGATGATCCTGACTTTGAAAAATGAAGAATTAAAAATGCTCTAAGTGATCAATCTGTCTAGGGTGTGTTGACATTTGCAGTATGGAACTTAACCTACAATGGTAACCAAATAAATATACAAGCAAGAGCGACAGCACTTTGATAATTACGCTTTAGCTTGTCATATCGAGTTGAAATTCCTCTAAATTGTTTTAACCTACAGAATGAATTCTCAACTAAGTGCCTGATTTTATAGATATGCCAATCCATATGATCATTGTTAGACTTAGTGTTTGATTTTCTAGGAATATTTGACTTAGTTTTTGTTTGCTCAATTTGAGTCCTGAAGTTGTCTGAGTCATAACCTTTATCAGCACATAATATTTCTGATTCAGTTAAATCTAATTTTGATACCAGATCAGGGGCTATCTTAATATCATGGGAAGTTCCATCTGAAATAATAAACTCAATGGGATTACCATTAGAATCAACTGCTAAATGTATTTTTGAACTATTACCACCGATACTTTTGGAAATATCTTGATTATTAATACCTGAAGAATGCTGGTGTGCCCGTACGTGGCTACCATCAATAAATATCCATTCTTTATCAGCATGTTTACTAAATAATTTAAAAATATTCATAAACTTATCATTTTTAGACCAACGATTGTATTTCTTAAAGATAGAGTTTGGCTTACCAAATTCTTGAGGTAAATCTCTCCAAGGACAACCTGTTCTGATACGAAATAGAATAGCTTCGATAAAATTTCTTAAATTTAGTTTGAGATAAATATTAAAGTGACGGAAAATAGAAAGTAACTTAGACCAGTGTTGATCATTCAGCATTGTACGAGGCATAGCGGGGGTAAAATTGGGTTTGGCGATTTAATTTTACTATCTCGCTATTTTTTTAGGCAACAAATGTCAACAGACCCTAGATATTTAAAGGGATTTTTCAAAAGATTATTTTCATAATTCTTTTTCATCAATCGCATTGTATGCAATCGCTTTGCCCGTTTCTTTTGTGATTTTATAACCCTTATTTTTATATTCTTGAATCATTTTTAGGGCTTCTGCCAAACATTCTTGTTCTGAGAGACATTTTTTATCTATATGCCCATAGCTGTTATTATCGACTAGGACATTTTGTTTGGTCATACCAAAAATGGTATAGACCTTTATTCCTTGTGCATTGATGTCTGCAAAATCAACAAATTCATTTCTTTTTCGGCGCATGCTGACAGCATAATCTAATTTTTTAACACTATAACTAATCCCTGTACTTGCAGAATAACTACGTGGATCAAATACATTATAAACAGAGCCGTATCCTAGTTTCCCATCAAACTGTTTTTTAAAAGCATTGTTAAAGAATTTTATTGCATTGTTCATGCTTTCTTCAGTTAACCAATTATCCTGATATTGATCTGTAGGTAATGAAACCGCCAAGCTGATTTGCTCGCACTGCGTTCCATAAAAACAAAAGGATAGATAGGTCGGATAACTTTCAAATAGAATTTTATAATATTGCCAATAATAACCTGTACCTACATCACTCTCATCATCATTTTTATATGCTTGTAAAGCAATTCTGCATTGTTTGGGCGTGAGGGTTTTGGGGTTAAGCTTGAGCTTGATTTCAGGGAAAGTCAGCATCCCTGATTTTTCAATAATCAGCTGCGGTAAATTTTGATGATGCATATTCTTCATTGGTATTTTTATATTCGTGGGTTGAATTTTAAAGTCGTTTAGGGGCTTTGGTAAATATTTTATTGCTTAATAGGTCTGAGAGAAAAAGCTTTGGATATTTGGATAGAAGCATACTTACATAATACTAAGCAAGCATAGCAAAATTTAGAAAAGGAACGGCATAATCTCCGTTATACTGTTGGGTAATTTAAAAGTCTGATAAGAGTTTAAAAATGCGCGTACTTGTTGTGATGGATCCCATCGAAAATATTAACTTAAAAAAAGATTCAACTATTGCAATGTTATGGGCTGCGAGTCGTCGTGGTCATGAATTAGGTTATGCATTACAACAAGATTTATATATCGATCAAGGTAAAGCATTTGGTTTGATTTCGCCGTTAAAAGTATTTGAAGATTACAATCATTATTATGAGTTAGGCGAAAAGAAAAAAGAATCATTGGCAAGCTATGACGTCGTTTTGATGCGTAAAGATCCGCCTTTTGATATGAATTTTGTTTATACCACTTATATTTTAGAGCAAGCAGAACGTGAAGGTTCATGGATTATCAATAAGCCACAAAGCCTACGTGACTGCAACGAAAAGCTGTTCGCAACACAATTCCCAGAACTCCAGGTACCGACTTTGGTGACCTCACAGCAAAGTTTGATTCGTGATTTTCTCAAACAACATGGTGATGTGATCGTAAAACCGCTGGATGGTATGGGCGGAATGGGTATTTTCCGTTTGTACAAAGATGGCGTTAATATTGGTTCTACTATTGAGATTTTGACCAATAACGGTACGCAACCGATTATGGCGCAACGTTATATTCCTGAAATTGTTGATGGTGATAAACGCATCTTGATGATTAATGGTGAACCTGTACCATATTGTTTGGCACGTATCCCGCAAAATGGTGAAGTGCGAGGCAATTTGGCTGCTGGTGGTTTAGGTGAAGCTCGACCATTAACGGAAAATGACCGTGAAATTGCAGCAAAAGTAGGACCATTTTTAAAAGAAAAAGGTTTGGTTTTTGTGGGCTTGGATGTGATTGGGGATTATGTGACAGAAATTAATGTGACAAGCCCAACATGTTTGCGTGAGATCGATGCGCAATTTGGTACTTCAATTGCGGATGATTTATTTGATGTGTTGGAAGCAGGATTGAAAGCTTAAAACGGATTCAAATCTTTTAAGGATAAAGCCTCGAATGATCGAGGCTTTATTTTTTGGGCTACGAAAATGTCTTTTTTAGATTATTTTAAGCTGCTTGAATCGGGTGGCGTTGAAAGAGTTTCCAGACGATAAATAGACCCAAGATAGACAAGGCTGTGGTTGCCCACGCGATATTGCTCCAATTGTGTGTATGCGATACCAACATGGCACTGAGTGGAGGAAGTACAAATTGACCAAATGCCGAAATCTGTAAAACCAGCCCGACGCTCGCTGCCACTGCATAAGGTTTTGGTGCATAATGCAGACTAATGGCAAATACTGTGGTCGGAATCAAGCCACCAACTGCAGAAAAGAGCACAACGCTTAGGTATTGAATTGGAAATGCCAAGTGATCTGAGAGAAAGAACATCACCCAACTCATCAGCATCATGGTACAAAAACCAATGCGCAAAAGCCGTTTTGGAGTAATGCCGTGATGCAACAACCAACCTGAAGCCAATGTCCCTAAAATATTGGAAATAGAAACAAATGCTGTGAGCAAACTCGCTGTTTTAAGCTCAATGTGATGGCTGGTATAAATACTCGGCAGGAACCCTACGACAGTGAGCCATTGACTGGTATAACAGGTAAAAATAATCGCCAGTGCAACAACAGGAGGGTGGGTTAAGATCAGCTTTAAGGTGCCAGAAAAAGAATGACCATTTGAAACTGTATTGTGGTTATGTGGGACTTGCACGAGTTTTGCCACGATACCAGCGACCGCTAAACAGATGATCCCTAAAATGACCCAGATGCTTTGCCAAGACATAAATTGTAGTAAAAGTGGAATGCTGATCATGGCTAAGCCTACGCCAAGCCCCATATAAGATCCCCAAAATCCCATTTTCATATTGATTTTTTGCGGATCACAAATACGTTTTAAAATCGCAGGTGCGGTCAGTGTTACCAACAAAAAACCGATGCCTTCAAAAAAACGTAAAGCAAATAGGCTGTAAATATTTTGGATCAGCACACCTAAAATACTGGCAATCCCCAAGGTGCTTAGTCCCAGTAAAAAGCATTTTTTTAGCCCAAATCGTTCACTAAAAACTCCCAACAACAACGCAAAAAGCATGCCTGCGCCTTGTACCAAAGATAAGGCTAGACCGGCTTGGGTCAAACTGAGATGTAGTTCTTTTTCTAAAATCGGAATGATCGGGGATAATTTGCCAACATGCATGGCAGCTAAATAGCCCCCTAAAATAATCCAGATGTCATGTCGCGTTATCTTATTTGTCACGTTTTATAATCGTCCATGATTAAATTTAAACTTATTTAGAGTATATGGAGAATTACAAGTGATTTATAGACAGAAAACACACTGATTTCAGAATATTTTTTCGTATTTAGAGAAATGATAATCGCTTATGACTTCAATGATTATTTACATGATAAATAAACATATAAATCGTACAAAATTAAGCAGTTTAGGATGGATTAATAATAAAACTAGTTTAAACTTTCAATTTGGTAGAAAAAAACAATGAAACAGTTGGTGAAAAAAAGTAAATAAACTTTTACCCATCAGTGTTTGTGATTACAATTGGCTTTTAAAAATAGCCTTTCATTTTAGATTTGAAGAATTAGACTGTGACCAATTCTCTGCAAAGTACACCGAAACACGTCATGATGATGGCTGCTGGTACAGGTGGGCATGTATTTCCTGCATTGGCTGTTGCGAAACAATTACAGCAACAAGGCTGTCAGGTTTCATGGCTCGCTACACCATCAGGTATGGAAAATAGACTTCTCAAACAACATGATATTCCGCTTTATCAAATTGATATTCAAGGCGTCCGTGGGAACGGTGTTGTACGTAAACTTGTTGCACCATTTAAAATTTTAAAAGCAACATTGAGTGCAATGCGTTATATGAAAGAACTCAAAGTCGATGCAGTTGCAGGCTTTGGGGGATATGTGTGTGGTCCAGGTGGTTTGGCAGCACGTATTTTGGGGATTCCTGTCATTATTCATGAGCAAAATGCGATTGCAGGTTTTACCAATACGCAGCTTTCTCGTATTGCCAAAACGGTTTGTGAAGCATTTCCAAATACATTTCCACAAAGTGCCAAAGTGGTCACTACAGGCAATCCTGTTCGTAAAGAAATTACCGATATTTTAAGTCCTGCTTGGCGCTATGATGAACGTGATAAAGCAGCTGAACCTATCCACGTCCTAATCGTGGGTGGATCGCTTGGTGCGCAAGCTTTAAATGAGCGCGTTCCTGAGGCATTAAAACAGCTTGATGTGCCTGTTAAAGTGTTCCATCAATGTGGTCAAAACCATTTAGATGCAACTTCAGCGCGTTATGAAAATAAACCTGAAAGTTTACAAGTCGAAGTTAAGCAGTTTATTGATGATATGGCAGATGCTTATAGTAATGCCGATTTGATTATTTGTCGTGCTGGGGCGCTAACTGTAACAGAGGTTGCAACCGCTGGTGTTGCTGCTGTTTTTGTACCCTTACCAAGCGCTGTTGATGATCATCAAACTGCCAATGCAAAATTTTTGGCAAATACGGGTGCTGCGAAAATTTGTCCGCAAGCCATTCTATCGCCAGAATCGTTAAAAGATTTATTGGTACCGCTGATGAACCGTCAAGTTCTGAAAGAAATGGCAGTGAAAGCCCGTCAGCAAGCACAACCAGATGCGACAAAACGTGTCGTAAGTTTAATTCAAGATTTATAATTTAGAGCTCATTATGTCGCCAACTAGCCCTGCTGATAAAGCAAAAAACTTAATTAAAGTTCCTGAAATGCGCCGTATCAAACATATCCATTTTGTGGGTATCGGTGGAGCAGGGATGTGTGGTATTGCCGAAGTTTTGAAAAACCAAGGTTATAAAGTTTCTGGTTCTGATATCAAAGCGTCTAAAACAACTGCGCAGCTTGAAGAAAATGGTATTAAAGTTTTTATCGGGCATACAGCAGACAATATTAAAGGCGCAAATGTGCTGGTTGTATCAACTGCGATTGATCCTGAAAATTTGGAAGTTAAAGCTGCGATTGAAAATCGTATTCCTGTAGTTCGCCGTGCAGAAATGTTAGGTGAATTGATGCGTTACCGTCATGGTATTGCTGTAGCGGGTACACATGGTAAAACCACTACGACAAGTTTAGTGACATGTATGCTTGCCGAAGAAAACATGGACCCAACGTATGTGATCGGTGGTTTGCTCAACCGTACTGGGGTAAATGCTGCGCTTGGTGCTAGCCGTTACATCGTTGCAGAAGCTGATGAATCGGATGCATCATTTTTGTATCTAGAGCCAATGGCTGCGATTGTGACCAATATCGATGCGGATCACATGGATACTTATGGCGGTAGTTTTGACAATCTAAAAGATACTTTTGTTCGTTTCCTGCAAAAACTTCCATTCTATGGTTTGGCTGTGGTGTGTGGTGATGATGCCAATATCCGCGAAATCATGCCGCGTATCGGTCGTCCATTATTGACTTATGGTTTTAACGAAGATAATGACATTCGTGCGACTGACGTTGAGCAAGATGGTATGCGTTCGCACTTTACGGTACTGCGTAAAGGTCGTGAACCATTACGTTTAACTATCAACTTGCCAGGAATGCACAATATCTTAAATGCCTTGGCAGCGATTGGTATTGCAACAGATGAAGGGGTTTCTGATGAAGCAATTGCACGTGCATTGGAAAGCTTCAGTGGTGTAGGTCGTCGTTTCCAAGTTCAAGGTCAATATGCGTTGGGCGATGGCGATGTGAAATTGGTTGATGACTATGGTCACCATCCTAAAGAAGTCGAAGCAACCATTAAAGCTGCTCGTCAAAGCCATCCAGACCGTCGTTTGGTCATGATGTTCCAGCCACATCGTTTTTCACGTACACGTGATTGTTTTGATGATTTTGTTGACGTGTTGTCACAAGTTGATCAGTTGTTGCTATTAGAGGTTTATCCTGCTGGTGAAAAGCCAATTGTTGGTGCTGATAGCCGAGCTTTAGCGCGCAGTATTCGTCTACGTGGTGATGTTGAACCGATTTTGGTTGACCCAGTCGAAGGCAATTTGCAAAATGCGATACAAAAAGTGTTACAACCAAATGACTTGTTATTAACACAAGGTGCAGGTAACGTTGGTGCTATCTCTGTAGAATTAGCTCAAAATAACTTGTACTTAAAATAATCACCTCACAGTGATCAAAAATTTTATTGACCAAAATCTATAAGTTTAAGGATATAAACGTGTCAAATGCTTCAAAATTCGGCAAAGTTGTCGTGTTGCTCGGTGGTAAATCTGCAGAACGTCAGGTTTCTTTAGATAGTGGTAAAGCTGTACTTGAAGCATTGATTCGTTCGGGCGTAAATGCTGAAGGTTTTGATCCACAAGAACGTTCTATTGCTGAATTGATCGGTTATGATCGAGCATTTATTGTATTGCATGGTCGTGGTGGTGAAGACGGTCAAATCCAAGGTGCACTTGAATGGCTTAAAATTCCATATACTGGAACAGGTGTTCAAGGTTCTGCTATTGGTATGGACAAAGTCAAAACTAAACAAATTTGGCAAGGTTCTGAACTTCCAACCGCACCTTATCGTATCGTGACTGCTGAAACTGATGCGGATGAAGTGGTTCAGGCTTTAGGTCTGCCATTGATTATCAAACCTGTGCATGAAGGCTCAAGTGTCGGCATGAGCAAGGTTGAAAAAGCTGAAGATCTAAAAGCTGCGATTGAAAAAGCAACTGAACATGATGCAATTGTGATGGCTGAAAAATGGATCACTGGACTTGAATATACCATTTCAATTTTAAATGGTCAGGCACTTCCTGTGATTCGTTTGCAACCACCAAAAGACGTTGCATTTTATGATTATGAAGCAAAATATAATCGTGATGACGTCGAGTATGGTATTCCATGTGGATTATCAGAAGCTGAAGAAAAACGTTTACAAGAACTTTGTTTACGTGCCTTCCAAGCCGTTGGTGCTTCAGGTTGGGGACGTATCGATGCCATGCAAGATGAGCAAGGCAATTTTTGGTTGTTGGAAGTCAATACTGTACCGGGTATGACCAGTCATTCACTTGTACCTAAAGCAGCTAAAGCTGTTGGAACAAGTTTTGATGACTTATGTGTAGCCATTTTAGAACAAACTCTTAGCGATACTCACTAATTTATGGCTCAACTTCCTGCTTCAATGCGACGCAAACGCGCTGCGATCACATCCATACATGATAAGCCACCAAGCCGTAAAGAAAAGCTGGCAAATCTGGGTGGTTGGATATTGATGATCGTTGCGTGTTTGGTCTTAGTCCTTGGTATATTTGGGTTATACCGAGTGATGACCGATGCGCGCGTGGTGACATTAGAGGTTGTCGGGACTGATTCTGCGGCTGAAAATCAGCAAGTTTCAAAATATTTGGCACCTGTCATTAAAGATAATTATTTCACCTCGGATTTAGAACAAATTCGTGATCGTGCCCTAGATATTTCTTGGATCGATCGCGTTGTTGTTTCTCGGGCGTGGCCAAATGGAATTCGTGTTCGAGTGATGCCACGACATGCAATTGCACGTTGGGGAACTGGGCGTTTATTGAGTGATAGCGGGGATGTGTATACCGAAGCGGTAATGCAGCAACATCCAAACTTGCCATTGTTACATGGTCCACTCAGCCAATCTCAAGTGATGATGAGACGTTATAATGAAATCAATCAATTATTTCATCCAGTCAATATTCACTTAAAAGAGTTGTATCTCACTGAACGAATGACATGGTTCATGCAATTTGATTCAGGTTTACGTGTCATCGTAGATCAAGATCAAACCATGAGTAAACTTCAGCGTTTAAGCCATTTGGCACAAACTGATTTAAAACCAACGTGGGATAAAATCGCAGCTGTTGATTTGAGATATCGAAATGGGCTTTCAATTCAATGGAAAAGTGGAACGCCTCCTCCGATTGTAAATGGTCAATTTGTTGTAACCAATAATGACACAAACGTTGCGGCGAAGGTAAATGTAAAGCCATAATACTTGGCTTTAAAAAGGCATTTGGCCAATAACATAAACAATGAACAAAATGGTAGTGTGTAATGAGTGAAGCTGTTCCCTCAGTTGTAACGATAGACATTGGGACACATAAAGTTTCAGTTCTAATAGGCAAAGTACATTCTCCTGATAATATTCAAGTTATTGGGATGGCAACTGCACGTAACCGAGGCATGAACAAGGGGAAAATTGTTAGCCTTGATAAAGTGATTGCTGCGATAAAAAATGCCGTGGGTGAAGCTGAAAAAATGGCAGAATGTCGTGTGCACTCTGCATGGGTTTCCATTCCGAGTACCGAGTTACAGAGCTTCTATGCTTCAGGCAGAACACCGATTGCCAATCATGATCAAACGATTACCACAACAGAAGTGGTACGAGCTTTGGATTTGGCTAAGGCAAGCCATATGGCACCTGATCATTATTTAGTGAGTGCTGTGCCTTTAGGCTTTGAGCTTGATGACTCGCCAGAATGGGTGCAAAATCCTGTCAATATGTCAGCACATAGCATGACAGGGCACTATCAGTTGATGATGTTGCCGATCAGCACGATGCAAAACCTTGATCGAGCGATGAAAGGTGCAAACATTTTTGTTGAAAAAATGGTGGTATCGTCACTCGCAACAGCAGAAGCCAGCTTGCTCAAAGATGAAAAAGAATATGGCGTATGCTTGCTTGATATCGGTGCGGGTACAAGCAATATTGCAGTGTATTTAGATGGTCGTTTAGCATTTGTACATACAGTGCAACGTGGTGGTGAAAATGTCACCCGTGATATCGCTGCTGTGCTACAAACCACGACAGAAGAAGCTGAAAGAATTAAACTTTTGTATGGTTGTGTTGATTTACATCAGGTAAAACCAGAGCATATGATTCAGTTTGAAGGAATTGATGGACCACAAACCATTAGTCGAATCGAACTTGCAGAAATTATCATTGCGCGTTATGAAGAAATTTTCATCCAAATACGTGATGAATTGGACAAACGTGGATTGATTCATGGTTTATATCATGGGGTGGTTTTGACAGGTGATGCATGTCAAATTGAAGGTATGATCAATTTTGCTCGTAAAATGTTAGGAGTGTCTGCACATTTAGGCAATCCTCCTTTGCAAGTCGTAGCAGATGATCAATATTTACCATCATTGCGTCGTTCAATGTATGCGACCGCTGCGGGATTATTGCTTTTTAGCCAAAGTGAAATGCAAGAAGCAGTTGTAGAAACAGATGCGCCAAAAGCCAATCGACCTGTTTTGGAGCGAATAGCCAATGGTTGGACGACGTTGAACAACAAATTGAAATCGATATTTTAAGGTGTAGTTTTTTATTGGGAGTATTGTTTGCAAGTTG
This sequence comes from Acinetobacter gerneri DSM 14967 = CIP 107464 = MTCC 9824, assembly GCF_000368565.1. GTDB lineage: Bacteria > Pseudomonadota > Gammaproteobacteria > Pseudomonadales > Moraxellaceae > Acinetobacter > Acinetobacter gerneri. Next base: position 315,532 of record NZ_KB849549.1, on the reverse strand, counting down.
TACGGTTACTGTCCTAGACTTGACAAGCACAATAATGAACAGCATCCTAAAACAAACTTTTTATTTTGAAGATCAAGGCAGTATACGGGCTCAGGTTGACTGCCACAAATATTAGGAACCCTAAAGGTCATGGCCTCATTTGAATTTTTAGAAGATGAACAAAACGATGGTAACGGTCAAGCCCGTTTTACTGTATTTGGTGTTGGTGGTGGCGGTGGTAATGCCGTACAGCATATGGTGCAATCTGACATTAAAGGCGTAAAATTTGTTTGCGCAAATACAGATAAACAAGCCCTTGATCGTATGAATGCGCCATTTAAAATGCAACTTGGTGAGCAAAGTACACGTGGTCTAGGTGCAGGTGCAAACCCAGAAGTGGGACAGATTGCGGCTGAAGAAAGCCGTGAACAAATCCGTCAACACCTAGAAGGTGCGGACATGGTGTTTGTCACTGCCGGTATGGGCGGAGGTACAGGTACGGGTGCTGCACCAGTAGTGGCTGAAATTGCTCAAGAAATGGGTATTTTGACTGTTGGTGTTGTAACAACTCCATTCAATTTCGAAGGTCGTCGTCGTCAACGCTCTGCTGAAAAAGGCATTGAAGCATTAGAACAACATGTTGATTCATTGATTATTATTCCAAACCAACGCTTATTGAGCGTGTATGGCGATATTTCAATGCAAGATGCTTATCGTAAAGCAGATGACGTGTTGTTAAATGCGGTTCGTAGTATTTTTGATCTTGTTGTACGTCCTGGTCATATCAACCTTGACTTTGCCGATTTGAAAACTGCAATGAGCACACGTGGTTATGCCATGATGGGTGAAGGTAAGAGTAGTGGTCCAGATCGTGCGGAAGATGCGGCACGCTTGGCGATCCGTAGCCCATTGCTTGATAATGTTAATATTATCAATGCTAAAGGTGTGTTGATTAACATCACTGGTGGTGCAGACGTTACACTTCGTGAAACAGAAGTGATTACTGATGTAGTCAACCAAATTGTTGACCTTGATGAAGGTGAAGTATTCTTTGGTACAGTATTTGATCCAGATGCACGTGATGAAATCCGTGTGACTGTTATCGCGACTGGTTTGACTAGAAATGCAGAAAGTGCTGATGCAAAACGCAAGCCACAAACTTCAATTCAAGCTCATGCTCAACATGCTGCACAAAGCTCAGTAGAAGATGATGATGTTCCAGCGATTGCAAAACGTCAAAATGCTGAAAATGTTGCGGCAGCACCGAGTGCAACTCCTCGTTCGTCGCCAATGAGCATTCAAGATTATTTAAAAAATCAACAACGCAAATAATTGATTAATCAAAATATTTGCTTACAATTCTTAAAAGGTAGTGTTTCACACTACCTTTTTTGTTTATTATCAATGATTAAATGTGCTAACGTATAACAGAATTTTGCATAAAAGACAGATCTGTATGTTAAAACAACGTACCTTGAAGCGAGTAGTTAAAGCCAGTGGTATAGGCTTGCATAGTGGTCAAAAAGTCATGATTAACTTTATTCCACATGTCGCAGATGGGGGAATTGTTTTTCGTCGGATTGATCTAAATCCACCCGTGGATATCCCCGCTGATGCTTTGTTGATCCAAGAAGCGTTTATGTGCTCAAATCTGGTTCAAGATAATGCCAAAGTTGGCACGATTGAGCATGTGATGAGTGCAATCGCTGGTTTAGGGATTGATAATCTGATTATTGAAGTATCGGCTTCTGAAGTGCCGATTATGGATGGTAGTGCAGGTCCATTTATTTATTTACTGACTCAAGGCGGTTTTGCTGAGTTAGATGCACCAAAAAAATTCATAAAAATATTAAAACCAGTTGAAGCATTAATCGACGATAAACGCGCTGCATTTTCACCTTTAGATGGTTTTAAAATTGATTTCACAATTGATTTTGATCATCCTGCCTTTGCAAAAGAATATCAATCCGCAAGCATCGATTTTTCTACAGAAACATTCGTTTATGAAGTCAGTGAAGCCCGAACTTTTGGTTTTATGAAAGATTTGGACTACCTCAAAGCGAACAATTTAGCACTCGGGGCTAGCCTTGAAAATGCAGTCGGCTTAGATGAAACAGGTGTAGTCAACGAAGAAGGACTTCGCTTTGCTGACGAGTTTGTACGCCATAAAATATTGGATGCTGTTGGGGATTTATATTTATTAGGTCACCAGATTATTGGCCGATTTGACGGTTACAAATCTGGACACGCCCTTAACAATCAGTTGTTACGCAATGTTAAAAGTGATCCAAGTAACTATGAAATTGTAACATTTGATGACGAAACTCAATGTCCGATTTCTTATGTAAGTGTTAGCTAAGTCATTGTCTTTTAAATATACGTTATAATATAACATTTAATAAGTGTGATGGTCGTCATGCTTATTAGCGCGATTTTGCGTAATTTTCCATATACTTGTTACTTTTTTTTGCTTGCCAAACGTAACATAGCTTGGCTAAGCTTAGGGTCGCTTACAAAAGTAGCAGCACTGGATAACATCTCTTGTGTTTGCTCTGAAAGCGGATTTGTTTGGGTTGTAACTTTTTGCACTTTTTCAGACTTGTTTCTGAGTCTTACTTGGATTTTTTGCAAATCTTTAAATTCATCAAATTTAGATAATTGAGAAATATACTGTTTTTGAAGATAACCGAGCTGACTAATCATGGCTTGATTTTCTCCGGTCAAAATCAAAATACCGTATTGATAACACACAACCTGCCACTGCTCTGGTTGGGGCAAAATAGGTTGAATTAATTTCGTAAGTTTCTGCCAATGTTGAACTTGCGTTTTGAGAAACGATAAGTTTCCTGTTTTTATGTGTTCTCTTGTTTGCTGGAAGAAGTTTTTAGGTTCAGGCATAGCGTTACCTCTAGGTGGCTGTGACTATCATAAGCACTGATTCTGCGAGATATCAAGGATGAGATCACACAATGAACAAAATTAAGAACAGTTGAAGAGGTTATTTTATGATTAAGCGACGTATTTTATTAGCATTTTCTTTGGCTGCATGTACTGCACCAGCGGCATTTGCAGATTTAGTTCAAAGAGATGGCAATACTTCTGCTCCAGATCGTCTCGAACAACTGTCTCAAACTCTTTCTCAAGGCTCTTACATTTCTCCAGCAGATGCAAAAGCAAATACTCAAGTGAATGTTAAATTACGCAATTCATCAACTGTAATTAATAACGAAACACTTGCTCAAAAATATAATTCAAATACTAAAACTCGCTACTCAGCTGCCAATAGTGCAAATCCTTGGTTAGTTACTCATCCTTTACCAGATATGGTCCGTACCAGCTCAAATTTTGGTGGTCGTGAAATGGGTGGGCGTGCTGAAAATCATGGTGGTGTTGATCTTTCTGCACCAAGTGGTACACCAATTTATGCAACGGGTCCTGGCATTATCACAAAATCAGGTTGGGGACGTGGTTATGGTAACTATGTCGAAATCGACCATGGTAATGGTGTATTGACGCGTTATGCACACGCTTCTCGTTTGATTGCTCAGGTGGGTTCTCGTGTTTCTGCGGGTGATCACATTGCCAATGTAGGATGTACTGGTCGTTGTACTGGTCCGCATTTACATTATGAAGTTGTAAAAGATGGTCAACGTAAAAATCCATCGACTTATTTAGCGATGTTGCCATAAGCCAAATTTAGACTTATTCGATGAATGGTCAATATCGTTATTTTGTGACAATATCACCAGCTTGAATAATGATCGTATAGAAAACCGCCAAAGATGGCGGTTTTTGTGTATTAATAGGCAGAAAAGCCAATGACTATTTAGATACTAAATAATACTACCATTCCACATTCATCTGTAACGATAACTTAACACCCCTAAATCATGATACATATATAGTGTAGAAAATAGGATATAAGGAGTAGGTGTGTTATGGCGTATTATGGTGATTCAGACGCTCAAGAAACTCAAGAATGGCAAGATGCTTTCGATTCAGTATTGCAACATATGGGGACAGAGCGAGCAGCTTTCTTGCTTGAAAAACTCTACCAACAAGCAATCTCAAAGCATGTACCTATTCAGAGATTAAATACTCCTTACTTAAATACGATTTCAACAGAAGAACAACCAGCGATGCCGGGCGACCAAGATATGGAACGCCGTATCCGTGCATTAATCCGCTGGAATGCTTTGGCGATGGTACTTCGCGCAAATAAGACTGGGGATGATTTAGGTGGTCACCTTGCAAGTTTTGCATCTTCGGCGACTTTATATGATGTAGGTTTTAACCATTTTTTCCGCGCAAATAGTGATAACTATGGCGGTGATATGATTTATTACCAAGGTCACTGTGCCCCTGGTATTTATGCTCGTTCTTATCTTGAAGGTCGTTTAACAGAAGATCAGCTCAATAATTTCCGCCGTGAAGTAAACGGTAATGGTTTATCGAGCTATCCGCACCCATATTTAATGCCAGATTATTGGCAGTTCCCAACGGTATCTATGGGTCTAGGCCCGATTATGTCGATTTATCAAGCGCACATTCAAAAATATTTGATGAATCGTGGTTTGATTAAAGAAGAAGATCGTAAAGTTTGGGCTTATCTTGGCGATGGTGAGATGGATGAGCCAGAAAGTTTAGGTGCAATTTCTCTTGCAGGTCGTGAGAAATTGGACAACTTAATCTGGGTGATCAACTGTAACTTACAGCGTCTTGATGGACCTGTTCGTGGTAATGGTAAAATTATTCAAGAACTTGAGTCGTTATTCCGCGGTGCGGGTTGGCGTGTGATTAAAGTTGTTTGGGGTCGTCATTGGGATCCTTTATTGGACAAAGACACTTCTGGTGCACTTAAAGCACGTATGGATGAAGCACTTGATGGCGATTATCAGCGTTATCAAGTGAAAGGTGGCGCGTATACACGTGAACATTTCTTTGGTAAATATCCAGAAGCTGAAGAGTTGGTGAAAGGCTTAAGCGATGAAGATATTGATAATCTCAATCGTGGTGGTCATGACCCGTACAAAGTCTATGCTGCTTATGCAGCAGCAATGACTAGTAATGGTCAACCAACGGTTATCTTAGCGAAAACTGTAAAAGGTTATGGTTTATCTGACGAAGTTGAAGGCGTAAACAAAACTCACCAAATCAAAAAAATGCATTTGGAATCGCTAAAATACTTCCGTAATCGTTTTAACTTGCCATTTACAGATGAACAGCTTGAAGAATTGCCGTTCTATCGTCCGGGTGAAAATTCTCCAGAATTAAAATACTTAAAAGCACGTCGTGAAGCTTTAGGTGGTTATTTACCAGCTCGTCGTAAAGACAGTGTTCCTTTGGAAATACCTGAGCTTTCTGTATTTGATAGCGTGCTTAAAGGCAGTGGTGGTAAAGAACAATCAACAACCATGATTATGGTGCGTTTGATTGCAGCATTGTTGAAAGAAAAAGCGATTAAAGATCGTGTTGTTCCAATCGTTCCAGATGAAGCACGTACTTTCGGTTTGGAAGGGATGTTCCGTCAGCTTGGTATTTATGCCGCTCACGGTCAAAACTATACGCCTGAAGACCAAGAACAGTTGATGAACTATCGTGAAGCAAAAGATGGTCACATGCTGAACGAAGGGATCAACGAAGCTGGTGCGATGAGTGCATGGGCTGCATTGGGTACAAGTTATTCAACCAATAACTTGCCTATGATTCCGATGTATATGTATTACTCAATGTTTGGTTTCCAACGTATTGGAGATATTGCATGGGCCGCAGGTGATGCTCAGGCACAAGGTTTCTTGTTTGGCGCAACTGCGGGCCGTACCACACTAAATGGTGAAGGTTTACAGCACCAAGATGGTCATTCGCATGTATTGGCTTCTACGATTCCAAACTGTGTATCGTATGATCCATGTTTCGGTTATGAATTGGCTGTGATCATTCATGACGGTTTACAACGCATGTATGTCAACCAAGAACGTGTGTTCTATTATTTGACATTGATGAATGAAAACTATGAACATGCTTCAATGCCTCAAGGCGTAGAAGAAGGCATCAAACGTGGTATGTATCTGCTTGAAAAAGATGAGAAAGCTACAGTTCAATTGATGGGTTCTGGTGTCATTTTACGTGAAGTGATCAAAGCTGCACAAATTTTACGTGATGAATATCAAGTACATTCAAATGTTTGGAGCGTAACAAGCTTCAACGAATTGGCTCGTGATGGTATGGCTGTAGAAGAATACAACCGTTTACATCCATTGGCTGAACAAGCGAAAGAATCTTGGGTATCTGAACAATTACGTGGTACTGACGGTATCGTTGTTTCTGCAACTGACCATATCCGTGCTTATAGCGAACAGATCCGTGCTTATTTACCAGATGGTCGTCCATTTGTGACTTTGGGTACTGATGGTTATGGTCGCTCAGATACACGTGGCAATTTACGTAGTTACTTTGGTGTAGATGCTGCTCATATCGTGGTTGCAACATTGAAAAAACTGGCTGACGAAGGCGAAGTTGATGCGCGTTTAGTTAAAGATGCGATTTCTACTTTTGAACTAGATGTTGATCGTCCAGTGGCTTGGTTACCTCAGGCTCATCCTGAAGTTCAAGATGTTGCACCTTATGCAGAATCAAGCGAGGAGAAATAATAATGCAAATTACGACTCCTGATATTGGTGTAGAAAAAGCCACTGTGGCTGAAATCTTGGTCAAAGTCGGTGATACGATTGCTGTCGATGACAGTATTGTTTTGCTTGAATCAGACAAAGCATCTGTTGAAGTGCCTAGCACTTCAGCGGGTGTGGTGAAAAGCATTTTAGTCAAAGAAGGTGATGAAGTTTCAGAAGGTGCGGCTTTGGTCGAGATCGAAACTGAAGCTTCAGAGGCAACTGCACCAGAAGCAAAAGCAGAACCTGTAGCAGAAACAGTAAAAACTGAAGCTGCTCCTGCTGTAGAAGAAAAAGTAGCAGCTCCAGCAGCTGCGACAACTTCACAAAGCGTAGAAGTAAAAGTTCCTGACATTGGTGTAGAAAAAGCACTTGTTGGCGAGATTTTAGTAAAAGCGGGTGATGAAATCGCTGTTGATGACAGCATCGTTGTGGTCGAATCAGACAAAGCAACGGTTGAAGTGCCAAGTACAGTTGCGGGTACAGTTGAATCTGTTGTGGTTAAAGAGGGCGATAGCGTAAAAGAAGGTGTAGTTCTCATTACTGTGAAAACGACTTCTAGTGCGCCTACTGCATCGGCAGCAGCCGAAACAGCGCCTGCAAAAACAGAAGCGGCACCTACACCTGTGGAAAAAGCACAAGCACAACCAGGCCAATCTGGTCCAGTTGAAATCAATGTGCCTGATTTGGGTGTAGATAAAGCATCTGTTTCAGAGATCTTGGTGAGCGTGGGCGACCGTGTTGAAAAAGATCAAAGTTTAGTTGTGGTCGAGTCAGATAAAGCATCTGTGGAAGTACCGAGTACTGTTTCAGGAACGATTAAGGCGATTCATATCAGCCAAAATCAAGAAGTGAAACAAGGTATGCCATTGATGACCATTGATGGTGTTGCGGATGTACAACCTTCTGAGCAAGCAAAAGAACAAGCTGCTGCTAAGCCTGCGCCTGCAGAAACAAAACCTGCGCCGAGTCCAAGCAAAGCGGTAGAACCAACTGCACATGTTGCAAATAGTTCAGACAAATTAAGCAAAGAACAACAAGCTGAAAATGCCAAAGTATATGCAGGTCCTGCAGTACGAAAATTGGCACGTGAACTTGGTGTACTTTTGGCTCAAGTTGAGTCTTCTGGTCCGCATGCACGTGTGATCAAAGAAGATGTCTATGCTTATGTCAAACAACGCTTAACTGCTCCACAAGCAGCACCGCAGCAAGCTGTTGCACAAGTGGCTTCTGGATTACCAGCACTTCCGGACTTTAGTGCATTTGGTGGTGGTGAAATTGCAACAATGACGCGTTTACAGCAAGTTTCTGTACCGCAGTTATCGTTAAATAACTTCATTCCACAGGTAACACAGTTTGATTTGGCTGATATTACTGAACTCGAAGCTTGGCGTGGCGAATTGAAAGCTGGCTTTAAGCAACAAGGTATCAGTTTGACGATCTTGGCATTTATTGCAAAAGCTGTGGCATTCTTGTTGAAAGAAGAGCCGTACTTTGCAGGACATTTGGCTGATGATCAAAAAGGTGTTTTACTGCGTAATGAAATCCATATGGGCATTGCAGTGGCAACGCCAGATGGTTTGACTGTACCTGTACTGCGTAATCCAGATCAAAAATCAATTAAACAAATTGCGGTTGAACTGGGCGAGCTAAGCAAAAAAGCACGTGATAAGAAACTTTCACCGAAAGATCTTCAAGGTGCAAACTTTACGATTACCAGCTTGGGTAGTATTGGTGGTACGGCATTTACACCATTGGTGAACTGGCCACAAGTTGCAATTTTGGGTATTTCACCAGCGACTATGCAACCTGTTTGGAATGGTAAAGACTTCGATCCTCGATTGATGTTGCCATTGTCATTGTCTTATGACCACCGTGTGATCAATGGTGCTGACGCTGCTCGATTTACCAATAAATTGACGAAACTTTTAGCGGATATCCGCAATATCTTGCTCTAAGTTCAGTTTAAAAAAAACCTCGCATTATGCGGGGTTTTTTATTGGCTCATATTTGGCTTATAAAAAATCTGCCAGTGTTTTGCTCTGGTCATACAGCGTTAAAGCCGAATCAGGATTGAGATTATAAATATGAGGCAAAGCCTGATCTGGATGGATACTGCCCCAAATATTCTGTCTTAAAGTTTCGAATTGGCTAAAGTTTTTTAAAAATTGTAGCCAAAACTTTTCAAAATGCTGCATATCTAAAGCGTTATGTGGGGTATAGCCATGCGTTTGCTCATTTCGAGCTTTAAAATCAAAACCAATGAGTATGATATTTTTAGGCATAAAAAAATGTGCCAAAGACACCGCTTGTAAGCCACAGTTATTGCCATAAACCAAATTTGTGTCGATTAGAAAGTCTTGTTTATTTTCAAAGTTAATCGTTTGTAGTTTATGCACAGCATCTGCGGGATAGGTCAAATTTGTTCCCAAACCGCACCCTGTAATCAACTCACCTTTATATCCTCTTTCAAGTGAATCTTTATGAGAATCCCACCATTGATAATCACTATGATGTGCAATCGTTGCACTTGGAATTAGTTGATAAGCCTGGTTGCAGACAATCGTAAAATAAGATTGATTGTGTAGTGGACTTAAATCTAGATCCTTTAAAGAAGGACCACCCCCGATGATAAAGATATTGTCGGGATAAAGGTGACGTTCGATCACAGTTTTGATATTGGTCTGCATTAGATTTATAAAATTTAAAATTGAATGAATAATGGAAGCATTGTAGAATAACATTACTTCATTGGGGAGTAGCCGCTATTTGCTGATGCAAATAGGTGATGGTCAACATAATTGTTCAACAGAACATGGTCATCATAGCAAAGAACCAATTCAGCTTTTCAAAAAGCTTTCTTTTGTTGGCAAGACCTTTGATTTATCACTCTGCATTGGGGCGACCCATTTTGGCTAGCAGGAGGGATAAGTCATCGGTATGTTTGCTAGCCAGAGAAATCCATCACATGAATGCTTTTCTTGTATCTCTTCTCATTGTTGCCTTGTCTGAAATGGGCGACAAAACTCAATTATTAACATTATTGCTTGCCGCACGTTTTCGTAAACCTGTTCCGATTTTAATTGCTATTTTCTTGGCAACTGTGGTCAACCACGGTGTTTCTGCGATTTTAGGACAGTGGATTACGACAGTTTTAAGTCCTGATGTCTTGCTTTGGATCGTTGCGCTTGGCTTTATTGGTATGTCAATTTGGATGCTGATTCCTGACAAATTGGATGATGAATCTGGAAGTATTAACCGTTGGCAAAAATATGGCGTTTTTGGTGCAACATTTGTTTTATTCTTTTTGGCAGAAATTGGCGATAAAACACAGGTTGCAACGATTGCTTTGGCAGCCCGCTTTGATAGCGTGATGTGGGTGACTTTGGGCACGACGATTGGGATTATGTTGGTCAATGCGCCTGCTGTCTTTATTGGTAATAAAATGGCAGAAAAATTACCTATTTCCCTTATTCATAAAATAGGTGCAGCCGTTTTCTTCGTCATGGGTGTGGGTGCTCTAGTTCAACATTATTTCTTCTAATCATAACACCCAAAATCTAAATTCTAATAGAGTGCTGGATTTTGGGTGTAAATGCTCTTTAAAGCAGTTTAGCAAAGCATCATTTTAAAGATCTGCTTTTACGAACATAAATCCAGTTTTTACAAAAGAAAAATAGATCATCAAAATTATTTTTTTCATTAATCTAGTTCATTGATTTATTTAAAATATCAATGTGCTCGAATTTTATAGTAAAAAATCGGTCTTAAGTCACTCTTTTCTCTCGATAAATCTACGCTAGAAACTAGATAAAGTCATTGTATATTTAAGCAATACCTTATATTTTATATGGAATAAATATTTATAAATTTTTTATCTATTTTTAGAGTTTTATTGGGGTTATTTGAGCATGGCTACAGATCGTACGACGTCGCAAGTATTATTTGATAACGGAACACATAAATGTATAAGTTTTACCAGTTTGGTAAAAGGTGAAGGGGTACAAGCGAATCAGTTTTTAATTTTAGATCATGAGCGTGCGGCGGTTTTAGATCCAGGTGGTGATCTGACCTATATTCCTTTGACCATGGAACTCAATAAATATACCCGTTTGCAAAATTTAGATTATGTGATTGCATCACATCAAGATCCAGACATTATTACTTCTATGCCACGTTGGTTGGTGTATACCAAAGCTAAAGTTGCTTCTTCAAAATTGTGGGCGAGATTTTTGCCACATTTAAGTTCAACCTTTATGAATGATCGTATGCAGGGCAGTTGGGAAGATCGTTTAATTGAAATCCCTGATCATGGTCAAAGTATCCCTTTAGGTGAATCGAGAATTATCGCTGTGCCTGCACATTTTCTGCATTCTGTGGGTAACTTTCAGTTTTATGACCCCATTTCTAAGATTTTATTTTCAGGTGATATGGGGGCTTCGATCGTAGATGATGCCTCGTTGCCTTTGGAAAATTTTACTGATCATATTGTCAAAATGAAGGCGTTTCACCAGCGTTATATGTGTTCCAATCGTGTTATTAAACTTTGGGTACGTATGGTTCGTGAAATGGATGTGGAAATGATCGTTCCTCAACATGGCAATGCCTTTATTGGAAAACCGATGGTCAATCAGTTTTTAGATTGGATTGAAAATCTGCAATGCGGTATTGATTTGATGGATGAAACGATATTTAGTTGTCCTAAGTAATATTCTTAGATAAAGGAGAGATTTTATAATCTGTTGATGTGGAATCTCTCAAGGTATTTCTTTTTATTAACTTATATTTATTAGAGTTTTTACATAAGTCATTTATTGCTCAAATTTATACTCCCATCATTTTGCTTCAAAAGTAATAAAATTTGCAATTAAGGCAGGATGCCGTTCGTCGAACAAGGGAGTTCCGCATTTTTTAAAGCAGTGCTTTAAAAATTGCTCAGGATGTATGCCCATTTGTTCGACAAATGGTTTCCTTGCGAAATATATTTCTCATTTGTCCAAAAACAAAGTAAGAAAGATTGTCTACGCAAAGTAAATTAAATGACTCACGGCAAATGTGACCGTATGATACTTTTCACTAAAATACCTGATCATTTTTTAATTTATGAAAGAAATCTATTAAAATAGGAATAAGCCTTAAAATTAATTTATATAATAAAAATGAAATTTGCACGTAAATTTGTTTATAATAGCTCACGGAAATTACCAGTGAGACTGTTATGCTGACCATCGTTCAAGAAGCGTTAACCTTCGATGATGTCTTATTACTCCCTGCCTATTCTACTGTCCTCCCAAAAGATGTTTCTCTAAGAACACGCCTGACTCGCGGCATCAATTTAAATATTCCTCTCGTTTCTGCAGCAATGGATACTGTTACTGAGTCTCGTATGGCAATCGCCATGGCTCAAAATGGTGGTATCGGTATTTTGCATAAAAACATGGATATCTCTGCGCAAGCTGCCGAAGTTCGTCGTGTGAAAAAATTTGAAGCAGGCATGGTGAAAGATCCAATCGCAGTGACCCCAGAAACAACGGTGCGTGAACTGATTGAGATCACAACTCAGAACAACATTAGTGGTGTTCCAGTTGTAAAAGACGGAAAAGTGGTTGGTATCGTTACAGGTCGTGATACTCGTTTTGAAACGAATCTTGAGCAACCTGTAAGTAACATCATGACTGGTCAAGATCGTCTTGTGACTGTTAAAGAAGGCGAATCTAAAGAAAATATTCAAGCATTATTGCAAAAACACCGTATCGAAAAAGTATTGGTTGTTGATGACAATAACGCGCTTAAAGGTTTGATTACCGTTACGGATTTCCGTAAAGCAGAACTTTATCCAAATAGCTGTAAAGACGAATTAGGTCGTTTACGTGTCGGCGCTGCTGTCGGTACTGGGCTTGAAACTCCTGCACGTGTAGAAGCTTTGATCGAAGCGGGTGTTGATGCCATTGTGGTTGATACCGCACATGGTCATTCAGCGGGTGTAATTGAACGTGTTCGTTGGGTAAAACAAAACTTCCCACAAGTTCAAGTGATCGGCGGTAATATCGCGACTGGTGATGCTGCTTTGGCATTGTTAGATGCTGGTGCTGATGCTGTTAAAGTCGGTATTGGTCCTGGTTCAATCTGTACAACTCGTATTGTTGCTGGTATTGGTATGCCACAGATTTCAGCGATTGATAGCGTTGCAAATGCATTGAAAGAACAAATTCCATTGATCGCTGATGGTGGTATTCGTTTCTCTGGTGATATGGCAAAAGCAATCGGTGCTGGTGCGAGTACAGTAATGGTAGGTTCTTTGATGGCAGGTACTGAAGAAGCACCTGGCGAAGTTGAATTTTTCCAAGGTCGTTACTACAAATCATACCGTGGTATGGGTTCATTGGGTGCGATGGCAGGTGCAACTGGCTCTGCTGACCGTTATTTCCAAGACTCTAAAGCAGGCGCTGAAAAATTAGTACCAGAAGGTATTGAAGGTCGCGTACCGTATAAAGGTCCAATGAGTGCAATCGTACATCAAATGATGGGCGGTTTACGTTCTTCTATGGGTTATACAGGTTCTGCAACCGTTGAAGATTTACGTCAAACAGCGAAATTTGTAAAAATTACTGCTGCTGGTATGCAAGAATCTCACGTTCATGATGTAACGATTACCAAAGAAGCTCCGAATTATCGAGTTGGCTAATATTTATAATATTTCCAACATAAAAAAGCCGTCAACTTATGACGGCTTTTTTATTTTGGTGTAAAGTAAGGTGTAGTAACATAAAATCGAACTGTTTTAATGCAGATAATAAGTGGGAAAAAAATGAGTTATTTTGGTACTGACGGGATTCGTGGAAAATTTGGTGTTTTGCCCATTACACCAGAGTTTGCGTTAAAATTAGGCTTTGCAGCAGGGAAGGTATTAAAACAATTAAGTCCGACCAAAAAACCTATTGTTGTTCTGGGCAAAGATACGCGTTTATCAGGCTATATTTTAGAAGCAGCATTGCAAGCAGGCTTAAATGCTGCGGGTGTTTATGTGCATTTGCTTGGTCCATTGCCAACTCCAGCGATCGCGCATTTAACACGTGCGCTACATGCGGATGCGGGTATTGTGATTTCTGCATCGCACAATCCTTATTTTGATAATGGGATTAAATTTTTCTCTGGCGAAGGTAAAAAATTACCAGATGCGCTACAAAATGCGATTAATGCAGAATTAGAAAAAGACATCATTATTGATGACACTGCGAATTTGGGTAAAAGTGTTCGTGTTAAAGATGCCAATGGGCGTTATATCGAATTTTGTAAATCGACATTCCCATACCATTTTGATTTAAGAAAACTCAAAATCGTGGTGGACTGTGCCAATGGTGCAGGCTATAGCGTTGGACCTGCCGTTTTTCGTGAGTTAGGTGCGAAAGTTATCGCAATTTACAATGATCCAAATGGTTTAAATATCAATGATCATTGTGGTTCGACTCATCCTGAGAACTTACAGAAAGCAGTGCTTGAACATCAGGCTGATCTTGGGATTGCATTTGATGGTGATGCCGATCGTGTTGTCTTAGTCGATAAAAATGGTCAGCTCATTGATGGCGATCATATTTTGTATATTCTCGCGACCAAAGCCAATCAAAAACCTGCAGGTATTGCGGGCACAGTGATGAGCAACATGGCTTTAGAGTTGGCACTTGAAAAAGCAGGTGTACCGTTTACTCGTGCGAATGTCGGCGACCGTTATGTCTTGCAAGCTTTGGAAGAAAATAACTGGGTGATCGGTGGCGAACCCTCTGGACACATTCTCACTCTAGATAAAAGTACAACAGGTGATGCCATCATTGCGGCATTGCAAGTGTTAACTGTCATGGTTGAGCAAGATCAATCTTTGGATGAATTGGTTGCAGATTTCAAACTTTTCCCACAAATTTTGGTGAATGTTCGTTTAGAACAAATGATTGATCCGTTCAGCATTCCTGCATTGGTTGCAGAGTTTGATAAAGCGGAAACACAACTCAAAGGTCGTGGTCGAATCTTGATCCGTAAATCAGGAACAGAACCTGTAATCCGTGTCATGGTTGAAGGCGATAACTTACAAGAAGTGACAGATCTCGCAAATCATTTGGCAGATGCTGTCCGTCAACATGCTTAATTTTTTTGAATAGGGGTGATTTAAATGAATGACGTGATTAAAGATTTGAGTGAACTTCGTCTGAGTTATGAAAAAGATGAACTTCATGAAGCGCAAGTCGATACCAATCCGCATGAACAATTTTTAAATTGGTTTAATGAAACTCTGAAAGAAAAATTGCATGAACCCTATGCCATGTCTTTGGCAACGGCTGATCAACAAGGCCGTCCTCATGTTCGTACTGTGTTATTACGTGGTGCGACTGAGGCAGGGTATGATTTTTATACCAATTATGACAGCCAAAAAGGTTTGGATTTGGCGCATAATCCTTATGCGGAAATTCTATTTTATTGGCCTGCGATGGAGCGTCAGATTCGAATCTCAGGAAAAGTGAGCAAAATCTCTGAAGAAGAATCAACAGCTTATTATCATAAACGTCCTCGAGATAGCCAAATTGCTGCACATATCAGTACGCCGCAAAGTGGTGTTATTGCCAATCGTGAGTTATTGGTAGAAAAATTCCAAGCATTACATGATGCCGTTGAACAAAAGGCTGAATTGGCAAAACCAGAATTTTGGGGCGGTTATCGTATCGAACCAGACTATTATGAGTTTTGGCAAGGACGTCCAAATCGCTTACATGATCGTTTAAGTTATGAAAAAGTGGATGGCGCTTGGACGATTCAGCGTTTGATGCCTTAAATGTCAAAAATTCAAATTAAACAAAGACCTTTAATCACACGCCCTGAAAATATTCAGGGTGTGTCAAACTTTATTGCTGAGATTTTGGCACGTCGTGGTGTCGCTTCAGCACAAGAACTCGATCTCAAACTTAAATATCTACTTGCGCCAAATCTAAAGGGGCTTGAGACAGCGATAGATCTGCTTGATCAAGCTTTAGATCAACAGCAGAAAATTGTTGTTGTCGGTGATTATGATGCAGATGGTGCGACCAGTACTGCATTGATGATATTGGTGCTCAGGGAAATGGGTGCCAATATTGAGTATTTAGTGCCAGACCGTTTTAAATATGGTTATGGTCTGACTGCTGCAATTGCTGATTTGGCATTTACAAGCCATCAACCTGATTTGCTGATTACCGTGGACAATGGCATTTCTAGCCATGAAGGTGTGGCACAGGCTCAGCAGCATGGTATGAAGGTGATTATTACCGATCACCATCTCACCACTAAAGCAACACCTCAAGCTGAGGCTGTGGTGAATCCAAACCAACTTGGCTGTGATTTCCCGAGTAAAGCCTTAGCAGGTGTCGGAGTCGCATTTTATTTGTTGGCAAATCTATCAAGTTATCGTGCCAAAATAGGAAAATCGACTGCAAAAATTGCTCAATATCTGGATTTGGTTGCGCTTGGGACTTATGCAGATGTGGCAAGTCTGGATTTGAATAATCGTATTTTAGTTGATGCTGGATTAAAACGAATCCAGCAAAATCAATGTCGTATCGGTATTTCAGCTTTATTGGACATCGCGGGTCGGGAAAGTCAGTCTTTAAAAGCACAAGATCTAGGTTTTGTACTGGGTCCACGGATCAATGCTGCCGGTCGTATGGAAACCATGGATATCGGGATTGAATGTTTACTCGCTGAAAATACAGAGCAAGCTTATTTTTATGCAAAGCAGCTCAATCAGCTCAATCTGGATCGTCGCCAAGTTGAAACCCAGATGAAGCAAGAGGCATTGACTGAACTTGCAAAACTGGATCTGGATGCAGATGCTTTACCTGCGGCTTTGGTCATGTTTGAAGCGCATTGGCATCAAGGTGTGATCGGGATCGTTGCTGGACGTTTAAAAGAACAATTTCATCGCCCAAGTATCGTCTTTGCTCAAGACCAAGATGGGGTTCATATCAAAGGCTCAGCACGTTCTATCGATGGGATTCATATTCGAGATAGCATAGAAAAAGTGGCTGAACAGTATCCGCATTTGGTCAAGTTTTTTGGTGGACATGCGGCAGCAGCAGGGCTCACCATTCGTAAAGAGCATTTTGAAGAATTTAAAATGGTATTTACCAATCTGATTGCCGAAATGAATGAAGAATTATTTTTGGCAACACTTTGGACAGATGGGGAATTGCCCGACGATGCTTTACAGCTAAGCACTGTTCAGCAAATTGATGATATGGGACCTTGGGGACAAAAATTCCCACATCCTGTCTTTGAGGGCAATTTCAAAGTGATCGACTATCGTTGGCTGAAGGAAGCACATTTGAAACTGCGTTTGGCACTACAAGGTGGTCGTAGCGTGGATGCAATTGCGTTCAATGCCCGTACTCAATTCGATTATGATCCGATGCAAGACCAGGTACATTTGGTATATGAATTGGATAAAAACCAATTTAATGGCAACACCAGTTTGCAGCTTCGTGTGATCCATTTGAGTCAGTAGATATTCATTATTTCGATTTATTTTAAAATCTAAGAATAAAAAACCGCTCAATATTGAGCGGTTTTCATTTCTAGGCTAGATCATGATCTAACTCAGAAAAACGATTTAGATTAGAAGCGATATGCAGCACGTACACCGTAAGAGTTTGCGTCATCACCAAAACCTACACGACCTTCAAGACTTACATTTTGATTGAAGAATTTCTTCGCAGAAACACCCCATTCATCATAATCTGTTAAGTCGTTGTTGTAGTAATCCACACCTACGCTTAAAGTTTTGTCGATGTAGTAATCACCACGAACTTTAAACTCGTCAAGATCACCAAATGCACCGAATGCTTCTAAGTTAACATCATGTTGACCAACTTGAGTCACATATTTTGCGCGAACTGTTGGATCTACGCCGTCATCACCATTTTTAGCATCATAGCCTTTAAGACCTAATGCAAGTAATAAACCAGGTGCTGGTAGGTAACCAACTTCAGCACCGTAATAAGTTACTTTGTTGTCGATGTCAGTCTTTTTAACTTTAGTTTCATCACGTGAAACATTACCGCTTACGTAGAAATCACTGTTTGGAATAAAGACTTCTGCGCCAGCGCCATATTCAGTATTTTTAATACCGTTATTGTCTGCATAATCAACATGAGCTTTCACGTTGCTTGCACGGTCTAAAAATGCTGCTTCATTTAATGGTGAGTTACGTGTTTGGACTGGATTGAAATAATAAGTACCATCTACACCAAAATTGTGAGTACCATCGAAATCATCCCAATCCGTATAGGTATATGAGCCGCCAACTTCTGCTTGGTATGCATGCGCAGTTCCTGTTAACGCTAGGGCTGATAATAATGCTGTGCTTATAACTAATTTTTTCATCTATTTTCCCCTCAGAAAATGTGATGCAACTAAAAAACCAATACATCTTTTGTTACAAGTTTCAGTCTATGTAAAAAAAAAATAAGGTCAATCTTAAAAGTGCATTAAAAGCCTAGAAAAAGTATGGATTTAATAAAAAGTGATATTAAAATAATGA
This sequence comes from Acinetobacter gerneri DSM 14967 = CIP 107464 = MTCC 9824, assembly GCF_000368565.1. Classification (GTDB taxonomy): domain Bacteria; phylum Pseudomonadota; class Gammaproteobacteria; order Pseudomonadales; family Moraxellaceae; genus Acinetobacter; species Acinetobacter gerneri. The sequence goes on along the minus strand of NZ_KB849549.1, from coordinate 297,328 downwards.
TTTTTATTGATTTATTTAAATGTTTTATTTTTTTAAAATCATGGAGGATTTGTGAACTTTTCTTGTTATTATGAAAAAAATGTAACAATTTGGTAAAAATTAGCATGATTTTTAATAAAAATATCATATCTGAGATTTCAAGATTTTTAAAAAGAACAGCTTTAGCGTATTGAATATTTAAATTTTAAAAATCGTATTTTTAGAAAAATCTAAATGTTGAAATTGATTCAATGACAACATTTATTTAATTTCTAGATACTCAATAAAAAATTGCGCCCCAAAATTTTGCGAGCAAATATTTTCAAAGCTTGCTTGTGATATAATCTTTCACCAATTTTTATCCCTTTCTTAGATAGAGAGTAAAACGCGTGGAAATTAATCCTTACCTAAACCAATTAAAAGACTTAAGCGACCGTGGTCAAACACTTCGGGGGTATCTTTGACTACGATCTGAAAAAAGAGCGTTTAGAAGAGGTTCTCCGCGAATTAGAAGATCCAGCGATTTGGAATGACCAAAGTCGTGCCCAAGCCATGGCAAAAGAAAAAGGTGAACTTGAAAATGTCATCAATGTCTTGGATGGTTTGTCTACACAATTAGAAGATGCGCAAGCAATGCTTGATTTGGCAGTTGAAGCTGATGAAGAAAGTATGCTTGCTGATGTTCAAGCAGAGTTAGATGGCGCTGAAGCTGAACTGGCTAAACTTGAGTTCCGTCGTATGTTTAGCAATCCGATGGACCCAAACCCATGTTTCTTGGAAATTCAAGCAGGTTCAGGTGGTACAGAGGCTCAAGATTGGGCATCTATGTTACTGCGTATGTATATGCGTTGGATTGAACGTCATGGCTTTAAAGCTGAATTGATGGAAGAATCAGACGGTGATGTCGCAGGGATTAAATCTGCAACGATCCGTGTTGAAGGCGAGTACGCTTATGGTTGGTTACGTACCGAAAGTGGCGTACACCGTTTAGTGCGTAAATCACCATTTGACTCAGGTAACCGTCGCCATACTTCATTCTCTGCGGTGTTCGTATCGCCAGAAGTGGATGACAATATCGAGATTGATATCAATCCAGCTGACGTTCGTACGGATACGTATCGCGCATCAGGTGCAGGTGGTCAGCATATTAACAAAACTGACTCTGCTGTACGTTTAACACACGCGCCAACAGGTATCGTGGTGGCATGTCAGAACCAACGTTCACAACATGCTAACCGTGACCATGCTTGGAAACAATTACGTGCCAAGCTCTATGAGCTTGAAATGCAAAAACGTAATGAAGCACACCAAGCACTTGAAGATTCAAAATCTGATATCGGTTGGGGCAGCCAAATTCGTTCTTATGTACTTGATGACTCACGTATCAAAGACTTACGTACTGGTGTAGAAAACTCAAATACTGGTGCGGTATTGGACGGTGATTTGGACAAATTTATCGAAGCAAGTCTAAAACAAGGCTTATAAAGCTTATTGTAGAATCGTTTATTCAGCATCTTTACAATATATCTAAAAAAATCGATATTAATATCGCAAAAATACGATATATTAAACTAAAGGTGCTGAATAGTGTTTTTTAGATTGAATGTGTCTTGAACATGGATATAGATTTAATATTTAAAGCATTGGCAAATCCAACGCGCAGACAGATTTTAGAATGGTTGAAGAGGCCAGAGGATTATTTGTCCGTAGAACAGTGCGGAGGATTTACACGTGGCGTTTGTGCTGGAAATATTGAACAGCTGGGCAAGGTTTCACAATCAACCATGTCCAATCATCTTTCTGTGCTACAACAAGCAGGTTTGATCCAAGTTGAAAAATATGGTCAATGGTCCTATTTTTCACGAAACGAACAACTTATTCAGCAATATATTGAATTTCTTAAAAATTCACTTTAAGTCATCATTCAATGATTTGATTTAATGTGAATATTGAGGCAAATATGGCTGAACTCAATTCTCCTCTCGTTCTCGGCGATTTACATTTAAAAAATCGTGTCATCATGGCGCCCTTAACACGTAGTCGTGCTACAGCAGATCGTGTTCCTACGGATATCATGGTTGAATATTATGCACAGCGTGCGAGTGCTGGGCTGATCATTTCCGAAGCAACAGTGATTGCCGAAGAAGCCAATGGTTATCTGAATACTCCCGGGCTATTTAGTGATGCGCAAGTCGATGCTTGGAAAAAAGTCACTCAAGCAGTACATGACAAAGATGGCTTAATCGTTGCACAGCTATGGCATGTGGGGCGTGTATCACATCCTGATTTATTAAATGGTACAACACCAGTATCTTCAAGTGCTGTACAGCAAAAAGGTCATGTGAGTTTACTCCGCCCAAAACGTGATTATGTTGTACCTCGCCCACTTGAAATCAGTGAAATTAAACACATCGTAGAACAGTATAAACAAGCTGCCATTCGTGCCAAAGAGGCAGGATTTGATGGTGTGGAATTGCATGCTGCCAATGGTTATCTAATCGACCAATTTTTGCAAAGTTCAACCAATTTACGTACGGATGAATATGGCGGTTCTGCTGAAAATCGTGCACGTTTATTGCTTGAAGTGATGGATGTTTTGATCGAAGTTTGGGGCGCAGGCCGAGTCGGGATTCATCTTGCACCACGTGGTGATGAGCATGATATGGGCGATGCAAATCCAAAAGAAACATTCGGTTATGTGATGCAAGAGCTGGGTAAACGTCAGATTGCATTCTTTTTTACCCGTGAATATTTGGCAGATGACAGCATTAGTCTGTATATGAAAGAACGCTCAGGTGGCGTGCCGTATATTGCAAATATGAAAATTGATTTGCCAACAGCCAAAGAATTGCTAACCACTGGCAAAGCAGAAGCGATTTCATGGGGCAAGGCTTATATTGCCAATCCTGATCTATACGAGCGTTTATTGCAGGATGCGCCATTAAATGAATTGAAGCTGGAAAATATGATCGGAGCACAAGTTGCTGAAGGTTATATTGATTATCCAACATTGGCAGAAAGCCGAGTGATTGCGGATTAAAATAAAATAAAACAAAACAACAGGGCATAATTCATTAACAAGTGGATAATGCTCTGTTATATTGCCCCAATTCACATTGATTTGGGGCAATTGTTTGACCACTCCTTTTTGGTATAACGCAGCATTAACCTTGATTAAGCCTTTGTATAAATGGCGAATAAAAACTCGTGCGGAAAATTTTCAAGCCTACCAACAAGAATGTATAGAACGCTTTGGTCCATTCCAAGAAGTTAAAAATAAACATGCCATTTGGTTTCATGCCGTTTCTGTTGGAGAAACCAACGCCGCGCAACCTTTGATTGAACATTATCTAAAACAAGGCCATGCCGTATTGGTCACCAATACCACTAAAACAGGGCAGGCACGAGCAAAGTCATTGTTTTTAAAAGAACCATATAGCAAATTATTTCAGGCAGTTTATTTGCCTGCCGACCAAAAAAAACTCATCAAAGCTTTTTTTCTAAAATATCAACCTAAACTATTGGCGCTGGTTGAAACGGAGTTATGGCCCAACCTGATTGATCAAGCCAAACAGTTTAAAGTTCCATGCATGTTGATCAATGCCCGACTTTCTGAAAAATCAGCCAATGGCTACGGCAAAGTGAAAACGCTTACTGCGCAAATGCTCAAAGAAATGGAAATGTTGTTGGCGCAAGATCAGGCGACACTCAATCGCTTTGTTGCTTTGGGGATGCCAAAAAGCAAAGCTCAAGTGCTTGGAAATATCAAATTTGATATACATGCACCGCAAGAATTTATTGAAAAGTCAGTTAAATTGAAACAAGAATGGCAGCTTTCTGAACGTAAAATCATGTGTATCGCAAGTACCCATGCACCTGAAGAGCAGAAGCTTTTAACAGCTTTAAAGCCACATTTGGACCAAGATCCGAGCTTGTTATGTATTGTAGTGCCACGTCATCCTGAACGTTTTGATGAAGTGTTTGATGTGGCTAAAAGCTTAAATCTCGTCACACAACGCCGTAGTTTAAATCAACTAATTCAAAAAGATACACAAGTTTATCTGGCAGATAGCATGGGTGAGTTGTGGCTTTGGTATGCTTTAAGTCAAGCGTGTTTTGTTGGGGGATCACTCAATGAACCTGGTGGTGGACACAATATTTTAGAGCCTCTGGTTCTCGATGTTGCGACGATTATCGGACCAAATTATTTTAATTTTCAAACTATAGTAGATGAATTTTTAAGTGAAAATGCGCTTAAAATTGGAAATGATGCAGCACAAGTGGCAGCCTTACTTTTACAATGCATAAATGACACTCAATATGCTCAAGCATTGGTGAAAAATGCAGAACATGTTTTAGAAAAGAATCGTGGTTCATTGCAAAAACATATCTATGCGATCAATCAATATATAGTTTAAGCATTTTTCACATGATATATCTTTGAGAAAAATTTGAATTATTCACATGAATATTGTCTTACTTGATCCACGACAAACTGAACAAGCGCTTTGGACGATCAGCTCCAAGCGTCAAATTGAGCACTTAAAACAACACGTAGATATTCAAGTTGGGGATACCTTAAAAGTAGGTATTCGTGAAGGAAAACGCTATATCACTGAAATATTAGAAATTTCAGATCAAAAAATCGTGTTAAAACGACTACAAGAACAGGCTGTGCCTGACAAACTTCCTGTGACTTTGATCGTTGCTATGCCTCGCCCTAAGGTATTAAGGCGCTTGATTGTGGATAGTGTAACGCTAGGTGTGGATAAGATTATACTTATCCACAGTTACCGCGTGGATAAAAGTTATTGGCAAAGCCCATTCTTACAACAATTAGACCAATATATTACTTTAGGTTTGGAACAAGCAGGGGATACGATTGCCCCAAAAATTGAAATATATAAACGATTTAAACCCTTTGTTGAGGATGTTTTACCCACGCTAATTCATGAGAATTGTCCTGCTTTTGTGGCGCATCCTTATGTGGAAAACCCTATGCCAAGTTCAATTGAACATTCTTGTAATATTGTGATTGGGCCAGAAGGTGGATTTATTCCTTATGAGATTGATTTACTGATAAAAAACGGCTGCCAAGCATTTCACTTAGGCAACCGTATTATCAGAACCGAAACCGTCATCCCTTATTTACTAGGGAGATTGTTTTGTTAAGTTATTATTTTTTAGACTAAGCCTTTGGAGCTTGATCAATTTCTTTGCTTGCAAGTTCGCCGCGATAAACTTTAACTTCTTGAACAGGGTAAGGAATCGAGATGCCTTGGGCATTGAAGGCTTCGATTACTTCTTCCTGTACTTTACTGATAGAGGCTGAAGTTGTAGTTTCGGTGGTATCTACCCACCAAGTCACAGAAAGTTGAATCGAGAAATCAGCCAGTGAGCTTACATTTACGCTAAAAGCAGGTTGGCTCAAGATATTTTGATCTCTATCAAGAAGATCGAGAACAATTTTCTTGGCTTTTTGTACGTCATCTTCATAGCCAATGCCGACTTTAAAGTCACAGCGACGACGTTGATATGCGGTATTGACCGTTACAGCACTGGTATAAACAGTCGCATTGGGAATTACGATACGACGTCCATCTGGAGAACGTAAAAAAGTAGCACGGATTTGGATATCTTCAACCGTTCCTTCCATATTATTCACGATAATAGTATCGCCAATTTTGAAAGATTCACTGAGTAAAATCAGGATACCTGACAGCATATTTTGGAAAATATCTTTAAATGCAAAACCGATTGCAACAGAACCAATCCCAAGTGCACTCATCAGTTGTCCTGGGGTAAAGCCTGGAATGGCAATCACCATCGCAATAAGAAAACCAAAGAATACAATAAATGTGCTACCAATTCGGTTCAGCACCAAAACCAAATTTTGGCGAGTATAAGATCTGTTTTCTAAAGTTTTACGCACAAAAAATTTGAAGACTTTAGACAACAACCAAAAAATAATAATAACGACGATCGCGATACAAAAATAAGGCACACGCTGCCAAAATGCATCAATGATTTTATCAATCGTCGAGTAGGCATCGTGATATTTTGCTGTATGGGCAATGACAGTTTGCGCAGTTTTTTCGCCTGCATCATGTAAAAGTTGAGTGGTGTCTTGAGCAACATCACTTAACTTGCCTTGTTCTTGGGCCACGGTATTTTCCAAAAAATTGAATACTTCGATAAAACAAATTGATTTAAAAAATCACCATTTTATTAAAAAAATAGAGATTTTTTTATTCATTTTTTTTGTAGGATTTAAATGGAAAAATCACACAAAATAAATGAATAGTGCACAGAGTAATATCATTTCAAAAATATCACTCTGTTATAAAATAAATGTGGGAGGATTGTATGCGTTTTTTAAACGTATCGCGTATTTTTTTGAATGATTTCTGCTGGATTTTCCAGCTCTCCGCTACCGACCATATATGAAACTAAGCTTGCAGAGGCAAATAGGCTTGTGATCGTTAATAGGATCATGAGCCATGCCATGATTTTTTCTAAAACTGAGGCAGGGCGGGGATGTCCAAAGCGATTAAAACGCTGGCATCCACGGGCAAAAATAAGATAAAGCACAAAGAAAATATTGATCACAGGCAAGAACATCAACAAACAAAACCAGCCAGATTTGTTGCGGTCATGCAGGCGTCGGATCATGATGACAAAATTAAAATACACATAAAAAATAGAAATTATGCCGAACGCGATGCCTGCAACGCCATTCAATGCATTTAAAAAATGGTCATTAAATTGCAGGGTATTGAGATTGAAAATCCCCATCGTCAAACTCAGGCTAAACATCGCCCCAAGGACGATGATATATAAGAATCCATACCACGCAATAAAGCTCAAACGATTGAAACGACCACTAGGTGATAGCGGATTATCAGTAGGAGCGGGTTGATTTTTTGAGAAGAATGGAGCTGATTCTTGCGCTTGCATGATCGTTACCCTATTGGGTCTGTTAAAAAATGTTGGCTTTATGAAGCAATTGTTCGCTTTTTACCCGAGGAATTATAAGATTAAAAGAAATAAACGGATACGGAAAATTTGAATAATCATCTAAAAAACAGTGGTTATTCCGATAAATAACAGTTAATTTAAACTTAGACCAAAGCATGATTGTTTGAGTTTTCCAGATATGGTCATACTGCTCAAATGCAATGAAATAAAAATCTCTATAAGTTGGCATGGCTCTCGAGATGAGAGAAAAATCAAGGAAGAATACTATGAATGAAATCTATCCTGTACCAGAAGAATTTGTAAAAACAGCTCGAACAACAGAGGAACAATATTTTGCTAAATATAAGCAATCTGTTGAAAACCCAGACGAATTTTGGGGTGAAATGGCAAAAAAACTGGATTGGATAAAGCCATTCACCAAAGTAAAAGACAGCAATTATGACCCTGAATATTTCAAAATCGAATGGTTTTCGGATGGTCAGATTAATGTAAGTGCCAATTGTTTAGACCGACATTTAAAAGAACATCCACATAAACCAGCCATTATTTGGGAAGGGGATCATCCCTCAAGACATAAGATTATTTCATTTGAAGAATTACATGATGAAGTTTGTCGTTTTGCCAATGTTTTAAAGAAACATGGCATACAAAAAGGCGATCGAGTGATCATGTATATGCCGATGGTCTCTGAAGCTGCGATTGCGATGTTGGCCTGTGCTCGAATCGGTGCTGTGCATTGTGTGGTTTTTGGTGGCTTTTCTCCAGATTCTTTGGCAAGTCGAATTGATGATAGTCAGGCAAAATTGATCATCACTGCTGACTCAGGCATGCGTGGCGGTAAGCCGATTCCATTAAAAGAAAATGTGGATGCAGCCTTACAGCTTGACGGTACGGGTTCGGTCGAACATGTCATCGTGGTGCATCGCACAGGCAATCCGATTGAAATGAAAAATGGGCGTGATATTTGGTATCACATGGCGATCATGGAAGTAAATGATATTTGCCCGCCTGAACCGATGAATGCTGAAGATCCACTATTTATTTTATATACCTCTGGTTCGACTGGTAAGCCCAAGGGTGTTTTACATACGACGGGTGGTTATATTACTTATGTTAATTGCACATTTAGAGAAATTTTTGATTTAAAACAAGATGATGTGTTTTGGTGTACTGCGGATGTGGGATGGATTACGGGGCATTCTTATGTGATTTATGGACCACTTTCTAATGGTACAACCACGGTCATGTTTGAAGGTGTACCGCAATATCCAACATGGGCACGAACAGGGCATATCGTTGATAAGCATAATGTGACCATTTTATATACTGCACCAACTGCGATCCGCGCCATGATGCGTGAGGGTGATGCCTTTGTTCGTGAAAGTGATCGGAGTAGTTTGCGTTTATTGGGTTCAGTGGGTGAGCCAATCAATCCCGAAGCTTGGAATTGGTACTATACCGTGGTTGGAGAAAGTCGTTGTCCGATCGTTGATACGTGGTGGCAAACAGAAACAGGCGGAATCTTGATTTCACCGTTACCTGGCGCAACTCCTCTGAAACCCGGTTCAGCAACACGTCCATTTTTTGGTGTGCAACCTGCACTTGTTGATGCGGATGGACATGAAATTGAAGGTGTGGCTGAAGGTAATCTCATCATCAAAGATTCGTGGCCAGGACAAATGCGCACAATTTGGGGTGATCCACAACGCTTTATAGAAGCATATTTCTCGACTTATCCCGGCAATTATTTTACTGGAGATGGAGCGAGACGCGATAAGGATGGTTACTACTGGATTACGGGTCGTGTCGATGATGTGCTTAATGTTTCGGGTCATCGTTTGGGTACAGCCGAAATTGAAAGTGCGCTAGTTGCACATGATAGTGTCGCAGAAGCAGCCGTGGTGGGTATGCCGCACGATATCAAAGGGCAAGGCATTGCTGCCTATGTCACGCTACAAGCGGATGTTGCAGAGTCTGAAGAGCTACGAAAAGAGCTTTATGTCTGGGTTCGAAAAGTCATGGGACCTGTTGCGACACCTGATGCTATTTTTTGGGCACCTTCTTTGCCAAAAACCAGATCAGGGAAAATTATGCGTCGAATCTTAAGGAAAATTGTCGCCAATGAACTTGATTCTTTAGGTGATACTTCAACCTTAGCTGAACCGCAAGTCGTAGATCAACTCATCAAAGAGGTCCGTTCAATATTAGATTGAATAGTCCATGGATAATGAAATATAGATTTGAAAATTATAAAATGCCACTTTAAATATGAAGTGGTATTTTTGTTTTTTATAATAGTATTTCTAATATTTATTATGTTAATAAAATAAATTGTCTTATTTTAATTATGGATTTAAATGAAAATTATTCTTAATTTAATTTGTTTAAAAAAGTACATGCGAGCATAAAATAATGCATGATTAGACTATAGTTGTATATTTGTTAAAATTGAATATTCAACAAAATAATCAAAACTTTAGAATTTAATTCTAGCTTTTTATTCGCTATATTTGAAATATTATTTTTTAATTAATTGTTATTTATATGGAAATTATTTATGAAAAAACAAGTTTATTTAAAATAATAAAAAATATTTACTTCAGTAAATTAATATTCAAAATAAACGCGTTTAAGCTTTGTGCTTTAATTTGCATGTAGAATGGCGTGGCAATTTCTAGGAGTATGTAATGAAGGATTTTGATGTTATACATAGGGCTTATTTGAATAAGGCTGATATCAAAAGCATAATATTGAAAGACGCGCTAATATGCTTTTCCGAACATGGTATAGAGTCTACAACTATAGAAATTATAAAGAAAAAATCAGAAATTAGTGTCGGTTCGATTTATCATCATTTCAAAAATAAGGAGGGTATTATTGCTTCATTGATCTTTATCGCTTTGGACGATTTAAATCGTTATATGGAACATTACTTACTTCAGGCGACCAATTTTGAAAGAAGTATTGCTGCAATTGTTTTAAGTTATGTGGACTGGGTAGATGAACATCCATTATTTGCAGAAGTGTTATTTTCCGGGAAGTTTTATGTATTTCACAGTCAATATAAGCAAGAGTTAGAACAAAAGAAATTAAATACGAAGAAACTTATTATTAACTGGTTTTCAACACCTGAGTATAAAAGTCGGCTTAATAGCATTCCTCTAGATTTAATTCTATCCCTAATATTTGGTATAACAGAACATTATTGCAAAAATTGGGTTCTAGGACGTGTGGATAATCGACCTAAATATTTTAGAAGAGAGCTAGCTCTATCTGCTTGGAAAGCAGTCGAATTGTATTTTTAAAATTAAATTAATCTTTTATTGGAAATATTCATTATTTATTTTTTAATTATAATTTTAAGTTTATTGATAAATAAAAAAGAGATATTAATGAGTAGAAGGCAGAGGTATAAATAAAAATATTACGTGATTAATAACATGATATGTTGAGTTATTATATATAGACTTTATCTTGTTAAATTAAAATAAAAAAGTATTTCAAAAAAAATTATTAAATCTTTTCCAAGATCTAGCTTTATTATATGGAACTAGATTTATAAAGCAAAAACGTATCGGTTTGAAATCAATAAAAAAATCCCTCAAACCGAGTCTTGAGGGACGAAATTAATATTTTTTTGTGTGGGTGATTCTGATTATTGGTGATTATGAGTGGTTTTACGCTGATTTCGCCGTAATTTGCTGTTGATTTTCTGATTTTCTTTCAAGTTCACGAACAAGAGGAAGCACTTTTTCTCCAAAGTATTCAACTTCTTCTATGAAGTGCAAAAAGGCTGAAAGGATAAGATCAACGCCGATACTTTTAAGTTCAACGATTCGCTTAGCGATTTGTTCTGGTGTGCCGATCAAATTGGTTTTAAAGCCATCATTATATTGAACCAAGTCTTCAAAAGTTGATTTAGCCCAGTTTCCTTCTCCTTCTTTCGATGCAGCACCCGCTTCCCGTGTTGCATCACCAAAAGCGTTTACAGCTTCCACATTGGCTTTATCGATGATTTCTTGAAGTACGGCTTTGGCTTCTTCTTCGGTATCACGTGCGATGATAAAAGCATTTACTCCAATTTTGACTTGATGATTGTTTTGTTTGGCTTTTTCGCGAATGTCATCCACTTGTTTTTTGATTTCTTCAGGTGTATTGCCGTTGGTAAAATACCAATCTGATACACGTGATGCCATATCTCGTGCAGCTCTTGAGCTTCCGCCTTGGAAAACTTCAATATGTGGTTTTTGTAGTGGCTTAGGTTTGAGGGTATATTCTTTAAATGTGTAATATTTTCCATCAAAACTATAGTTATCAGTGGTCCAGATCCCTTTGAGTGTGCGAATGAACTCTTCTGAGCGGACATAACGTTCGTCATGTTCAGGCCAGACTTCACCAATTGCATCGAACTCACCTTTAAACCATCCGCTAACCACATTGATGGCGATTCGACCTTCGGTTAAATAGTCAATGGTCGCCAATTGTTTTGCAGCCAGTGCAGGCTTCCACGGACCTGGAAGAATTGCGGCAATGACTTTGAGTTTATCCGTTTTGGCGAGTAGGGCATGACTAAAGCTAACCGATTCATGTTGATTTTCAGCGCCATATCCTGCGGTAAATCGGATTTGAGTCAGTGCATATTCAAAGCCATTTTTTTCTGCAGTTTGGGCTAGCTTAACATTGTAGTCATAACTCCAATCAGTACGCTGCTCAATGTTGCTCACCACCAAACCGCCACTGACATTGGGTACCCAATAAGCAAACTTTATCAGCTCTTGTTGTTTTGGATGTTGTTTTAATTGTGTCATTGCTGATACTCCGATGTTTTGATTATTTATAATGAGTTAGTTGATTATTAAGCGACTTGTTGCTTGGGCTTTTTATGGTGTAAACGAGTTTCTGCTGCATCTAGGCTTGGCACAGCTGCAGACGGAAGCACTTCTTCTTGTTCGATCAATTTGTTAATCCCAAGATTTTGCTTGGCTTGCTCAGTTTTATCTTTAACGGCTGCTGCACGTTCACCTTTGGCTGGCGCCCATTCTAAGACAGGTAAAGCGCGGGCAACGGCAAGTTTGATTCGATCAAGAAGTTGCTCACTTTTGACGGTATATTCTGCAGAAAAATCTTTGTCTGTTGCATAAACACCGATCGGTAAAGTTTGCGCTTGGAAAAAGCTAAACAATGGACGAAGTTGGTGTTCAAGGACTAAAGCATGACGATCTGAACCGCCAGAAGCCGCCAATAAAACAGGAACATCAACCAAGGCAGTTTGTTCTACAAAGTCAAAAAAGTGCTTAAATAAACCAGTAAATGAAGCACGATAAACAGGTGTACCGACGATGAGTGCATCGGCAGCTTCTAGTTTTGCGAGATCAGCTTGGATTTGCTCAGGAAGCTGATTGCGATAGATTGCACCACCAAGCAGATGTCCAATTTCGCTAAATTTAATAAAATGCACATGAATCGGAGTCGCTTCACCCAATTCATCAATAATAGCCTGTACTAAACTTTCAGTTTTAGAAGGATTGTTTAGCCCGCCTGAAACAGCAACAATGTTGAGCGGTTTTTGCTGTGCAAAATTAGACATGATGATGATCTCGTTTTGATTCGGAATGTCATCATTTATCCCCAGCAAGGCTTATACTGTAAAATAAGCAAAAACAGAAAAGTTATCATTATTTTAGATATATCAATATAAAATGGCAGGACCGAATATTTCCCAACGCTAAATCTATGATGTTGAAATTTATATTTTGTATTGGATAGCTTTGCAGATATGCAGATTAAATTTATATGAAAAAGTGATTTAGTTTTCAGCTTTCTTTGAATTTCATTTAAAAAAACATCAATTTTTTTAATTAGCCGACGTTTTATGCAAAAAACTGGTAAGATTTACGTATCCTTAATTGTTATAGTATGGTTAAAATAAAAGACTGTGCTAGAGACTTCTGACGTCGCTTATGAATATTTTAATCGTTGATGATCATCCGCTATTTCGTCATGCTTTGATTCAAGCAGTTCGATACAGTCTACCGCAAGCCCAAATTCATGAGACGGCAGCTGTAAACGAATTTTATGAACGTTTAGAAAATGGTCCTGAGCCAGACTTGGTGTTATTGGACTTAAATTTACCAGGTGCCTCTGGTTTTTCGGCTTTGGTACATGTTCGTGCCCAGTATCCTTCTTTGCCGATTATCGTCGTTTCAGCACATGAAGAAACATCTATTATCCAGCGTGCAATTGCGCATGGTGCGATGGGCTATATTCCAAAATCTGCGCATCCAAGCCATATTGGTGAAGCGATTCGTCAAGTTTTAGAAGGTGAAATCTGGTTACCACCAAATTTACCAGCCAATGTGAGCTTTGACCCACGTGCGGCAGATGAAACCGCTTTGGCAGAACGTATCCAATCTCTTACACCACAACAGTTCCGTGTATTAATGATGGTTGCAGAAGGCTTACTCAATAAGCAAATCGCTTATGAGCTTGATGTTTCAGAAGCAACGATCAAAGCGCATGTAACCGCAATTTTTAGAAAATTAGGCGTGCAAAATCGTACTCAAGCGGTGCTTGCAATCAATGCCTTAAATATTGATGAAAAGAAAATATAATACAGTGTCCAAAAAAAGACCTCGCATGAGGTCTTTTTTATATCTTAGATAGGTATTAAACCAATAGGTTAAACCAAACAATCTTGATTAGGACTTAATTCATCGCAATTAAGTGGATTTAAAGCACATTGCAAATCATCAATCTGTTCTTGGGTTACATAACCTTTGGCTTTTAAGTGCGACGCAACACGATCATCACGCAGACTTAAGAACGCAGCATCATAGACACCCAAATCGACAAATAAAGCTGCCGTTTCTAAACTATTAAAACGATCTAAGAAAATGTCAGTACCATGCATCAAGAAAATATGTTCATAATTGGCTTGTGGATTGACGTGTAAACGATTGGCTAATTCTGTAGGTTGAGTTTTGATAAACAGTAGATCAGAAAGCTCATCAAATTGGCTTATATCCAATTGATTTTCGCCAGTTTTAACTTTACCTAGCCATGCTTTAAAGACCAGAACTGCACCACCACGAAGCAACATACTCCAAATTTGATGGCGAGTTTCATTACTCAAACAATCACATTCAGACTCTAGACCATCAATCAGCTTTTGTTCTTGCTTTGCCAATTTGTCAAAAAGTCCCAGACCTTGCGGATGAAAAGCGGCAGGTGCAAATACGTCAAATTTTAATTCATCAAAAATATTGAGCGCCAAAGGTACAGCACTACGATAGATTGCATCCAACGCTTGTAGATGGGTGTTATTTAATTTGCTGTATTGGAAAATATCTTGCCAATTGATTTCAGGAAGGATTGCATTAGCTGCATATTGGCGGTGGAGTTGTTGAGTTTGATGATGCCCTTGAGGTATTGCTTTTTGAATATCCATGAGGAGACTCCCAGATTGAGACGGATATTGGATCCTTTTTGTTTTTTACTATTTCAATACAGATGTATAAAAGGATAAATGATGATCTATTTATGATTTATCAAAGATGCAATAGGAATACGACTAAAGTTGTATATAGTGAAATAGCAGGTTATAAGGTTATTAAAATCAGGCTCTTATGTAATTGTAAATAAGTGTGCGTGTGTTCACTTACTTTTTTGATGTTCTTTGCCAATGAAAAGTACGCAATAGCATTTTTGGCAAATCCAAACTGAATTTTTTAGCACGATTTTGAAATCTTTTGCCTAAGTTGAAAAATATTATGCAAGTCTAGGTAATTAATTGTGTTTTTTGCTTATTTATTCGGTAAAAAAAACCATGTGGATGTATCTCCACATGGTTTTGTATTTGCAATGACTTTTAGATTTATTACTGTTATTTGGAGATTTTCAGTCCAGATAACCAAGCCCTCAATGAAGCCGGTTTGAGTGGTTTTTTCAGTAAAACCACATTGACCTCTTTAAGTCTTTGCGGAAGTTCTGGATCAGAATCGGCAGTGATCAATGCCACAGGTACATTTTCCTGACGTTGTTCTAAGATAAAGTCCAAACCAATTTTGTTATTGTTGAGATGTTGATCGACTAACCACACTTGGATATTTTCCTGTTGGATAATTTCAAGTGCTTGTTCTGGTTCTGTTGCCTTGTAAACTTGATAACCCCATTTGGTCAGCAAGGTACTCATACCTTCCAAAATGGTTTCATCATTGTCCAAACACAAAATCTTATATGCTTTGGTTTTGAGCGGTACAGCTTGTACAGGTGCTGCAATGACTTTCGGTGCTTCAACCACAGGCACTTCGATCATAAAGCATGAGCCTTTGCCAAGATTTGAATAAACATGCACAGGATAGTCCAACACGCTGGTCATACGTTGCACGATGGCCAGACCTAAGCCCAAACCTTGTTCTCCCCACGGAGAGGTATGTCCACAGCGTTCAAATTCTTGGAATAGTTTGATGCGTTGTTCTTCAGCGATCCCCGGACCCGTATCCCACACGCCGATACGAATATGTTGTGGACGGGTAGATGAGCGCAGTACACCCACAACAACACGACCTTTAGCTGTATAACGTAGTGCATTGCTGACAAAGTTTTGGATAATTCGACGAATCCATTGTGGATCAGTATCAATCCAAAATTGTGCATCATGCACATGAAGTTTGATGCCACGTTGTGCTGCAATCGATTTAAATTGTAGCTCAAGGTCGCTGAGCAGATCATGCAATGGATAAGATTGGCGTTTAGGTTGGATACTCCCGCCTTCTAAACGTGCAATATCTAATAATGCGGACAACATACTTTCCGCACCATGTAAGGCACGATCAAGTTGCTGTAACGTTTTACGATCTTCGTCTGACTGGATACTTTGTTCTAGCGCGGTACTAAATAAACGTGCTGCATGCATTGGTTGGAGTAAGTCATGACTTGCAGCCGCAATAAATCGACTCTTCGACATATTGGCTTTATCGGCTTGTTCACGTGCGAGTTGTTGTTCTGCTAGTGCATTTGCCAACTGTTGAGTGCGATCTTGCACACGTCCTTCGAGTAGTGCTTCATTTTCACGGAATGCGGTAATGTCGGCAAAGGTCGTTACAAAACCGCCACCTTCAATCGGATTACCCCGCATTTGAATGACACGACCATCTTTACGGATGCGTTCAAACTCATGGGCGCTACCGACTTTCATCCAATGAATGCGTTTGCGGACATGTTCTTCAACTGAACCCGGTCCACATTCACCACGTTCAGCGTTATAACGAATTAGATCTGCGATAGGGCAACCGACATATACTAAATCTTTTGGATAATCGAACAGTTTAAGGTATTGATTATTCCACGCGACCAAACACATATTTTCATCGACCACACTCACCCCTTGCGTCATGTGGTCAATCATGGTCATGATCAAGTTTTGATTAAAGCGTTGCCATTGTGAAGCTTGGTCGAGAATGTTCGCGACTTGCCCAAGTGCCAAGCCATTGTTCACCATCGCTGTGGTCAGCAAAGTTCGTGCTGAAGCAGCACCAATCGTACCTGCAAGGTATTGTTCGGTGAAACGCCACCACATCCCATTGGCACTGCCATTTTCGTTGAGTACGACATTATTCATAATGCAGAACTGACGAAACGCATGCATGGTTGGACCTTCACCTGTAATGCGTTTAGCTAGTGTGATCAGATCACCCACTTTTAAGCGTGCAACATCATGATGTAAATAATTGATGTCGGTTGAAGTGTTGTGAGTAGGTAAAGGCTTGGTTTCATAATAGAAGAAACTTTCTGCCTGAATCTGTTCGGCAATGCTTGGGCGATAAATCCGCGAGACCCAAATATATAGTGTAATGTTTAAGCCCAATGCCCAAATAACACCATGTGTTAATGGTGCAAAAGATTCAAAACCAAGTAAGGCTTCAGGGCGTAACCATTCTATGCCAAATGGACCTTGCATTAAAAATTGATGGACAAATTCACTATATTCAACAGGCAAACTGCGCAAAATCGTTGGTAGAAGTAGTGTGTAAATCCACATAATAAAACCAACGATCAGCCCTGCATAAACCCCTTGGCGACTTCCTCCACGCCAATATAGACCACCAATCAATGCTGGTGAAAATTGGGCAACCGCACTAAAGGCAAGTAAACCAAACACCGAAAGTTGGTCGATATCGTTGAAGAAATGGAAGAATAAAAATCCAAGTAACATGACCCCCAAGATACAGATACGACGAGTAAACTTGAGGACTTGAGGTAAGCGTTTATCATGACGAGAGAGCAGACCAAAACGCCAAAGCGCAGGCATGATTAAGTCATTACTCAACATGATCGACAGTGCTACAGAGGATACCAAAAGCATACCTGTAGATGCTGAAAAACCGCCCAAAAATGCCAGTAAAGTCAACCATTCTTGGTTATAACTCAGGGGTAGCGATAAAACTGCAACATCGGGAATAGTGAGATATTCAGGTGCTGCATGTAAGGCCCAACTGGCAATCGGGATAATGGCAAAAATAGTTAATATTAAATAGGTCGCAAACCAGCGACGTGCACCACGTATATGTTTTTCATCTCGAAGCTCAACCACGGCAACGTGAAATTGGCGTGGTAGGCAAATAATTGCGAGTGCTGCCAACAGCGTCTGCACCCAAAAAGTTTCAGGAACCCCAAAGAGCTGAACTTCATGGAAAGTTTTAGTCACATCATGTGAAATTTGTAGGATATTTTCAGGTTTTTCTAAAATAAAGAAAAAAGCGACACAGAGTAACGCAAACAGCTTTACAAAAGATTCAAATGCGACTGCGAGCATCAAACCGCCATGTTGTTCTGTATTGGCGATCTGACGCGTACCAAACATCATGGCTAAAATGGCTAAAACTGCGGTTAAGCCCAGTACACCATTGGTTGTAGTTGAAATCACATGGGTATCATGTTGCAACATGACTGATGCACTGAGGGCAATGGCTCGAAGCTGTAAAGCAAGATAAGGAATAATAGCGATCACGGCCAAGATCGTAACCAATGAAGCCAATGCGCCACTTTTACCATAGCGAGCAGCCACAAAGTCAGCAATCGATGAAATAGCATGATGCTGTCTGACTCGACCTAATCGACGCCAAATGTCATAACCTAACCAGACAAATAACAGTGGACCAAGATAAATCGGCAGGAAGATGATCCCTTCACGAACAGCCGCACCAGTCGCTCCATAAAATGTCCAAGATGAGCAATAAACACCCAATGTTAGACTAAAGAGTAACATTCTGCCGCGCGTGCTTAAACGACTGGCATGCTTCTCACCGAAGAATGCACAACTGAATAAAACAAAGATATAAAGGGCCAAAACCCCAATGATCAGCCAACTATTCATAGGTTTTTTAATATTGAAAACTGTCTATATGATACCGCATTCAAAGTGTTAGGCGTTTAAATCGCTCAAAATTTAGCGACCAAAGTCTAAGTTACGAGAGGCATACAAGATTGATATTTTTGTACACGTAAAAATAAGGATTAAAAAATGGCCGCAGATGGCCATTATCAAGGAGCAATGCTATGGATGACGTACAGGTACAACGTATTCTACAAAATCCTAAATTCAAACAAATGGTCAGCAAAAAAAGTACGCTCAGTTGGACACTTACTATCATCATGTTAGTTGTTTACGTGGGATTTATGCTTTTAGTTGGTTACAACAAAGAATTTTTAATGAGTTCATTTAGCGGTGGTGTAACAACATGGGGGATTCCTTTAGGACTTGGAATCATTGTGTTGTCATTTGTGCTTTGTGGTGTTTATTCATATATCGCCAACAATACATTAGACCAGTTGACTGCAGAAGCGATGAAAGAAGTTGAAGCTATCGCACATGAAAAGTCAAATACCAATAATTCGAACGTTTCTGGTGGTGAATCAGTATGATGAAATGGAATTCATTTAAATCGAAAGCAGCTTTAGCTACTGCAACGCTTGCAATGTCAGGTGTAGCAATGGCTGGTCCTGACCTAGGTGAAGCTCAACAACAGGCAACGAACTGGCATGCAATTATCATGTTTGCTATTTTCGTGGGTCTAACATTGTTCATTACCAAATGGGCTGCTAAACAAACGACTAATACTGCGGACTTCTATACTGCTGGTGGTGGTATCTCAGGTTTCCAAAATGGTTTGGCGATTGCGGGTGACTATATGTCAGCAGCATCGTTCCTTGGTATTTCTGCGATGGTGTTTAGCTCAGGCTTCGATGGCTTGCTTTATTCACTTGGTTTCATGGTTGGTTGGCCAATCGTACTCTTCTTGGTTGCTGAACGTCTTCGTAACTTAGGTAAATATAACCTATCTGACGTTGTTTCTTTCCGCTTAGAAGAAAAACCAGTTCGTACACTTGCTGCGATTAGCTCACTCGTTGTTGTTGCGTTCTACTTGATCGCACAAATGGTGGGTGCAGGTCAGTTGATCAAACTTCTATTTGGTTTGAACTACAACATTGCAGTTGTGATCGTAGGTCTATTGATGATGGCTTACGTAATCTTCGGCGGTATGCTTGCAACGACTTGGGTACAGATCATTAAAGCGGTGATGTTACTTTCAGGTGCAACCTTCATGGCATTCATGGTAATGCATTCTGTAGGCTATAGCTTCTCTGAAATGTTTAGACAATCGATTAATGTATTTGCAAAAGTTCATGATGTGAGCGTTGCTGATGCTTCTAAAATCATGGGTCCTGGTAGCTTAGCGAAAAACCCACTTGATGCTTTATCTCTTGGTCTAGCATTGATGTTCGGTACAGCAGGTTTGCCACATATCTTGATGCGTTTCTTTACTGTAAAAGATGCGAAAGAAGCACGTAAATCAGTTGTAGTAGCAACAGGTTTCATTGGTTACTTCTACTTATTGACATTCATCATTGGTTTTGGTGCGATCCTTTTTGTATCAAACAACCCTCAATTCATCGACGTTGCAAAAATGGCGGTTACTGGCAAGTTAGAACTTGTTGGTGGTAACAACATGGCTGCAGTTCATCTTGCAGATGCTGTTGGCGGCGACTTGTTCATGGGCTTCATCTCTGCTGTAGCATTTGCGACAATCCTTGCGGTTGTAGCGGGTCTTACACTTTCAGGTGCGTCAGCGATTTCTCATGACTTGTATGCAAACGTATTGAAAAAAGGTCAAACGACTCCAGAATCTGAACTTCGTATGTCTAAGATTGCAACTTTAGGATTGGCTATCTTTGCGATGATCTTGGGTATTTTGTTCGAAAAACAAAACGTAGCATTCATGGTTGGCTTGGCATTCTCTGTAGCAGCGTGTGCAAACTTCCCAGTACTTGTTCTTTCAATGTTCTGGAAAGGTTTAACAACTCGTGGTGCAGTGATTGGTGGTGTGGTTGGTTTGGTTACAGCAGTGGTATTGATCATCCTGTCTAAAGCAGTTTGGGTAGATACATTAAAAATCTCTGATACTCCAATCAACCCATATAACGGTCCAGCATTATTTGCTATGCCACTTGCATTCTTCTGCTGTTGGTTCTTCTCTGTGACTGATAAATCAGCACGTGCTCAAGCAGAACGTAAAGCATTTGATGCACAGTATGTACGTTCACAAACAGGTATTGGTATCTCAGGTGCATCTGATCACTAATCTCTAGTTTGATACTGATAAAGGCTCCACGTGGAGCCTTTATTTTTTGTGGTATATTATTGAGAAAATTAGACATTATTTATTAAATTATAAATTTTATTATTCATAAATTTGTTTGGGGAAGTAACATGGATCTCTTTATTGCTTATAGTTTGGTTATGGTATTTTTTTACTTTGGGGCAGTTAGCATAATTATTACTAAGCTAAATTTTGATGAGGTTTTAAATAAAAAAGTAAGCTGGATGCTTATGCTTTTCTACGTTGTTTTGATCATTTTGATAACTATTTGTTTTGTTGATGAATTTGGGTTGTTGATTACGGCAATAGCGACAGTATTATTTTTAATACTTGAATTTTTTATCAATGTAACATTGATTCCAGATTTAAAAAAGAAAATTAGAGTGCTCGTTCTGCTTTTAATATTACAGCCAGTGATGTTTCTTTCCCCTCTTATTTTCTTCGCATTTTATTTTTTAACTCATCTAAATATGGGGCCGTAATAGATAAATCTGACTTAAATACTATTTCTTTCTCCATAATTAAAACTTTAGTTTCACCTATTGGATGAGCAAGATACTTTGTACTTATACTGCGAAAAAATATCACCATATAGCCTAACTATGCGTTTCCTCATCCTCAAATATTTTGGCAATTTTGTCGATATTTAGGCTTTTGTCATAGCATCAAAAATTTCTTTATAAGTCTCAAATAATTTGGGATGGGATATGGGACCAACTTATATGGTAGCAGGGATCAAAAATGATGGTAATAACGCACTAAAAGGTCAGGGTACTGCAAAGGAAATGAATTTTTATAAAAATGGGGATCTTTTATATAAAAATTATCAATCTATATTCAATGATCATAGATCAGAGCGTTCAAATATTCAGTCTGATGAACATAAGGAATTAGAAATATGAAAACGAAATGGTTATATAAAATGAATTTTTTAAAGATTATTTATCTTGGTTTTTTTTTAATCTTAGGTGGGTGTACGAAAATGTTTGAAGAAGAACAAAATTTATATTTTAATTTTCGAGTAGAAGAGAATACTAAGCTTCCAAATTTAAATGTTAATTTATATACATACGACTCAGAATCAGGCTCAAAGTGGTATGGTTTGGTTAAGAAGCAGACTGTTATAAAAAAAGGACAATATTTGGAACAGGAATTAAAAAGTATAAATTCCGACTGGCATGCTTTATATATTTATAATGGCGACTCATCAAAATTTATGTATGACGATCATATTTTTAGAGGAGCAATTTATCATCTCACTTATATTTTCAAAATAGATGGCTTACTTACCCAATCAAGAATTAAACGTTCAGAGCATGGAGGGGATGATGAATTTTTTATGAAATACAAAGAACTTGAAGATGCCGAACAAAAAGGATTTAATTATTATAATCCTATAGACGCACGGTATGAGATCAATGATATTCAACCAGATAATTTAAATACATGGCGGATTCAAGCAGCAAGTGCAACAGTATAAAAACCAGCCATAACTTCACTTGGCGTATACCAGCCTAGTGTTTTTCTAGGACGATGGTTGAGTGAAAATTCTATCTGCTCTATTTCATCGTTTGACACGTCATCAAACGATGATGATTTTGGCAGATATTGCCGGATTAAACCATTCGTATTTTCATTTCTAGCTCGCTGAATAGACTTGTAAGGATCAGCAAAATAAGTATCTATGCCGACATCAGTAATTCTTTTGTGTTCGGCAAATTCCTTTCCATTATCAAATGTTACACTATAAGCATGGCTCATTCGTAAACGATCTAATGCACAAGTAATCGTTTTAGAGGATGCTCTCGTTGACCCTAAATGAACAATATGTACGTACAGGCTCTTTCGATCAACGAGGGTTAATAAAGCTCCTTTATGATGTTTACCAATCACCGTATCACCTTCGAAATCTCCTAAACGTTGTCGCTGATCAATGACCTGGTCTCGGCAATGAATACTTGTTTTATCAATGATTTGCCCTCTACGATCCGTGTTTTTGTAACCTCGTTTTCGATATTTCTTCTGATGCCTTAAGTGTAGATGGAGGTTACCTCCTTGTGATTTATCTTGATAAATGTGCTGGTAAATCCACTCATGTGAAGGTACATCCAGCCAACCGCGTTGTGTTAAAGCACCTGAAATTTGTTCTGGTGACCAGTCTAAGCCAATTAAGTAATCAATATAAGCGAAGGCAAATGCTGTCATGGATGATGAAGGATGGTACCGTCTTTGACTTGCAAATTTCGCTGCCTGTTGAGCTCTATATCCACGTTGCCCAGTATTTCTTTTTAACTCACGGTAGATGGTTGATCGTGAACGCCCTAACTCCCGAGCAAGGCTAGCGATTGAACTTTTACTTTTCAAAGTAGCATAAATTTCGTATCTTTCATCTTGAGAAAGTTGGGTGTATTTCTTCATTGTGTGCTTTCCAATTGCGAGTTGAAAAAGTCTAATGATTCTATGAATACACCTAACTTTTTCAACTAACTACAAGTGTGTTGCACTTGGGATTTGAATCTGCGCATTGAAAAAAATGACCTTCGATGAGTTAAAAAATGTCGACAAAATTTTAGCTAAAGATATTTTTAAACTTAATCAGTTAACTTTAGAACAAAAAAAAGCGTTAGCTGAGATTCATCAACATAAACAATTTAAAATTCCAGTCGATTGAAAGACGAAGCTGATTGAAAAAATTAATACATTCAGTCTAACTATGCGTTTCCTCATCCTCAAATGTTTTGGCAATTTTGTCGATATTTAGGCTTTTTGCCATCGCATCAAAAATTTCTTTATAGGTCCCATCCTGATGATATAGATCATCATGTTCGCCGTGTTCTACGATCTGTCCCTCTTTCATGACATAGGTATAATCTGCATCAATAATTTGCGATAAGCTATGTGAAATAATAATCACTGTGCGACCTTGTTTGATCTCATCCAAACTCTTTTTAATTTGTTCAGTTGCGATCGCATCCAAACTTGCAGTTGGCTCATCAAGAAAAATAATCGGTGGATTTTTTAAGAACATCCGCGCCAAAGCAATACGTTGTTGTTGCCCACCTGAAAGCATCAAAGCATCTGCATCATAGGCATGCGGTACTTTTAAAATTTGTTCATGGATAGAGGCTTTTTTAGCTGCATTCATGACATCTTCAAGGCTAGCGTCGGTTTTTCCATAACGAATATTTTCAAAAATTGAACCTTGGAAAATATGATTTTTTTGTAAAACCAAACCGATATGTTCACGTAAAAAATGCGTATCAATATCTTCAAGATCAATCCCATCTAGTAGGATTTGACCTGCTTCTGGCTGATAAAATTTATCCAATAAACTAATTAATGTCGACTTGCCAGCACCAGACAAACCAACCAAAGCCGTGATTTTATTGGGTTGAATGGTCATGTTGATATGTTGCAGGGCACGATGACCATTTGGGTAGCTAAAATCTACATTTTTAAGTTCAAATTTACCTTGGATATTGGGTTTTAAATTGCCTGATGTTTCGATTTCATCATCCGCTTCTAAGATCGTAAAAAAGCTCTCTGAATAAATCATGGCATCATTGACCTCATCATAAATGCGGTGCAATGATCGAATCGGTGCAGAAACATTATTGAATAGCAAAACATGGAACATGATCATGCCGATACTCATTTGTCCTGCCAAAACAAAATATGAGGTCAGGATAATGATCAGCACTACACCGATTTGTTCCAAAAACGTTTTAAGCCCATCAAAAACAAAGCTGGTTTGACGTGTGCGCATCTGATTTTCAGTCAATTCAGTTTGCAGTTTGAGCTGCTTTTCTGCTTCGATATGTTCACGGTTAAAGGATTTGATCACCGTGATCGAATTGATAATACCTAAAATTCCCTGACTCTTTTTCTCACGCCCGTCACGCAATTTACGTCGCCATCCACCGAGTTTTTGTGCTTGTTTATAGGTGATCCAAAAGTAGATCGGCACGATACACAAAGCGACCAAACCCACCCAAAAATTGGCATAGAACATCAAGGCTAAGGCAATAATTGCACTGGTAAATAACGGTAAAATATCGATAAAAAAGATCTGAACCAATCGGGTGAGTGAGCCAATTCCTCGGTCAATTCGTGTTTGCAATTTGCCTGCTTGGTTATTGTCTTGATTGAAAAAAGCCAGACGATAGGTGAGAAATTTTTCGATAATGCTTTGTGCCAAATCTTCAGAAACTAAGATTCGCAGTTTTTCCCCATAAAATTTTTGACCAAACTGTACGATGGCATTGAGTACTTCTTTTCCCAATAAAATCGCGGTAATCGTAATTAGGATATGCCAACCTTGTGCCAGACCTGAGCCTGCTTCGACTAGCTTGTTGATGCTATCGACCGCATATTTTAGCGTGAGTGCATTGACCTGTGCTGTCAAAGAACCGATCAGTGTCAGAACCAAAGTGGCGATGACCAAGAGGCGATAAGGACGAACAAAAGGTCGCAATTTTAGAAACAAATGCCATAAATTCATAAGCTATTTTTTATTATCAATTTCCAGTTTGAATTTTAGTCTAAATCCGAAAGTGCTTTGTCACAAGCATATACAATGTAGTGAATTGTCACTTTGCATAAATCATTTAAAATGTAGTTGAGAAAATACCATGGATAATGATTTTCGATGAACCTTGAACTTTTTGAACCAGAAGCGCATGACAATCTTTTGCCATGTGATGGTGTTGTTCAAGATTTTGGTTTGATTTTAAATCAACAAGATTCACAGAAATATTTACGTTATTTTTTGCACAATCTGGCATGGCAAAATGATGAAGTTTTTTTGCATGGTCAGCATTATATTACCGAGCGCAAAGTGGTGTGGTATGGCGATGCCGATTATCAATACCATTATTCCGGTGTAGAAAAACAGGCGCAGATCTGGAATCCAGCATTATTTAGATTGAAAACTCATATAGAACAACTGACGGGGCAGGTTTTCAATTCGTGTCTCGCCAATCTGTATGAAAATGGCATGCAAGGCGTAGGCTGGCATAGTGATGATGAGCCAAGTTTGGGACAACAAGCAGTCATAGCGTCTTTGAGTTTTGGCGCAACCCGAAAGTTTAGTTTTAAGCATAAATTCAAATCGGAAAAAGTTGATCTGCTGTTGCAGAGTGGTCAATTGATCGTGATGAAAGGTACGACGCAACTTTATTGGAAACATATGATTGCCAAATCAACCAAGATTATAGAGCCACGGATCAATTTAACTTTTCGATATTTTTATGCGCCTGAGTAAAAAGTTTGAATTCAAAAATATTTTCTAAGTTTTAAAATGATTTTCCTCTCAAAATTTTAAATTCAAAGTCCTTCGACATGTAGACAGGCATTAAATTTGGCAAAATTCAGCAGCTCATTTTTTAATTCCAATAGAAACTGTTCTCGATCAATTTCAGTATTTTGTATGTGTAGACTGACAACCTCTAAGGTTTGTTGTGCTCGATGTGCTTTACAATCAATCAACCCAACAATCTGTTCTTTATATAAAATAGGCAAACAAAAATAACCAAAAATGCGTTTATCTTTAGGGACATAACATTCGATACGATAATCAAAATCAAATAAATGACTTAATCTTTCGCGATGGATGACCAGATTATCAAAAGGGGAAAGTAGTTTAAGTGCAGGTTGCGCAGTACTTTGCTCGTTGAAAAGTTCAGGATCCACATAGAGAATTTGTCCATTTTCAAGTTTGATGACTTCAATGTTTTTCGCATCGAGATTTGCGTTTAAGGTTGCTTGCATGGCATCACGGATTTTTTTGCCTGTTTTTAAATGAATCAACTGTTTCCAAGTAAACACGCCGTGCGCTCTACGTGTCGTTTCAAATAAATATTCGGCATATTCTTGTAAATTTGGAATAGATAAATTGATCTGATTTGGCAAACAGTTTTCTGTCAAATCATAGGTTTTTTCCATGCCATTGCGTTCACAAATCATGATCTCACCTTGCATGAAAAGTTGCTGCAATGAGCGTCGACCAGCACCAGAATTCCACCATTGACCTTTGCTAATCTTATGTTCTGGATCAATATCCCTTAAACGCAGTTTTCCATCAGAACGCATTCGCGCCACAATTTCCTGCATCAATTTTGTATCGCCATTTTTAAAATAACGAAATTCTTGATCTCTAACGGCATGCATTTGTGGCAGGGCAAATCGATAATCTCGCATTGGCAAATACGCTGCTGCATGAAACCAATACTCAAAAATCTGCTGTTTAGCGACCAGTGTATTTAAATGCTCCAATTGATAGTCGGGCACTCTATTCCATAAAATATGATGGTGCGCGCGTTCAATGACAGAAATGGTATCAATCTGCACATATCCCAACTGCTCAATTGCTTGTTGAGTACCCGTCAAGCCTGCTGAAAATAAGCTATTTTGATTTAAGCCTTGGTTTTTTAGGGTAATTCTTCTTAAATAATCGGTCATAAATCGTCGCTGATCATCATTTTTATGCTTTTATCTTAATAGAATCTGCGCTGATTTTGTGTTGGATATGCTGTTTATTTGCAAAAATGAGATGGAATTGGACTGAAAAAATATTTGTTGCAAGCAAAAGACTTTCTGCTAGGCAATAAAAAAGCTCATGGTCACGCATGAGCTTTTCTACTCTGAGGGGGATTGCCTTCGTAAAAACAATTCCTATGGTATGTATTGCCGAAGAACGAGAATCATATTATGAGAATATGATTTAAATTTCAATATTTAAAAATGTAACTCATTATTAGAATTATCATTTAAATAAGCTAATATTATTGAATTCAGCAAGTTGATCACTTTCAGAAAGTGCAAGGAAACGCTTTTCGATTTGGCTAGCATTTTCTTGTAGCGTTTCGATCAATTTATCCAAATTGACAAATTCAAAGCGATTTTTCGATGCCAATACTGTCAGCGCCAAAGGTGCTTCTTTGCTTGAAAATTTAATAGGCACAGAAAGACCTGAAACATTTGGATCTAACTCGCCTTGTGAGAAATAGAACCCTTGTTTTTTGATTTTTTTCATACGAGTAATAAAGCTTTCTTCATCTGTCGCAAAACCCACTTCAATCAATTGATTGTGGAAGCGTGAGTAATAATCATGGATTCGCTGTTTAGGCAAATGTGCCATGATGACTTTAGGTGATGACCCCATAAAAACAGGACGAGGACAACCACGACCATAAGAAAGCAAAGTTTCATCACGATAAACTTCGTGGTGAATATCAATACAATAATCACGGTTTAAGTGTGTCAATAAACAGCAAAGTTCTGTACGTTCAGAAATTTCCTGCATAAATGGTTTGCTGATACGAACCAAAGGATCTGTCGTACGTGAAATATAATCCAATACCGCAATTTTGGGACCTAAAGTATAGTCACCTGATGTACCGCTTAAACGTTGTAAAATATCGGCTGAAACCAATTCTTTGAGATAACGATAGCTAGTTGGTTTCGATAGACCGAGCTCATCACAGATCACGTCGACATTGATGACTGGCCGTGACACCGAAAATAAATCTAAAACGGTGAGGATTTTGCCGAAACTAGAAAGAGCCATGATTTACCTACTCAACCATTGGGAACTAAAAAAATAAACTTTATATAAAGGATTGTTGTTATTTCAACAAATAAGTTGCTAGCAAATAACATGAAATGTCAACAACCTCTTTTATAACAAATTGTTTGAGGCTTTGCAGAGAAAATTTTATGAAACTAGCAATAAGTCTCATATTTAATAAAAAGTACTGCTTTTAATCGAAAATTATATAAAAAGGATAACAATACTCATTTAAATCTAAATAAATTATCAAATAAAGATATTTTTGTTGACTAATTGTGCATTTTTTGAAAAAATTAACAGATTAAATATCCAATGGTGAATGTTTGGTTGATTAAAATTAGCTAAAATTTAACCATTTTTGTTGTTTTCACAACATTTCCTTAAACAAAGTTTTTTTATTGGATCGAATTTTTTAAATTTTCGATGAAAACTTTGTCAGCTTCAATATATGATTTATGTGACGCTATTTGCATTTTGTAAATGGCGTAGTTTTAGTCTTTTCAAAAAAGACCCAGGCAATCTGAAATGAGTACTATCGAGAATCATCCATGTTATTAACAAAACAGCTATTGGCTTTTAGACCCAATAAAATGGATTGGATTTTTGCGATTAAAACTTTTATCGCAGGTATGCTGGCGATTTTTGTTTCTTTTGAATTGAATATGAGTTATCCGATTTGGGCGGTCGGCACAGTTTTTGTGATCGCAAACCCTTATTCGGGTATGACGGCTTCAAAAAGTATTTATCGTTTGCTTGGTACTTTGTTTGGTGCAATTTTTGCTGTTGCGGTTACGCCACATTTTATCAATACGCCGTGGCTTTTTGTTTTGATCTTGGCGACTTGGGTAGCATTTTGTTTATATGTGTCTTTGCTAGATCGGACGCCGCGCAGTTATGTCACCATGTTGGCAGGCTATACCGCGGTCATTATTTGTTTTAACCAAGTCTATTATGTCGATACGGTTTCTATTTTTGACATGGCTCTGGGTCGTTTTTTGGAAATCTCGATTGGGGTGGTGTGTAGTGCGATCGTCACAACAACGATTTTTCCATTGCATTTGGGACCTGTGGTACAAACCCGTGTCGGCAAAACCATGCAAGACACCAAAAAAGTTTTTGATCTGATTTTATCGGATCAAAAACATCAAGATAATTACACGCAATTATTAGCACATATTGCACGTGATACTTCAGATATTCATACCATGGCGGTGCATTTGAGTTATGAGAAATCAAAATTCAAAGGCATGACCAAACCTTTGCAAGAATTGTTGCATCAAGTCACGATGTTGGTTGCCAATTTGGTCGCGATGTCTGAAAGGATGAAACAGTTAGATGAAATTGATTTGGGGTATCGTGCTTATCTTTCTCAATTTCATGATGAAGTCGCTGAATTTATTTCAGATGAACATGATATTCGTGAAGATGAACTGAAACTGTTACCAGCACAGTTTGAGCAAAAATTTGCAGTGATCATGCGACATGCCAAACCTGAACAGCAAGTGATGTTGGGTAGTCTGAAAATGGATATTCGCCATTTCATACTCAATGTACGGGCAGTGAAACTGATTTGGCAACGTATGCTCAATGGTGATATGAGCTTGCCTGAGTCGATTTCGCCTTTGACCACCAATTATCCAAGTTTGCATCGTGATTATGGTGTTGCTGTTCGTGGTGGGATTTCTGCATTTATTACCATTTTTATCAGTAGTGCGATCTGGATCTTAAGTGGTTGGAAATCTGGATTTATGCTTGCAGAAATGGCGGCGATCAGTGCTTGTATTATGACAGCGCTGGATAATCCTGTTCCTGCGCTAAAAATGTTTATTCGTGCCAATATTTATGCGGCATTTATCGTGTTTATTTATGCTTATGGCATTTTCCCTCATGTGACTTCATTTTGGGAAATGGCATTGGTTTTGGCTCCATTTTTGATCTTCTGTTTATTGCTTTACCCACATCCACCTTTGACAGGTTTAGGCTTGCCTTTGATTATGGGGGCGACTATGGGATTGAATATTCAAAATCGCTTTTCATTGGATCAAATCGCCTTTTTTGATATGTCGATTGGTACGATTATTGGACCGATTATCTCAGTTTGTGTGGTGCATATGGTACGGGCAATGTCGCCAGATATGACAGCACAACGCATGCTGTCCTCACATTATAAAGCGATGCGTGAATCGATTTGGATGATTTATGGCACAGCTTACCGAACTCATTTACGCAGTATGTTGGATCGAATTGGTGTTTTAAATACAAAAGAAGTGCAATCTGTTGCTTTGAAAGCCGAAATTAATAATGCACTTATAGAATCTAGTGCAGTGATTGATTTCACACGTTTACAGGAACTTTCAGATAAATTGTCAAATGAATCGCCATTGGTTGTGCAAATTGCAGAATTACAGCTTTCATTGGACTCTTGGTTTAAAGAACGTGCCAAAGGCAATATTGATAAAGAAGATTATGAACAAGTATTGAATGCGCTTGATCGAATTGCAGCGTCAGCTTTGACGATCGGTGATGAAGATATTCGCCATCGAATTCAGATCTCGGTCAACAATATTCGTAACAGTATTTGCCATGACGGAAAAGACATTTTAAATGATTCAGCATTATTGGTAGGAGCATAGACGTGGGCGAATTTAATATTTATGGCGTTTATGTTCCTGTATTTTTGATACAGGCGATTTTGGCTTATGTCTTGCTGAAAATCGTTTCAATCGGAACAGATAAAATAATCGAAAAGGGCTGGATTGCATTACCTAGCATTTTCAATTTATGCCTTTACATTATTTTATTGTGGTTCATGCATTGGTTGTTTGTTTTGATATTTAGTTAATGTTTGGTATTTGTGGATCATTCTGCAAAGCCTAATTTTTTGATGATGAGATAGGTTGAAAAATGAAAAATTTTGATGCGCGTAAAGCCATTAGACCCGTGGTATTGACGGTTGCAGCAGTTCTTGCGATCGTTTGCGTTGTGCATTTATGGAATTATTACAATTCTGAGCCGTGGACTCGTGATGGACGTGTCCGTGGTGATGTGATTCAAGTCTCTTCAGATGTGGCTGGTTTGGTCACTGAAGTTTTGGTGCAAGATAACCAAAATGTGAAAAAAGGTCAGCCTTTATTTAAAATAGACGTGGCACGTCAGACACTTGATGTTGAACAAGCAAAATCAGATTTGGCAAAAGCTGAATCAGGTTTAGCTGAAGCACAAGCTGCACTTTCTCAAGCCAAAGCCAACAAAATCAAATCAGAAGCAAATACTAAACTTGCAGATCGAACAGCAACACGTTATCGAGATTTGATGGATGGTGCGATTTCAAAACAAGAGCAAGATCAAGTGTTTGCGACACGTGATCAGTCTCATGCAGAAGAAAAACAATTGGGTGCTGCGATAGAACAAGCTGAAGCAACGATTATCCAGCAAAAAGCTTTGATCAAAGTTGCCCAAAGCAATTTACATCTTGCTGAATTGAATATGAATCGTTCTGAAGTGCTTGCACCTGCGGATGGTTCGCTTTCAAACTTTGATCTACGTGTGGGTAATTATGTGAAAATAGGTGACCCAGTCGCAGCTTTGGTTGACCGTAGACAGCTTTATGTTGTGGGTTATTTTGAAGAAACCAAACTCAATAAAATCCAGTTAGGCGATCCTGCTACAGTTCAGTTGATGGGTGATTCACAAAAAATCAAAGGTCATGTGCAAGGTATCGCATCAGGGATCGAAGATCGTGAACGTACAACATCTTCAGGCTTACTTGCCAACGTCAATCCTACATTTAGTTGGGTACGTTTGGCGCAGCGTGTTCCTGTGAAAATTATGTTAGATGAAGTTCCACATAATGAATTGGCATTTGTTGCAGGTCGTACTGCTACAGTTCATATTTTGGAACGTGATAAAAAATAAGATTTAAACTATCTCATCAAAAAAGCCCATTTTTAAAATGGGCTTTTTTTTGCCTACTCAATTTTATCTGACAACGCAATTCGGTTGTGAAATGTCAACAACCCCAAGCTTTTGACATTTTAGAAATGAAACCTTTGTCTTTTAAAACTAAACGACAGACTGTGTCGTTATATGCTTTCAATTTAAACCAATATTGCCTAGGCTTTAATCATCTGAAATATCTGCATATATCATTTTTATTTGGAATTGATATGCTGATTTGCTCGAAAAGTTTGCATTTTAGAAAACACCATTGTGGGTGATTTTCGCTTGGGATTTCGCATTGAAAAGTAATTTTGTAAAATTGGGATTGGCCCTGACAGCTATTGGAAGTTTTGCCTTTGCATTCGCCCAAGAAAAACTGGCGCAATATATTCCAAGTTTACAATTGACTGCTTCAAACCCAAGTTGCTTAAAACAGTTTTACAAATCAGCACCACCATTTTTAGCCAAAGAAAGCTTAAGTAAAAATAATTATCCGCTTTGCTATAACGGCTTTACAGTGATGTATTCAGGGGTATCTAAAACCCCACTTTGGTCAGCAGAATATTTAAACCCTGAGCGCTTGAGCCAGAAAATTAAACGTGAAGATAGCTTCCATCCAGAGGAGCGTATAGCAGCAGGTCATCGGGCAGAATTGAGCGATTATCGCGGTTCTGGTTATGATCGTGGGCACATGTCACCAAATGGAGATATGCCAGATAAAAAATCACAACATGACAGCTTTTCATTGGCAAATATGGTGCCACAAGCCCCTAAAAATAATCAGCAAGTTTGGCGTGAGTTAGAAGAGGCGACACGTGCTATCGTCAATAAACATAAACACGACGTGTATGTGGTGACAGGTCCAGTATTTTCAGGTAAAAAATTAAAAACCATTGGTAATGGCGTGATCGTGCCGACTGCGGTTTTTAAAGCAGTCTATATCCCCAAAGAAGGTGTGGTGGGGGCTTATCTGGCACCCAATGATAGCTCTTTGCATGTCAATCTGATCAGCGTTTGTGAGCTTGAAGACTTGGTGGGAATGAACATATTTCCAGAGTTAACTGATGAGCAAAAACGCAATGTCTATCGTCTGCCACTGACTGCAGCACAGGTTAAAGCCAATAAGAAAATTGATTATTTACAGTGGGATGGAAAAAGTCAGTGTGCTGTGGATGTGAGTTCAGAGCAGATTTTGGCAACACAAAAACAGTTCAAATCTCAAAAAATGACTTCAGCGAGTCAAGAGACTTTACCTAAAATTGATAGCAATACCCAAGATGCCTTGGTTAAGCAGTTGGTTCAGGCTTTGCTACAATATATTTTACAATTCGTGAAATAACCTATCTCGTAATTGTGTTTTAATCATGCCCAGAATAACGCTGAAACACAAAAAAGTAGAGGATAACAATATGTTTAAAGCATTTGAGAATGATGAACAATCGACGCAAATCTATGATCTGACCATAGAAAATCAAACGGATTGCATCAATATTTATGGCAATTTACAAATTAGTCATGATCAAGTTGGATTGCAGGCAGCAAAAGCTTTACAAGCGATTCTCAATGATGCGGTAAAAGCGTTGGAAGAAGCGCAAAATTTGCCAGAAAAAATCCAAGTTCGAAATACTAAAGAAATCGAAAATCCATTTTTATAAATCTAAAGCCAGCGTATATGCCCCCAATACTAAAATTAGGGGCATAGCATATAAAACCATTAGATCGGTCTGATTTAGATCCGATTAGTGCTTATGTTTCCTCAGCAATTCCCTTATAAATCAGTGCACCAATAATCGCTCCAACTATAGGTGCCACCCAAAATAACCAAAGTTGTCCCAATGCCGCCGTTTCAGCAAATAAAGCCACGCCTGTACTACGCGCTGGGTTAACCGAGGTATTGGTCACTGGAATACTAATCAAGTGAATCAGTGTTAAGGCTAAACCAATGGCGATAGGCGCAAAGCCTGCAGGCGCACGCCGGTCAGTTGAACCCATGATCACAATCAAAAAGACCGCTGTTAAAATGATTTCGATCAGCAAAGCTGACATTAAATTGTATTTGCCAGGAGATAAATCGCCATAACCGTTGCTGGCAAAAGCATGCGTACCGCTAAAACCGTCTTGACCTTGTACGATGAGATAGAGTGCGAAAGCTGCAATGATTGCACCGATCACTTGAGCAATAATATAAGGAACAAGATCTTTGCTGTTGAACCGACCACCGACCCAAAGTCCAACGCTGACAGCAGGGTTGAAATGCCCACCAGAAATGTGACCAAAAGCATAGGCACCTGTTAATACAGTTAAACCAAATGCAAGCGCCACACCTGCAAAACCTATTCCCAATTCTGGAAATGCCGCTGCGAGAACAGCACTTCCACACCCACCGAACACAAGCCAAAAAGTTCCGAGTAATTCTGCGATGTATTTGTTCATCTTCAAAAATTCCGTATTGTTTTTCTAAAAAAGAGAGAAATTAAAAATGCGTGCCTACTTTTAAAAGCACATATAGATTTTAATCAAAAAAAATAAAAAATGTATGACAAATTTATTAAAAACAATTACTTAAAATATAATATATTTCACTATAGTTTAATTTTTGATGTAGTGACTGTGGTCTTGACGCCATTGTTGAGGTGTCATGCCTGTCCAAAGTTTAAAGGCACGTTGGAATGCGCTTTGTTCAGAGTAACAAAGTAATAGCGCAATTTCTTTTAAGCTGAGATGTGGATCGTCTAGGTATTGTTTTGCCAGCAACAATCGAACTTCTTGGGTACGTTGTTGATAGGTACTATTTTGGCTTTGTAAATGCTTTTGTAGACGTCGAACAGACATATTCAGTACATCAGCAATCGCCTCAATTTGATAATGATTGGTTTGCAGACCTTTTAAGATCGCTTGCTGAAGGCGCTCATCCAATTGAGTGGTATTGGGTAGCTTTTCTAACAAGGCTTGAGCTTGCTGTTTGAGTAAAAGCTGTAGTGTTTGATCGCCTTGTTGAATCGGTTTATTTAACTCTGAACTTGGAAAGAAAAGTTCAGTACGCGCTTGTGAAAAACGGACTTTACACTTGAAGTAACGTTCATAGATCATGACATCTTTGGGTGCTGCATGTGAAAAGTGAACTTCGTGGAGCTGAATATCTAAAAAGCCCAAGAAACGTTTTAAAAACTGAACCATCAAGGCGATGGCAATTTCATTGGTCACTTGAGTGGTCAATTCTACAGGTAGATCTTCCCAACGAATCGATAGATATTGCTGATTATTTTCAACTTTTAATGGAGAACCATCGTAGATTAAACGATGAAAATCATAATAACGATTGAGTGCTTCACCAATCGAATCACAAGACATGGCGATATAAGCGATGATGCCTAAATGTTTTGGCTCAACATATTCTGCAATTTCAAGACCAAGCGCAGGGCGTTGATATTGTTGATCAATATCCGTCAAAATTTCACGCCAAGTTGAATAATCAAAACGCTCAAGGTTTTGTACTTGTTGTAATTTTTTTGAAATAACCAGCCCTTTCGCCTGACAAAAGGCAAATAATAAATGTCCTAAGCCGCCGTAGACCGATCCTGTATAGTCTTTAAGTGAGATCATCCTGAATATTTTTGTTGTCGTGAATTGTCAATGATATAAATCATTATGGTCAATCCTAAAAAAAAATGAAAGCCTATATTTGAAAATAAGAAAGGAGAAAAATGATGCTAAAAGGTTTTCTTGTCGGGCTCGTCTTTGCCAATGGATTTGAATGGGTCGCACATAAATATATATTGCATGGTACACATCGCACTGGTAAACCACGTTATAGTCCTGTG
This sequence comes from Acinetobacter gerneri DSM 14967 = CIP 107464 = MTCC 9824, assembly GCF_000368565.1. Lineage (GTDB taxonomy): Bacteria > Pseudomonadota > Gammaproteobacteria > Pseudomonadales > Moraxellaceae > Acinetobacter > Acinetobacter gerneri. The sequence goes on along the minus strand of NZ_KB849549.1, from coordinate 261,383 downwards.
CCTGATAGTATGAAATCGCATTGGGAACATCATCGTGAAGTGCGTAAAACAGCATTTCATGATCATGGTTATGTTGAGGGATTTTCAAATTGGCGCACCCGAAATGAAGTGATTTCTTTGGCTGTGGTAGCTGGAGCGGCCAGTTTAATTTTCTATCCAATTTCTAAGGGAATGGTGGCAGCTTCACTTTATAGTGCTTGTAATTATTATTATATCCATCGCCGTGCACATCTTGAACCTGATTGGGCAAAGAAGAAAATTCCTTGGCACTATGATCATCATATGAATAGCAATCAAGATGCGAACTGGTGTGTAACCAAGCCGTGGTTTGACTATATTTTAGGGACGCGTGTGATTTCATCCAATGATTTGCAAGAGCAAAATCCTTTGGGTGTGACCTTGCCAAAACCTGTTGCTGCATGGTTATCGCGTACAGTAGAAAAGCATTTTCCAGCGAAATGGGTTGAACATACGCCGAAATTGGTTGAAAAAGAAACCAATATGAACCCTGAGGAAGCGGCTTGATGGGTTGAAACCTTGAAAGTTAATATAGTAAAGGATACCAAAAACCTCGTCTAAACATACGAGGTTTGACTATATGAATGTAGAGTCGAGTATTTTGTTTATGTTAGATTAAGTTAATTTTAGTGAAACTAAACTATAGAATTTTATGCAAATATGTTATTTAGCACATTTGACATCCAATGATGTTCCTAGCTTAGTCAGATTATATACAGATCCAATTACTAGGAAATATTTAGGGGGTGCACTAGAAAACTCTAAAGCTATAACCCGCGCATTTTCATGTATTCAAACTCCACGAATTTTACCAATCTGGTCAATTAGATCAACTACGGATCACCGTTTTTTAGGAACTATTTCTCTAGATTTTCACCACGATGGTCTTGATATAGAAGTATCATATGAACTACTTCCTGAAAGTATGGGTAAAGGATATGCCACACAGGCTCTTAGTTTTGTTTTATCCTATTCGTTCAATAAATTAAATCTCAAAAAAATAATTGCTGAAACTCAAACTAGTAATAAAGCATCTATAAAACTATTAAAACGAATCGGAATGAGTTTCGAAAAGAATGTCAAACGTTATGATTCAGATCAAAGTATTTATTCCATTACTAATGATCAATATTTAAATAAAATATTTTGATCCTATCTAACTAATAGTTTCATACGAAATATCTAAACTCATTAAATATTTCGTATATTTCAAATGAATTATCCAATATTGCTAAAATAACAATCCTTAGATGATGCGTCGTATTAAAGACGCATTTCAATACCTTGATCAGCTAAGTACTGCTTCGCTTCAGGAATACTGTATTGACCAAAATGGAAAATACTTGCCGCTAATACAGCATCAGCACCGCCTTTTAAAATACCATCTGCCAAATGTTGTAAATTACCTACACCACCTGAAGCAATCGTAGGAATCGTCACACGATCATTGATATTGCGCATGAGCTCAAGATCATAACCTGCTTTAGTCCCATCGGCATCCATACTGGTCACCAAGAGTTCACCTGCACCGTAGTCTGCCATTTTTACAGCCCATTCAATGGCATCAATCCCTGTGGGTTTACGACCACCGTGAGTGAAAATTTCCCATTTATTATCGCCTGTTTTTTTGGCATCAATCGCAACAACGATACATTGTGCACCAAAACGGCTAGAGGCTTCTTGAACAAATTCTGGTTGGAAAACGGCTGCTGAGTTGATACTGACTTTGTCAGCGCCTGCATTGAGCAATAAACGAATATCTTCGACTTTACGCACGCCACCGCCAACAGTGAGCGGTACGAAAACGCTTTCTGCCATACGTTCAACAGTTCGATAAGTCGTATCACGACCACTCGAAGTCGCAGTGATATCTAAAAAGGTAATTTCGTCAGCACCTTGTTCGTTATAACGACGGGCAACTTCTACGGGATCACCTGCGTCACGGATATCAAGAAATTTGACACCTTTTACCACTCGACCATTATCAACGTCTAAACAAGGAATAATTCGTTTCGCAAGCATAATTTTTTTCCAAAAATAACAGCCGATTAAGAAAGTTCTTAACCAAGGTGCTACACCTCGATAGTTTTCGGGGGTATTCTATCAAACTTATGCAGTTTTTTTCGCAGGTTTTCTATGTCGGTTTATACCTCTTTGAGTTTAGATGAAGTTCAAGCATTTGCTAAGCCTTATGGTTTAAAGGTTTTGGAGCTTGTGCCCATTCAAGGGGGGATTCAAAACACCAATTATTTTATGGTCTGTGAAGATCAACAATATGTTTTGACCGTGTTTGAAGAAATGAATCAAGAACAAGCTGGCGAATTGGTGCCAGTGTTGGATCATTTGTCCGCACATGGTGTGCCTGTGGCTGTACCTTTAAAACATTCTGGGCAGGCGATTCATTTTATTGCCAACAAACCAGCACAAATCGCACCACGAGTTTTAGGTTCGCATCCTGAAAGTACCAGTATCGAGCAAGTTCAAGCTATTGCGAAAGCGCAAGCACAGTTGCATGTGGCATTGCAGGATTTTCCTTTGCAGCGCCATTACAACCGCAATCATAGCTATTGGAAACAAGTGGCGCATGATCTAAAACTGAAAATGGATCAGGATGATGCTGAGCTTTTAGAACAGGTTTTAACTTTATTTCAAAATAAGAAAAATCAATATCCTGATCGACCAACGGGTTTTATCCACTCTGATCTTTTTAGAGACAATACCTTGTTTAATGGCGATCAATTGCAGGGGATTTTGGATTTTTACGAACTGAATAAAGACGAATTTTTATTTGATATCGCTATTACGACCAATGATTTTTGTACGGATTATCCAGATGTCAGTTTGAATATGGACAAAGCCAAAGCTTATCTTGATGCTTACCAAAGTATTCGTCAATTGACCTCGGATGAATTGGCATGCGTTGATATTTATCTTGCGATTGCTGCGTGTCGTTTTTGGTTAATGCGTTTAGGGATCGCGATTAAAAACCGTGAGCAGGGTCGTACAGGCGATGATATTTTGCAGAAAAATCCTATAGAAATGCGTAATATGCTCGAAGAGCGCTTAAAATACGTGACAAATTAGGAGAATATAATGCGCGATCAAGGTCGTTTAGTTGAATGGTTTGATGAAAAGGGTTATGGATTTATTCAACCAAATGATCGAAAAAAAGATCGGGTATTTTTACATATCAAAGATTTTGCCCGTCCAGGACCTCGTCCTATCGAAGGATGTGCGCTTGAATATCAAGTTAGCATCGACGGGCAGGGGCGACATCGTGCCAGCCAAGTTCGTTATTTAAAAGCCTCTGAAACAGCGATTACGATTGACGCAAAAAAATCTGAAAATTCACGTCACAAATCAAGTGATCATGCATTGAAACCAATGCAGATATTGATTGTCATTTACATCATTTCTTTGGGTGTATTGACGGCTATGGGCTGGCTCAATGGTATGACACTGCTGTTTATCGTTATGATGAATGTCATGACCTACTGGTTTTATGCGCAGGATAAAGAGAGTGCAACACTCGGAAAACGCCGTGTTCCAGAGCAAACTTTGCATGTATTGGCATTTTTAGGCGGATGGCCAGCGGCTTGGCTTGCACAGCAACGCTTACGACATAAAACACAAAAGCAACCCTTTCGTAAAATCTATTTTTGTACAATAGTCTTTAATATTTTATTGATTTTATGGCTTATTTCTCCTTTGAATGTCTTAAAATTTTAAGGAGAAATGACGAAAATAGGAATAGCACATGAATTATCAACAAGATTCTTCTAATAAAACACTGACTTTTGCACTCTATATCCTATATATCGTAGCGATTTTTTCTGCGGGAATTTTGGCAATTATTGCTTTAATTATCAACTATGTAAAAATGAATGATGTTCGTGGAACGATTTATGAAAGCCATTTTAAATGGCAAATCAATACCTTTTGGTGGTACTTGATTTGGAATGTGATTGCATTTATTCCATTCATATTTTTGTTCTTTACCCTTGATGATGGAGTTAGATTTACCAGTGTTGCATTTGGTGCGACAGTTTTTTGTATTGCTGTCGTTGGCTTGTCTTGGGTCTGGATTGTTTATCGTGCGATTCGAGGCTTGATTGCTTTAAATGACAATCAGGCGGTTTAAGATGCTGATTTAACATGCTTTAGGTTTAATTTTTAGGTGTGACTGCAATGATTATTGAACATGTATATTTAACGATTAAACCTGAGCAAAGTCAGTCTTTTCAACAGGCATTTTCTCAAGCCAAACAAGTTATTGCACCGATGCAGGGTTTAAATGCGGTGCAACTTATTAAGCATCTTACAGATGAACATCGCTATATTTTACTTATTTTTTGGGATCGTCTAGAGGATCATACACAGGGTTTTAGACAGTCCGAAGCCTACCAAGAATGGAAAGCGTTGTTGCATCATTTTTATGACCCATTTCCAACGGTTGAGTACTATGAGCCGTGTATGTTTATGAAAATCAAAGAACCACCTCTGGCTAAATGATGTTATTTCACTTCATTCTGATCAGCTTTATTTCTCTCAAGAAATTTAGGTTTTAATTCACTGATAATGACACTTAAAACAACAAGAATGCCACCTACAATTGCTAGCGCTGGCAATCTTTCACCTGCAAGTCGACCAAATATGCCCGCCCAAACAGGTTCTCCAGCGTAAATAATCGCAGCCTGTGACGGTGGAACATAGCGCTGAGCCCAATTCATTACCGATTGAATCAGTGCGCTTGCCAAGCCCAAACCAATTGCGATAAACAATAATGTCCAAGAAAAAGCAGGGACAGTATGTTCGCCAACCAAAGGCATGATGGCAAAGGAGAGTATAGAGGCTACAGCAAGTTGAACCACAGTGACTCGTTTTACATCAACTTTTCCTGCGAAATATCCAATAAAAATGATCTCAAGAGCAATCGCAATCGCACCTAATAATGTGAGAATTTGACCATAATTGAAGGACAAACTTCCCAAACCATTGCCTGTCAATAAAACCAATCCTGCAAAAGCTAGCAATACCCCGATCCATGTCATGATATTGGGCATTTTCTGGAAAATGATCCACAATAAAATCGGTACTAAAGGTACATAAAGTGCTGTTAAAAATGCCGATTCACTACTTGAAATCATTTGTAAAGCAACAGTTTGTGTGCCATAGCCTGCAGCAATGAGGATACCAATCAAAAAGCCTGCAGCAATTTCTTTGAGATTTAACCCTTTCATGGCTTTGTAGGAAAATAACAGCACAGCCAGTGTAGCCGCAGCAAAGCGACAACCCACAAAGAACATCGGAGTTGTGAAATTTAAGGCGTACTGTACAGTGAGAAAAGTACCACCCCAAATGACCGTAATGAGGATCAAAGCAATTTGTGGTGCTTTACTGGATAATGATTGGGGAGTTGTATGGCTGAGCATAAAATTTAAAACAAGGACTGTACATATATTTTAAACAATCTCATGCAAATATGCGAAATGAATCAACACAGTTTTTAAATAAAATACTTGATCTAGAAAGTTTATACTTGAGTTCAGTTTCATCTAAAAATGTTTAAGGAGATAAAAAATGGTGATAGAACAAGCACAAATTACAGTTCATGCTGGTCAAGAACAGGCATTCGAAAAAAAATTCTATGAAGTCTCTGAAGTTTTTAGAAATACTGAGGGTTGTCAAAAATTTAGATTATTGCGTGGTATAGATCACCCACAAAATTATGCACTTGTGATCCAATGGACCAGTAAAGAGATCCACGAAGCTTTTATGCAAACAGCCGAATTTAAGCAATGGTTTACTGCGATCAAACCATTTTTAGCTGAACGAATTAAAATGGAACATTTTGAGAGAACTTTATAAGTTTCATTGTTTTAGAGTAAAGCAACTCAGCAAAATGTGTGAGTTGCTTGGCAATTCTTATATTTTTTAAAAAAATAAAGTATAATTATTGAACTCATTTTTAGATTTTAAAATCAAAAAATAGCAAATTCAAAAAAAATAATTGCGCTAAGCAGTGATAAAGAAAAGGTTTTTGCATGGATTTATTAGGCTGGTATTTTCATTATTTTTCATTTTTTGGCATAGGTATCCACGTTATTATTGCTGTGTTTTTTGCAATACATGCCATACGTAATGGAAAACCTTATTTTTGGTTATGGATTCTCTTTGTTTTCCCCTTTTTAGGCAGCGTGGTTTATTTCTTTGCAGAATATTTACCTTCTTCACGGATGCCTTATCAGGCGAATGCTGTTGGACGTAAAATGTTGCATGTTTTGCAACCCAATCGTGCCTTGAATCAGCTTAAAAGCCAATATGAAACTGTTCCAAGCATCGAAAATGCGGTGCATTATGCAGATGCTTTGACTTCTACAGGAAAAGCATCTGAGGCGATTTCGATTTTGCAGCAAAAAATGAATAGTCTTTGTGAAAATGATCCTGCATTTTTAGAAAAGCTGGCTGTCGCATATTTGCAAGATCAACAATCTGAGAAAGTGCTTGAAGTCACGACCAAGATTAAAAACATTGATCCAGAATTTAAAAAGGAAGACATGGCGCTTTTACGCGCATTGAGTTTTCATCAGCTCAATCAGGAAGATCAAGCACGACAAGAGTTTCATATCGCGACTAGAAGTAAAAATATCAATATTTTAAGTGAATACGGTTTTTGGGCGATCCAAACCAATCAACCTGAATTGGCTCGAAAAATACGTGAGGAAATGCAGAAAAGTTGGCAAATCTGGTCTAAATACACTCGAAAAATGTATAAACCTATTTTTAAGCAATATGATAAAGCATTAAAAGATCTAAAAAAGCCAGCATAAAGCTGGCTTTTTTAAAGCAGGATAAAAATTAGAGACTTTGTTCATCTAATAAAAGTTGTGCTTCACGAAGGTTTAAAGTCCCTTCATAGATTGCACGACCTGTAATCGCACCTAAAATGCCGTGTTTACCTTTTAGGTTACGAACGTCATCAAGATTGGTTACACCACCAGAAGCGATCACTGGAAGACCTGAGTAGTCAGCAAGATGAACAGTTTGTTCAATATTAACACCTTGCATCATGCCATCACGTGCGATATCTGTATAAACGATGCTTGATACACCTGCATCAGCAAAACGTTTAGCCAGCTCAGTTGCTTTTACATCTGTGACATTTGCCCAGCCATCAGTTGCAACCATACCGTTCATTGCATCGATACCCACGATGATATGACCTGCAAATTGCTTACATGCTTGCTCAACAAATTCAGGCTCTTTTACCGCTTTTGTGCCAATAATCACAAAAGACACGCCAGCTTGAAGATAATGCTCAATCGTTTCAAGTGAACGAATACCGCCACCGATTTGAATTGGTAATTCTGGTTGCGCTTTGGCGATTGCTTCAACTACAGGTTTATGAATTGGGGTACCTGCAAAAGCACCATTTAAATCAACCAAATGCAAACGACGTGCACCTTCATTGACCCAATGCTGTGCAGTGGCAACTGGATCATCTGAAAATACGGTATCGTCTTCCATACGACCTTGTTTTAAACGAACACATTTCCCATCTTTTAAGTCAATTGCAGGGATGATGAGCATGATTTTGCTCCTTGCCAAATCTCAGAATAAATTGAATAGCAGCATATTAGCAAAGTATTGTAAATTTTCTAAGCATTGTGCCTAATTTAGATGCAAGTTATCTGAGTTGAATGGCTATTTGATACATCCTAGACGTTGTAATTCAAGAAAAACCAAGAGCGCAGCATAGGCATCTGCAGCCGCATAACTGATTTGTTCAGGACTTAAATGTGATTTTGACCAATTTGAAGTACTAATCCGTTTATTTTTTTGGAAATTTTGCTGAAATAAAACAGCGATGGCATTTTTAATCCCAACTGTATTAGTGATTCCAAAGCTTTTAAATGATTTGGCTAGATCAAAAATACCTTGCAATTCAATATTTTTCTTACGAAACAGGTGTAAGTCATTTTTTAAACCAAAACCAACTTTTAATTGCTGTGGATTGGAGAGGAGCTTGCTTAAAAATGTCAGGGTTTCACTATTTACTTGAAATAAATAAGCTTTGTGTTCACTAGCCAGCTGAATCAGATGAGGTCCTGTATTGATCTCACCTTTACGAAAGGTCGGTTTAGACTCTGTATCAAATCCCAAAATTGCAATATTTTCCAGTTCAGTCTGAATCGCTTGGCATTGTTCTAAGGTTTTAATCACAAGGATCTGTTCTGGATCTAAACTAATAAATTTGGGATAAAGCGCAATCTGTTCTCTGCTTGGAACATTATTTTCTGTATAGTTTTCCATGAAATGGCATTAAAAATGAATTCGAATAATTTTAAACGATATTGTCATTCAGTTCACTGATTTGAGCTTTTTTATGCTCAGCACTATGCATATAAAGACTTGGAAAAATCAGACGTTTAAAACCTTGCTCAGGGGTAGGATGCATGAGCATATAAAATAAAATCACCACAATCACTAAGGGTGAAATCAGCATATTGGCTTGACCCAAAAGCTTTTCCCAACCAAAAATATTTCGTGTAAAGCCATATTTATTCATTCCTTCATCACCTTTGCTAAACAGCAGATAGATAAAAAAAGTAAAATTGAGCAAAGGAATAAGCAAAAATAATGAATACCATCCAGATTGATTACGATCATGTAGTCGGCGAATCGTAAAAATAAAAGAAAAATAGACGAAGTAAATTTGGATGATAAAGATTGAAATGTAACTTAAAAAATTAAAAAAACTAGCGAAATTCGTGTCGTGAAATTGTCCAAAAATAAGCAAAACAAGAAGGATTGAAGCTGAGCAAATGATGCCATTTAACAAGGACCATGCAGCGAACGAAAGCCGACAGAATCGTCCATTTGGACTTGAAGGTCTGTCTATAAGGGTTGCACTATATTGAAATAGTTTCGTCATTGCTTTTGCCCCAAAACAAAAAAATAATTAATTATTCATGTGAAAATGATTTTAAAAATAAAAATATATAAAACATATACTTAAATTATTATTTTAAATCTGAAATAGAATGATCTTCAAGTGTATTTTTTGACTAATGAATTAAATAAATAACAAGGCAAGGCTTAGGTAAAAAATATATATTTTATTATTCAAATAAAAAACCAAGCCAATTTAGATCAGCTTGGTTTTTTTAAGAAGGGTCTAAAATTTAGATATCCCATTCCACAAAATTTTTCAGCAACTGTAAACCTGCTGTATGACTCTTTTCTGGATGGAATTGAGTTGCAAATAGATTTTCTTGATGGATTGCAGTACAAAAATTTAGACCATAATCACAGGTCGCTGCCACAAGTGCTGCATCTTGTGGTTCAACATAGTAGCTATGCACAAAATAAAAACGTGCATCTTGCTCAATATCTTTCCACATCGGATGATTTGGATCAGCTTGATGAACTTGATTCCAACCCATATGCGGTACTTTTAAACCGTCAATCTCAGGAAAATGTTTTACTGAGCCTTTGAAAATACCCAGTGCATCTACACCGCCATTTTCTTCTGAGCTTTGCAATAAAGCCTGCATACCGACACAAATTGCGAGAACAGGTTTGTTAAATGCTGCATTTTTTACAACTTCATCAATACCTGCTTCATGCATACCGATCATACAGTCACGCATTGCCCCGACACCCGGGAATACGATTTTATCAGCTTTAGCGATCAATTTAGGATCGTTGGTTACATCAACTGTTGCGCCGACATGTTCGAGTGCTTTTGCAGCTGAATGAAGATTTCCCATGCCATAGTCAAGTAAGGCAATACGTGTCATTAGAGGGTTCCCTTGGTTGAAGCAACTGTATTTTCTGCACGTGGATCAACTTCACAAGCCATACGAAGTGCGCGTGCAAAAGCTTTAAATACACTTTCAATTTGGTGGTGGCTATTTTTGCCTTTTAAATTGTCAATGTGCAGTGTCATTAATGCATGATTGACAAAACCTTGGAAAAACTCTGAAAATAAATCAACATCAAATGTACCGATACGTGCGCGAGTAAATGGAATATCCATCCAAAGCCCCGGACGACCAGATAAATCAACCACAACACGGCTTAAAGATTCATCTAACGGTGCATAAAAATGACCGTAGCGACGTAAACCTTTTTTATTACCCAAAGCTTGAGCAAAAGCTTGACCAAGTGTGATACCACAGTCTTCGACAGTATGATGGTCATCAATTTCGAGGTCGCCATCACAATGAATATCAATATCAAATAAGCCATGTCGCTTGATTTGATCGATCATATGATCTAAAAAGGGTACACCCGTATTGAGAGTGCCTTGACCAGTACCATCAAGATTCACACGAACTCTAATTTTTGTTTCGTTGGTGTTTCTTACCACTTCACTGATACGCTCTGTCATGGACACGTTCCTCAAAAAACGTTAAAAATGATGTAAATTTCGCTGTAACGAAAAAGAAACAGCATATTAGATTGCTCAGGAGGGTTAATCAATGCCTATTACCGTACATGCCAAAACTTCTATCGAAAATCAAGAAGTTCGCCAACAACTTGAGCACCTTTACAATACCAGCCCAGAATTTAGCGATGGGGCAGATGCAATCGAACAACTTGAGCAAAACTTAACTCAGTATACCTTACTTTATACCGCAGAATTTAATACAAAAATTATTGGTGCACTTTGGTCTACTGGACAGGGAGAAAGCCGAGTTCTGGAAAATATCGTGGTGCATCCAGCCAATCGAGGACGTGGTGTTGCAGAACGATTGGTGAGTGAAGTTTGCCGTATGGAAGAAGAAAAGGGCGTAAAAACATTTGAGCCGGGTTGTGGAGCGATCCATCGCTGTCTGGCACATATCGGAAAGATATAAATTTTCCATTGAAAGAAGTGGGTAAAAAGCAGCAATGGCTGCTTTTTTTATGGCTTAAATTTGTTTAAAAATACCGCAAAATCTCTATTTTTATATGAAAAATAGCATTTTTTGCTGTAAAAATAGACTATTGATTCAATTCAGCAAAAGTTTCCTTGACGGATAAAAGTTTAAATTGTTTAATACGCTCCATTGGCGAGATAGCTCAGTCGGTAGAGCAACGGATTGAAAATCCGTGTGTCCCCAGTTCGATCCTGGGTCTCGCCACCATATTAAAGATTTAGTCCATGATCCCATCATGGATTTTTTTTGGGTAAAAAATACCCGATCAAATAAAAAAGAAATCTTTTTTATTGACTATTGAGTCGAGATACGGCTTAATACACCGCATTGGCGAGATAGCTCAGTCGGTAGAGCAACGGATTGAAAATCCGTGTGTCCCCAGTTCGATCCTGGGTCTCGCCACCATTTTTAAAAGCTCTAATGTGTATTAGGGCTTTTTTAGTATCTATACTTCAATTTTGTATAAATAATAATCTAAAATAGTTGCAATATTTTTTATGTTTTTTGTCTAACAAAAATGTATTTTTAAGGCTTAGTCAGGTATATATTGATTAAGGAAATGATAACTATATCTCATAATATAAATATGAAAGACTTATTTTCAAGCAATAGTGAGCTGTATTCACTCGCAAGACCCAGCTACCCAATAGAAGTGGTGCAAGAGTTATTGAATCTTGTGCCTGAGCCTCATTTTGCTTGGGATTGTGCTGCGGGATCGGGTCAATTCACCCAACTTTTAGCCCCTTATTTTGATCAAGTGGTTGCGACAGATTTGAGCGAGCAGCAACTCAAACAAGCGCCTTATTTTGAAAATGTTAGTTATCAAGTACAAGCAGCAGAATCAACCACTTTTGCTGATCAGAGTTTTGATTTGATCAGTGTTGCGCAAGCTGTGCATTGGTTTGATTTTGATCGTTTTTATAAAGAAGTCTATCGAACGCTGAAGCCAGAAGGCTATCTGGCGATTATTGGTTATGGATTGATCCACGTGGAACAAGCCGAGCTATCAGAATTGATTCACGAATTATATTTTCAAACTTTAAAAGGATATTGGGATCCCGAGCGTCATTATGTGGATGAGATGTATCAAACCATCCCATTTCCATTTGATGAAATTTCTGTTCCTAAAATGAGAATGCAATATCAATGGTCCAAAGATCAATTGATTAATTATCTAAATACATGGTCTGCTTTAAAGCATTATCGTGAGAAAAATCAAGATAATGCTTTAGTGAAAATTCAACAATATTTAGACAATGAACCAGCGCTTATTTGTGTGGAATTTCCGATTTTATTTAGAGTTGGAAAATTAAAAGCAAAATCTAAAAAGGGCTTTTTGCGAAAAAAAAGATAAGCTATAAGATTTTAATTAGATTACAAGAACAAACTTAATCATTATTCTTTTACATAGATTATTTATATGTAGATTAAAAAAATGATTCTAAATTATAAAACATTGCCTCTCGCAACATTGATTTTACTCAGTACAACCTCTGTTTTTGCAACAACAGGCTATTTTATGCATGGTTATGGCGTAAAGGCTCAGGGTAATGCAGGGACTTCGATTGCGAGTTTTAATGATGCTTTAACCATTGCCAATAACCCAGCAGGCTTGAGTTGGGTTGGAGAGCGCTTGGATGTTGGTGCTTCAATTTTTAAGCCCGATCGTTCGGCGAAAATCACGGCTAATGCCGCAGGTGCGAATGGTAATTTTGATGGAAATGGGCGTGAATATTTCGTTATTCCTGAAGTCGCGTATAACCATTTAGTTAATGATAAGGTTGCGTTAGGGCTTGCGATTTATGGCAATGGTGGCATGAATACGGGTTATAAAAGAAATCCATTTTCGGCATTTGGTAATCAAGGCACTGCGGGCGTAGATTTATCACAGATTTTTATTTCACCTGCGATTTCATGGAAATATACAGATCATCAGTCGATTGGTATTGCATCCAATATTTTATATCAACGTTTTGAGGCAAAAGGGATTAATGGCTTTGCAGGTTTTTCCCAAGATGGTTCAAGTTTGAGTAATCGTGGACACGACTCTTCTACTGGGATTGGGGCACGGATCGGTTGGGCTGGACAGTTTTATCATGACCGTTTGACTCTGGGTGCAAATTATTCTTCTAAAATAAAAGCAGACAAATTTGATCGTTATCAAGGTTTATTTGCAGAACAAGGCGGTTTTGATGTACCTGAAAGCTATGGTGTGGGCGCATCATTTAAAGTTACGCCTAAGCTTGCTTTAGCCGCCGATGTGCTCAGAATCAATTATTCGGATGTGGACTCTATTGGGCATACATTTGATGTAAATCAAATCATGCAAGGGAATCCTTTTGGCTCAAAAAATGGTCCCGGTTTTGGTTGGAAAGACATCAATGTTTACAAAGTCGGAGCAAGCTATCAGGCAAATTCTAAGCTTACTTTGCGAGCAGGTTATAGTCATAATGATCAACCTATTGCTAAAGATCAGACATTTTTAAATATCCTTGCGCCTGGTGTGGTTCAGGATCATATTAGTGTTGGCGCAACTTGGAATATTGACCCTCATCAAGAATTAACAGTGGCTTATACCCATGCTTTAGAAAAAGAAGTCAAAGGTAGCCAATCTATTCCTAATGCTTTTGGTGGTGGTGAAGCGGATCTGAAAATGAGTCAGGATGTATTGGGCTTGTCTTATGGTTATAAGTTTTAATTGTTAGATTGTTAGATATAGCATGTGAATGAGGCAGTAATTTAAATCGAAAATACTGCCTCATTTATTTCTAAACACACAAGAACTTACGAATTTTGTTGTAAATCTTTGGCTAAACAAACCACTTCGATTTCTTCATAGCCCAGTTGTTCATAAAAATTTTGCACATCGATATGCTCTTTGGAAATCAAAAGTTGAAGCTTTGGACAACCGATAGCGATCAAGCGCTTTTCCAATTGTTTTAACAATGCTGTGGCAACACCATTTCGCTGATGATGTGGATGGACTGCGAGATAATTTGCCCAACCACGATGCCCATCATAGCCTCCCATGAGACTGGCAATCAGCGCATCATCTTTGACGGCAACAAGGAATAATTGATCTTTTAAGGCGGCTTTACGGAAAATATCAACTTCAGGATTATTCCATGGTCTGGATAAATCACATAATTCCCATAAATTGATCACATCTTCCAAATCTGTATCTAAAAACTGACGAATAATAAACATATTATTTTAGCTATTTTTAGGTTCTGTTGAGCTTAGATTAATCTAAAAATTTTGATTTGATAAGATGGTTTTTTGAACAAATTCAATGTTAATGTAATAAAGCTTGGATAAGCACGGAAAATAAAGCAAAAAGATACCAACAGCCACATAAAATACATTGAAGTTGACCTGATAGCACAATCGACTGCAAATCATAATATGTCATGGCGAAATAAAAATAGGATCTGCCACATAGTGAACATCCACACGGTTTTTATGTGAAGTTGTTGATCCAACAAACAAGGAAAGTATAAATGGAAAATAATGAATTTGATTACATCATCATTGGTGGTGGCTCAGCTGGATGTGTGCTTGCGGGACGATTGTCCGAAGATCCAGATGTGAGTGTTTGTTTGCTTGAGGCAGGTGGTGATGGCAACAGTTGGACAGTCAATGTGCCTTGTGCTGCCGTGGTTAGCATTCCCACAAAAATCAATAATTGGGCTTTTGAAACCGTTCCGCAAAAGGGTTTAAATGGTCGGAAGGGTTATCAACCGCGCGGTAAATGTCTAGGCGGATCCTCAGCAATCAATGCGATGGTGTATATCCGTGGCAATGCCAAAGACTATGATGATTGGTCTGAAATGGGGAATACGGGTTGGTCTTATCAGGAAGTTTTACCTTATTTTATAAAATCAGAAAATAACCAACGGATTAAAAATCAATATCACGGGAATAATGGACCATTATCAGTCATCGACCTACATAGCGATAATCCGCTACAGGAGCGCTATTTAAGCGCAGCAAGAGAACAGGGGCATAAGATCCTTGATGACTTCAATGGAGCCGAACAAGAGGGGCTAGGCGTCTATCAGGTGACACATATCAATGGTGAACGGTGTAGTGCGGCACGAGCGTATTTATTTGAGCACTTACAGCGTCCCAATTTAACCGTGATGACACATGCCTTAGTTGAAAAGATCTTGATTGAAAATCATGTTGCTGTAGGTGTGCAGATCAAACAAGCAGATGGGTTTAAACAAATCAAAGCACGTCACGAAGTGTTGTTATCCGCAGGTGCAATGCAATCTCCACAAATTTTGATGCTTTCAGGTGTTGGCGATACTGCTGAACTGGCTGAGCATCAGATTGAAGTGAAAAAGCATTTACCGGGCGTAGGTAAAAATTTCCATGATCATCCTGACTTTATCTTTGGCTATAAAGTAAAAGAGATTGCGGGAACATTTGGTGTTTCATTTGCTGGATCGTTGGATCTGCTTAAACAAATCAAACGTTATCGAGAAGAGCGACGTGGCTTGTTGACGACAAATTTTGCCGAATGCGGTGGATTTTTAAAAACCAAAACAGAACTTGAAATCCCCAATTTACAATTACATTTTGTGGTGGCTTTGGTCGATAATCATGCAAGGACCATGCATGTAGGACATGGGATTTCCTGCCATGTTTGTCTACTCAATCCACGTAGTCGTGGCACGATTAAAATTAGTGGTCCGAGTATCGACGATCCTTTGTTGATCGACCCAAATTTTTACCATGATGAGCAAGATCTGGCAGATATGGTCGATGGTTATAAGATTACTGAAAAATTGATGCAATCTAGTTCTTTTAAAGAAATTATCAAAAAGGATCTGTTTACAGCGGAGATCAAAAATGATGATGATATTCGTGAGATATTACGGAATCGATCCGATACGGTGTATCACCCTGTAGGGAGCTGTAAAATGGGTATAGATGAGATGGCTGTGGTGAGTCCAGAGTTAAAAGTTTATGGCATTGAAAATTTGAGGGTGGTTGATGCCTCAATCATGCCTAAAGTAGTCAATGGCAACACCAACGCACCAGTGATCATGATTGCTGAAAAAGCAGTGGATATGATTCGAGCCGATCGGGCAAAACAGATTCAGCAAACGCAAATACTCACCGAGGATACTGAAGTTTCACTGGCAGGATGATTTTGCTGAACTTTGCCATATCGACTTAAACTTTAAGACCTAAAAATAAGACAGAAAAATGAGACATAAAAAAACGCCCAAGATAGGGCGTTTTTTATATTTCATATCGCAAACAATTTTTTAATGATCTACGAATGAAAATGTTCGATTAAGCAGTTTTTTGTGCTTGATCAGCAGTTGCAAGCATATGACCAGTTTCTTCAAAGTTGCTGTGCCAAGAAAGCGCTTCACGCAAGATGTGTGGAGTTTGACCACCTTTTGCACATGCACGATCAAAGTAATCATTCAATGCATCACGATACATTGGGTGAGCACAGTTGTCGATAATTGCACGAGCACGTTCACGAGGAGCTAAACCACGAAGATCAGCAAGACCTTGTTCAGTAACCAAGATGTCTACGTCATGTTCAGCATGGTCTACGTGAGATGCAAATGGAACAACAGATGAAATGTCACCACCTTTTGCAATTGATTTAGTCACGAAGATTGCCAAGTGAGCATTACGCGCGAAGTCACCTGAACCACCGATACCATTCATCATTTTTGTACCACAAACGTGAGTTGAGTTTACGTTACCGTAAATATCAAATTCGAGTGCAGTGTTGATGCCGATAATACCTAAACGACGTACGATTTCAGGATGGTTTGAAATTTCTTGAGGACGAAGAACCAATTTGTCTTTGTACGCTTCGATATTTCCAAACACTTTTTCGCCGTATTTAGCAGAAAGAGTGATTGAAGAACCTGAAGCGAAAGTCATTTTACCTGCATCGATCAATTCGAAAGTACAGTCTTGAAGTACTTCAGAATACATCACTAAGTCTTCAAAGTTTGATTCTTTAAGACCAGTCAATACCGCATTTGCGATAGAACCGATACCAGCTTGTAAAGGACCAAGATTTGAAGGTAAACGACCTTCTTCAACTTCTTTTTCAAAGAATGCGATTAAATGGTTTGCAATACCTTGAGTTTCATCATCTGGTTCAGTCACAGTTGATGGAGAGTCATGCAATGTATTGTTAAATACGATACCTGCGATTTTTGCTGGATCGATATTGATTGCAGTTGTACCAATACGTTGATCAACATGAGTCAAAGGAATCGGTTGACGTGTTGGACGATAAGACGGGATATAGATATCGTGTAAGCCTTCAAATGCAGGGCTTAAGTTTGTGTTGATTTCAACAATTACTTTTTCAGCAAAAATAGCAAAGCTTGCAGAGTTACCAACAGAAGTTGTTGGGATGATGCCGCCATCTTCAGTAATTGCAACAGCTTCAATCACTGCAACATCAGGTTTTTTAAGTTGCAAGTTACGCATTTGCTCAACAGTTTCAGACAAGTGTTGATCGATGAACATCACTTCGCCTTTGTTGATTGCTTTACGCAAAGTATTATCCACTTGGAATGGGAGACGACGAGCTAAAACACCCGCTTCAGTCAATTTTTTGTCCAAGTCATTACCAAGGCTTGCACCAGTAATGAGGGTAATTTTCAACGGATTTGTTTGTGCACGTTCAACTAAAGCTAAAGGAACAGCTTTCGCTTCCCCAGCACGAGTAAAGCCACTCATTCCGACAGTCATACCATCTTGGATAAATGCAGCTGCTTGATCTGCGCTCATGACTTTGTCATGAAGTGAAGCTAAACGGATACGATCTAATGACATGGTTTACGCTCAATTCTTATTCAAAACTTGACGGGATTGTACCGCCCAATAACTAAATTGTGCATGCCTGTTATGCTAAGGTCTAATTTTTTCATTAAATGTGGGTATAAATTCTGTGAATGGTTTTTAAATATTTATTTTTTATATGAATATTATAGTGTGAGTGTAAAATAATCAATTTCGTTTGTTTGTTTATTAATCAATAGTTTAAATAGACTATTTCAAAATAGCTGTTTTTAGCGACCATTCGTCTATAAGTATAATTGCTGTTTTTTTGTGAAAAGTATTTCAATATGAAATGATGAAATTTGATTATTAGTTGCGTGAAAAATTATCAAATTTTGTGATGGGTTCGATTTTTTAGTTTGTGGCTGTATTTTTTATACTCATTTCGTATCGCTGAAATTTGCTCGATTGGATAGCTTTTAGCCAAATGATGGCGAAGCTTTCATAAATGATAAAATCCTTTGTTGAGTAAAAATTGTAAAAATACAATTTTTACTCATTTTCCCATATAGAAAAATTTAAAAATTAGAGTGCTGTTGGAGCTTCAGAATTTTCCAAAAGCTCAATCAAAGCCTCTTCCAAAGACATATTTGCTGGACTTTGGCTGAGCATCGGCGTCAAATAATCTTCCCAAAGCGTGTTATAAGCATCTTGATGGAAGTTGATAATGCCAAATTTACCTTGCTCATCGATATACAAATGTCGTGCAGATTCATGATCATATTGGCGTAATCCAAGTCCGATATATTTTTGATTTAACTGATTAAACGCCAAGCTTTTTTCATTGAGTTTAGAGAGGTCATTATCATATTGGTAACGTAACCAATCGATGATACCCAGTGAGTTTAGACGTAAATATTTTCTTGAGTCTTGTAAAGCCAAAATTAGCAAGCGAGCAGGCAAGAGCCGAATGGTCATGCCCGTATCTCTTACACCTTCATCTAGGTAGCCAACACCGCCATATTCTAAATAAAAACGTTTAAATTCTTGAGGAAAAGGGCGATTTGACAAATGTTCTAATTCAGCAATTTCTTCAGGTGTTGCAAGTGGTTGTTGAAATGCTTTTAATTCATGCACAGCGAAAATTTGATTGAGCTTTTGTATTGAATGTTCAAGGTTCATAAGATCACCTTATATAAAATAGTGGATCTTCTAAATTTGTAGATGGAGTGGCTTTTATTAATATTAAAACTTTGATTTACAATTTAAAAAAATAAAATATAAGCTCATTTCCCCAAATTCAGTTGATACACAAAGCGATGGCTGATTAATAAAATAAACATTAATCAAAACACCAAAAAAATTATCCAAAAGTAAAATGGTTAGCAGTAAATTTGATCGGTTAAAGACCTAAATGTCTTTATATTTAGGGCTGTAAACTTGGGAGTTAAATTTATACTAAGCCATAGATTTAACTTAAAAAAAATTGCACAAAATGTAAAGCTTATCCCCAAAAAATAGGTAACTTTATATGATTAGAACCATGATAAAAGCAGCACCTGTATAAATGCTTTCTCAGACAAATAGAAGGGGAGTTTTGAAGAGCATTTTTTATCGGGAATCGAAGCGCTCACTCAAAGTTTGTCTAATTTTTTCTAAAGGATTGCTTGGTGTTGGATCTTCAGGTTTTTCTTGGCTCAAAGGAAGCGAAATGATGGCTTCTAAACCACCTTGCGGGCGATTGTGGATCAGTAGTTCACCCTGATGGATGTCCACGATACGTTTTACGATCGCTAAGCCTAAGCCACTTCCTTGCACGGTTCGAGCTGCATCGCCGCGTACAAAAGGTTGCATAAGTTCTTCGATTTGATGCTCAGGGATGCCTTCCCCGTTGTCAGCAACACTAATCATCAGGTGGTCGTCTTTGACATAAGCATCAAGTTCGATGGGTTCAGAGCCATAGCGTTTTGAATTATTGATTAGATTGCCGATTAAGCGTTTTAATGACAATGTACGAGCAGGGATCAAAGGTAATTCTTTAGGCTCAAAACAAATGTCCAGCGGCTTAAACTGGATAACTAATTCTTGCAATAAACTATTGATATTGGTGTCTTGCAAGTCTTCATCAGAGCCATCACGCATAAATGAAATGAATTGATTTAAAATCGCATCCATATCATCGACATCATAGATCACACCTTCTTTGAGGAAATCATCATCAGGCATCATTTCAGCACTGAGACGAATACGGGTCAGCGGGGTACGCAAGTCATGAGAAATACCCGCCAGCATGATTCTACGGTCACGCTCAGTCTGCTCAAGTGTATAAACCATGCGATTGAATGCTTGGTTAACTTCACGGATTTCTTGGGGACCGTGGTTTGTTTCAAGATACGGTGCTTTGCCTGTTTTGGTATAGCTATTGGCTGCGTTTTGCAGACGACGAAGTGGACGGTTGAGCTGTCGAACCAAGGTTAAAATAATCGCAAATGCTAAAATTGGAACGCCGAGTAACCAGCCAAAAACCAACTCAACACTATAATTGGCATAGGTTTTTAAAGGCTCACGTACCCAATTGCCATGCATTTCAGGGGTTTGAATCCAGATCATTGGTGTGGGCTTAAATTTAAAATAAACCGTCACATCTTTATAATTCATTTCCTGTGCCAGTCTCTTTTCGATATGGCCAGTAATGTAGTCTGCGATCAACTTGTCTTTTACATCAGGAAAATCTTTGGGATTGGTCACATATTCGATACCCATGCGATTTTTAAGCCATTGATCGACATCCAGCTCAGTATCATTATGCATGACTTTTAAATTTGGATTGTGAATGATCTCAAGTTCAATCGCGAGATAACGGGCATGTTGCTGTAGTTCTGGCAAATATAAAGTTCGCCAAAAAAACCAAAGCGTAGTGAACCAGCAGATGAACACAATGAAAATCACCAAAACCGCAGTACGCATTGCCGCTGACCGAGGTTTGATTTTGTCTAAAAATCTCTCCCAAGGTGTACGTTTCTTTTCAGAATATGCGACATAGTCGGTAAATTCTTGTGGATCTACGGGCTCTAATTTCACATTTATCCCTATATTTGTTCAGATTTTAAGAGATGGGCTGAATTATTCAGCACCATCTGGAACAAATACATAACCTACACCCCAAACCGTTTGGATGTAGCGAGCGCGTGCAGGATTTTCCTCAATCAAACGACGTAAACGTGAAACTTGTACGTCAATCGAACGTTCCATTGCACCCCATTCACGGCCACGAGCAAGATTCATGAGTTTGTCGCGGGTGAGCGGTTCACGAGGATGCTGTACTAACGCTTTGAGTACGGCAAATTCGCCTGTGGTCAATGTGACCACTTGACCTTCACGAGTCAAAGTACGCGTAGACAAGTCGAGCGCCCATGGACCAAAAGAGACCACTTCAACTTGTTGACTTGGTGCGCCCGGAACTTCACGCACTTGGCGACGAAGTACAGCACGAATACGTGCAAGCAACTCATTTGGGTTAAATGGTTTTGGTAAATAGTCGTCCGCGCCTGCTTCAAGCCCAGCAATACGATCTGAATCGCTGCCACGTGCTGTAAGCATAATGATTGGTGTATCGATATTCGATTGGCGTAAACGTCGGCAGATACTTAAACCATCTTCTACAGGAAGCATGAAATCTAGCACGATGAGTGAAAATAATTCGCGCTGCAACAAACGATCCATTTGTGTTGCATCGTGGGCAGTTTTCACCACAAAGCCTTTATCTTCCAAAAAACGCTGCAAAAGGGTACGTAAACGCACATCATCATCGACGACTAAAATGCGTTCGACTCGATCAGTTTCATTTTGTACTACATCTGTATTTTCAGCAGGTACAACTAAACTCATGATGCACTCCCTTAATTAATGTCGTAATTTATAAATATTCAATGATCTTGAGTATAATGCCTAAGTTCTTGTTAAGACTATGTATCAAATTGCTCAAAATTACAATTTTAGCTTTGTTTTTAAACCAAAACACAACATGTTTCAGTCATTGGAATATCTCTTTGTTTATAACTGAGAATTTATCAGCTGACAAATTAAGTTTACGTTAAAATCCCCCTTAAACATTTGTTTTGTAGATTTATTCTCCATTTAGAGAAAAATCATGAGAAATAGTGTATTTTATCGTCAGTTTACAAATCTCTAATGCTATTTTTTTTGTTTTGCTATTGGCATTTTGATTCGAAAACCTATTTATCGTCATACAACATTAAAGTTTTATAATTATTCTATTAAATAGCGCATTTTCTAAACACTTTGGTGTAGTATTTGCGTGTTTTATTTTTTGTAAGAAATGGCGATTTTAAAGAGCAAGGGATTGAAGTATCCATTTACTCCTATGTTTTACATCGAAAAGGGCTGAAATATTTTCGATATTGATAATGAAAATTTCAAATTTTTAGACTTTTATCAATTTTTTCATTGGGAATATGTAAAACAAATGTGGATTTTATAGTCTTGGTCTTTATAATCACTAACTTTTAGTCCTTATCCTGTGGAATTAAACACGATGACTGACTTAGTTCAGCAGTTGGCAAGTGAGCTTGCCGTACGTCCAAACCAAGTAGAAGCTGCCATCAAGCTGATTGACGAAGGTGCCAGTGTTCCATTTATTGCACGTTACCGTAAAGAAGTAACCGAAGGCTTAGACGATACGCAGTTACGCCAATTGGACACGCGCTTATCATATTTACGTGATTTATATGAACGTCGTGAAAAAGTGATTGAATCACTGAAAGAACAAAATAAATTGTCTGATGATTTATTGGCACGTGTAAATTCGGCAGCGACAAAAAATGCGCTAGAAGAAATTTATGCGCCGTATCGTCCAAAACGTACCAGCAAATCATTTAAAGCAAAAGAAGCAGGTTTGGGGCCAATCAGCGATAAAATTTTGTCTGAAAATGTTGATCCAGCTGAAGCTTTGGCAGGATTTAACCACGAAGATTATCCTGATCTTGAAAGTCAATTAGATGCAATTGGTCATATCATTATTGATGACTGGGCGCAAAATATTGCTTTGACTACAGAATTAAAAGCGACATTTGCTAAAACTGCGACTTTAAAAAGTTTAGTGGCAAGTGATGAGAAAAAAGAAGTCGGTAAAAAATTCCGTGATTACTTCGATTTTTCTGAAAATTTAAATAAAGTTCCTTCACATCGTTTATTGGCAATGCTTCGTGGTCGCCAAGAAAATGTACTCGGCTTAAAAGTCGATGGTGAAGATGATGCACCGCTTGCACGTATCGAAACAGAATATGATCTTGCAACGATTGAGCCTCAATCTCGTCAAGATTTCTTAAAACAAACAGCAAAATTGTTCTGGTTAGGCAAAGTACGCCCAACAATCGAACATTCATTGTTGACTGAAAAACGTCTGACTGCTGAAGCTGAAGCAATGCAAGTTTTCGCTGAAAACTTACGTCATTTATTGCTTTCTGCGCCTGCAGGTTCACGTACTACTTTAGGTGTCGATCCTGGCATCCGTACTGGTGTGAAATTGGCAGTGGTGTCAAATGCAGGTGATGTACTTGCACATAGCACGATTTACCCATTTGCACCAAAAGAAGATAAAGAAGGCTCAATCGCAGAGCTTGCGCGTCTTTGCCGTGAATACAATGTGGAATTGATTGCTATCGGTAACGGTACTGCAAGTCGTGAAACAGAAGCTGTGGTATCAGAAATGATGGCACAAAACACTGATTTGAAATTGAC
The DNA here is from genome assembly GCF_000368565.1 of Acinetobacter gerneri DSM 14967 = CIP 107464 = MTCC 9824. Classification (GTDB taxonomy): domain Bacteria; phylum Pseudomonadota; class Gammaproteobacteria; order Pseudomonadales; family Moraxellaceae; genus Acinetobacter; species Acinetobacter gerneri. Next base: position 237,903 of record NZ_KB849549.1, on the reverse strand, counting down.
TCGTGTGACTGTAAGTGAAGCAGGTGCATCAGTTTATTCAGCTTCAGAACTTGCCTCAAACGAATTACCTGAACTTGATGTTTCGATTCGTGGTGCTGTTTCGATTGCACGTCGTTTACAAGATCCACTTGCTGAACTTGTGAAAATTGATCCTAAGTCTATTGGTGTAGGTCAATATCAACATGATGTAAACCAAACTGGCTTAGCCAAAACCCTTGATGCGGTCGTTGAAGACTGTGTGAATGCGGTTGGTGTTGATGTAAATACTGCATCTCCTGCAATTTTGGCTTATATCGCAGGCTTGAACAAATCGATCGCTCAGCAAATCGTTGAGTTCCGTAAGGAAAATGGTCGTTTTGATAACCGTCAAGCATTGAAAAAAGTACCACGTTTAGGTGATCGTACTTTTGAACAAGCAGCAGGTTTCTTACGTATCCAAGAAGGTTCTGAACCGCTTGATGCATCAGCAGTTCACCCAGAAAGTTACGGCTTGGTTGAAAAAATCGTTGAAGCAAAAGCAACGACTGTAAAAGACATCATTGGCAATACTGAAATTATTCGCCAAGTGAAAGCTGAAGAATTTGTAGATGACAACTTCGGTCTACCGACTGTTCAAGATGTACTGAGCGAACTTGAAAAACCAGGGCGTGATCCACGTCCAGAGTTCCGTACAGCGAAGTTCCGTGATGACATTACTGAAGTTTCACAATTGTCAGAAGGCTTGCAACTTGAAGGCGTGATTACCAATGTCACAAACTTTGGTGCATTCGTTGACATCGGTGTACACCAAGACGGTTTGGTACATATTTCAGAGCTTGCAAACGAATTTGTATCTGATCCACATAAAGTGGTTAAACCGGGTCAAATCGTACAAGTACGTGTGATTCAGGTTGATGCAGAACGTAATCGTGTCAATTTGTCTATGCGTCCTGAAGGTTCAGAAGCACCTAAAGCACAGCATAAACCACGTCGTGAAAATAACGCTGAGCAACGTACTGAACGTAAGCCACAAGCTAAACGTCCACAAGGCGCTCGTCCAAATCATGACAATAAAGACAAAGCAGCACGTCAAGGTCATAACAAACCTCAAGACAAGAAACCTCAAGAAAATAAAATTGGTGGTTTCGGCGCATTGTTATTACAAGCTGGGATTAAAGGTTCTAAATAAGCTTTAAAATTTTGAAAAAAGGGCGATAACAATCGCCCTTTTTATTATCTGGTCGTATAGCCACCATTGGCAAAAATGGTTTGCCCAGTAATCCACCAGCCGTCGGTCACTAAAAAACGGATTAGGGGTTCAATATCTTCAATCTTTGTCAGACCACCAAGCGCGGATGCTGATTTATGATAAGCAACTGCATCACTTGATTCTTGTCCATAGAAGAATGGAGTATCCATTGGGCCCGGAGCAACAGCTGTTACAGAAATTCCACGTTCACCGAATTCTTTTGAAGCGGCACGAGTGTAATGTTCAACAGGTGCTTTTAAACCTTCATAAGTAGAATATAAACCTGTATAAGCTGCTAAAAGGCTAGTAACTATAGTGCAAATTTTTCCATGATCATTAAGATGTTTCCCTGCAGATTGGATAAAGAAATATGCAATTTTTGAATTGATATCGCTCATAACATCGAATTCTGTTTCAGTTGTATCTAAAAATGGTTTTTTTAAAACTTTTCCAACAGTATTAATTGCAATATCTATACCACCAAATTCTTGTTTCGCTAAAGTAAATAATTGATCAATTTTAGAAATATCAGATAAATCTGCTTGGACAATAATGGCTTTTATACCTAGCTTTCGTACTTCTTCTAGGGTTTTTTCTGCATCTGATTTTGAAGATTCACTATTGTAGTGAATGACTAGATTCGCACCTTGTTCAGCAAACTTTCTTGAAATAAGTCCTCCGAGGTTTTTAGCCCCACCAGTAATGATGACTGTTTTATTTTTTAAATCATAATTTGACATTGTTGTTACCCTAATTTTGAGATTTTGTACAATATTTATTCTACTTGGTTGGATTTGTATTAAATAGCAAGCATAATTGAATAGATTGTTTGAAAAATTAGAATAATGGTGTGTATGGATAAAATAGAACGTCTTAAAGTATTTTGTTTGGTCGCAGAAAATAAGTCCTTTAGCCAAGTTGCTAAACTATTAAATTTACCTAGATCAACAATTACTTATGCGATTCAGACTTTAGAAAAAGAATATGAAGTATTACTATTTTATAGAACAACAAGAAGCGTTTCTCTTACACATGTTGGTCAGGATTTTTATGAGGAAGCGCAATATCTTATTAAAAATCTTAAAGATCTAAATCGATTTAAAACGATGAGTAAAAAGAGTGGTGGAAAAATTAGTATTGGAATGCCACAACGTATTGCTACTCAGATTTTATTACCTTGTTTAAATGAATATTATAAGAATTATCCTGATATTCAAATTTCTCTGAATAGCCAAGATCATTACTCACATTTGATGAATGAACAGTTGGATTGTGTTGTTCGGGTTGGAAATGTACAGGATGAATATTTAATTAGTCGAAATATTGGGAATGTAAAAATAAAAACCTATGCTTCTCCAAATTATATAGATCATTATGGTTTACCACGAGATGTAAGTGATTTAGAAACTCATATTGCTGTTGAATATAGGGTTGGAAAAATACAAAGTGATTTAGCAACGCTGCATTTTAAAAAAAATAATGTGAAAGTTCCATATTTAGTTGTAGTTGAAAATTCAGAAGCATATTTGCAAGCGGGATTAGCAGGGTTGGGAATAATTCAAATTCCAGAATATGATGCTTATTTATATTTACAAAATAATCATTTGGTTGATATTTTTCAAAATATAGAACCGCAAGAAGTCCCTATTCAAATGTTGTTTTTAGACCGAAAATATCGACCACAATATTTTCAAGATTTTATAGTTTGGTTGAAAGATATTCTAAAACAAAAATTATTGATTTTAGAAAATCTTTAACGTGCTTTTAGCCCATAAAAACAACTTAAAACAATCATCATCATACCTAAGCGCCCCAACACTAAGGCAATTTTATCTATAAAAGATAACTCAATAACTTGTGAAAAAAATAGCGTTTTATACGTCAGTTTATGCGTTTCGTGATCTTGATCGAGGATCGTCCCCATTTCAATCAAGACCAAGATCATCCCGATATTGCCAAGAGCATTGAGAGGTTCAAGGACATTTCGATAAGCATCTTGAATCAATCCAAACAGATAGATTGCGGCTATAGCAAAGCATAAGATTTTTATAATAGAGATCAGTTTCATGGCTGTTCTCGATGATATTTCGAGTGATTACCATAGGATAATCTAAACTTGATGTAAATAAATAGCCTCCCGAAGGAGGCTATTTTTTGTATTACCAATGTTCGCCAGGGAACAATCTTGCATAGGCACGTTGTACCCAATTTAATTTTTCCTGTTTACCGACTGATGCCGATGAGCTAGGGAATAAATTATAGCCAATAGACATCAGTTTATTGTTGATATCAGGAGCGATAGAGTAGGTGATTGAAGCAAGGCGGCCCAGCGTTGTCGCGATTTTCTTTGGACGTTTAACGATCGCATAAGCAATCAAATCCGCAGCTTGTTCAGGTGACAAAGTTGGTACGTATTTATAAATTTTGGTTGGCGCGATCATTGGTGTGCGCACTAAAGGCATATAGATCGACGTAATCGCAATTTTATGCGCATGTGCTTCAGCAGCCAAACAACGGCTAAACGCATCTAACGCAGCTTTTGAGGCAACATAAGCAGAGAAGCGAGTTGCATTTGCCAACACACCGATAGAGCTAATATTGATGATCTGACCATCTTTACGCATCATCATTTGCGGCAAAATATTTAAAACAAGGCGTACTGCACCGAAATAATTGAGTTGCATCGTACGTTCAAAATCATGAAAACGATCAATGGATTCATGTACCGCACGACGAATAGAACGACCTGCGTTATTGATCAAAATATCAATATGATCAACTGAAGCTAAGATTTTTTTCGAAACCTCATCAATTGCATCCATGTCATTGAGATCACATGGGAAAATAGAAGCTTTCCCGCCCGTGCTTTCGATTTCGGCTTGGACTTCTTTTAAGGTTTCTTCGGTACGTGCAACGAGTAGGACATGTGCGCCAGCTTCAGCAATTTTCTTTGCAACCGTTAAACCGATACCGCTAGAAGCACCTGTGATTAAGACAGTTTTGTCTCTTACTTTTTGATTGAAAAGTTGTTCTAATTTTTGATTCATGTGAGTTCCCTGGTCATATGAAAAATCAAATTGAGATGAAATTTATCTGGATGTCTAAGATGTATAAAATATGTACTGTGATCGGGGTGGAATTATTAGGCTAAAATCACAAAAAAGCCAGCGTTAACTAGGGTGTGTTGACATTTGCAGTATGGAACTTAACCTACAATGGTAACCAAATAAATATACAAGCAAGAGCGACAGCACTTTGATAATTACGCTTTAGCTTGTCATATCGAGTTGAAATTCCTCTAAATTGTTTTAACCTACAGAATGAATTCTCAACTAAGTGCCTGATTTTATAGATATGCCAATCCATATGATCATTGTTAGACTTAGTGTTTGATTTTCTAGGAATATTTGACTTAGTTTTTGTTTGCTCAATTTGAGTCCTGAAGTTGTCTGAGTCATAACCTTTATCAGCACATAATATTTCTGATTCAGTTAAATCTAATTTTGATACCAGATCAGGGGCTATCTTAATATCATGGGAAGTTCCATCTGAAATAATAAACTCAATGGGATTACCATTAGAATCAACTGCTAAATGTATTTTTGAACTATTACCACCGATACTTTTGGAAATATCTTGATTATTAATACCTGAAGAATGCTGGTGTGCCCGTACGTGGCTACCATCAATAAATATCCATTCTTTATCAGCATGTTTACTAAATAATTTAAAAATATTCATAAACTTATCATTTTTAGACCAACGATTGTATTTCTTAAAGATAGAGTTTGGCTTACCAAATTCTTGAGGTAAATCTCTCCAAGGACAACCTGTTCTGATACGAAATAGAATAGCTTCGATAAAATTTCTTAAATTTAGTTTGAGATAAATATTAAAGTGACGGAAAATAGAAAGTAACTTAGACCAGTGTTGATCATTCAGCATTGTACGAGGCATAGCGGGGGTAAAATTGGGTTTGGCGATTTAATTTTACTATCTCGCTATTTTTTTAGGCAACAAATGTCAACAGACCCTATATGAAAATGAAAATTTTTTTAGAGTAAAAGCTCTAAAAAAATTAGATGATGAAATTATAAATATCATATCTAGTTTGCTTTGAAAAGTATAAAAAGCTCTAATTGATTTGATTTATATCAATATTTAAATTTTGGTGAATAAATATTCAATTTTGTCAAAAAATGAAATAAAAACCGCAACTTTAAAGTTTAGACGGACTGGTCAATTTTTGAGTGATTTTCTAGATGCTTTAAGCGTTGCTGAATCTGTTCGAGTTGCAGGTATTGAGGGCTATCAGTTTTGCTCTCAATTTGTTTAAGTTCCTCAATTTGCTCATAAAGATCTTGGCTAAAATGATACAAATCATCTTGTTTTAACAGTATTTCAGCTAACACGATTGCATCTGTTTTAAGCGCAATATTTAAACTTATTTTTTGGATGACATTTAAAGCAAAAGGTGGGCAAAACAACGCATCGACCAATAATGATAGATAAAGCTTTTTGGAAATATTGAGCGCTTTTCGGTGTCGGAAGACATATAAAATTTGCACAATATTGGCTAGATAGATAAACAATAATGTGATCAGCAGGAGTACATAGCTTTGTTTTGTCAAAAATAGTACAGGGAAAATCAATAAAGTCAGAATAAAAGAAAATAAGTTGATGATCTGTATTTTCTTTAAAATTTGGATAGCAGCAAAGATTTGTTCAGTTTCATCTGTACTCGTTTCATTTATACGGGGCAGCTGCTTTGAATTGTTTAAATTCCACTGAGATTGAAATACGATTCGATACGAATGTAAGGCTTGAACAAGGAAGAGGTATTGCTTAAAAAAGCTAAATGTTTTTGCGGGAATTGTCACGCTTATCTTAGATTTGAAGCCTCGAAAAAAATACACTTGGTTATAGTGTACGAGCCTGCTTGAATCATATAAATATAATCCAAACAGACCGAGTATTACCCAAAATTCAAAAGGAATATTGGTCATTGAGGATCTTTCTTACGTTTGAAGATAGAACGGATACCGCCCAATAGCGCAACGACTGCAATGGCAACGATTTTCCAGATTTTGGCTAAAAAGACTAGAAGTGTTGCAAACAAGCCTTTTTTGGCCGCAACGGCTACAGCACCACCGGTGATTAAGGCTGCTAAACCGTATTCTGCGACTTTATCACCTTCACGGAATTCACTGTATTTTTGACCTGTATTAAAGTCAAAGCCTGTTAATGATTGTTTAAACTGTTGAATATTTTTTTGAAGCTCTTCTTCTCCAGATACCAGCGTTGCGTTCATTACTCCAGTTCGACCTAAAAGACGGATGGTGTAGTTGATGGATTCAGCACCTTGATCATCTCTGATTTTAAGTGCCCATTCTAGGCGTTTGGTTTGGTTGTCATAATGTGGCGGTACAGCCCAACCAACCGTGTGAATTTTGGCAAAGCCATGTTCTGCGCGAACTTCGTTGGATGCCTCATCCGAATCTTTGATGGTTTTTAATAATGCATCCGCATCTATTTTTTCATCATCTTTGATATAACCAGATTCATCAAAATCAAAGGTTGCCCACCAGTTTTGATCTTTTGCCACCAAGATGTTGGTCGAGCCTGTAGCTAAGTTATCGGTGAGTTCTAAAAATTGATCTGAATTTTTTTCATCTAAAAATCCTTCGCCCTCAAGGGTTTTTAGTGTTGCGACTTTGGCAATAGGTTCTGTTTTTGGACCCACTTGCCAAGCGAGTTTGTCAAAAGGACTGGCTTCTGAATTCTCTGACGCAGCAGTTGTATTTGTTGAGTTACTGCTACTTTGAGCTGGCTTAGTTTCACTGGCAAAGCTTTGCATTGGAAGATAGCTTGTACAGGCGATACTGCTCAGTAGGGCGATAGATAGACTGATTTGTTTTAATTTAAAATTCTGCATAAATATTCTCTTATATATTTTCTAGATTTGAAACTCGGCTCAAATCAATTGAGTAATGCTTTAACTTATTGATTCTTATTTGACTGATTTTCTGAAATGTCGATGAAAATAAGCAAAAATAAAATTGTATTTTAAAAACAAAGCTATGCAAATTTATTTTAATTATGAAAATAAAAAATCCGATAAAAGGTTGGCTTTATCGGATTAAAAAGTGAAAATTTCAAGCATGATTTCTCATTAGTGAAATTTTCATTTCGATGCATTATGCAGATTTAGACTTCTGACAATGCTTGCTCAAGATCTGCAATCAAATCGTCAATATGTTCAATACCAATCGATAAACGAACCATATCTGAACTTACTCCCGCAGCTTTCAATTCTTCATCATTGAGCTGACGATGGGTCGTTGTCGCAGGATGACAGGCTAAGCTTTTTGCATCACCGATATTGACCAAACGAGTAAATAATTTAAGAGCGTCAATAAAACGTGTTCCCCCCTCGCGACCATCTTCGACACCGAATGATAAAATTGCAGAAGGTTTGCCACCGACATATTTTTGCGCCAGCGCATGTTGAGGATGATCTTTTAGACCTGCGTAATTGACCCATTTTACTTTCGGATGATTTTTTAAATATTCCGCTACTTTTTGGGCATTTTCAGTATGGCGTTCCATACGTAGATTGAGTGTTTCCAAGCCTTGTAAAATTAAAAATACACTCAGTGGGCTGATCGCAGCACCCGTATTACGTAAAGGTACAACACGTGCACGCGCGATATATGCGGCTTCACCTAAAGCTTCGACATAGTTCACGCCGTGATAGCTTGGATCAGGTGTATTGAGGACTTTAAAGCGTTCTGGATATTTACCCCATGGGAATTTACCGCTATCGATAATTGCACCACCGATACTATTTCCATGACCCCCAATGTATTTGGTCAAAGAATGAATCACGATGTCAGCCCCATATTGAAATGGTTTGAGGAGGGCAGGTGAAGCAACGGTATTATCTACAATCACAGGAACGCCATGTTCGTGTGCGATTTTACTGATCGCTTCAAGATCAATGATATTGCCGAGTGGATTACCAATAGATTCGACAAAAACCAATTTGGTTTTTTCATCAATCAGATTGGCTAAGCTTTCAGGTTTTTGATAATCAAAAAAACGAACTTCGATCCCTTGTTTTGGCAAAGTATGCGCAAATAAGTTGTAAGTACCACCATAAAGCGTAGAAACCGAGGCAATATTATCACCAGCTTCGGCAATGGTTTGGATTGCGTAGGTAATCGCAGACATACCAGACGCCACCGCAAGTGCACCGATTCCCCCTTCGAGTGCAGCAAGACGCTGTTCTAGTACAGCTGTGGTTGGATTCATAATACGGGTATAAATATTGCCCTGTACTTTTAAATCAAATAAATCTGCCCCGTGTTGAGTATTATCAAATGCATAAGATGTTGTTTGATAAATTGGAACTGCAACGGCTTTGGTTGTTGCTTCTGGGCTATAGCCTGCATGGATGGCTAAGGTTTCGTCTTTGTAGGTCATGTATGTTCCATCAAAATTATTGAATATCAATCGAGTGTAGCATTTATGTTATGCATGTAAAGTGATAAAATCTTCATGTTTATTCTTTTATTTTCATAAGCATAAATTTTAAGATTTTATTTAAAACAATTTTAAGCCCATCGGCAATGATTATTATTTATTCGACTTAGATTCTGCAATATTTTGAGATAAAAGCTTACATATCCTCAGATGGATGCCTTATTTTTTAGGAACTTTCATCGTATAATGCTCCGATTCATTTTTTCGCAATTTGCGATATTTTGGTTTTTCTATTGAGGAGTCCTGCGTGGCCCAATATATTTATACGATGAACCGAGTGTCTAAAATGGTTCCGCCGAAGCGCGAAATCCTAAAAGACATCTCTTTATCATTTTTCCCAGGTGCAAAAATTGGTGTACTTGGTTTAAACGGTGCAGGTAAATCAACCCTACTCCGTATTATGGCTGGCGTAGATAAAGATTTCTCTGGTGAAGCTCGTGCACAACCGGGTACTAAAATCGGTTATCTTGAACAAGAGCCACCATTAGATCCAAATAAAGATGTACGTGGTAACGTTGAAGATGGTTTACGTGAACCGCTTGACGCTTTAGCACGTTTGGATGAAGTATTTGCTGAATATGCAGCTGAAGATGCTGACTTCGATGCCCTTGCAAAAGAGCAAGAAAAGCTTGAAGCAATCATTCATGCTTGGGATGCTCACAATATCGTAAACCAAATGGATCAAGCTGCTGCAGCATTGAACCTTCCAGCTTGGGATGCGGATGTAAGCTTGCTTTCAGGTGGTGAACGCCGTCGTGTTGCGCTTTGCCGTTTATTGCTTTCTAAACCAGATATGCTACTTCTCGACGAACCGACGAACCATTTGGACGCAGAATCTGTGTCTTGGTTGGAACGTTTCTTGAAAGATTTCCCTGGTACGATCGTTGCGATTACCCATGACCGTTATTTCTTGGATAACGTTGCAGAATGGATTCTTGAACTTGACCGTGGCCATGGTATTCCTTACCAAGGTAACTATTCTGCTTGGTTAGAACAAAAGAATGCGCGTTTAGAGCAGGAAAATAAACAAGAAGAATCTTTTGCTAAAGCATTGAAAAAAGAACTTGAATGGGTTCGTTCAAATGCGAAAGGTCAGCAAAAGAAAAACAAAGCACGTATGGAACGTTTTGAAGAGCTTAACTCTAAAGAATTCCAACAACGTAATGAAACTTCTGAAATCTATATTCCACCTGGTCCACGCCTAGGTAACAAAGTGGTTGAAGTTGAAAATATCAGTAAATCATTTGATGGTCGTCTGTTATATGAAAACTTAACATTCACTGTTCCACCTACAGCGATTGTTGGTATCGTTGGTCCAAACGGTGCGGGTAAAACCACATTATTCCGTATGATGACTGAAGAACAAAAACCAGATACAGGTACTGTGACTTTAGGTGATTCTGTAAAAGTGGCTTATGTTGGTCAGATTCGAGATACTTTGGATAACAACAAAACAGTTTGGGAAGAAGTTTCAGGCGGTTTAGATATCTTACGTATTGGCGATTATGAAATTGCATCACGTGCATATATCGGACGCTTTAACTTTAAAGGTCAAGATCAGCAAAAACGCGTAGGTGAATTGTCTGGTGGTGAACGTAACCGTTTACAACTGGCTAAAATCTTACAAATGGGTGCAAACGTAATCTTACTGGATGAGCCATCAAATGACTTGGACGTAGAAACACTACGTGCACTCGAAGATGCGATTTTGGTATTCCCAGGTACTGTAATGGTTGTATCGCATGACCGTTGGTTCCTAGACCGTATTGCGACACATATCTTGTCATTTGAAGATGAACAACCTGAGTTCTTTGCTGGTAACTATACTGAGTTTGAAGAATATCGTCGTAAGAAATATGGCGATGACCTTGCAACAAAACGCAAAAAATTCCGTAAAATTTAATTGATATAGATCAAATAAAAAACCAGCTAGAAAGCTGGTTTTTTATTGCATCATGTTTGAAGATTGAGAGGAATCTATATTTTTAAGTTCATCTATTGCTTCGAGATGCCCTTGTTTTGCTGCAAGCGCAAGCCATTTTTCGGCTTGTTGCAAATTTGGCTGTAAACCAAGCTGACCTTTTAAATAACAAATACCCAGTTCGTATTGAGAAACACTATAACCTTTTAAAGCTGAATGTAAAAAATACCAAATCGCATTACGTTGATTTGAATAGGGTGTTGTAGTTTCTAAAGTAAACTTAGCATCTGAATTAAATAAAGCTAAATATTGAAAATATTTAGCACGATGATAACTAAAAAAAGATTCAGAAAAGGGAGATAAATTCTCTGTACTATCTTTTGTCGAATTATATATAAAATGTGAAATAATTTGAGCAATTATTTTTGTAAAATCCATTTTATGCATGACTCTATTAAATGAAATAGAAATGATAATTTATAATAAAAATGCACAAATTTAAATCCCTGAAATTGGTTAAACATGAATATTTTTTTATCATTTTGATCTAAAATGATATTTTCATAAAATATTGATTTTTATTTCTTATTTTATTGGGATTTATATTAATAAAAGAATATTTAATAGTTCATATATTTATCCAAATAATCAGAATAAATCTGATTATTTGAATATTATTTGAAATTGTAGATATTAAATAATGATTATGAAAAAGCGAGGTTATTATAAGCTTTGTTTAATTCTTCTTTGGCCTGTAAATGACCTTGATGCGCAGCCTGTGCTAGCCATTTTTCAGCTTGAGAATAATTGCGATCAAGACCCAGTTGACCATTGAGATAACTTAAACCCATTTTATATTGGGCTTCTTGATCACCGCGTAAAGCTGCACGTAGGTAATACCACATCGCATTTCGAGTTTCATGATCTTCGAAATGGCTAGAATGGGAATCATGGAGATGCTGAGCGGCTCGTTGCTCAAAATCATTTGCACGAGAGCGTTCGTATGAGGCTTCAGAATCGGCTTTAAAGCGATCAGAATTTGAAGAGCCTAAGAAACGATTTAAAATATGCACCAACATATGAAACCTCCTTGCTAATCCGTTAACAAAGTTAGTAATCAGGCTAATCTTAAAAATGATTAGATTTATTTAATTTAGCTGTTTTTTTTAACTTTGCAAACAAAATTTTGTAATATGTCAACAGTAAAATGTATGTTTTTCTATATATATAAATAATTGAACGTAACAATCAAAAAAAATGAGTAAATACGATCATTTGTAATTTTATTACGTTAATCTTCACTGATATATTAGGCACACTACATTTCAGGATGTATTTGTGAAAAAATCCGGACTTTTTATGACCGTCTTGCTGAGTTTGTTTATATTCCAAAGTCTTTGGAATGTAGCGGCAGCTTTTTGCGGCCATGAAATCGGTTCGAAATCATCAACAAATACGAATATTCGTCACTTTGGGCACCATTTAACAACGGCATGCCATTCTGAGATGAACATACATGATAAGAGTAAGGGAACTATCTTAAGCAATGCTGAACTAAGCTTAAGCAAAGCTGAAAATGCAGTAAAAGCCTTTAGTAATTTAGCAGTAGATGATCATCGAGATCATTTACCTTCTTTTGCCTATTTTATGGTTTTGCATGTGCAAAATAATGCACAAGACCCTAAGTTTAGACCCTATTTACTGCATTCTTTTTCTGATTGGAACAATACTTACCAATCACCTCATTTATATGGATTAAATCCACCGCCCGTATTTGCCCCGCTATAAGGTGGGGTAGCCAAATCTAAAGCCCACCGCAAATCTTCAATTTTGTGGGGCATAATCATGTCTAAAAAAACATTTAAATCTATGGCAGATCAAGCTTTGGATCATTCATCAGGTGTCGTCATCCCTCAACGGGCGATGTCTTGGGCGAGTTTGGCATTGCTTGCAATGTTTACTTTGCCTGTTGTGGGTCATTCAAAATCAACTGAAAATTTGAGTTTGTCCAATGCGCTTGAAAAGGTAAAAACGTTTCAAGCGACCCAAGGGGTGTGGCAAACTCAGGCTCAAATTGCAAATGCGAACAAAAAACAAGCCAAGCTGTGGATAAATCCAAACTTATCCATAGAACAATCTGGCTTTAAAAATGATCAGGAGAAAGAGCTTTCTATCGGTATTTCTCAGCGTTTGGATTTGTTCGGTGAGCGTAAAGCGCAGCAAAAATTAGCAGAAATTTCATCTAATCAAGTGGCTTTAAAACAGCAGATTTATCAGGCGCAATTGGAGCTGGTTGTAAAGCATCTTTGGTCTCAACTGGCAATTTTAGAGCTTGAGCGTGATGTGGTTTTGGAGCAGCTTAAAAATAGTCAGGAAAATCTACAAGTAACGGAAAAGCGTTATCAGGCGGGAAATATTGCTCAAGTTGATGTTGATCGTATTCGGATAAATACTTTGGAAAATGAGCGTTTATTTAAGCAGGCTGAGTTAGAGTTAAAAGTTGCTCGACAAAATTTGAGTCAACTTTGGGGTGAATCAAGTTCGCTATTATCTATCGATCAAAATCCAAAAAATTTATGGCCTTTTGATAGTATTTCCAATGTGGAACGTTTTCAAAAAGATAATTTATTAGAAAAGAGTTTGCAGTTACAGATACTTGAAAGCAAAACTAATATTGATGTTTTGAAAGCTGAAGCTAGACCAAATCCTACGCTCAATGCAGGGATTAAACGGACATCTTCACCAGAAAGTTCTACTGAAAACCAAGTGTTACTCGGTGTAGAAATTCCTTTGAATATCTTTAATCGCAATCAATATGGTGTTGAGATCAGTCAAGCCAAACAGCAACTTTTGGATCGACAACAGCAGTTTTATCGCAGTCAAAATAAGATCAAAGTCAGTCATCTCTTGTCTGAGTTAAATGATCTGAGTTCACAGTTTCAACAGCTTCAAAATATTCAAATCCCACTAGCACTTCGCGTGCAACAGAAAACTTTGCAAGGTTTTCAAGCCGGTAAATTTGCAGTCACAGACGTTCAGCAGGCAACGATGCAGTTGCAGGATGTTCGTTTGCGTCGGGTGCAGTTGTTAAAAACTGCTTGGCAACGCGCAATAACAGCTGAGAGTTTAAGTTTAGGGGTTTCTCCTGAGCAGATTATGGCGGCAGATGCACTTGATCAATTGAATCAAAATGCGTGGCAAGACACTCAAAATTTACCTGTGATTGGTGGGGGGAAATAAATGAATAAGCTTAAAAAACAAATGGCTCAACTTGGATCTGCACATCGTCAAACTGGAAAAATATCACAAAAATTGTTGATCATCATTGCGTTATTGATAACAGCATTGGTTGCAATTGCTTTATTTTTCACTGGAAAAAAAGAGCAAAAAGAGGCAAATGAAGGACATGCAGAGGAGGCTGAGCATGGTCATGACGAGGCAGAAAAAGGTGCTGATGATCATGAGCAATCTATCGTATTAACTGCGAAGCAAATGACTGAGCAAGGGGTGAAGCTAGCAAGTGTTGAAATGGGTGAAGTGATAAAAACTAACGCTTATCCAGCAAAACTAAGCATTAATACAGATCGCCAAGCGCATGTATCGCCAAGTTTTAGCGGTCATGTTGAGTCTGTAAATGTTGAGTTGGGACAAAAAGTTCAGAAAGGACAATTGCTTGCAACTTTATTGGTCCCTGATCTGGTAGATCAACAGGCAAATTTACAAATAGCACAGACCAACCTCACTTTAGCGCGCCAAGATTATCAACGAGAACAACAATTGTGGTCGCAGGGGATTTCTGCAAAACAGGACTATCAACGTGCATTTAATGCATATAAACAGGCGGAAATTCAGGTTCAGGCTGCTAAATCTCGTTTAAGTGCATTTGGTGCAACGACTGTTTCAAATGGTCGTTATGCTTTAAAAGCACCAATTTCAGGCGTCATCAGTAAAAAGGATTTGGTGGTTGGTGAAAATGTTCAGCTTGCAGATCAGTTGTTTACCATTGATCAGCTCGACCAACTTTGGCTTGAGTTTACCGTGCCAAGTTCTGAATTTGCCTCAATCGAACCCAATCAGACGCTTGAGTTTAAGTCCTTACAAACAGGGCATCTATTTAAAGCACAAATTCAAAGCTTAAATAGTGAAGCCGATGCGCAAACAGGTCGTTTACAAGTGCGTGCCAAGGTTTTATCAAATGCGACTGAACTGCGTCCGAACTTGATGGTCAATGTTGTGTTAACACAAAATTCTTCGGCTCAAGCGCTACGTATCCAAAAAACAGCGATTCAGCAAATAGAAGGAAAAAATGCTGTTTTTGTTTCACATGAACATGATGGGAAAATGGAATTTGAAGCGCAAGTTGTTGAGCTTGGACAATTTTCATTGGATGGACAATGGGTCGAAATCAAATCTGGCTTAAAACAAGGTCAGAAATATGTGGCTCAAGGCAGCTTCCTTTTGAAATCTGAACTTGAAAAGGGGGAGGCGAGCCATGAGCATTAAGCATGAAAATTCATCTCCACATTCAAGTGAATCATTGGATGAAAATTCCAGCCAAGATGCGGTACAGGTAAAAGGATTATTTGATCGTATTATTCAGTTTTCGATCCAAAATGCTATTTGGGTGATGCTCTTTATTGTGGCTTGGATCGGTGTCGGAATTTGGAGCTATCAAAAATTACCGATAGATGCTGTGCCTGATATCACCAATACTCAGGTTCAGATCAATACTGCTGCCAATGGCTTTACTGCATTAGAAGTTGAGCAACGTATTACTTACCCCATTGAAAATGCCATGTCAGGCATTCCCAAGCTTGAGCAAACACGTTCGATTTCTCGTTATGGTTTGTCACAAGTAACGGTGATTTTTAAAGATGGTACAGATATTTACTGGGCTAGGCAGTTGATTAATCAGCGTTTGCAAGAAGCCAATGGAGAACTCCCAGATGAGATCACGCCTACGATGTCTCCTATTTCGACAGGTTTGGGTGAGATATATCAGTGGGTCGTCAAAGCTGAGCCAAATGCCAAAAAGCCAGATGGAACACCGTATAGCGCAATGGATCTTAGGGAAATCCAAGATTGGATCGTTCGCCCACAATTGCAAAGAGTACAAGGTGTTGCTGAAATCAACAGTATCGGGGGGTATAACAAGACTTATGTGGTTTCCCCTGATTTAAAGCGTTTGCAACAACTGCAAATCCCATTGTCAGATTTGCAAAATGCGCTTAAGGAAAATAATGAAAACCGTGGTGCTGGGTTTATTGAAAACAATGGTCAACAGCTGACAGTTCGTATCCCAGGTACGCTAAATAGCATTGAAGATATTCAAAATATCAGTATTGCCACTAAAAATGGTGTGCCTGTTCGTGTCGCCGATATTGCTACAGTTTCCATCGGGCATGATTTAAGAACGGGTGCTGCAACCTACAATGGCGAGGAAACCGTACTTGGCATTGCCATGATGATGATGGGTGAAAATAGTCGCAATGTAGCCAAAGCTGTCGATGAAAAAATTCAAGCCATTCAAAAATCATTGCCGAAAGGAGTGGTGATTGAAACTGTATATGACCGCACAAATTTGGTTGATCGAGCGATTTATACCGTTCAGAAAAACCTAGTCGAAGGCGCGATTTTAGTCATTATTATTTTATTTATTTTTCTTAGTAATTTTCGAGCTGCCTTGATTACTGCCTGCGTTATTCCACTTTCGATGTTGTTTACTTTGACAGGCATGGCTGAACAAAAAATTAGTGCCAATTTGATGAGTTTGGGCGCGCTCGATTTTGGGATTATTGTCGATGGTGCCGTGGTTATTGTTGAAAATTGTATTAGACGGCTTGCTGAAGCGCAGCATTTAAAAGGTCGTTTGCTGACTCGTGCTGAACGATTTAAAGAAGTTTTTCTGGCAGCAAAACAGGCGAGACGCCCATTGATTTTTGGGCAATTGATTATTTTGGTGGTGTATTTACCGATTTTTGCCTTGTCAGGTGTGGAGGCAAAATTATTTCATCCGATGGCAATGACCGTGGTACTGGCTTTGTTGGGTGCAATGATTTTATCTGTCACTTTTGTTCCTGCTGCGGTAGCTTTATTTGTGACCAATAAAGTTCAGGAAAAAGAAACTCGTTTGATGGTGTGGCTAAAGTCACGTTATGAAAAAATACTCAATCATGCTTATGAGTTTCGAGGATTTGTGCTCACGATTGCAGGCTGTATTTTATTTCTCACCGCTATTTTAGCCACAAAAATGGGCAGTGAATTTGCTCCGCAGTTGAGTGAGGGTGATTTTGCGGTTCAGCAAATGCGTTCGCCAAGCACGGGACTAGAACAGTCATTGCGTATGCAGGAAAATACCGAGAAATTATTACTCAAAGAGTTTTCTGAAATTAAAGCGATTTTTGCGCGGACAGGTACGGCAGAAGTAGCGACTGATGTGATGCCACCGAACATTTCTGATGGCATTATTTTGCTTAAACCGAAGTCTGAGTGGAGCAATCCGAAACAATCCCTAGATGAATTGCGTACACGTATGCAAGCTTTCTTGGCGACATTACCCGGAAATAATAGTGAATTTTCTCAACCGATTGAATTGCGTTTTAATGAATTGATTTCAGGTGTGCGTAGTGATGTTGGAGTGAAAATTTTTGGTGATGATATGAATGTGCTGGATCGTGAAGCACAGCGTTTATCGCAAAAAATCAAGGCAATTTCAGGGGCGACAGCGGTCAATGTTGAACAAACCACGGGCTTACCTTTGCTCAATGTTGAGGTCAACAAAGCACTTGCTTCCCAATATGGTCTCTCTGTCAAATCGATCCAAGATTTGGTTGCTGCAAGTGTTGGAGGCGAAAATGTTGGGCAGATTTTACAAGGTGACCGCCGTTTTGATTTTGTGATTCGTTTGGGTGAGGCAGAACGCACACCAGAGCATTTGGCTTTATTGCCGATTCAATTGCCAAATGGTGGTTTGATCCAGCTACAGGACGTTGCAAAAGTAGAAAATATTTCAGGGATCAATCAGGTCAGCCGTGAAAATGCCAAACGACGTGTGGTGATCACAGCAAATGTTGAAGGTCGTGACCTAGGTTCCTTTGTTAGTGAATTGCAGGCGACTTTGGCAAAAGAAGCGTTACCTGCGGGTTATTGGCTTGAATACGGTGGACAATTTGAAAATCTTGCTTCTGCGAAGTCGCGGATGCAATTGGTCATTCCTCTGGCATTGATCACCATTTTCATATTGTTAATGGCTGTTTTCCATAGTGTCAAAGATAGTTTACTGGTCTTTAGTGGTGTGCCATTTGCATTGTCAGGCGGTTTGGTGGCGATTTGGCTTAGAGATATTCCATTGTCCATGTCGGCAGGGATCGGCTTTATCGCGCTTTCTGGTGTCGCTGTGTTGAATGGTTTGGTTATGCTGACATTCATTAAAGAATTGCGTGAACAATACAATTTACAACATGCCACTTGGTATGGCGCGATATTGCGTTTGCGTCCTGTATTAATGACCGCATGTGTTGCATCTTTAGGGTTTATTCCAATGGCGTTAGCAACAGGAACAGGCGCGGAAGTACAGCGACCATTAGCAACGGTCGTGATTGGTGGAATTATCTCTTCAACTTTACTAACCTTGGTATTGCTACCTGTGTTATATCGCTGGATCAACGAAAAGCGTGCAGCATAGTTCGTTGTATAAGTTGCACAAAGTGTCTTGATCAAGACATGGCAAACGGTGCATGTTAAGGCTGCATCGTTTGTCATGAAAATAAAGAGCAATAAAAATTCACAAACAGGTGAAATTTATTCGGTATTTTACCTGCTTGTCTAGGAGTGGATATGGCGGAACAGCATCAAGGGCATGAGCATAGTCATGCTGTGGTCACTGAAGGCAATGCAAAGAAACTCACCTTTGCTTTGGCTTTGACCTCGACTTTTTTGATTGTTGAAGTTATCGCTGGGTTTGTCACCCAAAGTTTGGCATTGCTTTCTGATGCCGCGCATATGTTTACAGATGCAGCTGCACTTGCAATTGCTTTGGTGGCGATCAAGATTGCTAAACGTCCTGCTGATGATAAGCGGACCTTTGGATATGAGCGTTTTGAAATACTGGCAGCGCTGTTCAATGCTTGTATGTTATTTATGGTCGCAATCTATATTTTATATGAAGCATACCAGCGTTTTAGTCATCCCCCAGAGATTCAAAGTGTCGGCATGTTGGTTGTTGCCGTAGTTGGGCTCATCATCAACCTCATTTCCATGAAAATCCTCATGTCAGGTGCACAAGAAAGCCTAAATGTAAAAGGGGCTTATCTTGAGGTCTTGAGTGATGCTGTCGGCTCAATTGGTGTCATTATTGGGGCGATTGTAATTTATTTCACGCAATGGGTTTGGATCGATACGCTGATTGCTGTGTTGATCGGATTTTGGGTTTTGCCACGGACATGGATTTTGTTAAAACAAAGTATCAATATCTTGCTTGAGGGTGTGCCTGAAGAGATTGATATTGAAAATCTACGAAATGATCTACTGGCTTTAAAAGGGGTGGAAAGTATACATCAACTCAAAGTTTGGGCGATTACTTCGAAAAATGTGCATTTGACTGTGCATCTCTTTGCACCCCATGCAGATCGTAACCAGCTCTATCATGATGCGGTTGAAATGTTGACTCATCAACATGGGGTAACGGAAGTGACGTTGCAGATCGAAGATGATGAATGTATGGCACTTGAACATACTGGAATGCATGATTCTCACGATCACGATCACGATCACGATCACGATCACGATCACGATCACGATCACGATCACGATCACGATCACGATTCAAATCAAAGTCAAAAGAATTAAATTTAAAATCTATGTAATGTATTTAAAAAAAAGTGATTGTTCCGTGGAGCAATCACTTTTTAAGTTATTATTTTATTAAAATCTTAAGCATATAAGTTCACGATAAAACATGAACATAATCAAAGCTAAAAATACGATTTATTATTGAACATGCCATTCGTGATGACATTCACGGCATTTCCAATCTTTGTTGGCATTCATAAATGATTGCATAGAGATTTTAAAATCTGGTAGATCACGCCAAAACATAATCCCAGCACCTACACAAACGACAAAAGCAACCACTGTTGCGATTTGAATCGTTGATCCAGCCCCATCTGAAAAGATCCACAAACCAATGCTCAGTACGACAAGCAAAAGCAGGACAAAAAGAGCAGGGATTAAAATCACCAAGCTTTTTGGTACTACAGGTTTTGCAACAGTATTGCCATTGCTAATAGGCATGATTTTAGGGCTTTGGCATTTTGGGCAACGGTATTGCATTTCAACTCCACGCGTATTTTTACATTGTGATTGCATGACATTATATAACGAAATTACAGGCAATAAAAAAGCCACTGATATCAGTGGCTTTTTTGAATCTGGCGTCCCCACGGGGATTCGAACCCCGGTTACCGCCGTGAAAGGGCGATGTCCTAGGCCTCTAGACGATGGGGACTTATGAGGCTGACACAAAAGGTGAAACGATTAAGTGGTGGAGCCAAGCAGGATCGAACTGCTGACCTCTACAATGCCATTGTAGCGCTCTACCAACTGAGCTATGACCCCAGTTTGTGTGAGCGCAATATTATGGATATTACGCCCACACGTCAACAAAAAAATCAGTTATGCTTCATCAACTGCATCATTTTTCGGCAATTTTAAGCTTTCGTTGAGTTTTTCCCAAACTTTTGCTTCTTTTTTGCTCGGACCACCCACGATTTCAAGTGCATGGCGTAAACGAGCGAAGGTCAAATCTGGACCAATCGTCACCATTGATTGCATCACTGGGGTTGAACTGGTTGAACCAGCAATCGCAATAAAGAATGTTGGCATGAAGTCACGAAGTTTAATTTCCATCTGGCTTGCCAAATCCATCAAGGTTTGGCTTACAGTATCATTATTCCAAGTAAACATACTTTCCAAACGCCAAATTGCAAATTGCAAACTCATACGAACCTGCTCTTCAGTCAATTTTTTGCTTTCAAATTGTTCTTTGCTGATTTGTGGGAATTGGTTGAAATAGAAACCAGCCCAATTCACCGCTTCAGAAAGTAGGTTAATACGAGGCTGAATTGCCGCAGCGATATCTTCAAGTTTTTGACGATCACCTTGCCAAGCCAAAATGGTATTGAGCAATTCAGCAGGGCTGAGTGCTTTGATCCATTGACCATTTAACCAATTGAGTTTTTCTACATCAAAAATTGGACCACCGAGAGAGACACGTTTAATGTCAAAGTTCTCAATCATTTCAGCCAGAGTGAATTTTTCACTTTCATCTGGCATAGACCAACCCATACGACCTAAATAGTTGAGCAATGCTTCAGGAAGTACGCCGATATCTTTGTAATAATTGATTGACGTTGGGTTTTTACGTTTAGAAAGTTTTGATTTATCTGGGTTACGAAGCAAAGGCATATGACAAAGCTCTGGCATATCCCAACCAAAGTATTTGTAAAGCAATTGGTGTTTTGGTGCTGATGGAATCCATTCTTCACCACGAATCACGTGGGTAATTTCCATCAAGTGGTCATCAACTACGTTTGCCAAATGGTAAGTCGGTAAGCCATCTGTTTTAAGCAAGATTTGCATATCAACTTGCGCCCATGGAATCTCAACTTCACCACGGAGCATGTCGTTAAATTTGCAGACACCTTCTTCAGGCACTTTCATACGAATGACATGTGGTTCATCAGCAGCTAGACGACGAGCCACTTCTTCTTTAGAAAGTTTTAGACCACGACCGTCATAACGAGGTGTTTCGCCACGTGCTTGCTGTTCAGCACGCATTTCATCTAATTCTTGCGCAGTTGCAAAACAGTAAAAAGCATGACCTTGATCAACCAAGTCTTCAGCATATTTTTTATAAATGCCCATACGTTCTGATTGACGATAAGGTGCATGTGGTCCGCCGACATCAGGACCCTCAGACCAATCTAGACCCAACCAACGAAGCGAATCTAAGATCATTTTTTCAGATTCAGGTGTTGAACGGAGTTGATCGGTATCTTCAATACGTAAAATAAATTCACCGCCGTGTTGTTTAGCAAAACACAGGTTGAAGAGTGCGATAAATGCTGTACCGACATGTGGAAAACCGGTAGGAGAGGGTGCAATACGAGTACGGACTTTCATAATCAAATATTAATCGAATCTAAATTGGGAACTATTATAACGAAAAAGCCCAATTGCTTAAGGCTTAATTCAGCATATTGCAATTGGGCTTCTCTAAAATTCTCTTGGGGGAAAGAATTTGTATAACTTTCTACACGTTTATGAAGAAGAATGTGGTTGGAACAAAGCTTGGATAAAACGTGAAAACTTTTGATTTTGTTCAGCTAAAAAGTTTTGTGTAGGTGCAGATTTAATTGCAGTCAACACTTTTAATTCGTCATTAATTGAATTGTTATCGCCACGTTTTTGCTGACTTAACGCTTTTTCAATAGGTGATTGTTTTGTCACCACAGTCGAATTTACAGTCTTATTTGTATCTTTAATCAGAGCAGAGTGTCCTGATTGCGCAACAAACATTAAGCTTAGTGATAAACCTAATGCTTTAAACAATGAATGATTCATGTCCTATCACTCCCCGATATGATGGTTCTTTATTGTTTTAACACCCACGTCGAAATTTACATTTAAAAATGAAAATATTTAACTGGGTCACACTTTTTACAAAGGATAAACAAAAAATGATCTAAAAACAACCTTTAAATTCACGTATACATATTTAACAGTAAAATATGGAGAGAGTTTGAAGAGATTATGAAAGGATAAAGTTAAGATTTTGCAATAGATGACATATCATTTGAAATATTAATTAAACAATAAATATAAATTTCATAGATATAAAGCACAAATTTGGATATCTTAAATCTCGAATTGAAATTGAATTAATAATATAAGCTATTGATTGTTATGTTTAAAAAATAAAAATATAGTACACAAAATC
The DNA here is from genome assembly GCF_000368565.1 of Acinetobacter gerneri DSM 14967 = CIP 107464 = MTCC 9824. GTDB lineage: Bacteria > Pseudomonadota > Gammaproteobacteria > Pseudomonadales > Moraxellaceae > Acinetobacter > Acinetobacter gerneri. The sequence continues at coordinate 215,211 of NZ_KB849549.1, read as the reverse complement.
TCTACAAAAAAGTGTGAAAAATGAAAACAATATTATTCAGCAGTTTATTTAGCATTGCATTGTTGAGCAGTGTTCAAACACATGCGGGAAAAGAGTTTCTAAATGTTTCCTATGACCCTACTCGAGAGTTTTATCAGGAATATAATCAAAAATTTTCAGAATATTGGAAAAAAAGTACAGGTCAGGATGTCGATTTCAAACAATCGCATGGAGGTTCGGGAAAACAGGCTCGTTCAGTGATTGATGGCTTGAAAGCCGATGTGGTGACTTTGGCGCTTGCCAATGATATTGATGAAATTGCCAAAGCGGGATTGATCAAAAAAGATTGGCAAAAAGAATTCCCAAACCATTCAGCACCCTATACATCAACGGTGGTTTTTCTCGTTCGTAAAGGCAATCCGAAAAAGATCAAAGATTGGAATGATCTCACTAAACCAGGTGTAGAAATCATTACGCCAAATCCAAAAACAGGTGGAGCGCCGCGCTGGATCTATTTATCTGCATGGGGTTATGCATTGAAACAACCCGGTGGAAATGATGCCAAAGCACGTGAATTGGTGAAAAAGTTATACCAAAATGTCAAAGTTTTAGATTCGGGGGCACGAGGTTCATTGACAACCTTTGCTGAGCGAGGCATAGGCGATGTGTTGCTGTCTTGGGAAAATGAAGCTTTATTGGCAACGCAAGGTCTAGGCAAAGATAAATATGAAATTATTTATCCTTCTATCTCGATTTTGGCTGAACCATCGGTAGCGATCGTGGATAAAACCGTAGATAAAGACGGAAATCGCCAATTGGCGAAAGGTTATCTCAACTATCTTTATTCACCACTTGGACAAGATCTAGCGGCAAAATACAATTTCCGTCCACGTAATACACAAGTTGCCGCAAAGTACGCCTACAAATTTCCAAAGATAAAATTATTTACCATTGATGCCGTTTTTGGAGGATGGGCAAAAGCGCAGCAAACGCATTTTGTGAATGGTGCGATTTATGATCAAATTTCTAGTGAGAAAAAATAGTGAAGTAGTTTAAAAATAAAAATCTCAAGCTAAATCAGAAAAATCATGAAACGGGTAAAATTTTATTCGTTTCATTCATAAGTTTTGCATAAAAAGATATATATAAAAAATGTAGAATGATAATTTTAAGATAATGATAAAAAACAGATAAATATAAAAATTTCAATTTTTGACTATATTCTATTCAACGCATGACTCAATTGCGTATCTGCACAAATTTTCATATAGTGACAACAATTAATTACATATTTTGACTGATTGAAAATGAATAAGTTCAAAACGTTTTTGAACGCGACTTTGCTCGCGACTGGTTTGGCTTTTACTGTAAATTCTGCGCAAGCGGCAGATCGCCAATTCCTCAATGTTTCATATGATGCTACACGTGAATTTTACGATGAATTCAACAAATCATTTGGCGCATATTGGTTGAAACGCACAGGAAATAAGATTGATTTCAAACAATCACATGGCGGTTCTGGTAAACAAGCCCGTGCTGTTGTGGATGGTTTAAAAGCAGATGTTGTGACTTTGGCTTTGGCAAACGATATCAATGAAATCGTCAAATCTGGTCAAATCAATCCAAATTGGCAAAAGCAATTTCCACATAACTCAGCACCTTATACTTCAACCATCGTTTTCATGGTACGTAAAGGCAACCCAAAACACATCAAAGACTGGAGTGATTTGGTTAAACCGGGCGTACAAATCGTAACGCCAAACCCAAAAACAGGTGGTTTACCTCGCTGGATCTATTTGTCAGCGTGGGGTTATGCCTTGAAACAACCAGGCGGTAATGATGCCAAAGCACGTGATTTTGTCGGCAAAATGTATGGCAATGTCAAAGTAATGGACTCAGCAGCGCGTGCTTCTATGACGACTTTTGCTGAACGTGGTATGGGCGATGTGCTTTTGACTTGGGAAAATGAAGCATTGATGAGCAAAAAAAGCTTAGGTAATAAGTTTGATATTGTTTATCCGTCTATGTCGATTTTGACTGAGCCTTCTGTTGCAATCGTTGATAAAAATGTCGAAAAAGATGGCAATAAATGGTTAGCGAAAGGCTATATCAACTATTTATATTCACCACTAGGTCAAGATATGGCTGCTCGTCATTTCTATCGTCCTCGTAATGCACAAGTTTTGGCAAAATACCAAGCACAATTTCCAACACTTAAAACATTTACCATTGATGAAGTTTTTGGCGGTTGGGCAAAAGCGCAACAAACTCACTTCGTAAATGGTGGTGTGTTTGATCAGATCTATAACTCAAAACGTTAATCGCGAATGATTTTGAATGCTGCAAAATACTTATGTGGCATTTTAAATCAAAGTGCTTATCTAGCCCTTTTCTAAAAAGAAGAGGGCTTTTTTATGATGGTAAAATTTTCATAGATGCTGACTATTTGAGTGAGATTATACGCTTCAAACTCTGCTCAAAATAATCAATTTAAAACTTCTAAGAAATTCAGTATTTAATCCTTTTCAAGGATCAGCATACATTGATCAAAACTTTGCTGCGCTTTCAATTGATTTTGTGGAAATTCATTTAAATAACGTTCAACCAATTTATGTGCGTAATTTTGATAAAATTTAGGTTTATGGTAGGCATACGTTGGCGTGCTGTTATTAAAATAAAATGCAAAAGATTCAAATAATGCCTCGGACTGCAAAACAGTATTTGGTTGACGGATGACATTGCAAAAAATGGCTTGATGTTTACGTCGATCTTGACTGTTTGGGGTATTTTGCCAGTAAAAAAATACAGCGATAATAATGAGGCTGAATATTCCGAAAATCAAAGCAGGTTTTTGCATGGTTATTTGGACTTAAGTTGAAGATTTTGATGTGTTGATGAGGTTGCAGAACGAATGCTTTACAGGCTCAATTTTCTTGACTGACAATCGCAATATAAGTTCCAAATTTGCCGAAGTGCAATCTTTCTTTGTTTTAAATGCGTTAAAAACGGTTTTCTCTATGAAAAGTAATATTTCCCTACAAAAAGTCGTTTGGAGCTTTTTAAAAACAAGGTAATAATGTGCAGTTACATTTTTGAATGAATTGAACTTGTTTTTATGTCTCATATTTCGGTATTACTCAATGAAACTGTTGATGCGTTATTGGCAGATCGCAATACAGGTGTTTATGTCGATGGGACATTTGGGCGTGGGGGACACACACGCTTACTTTTGTCGAAATTAGACGAAAATGCTCGCGTTTACGCCTTTGATAAAGATCCTCAAGCATTAGCAGTGGCTTATGAATTAGAGAAAGAAGATTCTCGATTTAAAATTATTCATGCAAGTTTTGCTGATTTATTAGATGAAATGCATAAATTAGAGATAGAAACAGTCGATGGGGTGATGGCAGATTTGGGCGTGTCATCTCCGCAACTTGATCAGGCAGATCGTGGATTTAGTTTTATGCACGATGGACCTTTAGATATGCGTATGGATAATTCGCAAGGTCAAACTGCGGCTGAATGGTTGGTGGATATCGCTGAAGAAGATTTGGCAAATGTCATTTTTAAATATGGTGAAGAGCGTTATAGCCGCCGTATTGCCAGAGCGATTAAGCAAGCAGGTTATATCGAAACAACTGCTCAATTGGCTGAAATCGTGAAAGTTGCCCATCCTAAATGGGAAAAAAATAAGCATGCTGCAACACGAACTTTCCAAGCGATTCGTATTGCCATTAACAAAGAACTAGATGATATCGATGTATTTTTGCCGCAAGCTGTAGAAATATTGAAACCTGAAGGGCGTTTGGCGGTGATCAGCTTCCATTCTTTAGAAGATCGTATTATTAAACAATTTATCCAAAAAGAATCGACCTTGGCTGAAGATACAGGTTGGGGCATGCCAACAAAGCCAGTGGATACACGTCGACTTAAAAAAATCTCACGTATTCGTGCCAGTGAAGAAGAAGTACGTGCTAACCCTCGCTCACGTAGTGCGTGGCTTAGAGTTGCTGAACGCTTAGAGAATAAAGGCGCATAATGAAAACAGAAACATTGCAGGACAATACCGAAGAAGTTGCCCAAGAGTCTCCTAAAAACAGAATCGGGCATAAGCGAGTGGCTGCTTATGCGATTTTGATTGCTATGGTTTTTATTAGTGCAATGATGGTGGTATTTCAAGTCTTTGAGTATCGAAATGATTTTAGACAGCTGAATTCATTCATGCGTGAAAAAAATGATATCAATGCAGAATGGGGGCGTTTGCTGATCGAGCAACAAACCTTTGGAGCGACTGCACAAATCGGTACTCGTGCAGTGACTCAGTTACGCATGTATTCACCTCCAGCCAATCAGACTGTAGTGATTTCTTTACCTCAAACTTCAGAACAAAAACATTAAGGCACGCTGTATCATGGTAGAAAAGCGAATTAAGCAACCGCGCAAAAAGCAACAATCGATTAGCCAAAGACCTTCTTTAGCTTTGGATATGTGGCGTTTTTATTTGATGTGGGGCGTGGTCCTTTTATGTTTTGTGATATTGATTGCACGGGCATTTTATGTGCAAGTGATCAATAAAGACTTTTTGCAAAATAAAGCCAATGCCAAGATTTTAAGAACTGAAAAAATTAAAGCCATGCGTGGCGTGATCAGTGATCGTCATGGTGTGCCTTTGGCGATTAGTACGCCAGTCATGACCATTATTATTGATCCTCGTGATTATTTTGAAACTAAACAAGAAAATCAGGATGTTTTAAATCAACTTAAAGAAGAGCCAAATAGCCGAAAATTAAAACGTCAATTGACAGATAAAAATCTAAGCCTAGATGAACTTGCAGATATGGTCGGCTTGGATCGAGCAGCATTTAAAAAACAAATGAATGATCGTCCTCGTTCACGTTATTTGGTTTTGAAAAAAGAAGTACCACCACCACAAGCTGATTTAATTATCAAACGCAATTTCGCTGGGGTTTATACTGAAACCAGTTATAAGCGTTACTATCCGCAGCCTCAACCGAATGCTCAAATTATTGGTTTGACCAATAACGATGGTACAGGGATTGAAGGCTTGGAAATGAAGCTGAACAAAGAGCTTGCGGGCGTTGATGGCGAGCAAAAAATTGTTCGTGATAAACACGGGAACCGTATCAAAGTTCCTGAAGTCATTAAAGAAATGCAACCTGGTCAAAACGTGACCTTGAGTATTGACTCTCGTTTGCAATACATCATGTACCGTGAATTGACCGCAGTAGGTGTTGCCAATAATGCCCGTTCTGCATCAGCGATTGCTGTTGATGTAAAAACGGGTGAAATTTTAGCCATGTCAAGTTGGCCTTCTTATAATCCAAATGATAAAGATGGTCTAAAAAATAAAGATGCCATGCGTAACCGTGGCGCGATTGATATGTTTGAGCCAGGCTCAACCATGAAACCATTTACAGTTGCTGCTGGTCTTGAAAGTGGTAAATACACACCAAATACCATTATCAACACTAGTCCGGGGTCGATGGTAATTGGTAATCACTTGATTCGTGATACACACAATTATGGTGCATTGACGGTTACGGGTGTAATCATTAAATCATCTAACGTAGGTGCTGCTAAAATTGCACTTTCAATGCCATATTCAACTTTACCAACATTCTTAAAACGTATTGGTTTTGGTCAACGTTCAGCGGTTCGCTTCCCTGGGGAAAGTCCGGGATTGATCTTGCCGCCTTCACTTTGGCACGTGTCACAGATTGGTACGATGGCGTATGGTTATGGTATCAACACGACCATGCTGCAATTGGCTCAAGGTTATGCCATGCTCGCCAATCATGGGATCAAGCATGACTTAAGTTTGTATAAATTGGATGCTCCACCAAAAGGTGAGCAAGTGGTCGCGCCAAAAATTGCTGACGATGTTGCATTGATGCTTGAACAAGTAACGATGCCGGGGGGAACTGCAACTTTATCTACGATTCCGGGATATCGTGTAGGTGGTAAAACAGGTACAGCGCATAAGTTGCGTCCTGACCATCGTGGTTATTCTAGTACTGAATATCGTGCTTTATTTGCAGGGATTGCGCCGATCAGTAATCCACGTCTTGCGATTATTGTGGTGGTCGAAAATCCTCGTGGCTCTTACTACGGTGGTGTCGTTGCTGCACCTGTATTTGCACATATCATGCAAGAATCTTTACGCTTGATGAATGTGCCTTTAGATAAACCTTTAACTGCACAAAAATAGTCGATAGGTAAAATAAAATGTTAAATTTCCAAGACATCGACCCAATTGCAAACGACCTGCCTTGGGCAAATCAACCATTTAATGGTTTTTGTTTAGATAGTCGTTATGTTGAAAATGGGCAAATTTTTATTGCCCTAAATAGCTATACTCAGCCTGAAAAAACACTGCAATTTGCTTTGTCTGCCATTGAAAAAGGTGCGCTTGCTATTATTTCTGAGTCTGATTTGGGGCTGGAAAATGCATTGGTTTGCACAGATGTTCGTCATCAAATGGGGCAGTGGCAAAAGCTTTATTTGGCAAAAGCAGATCCTGTGACGCCTGCTCGTGTTTTGGCTGTGACTGGTACTAACGGTAAAACCACTATTTCACGTTTGGTTGCCGAATTGTTGGCATTACAAGGCAAACGTTGTGCTGTCATGGGGACGACAGGCAATGGAATTTTACCTGATTTGCAAGCTTCATCGCATACCACATTGGATGCGGTACATTTACAAAATTTATTGCATGATTTTGCTAAACAAGGTGCTGAATTTGCTTCAATTGAAGCCAGTTCACATGGTTTAGAACAAGGTCGTTTAAATGGTGTCGATATCGAAATTGCAGCCTATAGCAATTTGAGTCGTGATCATTTGGACTATCACGGAACGCTTGAAGCCTATGCTGAAGCAAAATCTCGTTTATTTAAATTTCCGACTTTAAAAGTTGCGGTCATCAATGTCGATGATGAACATGCCACAGTGATGTTGGATGCAGCGAGTAGCAATCCTGCTCATCCTCGAATTTTGACTTATTCGACTTCAAAAGCTGCTGATTATCAAGTCTTTGCTATCAAATATAGCATTTCAGGTGCCACATTTAGACTTAAAACACCTAAAGGTGAGTTTGAAGTGATAAGCCCATTGCTCGGACATTTCAATATTGAAAACCTTGTAGCAAGTTTGATCGTTGCTGAACAAGCTGGTTTTGAATTACAGCTTTTGATCAACCTCGTACCACAGCTCAAAGGTGCGCCAGGTCGAATGCAAGTGATCCGTGACGGCGAGCGTCTATTTGTAGTGGACTATGCACATACGCCTGATGCTTTGATTCAAGTATTAAAAACGCTTAAGCGTCATACTTCCAATCAGCTTTGGGCAGTATTTGGTTGCGGTGGTGATCGTGATCGAGGCAAACGACCTTTGATGACACAAGCTGCCCTTGATCATGCGGATATCGTGGTCTTAACAACAGACAATCCACGAACTGAAAACCCTGAACAAATTTTTGCCGATATGAAACAAGGCATAAAGTTTGAAGATCATAAAGTCAAAGAAATTCATGATCGTCGTGAAGCGATTAAAGATGTTGTAAAAAATGCCCAGTCTGGCGATATCGTTGTTATCGCAGGCAAGGGACATGAAAATTATCAAGAAATTGATGGCGTACGCCATTGGTTTGATGATGTTGTTGAAGTGCAATCGGCTATCGATACACTTCATCATAAACCAAATTCCGCATATCCTGCTCAATAGGAAAAAAAGATGCATACCTCTACCACCAGTACAGTAGCACTAGAGCCATGGACAGCGACACAGTTGATGGAAGCAACACAGGGCTATTGGTACCAAGATCGGGTGCCCGATGGTGAAATTAAACGAATCTTGACAGATTCACGTGATGCTGAAAAAGGCGATGCATTTTTGGCACTCAAGGGCGAACGTTTTGATGCGCACAATTTTATTGCGCAAGTTGCTCAAGCTGGCTGTCAGGTTGCAATCGTAGATCATCCTGTAGAAGCAGATCTTTGTCAGTTAGTCGTTGCCGACACTCGTTTGGCACTGGGTCATTTGGGGGCTTATCGCCGTGCTCAATGTCAAGATCTAAAAGTATTGGCATTGACAGGTAGTAGCGGTAAAACCACCACTAAAGAAATGTTAGGCAGTATTTTATCTGGTTTAGCACCGACCTTAATCACTCGCGGTAATCTCAATAATGATTTGGGTGTGCCGATGATGTTGTTGGAACTTCGTCCTGAGCATCAATATGCTGTGATGGAGTTGGGAGCAAGTCATAAAGGTGAAATTGACTACACTTCAAATCTGGTTCAGCCTCATGTCGCAGGGATTTTAAATATCGGGACTGCACATTTGGGTGAGTTTGGTGGGCGTGATGGTATTTGCCGCGCCAAATCAGAAATTTACCGTCATATTGATGCACAAGGCACCTCGATTGTGCCAGCTCATGATGATTTTACTGCTGAGATTCGCCAAGCGGTAGAGACAGAAAAAGTCTTAAGTTTTGGTGAAGGTGGTGATGTTTTTGCAACAGATGTGCAATTACACCCACAATCTGCCCAATTTAAAATCCACACTCCTGAAGGTGTTCGTGATGTGAATCTGCCATTTGCGGGTTTGCATAATGTGCATAATGCTGAAGCTGCGACTGCATTTGCACTGGCGATTGGCGTGCATTTGGATGAGATCGTACAAGGTTTGGAACATGCGATTGGTGCTAAAGGGCGTTTGAATTTTATCAAGAAAGATCAATATCTTTTCATTGATGATACCTATAACGCCAATCCAGCTTCCATGCGCGCTGCTGCTGAAGTTTTAACACAGCAACAAGGCATTAAAGTCATGTTGATGGGTGACATCGGTGAGCTAGGCGAGAGCAGTCGTCAGGAACATCACGATTTAGGACGTGATGTGGTAAAATTAACGATAGATTATGTGATCGCTGTTGGTGAATTTGCGGATTCAACTGCACAAGGTGCATCGTCAGACAAACTCAAAGCTTTTGCAACACAAGCAGAGGCGTTATCTTATTTACTCAATTTAGTTCAACAACATCAACCCCAGTCTATGAGTTTCCTCTTTAAGGGTTCTCGTTATACCCATATGGAAACGTTGATGGCTGATTTGATGGAGAAACTTTAAATGCTGTTATGGTTATTTGAACATTTGGCGGGCTATAACAGCACGTTTCAGGTTGTTCGATACTTATCTTTACGTGCTTTACTCAGTGTCTTGACTTCACTGACGATAGGTTTGGTTCTTGGTCCAGTCATGATTCGTAAGCTACAAGCTTTAAAATATGGACAGGCAGTGAGTTCTTATGCTCCTGAAAACCATGCGAAAAAGATGGGTACGCCAACCATGGGCGGGATTTTGATTCTGCTCTCAATCGGGATTAGTACCTTGCTCTGGGCAGATTTGTCCAATCCTTATGTTTGGATTGTGCTGGCTGTGATGGTGATTTTTGGTGCTGTAGGTTGGGCTGATGACTGGATTAAAATCCGTTATAAAGACAACGCAGGATTACCAGCCAAAAAGAAATTTTTCTGGACTTCTATCGGTTCATTGGGCGCAGGTATTGCACTGTATGTGATTGCAGTACACCAACCGAACCCTGTGTATACCTCAAATATGTTGGATCTGTTGATTCCATTTTTTAAACATTTGAGTATTCCATTATCTGCAATTCCATTGGGTATCGGCTTTATCATTTTCACTTATTTGGTGATTAATGGTGCTTCAAATGCCGTGAACTTAACGGATGGCTTAGACGGCTTGGCAATCATGCCTATCGTATTGGTTGCAGCGGGTCTAGGTGTCTTTGCATACTTGGCAGGTGATATTCGTTTTGCGAGTTATTTGCATATTCCATATGTAAAATACACTTCTGAACTCGTCATTATCTGTTCGGCAATGATTGGTGCAGGCTTGGCATTCCTTTGGTATAACGCTCATCCAGCGCAAATCTTTATGGGGGACGTTGGCGCACTTGCACTTGGTGCAATGCTCGGAACTATCGCTGTTATGGTACGTCAAGAGATCGTATTTGCGATCATGGGCGGTGTATTTGTTGTGGAAGCAATCTCTGTATTCTTGCAAATCGGCTCACTGCGTATGCGTAATAAGCGTGTATTCTTGATGGCACCATTGCATCATCATTACGAGAAAAAAGGCTGGCGTGAAACTCAAGTCGTGATTCGTTTCTGGATTATTACGATTATGCTAGTAGTTTTAGGCTTAATGACTTTAAAATTACGTTAAGCAAAACCCATCAAAAAAAGTCGGTATATGCCGGCTTTTTTTATGCGTTCAAGTTGAATTTGGAGTAAATAATGAATCTTTTGATGTGTCCAGTATGTCGTGAAGCATTAAGCCTAACGGATCGGACTTGGCGTTGTGAGCAAAATCATAGTTATGATATAGCCAAACAAGGATATGTTAATTTACATGTAGTTCAACATAAACACAGCAAAAATCCGGGTGATACTGTGGATTCGGTACAGGCTCGTCGTGCATTTTTAAGCGCTGGATTTTATGCGCCACTACGCTCAGCAGTCGTTGAAAAAATACGTGAAATGCGTATTGAAAATCTACTCGATATTGGCTGTGGTGAAGGCTATTATACCGATGCTATGCAACAAGAAGTCATGCAGTGCGTAGGTGTAGATATCGCTAAAAATGCTGTGCAAGTGGCTGCAAAACTCAATAAAGAAGTCACTTGGGTTGTGGGAACAGGTGCTACTTTGCCTGTGCTCGATCATTCAATTGATTTATGTACTAGCTTGTTTAGCCCGATTCCAGAACAAGAAATTTTACGTGTATTGAAAGATGAAGGGCATCTCATGGTGGTTACACCAGCGCCTGAACATTTGTATGCGATGCGAGAAGCATTATTTGATGAAGTGAAAGCACATGATCCGCACAAGTTTGTAGAGCAACTTGCGGCACACTTTGAGTTGCTTGAAGCTCCTATTGTGACCTCTGATTTTGAGCTTGACCAAGAACAGCTTAAAAATCTAATCGCGATGACACCTTATGCTTATAAAGCAAAAGCAGAGAAACGTGCTGCATTGGAACAAAATGAGAAATTTAAACTAAAAGCTGCATTTCAAATTTATTTATTTAAAAAGAAAAGTTAAGTGATTTTGACTTCTATGTAGTACTAAAAAAACCGTCCTAAGACGGTTTTTTTTTCGCGTGAATATTATTTCTATAAAAAATGTTTCAATAAAACTATTTCTATAAAAACTATTCCACTTCGTTAATTAATTTTTCTATCGAGTCACGTGAAGGTTGTTGTTCACGTTTCTGCGGAGAAGTTGTAGCCGAATTTGATGACGTTGGTGCTGGTGAATTGTCATTATCAGGCAAATCATCAAAGTCATTTCCAGGATTACGTGCTTCTACAGGCGCAGGTCGATAGATTGGTCGAGCCATCGGAGGTGATGAGCGATAGTCATCTTGACGGCTTTCAACTTGTTGCTGTTGACCACGTTGTTCACGTGAAATTGGATCTTTGGCATTTTTGTCGAAACGTACCCAAGCCGAAGAAGTTCCCTGTAACGATTTGCCCATAAAATTGGTCCAAATCGGTAATGCAGCAACACCACCAAATTCACGACGACCGAGAGTTGTTGGTTGGTCAAAACCAACCCAAGCAATTGCAACTAATTTTCCATTGAAGCCTGCAAACCAAGCATCTTTGGCATCATTGGTTGTCCCTGTTTTACCACCAATATCATCACGACCGATTTTCAATGCCGCACGACCCGTACCATGTACGATTACGTCATGCAAAATATTGGCCATATCAAATGCGGATTGAGATTTTAAAATACGTTGAGCTTGGCGATATTTACTATCGACAATCGCAACTTCTTTTTTATTGGCATCTACAGTTTTGCTAGATACACGGAATGCTTCATCATCTGGAGTGAGTTCAGCTTCTGGATTTTCTTGATCATCTTTTTGGTTAATACACGGGATACAAGCATAATCAGGATTTGCTTCAAAAATCACTTTGCCATAAGCATCTTCGATACGGCTAATAAAATGCGGTTGGACACGGTAACCACCATTGGCAAATGTGGCATAGCCTGTTGCCATTTGCACAGGTAGAACCTGAGGTGTACCGAGCGCAATAGTGAAGTTAGAAGGAATTTGATTTTCTTGTAGACCGAAATCCATCAAAAGTTGGCGTGCACGCTCAATCCCGACGCTTTGTAATAAACGTACCGAAACTGTATTTCGAGATAAATACAATGCACGGCGTAATGGGATCATCCCCAAATAACGACCATCAGAGTTTCTCGGTGTCCAGCGACCAATTGTGATTGGGCTGTCATTGACCATGGTATAAGGGGTCATTCCACGTTCTAAAGCCAAAGCATAGATAAATGGTTTGATGGTAGAACCCGGTTGACGCCAACCTTGCAATGCACGGTTAAAGCGAGATTGATAAAAGTTGTAGCCACCCACTACAGCTTCAATCGCACCATCATTTGGATTTAATGCAATCAATTGACCTTGTACACGAGGAACCTGTACCAAAGACCAAGAGGTTTTTTCTTGGTTTGGACGTAAACGCACGATATCTTTAACCGATACAATTTGTGAGGCGCGACTAGGTGCACCACCCACGGCATTGGCATTGATATATTTTCTAGCCCAAGACATACCTGACCATGGAACGGTTACAGTAGAACCATCCTGCATTTTTGCCTCAAAAGTGTTAGCACCCACTTTGATGACTTCAGCAGGGTAGGTATTGCCATAAGCCATAAACTCAGTCAAAGGTTTGTCATGAGCTTCAGCACCACGCCAGCCGTGACGACGATCATAGTCCTCAAGTCCAGCCTGTACCGATTGCTCAGCATATTCCTGACGTTTGCTGTCGATGGTGGTGTAAACTTTATAGCCAGAGTCCACAGCTTGATCGCCAAACTTTTCAACCAGTTCAGAACGAACCATTTCCCCTACATAGGGAAATCGGTTGCTGAGACTACGATCTGGCATACTCAAATTTAAAGGCTCAGCGACCGCTTGGTTGTATTGAGCTTGTGAGATGTAGCCCAATTGCAACATACGTCCTAAAATCCAGTTACGACGCTCAAGCGCACGTTCTGGATTGACCACAGGATTGTATTTTGACGGTGCTTTAGGTAAACCTGCAATCATGGCCATTTGAGCGACCGAAAGTTGATTTAGGTTTTTGTTATAGTAAATCTTTGCAGCGGCGGCGATACCGTAAGCATTTTTCCCCAAGAAAATTTTATTCACATATAAGGTAAAAATTTCTTCTTTTGATAAGTTTTGTTCGATTTTTCGTGCCAAGAACACTTCAGTTAGTTTGCGTTTTAAAGTCCGTTCAGGAGTCAAATAATAGTTTTTGGCAACCTGCATGGTGATGGTTGAACCACCTGTTTGCACGCCTGAGCCAGTAACACTTTCACTGACTGCACGTCCAAGACCTTTAAAACTAATTCCGCTGTGCTCAAAAAATGAAGAATCTTCAGCTGCTAAGAAAGCATGCACAAAAGTTTTGGGAATTTCTTTGTACTCAACTGGTACTGAAAGTTTGCCGCCATATTCTGCGATAAGTTGATTGTCTGCCGAATAAACTTGTAATGGTTTTAATAATGGTGCTTTTTTTAGGGAGCTCATTTCCGGCAGAGAAGGAGCGATATAGAGATACATTCCGTAAAAACCCATAGGAATTGCGACTAATACTATAATTATTAGCAAAAAAATTGGGTGAATACGGCCTGAAGAAGATAGCTTTTTCATAACAAGTAAGTTTTAATAGGAGCTAATGGCAAACTAATTACGAGTCAGTATAGCTTCTTGGCGAACGGATTGTTAGATGAGTTATTGTATCCGTAAAAAATAAATTAAGACCGTACAAGATTAGTTTGTTCTTATTTGGGGAAAAAAATAATAGGAACTTTATTGTGCTTAAATTATATCGTAAGCAAAATAAGGGGCTAATAGGCATAGATATTAGCTCTACTTCTGTTAAATTGCTCGAGTTATCATTTAAAAACGGGCGATATTGGGTTGAAAGTTATGGGTTGTGTCCCTTAGCTGAGGGGAGTGTGGTTGAAAAAAATATTTTAAATCTTGAGTCTATTGCAGAAGCCTTAGAAAAGGTTATAAATACTGCAAATCCAAATTCATCTAATGTTGCACTTGCGATCCCGACCTCTATGGTGATGACTAAAGTCATCGAAATGGATGCCGATTTAAGTGATGAAGAACGTGAAATTCAAATCAAAATGGATGCAGAGCAATATATTCCATATCCATTGGATGAAGTCAGTCTAGATTTTGAGGTTTTGGCTGATCAACTCAAAAATCCAAATAAAGTCAATGTACTACTGGTCGCTACTCGAACAGAAAATGTCGACAATCGCGTTGAAGTCCTTGAACTTGCAGGTTTGAAATCCAAAGTTGTCGATGTGGAAAGTTATGCCTTGGAACGCGCTTTGGGGGCATTTGCCGATACTTTACCTTTGGGGGTCAGTTTGGTTGCGATCTTAGATATTGGGCATACTATGACGACTTTATCGGTAATGCAAAACGGTAAAATTATCTATACACGTGAGCAATTGTTTGGGGGCAAACAACTCACGGAAGATATTCAAAATCGTTATGGTCTGACCTATGAAGAGGCAGGTAAGGCAAAAAAAATGCGTTCCTTACCTAATGATTATCACGAAGAAGTATTAATGCCATTTTTGGATGCTGCGGTCCAACAAGCAGCAAGATCATTACAATTTTTCTTTTCTTCATCACAGCACAATGAAATAGATCATATTTTGTTGGCAGGTGGTAATGCCAATATTTTTGGACTATCCAAACTATTACAACAAAAACTAGGTTATCGCGTCACGATAGCCAATCCATTTTTACAAATGGGATTTTCCCCGCAAATTAATTTGAAAAAAATAGAAAATGATGCGCCTTCATTGTTGGTCGCTTGCGGTTTAGCTTTAAGGGGATTTGATTAATGACCAAAATTAATCTACTCCCGTGGCGCGATGAACTACGGGAACAGAGAAAGAAACAGTTTATTTTGATATGTATCGGCATTGCCGTATTGGGGATTTTTACCGTTGTTATGGCGTGGTTAATTGCGAGCTATAAACTGAATGATCAGGAGCAAGCCAATAAGCTGATTAGCAGTCGAAATCAAGGCTTGGATCAACAGTTAAAATCATTAGATGGTTTGCAAAATAAGCGCAATACATTGATTGATAGAATGAAATTGATCAATAATCTAGATTCGCAACGACCTGTTACTGTTCATTTGGTTGATGAGTTAGTTCGCATTACACCAGAGAAAATGTATCTAACGAAATTTGTTCGAACAGCCAATACATTTACTTTAGAAGGTTTTGCTGAAAAACCTGAAGTGGTGGCTGAGTTATTGCGTAGATTGAATGCTTCTTCTTGGTATCGCAATGCTTTCATGAAATCTTATTTGGCAGCAGATGAAAATAAGGTAAAAGCAGAAAGCTCACTTGTTCCACGAGAGGAAGAAAATTACGGTAGTTTTATCGTGACGGCTGATCTAGGGGCACTGGCTGAAACGGCAGATACTTCAGTTGAAACAACGAAAACGGTTGCGGAGGTGAAGAAATGAGTTTTAAAGACTTAAAGAATACCGAGCAACAAAGTAAAAATAGCGCGACTAAAAAAGTTGATTTAAAAAAGATTTATCAACAATTTAATACTTTGGATATGAATGGCTACGGTAGTTGGCCGATTGCTGTAAAAGTTGTTTGTTGGATTTTTATCTATTTTATTATTTGTGTTTTGGGCTATTTATTGGTAATTCGTTTTCAGTTAGATGATATTTCCAAGGCGGAAATCGAGGAAAGTACCTTATTAAAAGAATATCGTGAAAAAGATTCGAAACTTCGCAATTTAAAGTTATACGAACAGCAATATCAAAATATGCAATTGAAGTTTCAAAAACAGTTGCAACAATTGCCTACCCAAGCTGAAATACCGAGCTTAGTTGAAAATATTAGCCAAACGGGTGTGAAATCTGGATTGAAATTTAAAAATATTCAATTGGATAGTGAAGTTAAGCGTGAATTTTTTATTGAACAACCAATTTTAATTGAAGCATCGGGGGATTATCATGCATTTGGAACGTTTGTTTCCAATTTGGCTGTTTTGCCTCGTATCGTCACTTTGCATGATTTTGAAATCACCGCACAAACTGATCCAAATAAAAAGTCAGATATTCCAAAAGTAAATTATCTTTTAAAAGCAAAAACATATAGTTATGACGGGGCGTTTGATAAGGTCGAAGGTGAAGAGCCGAAGGAGCTAGTCAAATGAAAATGATCCAGATCTCATTGCTGTTACTGATAACAACGAGTCTTTTGGCATGTACTTCAAAAATTGAGTATGTTGCAAAAAAAATGGATGAAATTCAGCATGATGCTCCACAAAGCATCCCGCCTGAACCTGTCTTTGAAACGGCTCCAAGTTATAGTTATGCAGCTCAGCAATTAAGAAGTCCATTTTTACCTTCTTCAGTTGCTCAAGAGTTAAAAGTCTTGGCGGGTAAGCGAGTCACGCCAAATCCAAATCGCCAAAAACAATATTTAGAACAGTTTTCTCTCGATAATTTAAATATGAAGGGTACATTTAGAAATCGGGCAGGTGTTAGCTTTGCATTGATTCAAACGCCAACTGGGCAAGTTGAGCGGATTCAGGTCGGGGACTATCTTGGTTTAAATCAAGGTAGAGTCATTCATATTGAACCAAAACGTGTTGATTTGCTTGAGATTATGCCTGATGGGCATGATCATTTTATCGAGCGACCACGTAGTTTGGTTTTATTGGTAGCACCATAAATTTATTGTTTAACATGAGTTTGTCTGTCATTTTGACTGACGTTTAATTTTTTGGGTCCATGACCTACAAGCTCTATATAACTAGAAAAAACAATTGATACAGTTTTATTTGGGGATTGCAAAACGATGAATTTTTATATTCGAAATTTTTTATTATCTACGTTAACGCTTGCAATATCACAAATTGCAGTTGCAGAAGTGAGCATGACCAATATTGCACCGATGCAAATACCAGAACAGGGGACTGAAATCAGAGTGATGTTTAATGGCATTCCTCCTGAGCCAAAAGCGTATCAACTGGATAATCCACCACGTTTACTTTTGGACTTTGAACAGGTTAAACAAAGCATTTCCAAAAATAATATCGTAGTTTCAAGCCCTGAAGCCAGTACCATTGATCTCGCTTCAGATCCACAGCGGGCACGAATGACAGTCAATTTAAAAAATAAAGATTCGAGCTTTAGCACACGAGTTGAAGGCAATACCTTTATTCTCAAAATTTCAAATAACAAAAATCTCGCAACATCGACTTGGGCTCTGACATCAACACCGCAAAAACAAGGTGTGTCCAATATCGCTTTTAAGCGTGGTAATGCTGATGAAGGACAGATTTCATTGGAATTGTTGGATAGTAAAACACCCATCGATATCCAACAACAAGGCGGTAAAATTGTCATTCGAGTTTTGGGTGCGAAACTGCCAACACATCTCAACCGCCGTATGGATGTCAATGATTTTGCGACTCCAGTAACAACGATCGACTCATATAATGAAGGCTCAAATGGGGTGATTACTGTTCAGACCAATGGCAGTTATGAATATATGGCTTTCCAGACGGGCAACAAAATGACTGTCAGCTTTAAGCGACCTAGTGATCAAAGCAAAGTCAAAAGTCGTACACCAATTTATACAGGAAAGAAAATTTCTCTTGATTTTCAGGATATTGAAGTAAGACGTGTGTTGCAATTATTGGCTGAGTTTACGGGCATCAATATGGTGGCATCAGATAGTGTGCAAGGAAATATGACCCTTCGTATGCAGGATGTGCCGTGGGATCAAGCTCTGGATATTATTCTAAAAACCAAAAACTTAGATCAGAGAAGAAATGGTAATGTGATTTGGATTGCACCACTGCCTGAAATGATTAAGTCCGAAGAAGAACAAGCGAAGGCAATCGCACAGAGTGTCAAACTTGCACCGATTCAGACTGAATATATTCAGCTCAAATATGCCAAAGTTACCGATATTGAAAAATTGATTAGTAAAGGATCCTCAAATCTTAGCAGCACTCGGACAAGTACAGATGTGACTCAAGAAATGGATGGAACCATGCTGAGTCCGAGAGGTACTTTATCGATTGATCCACGAACCAATACGCTTATTTTAAATGACACAGCGCAGAAAATTGATCAGATTCGCAAAATGGTTGATCTACTTGATGTTTCTATTAAGCAGGTGATGATAGAGGCACGTATCGTACGGGCTACAACTGATTTCACTAAGGAAATGGGAGTGAAATGGGGGATTTTGTCGCAGGGTATCACTAAAAATAGCAACTTGTTGGTTGGCGGTAGTGATACAACTTTATGGGATCTGAGAAATCCCAAAAAAGATACTGATACTGGGGCTTGGAAATATGAAATTACCCGTCCAGACAACCTTAATGTAGATTTAGGGGTGAGTTCGGCAGGGGCAAGTAAAATTGCATTTGGTCTGATTAGCCTGTCGGACTTTATGCTTGATCTAGAGTTGTCAGCACTTCAAGCCGATGGCTTTGCTGAGATTATTTCTACGCCAAAAGTCATGACTGCAGATAAACAAAATGCCAAAGTCGCATCTGGACAGGAAATACCTTATCAAACCACGACAACTTCTGGTTCTGGATCAACAGTCAATACTTCTTTTAAAGATGCTTTATTGAGTTTGGATGTGACGCCGAGCATCACGCCTGATGGCAAAGTACAGATGCAACTTAAAATCACCAATGACTCCAATGCAGGAACTGCACCAAATGGAGAAATTGTTCTCAATAAGAATCAAATTGATACCAATGTGCTGGTTGGTGATGGGGAAACCGTAGTACTCGGTGGCATTTTTGAACAGAACACTGTCAATAAACAAACCAAGGTGCCTTTGTTGGGTGACATTCCAGTTTTAGGCCATTTATTTAGAAAAGATGTGAAATCTGAAAATAAAAGTGAACTTTTGATTTTTGTCACGCCAAGAATTGTTAATGACAGATAATCGAGAAATCATTAATATAGCTTCAATGAAAGCAATTCGATAGGTGACTCCTTGCAAAGCAAAGAGTTTGAAACCCTACCAAATATTTATTTGGTGGGGCCAATGGGAGCAGGAAAAACTACAGTAGGAAGACATTTGGCGGAGCTGTTGGGGCGTGAATTTCTAGATAGTGATCATGAGATTGAGCGTAAAACGGGTGCGTCCATTCCTTGGATTTTTGAAAAAGAAGGGGAACAAGGTTTTCGTGCAAGAGAAACCATTGTCATTGATGATATAACTTCTCGTAAACCTTTGGTGGTTGCCACAGGTGGTGGGGCTGTGACTCAAGCAAAAAATCGTGAATATTTAAAGCATCGCGGTATCGTGGTGTATTTATTTACACCTGTTGAGATTCAGCTACAAAGAACGTATCGAGATAAAAATCGTCCTTTACTTCAGGTCGAAAATCCTGAAAAGAAATTGCGTGATTTACTCAAAGTTCGTGATCCTCTTTATCGTGAAGTTGCACACTATATTATTGAAACCAATCAAGGTGCAGCACGAGATTTGGCGCAGAAAATTTTGAATATTATTGTCGCTGAAGAGTTAAATTAAACCCATTTAAAATGGCATCGGAAAATATGCAAACTTTACATGTTGAACTAGGTGATCGTCGTTATCCTATTTTTATTGGTAGTGATTTAAATCCGCAAACTTTGCTTGAACCTTATATTAAAGGTAAACAAGTGATGATTGTGACCAATACAACGATTGAAAAGTTGTATTTACAGCATTATGTAGATGCAGTTTCTGCCTTAGGTAAAACAGTAGCAACTTGTGTGTTGGATGATGGTGAAAAATATAAAGACATTGAGCATCTCAATCTGATTTTTGATGCTTTGCTTGAAGCAGGCTTTAACCGTGACTGTACTGTTTTGGCTTTAGGCGGTGGTGTGATTGGTGATATGGCAGGCTTTGCATCTGCATGTTTCCAACGAGGTGTTTATTTTATCCAAGTGCCAACGACATTGTTATCCCAAGTGGATTCGAGTGTAGGTGGTAAAACAGGGATCAATCATCCTTTGGGTAAAAATATGATTGGGGCATTTAAACAACCGCAAGTGGTTTTGGCGGATATGTCCCAGTTAAAAACACTGCCTCCACGTGAATTGTCCGCTGGACTGGCAGAAGTGATAAAATATGCATTACTTGGCGATGCAGACTTTCTGGTTTGGTTAGAACAAAACATGGATGGTCTGATTGCTGGTGATGCGACTTTACTTGCTGAAGCGGTTTATCGTTCATGTGCGCATAAAGCTCGTATAGTTGCAAATGATGAAAAAGAACAAGGCGAACGCGCATTGCTCAATTTAGGACATACTTTCGGACATGCGATTGAGTCTTATCTTGGCTATGGCGTATGGCTACATGGTGAAGCTGTAGCAACAGGTATGGTCATGGCAGCTGATTTATCTTGTCGTATGGGATGGATCAGTGATGAAGATTTGCAGCGTACAAAAAAAATCATTCAACGTGCCAATTTGCCTGTAGCATGTCCAGCGATTCCATTGGATGAATTTTTGGCATATATGTCACATGATAAAAAAGTTTTAAATGGTCAGCTTCGATTGATTTTAATGAAGAAAATGGGTCAGGCAGTGATTACTAAAGACTTTGATGTTGAATTCATGAAGCAAGCCATTTTGGCTAACCAACTGAGTGCATAGGTAATAAAATGACAACAACACGTATGAATTGGCAAAATATTCGCCTTTATATTTGGTTAATCGGTGGGTTGTTGTGTCTATTGGCTTCATTGTTATTTTGGGCATTAACCGATACTAAGAAATTAGTGACCCAAGAAAATCCAATTGAAGAAACTCAAGTGGCGATCCAACCAGAAAAAGTTGCAGCAACGTCCCATCTTGGTGCACTTTTAGATGAGGTTCGCCCTCTGGAAATGACTTCACGTGTAGTTGCTGCTGGAAATCACGAAGCTGAGTTCCGTGGCACTAAATTTATTGAAGACAATAAAAATAAATGGACAATTGAGTTATTTAGAACAACAAAAGAAGATGTAATCAAAGCATATTTGGCAAAACAATTTGATCATAAGAATTTGATTTATTTTCGTTTAAGTGGTGAAGGTCAGACTGAGCAATATGTTTTGGCTTACGGTGTGTTTGCTGGCGAGGGAGAGGCTAAAAATCAAATCGCTCAAGCAAATGTCGGTTTACCTAAGACAGTGCATCCGCAAATCCGAAAATTGGGTGACTTTGCTGGATTGGTCAATGATCTTGGTGCGGATGAATTGTCCTCAGGCAGCAATAAACAATATGAAGTTCGCTTGAGAAATGCTGCAGTACCAACCGTAGATGAAACGACTTTGAGTCAAGTGAAGCCAACAGTATCTGCAGCAACGAGTCAATCTGTACCTACGACTAAAACAGTTGTGACCCGTCGTGATGCACAGGGCAATGTCACTGATGTACAAAAATCAAATAGTTCAGTCGAACGTCCAGCAGCGACCAAGCCGAAAGATAATAGTGCAAATACTGGGGCTACGAAAAAGCCTGCTGAGCACGAAATTAGTGATCCATTTAACTAAAACAACCCAAAATAGAGCATTAAATGGTTAATGCTCTTTTTTTTGCACAAAAATGGTGCGTAATATTTGTGCAAAATTTATCTTTTATATTTCACATATATCGTCAGTAAAGATAATTAGATGATTTTGTCAGTTCTTTTTAGGTTTGGCATATTTTTTGCTTTATAACTGTGCTAGTTGAGAGAGTTGTCACTATTTTAGAGCGCCACTGATCCAATTAGTGTGCGAAACTGTCAAATTTGCCTGCTTTTAAAGATTGTGATTGTTGAACATTTTTTGCAAAAAAGAGTGCAATAAAGTGAATGCAATCTTGGTTTTTTTCAGCCAATATGGTTATTCGCAATAATGGTTTACTGATATGAAATCTTATTGAGCGTAAATCGACGAGTCGCGAAAAGATTATTTAGATTTGTTTTATGCCCGTATGGGCCATTGTGAAAGAAGGGTACGCTATGCACATGCCATCGCCTAATACTGTAGCTCCCGCTCAAGGTTTATATCAACCTGACGAGTTTAAAGATAACTGTGGTTTCGGTTTGATCGCCCATATGCAGGGTGATGCAAGTCATGATTTAGTCAAGACCGCGATTCATAGTTTAAGCTGTATGACGCACCGTGGTGGTATTGCCGCAGATGGTAAGACAGGGGATGGTTGCGGATTACTTTTGGCTATGCCAAAGAAATTTTTCCGTGATGAAGCAAAAAAACTCAGTGACATTACACTGAGCGAAATTTTTGCTGTCGGTACTGTATTTTTAAATACTGATCCTGCACTTGCAGCCAATGCCAAAAATATTTTAGTTAAAGAATTAGAAGAAGAAGGTCTACGTGTTATCGCTTGGCGTGTAGTACCGACCAATAATGATGCGCTTGGTGAAATTGCGCTTCGTTCTCTGCCTGTTTTTGAACAAGTGATTGTGAACTGCCCGATGGGCGTGACTGAGGTCGAGTTTAACCGTAAATTGTTCTTGGCACGTCGCCGTGCAGAGCAACAATTGGTGAATGATCCATTATTTTATGTGACTACACTTTGCTCAACAGTGATTAGCTATAAAGGCTTGATGATGCCTGAAGCGATTGCTGACTTCTATACAGATTTGGCTGATCCACGCTTAGAATCACATATCGTAGTTTTCCATCAGCGTTTCTCTACCAACACATTGCCACGTTGGCCGTTGGCTCAGCCATTCCGCTATTTAGCGCACAATGGTGAAATCAACACGATTACAGCTAACCGTAACTGGGCTGTGGCACGTACTCCAAAATTTGAAAATCCATTGCTTCCGGGTTTAACTGAACTTACTCCGATCGTAAACCGTACTGGTTCGGATTCTTCAAGCTTGGATAATATGCTTGAAATCCTCGTGGGCGGTGGTATGGACTTGTTCCGTGCGCTTCGTATGCTTGTTCCACCAGCTTGGCAAAACGTTGAAACTTTGGATGCAGATCTTCGTGCATTCTACGAGTTTAATTCTAAACATATGGAAGCTTGGGATGGTCCTGCGGGTCTCGTGATCCAAGATGGTCGTCACGCGATTTGTATGCTTGACCGAAATGGTTTACGTCCTGCACGTTGGGTGATCACTAAAAATGGCTATATCACACTTGCATCAGAAATCGGTGTTTGGGGATATGAACCAGAAGATGTGATTTCTAAAGGTCGTGTAGGTCCAGGTCAAATCTTAGTGATCGACACCTATACTGGCAAAATGCTAGATACTCAAGATGTCAGCAACCATTTGAAAAAAATGCGTCCTTATCGTGAATGGTTACGTGAACGTTCTATTCGCCTGCAAGGTAGCCCAGAATTAGAAGAATATTTATGTGATCAAGGCTTAAAAGGCGACGACCTAAAAGCTGCACAAAAAATGTTTATGGTGACATTTGAAGAGCGTGATCAATTGCTTCGCCCAATCGCTGAAAGCGGTCAGGAAGCTGTTGGTTCGATGGGTGATGATACGCCAATGGCGGTTCTTTCTCGTCAAGTGCGTCATGTGACTGATTATTTCCGTCAACAATTTGCACAGGTGACTAACCCACCGATTGACCCATTACGTGAATCAATCGTGATGTCATTAGAAACGTGTTTAGGTCGTGAGCAAAACGTCTTTGAACAAGGTCCTGAACATGCTGAACGCTTAATCATTTCAAGCCCAGTGCTTTCAAATTCTAAAATGCATCAATTACGTACTTTAGGACGTGATGGTTATGATGTGATTGATTTGGATTTGAACTATCCAGCAGCAGAAGGTTTAGAAGCTGCGATTGATCGTATTTGTAAAGAAGCAGCTCAAGCGGTAAGCGCGGGTAAAACTTTGCTTGTTTTGACTGATAAGAAAATTCGTGAAGGTTATTTACCAGCCAATGCTGCGATGGTGACAGGTGCGATTCACCATTACCTGATCAATGTTGGACTGCGTACTGATGCAAACATTATTGTAGAAACTGCGATTGCTCGTGATCCTCATCAATTTGCGGTGATCTTGGGCTTCGGTGCGACTGCGATCTACCCATACTTGGCTTATGATGTGATCAATGATTTGATTGCAAAAGGTGAGTTGCTTGGTGACCCAATCCATGCTCAAGCCAATTTCCGTAAGGGTATCGAGAAAGGCTTATTGAAAGTTCTTTCGAAAATGGGTATTTCAACTGTTGCTTCTTATCGTGGCGGTCAATTATTTGAAGCTGTTGGTCTATCTGAAGAAGTGGTCAATAAATGCTTTACTGGTGTACCAAGCCGTATCAAAGGTGCGACATTTACAGATCTTGAAAATGACCAAATCAAATTGGCAGATATTGCGTGGAAATCACGTAAGCCAATTGATCAAGGTGGTATGCTCAAATTTGTATTTGGTAAGGAATATCATGCATTTAACCCAGACATTATCAATGCGCTTCACAAATCGGTGCGTTCTGGTAACTATGCAGATTTCAAAGAATATGCAGAGCTAGTCAATCATCGTCCAATCGCAACAATTCGTGATTTATTTAAACTTAAAACTGACAACTCTATTCCTTTGGAAGCGGTTGAATCAGTTGAAGAAATTTTGCCACGTTTCGACTCAGCAGGGATGTCTTTAGGTGCGTTATCACCTGAAGCACATGAAGCAATTGCGATTGCGATGAATACGATCGGTGGTCGTTCAAACTCTGGTGAGGGCGGTGAAGATCCTGCTCGTTATGGCACGATTCGTAACTCGAAAATCAAACAAATTGCATCAGGTCGTTTTGGTGTAACGCCTGCTTATCTAACTTCAGCAGAAGTGTTGCAGATTAAAGTGGCGCAAGGTGCAAAACCAGGTGAAGGTGGTCAGTTACCGGGTGGTAAAGTGAATGGCTTAATCGCACGTTTACGTTACTCAGTACCGGGTGTGACTTTGATTTCACCTCCTCCGCATCACGATATTTATTCAATTGAAGATTTATCGCAATTGATCTTTGACTTAAAACAAGTCAATCCAAAAGCGATGGTATCTGTGAAATTGGTATCTGAGCCGGGCGTGGGTACGATCGCTGCGGGTGTTGCAAAAGCTTATGCTGACTTTATTACCATTTCAGGTTATGACGGTGGTACAGCAGCTTCACCACTTTCATCCATTCACCATGCAGGTTCGCCATGGGAGCTTGGTCTTTCTGAAGCGCATCAAGCACTTCGTGTAAATGACTTGCGTGGTAAAGTCCGTGTACAAACAGATGGTGGTTTGAAAACTGGTTTAGACGTTGTTAAAGCAGCGATTTTAGGTGCTGAAAGCTTTGGTTTCGGTTCTACACCGATGATCGCATTGGGTTGTAAATATCTTCGTATTTGCCACTTAAATAACTGTGCGACTGGTGTTGCGACTCAGCAAGATCATTTACGTCAAGAGCATTATATTGGCGAGCCAGAAATGCTGATCAATTTCTTCCACTTTATCGCAGAAGAAACTCGTGAATGGCTTGCAGCACTTGGTGTAGCGTCACTGAAAGATTTGATTGGTCGTACAGATTTACTGGAAGTTTTACCGGGTGATACCGATAAACATGCACATTTGGATCTAAGCGCGTTGCTTGAATCACATCCTGCTGCTGAAGGTAAGGCGCAATATTGCCAAGTTCAAGGAAATGCACCATTTGATAAAGGCTTGCTTGCAGAGAAAATGGTTGAGGAAATGCTTCCTGCCATTGAAGCGGGTACAAGCGGTGAATACCATTTCAATGTAGTGAACTGTGACCGTTCAATCGGTGCGCGTATTTCAGGTGAAATTGCACGTCGTTATGGCAATTTAAGCATGGAAGAGCATCCAGTCAAAATGAACCTAAAAGGTACGGCTGGTCAGTCACTCGGTGTTTGGAATGCGGGCGGTTTGCATATCAAACTTGAAGGTGATGCTAACGATTATGTGGGTAAAGGCATGGCTGGTGGTCGAGTTTCGATCTTCCCGCCAAAAGGTTCACCATTCCAAACTCAAGAAACTGCGATCATTGGTAACACATGTTTATATGGTGCGACTGGTGGTAAACTCTTTGCAGCAGGTACTGCGGGTGAGCGTTTTGCGGTTCGTAACTCTGGTGCATTTGCCGTGATTGAAGGTGCAGGCGACCACTGCTGTGAATATATGACAGGTGGTATCGTGACTGTACTGGGTAAAGTTGGACACAACTTTGGTGCAGGTATGACTGGTGGTTTTGCTTATGTACTTGACTTGGATAATGACTTCGTCGATTACTATAACCACGAATTGATCGAGTTGAACCGTATCTCTACAGAAGCGATGGAAGAACACAAAGAATTCTTGCTTCGCATCTTGGATGAGCATATTGCAGAAACAGGTAGTGCTTGGGCGTATAAGATCCGCAACGAGTTCGATTTCTATAGCCGTAAATTCTGGCTAGTGAAACCAAAAGCAGCTAATTTGCAGACACTTTTGAAAGCAACTCAAGCAGATCCACAATAATTCCACTACTCAAAATACTAGGTAGGTGTGGATAACTTTCGACTTATACACAAACGCGAAAAGTTATCCACTTCCAACCCACGGAGAGAGACATGGCAGAGCGCCTAAACAATGACTTTCAATTTCTGGATGTAGCACGCCAAGACCCAGAGAAAAAAGATCTAACTGTCCGCAAAGCAGAGTTTGTGGAAATTTATAAGCCTTTTACAGCAGAAATTGCGGCAAACCAAACGCATCGCTGTTTAGGTTGTGGTAACCCATATTGTGAATGGAAATGTCCAGTACATAACTACATTCCAAACTGGTTAAAACTGATTGCAGAAGGTCGTATTTTCCAAGCAGCAGAACTTTGCCATCAAACCAACACATTGCCAGAAGTGTGTGGTCGTGTATGCCCACAAGACCGTCTGTGTGAGGGTGCATGTACCCTAAATGATGGTTTTGGTGCGGTTACTATTGGTAATGCTGAAAAATATATCAATGACACAGCCTTTGCTTTGGGCTGGCGTCCAGATATGTCATCTGTGAAATGGACTGACAAAAAAGTTGCGATTATCGGTGCAGGTCCTGCGGGCTTAGGCTGTGCAGATATCTTGGTACGAAGTGGTGTTAAGCCAGTCGTATTTGATAAACGCCCTGAAATCGGTGGCCTTTTAACTTTTGGTATTCCAGAATTTAAAATGGAAAAAGATGTGATGAAACGTCGCCGTGAAATTTTCACAGGCATGGGCGTTGAATTCCGTTTAAATACTGAAATTGGTACAGACGTAACGATTGACCAATTGCTTGCAGATTATGATGCAGTCTTTATGGGTATGGGTACATACACCTATATGAAAGGCGGATTTGCTGGTGAAGATTTAGACGGTGTGTATGATGCACTTGATTTCCTAATCGCCAATGTCAACCGTACTCAAGGCTGGGAAAAAGATCCTGCTGAATACATCAGTGTTGAAGGTAAAAAAGTGATCGTGCTTGGTGGTGGTGACACTGCGATGGACTGTAACCGTACTTCGATTCGTCAAGGTGCAGAGTCAGTGACTTGTGCATATCGCCGTGATGAAGAAAACATGCCGGGTTCACGTCGTGAAGTAAAAAATGCACGTGAAGAAGGTGTTGATTTCCAATTCAATCGTCAACCGATTGAAATCGTAGGTGAAAATGGCAAGGTTACAGGCGTTAAAGTCGTAAGCACTCAGCTTGGTGATCCAGATAGTCGTGGTCGTCGTAGCCCTGAGCCAATCCCTGGTTCTGAAGAAGTTTTACCAGCTGATGCCGTACTTTTAGCCTTCGGTTTCCGTACTAGCCCTGCAGATTGGTTTGCTTCTTCAAATATCAATCTTGATGGTTCTGGTCGTGTGGTTGCACCTGAACAGCAAGAATATAAATTCCAAACATCAAATCCGAAAATCTTTGCGGGTGGCGATATGGTGCGTGGCTCTGACTTGGTTGTGACAGCAATCTGGGAAGGACGTCAAGCAGCAGAAGGTATTTTGGATTACCTTGACGTTTGATCGGACGATAACGTTTAAATTCCAAAGACCCATTTCAAGAAGCCCGCAGTCATGCGGGTTTTTTAATGGTTGAAGAAGAATATCAAGGATGGAATCATATTACTTCACTGATGTTATGCAGTCTGAATTTACTGACCAATACACTTTTGCCTTAACATCATTGAGGCGAACTTGAGCAAAGTTGAAATATTTTTTAACTGAAGCGCAAGATAAAGTGGTTATTCCCTAAATCTAAATGCTGCACAACGAGCGCACACTATAGAATGATATAACTTTTCCAATTTTCATTAGTTTTCAACTTGTTTCAGAGTAATTTATGATGGCTTAAAATGTCAATTCAGCAAATAATGACTTTAAAAGCTATGCTTTTATTTAAAATAGAATTGCAAATAAATATTTTTATTTGTCATAGATTTTTAATAAATATGTTTATATTTCAAATAATTAAACTTATTTTGTGAAATATTGTTTTAACCTGAAAATGATTAAATCTTTCCATTTGTCTGAAATGTAGTTTTAGGTCAATTTTGCGAATGATTTGGCAATATACAAATGTCCTGTATCTGTCAGTATAGAGATTGATATTGCCCAGACAGGAAAAACTTATGTCTACAATTGCCCAAACGACGTCAGAAAAATCATATTTAAATCGTCCGAAAGCTATTGGAATCAAAGTTCGTAAACCAAGTTTCAATCCCAAAGCGATTCGCAGACATTTTTTTGCCAATTCACCCATCATGTCGCATCTGTTGACAGCTTTGTCCTCGACGTTTCCTATTGGTGAACAGTTCTTCGTACATAGTGTGCGCAATGTGCGAGATAAAGTGAGCGATGAAAAGCTACAGGCACAAATAGCTGCATTTATTGGTCAAGAGGCGATGCATTCAAAAGCACATGCTGATTTTAATGATGCTTGGCGCCGTGATGACTACAATCTAGATCGTTTCCAAGCTTGGCTTGCTCGTCAGGATAAGTTTATCAAGTCGACCCATCCTAAGCTTCAATTGGCTGTGACCTGTGCTTTCGAGCATTTTACAGCGCTATTGGGTGGTTATATTTTGCGAAATCCTGAAGTTTTGAGCACGCTTGATGATGATGCGATCAAACTTTGGGTATGGCATGCGATTGAGGAAATTGAGCATCGCGCGGTAGCTTTTGATGTTTATCAAGCGGTTTATGCTGATGATAAAGTGCGCCGTCGAGTGATGAGAAATGTCACCACTGGTTTTGCAAGTCTGACGTTCTATTCTGCATCGCGTTTATTTATGCAGGATTGGAAGAAAAGTGTGCCAAAAATCATGGGTAATGCACACGGTATTTACTTGATTAGTAAAATGTTAATTTCACTGATTCCAGAATACTTGTCTTATTATAAAGATGATTTCCATCCTTCAGAAATTGATTACTCAAAAATTGTCTCTTATTGGAAAGAGCGTCTAGCTGATGAATATGGCATGGAGAGTTTCCAAGAAGAAGTGCATCCACCTTTATATAGCTGATCTTTAAACACAAAAAGCCAATGATTGATTCATTGGCTTTTTTTATATTTAGATTGGCATTTGAAAATACACAATAACTTATAAATCATTTTGACGAGCATGAATACTTTCTAAAGTATCCACCATCGTACGGGTCATTTGATCAATTTCATAGTTTAGATGATCACCCACTTTGATGTATTTAAATGTCGTGAGGCGTAAAGTTTCAGGGATTAAATCAACTGAAATTTCATGTGATTTTCTATCCACTCGATTGACAGTAAGACTACAACCTTGCAAGCCAATAAATCCTTTTTTAAAGAAATATTTGATATTGTCATCGGGAATCACAAGGTCAATATGCACGGTTTCTCCACTATGAATGACGTTGATAACCTTTGCCATTCCTTCGATATGACCATAAAGATTGTGACCACCATTTTCCATGCCCGCTTTAACAGAACGCTCAATATTGACTTCATTACCAATTTTTAAAAATTGCAATGTAGTCAACGTATTACTCACATCACCAACATCAAATGAAACAATATTTTGTGTTTGATCAAATCCAGTTGCTGTCAGACATGTCCCTTCTACAGCGACACTTGCACCGATGAAAATGTCATCAAAAAAGCCATTTTGATTTGAGATAAAAAGCGTCGTGAAATGATTGCCTTGTTGAATATCAACGATTTTCTCTAAACCTTGGACGATGCCTGTGTACATTGTTCTGCTCAATATTTTTGATTTGATCGCGCTATTTTACCCAATTTTGGACGATAAATGAGTATTGAAATGCAACGCTGTGTTTTGGCATTTATAGAGAATAAAAGCTCCGCCATAAAAAACCGATCTTGGATAAGATCGGTTGTTGTGTTGCTTTGATTTTTATAAATCATCTTTAAACTGTTTCATTTGGCGCTGTCTTTGCCAAGGTAATGGTCGATTTAATGCTTCAGGCACATCGCCACTGGTTGAACGTAAACGTAAATGTATCGCGGCTTGTGCGATGAGATTTGCGGATACTGGTGCTGTGATAAATGATAAAATCGTAATCAATAATTCAGCGAAACCAAATCGCCCCAAAGACGCCGAATAAATCATGGCAGCAAGCAAAAAGCTTCCCAAACCTAAAGTACTGGCTTTGGTTGGCGCATGTAATCGCATGAATAGATCGGGTAAACGGATCATCCCAATCCCCCCGACCAAGATGAAAAAAGCACCAATGATCAGAAAGATAGAAACAATAATTTCAATTGCAAGTTGCATTTTTTGCTCCTAATCAATCACATGGCCAGTGGTGAAATAACGTGCCAATGCTGCGGTGGATACAAAACCGAGCATTGCGACCAATAATGCACCTTCGAAGAGGGAAGAGGTTATCCAGTAGATTCCCAAGATCACCATCAAGCAGGTTGCATTTAAAAATAGTGTATCGAGTGCCAAAAGACGATCCACGATCGAAGGTCCCATGACCAAACGAACCAGACATAAAAACATGGAGATCGTCACTGCAACGAGGCAAATTCCGAGTGAATATTGCAAAATCATCATGTTTGATCTCCTTGTTCTACGTTGAAAATAGCAAGAAGCGGCTGTTCATAACGCTGTTTAATCGTATCAATTTCACCATCAACATCGTCAGTACTTAATGCATGAACCAAAATATCACCACGTTCTTGGTCGATCCCCGCACTGACTGTTCCTGGTGTCGTGGTAATGATCATTGCCAGTAAGGTATTGACGTGTTCATGTTCACTATCTAAGGGTACTCGAAACCATTTTGGGTGTAAGTTTTTACTTGGACCTAAAACCTGTTTTGCCACACGAATATTGGAAATAATAATATCCCATAGCACCACAAAAAATAATTTGAATGCAAGTGTCCATCGAATTTTAGGTGTACTAAATAGAAACGGTTCGATCATTTTGGGAATTACAATACCCAAAATAATTGCCACTAAAATATCAAATAAATCCAAGCTATGACCGAGCATTAACCAACTGATTGCCACCAAAAATGATACAAATGGCAATGGGAGCAGGCGATGAAATAAACTGACTTTTTCTTTCATTTAGTGCTCCACAGATTTCAAAAGTGATTCATCGGGGACATTGTCCTGACTGATCTTTTGATGCTCAATTTGTTTGCGTTTATATTCGGAAATATGCTCACCATTCATCGTATCTGAAGGAACAAGGTACGGAATATAATGAGCATTTTCATCTTTTGCTTCACTATATTTGGTTTCAGGAACATAGTGACTATCAAAAGGTAAAACACTGATGACATTTTGATGTTCATCTTTTTTCAGCATGGTGCTTTCATAAAGTGCATTGTCTTGAATTTGTGTCGCTGTATTTTGCATATAAGTCAGCACTGGATTTGCACAGACAACATAGACAATCAAAGCAGTTAAAAGCACATAGATTGCACTATCATTGCGTCGTGGTGCACGGTCAGGTAGCGCTTGATATTGCTGATATTGTTCTTCTTGAGGATTGGTTTCAGGTGCAGTTGCTCGCCAAAATAAAATATATCCTGCACGAGTAAACGCAATAATACTGAGTAGACTCACCAATAATATGATGCTAATCACCCATGCTTGATATGGGAAATAACTGGTCGCTTGTAAAATCAAAACTTTACCGATAAATCCACTAAAGGGTGGTAGACCTGCCATCATTAGTGCAATGATAAAAAATACGGCAGCGATCGTCTTGTCCTGCTTCATTTTAGGGGCGATTTTAAAATGATCTTTAAATACACCACGTTGTGAAGTAATCCATCCGCAAAGTAAATAAAATGCTGCTGCGATCAAGGTACTATGAATTAAGTAAAATAATGCCGCTGCCCATGCTTCAGTATTGAGCATGGAAATGGCGATTAAGATTGTACCGACCGAAGAGAGCACCATAAAACCGACAAAACGACGTAGACGATCCGCAGCAATTGCACCGATCACACCATAGAGTGAAGTAATTAACCCGATTGGCAATAACCAGATCATCAACGACATTTGACCGAGTGCATCGTCAAAAATCGTACCGTTGACTCTCAAAATGGCATATATACCAACTTTGGTCATGATGGTAAAGATCGCAGCGACTGGTGTAGTGGCAACCGCATAGGTTTTTGGTAGCCAAAAACCTACAGGTAACATTGCGGCTTTGATACCAAATACTACAAATAGGAGTAGTCCACCCGCGACAGCAAGCTTGTGTTCAGCAGGTTGTAAAGTTGGAACCAGACGTGCAACATCAGTCATATTTAAACTGCCGACGCTGCCGTAAATCATACCCAGCCCAATCAGAAACAGGGCAGAGGCAAGTAGGTTAATCGCAACATAATGAAAGCCAAGCTGAAAACGTGCTTTGCCCTGACCATGTAAAAGCAGGACATAAGAAGCCATCAGTAGCACTTCAAAAAATACAAATAAGTTAAATAAATCGCCTGTTAAAAATGCCCCACATAACCCCATCAAAAGGAAATGGAACATGGCATGGAAATAGCGACCACGCTCATCAAAATCATTGCTCGCAAACCAAAGTACAGGGGTGGCAAGCGTATAGGTTAAGACCAGCATCAAGGCAGATAGACGATCTAAAACCAAGACGATACCGAAAGGGGCAGACCATTCACTTAAATTATAGACAAAGACTTGCCCAGAATTTGCTTGGATTAGATAACAGACCGCAGTGATTAAACCCAACACTACAGAAACCAGGCTGATACCACGACGCCACGGTTGTCGCCAATCATGTTTAAGCGAACCTGAACCAGGATTGCCGAGTAAGATCAGGATAAAGGCTGTAAATGTTGGAATGAGTATACTCAAAATAGGAGTATGCATATGCCAAAAATGCAGTAAATCATTCATTATGGCGCATCCTCACGTGGGTCAATCTCCTCAGGTTTTTCTTTGGCATCAACATGGTCTGTACCTGTTTCATAGCGACTACGCAAAGCCAATTGCACAATAAATGCAGTGGTTGCAAAGCCAATCACAATCGCAGTCAAGACCAATGCTTGAGGGAGTGGATCAGTCACTTTGGTTGCTTCAGTCAAAATAGCAGGGGAGCTGATTTGCAGGCGTCCCATAGCAAATAAAAATAAATTGACCGCATAACCAATCATCGCCAAGCCAAGAACAACGGCAAAGGTACGCGCACGCAAAATTAAATAGATGCCACTGGCAACCAATAAACCTATGGCTGAAGCAAGTAAAAATTCTAAACTTATCATGACTTACTCCTTCGGCATTGGACCAGACATACTAGAGTGACGAGAATCGCCCAGTACAGAAATCAATAACATGGTTGCCCCGACGACTGTGGCATAAACACCTAGATCGAACGCGGCTGCTGAAGCTAAATGCATTTTGCCAAGCAAAGGCGGTTCTACATAAATATGTGCGCTGGTTAAGAATGGACGCCCCCAGAACCAAGCCAAAATACCTGTTAGTCCTGCGATCACTAAACCGAGACCGATCCAAATTTCATACAAGCGTCCAGATTTGGCTCTCAACAATTGTTCAGCCTGATCTTGTCCAAGCGCGATATATTGAATAATTAAAGCGACAGAAGTAATCAGTCCAGCGACAAACCCACCACCAGGATAGTTGTGACCCCGAAGGAAAATATACAAGCTAATCACCAGTGCAATCGGCAAAATCCAAGATGCCGTCATACGGAACATCAAAGGAGAAGGATTGAAACGGTAAGTGAGACCTTGGGTCATGGTCGTACCATGGATACGCATCCCATCCATGAGACAGAGCGCACCGATTGCAGCAATACCGAGTACAGTGATTTCACCGAAGGTATCAAAACCACGGAAGTCGACCAAAATCACATTGACCACATTTGAACCGCCGCCAAGAGGAAGCGCTTGTTGTATATAGAACCATGATAATGAATTGTGATCGCGTGTCAGCATTAACCAGGTAATCCAGCCGATCCCCACCCCAGCAAGGATTGCGATGACAGCATCACGATAACGTTGCCCTTTCTTGGATTCGTATGGGGTAAGCTGTGGTAATAACGACAAACTCATCAGCAAAAGTACCGTGGTTACAACATCGACGGTAATTTGTGTCAATGCCAAATCTGGCGCAGACAAACAAACAAAGACCATCGTAACGACGAGACCAATCGCACCACTGATCAAAACCGCTTTAATCCGTTCATGATGAAACCAAAGCATCATCCAGCACGAACTAAACAACAACAACCACAACACAATCGCAATCATCGGCGCTTGCGTGAGCTCACGTGTTCCTGTTCCCAAGCCTTGATTGAGCAATGGGGTCGCAACGACTGCCACACTAAAAACAAGAATGATGGCAATATAATCTTGCAGAGAACCAGTCTCCGTTTTTTGCTTAATTTTTCTAGAAAATTTCAGTAAATTTTTTAAGAAATCTTCAAATAAAATCTTACCTTGCAATTTCCCTAAAATAGGGTCGAGATCAATTTCACGTATTTTTCCGCCTTTCGCCAAAGAAAAATAGAAAATAACTCCGCCAAATAAAGCGATTGCACTCATCAATAATGGCAGATTAAACCCATGCCAAAGCGCGAGATGTGCACCATGAAAATCAGCGATTTGCGTACTTGCAGCAGTACCTGCATTGACGATTGGCTCAACCAAAATACCCGGAATGAGCCCAACTAAAATACATAGAGTTGCGAGTAAAATCGCAGGAGCACGCATGCCTAAAGCAGGTTCATGCGCTTGTTT
Source organism: Acinetobacter gerneri DSM 14967 = CIP 107464 = MTCC 9824 (assembly GCF_000368565.1). Lineage (GTDB taxonomy): Bacteria > Pseudomonadota > Gammaproteobacteria > Pseudomonadales > Moraxellaceae > Acinetobacter > Acinetobacter gerneri. Next base: position 179,858 of record NZ_KB849549.1, on the reverse strand, counting down.
GTTTGGAACATCTCGACCGATATCGCCATCAAAAAACACACCGTGAACCAGACGCACAGAGTAAGCAACAGCAAACAATCCAGCCAAAGTTGCGACGATTGCGGCAAACACCACAGATGCACCAGATAGATTGGCTAATAGCTCGGTAAAAAACATTTCTTTGGATAAAAATCCATTGGTTAGCGGAACACCTGCCATACTTGCCGCTGTGATCATGGTTAAAGTGCCAGTAAACGGCAATAACTGCCAGATTCCACTTAACTTTCTAAGATCACGCGTTTGGGTTTCATGGTCGATGATCCCTGCGATCATAAACAATGCAGCTTTAAATGTTGCATGATTGATGATATGGAAAATCGCTGCGGCAACGGCTAAAGGAGAGCCTATGCCCAATAAAGAAATGATTAAGCCTAGGTGACTGATGGTTGAATAAGCTAAAAGCCCTTTTAAATCTTCTTTGAAAATGGCAAAGAAAGCTGCCATACACAAGGTAAATAGACCAATTGTGGTCACGATATTGTGAAATAAAGCTGAACCGACAAAGATAGGTAATAAACGTGCTAACAGAAAAATCCCTGCTTTGACCATCGTGGCAGAGTGTAAATATGCAGAAACTGGCGTTGGAGCAGCCATGGCATTGGGTAACCAAAAATGAAATGGAAACTGCGCACTTTTGGTAAATGCACCCAACAAAACTAACAATAAAACAGGGACAAACAGAGGGCTACTTTGGATCAAATCACCCATTTTCAGGATTTGATCAATTTGATAGGTTCCAGTGATTTGTCCAAGTAAAATAAAGCCCCCCAGCATCGCCAGACCACCCATACCTGTTATGGTGAGTGCCATCCGCGCGCCACGCTGTGCAGCATCATAATTGTTCCAGTAACCAACCAAAAGGAAAGATGAAATACTGGTCAGCTCCCAAAAAACAAGGAGAATGATAAGATTATTGGAAAGAGAAATGCCGAGCATTGCTGCCATGAACAGCATCAATAGGGCATACAGTTTACTTAGGGAGTTTTTTGGACTGAGGTAATAATAGGCATAGATATAAATGAGTGTGCCTATTCCTGTGATAAGTAACGCAAATATCAAGCCTAACGCATCAAGGCGAAAGCTTAAATTGATGCCTACTTGAGGCAACCATTGCCAATGTTCTAGCAGAACTTGACCGTTAAAAACGGGCTTTGCTTGAGTCAGTAATAGAATAAAACTCGTTAAACTGACTCCAATTGCCCCTAAAGCTGTCACCCCGCGTGAAAAATGCTTTAGCCAAGAGACAAGTATTGTGCCCAAAATTAACGGTAAAAATATAATAATCGGTAGCACACTCGTATCCAATATATGAATAGGTCAAAACCTGGATGAACCTTATTTTCCTCAATCAAAGGATCACAAGAATGTAATCCAAACTGCTCAATCTAAGGAAACTGAAAAATGTGAAAAAACCAAGTTGTGTTGCGCAACTTGCAATGCATATTGCAGAAAATTAGATATTTGAAATCCGAATCGAAATGAAAGATCTAATCGAGATTTCATCTTATTACATGAATAAAATAACATCAAATATTTTTTTGCGCAGACACTTTATTTTACATCTTATCTGGCTTGAGGGGATTTGTTTTCGTAGAAATTTGTGTGAAATAGACTATATATCTTGACGGGATATTTTATTTAAATGTGATTCATTAACTGCTATCTATGTTTAGCAGTTTTTTGATTAGCCCAGCGTGACCATAGAGGGCAATGGTCACGCTTATCTCATGAAAAATCTCTTAACGCTACAATCTATTTGGCATGCTCACATTCATCAAAGTGCGACTTCTATATTTCGAGCGACATTTTGCTGATCAAACTGGGTGTTTTGATCGATTTTTGCAAATGAACGTTTTAGCAATTTTCTTGCAGCAAAATTCACTTTGTTTTCGAGCCATTTTGGCATTTTGACTGCCAAAACATTGCTTTCAGTTACAGAACTTTGCGTCATCACTCGCGTACCCATGATGTAATCAAACCAAGGCTTGGTAACGCACCAATTGGCATTTTGGTTGCTGGTCATATGATGATCGTAATGCCAAGGGATGCGCTTTTTTGCATATTCAGGATCTAGATGAGATTTCGCATGAACTTTCCAATAATTCCAAATCCCATAATACAATCCCGCAGTAAAAAATGGCGCGATAGGTAACAGCGGAGTCGCCGCAATCGTTAAACCGATCAGTGCAGTTTTTTCATTATACATTTCAGCATTTTTGAACATCGACTCAGCATAACCTTCATCGTGAAATGCATTTAAACGCGCGCGTTTATGGTGTGCGATATGTGTAAAAAAGGGGCTACTACGGTACTGGCTTGGGAACTCATGCAACCAGACTTTATGAAAATACCATTCCATACCATTTGCAACAAAGATCCCGACTGGAAAACCTAACATTTCATTCTCTTTATCATTTTCATATTTATGAGAAATATTACGTGCTCAGTCTTATTTTCTTTTGACTTTAGGCAAACTTTTTTTCTGCCAGATCAGTCAAATTTATTTTTATTTTGTTTTCTTAAACGATAGGCAGAAGGCGTTTCACCTGTCCAACGCTTAAAGGCTCTGGAAAATGCAGAAGGTTCAGAAAATCCTGTTAAATAAACGATTTGCTCCAAACTTTCATGAGTTTGGGAGAGGAGCCTACGTGCCAGTTTTTCACGATAATTGGCAATAATTTTGTCGAAAGTGGTATTGAGAAGTTGTAAGTCTTGACGCAAGGTGCGCGGATGTTTACCCAATAGTTGAGCAATCTGCTGTTGATCAATTTGTCCTTTTTCAAGTGCGCCACGACTGAGGATTTTTTCAATCTGAATAATCAGTTGATGTTTCTCTAAAATATCTAAATGATGAGATGCTATATTTTCATGAATTTTCAACAATTCAGGCTCTGCCGCAGGAGAGGGGAGGTCTAATAGGGCTTTGTCAAAATAGATACTGCCGTGTTCTGCATTGAATTCGACAGGACAATCCCAAACCCTTTGATATTCCAGACGGTCATCATTGCCAGCAGAGTTGAGCGTTATTTTTTGAGCTTGAAACTGTTGATTGCTCATGTGTTTGAAAAAACTTAATAATAGTCCGATTGCGCATTCTAAATAATGCCTGACTGGATGTTCTAACCCACGAATGATCGCGACATCTTCTAGTTCTACCAATTCTAGAGATAGTGCATTGCTCAGTATGGCTTGGTATTTTATGGTTCGGGCTAAACCTTCTCCAAAAGTGGGGCTACTCAAAAATAGGTATTCAATCACCTGCCCGCGAAAAGTTGGCATGTGTTCGCCCACGTGTAAACCAATATAATGGTCTTGGCTGATCTGTTCAGCAGCCTGCCAAAACCGTTGCTGAGTTGAGTTTGCACGTCGCACATTTTTATCTGGAAGTTGATCAGGCAGATGTACACTTGCAAAAATGGCAGCCGAATCTAAGCCCATTTTTTGCATGGTTTGGTAGGTCATCCATAAGAAAACCCCTGCATCACTACTTGTATTTCGGTTGCTCATATTGAAAATATTGGCTGCTTATTGGTGAAATATCCTTTTAGTTCCAATGAATTTATTGGAAATGGATAATAATATTTCACACAAAAAATGGCATTATTAAGTCAAATGTTGATGTGAAGTTGCGTCATCACCGCTTTGTAACATCTGACGTAGTTTATCTTGCTGTTCTGGCTGCATTTTTTGAAATTGTTCAAACAATTCATCAGGACTGACCGTTGCTTTATTTTCCAATAATGCTTGTTCTGAGTCAGCATTGAGCTTTTGTTCGTCAGGGTGTTGTTGCAAGGTGTCTTGTAAAAATGATGAATAAATAGCCTGATACTGGTTGTATTGATCTTGCGTTGAAAATGGATAAGCGTGCTGATTTTCTAAGCGAATACAATGATAGTGTTCAGCATATTGTAGCAAGGCTTCTTGATTGCCTGATGCAATGATTTGCACTTGCGGGAATGCTTCATGCAAACGTTCAAGGATGATTTCTGCTGTATTTTGATCTAACTGCGCATCAATTTGATCAATAATCAAAACCCCTTCACCTTCCAAACATGGATATAGGCTCAAAGGATTGAGTAAGCATAGACGGCGCACCACGTCACCGACCAAAGCAACCCAACTTTTGAGCGTGTTCGGAAGTTGCTGATATAAAATATCTTGTCCCTGATAGTTCACCATCAGTTGTAATTTTGGATGATATTCGAGATAGATATCAGTCAATTCAGGAAATACACTATTCAATACTGATTTTAATGCTCTCAAACTTGGTGCATGTAACTGGGCATGCGCTTGCAATAAAGTGCTATGAAAATCGAGATCGTCTTCTTGATCAAAAAGTTGTTCATCATTGATGATATGTTGAAAAAGCTGTGCAGTTTGCGCATTTTCTATATCAGAAATTTCTCTAAACCATTCGAAAAATCGAGCATAAGTGGTAAATGGAATAGATGCCATTTCGAAGGCTGCATGTACTTGCAATACACCAGGATTATTTTTACTCAGTAAATTGATTTCGTTGATAAAGCGGTCAGAAGGATAGTAGGCAATCATAGGAATGCCTTGCAATGGATCCTCTTTAATAGCTTGTTGATAAAGCCCGACCAGTTGTTCTAATTCGGCTGTTTCAACTTTACTCAGCCCAATGCCTTGAGGGTTAATGGTTTTATATAAAGACCATGTGCTGACATGGACATCTTTTTCTTGTGCATCACTGCTTTCGGGCATACGACCAATTTCAGCAGGGAAGCGGACTTGCACTTCAATTTTTGATTGGCTCGTTGCATGCTGTATGTCTTGGTCGAGCATCACCACACCTGCCGTTCTCAAGTCTTTGAAACGTGCTGGAAACCAAGTCAAAGCTTGATAGAGATTTTTTAAAATGGCAGTTTTCCCTGTGCCTTGATCTCCTAAAATTAAGGTTACAGCTTTATTGTCAGCGTCAAAATCGAGCATTAAGTCGTTAAAATGATAGGTATGTTTTAGTTTTATTGATTGAATTTTCATATAACACCGCTAAGCAGGAAGGGTTAAGCAGAGACTTTATTTTGAATAGGGGCTTTAAGCTTGAGTTGCTGGATCAAATCATAAATATGATGAATATTTAAGCTTACTTTAGCACGAGTACAAGCTACGTATAATAATCGTAATTCCTCATCCGTGATTTTATGCTCTAAACCGTTTATTTTAAATTGATAATCATCTTCTAAATGAACTCGATTCCATTCTAAACCTTTGGCTTTATGTGCGGTAGAAATCACATAATCTGCCTGCTCAATCGGTGTGATTTTAGCAAGTGCTTTTTTCAGAGGATCGGTACCGTGATCATCAACCAATTTGACCAAAGGTTTGATATCACTGCCATCATTTGTTTCACAATATTCATGAACATCATGCCATGAATTGAACCACGCCAGTTCAGGAACATCGACGACACGTTTGCCTTGTTTGAGTAGGCTAGCGGCATCGACAAAACGATTGAGTCTAGCGTGATCTGCTTGCAGGCTGACTTTGTCACCTTGAACCAAACCTGAAAGTAACAGTTCCATCGCCCGTGCATTGGTACGGCACAAAATGGCATCACGCATTTTGGTATGTGGTTTGTTGACCACACTCGATTTCATATCTGGGTTGCCGAGCAGTGGAACATTTTCATCCAAAGCTCCGAGCAAGCGATTGGCTACATCGGCAATAGATTCACCAAAACGAAAAGAGGTGGTCAATCGTGATTCGGGTAAAGGCATTTGTTGCATGGCATTGACAGCGCCACGCCATGCATAAATCTGCTGATGGGCATCCCCGACATAAATCACTTGGGTATTACGTTGTTTTAATAAAATCCCCAACATCAATGGGTCGGCATCTTGTGCTTCATCAAAGAGCACATAATCCGCAGGAATAAAGGGATCTGAAAGTGCCCAAAGTTTGAGGTAAATATCGTGCCCAATCCCAGCTTGGTGATTTGGATCAATCGACTCTAACCAACGTCTTTCTACTGCTTTATATAAATGATTTTGTAAGGCTGTCACATCATCAGGATGCAACCAACTGGGTGCTTGGATATGACGAGGGGCAGGATAGGCTGAACTGGTTGAACAATAATAACTCACAGCATTGGCAACCAAACTCGCCAAACGGCTAGGCATTAATACATATTTTTCATAACGTCCCCCCATCATCCGTCTAAGTGTGATGGGTTCGAGACGATATTCTTTGGCAATAAAACTTGGACTTAAACGAGGTAAACGAAGTTTGTCAGTGACTCCACGTGGAACACTTCGAAATGCTAAAGAATGGAAAGTTCTACAGTCAACATTACGATGAAATTTATTTTGAGCTTCTGTGGCAATTGCTTTATTGAATGCCAAATACATCCCACGTCGATTAGGCATAGCATCACTAATCAACTGTAATGTGGTGGTTTTACCTGTACCCGCATAGGCAATCACTTTGAAGGATTGCCCTTTTTGTGCTTGTGCAATAGCAAAACTTTGTTCTGTAGTTGGTGTAAAAGAATGGGGCACAGTATTAAAAAATCTATCGAGAATGATCAAAATTTATAATTAGAGTATAGCAAAGTTCAGGACTAGATTGCCTATTTATTACATAGAACTTTGTCAGTGTGTTCGGCAGACTTTTTTGTGGCAGTAAAAATGAAAATTCAAACTTTTCGAATATTAAATAAAAATGAAACTGAGCTTAAAAGTTGTATTTCAATTGTCTTTAAACTGACCAAAAAGTGTAACTCGATTGTCATAGCTAGTTTTTAGAATCGCATAGGGAAACTTTATCAATATTTAACATTTTCTAAAAATACGGAACATAGCTATGACGAATTCAGCCAACCAACACACGCGTCGTGAAGTTATAAAATGGTTAGCCAGCATTCCTTTTTTACCTCTTGGGGCAATGGCAACATCAGCTGCTTTAGTCGGTTGCAATGATGACAAGGATGTAGTTGTTGCACCACCTGTTAATCCTGCAAAATTAAAATCTGCAACATTTACACCGATGGATGCACCAAAAACAGGTGAATGGGCTGCTATTGCAACGACTACTGTAGCTTCTCAATTAAATGTTACTTGGGATAACAATACGACGAGTACGTATAAACTGGGCTATAAAACTTTCTTTAAAACAGGTGAATCTGTCGATAAGTTAGGCGGTGGGAAAATTATTGCGGGGAGTTATTATGATATTAATAACAAGCCAATTATGGATAATTCGGTTGCTGGAAAAGAGCGTCAATTTTTCTCTGACTGTCCAGATGGCAGCTCATTGATCAGCTTTAAACAAGCAACAGGTAAAGATTTTACTGATGCTGATAAAAAAGCTTTAGGTGTATCAGGCAATCCTGTGTTCCATGTAGTGCAATTTGAATACACTACGCGTGACCAAGGCGGCAATGATATGTATGGTAAATTACCATCACCTATCGCGGTGCTCTCTTTAGACCAAGACCCTAAAACGGGTCATTTAGAACTTAAAAAATATCACAATGTCGATATGTCAAAAGTTCATGGTTTATGGATCACTTGTGGTGCGAGCCTTTCACCGTGGGGTACTCATCTTTCAAGCGAAGAATATGAACCAGATGCATTTGATCAAGGTGCTGGTACAGATTCTAAAACGCTTAAAGCCTATAGTAAAAACCTTTATGGTGATGAAACTAAGGCAAATCCATATAACTATGGACATTTACCTGAAATTGTTGTTAATGCTGATGGTACCGCAAAAGCAATTAAACATTATTGCCTCGGTCGTATCTCACATGAGTTGATTCAAGTGATGCCAGATAACCGTACTGCGGTTATGGGTGATGACTATACCAATGGTGCATTTTTCATGTTTGTTGCTGATAAAGAAAAAGACCTTTCAGCAGGTACTTTATATGCAGCAAAATATACCACTACATTGACTGAAACGACGACTGGTAAAATCCAATGGATCAAACTTGGTCATGCAACAAGCAAAGAAATCGATGATTTGGTCAATGTACAAAATATTAAACCAGAACAAATTTTTGAAAGCTTGACTACTGATCCAAAAGATCCAAGCTATACCAAAGTCATTTTAAGTAAAAAAACACTGTGGTTGAAACTAAAATCAGGTATGGAAAAAGCTGCAGCTTTCTTGGAAACGCATCGTTATGCCGCTTATCTAGGCGCAAGTATGGCATTTACCAAAATGGAAGGCACGACAGTCAATATCAAAGACAAAGTTGCTTATTCTGCCTTGGCAAATATCCAAGATTCTATGATTAAAGATAATGCTGCTTGGACTGCTACTGCAAATGTGACTTTTGCGAAGAAAATCTCAGCGGGCGGTATCGTGGCGCATGATATGGATAAAGGTCAAAGCGACTCAACCAATTCAGCGATCAATAGTGAATGGGTTCCTTATCAAAGCCATATGCTATTAATTGGTAAAGATATTGATGCAGCGAGTGATCCATTAGGTATCGGCAATACATCTGATCCAAACAACATTGCGAGTGCGGACAATTTAAAATTCTCAGAAACACTACGTACCTTATTTATTGGTGAAGACTCTGGTAACCACGTTAACAATTACCTATGGGCTTATAACGTAGATACCAAGAAACTAGATCGTATCTTGTCATGCCCAGCTGCGGCTGAGTCTACAGGTCTACATGCGGTCGATTCGATTCATGGTTGGACTTATATCATGAGTAACTTCCAACACGCAGGTGACTGGAATGCTTTACATGACAAAGTGAAAGGTCAAGTGGCAGATCTTATTGATAAAGAATTTAACAATCGTTTCGCTGCGGCAGTCGGTTATTTAACTGCTGATCCGATCGCGCCGTCGATTGAAAAGAAATCATCATAATCTAAACCTAGATAAAAAAATCCCCTGATGATTCAGGGGATTTTTTTATGAACTATAAAATCAGTGTTCACGGTTTGCTTTTTCAACTAAGCCAGACAGACCTTGACGACGAGCCAACTCATTTAAAACGATTTGTGGGTCAATATCAAAATAACCTAGCATCACGATGCTATGGAACCAAACATCAGCAACTTCATAAATCAAATCATTACGATTGTCTTCAGATTTTTCTCGATCAAAATCTTTGGCTGCAATCACGGCTTCAAAGCTTTCTTCACCGATTTTTTCGAGTATTTTATTGATACCTTTGTGGTAAAGCTTTGCAACATAAGATGAGTCTGGATCGGCAGATTTACGTTCAGCCATCATTTGACCCAAGTAAGTTAAAACATCAACTTGTTCAGATTTGGCAGTAGATGCTGACATGACTTCAGTATGGTGGTTATGTGATTTTTCACCATAAATTTGGTTTGGATCTTTGAGCTGTGCATCGACAATTTCCCAACCATTTGCGGTCAATTTACGATAAAAACAAGACTCACGACCTGTATGACAAGCGATGCCACCATGTTGTTCAATTTGTAAAATAATCACATCAGCATCACAGTCTAAACGGATTTCATAAACTGTTTGAAAATGACCAGACTCTTCACCTTTGTGCCAAAGTTTTTGACGTGAACGTGAATAATAAACCGCTTGATTTTTTTCAGCAGTCAAAGCCAAAGCTTCACGATTCATCCACGCCACCATCAAAACTCGACCTGTTTGATGATGCTGGGCAATGGCAGGGATTAAACCTTGTTCGTTAAATTTTACTTCATCGAGCCATTGCACGTTGTTCATGGGAATATTCCAAATTAAATAAGATTAAAAAATATCATGTCGCAGATCTGCGACTCTGGATAGTGTACGGTATTCAGGCAGTTTTCGGGAAAAATAATTTATAGATATCACCATTATTTCAACGTATTTCTTATATTTAAAGGTGTTTTTTGCGCAATATCCTGATAATCCAGTTGAGAAAAAGCACCTGTCTTTAAACCCGAAATCGTGATTGCCATTTCCTTACGGAAGTAGGGGATTTTATACATAAAACCAAAGCATAAATCACGCAATGGACCTGCCCAAATATGATGTGATTGGTATAAAGGAGTTAGTAAACGACTTAAAAATTGATAAAACTGCGTAGCAGAATATCGAATCTCATGATATTTCTGCCACAATTTTACAAAATCAAGTTGTTGATTTTGCATGCTATATTCTACAGCTTGTCCCAAAGCCCATGCATCAAGTAAAGCCATATTTGCACCCTGTCCAAGCTGTGGGCTCATGGCATGTGCTGCATCACCAAGGACACCGATACGACCTTGCCCAAATTGCTTCATCACTACATCACGATATTGGGCGGTGAGCCAAACATTTTGATTTTCTGTTTGTTTTAAAATGTCTTTTAACCAATCTGATTCTTTGCTCCAACGTTTTGCGATTTCATCTAGCCATTCTGGTTGCGCATTTTGAGTGGAAAATGATTGCAATTTCTCGGTTGGTAAACTCCAGAAAACACTGGAAAGTCTTTGGTTCGGATGCTCGGGTATCGCACCTGTAGGCAAGATGCCCATCATAATGTGCGAACGGTCATAAAATTGGTGCAGAATTTTAGGATTATTGATCTGGCACTCGGGCACGATTTTCCATACTGCACCCCAAGGATAGGGTTGGTCGGTTTCGACCCACGCTTTAGGACGTAGTTGGCTACGAGCACCATTGGCAATGAACACGGCATCGAAGTGCATTTCAAAAGTATCTTGTCCGTGTTTGCCTTTTAAAATGGTTTCATTATTTTGTTCAATGATCTGTTCAACATCATGATTCATATACCAGCTTACCCAATCTTGATAAGGCTTTAAACCTGATTCAAGCACGTGACATAGGGTTGCACGATGGATGCCCAAGCCAAAATATTGGGGATGTGCTTCACGATAATGGCTATTGACCAACAGACTGCCATCAGCCAATTGTCCCTCAAGCCCTGTGACTTCTGCACCAAGCTGAAGGGCTTGTTCTAATACATCGAGATGCTGAAAAACAGCCAAGCCTGATGGTTGTAGTAATAGACCTGCTCCAACTGGATCGAGTTTTGCAGCTTTTTCAAAAATACTGACCTGAATATTTTGTCTAGCCAATAAAATGGTGCTGGCAAGTCCTGCAGTTCCAGCACCAACGATGGCAAAATGAAGTGTTTTTGGCATATATAAGTTTTATAGCTATGATTTTAAATATGATTCTAATGAATTTTAATCAATAACATTGTATTAAAAAAGACAAATGATCCCTGATTATTTTTGCATATGTAAAAGTGGATAAGGCTGACCCTGACCATCTAAGGCAGATCGGGCAACGACTTGAAAGCCCATTTTTAGATAAAATCCAACTGCTTGAGGATTTTGTTCATTTACATCGACTTTATGGATATGCAATTGCGTTGTCGCAAAGTCAATCAATGCTCGACCAATCCCTTTGCCACGTGCTTCAGGATGGATAAATAACATTTCAATATTGTCTGAGCTTGTACCCAGAAAGCCCAATATTTTGTCATTAATCATGTATTTGTCTAAGCGAACATGTTGGAAATACTGATTTAAAATCAAAGGTTTTAACTCGTCAATAGCTGAAGAGGGTAGGAAGTCATGTGTTGCTCTGACTGAGCTTTCCCAAATTTCGATCAGTTCAGCATGATCATTTTCATTAGCGTTCAAAATCATCATCTATGCTCATGTTATCTGCGTTGTTCAAGTAAAATTCGGAGTGCCATCGCGGCTAAAACTGTACCCATTAACCATTTTTGAAAAATACTCCACATAGGACGTTTGCTTAAAAATAAAGCAATGCTTCCTGCACTAAATGCAATCAGCGCATTGATCGTAATACTGATTAAAATTTGAATTGAACCCAATAAAATCGACTGCAAAAAAATATGTCCATGTGCAGGATTGATAAATTGTGGCAACAAAGACAAATACATGATGGCGATTTTGGGATTGAGTAGATTGGTTAGAAAGCCCATGAAAAATAACTTTTTAGGACGATCATAACTCAAGCTTTTGATTTCAAATGGTGATTGACCACCCGGTTTGAGCGCATTCCATGCCATCCAAAGCAGATAAACAGCACCTGCAATTTTCAAAGTTTCATAGGCATAAGGTACGGCAAGTAAAATGGTGGTCAAACCAAAGGAAGCCGCCAACATATAAAACACAAACCCAAGCGCAACCCCTCCCAAAGAGATCATCCCTGCTTGACGACCTTGGCAAATCGAGCGTGAAACCAGATACATCATATTAGGACCGGGAGTCAGGGCGAGTGCGAGGGCAATCAATGAAAATGCAAGAATTTGCTGAATGTCGAGCATGTGAAAAATGTTTTATTGAGATGCTTTGATCATAAAGCAAAAATTAACCATTTAGATAGCGTTTTAAGTCGCCTATCTAAATGATGTAATCTTTATGCGTGAAGCAAGGCACTGAACCGTACTGAGTTTAAATCTAAGACTCAATTGGTTAGATCAAACTTTGCTAATATTCATTTTTTAAGTGGCTGAAATTGCGGATTAATTGATGGATTTATAAATCAGTCATAACGTCTTCAAAATGCTGTTTTTCTACCAATTCTAAAAACTCATCGCCCATACGATGACTTTCAGCAATGCATTGTTTCCAAATCTGAATCCGCTTGTTTTGATCTAAACCTTTTACAACAAAATCATTTCGATCGGGTAAACGTCCCATAGGTAAAGACTGCAAAAAAGTTTCGGATGGTGAAATCAACACAGTTCTGTCTTGGTGAACAGAATTGGGTTTACGCCATTTAAGCATTTTATCGAACCAACCCGCAGTAATATGATCGGTAAAATGTGGGTAAAGTACGATGCCTTTGCTTTGATAGGGCAGGTCAATATGGTAGTCAATCAGCCCACCATCACGATAAACCCCATTTTCAGCACCCACAATATTTGAAATCCCAGTCATGGCAAAGGGAATCGAAGCCGATGCCATAAGCCAGTCCTCTAAGTTATTTTCCTGTAAAGCATAATACTGAGTGTTGAAGCCGTCCTGAGGCATGGAAAATTGTGTTCCTTGCTCAGGTTGGGCAATGACACGTTGCATAAAAGCAGCACTTTTCGGGCGAGATATCGCATTTGCGCCGATTACACCCAAAATCGCTGTAGCTAGAGCAAGTTTTTGGTCACTTTGCAGAAGTTTTTGTGATTTTACTGCCAAAACAGTCAGGTGATAATCTGGATGCTGCAAGATTTGATCTTCTTTACCTCTGACCAGACCTTGTAACATTTCACGGCAGATTTGGCTGACCTCTAGTGCTGTCATTTTTTTATGAAAATATAAATGGGTATAAAGCTCTGCCAAACGCTCAGTCCCTTGTTTCGCACCCCATCCCAAAATGCTTGCAAATCTCCAACTGCCTATAGATGATCCGATGACGGTGCGTGGTCGTTTTTCACGTTCTAAGAAATCTGCAAAAATCGCTTGATCCAAACCTTGAATGCCAATTCCTTTTGGTCCACCTGCAGCACCGGGAATGACATCGACCTGAGCAGGTCTTAGTCCTTCTTTTTGAATCAATGCTTTGGCTTGCTTTCCAACTTTGATATTTAAGCTAGAAGGAAATCGCTTTAAAATTTGTGTCATGCTGCTTTTATCATCCATAAAAGATGATGTTATTTTAGGGGCATAGGATGGTTGGACAATGGCGCTATATATCGAGCTGTGACTGAGGGGTCATTTTATACATATAGTCAAATCATTAAAAATATAGGACAAAACTTTTAATGCGTTATAATTTTTTAAAGTCAAATAAAAACAAAGAGATGATAATTATATAACCAAGTCTTTTCATTAAGAGTCTAAATGATTTGTGTAGGCAAGTTGCCATACTTTTGACAGGGCAAAAGTATCAAAACCCTTTGTCGAACAAATGGGCATACATCCTGAGCAATTTTTTAAAGCACTGCTTTAAAAAATGCGGAACGCCCTTGTTCGACGGACGGCATCCTGCCTTTTCATATTTACTTTAAATTTTATTCATTTAGCGATGAGAGGAAAATGATATTTCCGAATAAACTATTTCATTACACGCCAAAGTGAAAGCAAGCTCGCCAATACAATCAGCACAACTGAAACATACCACGGTGCAATAATCGCAATAGCAAGTAGTATCGCAATAACACTACCAAAAATCCAATTGCTACGTTGTTGAGCCTGCATTTGCATGCGTAGGCTTTGTAGTTCACGTAGCTGTTTATCATGCCAAGCCGATTGGTTTTTTAAACCATTTAAACTGTCAATCATCAAACTTGGTAAATCATGTGCGCCTAAAAGTAGATCAGGCACTTGCTGACCAATTTCTTTTAGATTTTTCACAGGATTCATATTGGCTTTAACCCATTCAGTCAAAATAGGTTTTGCCAATTTCCAAATATCCAATTGCGGATAAAGATCTGTACCCAAGCCTTCGACATGCACCAATGTTTTGAGTAATAACATCAGTTGTGGCGGAATTTCTAAATGGAAACGACGGGCAATATCCATGACTTGCAGTAAGATCCCTGCAAAATCAAGTTGATCCATTGGTTTAGATACCATTGGTCCAACCGTACGACGCATTTCACGAGCAAGTGCATCCTGATCCGTTCCCGGTGGAATCCATCCTGCTTGATGCACGATTTGGATCAATTGCATAAAGTTGCTATTCATCACAGCCAGCAACATTCGAGCGACTGTCATCTGGTCGTGCTTCGATAACTCGCCCATGATGGCACAGTCAAGTGCGATAAAACGTGGATTTGCTGGGTTAATGGTTTCAACAAAGACATTTCCCGGATGCATATCTGCATGGAAAAAGTTATCGCGGAATACTTGGGTAAAAAAGATCGTTAAACCTTTTTCAGCCAGATCAGCACGATTCATGCCTAAACGATCAAAAGTTTCGGTATCTGAAATCGGCACGCCTGTAATACGTTCAGCCACCATGACATCGGTGCTATCCATATATACTTCAGGCACATACATCATGCTTGAGCCTGTAAAATAATGGCGCATGCGACGCGTATTATCTGCTTCTAAACTCAGATCTAACTCATTTAGAATGATTTGACGATAATCTTGGATAATTTCGTTGAGATGTAAGGCACGTGCAGCTTCGATACGATTTTCAAGCGTATTGCCGAGCCAAGTCAAAATTTCAAAATCTTGTAAAATTTGACTACGAATATTGGGACGAGTCACTTTGACGACGACTTCACGACCATCGTGTAGTGCAGCAGTATGCACTTGGGCGATGGAAGCAGCTGCCAAAGGTTGTTCATCAAAACGGGCAAAAAGTGTATTTACATCTGCTTTAAGCGATTGCTGAATACGTGTTTTCAGTACATCAACATCATAAGGCTTAACTTGATCTTGTAATAAAACCAATTGAGCCAATATTTCAGGTGGAATCAAATCACGGCGAGTCGAAAGTAACTGCCCAAGCTTAATCGCCAAAGGCCCCATATCCTCTAAAGCCTGTTTAAGCTTCAGCGGATTTTTTCGTTCCCGACTTGACCAAGCCGCAGGGTGCATACGGATGAGGCTTAAAGCATGCCGTGCTTTGATGGGTAATTCTTCCGCAGGAATTAACGTGTCGAGTCTATAGTGCGCGGCGATGCGCCAAAGTTCGAGTAAACGTGTAATATGCGGAATCATAAAATGTATCACCTAGTCTTGAACGGGATGAAGCTTGGCTTGAAGTGCAGAAATTTTAGCTTCAAGTCGATCAACTTCTTGGTTGAGTTTACGAGTTTCTTTGTTCAGATCGTCCATTTGCCAGCGAGGCGCAAACAAACCGCTGTCTTCTTTGAGAAAATCTTCTGCAAAAAAGAAATGACTTTGCAAAGAACGCTTAATGTGTTTGGGAACAATCTGAATTTTGCCAATTTCATGTGCCAGAGCAGGTCCAATCCACGGGCTTAAATGCGCTGCCAAATCAGGTTCAGCAAGACCGATAATCTGTTGAATATCCTGTAAAAGATGATAATCACCTTCAACTGGAATATTGCCTACATCATCTGCCAATAAAAGTTTGAGCAATTCGACTACATTTTTAACGTGTAAGGTCGCATTTGCTTCAGTGAGCGTATTATTTTTATCAAAAGGACGTTGCTCGAAAATAGACGGTCGATTTTCATTTTGTCCAGTGACTGTTGGTTCTAGACGAACTTTATTTTCATCAAAAAAAACATCTACAGACAATTGAGGGGTGTCAATCACCACGCGCAACAATTTGCCTTGCAATTTGTTGAGCTGGATACGCGTTACCGCATCCAGATCGATAAAATGATGAATAATGCGTTCAACTGCGCCAAGTGCAAGAATTGACCACATAGGGAGAAACCTTATAGTTTAAAACCACGGTGTACAGCGACAATCCCGCCTGTAAGATTGTGGTAATCACAGTTGTTAAAACCAGCGTTTTCCATCATCCCTTTCAGAGTGCGTTGGTCTGGATGCATACGAATTGATTCAGCCAAATATTTATAACTTTCTGAGTCATTGGCAACGAGTTTACCCATAATCGGTAAAGCCGTGAATGAATACAAATCATAAAGTTTTGAAAATGGTTCAAAAACAGGTTTTGAAAATTCTAAAATAAGTAAACGACCACCTGGCTTAAGGACACGGTACATAGCAGCAAGTGCAGCATCTTTGTCTGTGACATTACGCAGACCAAAACTGATGGTCAAAAGGTCAAAACTATTGTCTGCAAATGGTTCTAAAGTTTCAGCATTGGCCAAAACAAAATCAACATTGGTACAGCCTGCATCAATCAGACGATCACGCCCAACATTGAGCATTGATTCATTAATGTCAGATAAAACAACATGACCTTGTGGTCCAACTTCACGGCTAAAAACTTTAGCCAAATCGCCAGTACCACCAGCAATATCTAAGACATGTTGACCACGACGAACACCAGACATATTGATAGCAAAACGCTTCCAAATACGGTGAATACCAAATGACATCAAGTCATTCATAATGTCATATTTGCTTGCGACAGAGTGGAATACTTCTGCTACTTTTTGCGCTTTATCTTCACTATTTACGGTTTGATAACCGAAGTGCGTTGTTGAACCGACATTGCCAGTATTTGCGCCTTTAGGCAGATTATATTTTGGAATCGCACCATTCACAGAAGGATCAGTTGCAGCCTGTTGTAATGATTGTTGCTGACCTTGTGGAGCACCTTCAGGTAATGGTTCCGTTAAAAAAGGGCTAGTTCGGGTACTGTTTGTGTCTATCGTATTTGCCGCTGGAACAGATTCAGTTGGCTTTTGGTTTTCATTAGACATAAGTCACTCCAGAACACAAATATTAAAAAATCTTGCAGTTGCTGCATAATGACAGATTCTTTGTTACTTTTCAGCGATCATCATGCAATTGATATGAATAATATACAGAAAATTAAAAAAATGGGTGCAATTGATTGTGAAAAGATGCTTCACGACCGAAAAGGATTCGGTTTTCCAGCATGAACATCAGTCACGATACGACGTTCTTCAGCTGTAAACGCCTGAATAAATTTTGCAGCAGATTTTAATGGTTTCATCGCAACGAAACCTTCCCCAATAAATTCATACATCAAATCAAAGTTATACTTACGCGCAGCACCACGGCACATTTTAAATGCAGTATGCATAATGAATGAGCGCATATATTTATCTAGACTTTCACCTAAATCGTCGAGTAAGTCAAGTTGCTGATAACGCGCTTGTTCTTGGTCTAGTTTGATTAAGGTGAGACGAACCATTTCATCATCAAGTATTTGATCTTTTGGATAATCTTTTAATAATTGTTGAGCCACTTCTTCATCGAGTTGCATCGCAAGTAAAGCAAGACCTACAGACTTTAAGCCTGTACGAATGGCATTTTCAGGGATAATTTTTTCAGCCTTGTGGGCATATTTGAGTAAGCGCTCGATTTGTACGGCTAAAGCATCAAAATCAGGACCGCCATAGAGACGATTTAAAAAATAATCCGCCATCAATTTATTTTCAGCCTGGTGAAAATAATCATAATGTGTATAGGAAATGCGCTCTTTTAACCAAGCTTGAACTTCATGCAGACGTTGCTTAAGAATAGGATCCTGATGATATTCAAGCTGTTTGTATTGTTCTAAAAGTTGGTCAAGTGCTGCAAGCTTAGACATCGAATTACTCAGATAGTTTTCATTTATAAAAAGAATAATCAGTGTTGTGCGAAAGCGCTATGACGAAAATGCGATTTAATTGTTAAAAAAACGTCAGTTGCGCCAAAAATATCAAATTTCTCGACAAAAATTTAACAACATCACAGATTTGAAAAGTTTATACTCAAATAAACTGACGCGAAAAAGAGAACTATATGTCTGAAAAAAATGACACTTTTAAACTACTTGATCCAGATCAACTCAATCTCGAACTGATTGAGGCACAGTATGCACTCAAAGACACCCGCGCAAAGGATAATGCGAAAAGTTTAGTGATTTTGATGAGTGGCGTGGAGTTAGCAGGGAAAGGGGAATCAGTTAAACAATTACGTGAATGGGTTGATCCGAGATATTTGCGCGTAGTGGCTGATCCAGCCCATTTATTTAAAGTGAATCGCACTTTTTGGGAACCTTATGCACGTTTTATCCCTGCAGAAGGGCAGATGTTGGTCATGTTTAGCAACTGGTATAGTGATCTAATCGCAACTGCGATGCATGTTTCTGAACCGATGGATGACACATTATTTGATGCCTATATCAAAGATATGCAGTCTTTCGAGCGGGATTTAAGAAATAATCATGTAGAGGTGATCAAGGTTTGGTTTGATTTATCTTGGAAATCACTGCAAAAGCGTCTTGATAAAATGGATTCATCAGAGCAACGCTGGCACAAATTGCATGGTTTAGATTGGCGTAATAAAAAACAATATGACAATCTACAAAAACTCAGAAGCCGTTTTACCGATGATTGGTATGTGATTGATTGTGAAGATGAAGAATCACGCGATCAACAATTTGCGCAGTATATTTTAAAACATCTTAAAGATATTCCAGAATATCCTAAAAAGGCGGTATTGGACTGGCAGCAAGCAGTTGTACCAGAGGAGCTATTAAAGCCTCGCAATGACAGCATTGATAAGGATGAATATAAAGAGGAGCTGAAAAAACTCACTGCAAAAGTTGCAGATACTTTACGTTTCGATGGTCGCCGTGTGGTGATTGTATTTGAGGGAATGGATGCTGCAGGAAAAGGTGGTGCGATTAAACGTATCGTCAAAAAGTTAGATCCACGAGAATATGAAATCTATCCGATTGCAGCACCTGAAAAATACGAATTGGCACGACCTTATCAATGGAGATTTTGGACAAAAGTATGTGAAGATGAAGCACTTTCTATCTTTGACAGAAGTTGGTACGGGCGAGTGTTGGTTGAGCGTATTGACGGCTTTGCAACCGAAGTTGAATGGCAACGAGCCTATGACGAGATCAATCGCTTTGAAAAAGACCTATATGACAGCAATTCTGTAGTGATCAAGTTTTGGTTAGCCATTGATAAAGATGAGCAAGAAAAACGATTTAAATCACGTGAAGAAATGCCATATAAAAACTATAAGATCACCCCAGATGATTGGCACAATCGAGAAAATTGGGATCAATATCTTGAGGCGGCAGCAGATATGTTGCAACGTACCAGTACTTTGCATGCGCCGTGGCATGTGATTGCAACCAATGATAAATATACTGCGCGTTTGGAAGTGTTGAGAGCTATTTTGACCCATTTTAAAACGGATGAATGAAAGGCAGTTTAATAACCGAATTTATCTGTTTAAAGAGTAGAGCATAATAAAAAGGACAGCCATTTTGCTGTCCTTTTTTATTTGTAAATCAGAGCTTGTAATCATCTAAAAGCAAGCTTGATTGGTACTATTTTTGGCTAAGAATAAATTGAAAGTTATCGCAATTTCATTGATTAAAATGGCAGTAAACTTAACTGACGACTTGAGCAGATTGTTTAATTTGAATCTGTTTAGCCAGTTTATAACACTCTTCAATATGCGCTTCAGTAATTTTCTTCATCACAAAATATCCCATACTTGCAGCAATAATTTGCCCACCGATCGGAATAAATTTGGTCACTTGTTTGGTGATGACTTTGGTTGCAACATTATCTAAAGTTTTTTTCACAGCCGTACGTGCAACAACAAAGCCTGAAAACTCGAAGCCACGTTTACGCAGTTCATTCCAATGAATTTCTTTGGTTTTAGTATCAAAAACGGTGATTTGGTCTGGAGCTAAACCAAATTTAGCACTAATTTCGGGGATAATGAGTGACAAGATACCGACATCAATCACAACGTCAAAAAATGGAATTGGAATGATCGCAGCACCAGCCGAAACATAGGCACGTTTTTTTACCATGTTTAAACATTCAGCGCGGACTTGTTCCAAGTTTAAATTTGGGTCGATTGATTCTGGAAGTTTGTCTATTTTCATAAATAAAACCCTATTTCAGGCGGATTGATCTATTTTTAAAAAGCTATTTTTTGATACTTTCAATCTATATCGGCTATTCTATGAATAACTATGTAAAAGTGACATAGTCTGATCCGGTTGTATAGTAAAAGTTCTTTATGATTTTGTGCGCTAGTTCAAAAAAAGTTTGAGGGAATATGGGGATTCATGTCATTCAAAGCCAGAAAATAGATGTTTTGGTGCAAGGGGTTATGCATAGTATTTCCTCACCATCTGGTCACCCCTTTGATGTTTTAAGAACACAGCATTTCATCGTGCCCAGCCCTGCGGTACAGGAATGGTTGACGCAAAAAATGGCTGAGCAACAAGGGATCAGTGCCAATACTCAGTTTCATCAAAGAATACGTGGTTTTCAATGGTATGCATATCAGCAAGTCCTTGATGATAAAGATAAAGTACGTCGAGCCAATATTCCGCGGTTGATTATGAAATGGCGAATTTATCAAACTTTAAAAAGTTTTATTGAAGCCGATCAATTGGCTTTGACATCTGAACATCCGTTATTTCCGATAGTCGAGCGGATTTATGCCAGTGCAGATCAGTTAGACGACGTTGAAGCACGAAAACAAAAAAAGCAAAGTATGCTGTATTGGGTTGCTGAGCAGGTTTCAAAACTGTTTAGTAATTATATGATTTATCGAGGATATTGTGCTAAGAACTGTGAGAATGTGTGCCATTGTGATAGCAATTGGCTCAATACTTGGGGAAATGATCAAGCCATTGATATTGAAAATTTATTTTTTAAAACAAACCAAGAAATCTCAGCATTTAACTTGCAGCACGCTACGCAACTAGAAGCATGGCAACGTTGGTTATGGCAACATACATTTCATGAAGATTATCTTGAAATGTTAAGCATCGATCAGACTTTTTGGCAGATACTGGATGATCCTGAAAAACGTCAAAAAGCACTTAGACACTTGCCTAAGCAACTGATTATTTTTACTGTTTTGGATCTTCCTCCTAGCCAATTACAGTTTTTGCGACGCTTGGGGCAGTATCTTGATGTATTGATCTTGCACTATAACCCTTCCCAAGAATACTGGGCGGATAGTGTCGATCCAAACTGGAAAAAACAATATGATTTACGGGTAAAAGAGCGATTTATTGCTAAAAATCCTCAAGCCAGTGATCAGCAAATTGATCAATTTTTCAAGCAATTTACCCTCAATTTTAATGCGGAAATACGTGAGTCACGTCATCCATTATTAACGCGCTTTGGTAAGCAGGCACGTGATCATTTTTCTATACTGGCTAACTTATCCTCAGGAGAGGAAGGGCAGTGGGTGGATGCTTTTGTTGATGAAGAACCGATGCATTTATTAGAGAAACTACAATCAGATATTTTGTATTTGGTCGAGCCTGAAGCACATGCCTATCAGATTGAAGCTCAAGATCAATCGATGCAAATTCATGTGTGCCATTCTTCGCAAAGACAGTTAGAAGTTCTCAAAGAACAACTGATATATTGGCTTGCTCAATCGACACCTGATCAGCCTAGAAAGCCAAGTGACGTCTTGGTTTTAGCCCCAAATTTAAAAGAAATTGAACCGCTGATCCGCAGTGTTTTTCCAAGTGGTGCCAATCAAAAAACTGCTCAATTACCTGTCAAAATAGCAGGGGTGACGCAGCTCGATGCAAACAATGCTTGGCGTGCAGTATTGGGGCGTATCCAGTTGGTGCAGGGGCGATTTAGCATAGAGGATTTTACAGATTGGTTAAATTTAACGGCTACACAGCTACGCTATGAACTCGATGTCAATCGTGCTGCTCGCATGATTCAATTACTTTCTCAGGCGGGCTTTAAACGTGGTTTAGATGTAGAACATTTAAAACAACAATTAAGTGAAAATGATGATGATTTCCGCTATAGCTTTAAATTTGCGCTAGATCGTTTAGCATTGGGTGTTGCTGTTCCAGAACATGCGGTGTTTGAGGGTGTTTTAAGTTTTTCTGAAGTCTTGTCTGGCGATTTTGAATTGATTGCTAAATTGATTGAAATTTATCATGATTTTGAGAAAAGACGAGATTGGTTGCTTAGCCCTCAACATAATAAAAATGCGAACAGTGCAGAATATTGGATTAGACAGCTCAATGCAGATCTGACTGAGTTTGAAAATGCAGGTGTCGAGTCTCTAAGACAGCTCAGAGAAATCGTTAAAAAACAAGAACGAATGCTTACCCTTGCTTATAACTATGAGCAAAAAGGACAGGCTGAGCTAAAACATATCCAATTGCCTTTGAGTTATTTATTACAAGAAATTCAAACAACATTGGATAGTCAGGTTGAACATGCTGTGCCGACAGGACAGGTGACTTTTAGTCAGATGGGGCAGATTCGACCGATTCCATATAAATTGGTGGTGATGCTCAATTTGGATAGTGGAAAATTTCCAAATCGAAATCAAAATATTCCTTTTGATCTGATGCAAATTTTACGACCACAATTAGGTGATCGTTCACGTTTGGAAGATGATCAGGGTGCATTTTTAGATGCGCTATTGCTTGCTCAAGAAAATGTGTGGATGTTTTACAATGGCTTTGACATCAATGATGGCGAAGTACGTGAACCATCAAGTGTTTTGCAAGAGCTGCTCAATCATATAGCCTATATTTGCCAAGCTGAAGAAGGGCAAAATAATAATGATCAGATCAGTTTAGAAGGTTTGGAAGTTCCTGTTCAAATCGCTAAACTTTATCACCTGCATTCTTTACAGCCTTTTGATCCTGAAGGTTTTTCTGAAAATAAGTCGATACGTTTCAAAGATCAATGGTTTGAAGTTGCAAATCAGATTTCTAAGGAAAGTGGACAAAAAGAAGCGTGGCTAAATACTGCACTTGAACCTGAACAGGAGGTGATAAAAAGCCTTGATGCAGGACAATGGATTTCAGATATTACTTTCCCAGCTAGACTTTATTTGAAAACTTTAGGTGTGGAAAATTTAAAACCTGAGGACATGCCGATACTCGATGAACCTTTGGTTTTGGATGGTTTAGGACGTTATTCAATTCGAGATTTCTTGCAAAAAGAAGTGGATTATTCAGCTAAGATTTCAGATGAATCTTTGTCTGAAAATGACCTAGAAAGTCAATTTATGAGTCAGCTTCAAGATCAACTCCCGATCGGCAAAGTGCAACATGCTGCTTTGCAATTGAGTTTGGCTGAACAAAAAACTTTGCTGACTCGCTTGCATCTTTATGCAGATCAAGTCACAGCAACAACTCAAAGACAATGGCGCTATAGCAAAGATTTAAGTTTGAATATCACTGTGCCCTATGTTGATGCAAATCAAAATCACGTGAAAGATTGGGTGAGTTTGGATGCTTCGAGTGGACGAGCCAAACGACGTACCAAAGTCTGGCTTGAGTATATTTTGTGGTTGGCATTTCTAGATTTAAGTGATGAACAATCAAGAGAGTTACAACGTATAGCTGTTTTTAATGATGTAACAGTCGTCAGCTCAGGTGTGAGTTCAAATCAGGCGAAAGAATATTTGAAACAATGGTTTAATGCCTTTTCTTATGCACAAACTCAGCCTTTGGTTTTACCTGCTGCCTTGATCTTACAGCCTGCTGAAAATAATAAATCACTGGAATGGGAGCAGGATGATTTTGGACAAATGCGACTTGCAAACTTTAAAGATTTGTTAAAAGAATGGGAAAAAAGTGACGCATTTTTAACGTATTCTTTGCTGGATATGGAGTGGAGTAAACAGCATCGTGATTGGCAGTTTATTTTACAAGAGCAAGATGCAAAAGCATTGCTACAGTTTGCCTGCGATAGATTTGCATATGCTTTATATCAACCGATTTATGAATATCAAACCGTGGCTAAGGAATAAGACATGAATCAACAAAAAGTGTCTATTCAACCGATTTCAGACTTACATTTTTCAGGTTTGCACTGGATTGAAGCTTCGGCAGGAACAGGTAAAACTTATACTTTATCAAGTTTAATGGTTCGTATTTTGTTGGAAAAATACTTGCCAAATCAAGTGATAGCGACGACTTTTACACGTGCAGCGGCAGCTGAGCTAAAAAGTCGTATTCGAGCGAGATTGGTTGAAACATATCGTTATTTTGATCAATGCCGTGATTTGACTGAGCAAGAAAATCTAGCCAAAGCACAAGCAGAATCAGACCCTTTATTTGCCAAAGTTTTGCATGGCTTTGCCACTCAGGTCGCCTATGCCTGTGAGCGTTTAAAGTTGGTGATTGATCAACTTGATGAGCTATTTGTTGGGACACTGGATAGCTTTAGTCAAAAACTATTACGTGAATTTGCATTTGAAAGTGGCAAGATTGAACGTGCTGAAATCACCGATGATGCGAAAGCTTATACTCGTCAGTTAATTCATGATGTATTACGTGAATGGATTCAACAACAACCGCAAAGTGTGATAGATAGTTTGGTATTTGCGGGGACATTAAAAAATACAGATTATTATGTTGATACAGTAGAACAAAGTCTCAATTTTAGCAGTGCGCATTTCGTCAATCCGGCTGCAACAGCCCTTGATTTGCAAAGTTTTGAGCAAGCTGCCCAGCATTTAGCAAGTTTGGATTTATCGCAATTTCCAGAACTCGAAGCTTATTATTTATTGGATGGTGAATATTATAAAAATATTAATGGCACCAAGTTCAGAAATGGACGTTTCAACCGAATTTTTGAAAAATCTTTGCCCGAAATTATTTCACATTTATCACAATTTGGAGCAAAGAGTTATTTACAAGCGAGTCTAAATCCTGCCAAAGAGGATTTGGCGGCTTTTATGAAAGTGTTCAATGAAACACAGATTTTCAAAAAAGCAGCTTCTGCGGACGTGCAGGATCATTTTTATCAGCATCCGCTGATTGCTCAAATCAAAACTATTTTTGAAACATTCTCAAAATTTGAACAGCAACTTGATGCAACAGACAGTTTTCTTAAGTTTTATTTGGCATCAGAAGTTCGAAAACGTCTCCCGAAAGTTTTGCAGCAAAAGGGTGAAACGACATTTTCTGAACAAATAAAAACTTTATCTGATGCCTTGAAAAGTGAGCAAGGTCAACGCTTTGCAAGTTTTGTGCATGCGCGTTATCCACTGATTTTGGTGGATGAGTTTCAAGATACCAATCAAGACCAAGATGATATGTTGGCGCAAATCTGGCGACATCCAGATCGTGTGAAAAAAGGCTGCATGATCATGGTGGGTGACCGTAAACAGGCGATTTATGGTTTCCGTGGTGGCGATATGCTGACCTTTTTAAAGGCACATCAGGATGTATTTGGAAAATCAGGACATGCTTATAATTTGATTTATAATCATCGTTCGATCAGGCCTTTGGTTGAAGTGGTCGATCAACTGTTTCAAAAACAAATGGATTTTGGTGAGCAGGTGTTTTATAGCCCTGTTCAAGCAGGTCCACGTCCACATCCCGATTTGATTGATCAGGGGCAGACAAACCCCGCACCTCTGCGCTGGATTTATCTCGAAGATAAAGGGCAGGAGGCGGAGCAGGTGGCTTGGAAAATTCGTCAATTGCTCAATCAAGGGATCGATGGCAGCTTATATTTTGCAGAAAAAAATGCCAATAAAGCACTTGATGAAAATGATATTGCGATTTTATCGAAAAATCATGCAGGGCTGGACAACGCACAGCGTGCTTTAGAACACTTGGGGATACGGGTCAATCGACCGTCGAAAAAAAGTGTGTTTGATAGCCAAGTTGCTAGAGATACGGCAGCAGTTTTAACCGCTATTTTAAATCCTTTTGATGAAGCTAAGGTCAAACGAGCCTTGTTAAGTCGTTTGATTGGTTTTGATTTGAAGCGTCTACTTGAGCTAGAAAGTCAGGCAGATGGCTTAAGTTTTTATATTACAAAGTTTGATGAAATTCGTGAATTGTGGTTGCAACAGGGCTTTTTGACAGCTTGGCAATATTGCTTAAATGAATTTCATGTTTGGACCAAGTTGGTTGAAAAGCAGAGCCGTGACAATGAACGAGTCGTGGTCAATCTTAGACATTTGACGGAATTGTTAAGCCAACATAGTGAGCATTATCAAGGAGCACAGAACCTGTATCATTGGTATCTCAAACAACTGCATTCGCCGAGTGAACGTGATTGGGAAATGCAGCGCAAATTGTCCAATGAAGCTGGTGTGCAATTGATGACGATTCACCAGTCCAAAGGTTTGGAGTTTAAAATTGTATTTCTTTTGGGGGCAGATGCAGTCCCACGAGAAATCAATAAAAAACTGAACTTTTCGACTATGCAGCAAACCAATCCGCAAACTGGGCAAAATGAGATTCAGCGCGTTGTTGCGATTAATGATAAAAATGCCTTACAAGTCGAAGATATTCAACAACATGATGAACGAGTTGCTGCTGAACAACACCGTCTTTGGTATGTGGCACTGACCCGTGCCAGCTATCGAGTTTATGCCATGATGGCGGATGCAGAGCGCAAGTCACAGTCATCTTTGGCTTTTTGGAAAAATACCCAAGCGGGTTTTGAGCATGCCAATAGCATTGATGAAATGATGATTTCAGAGAAGCCTCAGAAATTGGTGAGCCAACACATCCAACAAGTTCGAATACTTGAAGCCACCGATTTCCCAACGCAACGCTTTTATCCGAGAGCTAAAACCAGCTTTAGTTATTTGGCACAACATCTGACACGTAAACAAATCCAAGATGCGCTTGTGATTGATAATCCAGTCATTGAAAGTGCTGAAGATGAAATCAATCAGAATATTCTTGAAAATCAACAGACGACAGAAATGCCTATCGCTTGGATTAAAGCCAATTTCCCGATGGGGACGATCGCGGGTAATTTTTTACATGAAATCTTTGAACATATTGATTTTCAAGACGAAACTTTTTGGCATCTAGAAATTCATCGCCGTTTTAAAAATACTTATGCAAGTTTATGGGATGAATTGATTGAAAAATATAAAATAGCATTTCCTGAACAAACACAAATTGAAGAAAATTTAATTGGCTTGGTTGCGGCTTGGCTGAGCGATGTGTTGAATACGCCTATTTTAGAAAATTTCAAACTCGGTCAACTTAATACTGAACAGCATTTGGCAGAATTTCCATTTTATCTGGCTTTATCGGATCGAGTCTTGGCAATCAAAAGGATTCATCAACTTTTTGCCGAATACCATATCGCGATGCCTGAATTTAAAGAAAGTAATTCTGCACGATACCTAAATGGTTCAATTGATTTGTTGTTTTATGATGGAAAACAATATCATATTGCTGATTATAAAAGTAATTTTTTAGGCGTAGATCAGCAGGATTATCAAAGTTCAGAGATACAGCAGAGCATGTCACATGCTAGTTATTGGTTACAGGCAGCACTGTATTTGGTTGCTTTACATCGCTACTTAAAGGTTCAGTTAAAAGATTATCAAATCGAGCGAGATTTGGGTGGTGCGACTTATTTATATTTAAGAGGTATGAATGGAGCTGCGGAACAGGGCTATTTTTACTGGAAAGCTCCAGTAGAATTTATACTAAGATTGGATGCAATTTTGGGCTATTTTACTGAGGATAAAATTGACAATATTGCATGATCAATTATATGAAGTTATTTTATCTCAAATAGTTAGATTGTGGATAAATATGTTGAAAACCTTGTAGATAACTCTGAGGATAACTGTGTGGAAAATGCACTCAAAACCCAAGACCAAGTCCCTCAATGGATAGAAACTTGGAGCAGATTCATACTAAATCAGCAAAATAATACTGATCAAACAGATGATCAATCACTTGAATTGGTCCAAGATATTTTAATGGCAATGCAAGCGGGAGACAGTTGCATTTCACTTGAAGATAGATCGTTAAAAGGTCTAAGTCATCATGTGATTTTGGACACAGAAGCCGAGCATCGTGTTGCACCATTTGTTTATGACCATGATTATATTTATCTATATCGCTATTGGCATTTAGAACAGAGACTTTCCACAGAGATTGCTCGTTTAAAGTCGCAAAGCATCACAGCTGTTGAGATCGATAAATACCAACACCTTTTGGAAGATCCGCAGCAAAAAGCAGCCATGAAAATGGTGGCTGAACAAGCTTTGAGTATCATTACTGGTGGCCCGGGGACAGGCAAAACCTATACTTTGGCGCGAATTATTGCAGTTTTAAGCCAATCCATACCAGACATCCGTATCGCTATGGCAGCACCGACAGGTAAGGCTGCTCAGCGAATGAAAGAAGCTATGCAGAGCTCATTTAATGATGAAAAGTTAAATGAGTTGGGGCTTATTTCTGAGCAATTAAAACAACAAGAAACGTTGACTATTCATCGTCTTTTAGGCTTGGGACATCAACATAAACCACGTTTTCATGCCAAACAGCCTTTGCCATTTGATGTGATTGTGATTGATGAAGCATCGATGCTTGATCTCAATCTAGCGACATTGCTATTGGAAGCGGTTGCTGATCATTGTCGGATTATCTTACTTGGTGACGCTAATCAATTGGCTTCGGTAGATGTCGGGGCAGTTCTTGCAGATCTAGGGCAAGTCAAGCAATTGGATCAAAATCAGGTCAATTTGATCACTAGCCGTCGTTTTAAAGATGGGGCATTGATCGGGAAAATGGCGAAATTTATCCAAGCCCAGCAAGAGACTGATCGAACGCAAGAGCAATGTTTAAAGGATTTTGAAAATAGCATTGTTCAGGCCTCTACGATTCAAGCTGTGGCTTTGACGGCTGACATGACTGATGTGGTACAGCTTGAGTATTTACCAGAAAATTTAAATGATATTGATCAATATTATGCAAAGTTAAGCTTGGGTTTTTCAGATTATTTTTCAAGTTTAAAACAGTATTTACAGGCTGAAGATGCTTTGGCTCTTTATCCTTCGGTTGTTGAGGCTTTTGACCGTTACCGAATTTTATGTGCGGTTCATCATGGTACTTTGGGACTTGATCGGCTCAATCAAGCGATGCAAGCGGCATTATTGGCGGCGATCCCCAATCATATTCAACAAGGAGATTGGTACGTTGGACGCCCTGTGATGATGACTTATAACGATTATCAGTTGGGGTTATCCAATGGTGACATCGGAATTTGTTTGAAACATCGTACTGATGCAAGTCAGTTTGAAGTGTATTTTCCAAGTTTAGATCAGTGGATCAATGTCAATCGCTTGCCCAAAAATATCCAAACGGCATTTGCATTGACTATTCACAAATCGCAAGGCTCTGAGTTTAAGCATACCGCTGTTGTTTTGGATGCGAACTCAAGCAAACTTTTAAGCCAAGAGTTGATCTATACCGCAATAACACGAGCAAAATCTGTAGTGACACTTCTTGTAAATCCGACTGCATTTACACAATCTTTGCAAGTAAAAACAGTGCGTAAAAGTGGATTAACTGGAAAAATTATTTTAAAAATAAATGAATAGTTTTAATTTAACATGATCTCTTGTACGAAAATGCTTACAAGGATTACTGCCTTTTTCGCATAGAGCTTCGCATAAGTTTCTGAGAAGATGATTCATATAACAAACCTAGCATGGAACGTTGGGTAAAATCGCATAATTAGAATGATATAAAGTCGTGAGACTGCGAACTTACAAGTATGTAGGGAATAATGAGGAACTTACAGCCGCTAAGCCTTGTAGTTTTGGGAGAGACTACAGGGCTTTTTTATATGAAAAAATAAGCAAAATTTGACCAGACATTACATTTTGTGCGCATTTTCTTACACAATGATACGAAAAATGCGACTTTCGTCTAAATCTGAACATGGCACAATAGGCTCATAAGGAAGCAATGATAACAAACTAAAAGGACAATAATAAAAGTGATGATCAATCACTGAGATAACAATAAAATTCAACAACACAATAACGATAAAGAAACTACAGCGCAAAGAAAGGACCCTAGATGTCAAAGTCTAGGGTCTTTTCATTAAAATAAGCTTAATCACATCAGGGTCTGATCATCTTTGTTCTATTGCTCATGATTTTATTATTCATGATGTTGGTTTTTGACTTTTGCCAGCGCTTTAAAGATGCAAGCCAACCATTTAGTGAAGATGATCTTTCTAAACCAAGTCTGTTTCGGTTTTATCCGAACCAAACAATGAGCGACGGGCAGATTTTGGAATTTTAGGGCATTGCTGTGAAATTTGATAAAGCACTTTAGCCAAAGCAGGGAGGTGTGTACCGAGTACTGATTTTCCTGTCGTTAAAAATGAGACGCTGATGTCACGCTCTGGATCAGCCCAACATAAGATATTGGAAAACCCCATATGTCCAAAAGCTTGTCCTGTCATGGGGCCATAAATTCCTACAGGATTATTGCCGAGCATAGGCCCGAGAGCATAGCGCATCGGTAGAAGTAATGTATGGTCGATGCTGACATTGGAGGTTGGCAATGTGGCGCGAAAGACGGTTTCTGCTGACATGATTTGTTTGCCTTGATATTGTCCACCACTCAATAGCATTTCAAAAAAACGTCCTGCCTGTTCAGCACTGGTGTAAATATTTCCAGCAGGGCAAACGGTATCCATAAAGCGATGATCATTGGTCACGTCGACTGCCAGTTGTAGACCGCCTCCGATGGCATGGTTTAGATAAGCATCAGTACCGAGTTTAGGATGCATGCCTGTAGGGTAGTTCAGCGCGACTTGATCGCGTAACTCATTTTTTAAGCCAAAATTGAAATAGGGCATATTCATCGGTTTTGAGATACGTTCATCTAAAAAGTCACGGATATCTTGCCCTGTTACTCTCTCGATCAATTCTCCTAAAATATAGCCTGCAGTCACTGCGTGATAAGCCATTCTCGAACCTGCATAAGAAACAGGGTGTGCGGCATATAAACGTTTGAGTACTTCTTGTCGATCAAATAAAAGCTCAGGCGTAACCTCAGTGTCAACTTTTGGAATCCCACCACGATGCGATAAAAGGTGGAAAATGGTCGCTCGACGTTTGCCATTTTGCGCATATTCAGGAATGTAATAACTGATCGGATCAAGTAGGTTAATCACACCTTCTTCATCGAGCATATGGATCAACATGGCAGTGATGATTTTTGATGCTGAAAATAAACAAATCGGGGTATCTGGAGTAGCAATCACAGCATCTTTGGCTAGTCCTTGTGCAGAGTTGCCACGTGTATAACCAATGCTTCGATTGAGCATGATTTTACCTTGTCGTCGCAAACAGAAACCAATCAAAGGCGAGTTACCAGTCCGATACAGTGCCTCGATACTGCGCCAAATTTTGTCGATTTGTGCTTGTGTCATACCGCCTTGATCTGGAGAAAGCTCATCTTTTGCTTGGGTGATTTGGCTTAAATCATGTGGAACATAACAGGTGTTGGTTGAAAATATTTTCATTCAAAGATCCATTTGCTTTTGTTTTTATCGTTGCTTGTGGTTTGCATTTCTATGCAGTGCAAACCATGTCTGAGTTTGCAGATCAAAAGATAGATTGTCAGTGTCTTAAATGACTTGCGCTTTCAGCTTTTTTGCCAGCCGAACATCATAGATACTTTGCAATCTCAAGGCAGTTCCTTTAAAATAGATGGCTGCTGTAGTGATGCACGGCAGTCAAACTTAGTTTTTAGTATTAAGTTGATTTTTATCAAATGGTTATATTTAAGCATCTCGGAGAAATCGAATGGCTTTAACAAACGCAGATCGCGCAGAGATCATCGCTAAATTTGCTCGCGCAGAAAACGACACTGGTTCACCAGAAGTACAAGTTGCTTTATTGACTGCTCAAATCAATGATTTGCAAGGTCACTTTAAAGAACACAAACACGACCATCATAGCCGTCGTGGTTTGATCCGTATGGTAAACCAACGCCGTAAACTTCTTGACTACCTTAAAGGTAAAGACGTTTCTCGTTATAGCGATTTGATCGGTGCTTTAGGTTTACGTCGTTAATTCGATTTAAACTTTCATTTTCGGAAGATCGCATGCCTAATGCTGTACTGATGAAAACTAAAGTTAACCTAGCATCCGCTGGGTAAAGAGAAGGGGCGAATATTCGCTCCTTCTTCGTGTTTAAATTATATTGAATTTTATTTATGCTCTAGTGAGGTCGGCTTCTAAGCTTTGTCATTTACCATTCAAGCTTGATGTGAATGCCAAACCTTAGGGGTCTCCACTAGAATAATTGTTCAAAAGAACTAGGAAACAAAAATACATGTCAATGTTTAATGTAATTCGTAAAGAATTCCAATACGGTCAATATCAAGTTGCACTCGAAACTGGTCGCGTTGCACGTCAAGCGAACAGCGTATTGGTTACAATGGGTGGCGTATCAGTATTGGTTGCAGTTGTTGCTCAACCGACTGCAAAAGCGGGTCAAGACTTTTTCCCATTAACAGTTAACTACCAAGAAAAACAATATGCAGCAGGCCGTATCCCAGGTGGTTATGGTAAGCGTGAAGGTCGTGCGTCAGAAGCGGAAACTTTGATTTCTCGTTTGATTGACCGTCCAATTCGTCCGTTATTCCCAGAAGGTTATTATAACGAAATCCAAGTGACGGCTACTGTTGTGTCTTCTGACAAATCAATGGAAGCTGATATTGCAGCAATGCTTGGTACATCTGCAGCTCTTGCAATTGCAGGTACACCTTTCCGTGGTCCAATCGGTGCAGCTCGCGTTGGTTTGATCAATGGCGAATACATCCTTAACCCAAATCACGAACAAGTTGCACAGTCTGATCTTGATCTTGTGGTTGCAGGTACAGAATCTGCTGTATTGATGGTTGAATCTGAAGCGAAAGAACTTTCAGAAGACCAAATGTTAGGCGCAGTACTTTTCGGTCATGACGAAATGCAAATTGCGATCCAAGCGATCAAAGAATTTGCCGCTGCTGCTGGTGCAAAAGAGTCTGATTGGACTGCTCCTGCAAAAAATGAAGATCTTCGTGCAAAACTTAAAGACGCTTATGAAGCTAAAATTTCAGAAGCTTATACAATTGCTGCAAAACACGATCGTTATGATGCATTAGATGCACTTCAAGCAGAAGCAGTTGCTCAGTTCGTTCCAGAAAATGACGAAACTGGTATTGCAGATGACTTAAACGAATTATTTGAAGATTTAAAATATCGCACAGTTCGTGACAACATCTTGACTGGCAAACCTCGTATTGATGGTCGTGATACTAAAACAGTTCGTGCACTTGACGTACAAGTGGGTGTATTAGAACGTGCTCACGGTTCAGCATTGTTCACACGTGGTGAAACTCAAGCATTAGTTACTACTACTTTGGGTAATACACGTGACGCGTTGATGGTTGATACATTGGCGGGTACAAAAACTGATAACTTCATGCTTCACTACAACTTCCCTGCATACTCTGTAGGTGAAACTGGTCGTGAATCTGGTCCTAAACGTCGTGAAATCGGTCATGGTCGTTTGGCACGTCGTGGTGTTCAAGCTGTACTTCCAGCTGCTGACCGCTTCCCATACGTGATTCGTATCGTATCTGATATTACTGAATCTAACGGTTCATCTTCTATGGCTTCTGTATGTGGTGCTTCAGTGTCACTTATGGACGCAGGTGTTCCACTTAAAGCACCAGTTGCTGGTATTGCAATGGGTCTAGTGAAAGAAGGCGAGCGTTTTGCAGTACTTTCTGACATCTTAGGTGACGAAGACCATCTTGGTGATATGGACTTTAAAGTAGCAGGTTCTGCAAACGGGATCACTGCACTTCAAATGGATATCAAAATTGAAGGTATCACTGAAGAAATCATGGAAGTTGCATTGAACCAAGCTTATGCTGGTCGTATGCACATCTTAAATGAAATGAACAAAGTAATTTCACGTGCTCGTCCTGAAATTTCAATGCATGCTCCAACATTCCAAGTGATCAATATCAATCCGGACAAAATCCGTGACGTGATCGGTAAAGGCGGCGCAACAATTCGTCAAATCACTGAAGAAACTAAAGCTGCGATTGATATCGAAGACAATGGTACAGTTCGCGTATTTGGCGAATCTAAAGCTGCTGCACAAGCTGCGATTGCAAAAATCCAAGCTTTAACTGCTGAAGTTGAACCGGGTAAAATCTACCAAGGTAAAGTGATTCGTATCGTAGAATTCGGTGCGTTTGTAAACATTATGCCGGGTACTGATGGTTTGCTTCACATTTCACAAATTTCAAACGAACGTGTTGCAAATGTGACTGACGTATTGAAAGAAGGTCAAGAAATCAAAGTACAAGTTCAAGACGTTGACAATCGTGGTCGTATTAAATTGACTATGAAAGATATCGAACAAGCTTAAGCTTGATTGAATATAAAAAGTCCGCGTAATGCGGACTTTTTTGTGTGATTTAAAAATTCAGGTTCTGAACCTAAATTAGTCTAGCTGATCTGCTTCACGCAGCATTGAATAGAGTTCATCTTTCAATTTTAACTTTTTACGTTTTAGAAGTTCGATTTCTTCTAAACCGCTAGTGACAGGGTTTTTTTCTAAACGTAAAATTTCATGATCTATAGCATTATGCTCCTCAAAAACCTTAGCAAAACGATTGTCTTCTTGTCTAAGTTTACTGATTAAATTTCGATATTCTGGAAACATAGGCTTCCCCCATTAAGTGATTGTTAGGTATTGATATCTAAATATTTATTATGGCATTGTATAAAAATACTACGAGAAAAAAACATAGACGCAATGCTCATCTTATTTCCATAAAGAAAATATGGTTTTGTGATATAATATCTCGACTTTATGGCGAATGTCATCTTTCTAACGAAAATAAAAATAATTGTTATATTTATTTGTTTTGGGCTTTCATATAATCCCATTTGTACTCAATGTCTAAAAAACATGAATTGTTTTGCAATATTAAAAATGAAAATCGAGTGATTCCATGCAGGTTTATTATTTCTATCGTCATCCTGAAAATAATTATATTTTTATAGATACTGAAAAACATGAACACTATCCACTGGCATATTTTTGGGTGGATTGTACGCGTGAAGATATCGTCAATCGAGTTGAGCTATGGCAACAAGAAATCAGCTCGCTTACTGGCTTGTATATCAATGAATTTCATCGAAAAGATATTTTAAATATTGAACATCCTTGCGCTTTTGATGTGATGGATGATTATGATCTTTTGGTGTTTAGAAAATTGATTACACCTGATGATCAGATTCAAACTACAGAAGCAGTAGAGCAACACGAAAGTATTTTTGGGATCACCACCACACCGATCAGCATGATTATGACGCCAACGATCTTGGTGACAGTACATGAAAAAGGTAATAAATCTTTTGAAGAATATCTAAAACGAATCAGTATTATTTTATCTCGTGAACCTTCTGAGCAAAATAAACCTCGAAAATTGCCAGATACACCACTAGATTTGGCATTACGTCTACTGAACTCAATGATTGATGGCTATTTGGATCTACGTGCGCCGTTGACCCGTCGAGTGGAATATTGGCAGCAACAACTCCTACAAGGACGTAAACGATTTACTGAATGGAATATGCTTTTGCAAGAAAGTATGGCATTGCAACAAATCGAAAATATCAGTGAAGAACAGATTGAATCTTTACAAGAATTGCATGATGAAATTGTAGAAAACTACCATCATTTAACGGCTGAACGCTTGTCTGATCCACAAGATATTATGCTGGTTCGTATGGATGATTTAATCAGTCATATTGAACGAATCCAAAAACATACGGTTCGGCTACGTGCAGCGATACAAGCGGCTATGGACCTGCATTTTTCTGCGATAGCCAATCAAACCAACGAAAATATGCGAATTTTGGCGATCATCACAGCTGTCTTTGCGCCATTAACATTGTTGACAGGGATTTATGGAATGAACTTTGAGTTTATTCCGGGTCTAAAGAGTCCGATAGGTTTTTGGATCATGCTGATCGTGATGTTGGGCACAACAGCCTTTTTGATCTACTATTTTTATCGTAGACACTTGATGGGCTTGAGTGAGAAAAGTGTGATCGAAATGTTGGCGCAACAAAATTCGGCACAACATTTCGATTTATTTAAATTTATGAATGATCCCATTAAACATACTTTAAAAGAAGTCGAAAAATTCACTAAATTGAAATAATAATCACATAAATTCTACTGAGTCGAATGCTGAATACTATTCGGTATTCACTCTCAAAATTTGATACATTTCATCTTTTAAACGTAGCTTTTTACGTTTTAAAGACTCGATGTCATCATGGATTTGACAGACAGGATCAAGCTCCAATTGGATAATTTGTTTATCCAATGCATCGTGATCTTCGAGCAGTCTGGCAAAATGTGGATTTTCTTGTTTTAGCGTATTCATGCGTTCCCGATACTCTGGAAACATGTTTTTGATTTTCTTATTCATCACCTTGCTGTTCATGGGGCAAATTAACCTCGTAAATCATGAAGTGAAATGGTTAATTTTCCATCATGACAGGTCGCTCATGTACCTGTCATTAGATTTAACAAAATGAAATGAATTAGTCGTGATGTGTGTGAACGTGCTTCACTTGTTTGCGTAATTGTTGAACCTCATCAATCAAATCCATCATCATGGCAACAGCAGAAAGACTCGCTTCGAAGTCACGCTGTAGACGATAAGCACGTCTGGCACGGCTCACATCTTCACCAAAAAACTGGTGAATACGATTTTCAGGACGTGCAGGCAAAATGTCATATTCTAAAAGTTGCAAAATCCAATCCGTACTTTGCCCAGTCACCTGAGCAAAATGGATCAGATCAAAACTGTTACGCTCATCAATAATTTCGCCGTCCTGACAGCCTTCGCAGATAATTTCACGATAAAGTATAGTCGTCATCTTTGTGCTCCCTTTTAAGATTGTCGAGGGTTAAAGTGGCTAAATGCTTCAGCAAATGCCTGATAAGCTTGCTGTTCTTGCTCAGTCTGCGCTGGTGGACTGACGATATTGAGGACTAAATATAAATGTCCCGGAGTCTTACTCGGAATACCTTTGTCTTTTAAGCGTAGCTGTGAACCTGTTTTTGCATTTTTAGGAATATTGACCTTAACTTTTCCTGCAGGCGTCGTGAGTTCTACACTTTGACCCAGTGCAGCTTCCCAAGGGCTAATATCCACGGTGTAATACACATCCGCACCTTCAACACGGATTTTATCGGTGTCTTTATAACGAATCTCGATGTAGAGATCGCCATTTTCGCCACCATTAATTCCTGCTTGCCCTTGTTTTGAAAGTCGGATTTGTTGACCTTCTTTCATGCCTTTAGGGATTTTGACCTGCAATGTTTTACGTTGAACCTCTGGTTCCCCATAAGCATTGTAAGTTGGGATCTGTAAGCTAATATTTTGGGTGGTACCTTGGTAGGCAATTTCAGCATCTACTTCGATGCTAGCATGTTGATCTTCACCTTTATAACTACGTTGTTGACGTGAGCTACGTGAGCCAAAATCATGTGCCTGACCGCCGCCAAAGCCGCGACCAAAACGACCAAATAGATCTTCAAATCCACTAAAATCCTGCCCTTCACCAGATCCAAAACCTTGACTATAGTACTGAGCGCCATCAAAGCCTTGTCCTGCAGACTGACCGCCAAAACCGCCTGCAAAGCCTTGAGGGTTGTCGAGCATAAAGTCATACTCTTTTTTCTTTTCCTCGTTGCTTAGGGTGTCGTAAGCGACATTAATGGTCTGCATTTTCTCTTCAGCATTTTCTTCTTTGCTGACATCTGGGTGGTATTTTCTTGCAAGTTTGCGATATGCTTTTTTGATTTGCTCAGCAGTTGCATCTCGCGTAACTCCAAGTTCTTCGTAGTAATTCTTTGCCATATCTTTCCGATTTAAAATTATTTGTTCTTGGGTTCATTATGCTGCTAAAAAGGTTTTTTAGCCTAGCCGTGATATGTGTTTATATTGTTTCTAAGCATTAAAATTCAAGGTTATTGATAATATATTTTTATATTTTATTTTATTTTAAATAAAAAAAGCGAATATTTAATTCGCTTTTTTGTCTTCAAGTTCAAACTTAACTTAAATGTTCACCAAAAAGACTCAGTGCTTCTTTGGCGGTAAACTGGTATTTTTTGTTACAAAACTGGCAATCCATTTCAATTGGATTTTGTACCTCTAGTGTTTCTTTCACTGCTTCTAAGCCGATTTGCTTCAAAGCATCTTCACACTTTTCACGAGAACAAGTACATGCAAATTGTAGCTTTTCAACTTCAGGCAAACGAACTTCTTCTTCATTGTATAAACGATAAAGAATTTCTGTAGCCTCTAAGTCAGTCAATTCTTCAGCTTTTAAGGTTTGAGTCAACATGGTCAGACGTGGCCATAGATCTTCATCTATTTTTTGCTGTTCTTCTTCGTTGTTACGTGGCAACAACTGGATCAACAAACCACCGCTACGCTCAGCCGTACTTGCCAATACAATTAAGGTCGGAATTTGTGCTGAAAGATCATAGTACTGCATCAAACAAGCAGCCAAATTCGGTTGGTCAAGTGGCACAATCCCTTGATATCTTTCACCAAATTCTGGTTCGATATTGATAAATAAAACAGGATTTTTCAATGTCGCAAGTACAGTGCTACTGTCTTGACCCTGCATAAAATGCGGATCTTCTTCATAATCAGCCAAAGCACGAACTTCACCTAAGTGATTGCATTCTGCCATTGCCCATTTAAAAGTACCTTGTGCTTGGATCTGTAAGCTGATTCGACCACGTATTTTCAATGTACTGGCTAAAAGCGTTGTTGCACTAAGCATTTCACCCAATAAAATCTGAATTGCGGGCGCATATTCACGCTGCGCTAAAATGGTTTGTAAAGCTTCCTCAAGATGTACAACTTCACCACGCACAGGGAAATCTTCGATATAAAAACGTTGACGTAAATCAGACATAAAATTCTCCAAATCCCTGTCTTTATGGAGGCTATATTGTAAAACACAAGCAGAAATTGTTCATCTGCTAGTTTTCATCTTCACGAATAATATTGATGCGCTCTTTGTGTGGATGTTCTGGTTTAGGATGTTCCAAAGCATCTTCATCAATTTCAGGTACATCGCTTAGATTTTCTTGTTGTTCGACCTGTGAATCGCTTTCAAATAAATGTTCCAATTCACCTAAGAAATTACGATAACTTTCATATACTTTTTGTTCATCTGTATAAATACGTTGTTGCTGAACCAAAAGTTTTTCATCATAGTCACGAAACAGTTCGATACTTTGATAGGCGCGTTCTTGGTTTAATCCGAGTTCTCTAAGTGCACGATAACCCATTCCTAAAGAAGATAGATAAGTTTCTCGCCAAATATGTTTTACACCTAAATCACGTAATAAATGCATATGATAGCGATCACGTGCACGTGCCAAAATTGTAAGCTGTGGATAATTAAGGCGAATATGTCGCACCACATTCATCGAATCTTCGACATCATCAATCGCGAGTACAAAAACTTTGGCATGTTCAATGCCCGCTGAACGAAGCAAATCAGGGAGGGTGACATCACCATAATATAATGTCCCGCCATATTTTCTGACAAAATCAATACGCTGCAAATTGTTGTCGATTGCGGTAAATGGAAAATGTTGTAAATGGGCTAAACGAGCAATAATTTGTCCGAATCGACCAAATCCAGCAATAATTAATGGTGGATTTTTATCAGGAATATCATCATATTTTGTTTCGGTATTTTTATCGAGTAATGGCACTATGTAATTGCTCACCAACCAATACACAATTGGAGTGAATGCCATAGAAAGTGTCACGACCAAAGTTACAGGTTCTAAAATGGCTTGGCTTAATACTTTTTCGCTATGTGCGACATTGAGCACGACAAAGGCAAATTCACCGCCTTGAGCTAAACAGGTCGCAATGAGTAAACTATTGCTCCAACTGAAATTTTTCAGTTTGGCAATCATGGTTATGCTGATTAATTTGATTAAAATTAATAATAACGCACCACCGACGATATATATGGGCATTTCTACCAATAAAGACAGTTGGGTGGTCATACCGACCGTCATAAAAAATAACCCAAGCAATAAGCCTTTAAATGGCGCGATGCTGGCTTCTAGTTCATGGCGGAACTCCGAGTCGGCAAGCAAGACACCTGTCAAAAATGCGCCTAAAGTGGTGCTGATCCCCAAGGTATCCATCAACAAAACGACACTGAGGACGATAAATAATCCTACGGCAGTGATCAGTTCAGTTGCACCGCTTTTCGCAACGAAACGAAAAAATGGACGCATGACATAACGGCTAAATAAAAATAACCCCGTAAATGTCGCGATAATTGCCGCGAAATAGGCAACGCCATGATGTGTAGATTGACTACCTGCAAGCATCGGAATGACCGCAATCAGTGGAATCGCAGCAATATCTTGAAAGAGCAAAATAGAAAAAGATTGTTGACCGAATGTGGTGTTGAGCTGTTGTTTTTCAGCCAACATCTGCAAAACGAAGGCTGTAGAGGATAATGCTAAGGCAAAACCGATCACAAAGCTTGAGGCTAGATTTTGGTTCAAAAGTAGAAATACTGTTCCCATTAGAACAATACCCGTGACCACAACTTGTAATGTTCCCATCACGAAAATGGATTGACGCATTTCCCATAAACGCTGTGGACGGAGTTCCAAACCAACTAAAAACATCAATAAAATGACACCAAACTCACCGAGTTCCATAATGGATTTGGGATCGCTTGCGATGTTGAACACACTTGGCCCGAGCAAAATACCTGTAAATAAATAACCTAATACTGTGGCAAGTCCGAATTTTTTTCCTAGCGGTACCAGCAAAAGTGCTGCACCTAGAAAAATGGTGATTTGTAATAATAGTGACATTCGGGCGTCCTATGGGATCCTATTTCTCATTTCAAATTTTAATGTCAAAACTGTGAATTGCATAACATTTTTTAAGCTTAAATTTTGAGCTATGCCATTCACCGTGTTTGTTGCATTTGGCTTTTCTAGCTTAATTCTTGTGGATCGACATCAATGGTAATTTTCATGTTTGAGGCTTTTTGATGAAGCAGATTTTGCCACCATGTTCTGACATAAAAATGCATTTTGGCACGATCGGTGGAGAGGAGCACCACATGCGCTTGATAACGACCAGCTTTGCGTTCCATCGGTGCAGGGATTGGTCCCCAAATATCAATTAAATCACCTGCAGCTTCACGTAATTGTTCATTCATTTGCTGTAGAAATGATAAATTTTCGTCTTGATTACGAGATTCAGCGCGAAGCAATATCGCATAACGGCTTGGCGGTAGCATCGCCAGTTGTCGGTCTTTTAAACTTTGTTTGGCAAAGGCACGATAGTCTTTATGAATTAAAGTATTGAGCAGAGGATGATCGGGAACTAAGGTTTGTAGGTAAACATCCCCTTTGTGTTCGCCACGTCCCGCACGACCTGCCACCTGTACGATCAGTTGTGCCGTTCGTTCAGGTGCTCGAAAATCTACACTGAGCAATCCCGAGTCAATATCTAATATCGCAACCAAAGTGACGTAAGGAAAATGGTGACCCTTGGCGAGCATTTGTGTGCCGAGCAAGATCGTGGGTTCGGCTTTTTGAATTTTATGATAGATTTTTTCCCAACTACCCACTCGACTGGTTGAGTCTCGGTCAACCCGTAGCACTTCATGATCTGGAAATAAGAGATTTAAATTTTCTTCAACTTTGGCTGTCCCCATACCAATCGGTTTTAAGCTTTGTTCTTGATTGCAAGATGGACAAGCATCAGGGACACGCTGGATCGTCCCACAATGGTGGCAGTGCAGATGATGATAGGGCTTGAGATGCAAAGTAAAATGCGCATCGCAGTGCGGACAATCTGCTTGCCAACCACAACTTTCACAAATAAGAACCGGTGCGTAACCTCGACGATTTAAAAAAATCAGGACTTGTTCTTTTTTGGCTAAGCGCTTTTTGACTTCTTCGATTAATTGTTCACTTATACCGTGATTTTTACGGGCAACTTTCAGATCAATCAGATGTATTTTAGGCATGATGGCAACACCTGCACGTTGATTCAATTCCAATTTGGTCAACTTGCCTTGTTCAACCAAATGGTAGCTATCAATGCTTGGTGTGGCAGAGC
Source organism: Acinetobacter gerneri DSM 14967 = CIP 107464 = MTCC 9824 (assembly GCF_000368565.1). Lineage (GTDB taxonomy): Bacteria > Pseudomonadota > Gammaproteobacteria > Pseudomonadales > Moraxellaceae > Acinetobacter > Acinetobacter gerneri. The sequence goes on along the minus strand of NZ_KB849549.1, from coordinate 137,299 downwards.
CTAAGATGATCGGACAATTTTCCAAATGAGCACGGTACAAGGCAACATCACGAGCGTGATAACGAAAACCCTCTTGCTGTTTAAATGAAAGATCATGTTCTTCATCTAATATAATTAGCCCTAAATTTGGCAAAGGCGTATAGATCGCAGAACGAGTTCCTAAAATGATCGATGCTTTACCTGTTTGAGCATGTTGCCATGCTTGCAAACGTTTAGAGTCATTCAGTCCTGAGTGCAGCAGCGCAATGTTGCAATGAAAACGAGATTGGAAACGGCTAATCGTTTGTGGCGTCAAACCGATTTCAGGTACCAAAACCAAAACTTGTTTACCTTGCTTAAGCACCTCTTGCATGACTTGCAAATAAACTTCAGTTTTACCGCTACCCGTTAAACCATCGAGTAAAAATGCTTGATATTTTTTTTGTGCTTTTAAAATATGTTGAATTGCTTTCTTTTGATCTTCATTGGCCGTGAGTGGCATTTGCGCCATTTGTACAGGTTCAGGGCTAAAATTTTGTGCTTCAAGTAGGAACTGTACGATCTCTTTTTTTTCTAGTGCCTTTAGCGTGGCAGTTTCTACACCACTCAGATTTAAGATATTTTCAGATGTGCCATTGGGATGTAATTTTAAAATTTTATAGGCATCTTGCTGTTTGATTGAGCGTTTTAATTTATCTTCAGCGGCTAGATCGATGACTTTCCAAACACGAGCTAACAGATTATAAGGTTTACCCTGACGAAGCATGGTGGGCAATGCTGCTTGTACCACTTCACCAATGGGAAATTGGTAATATTGCGCAGACCATGTCAACAAACTTAAAACTTTCTGGTCTATGATCGCCTGATCATCCAAAAGCTCAGTAATATTTTTGAGCTGAAAGTTTGGATTGAGTGGGGCATCCTCGGGTAATTTTTCAATGATCACACCAATCAGATTTTGTCGTCCAAACGACACAGCGACACGTGCACCAATTTCTGCCTTACGATATTGTTCTTCACTGACTTTGTAGTCAAAGCAATCGTATAAATGTACGGGTACTGCCACACGGACACGATAAATTATTTGGCTATTTTCAGGTAAATTTGGCATAAGTTCTGTGAAATGTGATCCTTTTGAAAGCGCTTTATTTGAAGCAACAAAATATATCGTGATCTCTAAAGGGTTGTGCTAGAGTGTCAACAGATCCTATTTATATCACTAAATAATCTTTTGTACCGAATTGCAAAGACAAATAATTTTGGAAAACTAGAGCATTACAATGCCTGCATATCAGTTTACTGCCATTGATGCTTCAGGGAAGCAGCAAAAAGGCGTGCTTGAGGGAGATTCCGCACGTCAAATTAGACAGCAACTTCGTGATAAGGAGTGGATTCCTGTTGCCGTTGATCCTGTCGAAAATAAAGAAAAAAATAAAAGTCCTGGGTTATTTCAGAAAAAAATTACAGCTTATGATTTGGCTTTATTGACTCGTCAACTTTCAGTTTTAGTCGCAGCTGCGATTCCCCTTGAAGAAGCCTTACGTGCAGTTGCAAAACAAAGTGAAAAAAGTCATGTGCAAAATTTGCTGATTTCCGTGCGCTCAAAAGTACTTGAGGGACATTCACTGGCACAAGGCATGCAACAATCTGGACGATTTCCAGATCTCTATATTGCTACTATTGCAGCGGGTGAGCGTTCTGGGCATTTGGATCTGATTTTAGATCAATTGTCAGATTACACTGAAAATCGCTTTGCGATGCAGAAAAAAATTCAAGGTGCAATGATTTACCCCACGATTTTGATGCTGATGTCCTTTGCAATCGTGATGGGTTTGATGACATTTATTGTGCCTGAAATTGTAAAAACTTTTGATCAAACGAAGCAGGCGCTGCCGTGGATTACGGTGGCAATGATGAATATCAGTGACTTTATCCGTCATAGCTGGTTATTTATTTTGATTGGGCTTTTTATTTTGATTGTCTTTATGTCGAGATTTTTGCGGACACCCGCAGGGCATTACGCATTTGATCGCTTAACACTCAAATTGCCATTATTTGGTAAATTATCTCGTGGTATAAATTCAGCTCGATTTGCGAGTACTTTATCGATTTTGACTCAGTCTGGTGTGCCACTTGTTGATGCTTTAAAAATTGGTGCGGCAGTCAGCAGTAATTGGGTGATTCGAGATGCGGTCAATATTGCTGCTGAACGTGTAACAGAAGGTGGCAATCTTGCAACGCAACTTGAAAGATGCGGATATTTTCCTCCAATGATGGTACAAATGATCAAAAGTGGTGAAGCTTCTGGTGAGTTGGATCGAATGTTGGCACGGGCTTCTACCATGCAAGACAGGGAAGTATCCAATTTTATTTCAACATTATTGGCACTGCTTGAGCCATTGATGTTGGTGTTTATGGCACTGATTGTTTTGGTTATTGTTATTGCGGTAATGTTGCCAATCGTCAATATGAACAATATGATTTAACAGATCAAATCAAGAAAAAACTGAAAGAGAGAATATGAATGCAACGTAAAATTTATCAAAGAAGACAATCGGGCTTTACCCTGATCGAGGTTATGGTTGTTATTGTTATTTTAGGGGTGTTGGCTGTTCTCGTTGTTCCAAACGTCGTGGGGAAAGTCGGTGCATCTAAAGCCAAAACGACAAAGGTTACACTTAGTACAGTTGCAAATGAGTTGAAAACTTACCAAATGGATAATAACCATTATCCAACGGCAGAAGAAGGTGGGTTGGATGCGTTAGTACATAAACCTGCGACTGCGAAGAATTATCCAAGTAATGGTTATTTAGAAAAATTCCCTCAAGACAGTTGGGGAAATAATCTGCAATATGTAACGCCAGGTGCAAACGGTAAGCCATTTGATCTTTACTCATTTGGTGCAGATGGTAAACAAGGCGGCGAAGGGGATGATGCTGATATTTATTATGAGCCTTGATATTTGATTTTAAAAACATTGAAAATATCACTTCATTCAATCGTATAAATAAATACTGAATGAAGTGATAATAAATATCATTAAACTAAATGTATTTAAGTTAATGATATTTAAAGCGATAAGTTCAAATTGTGGATTTGAGATTTATAATAAGAATTATTTCCATATATAATAGTTACAAGAAAGTTAAACTGTGAATAAAAATAGACTTTTTATTTATTTAAAAGCTTGCATAATAGTTCCCATAGCCAGTTAAAAACCTGGGAGGGCAGTATGAAAGCATTAATATTATCGGATGAAATTAATCAATTTCATTGGGCGATGCTCAAATCTGTCCTATTGATTTTGAGTTTATTGCCAGCGAGTCAATTTTTTCTCAACTTGCTTGAAAAGACAGATGGCAGTAGCCAAATCATGGTCGGTTTTTTTGCTTTGAGTATGTTTAGTGCTTTGGCAATTTTGAGCTTTTATGTCGCACTCAGCGCCACAGTGCTTAAACTCAAACAGGCAGAAGCATCGAGCTTTGAACAGACAGTCGTCAAAATTTATCGATACTTACCGATGATGTCTTTGGCGTTGATGATGTCATATTTGGCAATGCAAATTTAAAAACGATTGATCGACTAAGCTTGACCGACTAAATAGAACCGAGTGTAAATACTCGGTTTTTTTATTTAAAGACTTTTTCTAAAAAATCCCAATCAGGCAGAGATGCAAATTCTGGGTTGGATTTTGCTAAGTTTTCCCAATTTGCCTGCGAAGATGTGCAAAAGTTTAGTCGTTTTGTAGGATAAATGGGTTGTTCCAATAAACCGAGTGGAATCCAGATATAAGATGTGTTGCCGATTTGATTGGGAACGGGTGAACCACATGTTTTGCAAAATGAAGAAGTAAAACCCGTCGCTTTTTTATAGGTATGAATGCATTTGAGATCATTTAACCATTTAAAATCATCTTGATGAATCATCGTTGCATGATTGGCGTGAGTCCCTGACTGTTTGCGACAAAGGCTGCAATGGCATTGATAAATGGCATCAATTTCCTTCAAAACTTGAAATTTGATAGATTCACATAAACATTGTCCAGATAGCATGATGTGTTGTCCTAATCGTATTATGTTTATAAATGAGATTAACCTAAAATCATAATCTAATATCGATGGGGAAATATAAAAATGCAAGAAATACAATGGAATGATTTTACAAAAGTTGAACTTCGTGTCGGAAAAGTCATTCAAGCAGAGGTTTTTGAAAAAGCGAGAAAACCTGCATATATCTTACATGTCGATTTTGGTGATGAGATTGGGGTTAAAAAATCGAGTGCGCAGATTACCAAGCATTATCAAACAGAAGATCTGATTGGGAAATTGGTGGTTGCCGTGATTAATTTTCCTAAAAAACAAATTGGTCCGATTCAATCTGAATGTTTAGTGACGGGTTTCCATGATGAAAATGGCGACGTGGCGCTTTGTGTCCCTGATCTTGATGTACCTCTTGGAACTAAACTGCTTTGATCTATAAAGTTTGATTCTATTCGGCTTTTGCGTAGCGCATAAAAAATCCACCTCTTGATCACAACAGGTGGATTTTTTTAATTCAGCTTGAGGCTCTTATCGTCTAGATTTAAAGCTGACATCAACATTTTTTGGTCGATAGATCCAGCCCAAGATCAATAAAAACAGTGAGAAGCCTAAAATTGGATAATCGCTAAAACGGGTATACCACGTTTCACCTTGCATCGCAGGTAAATTACCTCTTAGGACAAACTCTTTGTCTTGAGGTGCTTGTTCTACGATATGACCTTTTTCATTGATAAATGCGGTGATCCCAGTATTGGTCGCACGGATAAACCAACGTCCATTTTCTTTGGCGCGCATCTGTACCATTTGCAAATGCTGCCATGGTCCATTTGTACCTGTAAACCATGCATCATTTGAAACAGTAACCAAGAAGTCGCTATTTTGTGCATTGCGTCGAGTGAGGTTCGGATAAGCAACTTCATAACAAACAGCAGCAGCAAGAGGATGACCTTTAACATTTAAAGGTTGTTGGTTACTTGTACCACGTGAAAAGCCACTCATTGATGGGTCATTTTGCAGTGAAGGTAAAACCCAGCTTAATAGTCCTGAGAGTGGAATATATTCTCCAAAAGGAACCAAGCGTTGTTTTTTATACAAGCCAATCGAGTTGTCACCTAAAGCAACCAAACTGTTGTAAAACATTGGCTTGCCTTGGTTTTTTGACTCTTCAAGATCCCAGTAAGGAATCCCAGTCACCCATGCAGTGTGTTGCTCAATCCCTTTTTCATTCATTTCATCTAAGAGATCAGGGACATCTGTTTGAAACATAGGAATCGACGATTCTGGCCAAACAATGAGATCACGTCCCCATTCCGTTTTGCTTAGATTTTTATAAATTTCAATGGTTTTGTCTTGATATTCAGTTAACCATTTTAGGTCTTGCGGAATATTGCCTTGAATCAAAGAAACGCTAAGCGGTTTTGTTGCTTTCGCTTCGACAAATTGGATCTTGGACGCACCCCAAGCACCGAGTAAAACCAGTACGGATGGGACAATCCAAAATAATTTTCGATTTAAGATTTCAACCAAAGCGGCTGCCAATAAAATCACGACAAAAGATACAGCAAAAACACCAAACAAAGGTGCATAGCCATCTATTAATCTTTCAGTGAAGGCATAACCTGCAAATAACCACGGAAATCCTGTAAAGACCCAAGTTTTTGCCCATTCGAAAAACACCCAAAGTGGCGCAAAGGTCAGCGGGGTTTCAGGAAAAAAGCGTCGGTAAACCCAAGTTTGAATAGCGCTAAATAGCCCCATGACCAGAGCCATGAACGCAATCATCAGCACGCTTAAAAAAGCGTTGGTATCGCCATAAACATGGATCGAGGTATAGAGCCAAAAAGCTCCGACAAACCATAAACCAAAACCATAAGCCCAGCCGATCATCCATGCTTGTTTAGGATTTCTTCCACGTAGACAAGCATATAAAAGGGCAGGCGATAAAATAGCAATCCACCACCAATAATAAGGTGCAAGCGCAAGACTAAAAATTGCGCCTGAAAATAAAGAGATGAGGAGTGGAAAGATAAATGGGAGTTGTTGTTGATTTTCTGAAGGTTTTAACAACTTTTCAAAGTGTGCTCTCATTTACGTACAGCTCGAATCAGATGAATAGTGCGGGCATCTGCTTCAATAATGGTAAAGGTCCAATTTTCAAGCTCAACCACTTGACCTTGTAAATCACTCACTAAACCAATTTCTTGTAACAAAAGTCCGCCGACAGTTTCTACTTCATCGTCAGAAAAGTCTGCATCTAATACGCTATTAAAATGTTCGATTGGTGTAAGTGCTTGAACAATCCATGCATTCGCCGTGCTATGCGTTTTATCTGGAACGATATATTGAGCTTCTTCATCGACATTGTCGTGTTCATCCTCAATTTCACCGACGATTTCTTCCAAAATATCTTCTAAGGTGACGATCCCAGATGTTGTACCGTATTCATCAATCACGATGGCGATATGTGTCTGCGTGTTTTTCAACATACGTAACACTTGATCTGAACGCGCACTTTCAGGAACGAAAAGCGGTTGACGCATTAAACTATGCACATCAACTTTGGCTTCACGATCTGTCATAAAAGGAAGCAAATCTTTGGCAAGCAAAATACCGACAACATTGTCAGGTTGCTCAGCTGAAAATACAGGAAAGCGTGAATGTGCGGATTCGATTAACACATGTAAAATATCAAGAAGTTGATCGTCTTCTTGTAAGCTTACCATGGTTGTACGAGGGGTCATCACTTCACGTACTTTTGTTGCAGGAAGGTCTAAAACGCCCTCTAACATGGCAACAGTATCTGGTTCTAAGAAACGACGTGAATCTTGTACCAATTTAAGTAATTCATCACGAGTTTCAGGCGCAGTGCCTAACCATTTTCGTAATCCACGCATGCCCCACGACGGGCCGGATTCCTCTTGCATGATCTTTCCTAAAGACTCTTTATATTGAAAATATGATTTTAATCATACCGAAGAAAATACAGATGTCTATCTATAAAATGATGTAAATAGATGAATAAATGAGAATGCCGACAGGATATTTTCACGCAAGTTGAAATCGCTTGCTTTATGCTAAACTATGCAAAATTTCTATTTGAGTTTGAGCATGACTGATCAGTTTATTACACCGAGCATTCAATTGAATACACGTGGATTACGCTGTCCTGAGCCTGTGATGATGTTGCATCAAGCGATTCGAAAATCAAAATCAGGTGATGTGGTTGAGGTTTTTGCAACAGATAATTCAACTTCTTGGGATATTCCAAAGTTTTGTATGCATTTGGGGCATGAGTTGTTGTTACAAGAAGAAAAATTGGATGAAGCGGGCAATAAAGAGTTTCATTACTTAGTAAAAAAAGGCTAGTCATTTTATAGATGCTAGTTTCAAACTGAGCTGAAGCTAGCTGATTTCCTATTTTAGAAAAACTACACTTTCAGATAAAATCGCACAAATTAAATTGAATTTTTCTTTAGTCAATGCAAGTATGAACAACCATTTTATAAAGAATAGTAAAAAATGTTATATCAAATAAAAAACTTAATTTTAATCATTGGTCTGATACTACCAGCAGCAATGCTTTCAACTGCTCAAGCAGCAGAAAATACAGATGATGAGTCATTTGAAGAAATCACTATCGTTGCAGTTGAACTCTATGGAACATTGGCTGCAGCAGCGGATGTTTGCAATATTTCACTTTCACAACAATGGCTTGATACTTTAGATCGAACTTTTAAAGAAAATAGCCAATCAGCTGCAGATTATAAAGATATGCAAAATAGATTTGCTAAATCCAGAGCGGATGAGTTTAAAAATCTAAAAAATGCCGAAGAACAAGTGGATTGTGATCAAGTACAAGTAGCAGTCGATGCAGAAACTAGCTCTTAAATAACAGCTTGTCTATACCCATTGATAAAGATAAAAAAACCGCATCAAAATGCGGTTTTTTAGGCTTTGCTCAAATTAGATGTGAGCAAAGCAGAAGGCGCTATCCAAATTACATATTTGGATAGTTAGGACCGCCACCACCCTCAGGTGTTACCCAAGTAATGTTTTGTGATGGGTCTTTGATATCACAAGTCTTACAGTGAACACAGTTCGCTGCGTTGATTTGGAAACGTTTAGAACCGTCATCATTTTCCATAATTTCATAAACACCAGCAGGGCAATAGCGCTGAGCAGGCTCATCCCATTTTGGTAAGTTTACGTTTACTGGAATGTTCGGATCAGTCAGTTTCAAATGCGCAGGCTGATTTTCTTCATGAACTGTATTGGATACAAACACTGAAGATAAACGGTCAAATGTCAATTTACCATCTGGTTTTGGATAGTTCGGTTTAAATGTCGCTGCATCAACAGTTTTCAGCGCACTAAAATCAGGAACTAAGTCATGTAAGGTAAATGGAACTTGGAAAATGTTTTGATCGATAAAGTTAAATGCGCCACCGATCCATTGACCAAATTTATGCATTGCTGGACCAAAGTTACGTGAACGATGTAACTCTTCTTTTAACCAGCTATTGTTAAATTTGTCAGTATAAGAGGTGAGTTCTTTGATAAAGAAATCTTCGCCTTCAACAACGCGGGCATAACCAAGGTCACCGCCTTTTTCCACACCTGCTTTGATCGCTTCAAATACCGCCTCACCACACAACATACCTGATTTCATCGCAGTATGTGAGCCTTTGATTTTCGCAAAGTTTAAGAAACCTGCGTCATCACCGACTAAGCAACCGCCTGGGAAAGTCAGTTTAGGTAATGCGTTGATACCACCTTTGGTAATTGCACGTGCACCGTAAGAAATACGTTTACCACCCTCAAGATATTGCTTGATTAATGGATGAGTTTTCCAGCGTTGCATTTCTGCAAATGGATACATGTGTGGATTTTGATAAGACAAATCAACAATCAGACCTAAAGTCACTTGATTGTTTTCTGCGTGATATAACCACCAACCACCAGAAGAACCCGTTTCATTTAAAGGCCAACCTGTACCGTGCATCACCAAACCTGGTTTATGTTTTGCAGGATCGATTTCCCAAAGTTCTTTGATCCCGATACCGTAATGTTGCGGATCAGCATCTTTGTCTAAGTTAAATTTTGCAAGTAGGCGTTTACCTAAATGGCCACGACATCCTTCAGCAAAAATAGTGTATTTGGCATGTAGCTCATAACCTGGTGCAAAGTTTGCAGTCGGTTCGCCATCTTTACCAATACCCATATCACCTGTTTGGATACCTTTTACAGTACCATCTTCATGATAAAGAATTTCAGATGCAGCAAAACCAGGGAAGATTGAAACTTCTAATTCTTCAGCTTTAGTGCCCAACCAACGTACAACATTACCCAAAGAAACAACATAGTTGCCTTCATTGTGCATGGTTTTAGGAACCATCCAATGCGGTGCTTGTTTAGAAGTCGTTGCAGAGAGGGTAAAAAAGGTTTGATCTTCAGTCACAGGAACGTTTAAAGGCGCTCCTTCTTCTTTCCAATTTGGGAAAAGCTCATTGATTGCACGAGGTTCAAGTACAGCACCAGATAAGATATGCGCACCAACTTCAGAGCCTTTTTCAACCAAACAGACCGATAAATCTGGAAGGTTGTTTTCAATTGCTAGTTGACGAATTTTGATCGCAGCAGAAAGACCAGCAGGGCCTGCACCTACGATTACTACGTCAAACTCCATCGATTCACGTTCGATGTGTTCCATGTAGGACTCCTCATATTGCTAAGGGTGGCAACCGTATCATTTATTTTAGAAAATAAATCGGCGCTGCCATGAGTGTTCTAAAAATTTCTAGATACGAAATCAATCTCGCATCAATAATATATTTTGCGCTAGTATAGTTATAAACCTTGATCTAGCCAATTGGCTGAGTCGTTTTATTTTTTGGTCAGCAAGGCATAAACCATGGTAAATCAAAATAATTCAACGTCAGCGGTGATTAATTCACCAGATGCTGATAATAAAAACTTAAATGGCATTATACAATACTTAAAAGATGTACAGTCCGGTCACAAAAGGTCAATACCCCCTTTGGAGCAATGGCATCCAAAGCATTGCGGCAAAATGGATCTACGGGTAAAAGCCAATGGAGAATGGTGGCACGAAGGTCAATTGATCCGTCGGCAGGCCCTTTTAGATCTCTTTACAAAAGTGCTTTGGAAAGAAAATGGAAAATTCTATCTCAAGACACCCGTTGAGCAAATCGAAATTGAAGTTGAAGATGAGCCGTTATTGGTCAATCAAGTAGATCAAATTGAGTTAGAGGGTAAAACCTATTTACAACTGACCACCAGCAATCAAGATGTCGTCATTGTCGATCAGGAACATCCTGTTTTTATGCGTGAATATTCAGGTGAAATGCGACCTTATGTGCATGTGCGTTTCGGCATCAATGCACTGATTCAAAGAAATGCATTTTTCCATTTGATCGAATATGGAACATTAGTTGAAAATGAACAGGGTGAAACAATTTTAGCGCTACAAAGTGGCGACTTAGAATTGCAATTAGGCACTTGAGCTTTGTGCATTTCGGCGTAAAATCTACAGCACCTCACCCCCATTTCTTGTTCTGTTTGAAGTTGATGCAATGACAACAACCATTCTTCCACTCTATCCATTAATTGATCCTATGCCAAAAGCGGATGCAACTGCACCGATTGGTATTTTTGATTCAGGAATTGGCGGAACAACCGTTGCACTTGAACTTGCACGCTATTTACCCAATGAACATTTCTTGTATTTTTCAGATACCGCGCACGTTCCGTATGGACCTCGTGAAGATCAAGATATTCGTGAGTTGACGGCTAAAGCGATCGAGTGGCTCTATCGAAAAGGGTGTAAAGTTGCCGTTGTAGCGTGCAATACCGCATCCGCATTTAGTTTGGATTATTTACGTGATCATTACGGTGAAAATTTCCCGATTATTGGTCTTGTTCCTGCGCTAAAACCTGCCGTTTTACAAAGCAAATCAAAAGTTGTGGCTGTACTTGCCACACCTGCAACTTTTCGAGGTCAACTGATTAAAGATGTAATGCAGCGTTTTGCAGCGCCAGCAGGGGTCAAAGTACTGTCTGAAACTTGTCTGGATTTGGTGCCGATGGTAGAAGCAGGGCAGCAAATGAGTCCCGAATGTTTATCTGCGATCCAGCAAACACTACAACCTGCTGTCGATCAAGGTGCGGACTATTTGGTATTGGGCTGTACGCATTATCCTTTTTTAAAACCAGCGATCGAAACACTTTTTGGCAAAAAAATGACGTTGATCGATTCTGGATTGGCAGTTGCTAGGCAAACTTCAAGAATATTAATCAAAAATAACTTGGTGAATGAAAAACGAGAAGCAAATAGCATTCAAATAAAATGCTATGTCAGTGGTCAAAATGCTGATGAATTAAAGCCAATTTTATCACGTTGGATAGACAAAAATATTTCGTGGAGTATCGAAAATATTATTGATTAAACAACTGTTTTAGTTCAATGTAATGCCTTATAAGTGTTATAAATTAGTCTAATTCAAAAAGACAAACGATTTAAGATAAGATCAGTTTTTATTCAGTGTTTTATTTTGATTTTTAATGATAATTTTAAAGAGCAATAAACATTTTTGTGGGGAATGTTTGCGTGGTTTGCTATGCAAAAGGAACAAGGTTTTTCGATGCTTGATAAGCGTTACCAAGTTTTTATAATGAGTTCAGGGTTAGATTTATATACCGAACGATCTATTTTATCTCAATCTTTGATCAGTCATGGTTTTTTCCCGTGGGAGATTGAGCAACGAACCTCTGAGAGTATGGCGATTGCGCGCCGTCAAATAGATGAAGCAGATTATGTGATTTTGATGCTTGGAGCAGAGTATGGGGAACGCTCTACTGTTGGCATTAGTTATATGCATTTAGAGTATATTTACGCCGTTTCAAAACAAAAACCAATGTTGATTCTGATGCAATCAAATATGCAGAAACAGGATTTTATTGAACAAAATGTTCAGGTGAAAGATCAACAAAAATTGCATGAATTTATCCAACAATTACGCGAAGAACAAAAGCAAATTTCTTATTATAGTCAATTGAAAGATATAGAAAAAATTGTTCGATCAAATATGATGTTAATGTTGGAGCTGTACCCTGCAGATGGTTGGGTACGACCGTATGCTTTGCAGACATTAAAAGATGAAATTGAACATTTACGATTGCAACTTCTGCAAGCAAGGCAACAGCTAGAACAGCGGAAAAATGCACCTCAAGAGGATGCGACAATTGATCTTTCCAAAGTTTCAATGAATGAAACATTTAGTATCGAATATGCGATGCAGGCTTATCAAGATGGCAATTTTAAAGATATAACAGCGGTCAAAAATATTCGTTGGATCGAGCTTTTGGCATTGTTTGCTCAAGCTTTTGAAACTCCAGCACCTGAAGAAAATTTTGTGAAAATTATCAATCATTTCTTGAGTGAAACGGCATTGCAAGATGCCATTAAACAAATGCCGAGAGTACATGCGGTCGCAAAAGTTCAAATCAATTCTCAAGTTTTATTTCAACTAAAACAGCAGTTTAAGCATCAGCGCTGGTTCGAGCCAGTACAGAGTGATGAGCGTCAAAGAGTACTCTGGAAAATGACAGAGAAAGGACAAAAGCTATCTCAAAATTATGTGAAAATTAAAGAGCATTATCCTAAATAGCATCTAATTTAAACGATGTACCGAGCTTAAAAAGCTGTTAAAGTAGATTGACTATTTATTATTTATTGAAAATATATGGATAAATCATCTGAACCCAAACCTAAAGTGACTGTCATTATTGCCAATTTAGGAACGCCAGATGAAGCGACCGTTCCAGCAGTGCGCAAATTTTTAAAGCAGTTTTTATCTGACACTCGCGTCATTGAGATTCCCAAATTCCTTTGGCAGATTATTTTAAATTTGTTTATTTTGCCGTTTCGCCCTAAACGTGTTGCACATGCTTATGCCAGTATTTGGTCAGCTGATTCACCGATGCGTGAGATTTTGGCAGAACAAGTGGATGGTTTAAGACAACAATTAATTAAAAAATATCATGATTTTGATCTTAAAATTGTCCCTGCAATGACTTATGGTAATCCCGGTATTGCACAAGTTTTGCAAAATCTAAAAGCTGATCAACAAGATCATGTGCTACTGCTGCCTTTGTTTCCACAGTATTCAGCAACATCAACAGCACCATTATATGATGCTTTTGCGAAATGGAGTTTAGAGCAGCGTAACTTGCCGGGATTGACCATCATTAAAGACTATTATCAACATCCTTTATATATACAGGCTTTGGCAAACAGTATTATTGAATATCAACAAAAACATGGTGTTGCAGAAAAATTATTGATGTCATTTCATGGTATTCCGCTTCCTTATGCAGATAAAGGTGATCCCTACCCAGAGCGTTGTCGTGTGACTGCACAGAAAGTTGCTGAAAAACTTAATTTAGCTGACGATCAATGGGCGATCAGTTTCCAATCAAGATTTGGTAAACAAGAGTGGGTCAAACCTTATACGGATCAACTTCTTAAAGAATGGGCTGCTCAAGGTGTTAAATCTGTGCAAATTTTAAGTCCTGCTTTTTCAGCCGATTGTTTGGAAACTTTAGAAGAATTGGCAATCCAAAATGAAGAATTTTTCAAGCAAGCTGGTGGGCAAGAGTATGCTTATATTCCTGCATTAAATAGCAGAACTGATCATATCGAGTTATTACAGGCTTTGGTTGAACCACATTTACATGCTTTAAAAAATACATTGAAAAGCTCAACGCATGACACAGAGGATGCATCTCATGTTGCAAGTTAAAATTGTTCCAGTGACCGCATTTCAGCAAAATTGCTCAATTCTTTGGGACAGTGAAACGAAGGAAGCAGTGCTGATTGATGCAGGTGGTGATGCTGAAGTGTTAAAGCAAGAGGTCGAAGCTTTGGGATTGAATGTCAAAGAGCTTTGGCTTACGCATGGTCATTTAGATCATGCAGGAGCAGTTGGACAGCTTGCACGTGAGTGGAAAATTCCTGTGATTGGTCCACACAAAGAAGACCAATTTTGGTTGGATATGATCCAAGAAGTTTCTGCACGTTATGGTTTCCCCATACCTGAACCTGTGGTCGTCAATCAGTGGCTTGAGGGTGGGGAAAAGTTAAAACTTGGTGAAGAAGAATTTGAAGTACGCTTCGCGCCGGGACATACACCAGGTCACGTGATTTTTTATAATAAAAATCATCAAATTTTGTGGACAGGTGATGTGCTTTTTAAGGGTTCAATCGGACGTACAGACTTTCCTAGAGGCAATCATCAACAATTGATTGAGTCGATTCATCGTGAATGTTTTAGTCTTCCAGATGAAACACAATTTATATCTGGACATGGACCGATCAGTAATATTGGTTATGAAAAACAATTCAATCCATTTGTTGCCGGAAAAGCGGGTTAACCCGCTTTTTACTTAGTTTTAAAAATGTATAGTTGGGTCAGATGAGGTTGTTGCTTTTAAATATATCAATTAGTCAAATGGATTGACTACATATTTACATATCTCTTTTTGATAAAGAACAGCAGCTAAAATAAATAAAAGCGAAACAAAAAAAAGTTCGATATCTGTCGCTATGAATCCTAAAATTAAAAATAAAATAAAACCTGAATAAAATGAAAATTGTATAAATTTTACAATGATATAAGAAAACAAATCATTCCCCAATAATTTAATCTTTATTATATTAAAATGATATTAATCGAGAAAATATTTCATATGTTAATGAAGTTGCGAAAAAAAAATGGGCATAACAAACAAAATCTTATTTAACTTGTAATGCTTCGCAAAATGAGTTTATTTACGGAAAGGGTTTCTCATAATTTGTTTGTGTTCAAGTATAATGAGTATGATTGCAATGATAAATAATATTGAAACTGCGAGTAACACGAAATCAAGTGTATACAGTCCAAGAATTAGAAAAATAAGTGCTAATAAAATAAATATTACTAGGGCGATTTTATAACTGATTGTCATAGTGATTGCTCTAAAGAGGATATAATTTTTTTAATTAGCCACTTTATAACATGAATTTGCACATAAAACTTACTGTATTTGTAAGATAATATGGATAATCAATATTAATCCTCAGGATCATCGACTTGTGGGGCATCTTCTGTTGGTAGTTTATATTCGCCACTCGCCCATGCGCCTAAATCAATCAGTTTGCATCGATCTGAGCAAAAAGGACGGTATTCATTGCCTTCCCAAGTCGTTAATTCTCCACAACGTGGACAAGGGAAAGTATGTGGCATGATGAAACTCCTCAATGACGAATAGGCAAAGTCAAATGAAATTGTTAGACTTAGTGCGATTTGTTTAGTTTGATCTGTTTATGTCGATTCGTCAATTTCAAGCATCGCGGATGCACGCTCCACGCAATTTTCACGTGATTAATAATGAAACAATTTGTGTGGAAATTGGTGCAGGAAAAGGGAAACATGCACTTTTATTTTGTGGAGAAAATCCAGATAAAAAGTTGTTTGCGATTGAGCGTACACGTGAAAAATCTGATGCAATGCACAAACAACATCAAATCGAAGGTCAGGCAAATTTAACCACGATAAATGCAGATGCGATTCCTTGGGTCGTGCATGCACTTTATCCAAAACAGGTTGAACAATTTTTTATTTTGTATCCAAATCCTGAACCGCACAACCGTGCACAGCGTTGGTTGAATATGCCTTTTTTTGAGTTTTTACTGTCACGTTTACAGGAAAAAGGTCAAATTACTTTGGCGAGTAATATCCCAGAATATATAGAAGAAGCAGAACAACAATTACAAACAGTCTGGAATTTGCCTTATCAAAAACAGGTGATTGCTGCTGATTCGGCACGTACTCATTTTGAGATCAAATATTTACAACGTGGTGAATTGTGTCAACAATTAATCATTGAAAAACCTGAAAATTATCAGACCAGATTTGATGATTTTATGCCTCTAAATGGTGAAAATTGTCAGTCGAAAACTTCAGAGTCAACGCATGAGCAATAAAAAAATTGCCATTATTGGTGCTGGCCCAGCAGGTTTGATGGCAGCGGAAGTTTTGAGTGAATATTCATACGAAATTCATGTGTTTGAACAAAAGCCTTCAGCGGCCCGTAAATTTTTAATGGCTGGCAAAACAGGCTTAAATATTTCGCATGCAGAACCAATAGAGCAATTTATCCAACGTTATGATGAGTCTGAATGGTTAGCGCCATGGATCAAACAATGGGATTCACAGTGGATTAGAACATGGATGCAGGACTTAGGCATTGAGTCGTATATCGGTTCATCGGGTCGCATTTTCCCACTAGAAATGAAAGCTGCACCACTATTGCGAGCTTGGCTCAGACGTTTGGCTCAACATCAAGTTCAGTTTCATTATAAACATCAGGTTGAAGGGCTTCATCACAACACGATTCAAGTTTTAAGTCTTGAGAATCAACAACAAAATTCACTTGAATTTGATGCGATTATTTTAGCGTGTGGTGCTGTTTCTTGGCCACAATTGGGCAGTGATGGTAAATGGCAAAATTGGCTAGAACAGGATGAAATAGAAAGCTTTCAACCGAGCAATGCTGGTGTCGTGAAAACATGGTCTAAGTTTATGCAAGACGTTTTTGGGCAGCCATTAAAACGTGTCGATGCTTGGGTCGGGGATGAGAAAAAGAGTACGGGTGATATTGTGATCACGCATTATGGTTTGGAAAGTGGATTGATTTATAAACAAGGGCGAGCTTTGCGTCAGTTGAAAAATCAACAAAAACCGATGCGATTACATCTCGATTTATTGCCTGAAATGACGACTCAAGAGTTGGTTGCGAAACTACAGACGAGCAAAAAACAATCTTTGGCAAATATCTGGCGTAAAGCAGGTTTAGATCAAGCCAAAGCAAATTTATTGCGTGAGCTGGTCGATAAGCAGTATTGGTCACAAGCAGATGCGATTGCAAAGCACATAAAAAATCTCGTGATTGATATCGAAGAATTCCGCCCAATTGATGAGGCTATTAGCTGCGCTGGTGGAATAAAAAAACAGGTCTTATCAGAACAGTTACAGCTTAAGTCAAATCCTGTTGTGTTTTGTGCAGGGGAGATGCTGAACTGGGATGCGCCTACAGGTGGCTATTTGTTAACTGCTTGTTTTGCAACTGGACGTGCGGCAGCAGAGGGTGTTCACGCGTTTTTAAACGATAAACATAATGAAAGATTAAGTTAATATTCTTATATTATTTACTTAAATTTTAGAGCAAAGCTAGACGAGTATAGGATATGTCTGAAGAAAAAATATATACAGGAAGTTGTTTGTGTGACGGTATTCATTATGAAATTCACGGTAAAATTGGTGATATTTTAGAATGTCATTGTCAACGTTGTCGTAAAGCCAATGGTACTGCTTATGCAACCAATGCACCGATCAACAAAGCTGATTTTAAAATTGTAAAAGGTGAGCATTTACTCAAAAAATTTGAGTCTACGCCTACGACAACGCGTTGTTTTTGTAGTGAATGTGGTTCACCGATTATCAGCATTAAAGCCGAGACACCTGATACTTATCGTTTGCGAATCGGGACTTTAGATACCAAGCTTGATCAAAAACCAACATCACATATTTTCGTTGCGTCTAAAGCAGAATGGGATAGTATTTGTGATACTTTGCCACAATATGATGAACGTCCATAAGTTCTAGTTTAAATTTTAAAATTCATTTAAAAAGGCTCTAAATTTGATGATTTAGAGCCTTTTAATTTGTTCTTGAATCAGCATTTTAAATGCAAATTGATTAGGGTCTGTTGACATTTCACAACTGAATTGCGTTGTCGGCTAAAATTGAGCAGGCAAGGCACGAAATGTAGAGAATGGCGAGACCATTTTCAAATTTCGTAACGATGCCTGAGATAATTTTAGCCACAATCCTGTGGAACGAGAGTATTTTTTGATGCTATTTCGTTGTAGCTTGATCATTTAGATCACTAAATTTCTCAATCTACGTCTCATATCATCTAAAAAACCTTGCGGAGTATACTCCTCACGTCGCAACCAATTTGAAATGTCAACAGACCCTAAGACAATCTAAAACATTAGACTTATTTAGCAATCAAAGCCGTTCCTTCGAACTTGATCCCATCCCAACCATTTTGCATAAATTGACGAATATTTTGATGATCATTTGCTTCAGGTGTTGCTAAAACAGCAGCATAGTGCTCAGCAAATAATTTTAGCGTGTCAGCTTGATCAAGTTGATTGATTTTTGCAAAGCTAAACACTTTTGCACTGCCTTGATTTTCAGTTGCAGCATTATGTTGAGTTCCATTACTAAATGCTGTTGCTGTGTGGTTATACTCAGAGTCAATGCGCGCAATAACGTCTACAAATTTTGCATGACCAGAATCAAGTTGAGCCAAAATATCGAGTGCCATGATGTCTATTCCTTATATAAGCGCAAGTATCATACCGAAATATTGAGCAGCTGTAATGTTCAAAACATCAAAATAAAAGTGTAAAAACTGTACTGGCTGTGGATAACTATGATCTTATTCACATGCTTTGATAGATATAAAGAAACTTAAATTATTATAAAAGTCATGTTTGAAATAGCGTTGAAATGGAGTTTTAAAAAAGCCTAGATAAAAAAGAAGCCTAAGTTGGAGGAGGTAACTTAGACTTCGAAAATATGTTTATAGCTTAAGTATTTAAACTTAAAAATGCATTAACGTTTAAAACGAGCAAAACGTTTATTGAAGCTTGCAATACGTCCATCTGCTGATTTTTGACGGAATGCGCCAGTGTAAAATGGATGTGAAGCACTTGAAATATCTAATACTTTGTATGGATATTCTTTACCTTCAAAAAGTTTAGTTTGTTTAGTACTGATAGTACTACCAATAATAAAATAAGCATCGGCATTGGTATCGTGGAATAAAACTTCGCGATAAGTCGGATGGATATTTGGACGCATGATTTTCTCCTAACTCCTGATTCCTAATAGGGGGTCTTTGCTTATTTTCAGTACTGAATAGGCTTTGAAAAAAGCACGATTATTCAGATGAAAATTGAAAAGATCCTAAATTAGCGCAAGCCCCTTATGCTACGCCTCTTAGAAAAGAGTGGCGTATCAAAAAATAGACAAACAAAATAAATTTTTGATATTTCTTATTATTTAGATAAAAAAAGCCTAAGTAAGTTTGAGGCAATCTTCTTAGGCGAGGAGGGAAAAGCCCACATGTTTAAAATCAATAGAAAAGTTTCTACAAAATTAACGTTTAAAGCGAGCAAAGCGTTTGTTGAAGCTAGCCACTCGACCTTCGTTATTGGTTTGACGTGCTTCACCTGTATAAAACGGATGAGAAGCACTTGAAATATCAAGTGAAACATAAGGATATTTTAGCCCTTGATATTCACGGCTTTGTTGAGTGCGAATGGTACTGCCAATAATAAAATAAGCATTGGCATTGGTATCGTGGAAAAGCACTTCACGATATTCGGGATGAATATTGTCACGCATAGGGAAAGTTCCAATCAGTTATTAAATGTAATGTTATAATATTACATTTAAAAAGTAAACACATTGGAAAATTCTGTTAAATTTTTCTCGATCTATGGATCTAGAGTTGGCACAAGTTCTTCAAATAAGTCATTTAAATTATCATGAACTTTTAAGTGAATAAGATTCCAATAATGTCCTGAGATGGTACGGTTGACCATTAAAGTATCTGGAGATGGTTTGAAGACATCCCAATATTTTAAAGATTTTTTCACTAAACGTACGCCATCATGATGTGCTGAATTTTCTTCAAAATCATAATTTGTAGTGAGTGGACGTAGCAACACCTCAAGCCATTGTTTATATAAATCTTCTGGAAATTGTCCAGTTTCTGATAGAGCATCAAGCGCAACCAAATGTTTTTCAATTGCAGCGATGTCATAGCGACGGCCTGCACGAACCAAGGCTTTGAAGGTTTCAATCACTTCATTATTGAGTGTTTTAACTCCACCAAAGTCATAAATAATCACTGTGCCGTCAGGTCTAAATGCAAAATTTCCTGGGTGCGGATCACAATGAAATCGTTTCAGGAAAAAGATTTCTTGTCCTAAAGCTCGGATCAGACGTTGTCCGATTTCATTGCGTAAGCTGAGATCCCAAGTACTGGCAGTTTCGATGCTTTCGCCTTTTTCTAGGCTAAGGGTCAATATGCGACGACTTGAATATTCTGGATATACAGTCGGAATCACGATTTTATGATCTAAAGCTGAATGGAAAGTTTTAAAGACTTGTAGGTTTTGAGCTTCGATTTCGTAATTTAATTCTTCATGTAAACTTTCTTGTATTTCTTTAAATAAACGATCTTGTAGTTTTTTATCTATTTTGATCACGCCCATCAAACGCAGCGCTAAACGGACTTGTTTTAAATCGCTTTCGCAGGCTTCATCTACGCCCGGATATTGGACTTTTACCACAACTTCAGTGCCATTTGGCAGTGTTGCTTTATGTACTTGCCCAATAGATGCAGCGGCAAATGGCGTTTCATCAAAATGTTTGAACGCTTTCTCTATCGGTTTACCCAGTTCTTTTTCGACTTGTTGTTTGATATCTGCAAAGGGCATTGCAGGTGCTTGACGCTGTAACTTCGAGATTGCTTTGGCAACTTCAGGCGGGAAAATGTCTTTATATTGCGAAGCAATCTGCCCGACCTTCATCACCGCACCTTTCATTTCGCCTAAGGTGTTGGCGATTTGGATTCCAATATCTTGAAATAATTGACTTCTGGCTTGGTTTTTTTGCTCTTCGTCTGCTGTCAAATTGCGAATAGAATTGGACACGGTTTTGCTGGCAATACTTGCTGTCATCGATGCAAGTTTCATAAAACGTCGACCAGGTGTACTCGCATTTTTGGACATGGTAAAAATCCTTTAAATCGAAAAATTTTACTTATTTGATAATAGGTGACAAAACGATTACTGCATAGTTGAAATTGTTAATGTCCTTGTAAATTTGTGAAAAATCGGACATTTTCCTAAAGCATAAAAAATGCAAAACTATTCAAATTCTATTTCATAAACAAAGCTTTAATAAATATAAAATATCGCATTTTTTGGTGTTAATTTGAATAAGGACAATAAAAATTGGAAATCAAAAAATGGGTAATCTGGAACAAGGGTATCAAAATTTATCAAAAGATAAAGCGATTCCTTTAAGTGTTTTTGAAATAGAACAAAATGCGCATGTCATCAAAACGGATGCGGAAGCGATCGACATTGCCAAAAAACTTGCAGAAGAATTTGCAAAAGAAGCGTCACTTCGTGATCAGGAGCGTCGTTTACCGTTAGACGAAATTAAGCAGTATTCGCAAAGTGGTCTTTGGGCAATCAATATTCCTCGTGCCTATGGCGGAGCAGATGTGTCGTATAAAACCTTGGCGGAGGTGGTCAAGACGATTTCGAGTGTTGACTCGTCATTGGGACAAATTGCGCAAAATCATTGGGCATTTATCGAGCATATACGATTGGATGCAACTGAAGAACAAAAGAAATTTTTCTTTGATTTAATTTTAAAAGGTATTCGTTTTGGCAATGCATTTTCAGAAAAGACAGGAAAAACGGTTGCCGATCTAAAAACAACACTGACTAAAACGGAGCAAGGCTATGTTATTAACGGAACAAAATTTTTTGCAACTGGAGCATTGTTGGCACATTGGGTACCTGCAGTTGCAGTAAACGTAGAAGGGCAGCCACATGTGGCACTCATTCCGCGTGATACTTTAGGCCTAAATATTATCAATGACTGGAGTGGTTTTGGGCAGCGTACGACGGCAAGTGGCACAGTCGAGTTAAATAATGTCGCTGTGCGTGAGGAATATATTATTCCCATCTATAAAGCCTTTGAGCGACCTACACCAGCAGGGGCCATTTCGCAGTTTATCCAAGCTGCGGTAGATGCGGGTATTGCTCGTGGAGCGATTGCCGAAACGATTCAATATGTGCAGCAAAAAGCACGTGCTTGGGTTGATTCTGGGCAGGAAAAAGCCAGTGAAGACCCTTTTACCATTGCCAATATCGGTGAGCTGAAAATCAAATTGCATGCAGCTGAAGCTGTTTTGGATTTGGCTGGAGAGGCGATTGATCAAGCCATTGAACTGAGTAGTGATGAAAATGTATCCAATGCAACGCTTTTGGTGGCTGAGTCCAAAGTTTTGACTACTGAAATTGCTTTGCTTGCCAGTAATAAGCTGTTTGAACTTTCAGGAACACGATCAACACTTTCTGAGCTGAATTTAGACCGTCATTGGCGTAATGCACGTACGCATACTTTGCATGATCCTGTGCGTTGGAAATATCACATTATCGGTAATTATTATTTGAATGGTGTGGAACCACCACGACATGCTTGGAGTTAATGGAGAAATATTATGAGCATTTTAAATCGTTTAACCTCACAGCATGAATCACTTTCTTTGGGTGCTGATCTTGAAAAATTAAAAGCAAAATTTCAGCCTATTTTTGATGAAATTGCCAAAAAAACTTTATTTCATGAGCAACAGCGCATTTTACCTTATGATGAAATTCAACTGTTAAAAGACAGTGGTTTTACGGCTATTCGTGTCCCTGAAAAATTTGGTGGGGCAGGTGTATCTTTGCCACAATTGTTTGAATTGTTGACCTTATTGGCGGAAGCTGATTCAAATATCGTACAAGCATTGCGCGGGCATTTTGCCTTTGTTGAAGATCGTTTAAATGCTCATAAAGATTTGTCACAAAAACATTGGTTTGAGCGTTTTGTTGCAGGTGAAACCGTTGGTAATGCATGGACCGAAATTGGTGAGGTGCAGATTGGTGAAGTGGCAACCAGACTAAGCCGAAATATTGAAGGTCGTTGGTTTGTTTCAGGTGAAAAATATTATTCTACAGGAAGTATTTTTGCCGATTGGATCGATGTTTATGCTTATGATGAAATCAATCAGCGAGCAGTGATTGTTGCGGTCAATCGCCATGAAAATGGTGTCGCGATTTTAGATGATTGGGATGGATTTGGTCAGAAAACTACTGGAAGTGGCACAATTCAATTGAAAAACGTTCATGTTTTTGAACAAAATATTATCGATTTTGCAACACGTTTCAAGTATCAAACCGCCTTTTATCAAGCATTCCACTTGGCAACTTTGTCTGGTATCGCGCGTGCAGCAGTACGAACGTTTAGTGAAGAAGTACGTCAGCGTAAACGTATTTTTAGTCATGGAAATGCTGACTTGGTTCGCCATGATCCGCAAGTTTTACAAGTGATTGGGCAAGCCTCCGCACAGAGTTATGCCAGTGAAGCTTTGACACAAAAGGTAGCGACCAGTTTACAAGATGCTTATTTGAGCCATTTTGATCAATCAGAAGTACTTGAACAAAAAGCCAATCATCGTGCTGAACTTGAGTCTGCTCAGGCGCAAGTCGTGGTCAGTCAGTTGGTTTTGAGTCTAAGTAGTGAGTTGTTCAATGCTTTAAGTGCTTCGGCAACCAGTACGGCAAAACAGCTTGATCGTTTCTGGCGAAATGCTCGGACGGTTTCTTCACACAACCCGATTATCTATAAACAAAAAGTGATTGGCGATTGGGAGATCAACCAAGCTGAGCTACCTTATGTTTGGCAAATTGGTCAAAGTCCAAAAGCCAAATCTGCTTAATCTAGCAATAAAAAAAAGAGCCAATCTATTTGGCTCTTTTTTTATGTGATCAATCAAATGAAAGATCAATCACTTAAATATTAATCACTTAAATATTAATTTCTTAAGTATTAACTTGGATCAGTGCTGAAAGTTTTGTTTTAGGCGTTGATTGTTTTTATACAATCGAGTCAGCAATAACACACAAGCCACACTTAGACCCACGATGAGTCCAGTCCACACACCTGCAGCCCCCATATCGGTAAAACGTGCCAAATAAATCCCAACTGGAAATGCTATCACCCAATAAGCAATCAGCGTAATCCACATTGGACCTTTGGTATCTTGCATGCCCCGTAGACAACCTGCGGCTGCCACCTGCCATGCATCCATAAGCTGATAAGCAATAGCAAATAAAATCAAATACATTGCTGCGATAGATACATCATAATCAGAGGTGTAAATCGAGACAATAAACGGTCTAAAGATCGCCATTAATAACATTGTTGCAAGCGCAAAAACGGTTGCAGAAATCAGCCCAATTTTTTGAACTTTATGCATGGCAGGCAGATTTTTAGCCCCATAATATGTCCCCACTCGAATGGTCAAAGCCAGAGCCAAAGACATCGGAATCATAAATAATTGTGATGTTACAGAGATTGCGATTTGATGAGAGGCAACCACGATATCACCTAACGGACTCAAAATAATCGCAGCGGTACTGAAAATACTGACTTCAAAAAAGATCGCCAATCCGATCGGTAAGCCAAGTTTTAAAATACGTTTAACTAAGCCAAGATCAATTTTTTCAAAAGCGCTAAAGACAGGCGTACGTTGATAACGTTTGGCTTTTAAAATATACAGTGCCAAAGTAATAAACATCAGCCATTGTAAAATCGCAGTAGCAAAACCACAGCCAGCACTACCCAAATGAGGCACAGGACCGACACCATACATAAAGATCAGGTTTAATGGAATTTGTACCACGAGGGCAATTAGGCTAATGGCTGTAACTGGTCGAGGATAGCCCAAGGCTTCTGAATAACCACGCAGAGCAGCGTACATCGTAACCGCAGGCATACCAAAACCAATCGCATGTAAAAATAGACTGGCTTTAGGCAATAACGATTCGGGCACGCCTAACACAGGCAGTAACAAAGGCATGGCTTGCAAAATCAGCATTGCCAAAATCCCTAAAATAACTGCAACCCAAAGTGATTGGCGTACGATGGATGGGATTTTTTCAGATTGACGAGCGCCATTTGCTTCTGCAACCAGCGGTGTTGTTGCGATCATGATGCCACTAAATAACAACATAATCGGAATCCACAGTCCGACACCGACCGCAATCGCTGCTAAGTCATTGGATGACATATGTCCCGCCATAATCGTATCAATCAGACCAAAACCAGCTTGGGCAAATTGAGTGACTAAGATGGGAATCATCAAATGGAACAGTTGTTTTAATTCGAAACGGGTTGTCGTGACATTAGACACAAAAAATACTCATCAATAATCAAAATGAATTAGGGTCTGTTGATATTTCACAACTGAATTGCGTTGTTAGCTAAAATTGAGCAGGCAAGGCACGAAATGCAGAGAATGGCGAGACCATTTTCAAATTTCGTAACGAAGCCTGAGATAATTTTAGCTACAACCTGAGCAAGAACAAAGTACTACTTTGTTCGCAGCGCAAGGCGAAGCGAAAGGACGAGAGTATTTTTTGATGCTATTTCGTTGTAGCTTGATCATTTAGATCACTAAATTTCTCAATCTACGCCTCATATCATCTAAAAAATACTCAACGTCGCAATCAATTTGAAATGTCAACAGACCCTAACGTTGTAAAGTCAGTAAAACACCAAATAAAACAAAGACACCGCCGAAGAAGCGTTGCCATGTAATCGGAGTTTTATCTACACCCAGTAAACCAAATTGATCTAAAAACATGGAGGTGCTGATTTGACCGAAGATAATAATGCCAAATAAGGTTAAAAAACCAAGTTTCGGTGCAGCATAAATACTGCAACTCACGGCATAAGCACCTAAAAAACCACCTAACCATAAATACCATGGAATTTGGGAGAACATATTTAGGCTGGGTTTTGAGATCGGCTGTAAAAAAACACAAATTGCCAGCACTATAGTACCAATAAAAAAGGATAAAAGTGCAGCTTGTAAAGGCGAATTCAAATATTCACGTAATTGTGAGTTGATGGCAGTTTGTACTGCAAGTGCAATACCGATACATAAGGCGAGCGGAAGGAAAATGAGCAACTGACTAGATATTTTCATCATTCTTGGAATATTTGTGGTTTGAGATCAGTCTAAAACAAATACATGACAATGCCTACAAGATCGGCTTGCCATGTTAAAATTAGCACCGAACTTTTATTTTGAGCTTTATCTTTGGCTAATCTAGATCCTGCATTGATTCCATTATCACTTTATATCCACATGCCGTGGTGTGTACGCAAATGTCCGTATTGTGATTTCAACTCTCATGCGGTCCCTGATGGAAAATTATCACTGGATTTGGAACGTGAATATTTACATGCCTTAGTTGAAGATTTTAAAACCCAAGTCGATTTTGCCCAAGGGCGTAGCATTCATAGTGTCTTTATTGGTGGAGGCACACCATCGCTGATTTCAGCAAAGGGCTATGTCTGGTTATTTCAACAATTAAAAAATTTATTAAATTTTGAAGACGATTGTGAAATCACTCTTGAAGCCAATCCGGGAACGGTTGAACATGATCCTTTTGCAGGTTATTTACAAGCTGGGATCAATCGTTTGTCGATCGGGGTACAAAGCTTCAATACTGAGCATTTAAAGCGTTTGGGGCGTATTCATAGCAATCAGGATGCTGTTCAAGCCATTTTACATGCCAAAGAAGCAGGATTTGAGCGAATCAATGTCGATTTGATGCATGGATTGCCTGAGCAAACACTGGAACAAGCGTTATATGATTTGAAACTCGCTGTGCAAAGTGGTGCAACACATATTTCTTGGTATCAATTGACGATTGAGCCGAGCACAGTCTTTTTTAAAACGCAGCCTATATTGCCCAATGAAGATGTTTTAGAACAGATTCAATTGCAGGGTGAGGCATTTTTAATTGACAATGGGTTTATCAATTATGAAGTTTCTGCATGGCGTAAAGAACGTCCTTCTGCACATAATTTAAATTATTGGCAGTTTGGCGATTATTTGGCGATCGGGGCAGGGGCACACGGCAAAGTCACACGTCCAGATGGGGTTTATCGTTTTCAAAAAACCCGTTTACCCAAAGATTATTTGGCAAAAGTTCCTGCTGAGCATGTACATTTTCAAGCCATTGAAGCTGAAGATATGCCTTTTGAATTTATGATGAATGCCTTACGCTTAAATCAAGGCGTGGCTTCTGCGCTATATACCGAGCGAACAGGGCAAAGCTTAGAGCAAATGGAGCAACGTTTAAACTCATTACGCACGCGAAAATTGATGCAAGATGATCCAAATCGTTTGGCTTGTACTGAGCAAGGGCATTTATTTTTAAATTCAGTTTTGGAAGAGTTTTTGCTATAGTTTTGTGTGAAATATAAACAAAACTTAGCGCTCATGAAAAAAATAATTTTAACGACACTATTGCTTGCGAGCTGTCCGATGGCTGCGCAAGCAGAAAATAAATCCCCTAAATTTACGGATTATCCAGTCAAATCAGTCTATACGGGCAAGACTGCCAAGCTTGATTTGTCTGACCCTAGCGCGAAAATGTTTCGAACGCGTCTATCGGATGCTCTAAAAGAAAAGCCTGATTTTGCTGGTGAATATGTCTCGACCATGTGGGGCTGTGGTGCGGATTGTCGAAGCTATTCTTTTATTAGTAAACGAACTGGAAAGTTGCTTGATGCCTATTTTGGTGGAGAGTCCAATGCAGAGGATGTGGTTGCAACCAATCCTAAAAGTCGTTTGTTGGTGACAGAGCAGGAAAATAAGGATGAAAATTATAATGTTGAGAGTATCACTGTACGCTACTATGTACTGGAAAATGGCAAGTTAAAATTGATCAAAACACAGAAAACAAAGCCTTAAAAGATTACATTTGAATAGTATCCACCACTTTTTAACACAGGCTCAGCTTGAGTGTTGATACATTTGAGTGTCTATAACTAGGCTTAAAGATAGTGTTGTTTTTGCAGGATTTGGATCAAATTTTTGATCGGCAGGCTGAGTTTTAAGTTGGCATTTTGCAGTAAATATACCTTGATCGATAAAGGCTCTTTCAATGGGTAAATCATTTCTTTTGATAGAGCTTGTTCCGCATTATCACGATCGATAATGCTACAACCGAGATTTTGCTTCACTAATTGAGCCACGAGTGCATTGTTTTGTGCTGAAAGGCGAGAGTGGTCAGTATTTTCAGAGATTATCAGATGTTCATTTAAAGCTGCAATATCAGGCTGAATCCAACGGCTATATTGGATTTGGTGAAGTTCGATCGGGGCTTGCTGGGCTTGGCTATCGATATAACACAAGGGAATTTCAAAAATAGACTCGGATACAATTTTCATTTCTGAGCTTGCAACAAAGCTCAGGGCTAAATCAATTTTGCGATCTAAAATTTTTTGTTCAAGTAGGGCATCTGATTCGATCATGATTGAAAAATCAACATCAGGGTACTTTTGGCTAAAGCGTGCAGTGATTTTCGAGATTAACCCTAGCCCAATGTTGGCTGAACATCCTAGCCTGATTTTTCCATGCGGGTTTTGGGCAAGTGTATGGGTAAATTGATTGAGATCATTGATTTTTTGATAAATCGGCTTAATTTCTTCATATAAAATTTGAGCTTCGTAGGTCGGTTCCAATTTACCTTTAGCACGCTGAAATAGGTTAAAGCCAAGTTTGAGTTCGGTATGTTTGAGTAATTTACTTGCCGCAGGTTGAGATATGCCCAGAGTTGAAGCTGCCTCGGTCAATGAGCCAGAGTGCATTAAGGCATAAAACAGTTCCAAATGGCGTAAATTCATCGTGGTCTACATTACAAACGTTTAGCGCTACGTTATTAAACTCAGTACTTAAATGTCAACATCACAAAGTAAAAGAGCGCTATTTGCGCTCTTTTACTTAAATTTCAAATGAATGTTCTATGATCTTTTCGGGCTTATGCAGTCTTGATAGATCTGATTGGCAAAATCACGACGAACAGACTCTTTTTGTGCATAAGTTGTTCCGCTCACGATATCTGCTTGATAGGCTTGCTGTCCGATTTTTTCATATTCTGGTTTTTGTGCAGCTGGAATGGATTTTAAGAAATTAACATTATTTAAAAATGCATCATAGTTAAAACCATATTGTCTGAGACCCATACTATTGAAAGCAAAGGCTTGTTTTGCACTGCATTGCCCTGCATCGTTTGCTGTCGCATGAACTGAGATGCCAGACGTAAGCATTAGGCTTAAACAGATGAGGCTGTTTTGGTAAAATTTAGACTTCATATGAATTTCTCTTTTTAAGCTTATGAAATTGTTATAAAAATAAAATAGTAAATTGATTAAAGTTAAGCGGTAAAAACAGTCTCTTTAAAAAAAGTAAATCATTCGTTGTTGTTTTTGGTGCTATTTTTTAATCAAATTGTATTTTAATTAAGCTTTATGATAAACGTCAATTGTTTAGTAAATCTAAATCAATGTTTTTGTAATTTTCAGACAAACGAAAAAAAGAGAGCTTGATTAAGCTCTCTTTTATTTGATCTAAACAAATAAACTAGTCATCGAATCGAATTAGTAATCGAAACTAAAATGTTCAGAAGCAAGTGAAGTCAATGTTTTCGATGGGTTTACCATTGATTCTGCATGTCCTTGTGCACGTGGAAGCAAACGCTCAAAGAAGAAATCAGCAGTTTTGATTTTTGCTTTGTAGAATTCTGGAACTTCAGCACCGTTACCTGCTGCCAATTTTTCTGAAGCAACAGCCGCTTGTTGTGCCCAGTAATATGCCATCATCGCATAGCCAGAGAACATCAAGAAATCAACAGAAGCTGATGATACGATGTCACGATCTTTACGAGCTGCAAGCATGATACGGACAGTTAAAGCATTCCATTGTGCACAGATTTTTGTCAAATCCCATGCAAAACGACGCATATATTTGTTGCGCGCATGCACACCACAGAATTTTAAGATTTCAGCAGTATATTCACGAACCACTTTACCTTTTGAAGAAAGTAAAACTTTACGTCCGATCAAGTCGAGAGCTTGAACACCTGTAGTACCTTCATAAAGTGTTGAAATACGTGCATCACGTGCAATTTGTTCCATGCCGTGTTCTTTGATGTAACCATGTCCACCAAAAACTTGCATACCGTGATTGGCAGCTTCTAGACCTAGCTCAGTCAAGAAACCTTTTAAAATCGGGGTATAGAAGCCAAGTTTGTCATCATATTCATCAAATTTAGCTTGGTCGCCTTGAGCAAGTGCATCCGTCATTTTATCTGCAAGTTGAGCTGCATGATAAATCATTGAACGACCACCTTCTGCAATTGCTTTTTGAGTCAATAACATACGACGAACATCAGCATGGTGAATGATCGCATCAGCTACTTTTTCAGGATCTTTTTTACCTGAAAGTGCGCGCATAGACATACGTTCTTTGGCATAAGGCAATGCACCTTGGAATGCAAGTTCAGCATGTGCCAAACCTTGTACCGCTGTACCAATACGCGCAGTATTCATAAAGGTAAACATTGCATGTAAGCCTCTGTTTGGCTCACCAATCAAATAACCGATCGCATCATCAAAGTTCAATACTGCAGTTGCAGACGCTTTGATCCCCATTTTGTGTTCGATTGAACCACAAGTCACAGGGTTGCGTTCACCTACACCGCCGTCAGCTGTAGGCAAGAATTTAGGCACGATAAACAATGAAATCCCTTTAGTACCTGCTGGTGCATCTGGAAGGCGTGCAAGTACGATATGGATAATATTTTCAGTTAAATCATGTTCACCCGCAGAGATGAAGATTTTTGTACCGGTAATTTTATAAGTACCATCTGCATTTGGTTCTGCTTTAGCCTTAACTTGACCTAAGTCAGTACCACACTGAGGTTCAGTCAAACACATCGTACCAGACCAAGTACCTGCAACAAGATGTGGCATGTAGAGATTTTTTTGTTCTTCTGTACCGAATTGCATGATGGTATTCATACAACCCATGCTGAGACCTGGATACATGGTAAATGACCAGTTCGCAGTACCCATCATTTCTGATTTGATCAAGTTCAAAGACATTGGTAAGCCTTGACCACCAAACTCTTCTGGGTAAGACAGACCTTGCCATCCACCTTGAACAAATTGGTCATACGCTTCTTTATAGCCTTTAGGTGTAGTAACGATACCATCTTTAAAATGACAGCCTTCGTCGTCACCGGTTTGGTATAAAGGAGACAAAACATTTTCACAATAATCTGCAGCACCTTCTAAAATCATGTCTACAGTGTCGGCGTCGGCATTTTCACCAATAGTCAATGTTTTATAGTGAGCAGGGTAATCAAGTACTTCGTTCATCAAAAAGCGAATATCACGAAGGGGGGCTTTATATGCTGGCATGTGTCAATCCTAATAAGTATATATCGTTCTAGATTATTCCAATCAATGATTTGATTATTCATATTGGCGATAAAAATACATTGATTTTAGTGAAACTAAGAAATGTCAGAAAAGCGAATTTGGTAGAAATAATGCACACTTTTTTTATTTATATTTGATAAACTAATGTTTAAAATTGTGACGTATTCTCTAAATTTTCTTAATCAAAGTATAAATAAATAAGGTGCTTAAAAATATCATGCGTTTAAAATACCTAACTTTCTGTTTACTGACGATGAGCTTGACGGCATGTTCAAGCAATGTCATAAAATCCAATTCTAATACAGCACAAAATCTACCAGAACGTGCTATTCAGGGCATTAACGCGATGTATAGCTATCCAAGCTATGACTATCGCGGTAAGGTGCAATTTAATATTGGTGATTCTGCAGAACAGAAAAAACTTGGAAATTCATCAAATGTAGATCCTGAGTTACAGTCAAAAATTTCCCAATTTTTGCAAGAACAAAAGATCAGATTGGATGCCAAACAAAAACAACAATTATTTACGTCGTTAAATAAAAATAGTTCGAATGAGTTTTCTGAAATCGTTGATCAAAGCTTCGGTATGTTTCAGACGATGATGAATGATATGCAATTAAGCTATGATGGTACGGTCAACTATCGTCAAAAAGCTGCAACGATGAATTTGGGTATGAAATATAACAAACCAAATTTATCTTATGATATGCGTATCCCAATGGCGGTCGATTTTAAAGATTATAAATTTTATAGCAATGTCTTTGCTTTAGCGCCATTTTTGTCTAGCACACCCAATGCTTATGAGCAGTATATCTATTTCGATTTTTCCAAATATAAAGATCAAATCAATCGTGTAAAAGTAAAAGAACTGGCTGAACTATTAAAAGAAACCAGTGCGATTACCTATCTCATCACACCTAAAGATCAAGTACAGTCGATTGCTTTAAGTGCGGCAGATAAAAATGCTGGCGTTGTTGAAAAAATCCGTATTCATAGTTCAGTCGAAGAAGTTTTTCAGCAAAATCTTTTATTTGCGACAGCAAACCGTGAATATATAACAAAAACAGTACTCGGTTTTGATGAAAAAGCGCTTGCTTCTGATTCGGATGAGGCTATTGATGCTGAAGCCTTAACAGCAGAAGAAATGGCAAGGCAAGCGGCAGAAGAAGCAACTGCAGCAGCAGATGCGGCTGCATCTCCAACGAGTGCTGATCATGTCGTTGCAGAGCTTATAGAACTCATCTATGCACAAAAATATGGCGATGACGAAGATGATGAGGAAACATCTCGTGATGCAACTGCTGCTGCAGCAGAAGCGGCTGACGAAGAGGAAGCAACGACTGCATATGCAAGTGCCGCTGAAGCTGACGAAGAAAGTGACGAAGATGAAGATGCAAGCGATGCAGTTGCAGATCGTGCTGCTGATGCCAGATCTGAAGAGTATTTATCGAGACAAAACTGTCTGGATTTAGCGAAGCAAAAACAAAATGTTGCTTATGGAGACTTTGTCTATTGTAATCAAGAGCAAGATGTAGATGTCTTTAAAGATAGCTCAGTCTCAAAAGCTGAAAAATCAGAGAAGAAATCAGAACTTATTGCCAAGTTCACACGCTATGGGCAAGAAGATAAATTGTTAAATGCACAAGAATTTAAAAACTTGTGGTTTGAAAATCAAAAAGATATTGATGCGGTTTTACCTGCTGTAAAAGATCGCAGTCCATTGATTATGGATGTCGGGTTGGATGCATCAGGGCGTGCTGTCAAACTTGATTATGATCTTTCGACACGCTTTAAAAAGATGACACGTGATCTCAATGTTAAGTTTGATGTTGAAATTTCAAATTATGGTAAAGCATCGAAGATCGACTATACGACTTTAAAACAGGCAAAATCTTTCAAAGAAGCCATCAAAGGAACAATCTTTGAACGCATTATGGGCGGTAGCGCGGCAGAGGATGGTGCTGAGTCTGAACTGAGTTTTGATGAGCAACTCGAAGTTTTAGCTGAAAAAGTTTATAAACAAACGGGTTCTTATGAGAAAACCTATAAAGCTGTGTTTATCGCGAAAATGGGTGCTGAAAATCCTGATCTCGTGAAGCGTTATTCAAGCCGTGATTTACAAGATATCGCTACAATTTATGCTTATAACTATTCAAATCAGGATATTTATAATCCAACTGGAAATGCGTTAAAAACCATTGAAGCTTTGCAGAAAAAACATCATTTAGAAAGTGATGAGCAATATGATTCAACTTTAGGTGCTGAAGTGGATGAGATCGTTGCACCACTGGTTAAAGATGCTCAGAAAAAGCAAGTGATGCAAAAGCTGGTTAAGCAATACAAAAAACCAGAAGCTATTTTTGCACAGTACTACATCGAGAAGTATCAGCAAGAAAATGAAGTTCGACCTGATGAAAAGGCAGATCTCAGCAAAACAGCGGCAATTTTAGCCAAAGTTTATACTGCTGCACAAAAGCAACAATTGAGTCAAAAAACGATTCAAGGTTTAAATGATGATCTTTATGAATATGTCGACTATGATCTATTCAAAGAGACGTATAAAGCAGTCCAAGATGCGGGTTTAAAATAATTTTTAATTCGCTTTAAAAAAAGAACCTCGATTGAGGTTCTTTTTTATTTAAGGGGGTTATGCAGATGTTAAAAAGTTCTTGTTATAAAAGACCTAAATAAAATTGCCATACAACCCATTATTTTCAATAAAATTTTAATTGATCCATGCAGGCAATTTTATTTTGAAACGTTAAAATAAAAAGCTTGAATACAGTCATTTATCTAAGCTCGATTGCAAATCCCAGAGTATTTATCAATATTTAAATCGAGGCTCACAACATCTGCTATTTATAGAAAATCTTTGATATTTGGCTTTACGCCATTCCAGATATAGAAAGATTCAACGGCTTGCCCAACCAACATTCCAAAACCTTCTGAAGTTTCACAGCCACGTGCTTTGGCTTGATCTAAAAAGCTTGAAGCTTTGCCATATGCCATTTCATAGGCATATTTGAATTGAAGATTTTCAGGTAAAACGAGTGCGTCACCTGCAAGGCTTGCTGAGGTCGCATTGATCACAAAATCAAAATGACCATCCAGTTGATCTAGTGT
Source organism: Acinetobacter gerneri DSM 14967 = CIP 107464 = MTCC 9824 (assembly GCF_000368565.1). Classification (GTDB taxonomy): domain Bacteria; phylum Pseudomonadota; class Gammaproteobacteria; order Pseudomonadales; family Moraxellaceae; genus Acinetobacter; species Acinetobacter gerneri. The sequence continues at coordinate 102,870 of NZ_KB849549.1, read as the reverse complement.
GATACAGCTCAGTTCAGCTTCACTAACCGACGCTTTTAGATCATCTATAAGTTGTTCAGCACGTGCTAAGGTTCGATTGGCAATCACAATTTTCTTTACACCAGCTTTGACCAATGGGTAGATGACACCACGTGTTGCACCACCAGCACCGATGATCAGCATCGTACTATTTTCAAGGTTCCAATCGAGTGCTTGAATGGCTTCAACTAATCCTTGTCCATCGGTATTGTCACCAAAATATTGGCCATTTTTATAGGAAAGCGTGTTGACTGCTTTGGCAATTTTGGCGCGTTCAGAAAGTTCTGCACACATTGCAAATGCACGTTCTTTAAAAGGAACAGTGACATTCATACCAACGCCATTTTCATTTTTAAAAAAAGTTTCAACACTTTGTTCAAAATCTTCGATTTCAGCAAAGCGTTTTACGTAGTTGAGGTCAATACCAGTTTTTTGAGAGAAAGCGAGATGTAACTCAGGGGAGCGAGAGTGTTCAATTGGATTGCCGATGACGGCAAATTGTTTGCTCATATCAAAAAACCTTTGTATTGAAATGGCAATCAATATACGTCAATTTTGAAATACTGCAAAAACTAAAACAAAAAATTGGATTTTGATCTAGTCTAGAAAAACTAAGGATTACAAATAGCTTCGATGATTTCTACGATACTTGTAGACGATACGATAAAAAGAGCAATGCTTAAAATGACAGACAAGGTAATCGAAACACCATCAGAATACGTATTATCAAAAGCAAGCGTGACTGTAATTGAGCATAGCAATGTTGTAGAAATTGCTAAGAACCATAAGATTTTATATCTGTTTAATAAGCTAATCATGACCAATATCTCGTTTTGCGTAAATTGGGCATTATTTAATTTTTTATTTGTGTCATGTACTCAAGACACCACTATAAATAATGATTCCGAGCTTAGTGTAATCGTTTCTCATTTAAAAGTACGTTTTAATACGTCAAAAACTTTGTCAATTTGTGAGAAAGTATAACGAAAAAAAGCTATCTCTCATGAGATAGTTTAGGATCTGTTGATATTTCATAACTGAGTTGCGTTGTCGGCTAAAATTGAGCAGGCAAGGCACGAAATGCAGAGAATGGCGAGACCATTTTCAAATTTCGTAACGAAGTCTGTGATAATTTTAGCCACAACCCTTCGGGACAAGAGTGTTTTTTGATGCTATTTCGTTGTAGCTTGCTCATTTAGATGACTAAATTTCTCAACCTACGCCTCATTTCATCTAAAAAACACTCATTGTCGCAACCAATTTGAAATGTCAACAGATCCTCAGAGTAATTGAATATTATGACGTTTTGTTTAACCAATCTTGCGGTTTGAGATAATAATCAGTCAGACGACGTTCAGGTGTACCGACTTCCCATTCTGCACGATAAGCCCAAGAGACGAGGTTAGGTAAACTCACCAAAATGGATTCGATCCTGCCGCCAGACTGTAAGCCAAACAAGGTGCCACGATCGTAGATAATATTGAACTCTACATAGCGACCACGACGATAAAGCTGGAACTCACGCTGTTCTTCTGTATAAGGTAGGTCTTGATTCTTTTTGAAAATCGGAATAATAGCGTCTAGATAGCCATTCCCTACAGCTTGAATAAACTGAAAACAGGTCTCAAAATCCCAACGGTTTAAATCATCAAAAAATAATCCGCCAACGCCACGCTGTTCATCACGATGCTTGAGATAAAAATAATCATCACACCATTGTTTCATTTCTGGATAAACATCAGCACCGAAAGGTTCACAAAGATCATGTGCCGTTTGATGCCAAGCGATGACATCTTCATCATTTGGATAATAAGGAGTGAGATCAAAACCACCACCAAACCACCAAACAGGATCTTTACCTTCTGGCTGTGCGACAAATAAACGCACATTGGCATGTGAGGTTGGAACATTTGGGTTTTTAGGGTGAATTACCAACGAAACACCCAAAGCTTGAGCAGTACAGTTGGCAATTTCAGGATGACGTGCAGTTGCTGAAGCAGGTAATTTATTGATGTGAATATGCGAAAACATCACACCACCTTTTTCAATCACCGTACCATTTTGCAAAACACGCGAGCGACCACCGCCACCTTCGGCACGTTCCCATTCGTCAACAATAAATTTTGCATCACCACCACCTGCAACTTCTTGTTGTTCGAGTGCATGACAAATTCGGGATTGTAAATCGAGGAGAAATTCGCGAACGCGTTGAATATCAGCTGAAATTTTATTCTGCATGACGACCCTCATAGGGAAATGATGAAAGACTTTCTATATCAAAGCACAAAACCATAAAAAAATAAGGGTTTTTTTATGGTTTTATAAAAATTTTTTCTAAGATGAAGGATTGAAATCGATAAAAAGATGACTTAGAAGTCATCTTTTGAATACATGTGCGACATACGATCATGTTTTGTTTTTAAATAATCTTCATTGTATGGGTTCAAACCAACAGTGAGCGCAACACGATCAACTACATCAATACCAAGATCAGTTAATGCTTTTAATTTTAAAGGATTATTGGTAATCAATTTGACCTGTTTGACCTGTAATTGATCAAGCATAATGCTACACATATCATAACGACGCGCATCTGCAGGCAAATTTAACAATAAGTTGGCATCAACCGTGTCATGCCCTTGATCTTGCAAGGCATAGGCTCTGATTTTGTTGGTCAAGCCAATGCCACGACCCTCTTGGCGCAGGTATAAAATCACGCCTTGTCCAGCATCATTAATCAATTTCATCGTAGAATGTAGCTGAGGTCCACAGTCACATTTGAGTGAGCCAAAAGCATCACCAGTCAAACATTCTGAATGGATGCGAACCAAGACAGGAGTCGTCGGTGGGGTGTCTAAACCTTTAGAAAGTGCAACATGTTCTTCGCCTGTTTTTGGATCTTGAAAAACAGTAATTTTAAAATCGCCATAAGCGGTTGGAAGTTTGGAAGTTGCAACAAATTCTATAGGCACAGGTTCATCCATTTATCGTTTAGAAATTGATTAAAGTATAGCGTAATGCTTGGACATTGGTAGAATTGAAAAGTACGATTTTATGAAGAAGTTTTTCTTTTTTTCATAAAGCACACAATAATAGTTGATAATGGGTGATATTTTTCAGGATAATCTAAGCATCTAACTATTGCATTTTTGGCTATTTACCTGAAAATGCATCATTATAAATGTGGCTGATTGAATGTGATATGATTCAATCTTACCATCGTTAACCTGTTTACCTAGCTCGGATTTGCCAGGCTTTAGAAGGCTTTGCCACATATGTTGTATACCGAAATACCCAGTCAACGCCCTGTTACACCCGTGTTGGACAAGATTGATCATCCAGAGCAATTACGTCAACTAGAGCAAAGCCAATTGGCAACGGTTGCGGATGAACTGCGTCAATTTATTTTGTATGCAGCAGGTCAAAGTGGTGGACATTTTGGTGCAAATCTAGGTGTCATCGAACTGACTGTTGCTTTACATTATTGTTTTAATACCCCAAATGATCGCTTGGTTTGGGATGTAGGTCATCAAGCTTATCCACATAAAGCTTTGACGGGTCGCCGTGAACAATTGACGACGATTCGTGCCAAAGATGGTTTGGCAGCGTTCCCTGCACGTGATGAATCTGAGTTTGATACTTTTGGGGTAGGGCATTCTTCAACTGCAATTTCTGCAGGTTTAGGCATGTCTTTGGCACGTCGTTATCAAAAAGATCCAAATGAAGTTGTCTGTATCGTCGGTGATGGTGCAATGACTGCGGGTATGGCTTTTGAAGCGATGAATGATGCTGTTGCTCATGATGCCGACCTGATCGTCGTCCTCAATGACAATGATATGTCGATCTCATGCAGTACAGGTGGTTTTGCTAAGCATCTTGCTGCGATTTGGGAAAAAGGGCAATCCGTCAATATCAATGCCGAAGGTGAAGCATTTTTAGAAGATCATCCTGACTGGTGCTACAACTCACGTTTGCATGAATCTGCAACAGATGCGGCAGATAATTTATTTAAAGCCATTGGTTTTGATTATTTTGGTCCATTTGACGGGCATGATGTCAATCAATTGGTTCAAGTCTTCAATGCACTCAAAAAACGTAAAGGTCCACGCTTAATCCATGTCTATACTAAAAAAGGCAAGGGTTTTGCTCCAGCAGAAGCAGATCCAATTAAGTATCACGCTATTGCAAAAATAAATGCGACAAAAACAACAGATAAAGCAGTCAAATCAGCACCCAAATATTCAGATGTATTTGGACAATGGTTATGTGATGAAGCTGCACAAGATGAGCGTTTGTTAGCGATTACACCTGCGATGTGTGAAGGTTCAGGTATGGTTGCTTTTGCCAAACAGTATCCGACACGATTCTTCGATGTTGCTATTGCTGAACAACATGCTGTGACTTTGGCTGCAGGTATGGCTTGTGAAGGTCTAAAACCTGTGGTTGCGATTTATTCGACATTTTTACAACGTGGTTATGACCAAATGATTCATGATGTTGCTTTGCAAAATTTAGATGTGACTTTCGGTATCGATCGCGCTGGTCTTGTGGGTGAAGATGGTCCGACACATGCAGGTGCTTATGACTACGCTTATATGCGTACAGTACCCAATATCGTGATCATGGCTCCAAAAGACGAAAACGAATGTCGTCAAATGTTGCATACCGCTTATTTATACAATGGTCCAGCAGCTGTACGCTATCCACGTGGTGCGGGGCTTGGTGTAGAAATGCAGCAAGTATTAAGCACAATTGAAATCGGTCAGGCGGAAGTTGTTGCTGAGTTCAATCTTGAACATGAAGAGCAGATTACTATTTTAGCTTTTGGTAGCCGTGTTGCACCCGCGATTGTGGCTGCAAAAAACTTGGCAAATAGTCATGATCTTGCTGTACGTGTCATCAATATGCGTTTTGTTAAACCATTGGATGAGCAAATCATCAGAGAATATGCGGATAAAACCAGTTTATTTGTGACGGTTGAAGAGCATGCTGTGATGGCAGGTGCGGGTAGTGCAGTCAATGAGTTTTTGGCACAGGCACAGATCGTGAAACCAATGCTAAATTTGGGATTGCCAGATACATTTATGCATCAAGCAACGCATGCTCAAATGCTTGAAGCTTGTGGTTTGGATGAAAAAGGTATTCAAAACGCAGTTGAAAAAGCTTGGTTAAAGCTTGTACAGCATGCTTAGGTTGTTGTTAATTTATTGATTTAAAAAATGATCTATTTGACATTCTAAAATATTAGAAACATTTCCTCCCTAAAAGCACTTATATTTGATAGAATATGGGTGCTTTTATGCATTATTCTTTATCAGTATCTTCAAATTTGTAGTGGGTGTTCAATGGAACCTATGGTGGTGATGGCTGCGCGTGCGGCTCAGTTAGTTGGTCTTGAGATTTTAAAAGCGCATCAAAATCGTCATAAACTTGATCTACAAGTTGAAGAAAAAGGTATTGATGGTCCTGTTACGCGTGTTGATCGCTATATCGAACAGTTGACGATTGATACACTTCGCAAAAGCTATAAAAATCATAGCTTCCTTGGCGAAGAGTTTGGTATGCAAGAAGGTAAAGGTCACGATGCCGATTGGTGTTGGGTGATTGATCCGCTTGATGGTACTTTAAACTTTGTCAATGGCTTCCCTCATTTCTGTGTTTCTATTGCAGTTCAACATAAAGGTGTAACTCAACACGGTGTGATCTATGATCCTGTGAAAGATGAGTTATTCTCTGCAAGCCGTGGTCGCGGTGCTATGTTGAATCAACGTCGTATTCGTGTAAATGTTAAAGATAGCTTGGAAAATACATTCTTGGCTGTTGGTCATGCTTATCGTGCAAAACGTAATGGTGAAGTGATTTCTTATGCAAAAAATCATTTTGAATCATTGCTCAACGTAACAGAAGCTGGTGCTCAATACCGCCGTGGTGGTTCTGCTGCACTTGATTTGGCTTATGTTGCTGCAGGTCGTTTTGATGGTTATTTTGAACTTGGTTTGAAACCTTGGGATATCGCTGCTGGCGAATTGATCGTGAAAGAAGCAGGCGGTACAGTGGTTGATGCTCGTGGTGGTAACGATTCTATGGACAATGGTCAAGTGATCGCATGTTCTATGAAAATGTTAAAACCATTGATGCAAGCGGTTGTTCCTGCTTGGGGCGAAGCTGCGAAATAAGTTTTTGCTTTAAATTTGTAGATTAAAGTTTAAAAAGCTCTCACTGGTTGGGAGCTTTTTTATTGGGATAAATAACGTATATTATATTGATCTAAGATAAAACAAAAAATACAAAGATGAAATTTGAGCTTGATACACCACTGAAGAAAGTACTCGCGATATGCTTTTATATATGTTTGGTTTTTTTATATAAGAGATGCACGTTTCCAGATAAGGTAGTACATCAGGTAGATTCTATTTTGCAAACTGATCCTCAGATTCAGGCTGAGTATGGCAAAGTCAAACATTATAAATATTTTGGAAAAACGATTCTTTATAATGGTGGTGTAAATGATCCCATATCTTATATTTACCACATCAAAGTTGAAGGTGAGAAAAAACAAGGTGAAATTGAATTGAAAATTTATAAATTTCCAGAGCAAGCGCCAAAGCCGTATATTGTTGAGCTAAAAGATGAATAAGTTGATCGCGCTAAATTTATCCAATTTAAATCAAAAAATTGATTTCATTTGAGAGAAGGCAATGGTTTGTATCGTCAGTATGATTTGAAAATGCTGTATCGAGTTTAAAATCATATCTGTGGTGATTGGGATACCATAAAATGTCGATCTATTTGCATTGGATTTAGAGAGTAGAAAAAGCGGGAAAGGGGAGCATTTTCATTAAATTTATTTCTAGATCAAATCCAGCCTATTAAAAAACCAAACAATTTTGAATACTTAATATACAAAAAAGTAATTAAAAGAAAAAAACAATAAAAGCTGATGACATTATTAAAATTTCTGCTATAATCCGCGCACGCACTTATTTTCCGTTCATTACCTGAACATTCTTATCTTATCATTGTGTATGCGCGTGCGGTCCAAAAGAGAGGACGATATCTCGCGCCCCAATCGCTTAAGCGATTCATTCAGGTTAAGCCCGTAATCAAGCGTGCGTTATATCACATCGTCGTTACTCGGATCGCCGCTGAATCTTCCAATTTTCAGCGTATATTGCTGTACCGCTTTTTGCCGATGTCCATCTGACTATATATTTAATGGAGCACCCAGATTTCGGGTGAAAAACTCTATGAGCAAAACTTTTGCTGAATTTCCTTTGCACGAATCGCTTCAACTGGCTCTACAAGGTTTAGGTTTTACTAACCCAACACCAGTACAAGAATTAGCTATTCCTGCTGCTCTAGAAGGTAAAGACCTTTTAGTTTCGAGCCAAACAGGTTCGGGTAAAACTGCTGCATTTTTACTTCCTACATTAAACGCTTTAGCTGGACAAGAAACTTTTGTTCCATTTAAAGAGCGTATGAAAGCGGTAACACAACCAAGCATTCTCGTGATTTCTCCTACACGTGAACTTGCTCAACAGGTTTGCCAAGACGCAATTGCACTTGTTCGCCAAATGAAAGGCGTTCGTGTTGCTGCGATCATGGGTGGTATGCCTTTTGGTAAACAAATCCAACAATTAAAAGGCGCGCAAGTTGTTGTTGCAACTCCAGGTCGTTTACTTGACCTTGTAAATCGTCGTCAAATCAAACTTGATAAAGTTGATGCTTTAATCGTTGATGAAGCTGACCGTATGCTTGACCTAGGTTTCTCTGAAGACTTAGAAGCAATCAGCGACTTAGCTGCAAACCGTAAACAAACATTGATGTTCTCTGCAACTTTTGCAGATCGTATTATCCGTCTTGCTGAACGCATGATGAATGATCCAGAGCGTATTGCGATTGAAACTGGTCATTCTACAAATACTGACATTACCCAAACTTTACATTGGACTGATGGTTTTGAGCATAAGAAAAAATTGCTTAACCACTGGTTAAGTGAAGAAGACGTAGATCAAGCTGTAGTATTTGCAAGCACTCAAGAAGATACAGATATGCTTGCTGAAGAGCTTGCAGAAGCTGGGCATTCAGTTGTTGCGCTTCATGGTGCTATGCCACAAACAGTACGTAACCGTCGTTTACGTAGTATCCGTGAAGGCCGTGCAAAAATCTTAGTTGCAACTGATGTTGCGGCACGTGGTTTAGACGTACCAACAATTTCACACGTAATCAACTTCGGTTTACCTATGAAACACGAAGACTATGTACACCGTATTGGTCGTACAGGTCGTGCGGGTCGTACAGGTAAAGCGATTACTTTAGCGACTTATCGTGAACGCGGTAAAATTCGTGCCCTAGAAGACTATTTAGATGCACGTTTAAGCGTAACTGAAATCGAAGGTCTTGAGCCATCTCCACCTCCTGCTCGTGGTGGTCGTGACGGTGGTCGCGGTAATGGTAAACGTGATGGCGGCCGTGGTCGTGGTGGTTTTGGTGGCGGTCGTCGTTTTGAAGGCGAAGGCAACTTTAAACGCCGTGAAGGTGGTCGTGATGACCGTCCACGTCGTAGCTTTGATGATAAACCTCGCGGTGATCGTCCAGCGTTCGGTGGCGAAGATCGTCCACGTCGCGAGTTTAACTCTGATCGTCCACGTCGCGAAGGTGGTTTTGGCGATCGTCCAAAACGTTCATTCGGTGGTGAAGATCGTCCACGTCGTGAGTTCAACTCTGACCGTCCACGCCGTGAAGGTGGTTTTGAAGACCGTCCAAAACGTTCATTCGGTGGTGAAGATCGTCCACGTCGTGAGTTCAACTCTGATCGTCCACGTCGCGAAGGCGGTTTCAACGATAAACCACGTTTTGACTCAAATGATGACAACCGTGGTAATCGCGTAGATTACAAACCACGTCGTGAAGGCGGTTTCGGTGATCGTCCAAAACGCTCTTTCGGTGGCGAAGATCGTCCACGTCGTGAAGGTGGTTTTGGTGATCGTCCAAAACGTTCTTTCGGTGATGACCGTCCAAAACGTTCATTTGGTGGTGAAGATCGTCCACGTCGTGAATTTAACTCAGATCGTCCACAACGCGAAGGTGGTGATCGCCGTCGTAAGTTTAACGACTAAGTTATTTTGTGAATCAAAAAGCCAGTATTTATACTGGCTTTTTTTATGCTAGATATTTGGTAATTCATTTTGTAAATGTATAATGGATCACAAATACATATTTGCTGAAATTGATGAATAAGAAAATGATAGCCAAGAGGAATAATACTAGGGAAAACATCGGTTTATTGCCTGTTTTTGCTTGTGTGTTACTCATGGTCAATATTTTCTATTTTATGTATAAATATTTTTATTAAATATAAAATCTTAAAAAGTAGATTTTGTTTAAGAAAATAACTAAAAAAGCGTACTAAGATTCAGGCGTAACTATATAAAAATGATAATATAGAACGCTATGTCCTATGTATCGTACCTTAATCAACAACAAAAATTGATCGAAAATGGGTATAGTATGCATGCTGATAAAACTCAGGAAAATGTTCAGCTATGAATAATCACTCTCCTCAAAATGCTCATGAGCTTATTGAAGTTAAGAACTTGAGCTTTAATCGAGGGGAACGCGTCATTTATGATAATGTCAGTTTGAAAATTCGTCGCGGACAAATAACAGCAATCATGGGACCTTCTGGTACAGGTAAAACAACATTGCTTCGCCTTATTGGCGGACAGTTGACACCTGATCAGGGTGAGGTCTTATTGGATGGTAAAAATATTGCCGACATGTCGCGTGCAGAACTTTTTGCAGCGCGTGCACGTATGGGAATGCTGTTCCAAAGCGGTGCTTTATTTACTGATATGTCTGTATTTGAGAATGTCGCATTCCCTATACGAGCGCATACCAAGCTTTCGGAAAATCTGATTGCTGAGTTGGTTGCGTTAAAACTTGAATCTGTCGGGCTTCGTGGTACTGAAAATCTCATGCCAGCAGAGCTATCGGGCGGTATGAATCGCCGTGTGGCTTTGGCTCGCGCGATTGCGCTTGATCCTGAACTGATCATGTATGATGAACCATTTGCTGGACAAGATCCTATCGTCAAAGGGGTATTAACTCGTTTGATTCGATCGCTTAGAGAAGCGCTAGAGTTGACGACCATCATCGTGTCACATGATGTAGAAGAAACCTTAACTATCGCTGACTATATCTATGTGGTTGCTGAAGGAAAAATTCAGGGTGAAGGTACACCAGAAGAACTGAGAAACCACCCATCCGCATATGTAAAACAGTTCCTGACAGGGGCAGCAGATGGTCCAGTTGAATATCAGTTTAGCCATCTAGCCTATTTAGATAATGAGGTGCGTTCATGAATGCAATTGCCTTATTAGGTAGACGCGTCATTGAACGTGTTAAGGGAATTGGTGTAGCAACGATTATGTTGTTACAGATCATTTTCTCGATGCCGACGATTACAGGTTTTAAGCTTTTCATTTACCAGATGTATCGAGTTGGCGTGCTGTCATTATTGATCATTGCAGTGTCGGGTTTATTTATCGGTGCTGTTTTAGGTCTGCAGTTATTTAATATTTTGGTCACTTTAGGTAGTGATTCAATGTTAGGTACAGCAATTTCATTGACTTTACTTCGTGAACTTGCGCCTGTCGTTGCAGCATTACTTTTTGCGGGTCGTGCTGGTTCTGCCTTGACCGCAGAAATTGGTCTAATGAAAGCCACAGAACAATTATCCAGTATGGAAATGATCGGTGTAGATCCACTGAAACGTGTTGTTTCACCACGTTTATGGGCTGGTATTTTTAGCTTGCCGATGTTAGCTGTTATTTTTGCAGCCATCGGGATCTTTGGTGGCAAAATGGTCGGTGTTGATTTTCTGGGTGCTGATGGTGGTTCTTTTTGGAGCGGTATGCAAAATACGGTTCAATTTGGACATGACATTATCAACGGCACGATCATAAAAAGTTTTGTATTTGCAATTATTTGTACTTGGATTGCGGTTTATCAAGGCTATGCCTGTGAACCAACATCAGAAGGAATCGCAACATCTACGACACGCACAGTCGTGTATTCATCACTTTGTGTCTTAGGTTTTGATTTCGTATTGACTGCGGTCATGTTCGGAGGAGTTTAATGAAATCACGTACGAGTGAGCTGGCCGTAGGTATCTTTGTCATTATCTTTGGTTTGGCTTTATTTTTCTTGGCGATGAAAGTCAGTGGCTTGATGGGGACTAACCTCAAAGACAGCTATGAAATGGAAGCCACTTTTGACAATGTTAACGGTTTAAAACCACGTGCCAAAGTGACCATGAGTGGTGTAACGATTGGTCGTGTAGATACAATCACTTTAGACCCTGTAACACGTCAGGCTAAAGTAGATTTTGAATTGGACGGTGGATTGACCACATTCAATGCCGAACAATTGAAAAAAGTGAAAGAAAATGCTTTAGGAGATTTGCATTACAGTGCTGATTATCAGGCTGCGACTCCCGAGCAACAAAAAGAAATGGAACAGAAACTAAACAGCAACATGAAAGACATCACCAATATCGATGAGGATGCTTACATAATGGTTGCTACAAACGGTTTATTGGGTGAAAAATACCTTAAAATCGTTCCAGGCGGTGGATTAAGTTATTTGAAACGTGGTGAGAGTATAGGAAATACTCAAGGCACTATGGATCTAGAAGACTTAATTACCAAATTTATTACTGGTGGTGCAGGGAAATCAACAACATCAGATAGCTCAGCAGATTCAAAAGGTGCAGACGCAGCGAAAGAATCTACTGATGCACAACCTTCGTTTACCGAATAGGCATTAGAGGAGTTATTGAAATGAATTTATTGGTTAAACAAACTTTTGCGGCAACTGTATTGTCTACAATGATTGCTGGTACAGTCTTTGCAGCACCATCTGAAGCACCACCTGCATTTGTAAAACGTGTAGCAGATAGCTTGATTTCAAATCTTAAAGCAAATCATGCTCAACTCAATAATCGTGCTGCGGTAAATGCTATTGTACGTAAAAACCTTGATCCGAATGTTGATGCTCAAGCGTTTACTCGTATCGTGATGGGTACTTATGCAAATTCTAGTACACCTGCACAACGTGCACAGTTTGAGAAAAACTTCCGTGCAACTTTGATTGAAAACTATGGTTCAGCATTTGCCAAATATTCAAATCAAACTTATTCAATGCGTCCGTATAAAGATACCAATGCGAAGTATCCTGTTGTGACTATTGATTTTAATAACAATGGTGAAAAAATCCCTGTAGCATTCCAATTGTCTGATGCAGGAAGCCAATGGAAAGTACGTAATATCAACGTATCAGGTATTGATCTTGGCTTGCAATTCCGTAACCAGTTTGCTGCAAACGTAAAACGTAATGGTGGTAACTTGGATAAAGCGATTGCGACATTTAAACCAGATGCTGATGCAGCAGTAAATAAAAAATAAGATGAAGGTGTAGGGTGATTGAATTTAAAAATCAGGAACTTTATGTTTCAGGAAAGATCGATTTTGATAATGCTGAAAACTATTATTTAAATGGTTTGAAGCTTATAAAGAGTCAAAATGACTTTCCTGTGACCGTAAATTTGTCCAATCTTGAGCACGGTAGTACTTTGACTTTGGCTGTGATGGTGCAATGGTTGCGTCAAACGCCGAATCGTCAAGGTTTGCAGTTCAAAGCAGTCCCTGAAAAAATGATGAAAATCATTCAAGCAACGCATCTTGAACATGACTTAAAGCTGATTTAATGTCATTTGAATCTGTATCGAAGTATACAGATCATTTTATTAGACCGAGTTAATTCATTAACTCGGTTTTTTATATCAAATTTCTTTTATTTTTGCATAGCGACTACTTTTTGTTCTTTAGACAGTTTTTCAATAGCGTAGCGATAAGCCGTTCGGGGCATAATCTCTTTTTGGGATAGTACATATTGAAATACTTCATTTGGATAAGCCTGACTTGCAGCTTTTAACATCCAGCCATAGCCCTTTTGTACCATATCATCTGCATCTGTTATAAGCGAATTAGCTATTTCAAAAATATCATCTAAGAATAATCCTTTTCGAGCAGGAATGATCAGAGTGACCGCAGCTGCACGTTTCATCCAACGATTTGGGGAGTTTGTCCACTTTTTCAGTTCAGGGATAAATTCAGGGTACATCATGATGAAATCACCAACGGTGTGATTACAAAGCGTGTCACAAGCCGCCCAATTTGTAATATATAGATTGATCCATTTTTCTAAAATTTTAAAATCAGTCGGTATAAATTGTTTGCTAATGGATGCTGTAAAAGCACAGGCGATACTCGCTTCTTCTAGATAATTTGTTTTTAGCAGTTCTTCACATAACTCAAAGATTTCTTTTTTAGATAAAGCTAAAACCTGTTTTTTATATTTTTTAATGAGGGTTTTAACATCTGGACTTTTTACGCCGTAGAAATAGGTCATTTGATCAGATTTAAAAAAACGTTGAGAAGATTGACGTACTGTTTCATCGCCAAGCTGGTTGAGATCAAGACGAATATTATCAATGATTTTGTGTATTTCCATTTTATTGTCCTGATTAATTTCTTAAACCATCTATACGATGGTGAACCCTATTTAAGCCAATTAGATAACATCCTTTAACTTCTAAACCATCTATACGATGGTGAACGTGGATCGATGTGGATTGATATGCCTTTTTCGCTTCTAAACCATCTATACGATGGTGAACAAAACACTATGTATCACTATTCAGCAGGTAGTCTTCTAAACCATCTATACGATGGTGAACTATCCAATTGCTATCAGAGTTCGGGTGGTACTCTTCTAAACCATCTATACGATGGTGAACTTGATAACCGTAAACTATTTAAAATCTGTGCACTTCTAAACCATCTATACGATGGTGAACCGTTTTAAGCTGAATAACATTCTCACCCCAATCTTCTAAACCATCTATACGATGGTGAACGAGAACTATTACAAATTAACACGTCTATTATCAATAAGATAGTGTGTTAAAAAGAGAAAAAGATCATATTTTAAGTGTCTTATAAGTATTTGATTTTACATTCTATTTTATAAAAACAAAAAACCAAGCGAGATCGCTTGGCTTTGTGAAAATAGGGTGGAAATTAAATCCATTTTTTCCAACGGAAGTATATGAGTGGTCCAAAAAAGGTCGCGATTAAAATTGAAATAACCACATAAAAGCTCCAATGCCCATGTGCAAAAGGCAGGATTTCAGTGTTCATCCCGTAAATACTGGCGATCAGCATTGGAGGTGCAAGCATACTTGGTAAAATCGAGAATCGACGAATCGTATCGTTCTGTTCAGTGTTAATGAACCCAGATGTTGTATCAAGTAAGAATCGTACTTTTTGGAACAGGAAGGCATCATGTTCGACCAGTGAGCGAACATCTTCACTAAGCTCTCGAATATCCGCATCAAAAATATGACTGCCTAGCGCACGTGGACGAGCAAGGAATGTGAGCACTCGACGTAAATCAATCAGACAAAGCTGTGCTTTTCCGAGCATATCTTCTTGTTGAGCTAGACGGGTAATCATGTCATCTAGGTCTAAAATTTGCTCACGGTGGCGATTATTAAGCACTTCTGTAGAGTATTTTTCTAGATCCTTGTGGATATCTTCTAAGATATCCGCAAGCTCATCCAGTTTTGCTTCGAGTAAACCCAATAAAATCCAAGTAGGATCTTTGTAGTCTATGTCATAGTCATTACGGCGAGCACGTGCACGAAAGGCACGAAAAGCAACCAGTTTTTCACCACGAAGCGTAAACAAACGATCTTTATGCAAAATAAATGCAACCGTTTGCACAGTCGCCAACATATTCGCCGTATCTTCTGTGTCACCGTCGAGTTGATAATTTTTATTTTTCGTTAAAAAATAAGTACTGATATGTAAAATACCATCATCATCGCGATAGAATCGTGCAGAAGATGAAATGTCTTCAAGCGACTTGAGTGTTGGTAAGTTTTGCTCATACGCATCTAAAACCCATTGCTGTTCTTCTTGTGATGGTGCAATGAGATCGATCCAGACCAATTCGGGGTGAAGATCAAAACCGCCATTAATGGTGGCATCTTCTAGACTACCGCGCTCTGTTGCGTAAAAGGCTTCAAGCATATTGTCTTTTCTCCCTAGCGCAGTCGGGTTAATTTGATGCGTGTATTTTAGACAAGGTTTTCAATTAAAAACACTGATTAGTTAGTTCTTTTGCAAAAAAAAACTTTTCATAGTCTAGTCACACTATATGACAACATCACAACAAGGTTTGATTTGTATGAATTCTATAGCAATTTTCTGTGGTTCAGCTTTAGGAACAGATGCAATATTTGAAAAAGTTGCACGATTGACTGGCGAAACTATCGCCAAAAAGGGCAAAACCTTGGTTTACGGCGGTGGTCGTTCGGGCCTAATGGGAATTGTTGCAGACAGTGCTTTGGCTGCAGGTGGTCAAGTGATTGGTGTTATTCCACAGGGATTGGTCGATCGTGAGCTTGCTCATCCGCATTTGACTGAGTTGTATGTGGTTAAAGATATGCACGAGCGCAAGACGAAAATGGCAGATTTGTCAGATGGTTTTATTGCCTTACCTGGTGGTGCTGGTACTTTAGAAGAAATTTTTGAACAATGGACTTGGGCACAGCTTGGCATACATCTTAAACCTTGTGCATTTCTCAATATTGAAGGCTTTTACAATGATCTGTTTAAGTTTATCCAATTGACTACAGACAAAGGATTTACCAAATCAAGATTTACGGACATGTTAATCGAATCAGAGTCTATTGAAGAAATTTTAAATATTTTTGAAAATTATCAAGCGCCAGAGCCTAAATGGGGCATGGTGGATCGTCAGGAATTTTTGAGTCAATGAATACCATAACGGTTTCTGCTGCCGTAATTTTAAATGCAGAAAATCAATTGTTACTTGTACGCAAACGTCATACTGAATTTTTTATGCAAGTGGGCGGTAAGCTTGAAGCTCATGAATCTCCTGAAGACACTATGTTGAGAGAGATTCATGAGGAAATTGGTGCAAATGCCAAGATTGAGCAGTTTATCGGGTGTTTTGAAACATCTGCGGCAAATGAAGCCAATCACCGTTTGGTTAGCTTTCTTTATCAAGTTGATTTGGCTCAAGCACCTAAAATTGATGCAGAAATCGCTGAAATGAAATGGATTGATCTAGATGATCAGCAGACCAAGCTTGCGCCCTTAACCAAGGAGATTGTGATTCCTTGGTGTAAGCAACATTTGGCATTGTAAGTTTTTAAGCTAGATCTCATTGGATTTTGTGATTGCCCCAGAGGCAATACACGCCGTATAAATCTGTGAACAGCCCAAGCCTTCTAGTGCTTGGGCAAGCGCTCCAATTGAAGCACCTGTTGTTATCACATCATCGATAATCAAGACTTTTTTATAAGGCTTATTTTGATTGTGAATCATCTGAAATTGTTCCTCGATATTTTCGATTCGCTCTAGGCGATTTAAGCCTTTTTGTGAATGTTGTGCTGAACGGATCACAGGTTGCCATACAGGGATTTTGAGTTGTCTGGACATGATCTTGGCAATGATGAGCATTTGGTTGTAACCACGTTCAATCAGTCGTTCCTTGGAAATAGGCATGGGAACAATGGCATGCACTTTGGGCAGGTGTAGATTCATCAAACAATGTGCCAGTAAGGTTTGATACTGCAATTGGTTTTCGTATTTGTATTTTTGGATAATGCGATCTATCGGAAATTGGTAATAACAGGCAATATTGATCTCACGATCATTTTTTATGATTTTGTTTTTATACCATGGCAAGCTGTGCCAGCAATCATCGCAGAGTGTGTGGCTGTGTTGTAGGTCCATGCTACACAGTTGGCAGCGGCTGATTTTTGTCATTCCTGTATGTAGGAATTCCCCAAGTATTTTAAACATATATTTCTCAGTGCTTAATGCATTGTTTAATGAAGCAATGGTTTTTTAAAGCGCTCTGCGTTTTATTTATTTTTAATATTTACAGAGCCATTATATCTAACTTGTTTTATTCTTTTGATTGAGTAAAACAGTCTATATTTTATTTATACAAAAGCATATCTTGGTGCTTCTGGTAGCCAACGATTTAAAAGTGGTTCTACATTTTCTGGATAATCTTTTAATATCTGCTGTGCCACATGATGTGCCTGACTGAGTAGATGGTCATCACGTTCCAGTTTAGCCACTCTAAAACCCATATCACCTGTTTGTTTGGTTCCGAGCAGTTCACCTGGACCACGAATCTCTAGATCCTTTTCTGCAATGATAAAACCGTCGTTGGTTTCTCGCATAATGCGTAGACGTTCTTGTCCATTTTGTGAAAGCGGTGCTTTGTAGAGCAGGGCGCAGAAACTGGCTTTGGCTCCACGACCGACACGACCACGTAATTGGTGTAGCTGTGAAAGTCCTAAACGTTCAGCATTTTCAATCACCATAATTGAAGCATTGGGTACATCGACACCCACCTCAATCACCGTTGTTGCAATCAAAAGTTGTAGTTCATTGTCTTTAAACTGCTGCATGATGGACTGTTTTTCATCGGCTTTCATTTTGCCGTGAACCAAGCCGATATTGAGGTGTGGAAATCGTTCTTTGATTTCTTGATAAGTCGCTTCGGCTGCCTGTGCGTCTAAGGTTTCCGATTGTTCAACCAAAGTACACACCCAATAGGCTTGTTTGCCCTCAGCGCAGTTTGTCGCAATACGATTGAGCACTTCTTCTCGACGATCCAGTGGAATAGTCACGGTTTGAATCGGAGTTCGACCCGGTGGAAGCTCATCAATCACAGAAGTATCCAGATCGCCATAAGCACTCATAGCCAAAGTACGAGGGATTGGTGTAGCAGTCATCACCAACTGATGCGGTGTAGTGTTGTCGATGCCCTTATTGCGTAAGGCAAGGCGTTGATCGACACCAAAACGATGTTGCTCATCAATGATCACCAAGCCAAGTTTGGAAAATTCTACATTGTCCTGAAATAAAGCATGTGTCCCGACAATCAAATTGGCTGAACCATCTTTGATACTTTGTTCTTGTTTTTCTCGCGCTTTGCCTTTTTGTTTACCCGATAGCCAAGACACGGTCAGACCCATTGGCTCAAACCATTTTTTAAAATTGATAAAATGCTGTTCTGCCAAGATTTCAGTCGGTGCCATTAACGCCACTTGCCAACCTTCTTCTAGCGCATGACAGGCAGCAACGCCAGCAACCAATGTTTTACCTGCGCCTACATCGCCTTGAACCAGACGTAACATCGGTTTATTTTGTTTTAAATCATCGGCAATTTCTTTAGATACTCGTTTTTGCGCACCCGTCATTTTAAAAGGCAGGCTATCCAGTAATTGTTTGGCAAATGTTTTACTGGGTTTAAATGCGGGCGCACTAATTTGGCGAATGTATTCTCGGCGTGTCAATAAGCTGATTTGATGCGTGACTAATTCTTCAAAAATTAAGCGTTGCTGTGCGGGATGTGAACCTTGTGCCAATTGCAACATATTGGCATCGACAGGAGGTTCATGGATATAGTGCAGCGCTTCATTGAGCGCAAAACCATTGCTAAATTTTGTTGGTAAATACTCTGGAAGTTGATCGCTGTATTGATTTAAAGCTTGTTTGACGTATTCACGTAATTTGGGCTGTGTTAAGCCATCAGTGCTTGGATAAATTGCGGTCAATTGAGTTTTGGGTAAAGCCGTATGCTCTGAAATCAATTGAATTTCAGGATGGTACATTTCCAAGCCACGAGCACCAACACGTACTTCACCAAAGATACGTAAACGATTGCCTGCTTTTGCTCGATCCGTCAGTGCTTTATAAATATGATAAAAGCGCATAGTGACTTTGCCAAAATCATCTTGGAGCAAAATCGCCATAGATTTACGTTTACCAGGAGGAAAGTCGATGGAGCTGACGACACCTTCGATCAAATAGCTTCTCCCTACGACCAATTGGTTCATAGGAATGATCGTGCTACGATCTTCATAGTCCCGAGGTAAATGGAACAATAAATCATCGGTATTAAAAATATTTAGTTTTTCAAGTAAAGCAGCGGATGCAGATCCGACGCCTTTTAACTGATGAATATCTGCCATTTCCCTCAACTTTTCGGCTCAGTGGGTGGTGTAATGCATATTTTATTTATTGGCTATGGTAAAACATCAAAGCGTGTTGCAAAACAATTATTTATGCATAAGCACCAAATTACCACAATTAGCAAAACTTTGAAAAGTGATGATTTTGCTCAACATTTAACACAAGATGTACATGCGCTTGATTTAAGTCATGTTGCACCGATCGATATTGCTTATGTTTTGCTGAGTCCTCATGAATCAACTAAAGAAGCTTATCAGCATACTTATGTCGATAGCGTCGCCCCAATTTGCCATGCGCTACGATCACATCCGATCAAAAAAATCATCGTGGTGTCATCTACACGTGTTTATGGTGAAAATGCAGGGCAGAGCATTGATGATCATTCTGCGGCGATTGCAAGCGATGTGCAGGGTGAGTTGTTGTTGAAAATGGAGCAACTTTGGCAGGAGGCTTATCCTGAGCAATGCATCATCGTACGTCCAACAGGTATTTATGGGACGTCTGTGGCACGTATGATTAAGCTTGCTGAACATACTCAAGATTATCCAAATATTCATTGGTCAAATCGTATTCATATCGATGATCTTGCTCGGTTTTTAGCTTTTATGCTTCACGTGGAACAGCCTGAAAAATCATATATTTGTAGCAATAATCAACCTATCGCTTTACATGAAACGATTTTATGGTTTCAGCATCGTCTGCATCTACCTGAATTGGCTTTGCAAAGTCAAAATGAAACAGGCAAAAGAATTTATGCACCGCGTATGGTCGAAAGTGGTTTTCGTTTACAGCACGAAAATTGTTGGCAAGATTATGCAGAGTTGTTAGGGCAGATATGAGTGCATTTCAGTAGTTCGTCATCTCACTAATGTTAGTGACTACATTTAACTGAGTACAAATAAAAGATGAAAATTTGACTATACAAAAAGCTTCATCAAAATTTCATCGATATATCCGTCTTTATCTTTTAATGCTTTGAGTTCTACACCATAGCTTTGGAACCCCAGCTTTTCATAAAGAATAAGGGCGGGTTTGTTGTCATTGGCAACGGTCAGTAAAATTTGTTCTACATGTTGTTGGCTGTATTGAATCACTGTGCGCAGTAATACACTTGCGATGCCTTTTTGTTGAAATGCAGGCTTTATAAAGACACTTGAGAGTTGCGCTTTATGAGAAAATTTTGCTCCAATCTCTTGTGTCAATGTGGCTATGCCGACAATTTTATTTTGATGGTATGCACCAAATACGGTTGAGTTGGATAGACAATTTTCAAAAAAGTTCAAAGGTTTTTCTATTTCTACCGCATAAGTCGAGCCAAACATTTTTGGTGACTGTTTCAAGGCAGAAAGTCGAATTGTTCTGAAATCATCAAGTTCATCAACACTTAAAATTTTAATCTCAATATCTAACATCTTTTATTTTTGGATCATGATTTAAAATATTACGATACAACTTAGCATAAGTTAAAGTTTTAAAAATATAGATTGTGCTCACCATTTGCCATGATTTAAATCAACAAAGCTTAATTTTTTTATTAAATTTAACTGCATAAATCGGCCATAACCGAATTTTTCATATTTAAATATTTGCTTTTTTATTTTGTGATACTGGTTATTCATTGGTCAAATAATGCTTGCCTGAAAAAAACATTCGTGCCATATCTTTTAGGTTGGTTTTTATGGATTTAAAAGCCATTTATTAGAGCTGATTCATCATGCTTATACAGGTTTGAACGACGTCATTTAAGGGGATTTGGTGTCGGTGCTTGCCCAAAAAAACACTTTTATATTCAATGGGGAAATAAGCCTGACTGAGTCAGGAAAATAATGGGGTTGTTTATAGACAGGATGATGAAAATAAAGGGGATTTATAAAAAATATTTGAAATAGACTGTCTGAACATCAGGATGAACTTTGACTTTTTCAAGGTTTGCTACTTAAGTTTTATTAAGGATAATAGCTTATGTTAGGTGTTGCACTTTTTTTTATCGGCGCTGTACTTGTAGTAAATGGGGTTGGATTGACAGGTCGGATTGAAGCAAAAGAATCTGCGCCTTTTAATTTTATCGTCGGTTTCCTCACTTTATTTATCAATTTTTTTCTTTTAACCAAAGCACAAACAAATCTCGATTTTCTCAGCATAGCTGGAGGATTACTGTTTAGCTTTACTTACTTGTATCTTAGTGTTGTGCAGTGGTATGGATTGAATGGAACGGGGTTGGGGTGGTACTGCTTATTTGTTGCGATCAGTGCTGTAGTCAATGCTGCATTTACTCCAGATCTGATCTTTTCTGGGTTATGGGTGCTTTGGGCAAGTTTGTGGTTATTCTTTTTTATAGCGCTTGCCTTAAAAAAGAATCTCGCTTTTTTACCTATTTATACGATTTTGATTGGTATTGGCACATGCTGGATACCCGGATTTTTAATGTTATTTGGAAAATGGTGAAAATCTGAGAAGCTTGTATATATTTATTTTCTAAAATAAATCAATCAATCAAAGGAAAAAGCCAAGTTATTGAACTTGGCTTTTTAGATTTGTGGGGCTTATTTATCTATACAGATCACTTGCATAAATAGCATTTAGATGAAAACTTATATTTCTTAATGGAGTCCCTTTTTAAAGGCTTGAGGATTCTATTATAAATTAACCCTCATCCTAATCTTCTCCCAAAGGAGAAGGGACGATCAATACAATACTTTTATAAAATGCTGAAGCCTTAAGCTTTCTTGCGTTTTGCTCTTTTCTTGGCTTGTTCCGCAGCAACGGCATCCAGCACTTCCTTTAACTCCTCATCAGTAAAGGTGGTGATGTGTTGCAACATTTGCAAAGTCACATCATCCAAAACCAAATTGGCATACTGTGCGACATTTTGGAAACTCTCATCAAAGACAATCGCATTGTCTTCATTGGTGCTGATATAGCCTTGTTGAGTCAGTACTTTCATAAAGCTTTGAAATAAAGCCTTATCAAAAAATTCTGGAGAATTGAACTCATACAACACAGATAAACGCTGTCCAAGTAAATGGCTTAATTCTTCAACTTGGCGAGTCGAGATATTGCCTGAACCACGCTGAGTGATCAGCGCCAAAGTCATATAGTAACGTTCAAGACTTTGTTTGACAGGTGCAGCCAAAACGACAAGCTGATTATGATCTTCTGAATTTGGCGCAGGGCTAACCAAATTTTGATCTTCATCCATCGCAATCAGTTTCGCTTCGAGTAAAGCATCGACATATTTGCAAATCGGTTCTTTGAGATCAGTCACATCCCATTTTAGGAATAGTTCTGCTTTTAAGAATGGATAAAGTGTGCGAATAACATTAATCAAATCACCTTTGCTGATTTTACCGTTATGTTCAACTAAGGATGCGATAAGCGATGGCAACACAAAAGTATGAATGATGTTATTTCTAAAATAGGTCAGCAATACGCCTTGATTGTCTGCGATCGCAATAATATCGCCGAGCACATGTTTAACACGTTTGATGAGTTTTAATTTCAAACCATAAGCAATGATTTCTTTGCCTGACAATGGTGTGACTTGCGTACGCTCATCATAAGGTTGGTTTGCCAACAAATCACGATAAGTATCCAGTTGTTTAATACAGATTTCTTCATCGAGCGTATGTTTTGGTGTCGCCAATAAGATGAGGGAGAGCAATGAAACTGGGTTAATCACCACAGCTCGGTTGATATTTTCCAAGATCACATTGGCTGAGCTATTAACTGCGGCAGAGACTTGATCGGGAATAGGATCATCATTGTGTTCAATTTTGATTTGATCAGCGCCGTGTTGTTTCAACATATCATCAAGGAAAACAGGTTCACCAAAATTCAAGTGAACTTTACCGAAGATTTTCTCGATTTTTCGAAGAGTTTTGACGATCCCTAAAATAGATTCACTTTCTTTAGGTTTACCTTGCATTTCGCCAACATAAGTCGAGCCCTCCATCAAGCGCTCATAGCCGATGTAAGTGGGTACGAAAGCAATTGGTTTTGATGTGCCGCGTAAATAACCATGTACAGTCATCGCCAACATACCTGTTTTAGGTGGTAACAAACGACCTGTACGTGAGCGACCGCCCTCGATAAAGTATTCAAGTGGTGTGTTACGTGCCAAAATGCTATACAAATATTCTTTAAATACAGAAGTATAAAGTGCATTGCCACGGAATGACCGACGAATAAAGAATGCACCGCCACCACGAAGCAATTGTCCCACAAATGGAAGATTGAGGTTGTCACCAGCGGCAATATAAGGCACCATCAAACCACGTTTAAAGATCACGAAAGACAAGAGTAAATAGTCAATATGGCTACGATGACATGGGGTATAAATGATTTCATAATCATTTGCCAATTCACGGACTGTACTGAAATTGTGCACTTCGACGCCGTCATAAAGCTGCGTCCATAAACGTGTTAGAGAGCTTTCTGCAAAACGAACAGCTGAATAAGAATAATCTGATGCAATTTCATTTACATAACCGATTGCACGTCGTTCAGCTTCGATCATGCTGACTTTAGAGCGGATAGACTCTTTACGAATCGCGTCTTGCACATCTTCTGATTTGATTAAAGAATGCATAACATTACGACGATCTGAAAGGTCAGGACCGAGAACAACTTCACGCTGACGATCCAAATAATCATTTAATGAACTGATGATATAGGTCGCAGGAGAAAGATTTGGATAATTTTCTTTGGCAAAATCGACGAGGCTACGTAGAGATTGCGCTTTATGAAATTCTAAAAATGATTGGCGACCATGTAAGCCTATATTCATCAATTGTTTTACTTTGCTTGGCGTTGCCCAAGTATCGGTAAATAACAATTTAAATAAGGAATCTTCTTTATCTGGTGAACGTCCCCAAAGTACGGTCACAGGAATCAATTCAATATCAATTTCAGGATGTTTTTCGAGTTGTTCAATCAAACGCAATAAACGTGGTGGAAACGCATGCGGCGGTGGATTGAGTAAATTGGTTTCATCTTGATGTTGTAAAAATAAAATCGCAGCTTTTTCTGTTTGATCACCAACAGGCATCGCTTCTAAAGCAGGTGTCAACTTTAAACGGCGTGTTTCACCATCGACAACCAAGGCATTACTACGCGAATAATTTTGTAAAACATAGCAGACAATTTTTTGGCTGACAGGTACTTCAGTCTGTGTTTGCTCGTCTGTTGGAGCCTCTGAAGTGGGTACTTCTCCAAGAACGTGTGGGGTAACCACAAGGTCAAGTAGCTTGCTTGATAGTCGTCGATACATTTGACCAAAGCTATTCTTGGACATAGAAACTCCTAGCCGATGATAGAAATCGCACATTTTAAAACAGTGAAATTTTTCTAAAAATAAAGATAAAACAATCTGACATTATCTGATAATTTTCACGGTGAGTGCTAGATTTTATTGTTAAAAAAGCAATTTTAGCAGAATAATTGAAGCATTAAGGAACTATTGAGGTCAATTAAACCATAGTGAATTAATCGACATTTGTGGCAAAATAACTTACTTCAATCACGACCCCTCAAAACCACCATATAAGTTGGCTGTAGACAGGAATGTTTTTATGAATGCCTTAACTCAAGAACTTGTAGAACTTTTGAGCCTTGAAAAGCTTGAAGAACATATTTTTCGCGGACAAAGTCGCAATCTCGTTGGCAAAAGAGTATTTGGTGGTCAAGTCCTAGGGCAGGCTTTACGTGCAGCATCTTATACAGCAGATCGTCCAGCAAATTCATTGCATGCCTATTTTCTATATGGCGGTGATGTCAATGCGCCGATCATTTATGAAGTCGATCGTATTCGAGATGGGCAAAGTTTTTTAAGTCGCCAAGTTCGTGCGATTCAACATGGCCGTACTATTTTTATGGCGATGGTGTCATTTGCCAAAGAAGAACAAGGTCTTGAATATCAAATTGATGAGCCACAATATCCTGCGCCTGAAAGTTTGAAATCAGAGCAAGAGTTGAAAGAAAGTTTGATCAATTTTATTCCTGAAAATGTGCGTGCAAGTTTTATGCGCCCACGTTTGATCGAGATTCGCCCGATCAATGTTTCAAATCCTTTTCATCCGCAGCCTGAAGCACCATCGTATTCACATTATTTGCGTACGCATGAAAAAATACCGACGGAACTGGATGAAATCGCTTTGCATCAATCTATTGCAGCGTTTTATTCGGATTTCACTTTGATGACGACTGCACTGCGTCCTCATGGTTTGAATTATTTAACACCAAGTTTACAGATTGCCAGTATTGATCATGCCATTTATTTCCATAAACCTTTTAGAGTAGATGACTGGATGTTGTATGACATGGACGCAACGGTAAGCTCAAATGCTCGTGGTCTGAACTTTGGACGTATGTGGCAAAATGGTCAATTGGTTTGTAGTACGACTCAAGAAGGCTTGATGCGTTTACGTGAGATTGAAACCTAAGTTGTATTTGAATCTTTGTTTTGTATAAGACAAACAAGCGAAATAGAAATTTAAAAAAGCGATCAAATAGGTCGCTTTTTTATTATCCTGCGTTGCTTATCTGAAAAAAATCTCGATTGTTATGCCTTGAAATGGCATCATGAAGAAAATGGACCATAAAACAAATATATGAAGATCAGCCTCAATACCCAGATTTTTATCGCAGCCGTACTTGGTGTGGCTTATGGATTTTTGTTAACCCTATATCCGAAAACCAGTTTTTTTGATGGCAGTATTTATGCGCTGAGCATTGCCAGTGGCATATTTATTGGTTTGCTTAAAATGCTGTTGGTGCCTTTGATTTTTAGCTCGATTGTGGTCGGTGTTTCAAATCTACAAGCGGGCGGGCAGTTTGGACGGGTATGGAAAATCACCCTGATTTGTTGTTTCACCACAACGACCTTGGCATTGATCCTCGGCATCGCCTGCACCCATATTTTTGGAGTGGGCAAGGGGATGGATATTTCATTGTTTAAAGATGCAATGAGCCAACATCAAACGCCTGATACGCTTACCCCTGGCTCATTTTTAACTAACTTTATTCAAAATACGCTGATCAATCCATTTAAAGCATTTAGCGATGGAAATGTTTTGGCTGTCGTGGTCTTTGCATTTTTTGTTGGTGCTGCTTTGGTCAAAGGTGGTGAGCATTTTCAATCAATTCGAAAGTTGTTACAGCAATTTTTTAATATGATGATGATGCTTGTGGGTTGGG
This sequence comes from Acinetobacter gerneri DSM 14967 = CIP 107464 = MTCC 9824, assembly GCF_000368565.1. Classification (GTDB taxonomy): domain Bacteria; phylum Pseudomonadota; class Gammaproteobacteria; order Pseudomonadales; family Moraxellaceae; genus Acinetobacter; species Acinetobacter gerneri. Next base: position 76,507 of record NZ_KB849549.1, on the reverse strand, counting down.
TGATGAAGCTTGCACCGATTGGGATTTTTGCTTTATTGGCTAAATTGATCGCAACCGAAAATCTTTCTATTTTAAATAGTTTGCTTGAGTTCTCATTGGTGGTGACTGGAACAACTATTTTTCATGGCGCTGTGGTGTTGCCACTCTTGCTTTGGATATTTGGAAAAATGGATCCGATCACCTTTTTTAAAGGAACACGCTCAGCCTTGATCACAGCATTTGCTACTAGTTCAAGCTCTGCAACTTTGCCACTTTCCATGCAGTGCGCCAAAGACAATTTGGGTGTACGTCCACAAACGGCTGGCTTTGTGATTCCAATTGGGTCACAGATGAATATGGATGGAACTGCGTTGTATGAGGCGGCAGCAGCTTTATTTATCGCAAATTTGATCGGTTTGGATCTGAGTGTGGGTCAGCAAATTATTGTGTGTTTAACAGCAATGATTGCTTCGCTTGGCGCACCAGGCATACCGAGTGCGGGTATGGTGACGATGATTATGGTTTTACAATCTGTGGGTCTACCTGCTGAGGCGATAGCGATTTTACTTCCGATTGATCGAATCTTGGATACGGTTAGGACGGTGGTCAATGTGCAAGGAGATATGATGATCAGTGTGGTGGTCGATCGATATACCAAAGAGTCGGATGAGCTGCTTGATGTAAAAAGTTAAGTTTTTTAAGCACAATATTTTGATTCTTCATCATTGATCAAGTCATAAAAAAAGCAGGAAATAAATCCTGCTTTTTTGTTTAGATCACTTAAGTTTGATCAAGCTAAGTGATTTTATGTGAGTTATGCGACTTTCAATAAAGCACGTTTTGCTGCAGGCGACTGATCTAGATAAGCAATCGCATCTTCAGTTTTAGCTTCATGGACAGGATCATACCATGGCGTTAAATAACCCAATTGTTGAGATATTAACCAGAATGGATGCGGTAAAATACGATTATCTTTTTGAGCAATATCAGCCCATTCACGCCAAATCCACGGTTTATAAAATGCAGGTTTTTTATCTGCAAAACGTGGATCTTGTCCCATAATATGTGCTGCGCCATCTACCCATAAGCCCAAAATAGCCACAATCGCAATCAGACTTTGATAATATCTTGAGATATAACCACCACCTAAATGGCGATATAAATCAAAAGCTACGGTACGATGTTCTATTTCTTCAGCGCCATGCCATTTGATCAAATCTAACATATTTGGATCAGCGCCTAGACGTTCCCATTGTTTGTTATATAGCGCATATTTACCCAAAACACAGGTCATATGTTCGACTGTGGCAATGATCCCGAGACGGAACAAATCCCATTGATGATCAAGGACTTTAGGAACGGTCAAACCCAATGGTGCATCAGCTAACATTTTGTTAAACAAGAAGTCCATAATTTTTAAATTACGTTCAATCTCGATATTTCTAGCTGTGAGATATTCTTTATTTGCAGAGTTATGCGCTTGAGCATGCATGGCTTCTTGACGAATAAATGCTCGAACATCTTCTGCTAGTTTTTCATCAGTAATCTTAGGTAAGACTTTGTTATATAAACGACAAAACCAAAACTCACCTGCTGGAAGAATCGTGTTTATTTCATTTACAAAGTAACTTGCAAATGCCTGATTTGGAATCCAATCCGTTGGCGTATCTTTCCATTCAAATTTCACTTTACGTGGTTTGATGTGATAAGAAATGGAAGAGCCAATCTTACTATTTTTAAAACGAGATAAAATACCCATTGTGTCGCCTAATTTTTAGTTTTCTAATATTTTTAGTATAAAAAAATGTCCCGAATCGTACTTAGCAATAGGGGACATTCCATTATCATTTTGTGAACGTATCAGTCAAAAAGCCAATTATTGTGCCTCATTCGGCGTTTCATCTTGGATATTTTCAATTTCTGAATCTTCAAAATCCACTTCTTCGGCATCATCTTCTAAAGACATTTCAGGAATTGCATCAAGGTCAAATTGTACATTTTGATCAAGCGTGAAATTGAGACGTCCCCCCATAATACTTGCCAATTCCTCTAAACCTTGTTTGTTTAGCGATGAGAATAATTGGATCGAGAAATCCAGTTTCATCTTTTTCAACGCGTTTTTGACTTCAAGAAGGGCTTTATTGGCAGGTCCGCGATTGAGCTTGTCTGACTTGGTCAACAACACATGGACAAACAATTTACGTGAATAGGCCCATTCGAGCATCATGACGTCAAAATGTTGTAGCGGATGACGAATATCCATTAACAAGACCAGACCTTGTAGGCTTTGACGATGAATAAGGTAATTTTCAAGTTCTTTTTGCCATACAATTTTCATGGCTTCAGGAACGGCAGCATAGCCATAACCCGGCAAATCGACTAAACGCTGATTTGGATTGCCCAAGCTAAAAAAGTTGATCATCTGAGTACGACCAGGCTTTTTTGATGCTCGTGCAAGCTGTTTTTGGTTGGTTAGAGCATTGATTGCACTGGACTTACCTGCATTTGAGCGACCTGCAAATGCAATCTCATAACCTGTGTCTTCTACACACAGATTGAGTTTGGGCGCACTCATTAAAAATTCAGCTCTGCGAAGCCAATTTAAAGATTGAACAGCATATTCCGTAATTGCTGAATCGACTTTCTTTTCGTAGCTAATCTTTTGCTTAGGCGCACTTGATGTTTTGCTGTTTCTCGACTTTCCACTACTACGATGCATATTTCAACTTCAATTCTTTGCTTTCACTTGAACATTATAAAGGAAGTCATAGATTCAAGCGAATTTGTATTGAAAAGATTGCTTTTAACGATGATGTGATGAATATCAAGAAATATATAAAAAATGTAACTGAATTATTATTTTTTGTGTAAAGTGTGAAGAAACTATAAACTAAATATTAAAATATAAATGTTCAAATCAATCATATTGATTGTCACATAGTGATATTTTTTATAAATAAATGTCATCTATTTTCGCTTCAAAATAAGTAATTTATCAAATTATTGGCCTCTTTTTGCCTATGCAGAAAGGGGGCAGCTCTACTATGGAGTGTTTAAATGACGTCAGAATACGATACGGCAGGAAGAACAATACAACATTCTATTCTTGTCAAAATCTTAGCTATTGTTTTTATTCTTTTTTCGCTTCCTCTGATCTTTGGTGGAGGTTATCTCGTTACTTTAGGTGGTTCTTGGTACTATTTGATTGCAGGGGTTGCACTCATCGTTTCAGGGATTCTGCTCTTTAAAAATAAAATGTCAGGTGCTTGGGTATTTGGTGTTTTCTTTGTCCTTACATTGCTTTGGACAATTTGGGAAAGTGGTTCAAGATTTTGGGGATGGGTGCCCCGAGTAGCAGTTTTTGCGGTCTTTGCACTTTTCCTCGCATTACTCTTGCCTAAAATAGAACGTGGCGCAAGCAAAAAAGTATCTCTGATTCTCAGTGGAATTATTGTGCTTTGTTTTGTGATTGCAGGTATTTTGGCATTTACACCTAAATTTGTTTATGACTCAGGCCTGCCATTTCCAGATAAGCCGCTGGTTGGCGAAAGTAATGATCCAACTCAAGCCGATTCTGATTGGAAATATTATGGTCGTGATGCCGATGCCACTCGTTATTCTCCATTGAAACAAATCAATGCAGAAAATGTGGGGAAACTTGAACGTGCATGGGTTTATCGTACAGGCGATCTTCCACCTGCAGGTAAAATCAATAAATGGGCAGCTGAACATACACCGATTAAAGTCGGTAATGGACTGTATGTATGTAGTGCGACCAATAATATCAGTCGTGTCGATCCATCGACAGGTAAAGAAATTTGGCAGTTCAAATCAGGCGTTCAGTATAAAAGTGTTCCTTACACTGCCGCATGTCGTGGTTTGACTTATTATGAGTCTAAAGTTATTCCTGCAGGTCAAGCGTGTCATAGCCGTATTATCGTGGGTACTTTGGATATGCGCTTACTTGCTGTAGATACTGAAACAGGTAAAGCTTGTGAAGGCTTTGGTGAGCACGGTCAAGCGAACTTGCTTAAAGGTATGGGCGAAACAGTTCCAAGTTTCTTAGCAATTACAGCTCCTGTAACGATCGTAAAAGATACTATCGTGACCAGTCAGGAAGTTAAAGACAACCAAAGACGTTGGGCACCATCTGGTGTAGTTCGTGGTTATGATGCTGAAACAGGTCAATTTAAATGGGCTTGGGATGTCAATCGTCCGGGTCAAAAAGCTGAGCCAGGTCCAGGTCAAGAATATAGCCGTGGTACACCAAACTCTTGGACAGCATCTGTTGGCGATGAGAAACTTGGTTTAGTTTATATTCCAATGGGTAACTCTGCTGCCGACCATTACAGTGCAATGCGTACCCCTGAAGAAAATAAAGTATCTTCTGCTGTGGTTGCATTGGATGCGCAAACAGGTGATGTACGTTGGGTTTATCAAACTGTACATAAAGATGTTTGGGATATGGACTTAGGTTCACAGCCAACATTGATTGACTATCCTGATGCATCTGGTAAAGCTGTTCCAGCGATGTTGATTCCAACAAAATTGGGTCAAACATTCTTGATCAATCGTGTAAATGGTCAACCACTTTCTGCGGTTGAAGAACGCCCGGTACCTAAAGGTGAGTTGAAAGAAGAATCTCTTTCTAAGACACAACCTTTCTCTGTAGGTATTCCACGACTAGGTTTCCCTGATTTAACTGAAAAACAAATGTGGGGAATTTCACCAATCGACCAAATGATGTGTCGTATCAAATTTAAACAAGCGAATTATGATGGTATGTTTACCGCACCAAGCTTGTCTAAACCGTGGATCATGTATCCGGGGAACAACGGTGGTAGTGACTGGGGTAGTTATGCTTATGATGCAAATCATGGGGTAATTATCGCAAACTGGAACAATACCCCAATGTATGCACAGCTTTTACATCGTAAAGATGTGGTTAAAGATGGCGTATATTCTTTGGATAATCCTAAATTCAATCCAAATCTTGTTAGTCCTAAACGTCCAATGGATGAAACACCATATGGCGTAACGATTGGTCCATTCTATAGTCCAACACAAATGCTATGTAGTGAACCGCCGTACGGTATGATTAGTGCAATTGATTTACACACTAAAAAAATCTTGTGGCAACATCCACTCGGTAGTGCTGAGCGCAATGGTCCATTTGGCTTGCCTACACACATGCCGATCAATATTGGTACACCAAACAATGGTGGTCCAATCATTACTGCAGGTGGTGTCGCATTTGTTGCAGCAACAACTGATGACAAGATTCGTGCGATTGACCTAAAAACAGGTAAAGAACTTTGGAGTGATACACTTCCAGCGGGTGGTCAAGCAACACCAATGACCTATTCACAAAATGGTGAGCAATATCTCGTGATTATGGCGGGTGGTCATCACTTTATGAAAACCCCAGTAGGTGATTATTTAGTGGCTTATAAATTGCCAAAATAAAGCATTGAACTAAAAAATACCCTGACTCAGTGCAGGGTATTTTTTTAAATATTGAGAAGCTGAATCGGAGAATGTTCAGCTACTTTGCTTGATTTGGATGAGCGCGGAGTAAGTACATCTTTTAAAGTGTATTGATCTAAGCTTTGATAAAACTGTTCTAGCGCATGATCTAAAATACCTTTTAAGCCACATTGGCTACGCAAAACACAAGGAGGCTCATTGCATTCAACAATTTGTTGATTGCCTTGTAAAATTCTCACAAGATCACCTAATCGTAGTGTTAAAGCTTCAGGATTTAGTCTGAGTCCGCCACCTTTACCACGTGTGGTGATAATCCATTCTTGCTTTGCCATAAAATGCACAATTTTGACCAAATGATTTTGCGAAACATGTAAGTCTTCCGCAATTTCAGCAATCGTATACGGTACATCTCTAGGTCGAGAGATATACATTAATATACGTAAGGCGTAATCGGTAAATTTATTGAGTTGCATGATACAGATTTTGGATGAGATCAAACTCTATGTTAACTTGAAATGACAAATATTGATACTTGATACAGCACTTTCAAGCATGAACCTTGAGTTTAAACAATTATTTATGAAAATAACAAGCTTAGGATTTTAAACCATAGCAAAGCAATACCAGAAAAAAATACAGATGGCATAAACCATCTGTATAACGTTTTGATCACGATAAAATTAGAGCAATATTATGATTTTGCGATCGGTGCGCTCACTAGAACTTTGTCACCGACTTTATAAGTATCAAGCAAAATATTTGCAACAGAATATTCTGTATGATCAACCTCAGGTTTGACTTCAATTTGATAAGCATCGTTTTGTGCTTCAGCAAAAGTAAATTGTTGCGGTTGTTCCAAGTCATGATTTGGAACTTTGACTTTAACTGAGATGAATTGACCTGCTTTAGCTGCCAAAATCTCTTGTTTATCAGTTGCTTTTAATGTGAATTTTTTAGCATTTTCAGATGCATCAATCGCAGTGATTTCAAATTCACGCCAGCCAGCCCAACCGCCATTTTGTTCAGTTAAACCTTGATACTTAGATTTTTCAACATTAATCAAAATATCTGCAAGCTGTAAATAAGCTTCTTTCCATGCCGCGATCAAGTCAGATTCCATCGGTACATCAAGGACTTCACTGATTGAATGCAATAGGTTTTCACCCACGATAGCGTATTGATCTGCTTGAATATTTAAGCTGACATGTTTAGTGGTAATGTGTTCAATAGCTTTCGCTAAAACACTTGGATTTTCAATGTGTTCTGCATAAGCTAAAACAGCTGCTGCCAATGCACGTGGCTGACGACCTGTACTTTGGTGGTCTAAGTTAAAGACATTTTTAAGCTCAGGGTTGTTATTCAACATACGTTTATAAAAATAGCTTGTGAGTGCAACACCATTTTCACGAAGGACAGGGACGGTATCTGTAACAAGTTTGATGTGTTCTGGAGTCATGGCTAAACAACAATTGGCTAGAAGATATATTTAAAATACATCTTATAATTCTTCTTGTAAATATACTTTGATAAAAATTATGTGATTTTTTGTGTGAAAGGGGTTTGTGACGATAAGAACGGAAAATGAAAATTACTTGAGCTAAACATAATTTAATGTTTTAGCTCAAGAATTTAATATTAAAAGTCAGATTTTGACTTTTCACAAAAATTATAATGGTGCTGAAACGAGAACTTTATCACCCACTTTATAATGATCGAGTAGGATATTTGCGACTGAAAAAATAGTCGGATTGGCTTCTGCTTTGACCTCAACTGAGTATGCTTCACCGTTCTGATCGGTGCTAAAGCTAAACTGTTGCGGTTGTTCTACGTCTTGTCCCGGTACTTGGATTTTGATCGAGATATATTGACCAGAAGTTGCAGGTAAAATGGCTTGTTGATCTGATGCTTTAAGTGTTAAGCGTGATGCACCTTCTGAAGCTTGAATATTTTCAATTTCAAATTCACGCCATCCAGCCCAGCCACCATGTTGAGCTGTTAATGCATCATATTTATCTTTTTCAGTTTTAATCAAAATATCTGCAAGCTGAACATAAGCTTCTTTCCACGCCTGAATCAATTCAGATTCCATTGGGACATTGAGAACTTCACTTATCGAATGTAATAAGTTTTCACCCACAATAGAATATTGCTCAGGTTGGATATCGAGGCTGACGTGTTTTTTTGCAATGCGTTCAAATGCTTTTACGAGTGCATCAGGATTTTCGATATTTTCGGCATAAGCGAGTAGAGTCGCGGCTTGCGCTCTTGATTGGCGTCCAGTGCTTTGATGATCTAGATTGAAGACATTTCTTAGCTCTGGATGATTGCCTAGCATACGCTTATAAAAATAGCTGGTTAAAGCCACCCCATTTTCACGTAATACTGGAATAGTCCCCTTAATCAGCTCAATGTGCTGTTGATTAATCATCGTATTTATCCTTCTGGTTTTAAGATGTATTTAAAATATATCTTATAAAGAAATAAATACAAGAGCCTGAAACAATAAAGACATAAAATAATTATGGGATTGTGAGTAACCCCATAATTATCTATAAAACCGTGATTAGAAACGCGGTTTAGCGTTTACCAAAAAGTGAGCCGAGTAGACCACGAACCAATTTTTGACCTGTAGGTCCTCCTAGTGTTCTGGCCGCACTTTTGGCAAATGTGCCAATCACATCTTGTGTCATTTTTGCACGAGCTGCGGCTGCTTTTTCCTCTTCCTTGGCTTGAAGTTTGGCTTGTTTTTCTTGCTCTTTATCTAAGATCGCTTGCTGCTTTGCTTGTTCAACTGCTTCGGCTTGAGCTTGAACCTGCTGTTCACTTTCTGCGACTTTACGCTGCAAGATTTCATAAGCACTATCACGATCTATGACATTTTCGTAAACACCTGCAACGATACTATTTGCCATGAGGGCTTGGCGTTCTTCTGGTGTAATTGGATTAAATGAAGAATAGGGAGGCATGATCATGCCACGTTCCACAATCTGTGGTGTACCTTGTTCATCTAAGCAACTAATCAGTGCTTCACCGACAGCAAGCTGTGTAATCGCTTCATCGACCTTAAAATCAGGGTTTGCTCTAAAGGTATCGGCGGCGGTCTTTACTGCTTTTTGATCTTTTGGTGTAAAGGCGCGCAATGCATGTTGTACGCGATTACCGAGTTGTCCGAGTACATCTTCAGGAACATCTAAAGGACTTTGTGTAATAAAGTAAATCCCAACACCTTTAGAGCGGATAAGGCGAATCACTTGTTTGATTTTTTCTTGGAGGGCAGGGCTGGCATTGTCAAATAATAAATGTGCTTCATCAAAGAAAAATACCAATTTAGGTTTGTCTAAGTCACCGACTTCAGGCAGTTTTTCAAATAGTTCTGACAACATCCACAATAAAAAAGTTGCATAAAGCTTAGGGGTATTCATTAGCTTATCAGCAGCAAGTAGGTTGATATAACCTCTGCCTTTTTCATCATTTTGAATGAAATCTAAAATATTTAAACTTGGCTCACCAAAGAATTGATCTCCACCTTGATCTCCTAAAGCTAAAAGATTGCGCTGGATCGCACCTAGACTAGCAGGAGAAAGATTGCCATATTCAGCTTTTAAAGATTCAGAATTTTCGCTGACATATTTCAGCATGGCTTTTAAATCTTTGAAATCTAGGAGCAGCATCCCTTGGTCATCGGCTACACGGAAAACTGCAGCCAATACGCCTTCTTGCGTATCATTGAGGTTGAGCATTTGGGCGAGCAGTAAGGGACCAATTTCTGAAACCGTTGTTCTGATCGGGTGACCTTGTTCTCCAAATAAATCCCAAAAAATCGTAGGTGAAGCTTCAAATGGAATGCTATCAATCCCTAAGCTCTGGATACGTTCATCAAATTTAGGATTTGATGAGCCTGCTTTAGCGATACTGGAAACGTCACCCTTTGCATCTGCTAAAAATACAGGGACACCAATACGTGAAAAATTTTCCGCCAATACTTTTAAGGTCACAGTCTTACCTGTACCAGTTGCACCTGCAATGAGTCCGTGACGATTGGCAAACTCACTATGCAGAATGATGTCTTGTGAGTGGTCTGAACTTTTTTTGGCGATTAGGATTGGTGTACCCATATTATTTCCTTGAATTTTAATTTATTTCATTTTATTTAAAGCATTTTCAATATCTTGAATCAAATCATTTGGTTCTTCAAGACCAATGCAGAAGCGTACCAAAAAACCTTGTTTTAAATGAGGATAATCTAAAGCACGCATTTTTTTTAGATCATATAGCATGGCAAGGCTGACTGGACCACCCCAACTAAATCCAAGTTTGAACAGGTTTAAATTATCACAAAATTTGCGAATATCTGTTAAATCATAGTGATCATTAAATATCACACTGACTAAACCCGCACTTTTTTGCGTTTGGCAGACTTCTTGCCAAAATTGATGACCTGCTGCATCTGGATCGGCAGGATGTAGCACTTGCGCAAATTGTTTTTGTTGTTTTAACCAAGCCAATAAAGTTAGAGCACTTTTAGCTTGTTGCTCATAACGAATCTGCATAGATGCAAGGCTACGCTGTACTTGAGCGACATCATCACCTGAAACGGAAATACCTTGTATAGCATGTGTTTGAAATAATTTATGATGCAAGGCTTTATCTTGACTCACGACTGAGCCCATTAAAATATCGCCACCACCGCTTGGATATTTGGTCAATGCATGTACGCTAATATCAACTTTTAAATGTTCACTTGAAAAATCAAATGGGCTAAATGCAAGACCTGCACCCCAAGTATTATCCAGCGCCGTTAAGATATTGAGAGCTTGAGCTTTTTTTACCAATTGCACCAAATCAGGGAATTCTAAGCTGACTGAGCCTGCTGCTTCTAACCAGAGTAATTTACATTTATCGCTCGGTTGAAAGCTGTCGACGTCAAGTGCATTATAAACTTTGACAATCACGCCATAACGTTTGGCTAGGTCCTGTAAATGTTCCATATTTGGACCATAAATATTATCCGCAACCCACACCTCATCGCCTTGGCTGAGAAAACAGCTATTTACAAGATTAATCGCTGATAAACCGCTAGGTGCAAGTAAACAATAGTGACCACCTTCTATTTGGGCAATATTATCGGCAAGTGTATACGTTGTTGGCGTACCATGTGTCCCGTAACTATAGTCATAGTCATCAGTCCAATGACGATCAAAAAGCGCAGAAGTATTTTTAAATATAATGGTCGATGCACGGTAAATGGGCGCTTGAACCGTTTCAATATATTGAGGTGCTTTACGTTCAGCATGTACTAGTGCAGTTTGCGGATCTAATTTCACAGCAAATCCTAAAGAAAATACAATTGAATAAAAGCAAAACACATTCAGGATAAAAGACAAAGCAAAGAATTGTGTAGAAACATAAAAATAGATCAGGAGTTGGCTTCAATTTTGCAGAAGATTATTGATGAAAATACCAAGATGAATAAGAAGGATGACGCTGATGAAAAATTTACGTGTACATTATTTTCAGCATATTGCAGGCGAAGGTTTTGGGAGCTGTTATACAGACCTAAAAGAGATGGGTGCTAAAATCACTGCAACCGAATTTTTTGCACTTCCTAAAGATCTAAATTTCGATATAGAAGCGTTACCTGATGTGGCAGATGTAGACTTATTGATCGTTATGGGTGGAGCAATGAGTGTAAATGACGAAGCGAATTATCCGTGGCTTAAGATAGAAAAACGCTGGATTCGACGTTATTTAGCCATGCAAAAACCTGCGATAGGGTTGTGTTTGGGAGGGCAGTTGATTGCCAATGCATTAGGTGCACCCGTGACGCAAAACCGGGAACAGGAAATGGGTTGGAGTGAGGTCTATGCAAGTCAGCAGCTAAATGGTGAATACTTCAGAATTCCCAATCAGTTACGTGTTATGCAGTGGCATGGTGAAACCTTTGAGATACCTAAAGGTGCAGTGCGTTTAGCGGAAAATTTAGCATGTGCAAATCAACTTTATCAGATTGGGAAAAATGTTTTAGGGTTTCAATTTCACCCAGAAATGACGCAGAAGGTACTAGACCTATTTATAGAAAATGAAGAACAGCATCAGGTCTTTCATGGTCCTTATGTTCAGTCACTACAAGAACTAAAAAATAGTCAAGCACATGAGTTTATACAAGGGAACCAAATCCTAAAACAGGCGATTGCTTATGTGCTTGGACAATAAAAAATATTGATTATTTTTTAAACTCATTGAAATTAATAAATTATTTAAAAATATGTAAAAAAGCCCAATTTCATTTGCTTAATGGATAAACAATAGTTATAATGAGCGACCCTTCGATAGGAAGGGCTAAATGGCGAATAAAGTCGTTTAGATCGTTACAGTCGTGGCATCGATCACGACCTTAGTGATAATTCACTGCTCTTGACACTTGTCCATTTTTAAAGTGGGATGAGATGCGTCAAGGGTGATTCTTTATATATTTGGCTTGGAGTTAACTGGTATGTCTAACCAGAGAATTCGTATCCGTCTTAAGTCTTTTGATCATCGTTTAATTGATCAATCTTCTCAAGAGATCGTAGAAACAGCAAAACGTACTGGCGCACAAGTTTGTGGTCCTATTCCGATGCCTACACGCATCGAACGTTTCAACGTTTTAACATCACCACACGTAAACAAAGATGCGCGTGACCAATATGAAATCCGCACATACAAACGTTTGATCGACATCGTTCAACCTACAGACAAAACTGTAGATGCATTGATGAAATTAGATCTTGCAGCTGGTGTTGATGTTCAGATCGCATTGGGTTAAGGCTTTCGGTTAATTAACACTCTGAGTTAATTAAGCCGCTTTTTTAGAGGTTTATGCACATGGCTATTGGTTTAGTCGGTCGCAAGTGCGGTATGACACGTATCTTTACAGATGCTGGTGTTTCTGTACCTGTTACAGTGATTGAGGTTGATCCTAACCGTATCACTCAAATCAAAACGCTTGAAACTGATGGTTATCAAGCAATTCAAATCACTACTGGTGAACGTCGCGAATCTCGCGTAACTAACGCTCAGAAAGGTCACTTTGCGAAAGCTGGTGTTGCTGCTGGTCGTTTGGTTAAAGAATTTCGCGTTGCAGAAGCTGATCTTGAAGGTCGTGAAGTTGGCGGTACTATCGGCGTTGATCTATTTACTGTAGGTCAAATTGTTGATGTAACTGGTCAGTCTAAAGGTAAAGGTTTCCAAGGTGGTGTTAAACGTTGGAACTTCCGTACCCAAGACGCTACTCACGGTAACTCTGTTTCTCACCGTGTATTAGGTTCTACAGGTCAAAACCAAACTCCTGGTCGCGTGTTCAAAGGCAAAAAAATGGCTGGTCACTTAGGTGATGAACGCGTAACAGTACAAGGTCTTGAGATTGTATCTATTGACGCTGAACGTTCAGTTCTAGTTGTTAAAGGTGCGATTCCTGGTTCAACTGGTGGCAACGTTACTGTTCGCCCTACGATCAAGGCTTGAGGGGAAATAACGTGAATTTAAAAACTGTTTCCGGCTCTGCTGTTGAATTGTCTGAAGTTGCTTTCGGACGCGAATTTAACGAAGCTCTTGTACACCAAGTTGTTACAGCTTATTTAGCTGGTGGTCGTCAAGGTTCTCGTGCGCAAAAATCACGTGCAGACGTTTCTGGCGGTGGTAAAAAACCATTCCGTCAAAAAGGTACTGGCCGCGCTCGTGCTGGTTCTATTCGTAGCCCAATCTGGGTTGGTGGTGGTAAAACTTTTGCTGCTCGTCCACAAGATTGGTCTCAAAAAGTTAACCGTAAAATGTACCGCGGTGCAATGCAATGTATCTTAGCTGAACTTGTTCGCCAAGATCGTCTTGTATTGGTTGAAGAGTTTGCTGTTGCTGCTCCAAAAACTAAAGAATTGCTTGCAAAACTTAACGACTTGAACGCTACTCGCGCTTTGATCGTTACAGAAGCTGTTGATGAGAATCTGTATCTTGCAGCTCGTAATCTTCCACACGTTGATGTGGTTGATGCTACTGCAATCGATCCTGTTGGCTTGATCGCGTTCGATAAAGTTGTAATGTCTGTTGCTGCTGCTAAGAAAATTGAGGTAGAACTCGGATGAACAACGAACGTTTATATCAAGTCCTAAGAGGACCTGTATTTTCAGAAAAAGCACAAGTTTTAGGTGAAACTGCTGGTGTTCAAGTTTTTAAAGTTGCACTTGATGCAAACAAACTTGAAATCAAAAAAGCAGTTGAACAATTATTTGGTGTGGAAGTTGTTAAAGTTAACACTACTATCACTAAAGGTAAGACTAAGCGCTTTGGTCGTACATTAGGACGTCGTTCTGATGTTAAAAAAGCATACGTCACCCTGAAAGCTGGCCAAGATGTCGAAATGGCTGACTTGGGCGATACCGCTGAAAGCGCAGCGGAATAAGGACGAAAATTATGCCGATTCAAAAATGTAAGCCAACGTCTCCAGGGCGTCGCTTTGTAGAGAAAGTGGTTCATAATCACCTTCACAAAGGCGCACCTTACGCTCCGTTGACAGAAGCTAAAAAACGTACTGGTGGTCGTAACAACAACGGTCACATCACGACTCGTCACGTTGGTGGTGGTCATAAACAACAGTACCGTATTGTTGACTTCAAACGTAACAAAGATGGCATTCCAGCTGTAGTTGAGCGTATTGAATACGATCCTAACCGTACTGCACATATTGCTTTATTGAAATATGCTGACGGTGAACGTCGTTATATTATTGCACCTAAAGGCCTTCGCGCTGGTGATAAAGTACAATCTGGTAACGATGCTCCAATTCGTCCAGGTAACTGCTTGCCACTTCGCAACATGCCAATCGGTTCTACACTTCATAACATCGAACTTAAAATCGGTAAAGGTGCTCAATTAGCACGTTCTGCTGGTACTTCAGTTCAGTTGCTAGGTCGTGACGGTTCTTACGCTATCGTTCGTTTACGTTCTGGTGAAATGCGTAAGATTCACGTTGAATGCCGTGCTGTTATTGGTGAAGTTTCTAACCAAGAAAGCAACCTTCGTTCACTAGGTAAAGCTGGTGCTTCACGCTGGCGTGGTGTTCGTCCTACCGTTCGTGGTATGGCGATGAACCCGGTTGATCACCCACATGGTGGTGGTGAAGGGCGTAACAAGGGTATTCAACCTGTGAGCCCATGGGGTCAAAAAGCTAAAGGGTACAAGACACGTACCAACAAGCGTACGACTAAGATGATTATTCGCGACCGTCGCGTTAAGTAACAAGTAAAGGAATCTGACAATGCCTCGTTCTCTGAAAAAAGGCCCATTCGTCGATGCGCACTTGTTCGCTAAGGTTGAAGCGGCTGTTGCAAGTAACTCTCGCAAGCCGATCAAAACTTGGTCGCGTCGTTCGATGATACTCCCAGATTTTGTTGGTCTAACAATTTCTGTTCATAATGGTCGTAACCATGTTCCAGTAATCGTATCTGAACATATGGTTGGTCATAAACTCGGTGAATTCGCGCCAACTCGTACCTATCGTGGTCACGGTGTTGACAAGAAATCTAAACGTTAATAGGTGCTATGATGGAAGTAACTGCAAAATTACGCGGTGCCGCTATCTCGGCACAAAAGGCACGTTTGGTTGCAGATTTAATCCGTGGCAAATCAGTTGCTCACGCGCTTAATATCTTAAACTTCAGCAACAAAAAAGCTGCAGTTTTAGTTAAAAAAGCTTTGGAATCTGCTATCGCAAACGCTGAACATAATAACAGTTTAGATGTTGACGATCTTAAAGTTGCTACGATCTACGTTGATGAAGGCATGAGCCTTAAACGTATTATGCCACGTGCTAAAGGCCGTGCAGATCGTATCACTAAGCGTACTTGTCACATCACCGTTAAGGTAGGGGTTTGATATGGGTCAGAAGGTTCATCCAATCGGTATCCGCCTAGGTGTTGTGAAACGTCATAACGCTAACTGGTATGCGAATCCGAAACAATACGCTGAATATTTGCTTAAAGATTTGCAAGTTCGTGAGTTTTTGATCAAAAAACTTAAGAACGCAATGGTAAGCAACATTCTTATCGAACGTCCTACAGGTGCTGCTAAAATTACGATTAGCACTGCTCGTCCAGGTATCGTTATCGGTAAAAAAGGCGAAGACATTGAAAAATTACAGCGCGAACTTACCAACATCATGGGTGTTCCTGCGCAAGTAAGCATCAACGAAATCGATCGCCCAGACTTAGACGCTCGTTTAGTTGCTGAAGCTATCGCTTCTCAATTAGAAAAACGTGTAATGTTCCGTCGTGCTATGAAGCGTGCGGTACAAAACACTATGCGTGCTGGTGCTAAAGGTATCAAAGTTGAAGTTTCAGGCCGTTTAGGTGGTGCAGAAATCGCACGTACTGAATGGTATCGTGAAGGTCGTGTACCTTTGCATACTCTTCGTGCTGACATCGATTATGCAACAATGCGTGCTGAAACTACTTACGGTACGATTGGCGTTAAAGTTTGGATTTTCCGTGGTGAGATCTTAGGTGGCATGAAACAAGTCATGAACCCTGCTCCTGCTGAAGAACGTCCAGCTAAACGTGGTCGCGGTCGTGGTGAAGGTCAAGAGCGTCGTGGTCGTCGCAATGATCGTTCTGCTGATAAAGGAGAATAATCCATGTTGCAACCTAAACGTACTAAATTCCGTAAAGTACAGAAAGGCCGTAACACTGGTCTAGCGCATCGTGGTAGCACAGTATCTTTTGGTACTATTGCTCTTAAATCTGTTGAGCGTGGTCAAATGACAGCTCGTCAAATTGAAGCAGCGCGTCGTACAATCAGCCGTCGTGTTAAGCGTGGTGGTAAGATCTTTATCCGTGTTTTCCCAGATAAGCCAATTACTGAAAAACCATTAGAAGTTCGTATGGGTAAAGGTAAAGGTTCTGTGGAATACTGGGTTTGCCAAATCAAACCAGGTAAGATCTTGTACGAAATGGACGGTGTAAGCGAAGAATTGGCACGCGAAGCGTTTGCGCTTGCGGCTGCTAAACTTCCGTTTAAAACCGCTATCGTGACTCGGACGGTAATGTAATGAAAACTAAAGATCTACGTGAAAAATCGGTAGAAGAGTTGCAAGCTTTGCTTGAAGAGCAACAGCTTAACCAATTCCGTCTTCGTATGGCTAAGGCAACTGGTCAATTGGGTAAATCGCACGAAGTGCAAGTTGCTCGTAAGACTATTGCTCGTATCAAGACCCTCCTTACCGAAAAACAGGGGAACGGACAATGAGTGAAAAAACAGTCCGCACGTTAACTGGCAAAGTAGTAAGCGACAAAATGGACAAGTCTATTGTTGTGCTTATTGAACGCCGAGTTCAACACCCGTTGTATGGCAAATCAATCCGCCGTTCAACTAAATTACACGCTCATGATGAGAACAACACAGCTAAATTAGGCGATGTTGTAACCATTAAAGAAAGCCGCCCAATCTCTAAAACTAAAGCTTGGACTTTAGTTGAAGTTGTTGAAGCTGCTGCTGAGTAATTAGACGTTCTAGTTGCATCATCGGTCAATTTCGAGTACTCTTTGAGCCTTTCGAAATTGTGACCGGTGATGCTCGGTTTTGGAGTAGGGCAATGATTCAAACCGAAAGTATGCTCGACGTAGCAGACAACAGTGGTGCTCGCCGCGTACAATGTATTAAAGTACTTGGTGGTTCACATCGTCGTTATGCTACTGTTGGCGACATTATTAAAGTTACTGTAAAAGAAGCAATCCCACGTGGCCGTGTTAAAAAAGGCGACGTTATGAATGCGGTTGTTGTTCGTACTAAATTTGGTATTCGTCGTCCAGACGGTTCTGTGATCCGTTTTGATGATAATGCAGCTGTTATTTTGAACAATAACAAAGCTCCGATTGCCACTCGTATTTTCGGACCAGTGACTCGTGAACTTCGTACAGAACAGTTCATGAAAATTATTTCATTGGCTCCTGAAGTTCTATAATAGAGGCAATCATGGCTAAGATTCAAAAAGGCGATCAAGTAATTGTGATCGCAGGAAAAGAAAAAGGCAAACAGGGTACTGTTTTGTCTGTTTCTCATGATCAAGTTAAGGTTGAAGGTCTTAACTTAGTGAAGAAGCATCAAAAGCCGAATCGTGTTACTGGCGCTGAAGGCGGTATCGTAACTCAAGAAGCTTCGCTTCATATTTCAAACGTGGCAATTTTTAATGCTACAACCCAAAAGGCTGACCGTGTTGGTTACCAAGTGATTGATGGCGCGAAAACTCGCGTTTTCAAATCAAATGGTGAATCAGTGGCGGCAGCGAAGTAATAGGTTGACAAGGCAATGGCCAGACTTAAAGCGCGTTACAACGACGAACTTAAAGCTAAGTTAAAAGAAGAACTTGGCGTAGCGAATGTGATGGAAATTCCTCGCATTACTAAAATCACTCTTAACATGGGTGTTGGTGCAGCTTCAGCTGATAAGAAATTATTAGATGGCGCACTTTCTGACATGCAAGCAATCGCTGGTCAAAAACCAGTGCTTACTCTTGCACGTAAATCAATCGCGGGCTTCAAAATCCGTGATGGTTGGCCAATCGGTTGTAAAGTTACTTTACGTGGCGAACGTATGTACGAATTCTTAGACCGTTTGATCTCAATCGCGATCCCTCGTATCCGTGACTTCCGTGGTTTCTCAGCGAAATCATTTGACGGTCGCGGTAACTACTCTATGGGTCTTAAAGAACAAATCGTTTTCCCTGAAATCGATTTTGATAAGATTGATCGTATTCGTGGTATGGATATTACCATTACTACGACTGCTCGCACCGATGACGAAGGCCGTGCGCTTATGCGTGCATTCGGCTTCCCGTTCAAATAAGAGGTCGATATGGCTAAGAAAGGTATGATTAATCGCGAATTAAAACGCGAAAAAACAGTTGCAAAATACGCTGCAAAACGTGCTGAATTAAAAGCAACTATTGCAAACGTAAATGCAAGTGATGAAGAGCGTTTTGAAGCGACTTTAAAATTACAAGCGTTGCCTCGTAATGCATCACCAGTTCGTCTACGTAACCGTTGTGGTTTAACTGGACGTCCTCATGGTTACTTCCGTAAGTTCGGTTTAAGCCGTAACAAATTACGTGACACAGTAATGCAAGGTGATGTACCTGGCGTTGTTAAGGCAAGCTGGTAAGGAGCGACTAAATGAGTATGCAAGATACCGTTGCCGACATGCTAACACGTGTTCGTAACGCACAAATGGCAAAAAAACAAACTGTTTCTATGCCAAATTCTAAGTTGAAAGTTGCGATTGCAAACGTACTTCAACAAGAAGGTTATATTTCAAATGTAGAAGTTGCTGATCTTGAAGGCAAAGCTACTTTGACTATTACTTTAAAATATTTTGAAGGCAAACCAGTTATCGAAACTGTGAAACGCGTAAGCCGTCCTGGTCTACGTCAGTATCGCGGTAAAGATAGTATTCCTAGCGTTAAGCAAGGTTTGGGTATTGCAATTGTTTCTACAAGCAAAGGCATCATGACTGATCGCGCTGCACGTGCTGCAGGCGTTGGTGGTGAAGTTATTGCTTTTGTTTCTTAATAGGTGATTCCTCATGTCTCGTGTGGCTAAAGCCCCAGTAACTGTACCTAACGGTGTAACAGTTACTCAGAACGGCCGGCAGGTCGAAGTGAAAGGCAGCAAAGGTACGTTGTCTTTCAACCTGCATGCGCTGGTCGAGCTAAAACAGGAAGAAGGTAAACTTCATATTGCTCCTGTAAAAGAATCTAAAGATTCTTGGATGCAAGCTGGTACTGCTCGCGCTGTTATTAATAACCTTGTTAAAGGTGTTAACGAAGGCTTCGAACGTAAGTTGCAACTTATCGGTGTAGGTTATAAAGCTGCGGTTAAAGGTAATGTTATTAACCTTAACCTTGGTTATTCTCACCCAATCGATTACTCACTTCCAGAAGGCGTAACTGCTGAAACTCCGACTGCGACTGAGATTATTCTCAAGTCAGCTAACAAACAAATGTTAGGTCAGGTTGCTGCAGAAATCCGTGGATATCGTGCTCCAGAACCATATAAAGGTAAAGGTGTTCGTTATTCGGATGAAGTTGTTCTTCGTAAAGAAGCTAAGAAGAAATAAGGCGCGAGGTTCTTATGAACGAAAAGAAACAATCCCGTTTGCGTCGTGCGAAAAGCACACGCTTGCACATCCGTGCATTGGGTGCGACTCGCTTGTGTGTAAACCGCACTCCGCGTCACATCTATGCTCAAGTTATCTCAGCAGATGGTGGCAAAGTATTAGCGCAAGCTTCTACTTTGGATGCATCTTTGCGTAGTGGTTCAACTGGTAACGTTGATGCTGCTACTAAAGTAGGTGCTTTAATCGCAGAACGTGCGAAAGCAGCTGGCGTAACTAAAGTTGCATTTGACCGTTCTGGTTTTAAATATCATGGTCGTATCAAAGCCTTGGCTGATGCTGCTCGTGAAAACGGCTTGGAGTTCTAATCATGGCTAAAGTTGAACAAAACGAAGGTCTTGTAGAAAAGCTGGTTGCCGTTGATCGTGTAGCCAAAGTTGTTAAGGGTGGTCGTATCTTCTCTTTCACAGCATTGACTGTTGTTGGTGATGGTAATGGTCGCGTAGGTTTTGGTCGCGGTAAAGCTCGTGAAGTTCCAGCTGCTATTTCTAAAGCACTTGAAGCTGCACGTCGTAACATGATCACTGTTGATCTTGTTGACGGTACTTTACAGCACCCAATCAATGCTCGTCATGGCGCTAGCCGCGTTTACATGCAACCTGCATCTGAAGGTACTGGCGTAATCGCTGGTGGTTCTATGCGTGCGGTTCTTGAAGCTGCTGGTGTTCGTAACGTATTGACTAAATGTTATGGTTCTACAAACGCTGCTAACGTTGTAAACGCGACTTTTAACGGTTTGCGTGATATGACTTCTCCAGAGAAAGTTGCTGCGAAACGTGGTCTTTCAGTAGAACAAATTTTAGGGTAATCAATCATGAAAACGATTAAAGTTACCCAGACTAAATCTGCAGCGCATCGTTTGAAAAATCACAAACTTTGCCTACAAGGTTTAGGTCTGCGTCGTATTGGTCATACTGTAGAAGTGCAAGATACGCCTTCTAACCGTGGTATGATCAACAAAGTCTACTATATGGTTAGTGTAGAGGAATAAGCCATGACTCTGCGTTTAAATGAGCTTGCACCTGCTGAAGGTGCAAAACGTGAAAACCGTCGTCTAGGCCGTGGTATCGGTTCTGGCGTTGGTAAAACCGGTGGCCGTGGTGTCAAGGGTCAAAAATCACGTAAAAGTGGTGGCGTTCGTCCAGGCTTTGAAGGTGGTCAAACTGCGCTTTACCGTCGTTTGCCTAAATTCGGTTTCACTAGCCAATTGGCTTTGAAAACTGCTGAAGTACGTTTGTCAGAACTTGCTAAAGTTGAAGGCGATATCGTTAGCCTAGAAACTTTAAAAGCTGCGAATGTTGTACGTAAAGATATGTTACGTGCTCGTATCGTGCTTTCTGGTGAAATCACTCGTGCATTCACTGTTCAAGGTGTTGCATTGACTAAAGGCGCTAAAGCTGCTGTTGAAGCTGCTGGCGGTAAAGTCGAGGAGTAATCGCGAGTGTCTATGTCTCCTAGTTCTTCAGGTCATGTCAACATGATGAAAGGGCAACCGTTTCATGTGAAATATCGTGAAATTATCAACCGCTTATTATTCTTAATCGGTGCGTTGGTGGTCTTTCGACTAGGATCGCATATTCCTCTGCCAGGTATTGATAATGTTGCGCTAGAGCGATTTTTTAAGGCTAATGAAGGTACTTTCTTAGGCTTATTTAATATGTTCTCTGGCGGAGCATTACAACGTATGTCAATTCTTGCGTTAGGGATCATGCCGTACATTTCTGCTTCGATTATCGTGCAGTTATTAACTACGGTGGTTCCTTCGTTAGAAGCATTAAAGAAAGAAGGCGAGCAGGGCAAGCGCAAGATCAATCAATACACTCGATACGGGACCTTAGGTCTCGCTCTTGTGCAGGGCGTTGGTATGTGTGCGGGTCTCATTAGTCAAGGTATTACCTTGTCTTCAGGACTTGCTTTTTACATTCCAGCTGTAACCTCTTTGGTTGCAGGAACAATGTTCTTGATGTGGTTAGGTGAACAAATTACCGAACGTGGTGTTGGTAATGGTATCTCCATGATCATTTTCGCGGGTATTGTTGCCGCTTTACCGAATACAGTCATTCAATCTTTCTCATCCGTTGAGCAAGGTCAAACAAGTCTTATTGGCTTGGCTGTGTTTGGTTTGTTGTCACTTGCAGTGCTTGCAGCGATTGTGTTCATTGAGAAAGCTCAGCGACGCATTCCTGTAAACTATGCTCAAAAGCAGCAAGGTCGTCGCATTTTTACTGCACAGCAAACACATTTGCCATTGAAAATTAACATGGCAGGGGTTATCCCAGCAATTTTCGCTAGTTCGTTATTGTTGTTCCCTGCAAGTTTAGGTCAATGGTTAGGTAGTGCTGATCCTAATGCAGGAATTGTGAAACGTACGCTACAAGATTTGGCTTTAGTTTTATCGCCTGGACAACCTTTGTATTTAGTGCTGTTTGCTGCCTTGATCATATTCTTCTGTTACTTCTATACGGCGCTTGTATTTAGCCCTAAAGAGGTTTCAGAGAATCTTAAGCGTAGTGGAGCATATGTACCTGGTATTCGCCCAGGTGAGCAAACTGCTCGTTATTTAGATCATATCCTTAATCGTTTGACGTTTATTGGTGCAATCTATATCACTGTCATTTGTTTAATGCCAATGATTTTGCAAAGCTCTTTCGGTATTCCATTCCATTTGGGTGGTACTTCATTACTGATCGTAGTTGTTGTTGTGATGGACTTTATGGCTCAGCTTCAAGCTCATCTCACATCTCACCAATATGACAATCAATCGTTAATGAGAAAATCGTCTGCTCATCCGAAGGGATAAGCGCACTTAGAGGTTTCATCATGAAAGTACAAGCTTCTGTAAAGAAAATTTGTGGTAGCTGTAAAGTTATCCGTCGTAATGGGGTTATTCGCGTAATTTGCAGCGCAGAACCTCGTCATAAGCAGCGTCAAGGTTAATTTAATTAAGACCTGTTGATTTCAGTAGGCAAATTAGGTTAATATCCGCCCCTCAAGATTTTTGTGGGGCGGTTGATTATCTCTACTGCCTTTTTGGAGAAAAGTGAATGGCTCGTATTGCCGGTGTAAACATTCCGGATAACAAGCATGCTGTTATCTCCCTCACGTACATCTTTGGTATTGGTCGCCACACTGCTAAGAACATCTTAGCTGCTGCTGGTATTCAAACCACTACTAAGATCCGTGAATTGGATGATGCTCAGCTTGATGCGATTCGTGCAGAAGTTGCTAAGGTTCCGACCGAAGGTGACTTACGTCGCGAAATTTCCATGAACATTAAACGTTTAATGGATTTGGGCTGCTACCGCGGTCTTCGTCATCGTCGTAGCTTGCCTGTCCGCGGACAACGCACAAAAACTAACGCACGTACCCGTAAAGGTCCGCGCAAACCGATTAAAAAGTAAGATTTCTGGAAGCTAAAAGATGGCAAAAGATACTCGCGCACGCAAGAAGGTCACTCGTACCGTCTCTGAAGGTGTTGCACACATTCACGCGTCTTTTAATAACACCATTGTCACTATTACCGATCGTCAAGGTAATGCATTGGCTTGGGCCACTTCAGGTGGACAAGGCTTCCGTGGATCACGTAAATCAACTCCGTTTGCTGCTCAGGTAGCTGCTGAAGTTGCTGGTAAAGCAGCTTTGGATTACGGTTTGAAAAACTTGGACGTCCTTGTAAAAGGTCCTGGTCCTGGTCGTGAATCTGCGGTACGTGCATTAGGTGCAGTGGGTTATAAGATTAACAGCATTACCGATGTGACACCAATTCCTCACAACGGTTGCCGTCCACCTAAAAAACGTCGCGTGTAAGGAGAAACATTCATGGCTCGTTATATTGGTCCAAAATGCAAACTCTCTCGCCGCGAAGGGACAGACCTGCAGTTAAAATCTGGCGTTAAACCGTTTGACGTCAAAACTAAAAAACATGCTAAAGCGCCTGGTCAACATGGCCAAGCTCGCGGTAAGCAATCTGAGTATTCACTACAATTACGTGAAAAACAAAAAGTACGTCGTATGTACGGTGTGTTAGAGCGTCAATTTAGTAATTACTATAAAGAAGCAGCTCGTGTTAAAGGTGCAACAGGTGAAAACTTGTTGAAATTGCTTGAAAGCCGCCTAGATAACGTCGTTTATCGCATGGGTTTTGGTTCTACACGTGCAGAAGCTCGTCAGCTTGTAAGTCACCGTAGCATTACTTTGAATGGCCGTCGTGTAAACATCGCGTCTATTCAAGTTAAATCTGGTGATGTAATTGCAGTTCACGAAGGTGCTAAACAACAATTACGTATTAAAAACGCAATTGAATTAGCTGCGCAACGTGGTATCCCTGCTTGGATGGAAGTTGATCATTCAAAATTAGAAGGTACCTTCAAAGCTGCACCTGATCGTTCTGATTTACCTGCTGAAATCAACGAAAGCTTGATTGTAGAATTGTATTCTAAATAATCCTTGAGGTAGCAATAATGACGCGTACTGCAAACGAGTTTCTAACTCCGCAAGCGATCAAGGTCGAAGCGGCAAGCGGGACCTCGGCAAAAGTGATTCTGGAACCTTTAGAACGTGGTTTTGGCCATACTCTAGGTAATGCTTTACGTCGCATCCTATTGTCTTCTTTACCTGGCGCAGCTGTGGTAGAAGTTGAAATAGAAGGTGTCGAGCACGAGTACAGTACTTTAGAAGGCTTGCAGCAGGACATCGTCGAGCTCTTGCTGAACCTAAAAGGATTGTCTATTAAGCTGTTCGATCAAAATGAAGCATATTTAACATTAGAAAAACAAGGTCCTGGCGATGTAACTGCCGCTGACCTTCGTTTACCTCATAATGTTGAAGTGGTTAACCCTGAACACTTGATCGGCACTTTGAGTGCATCAGGCAATTTAAAAATGCGCCTGAAAGTTTCTCAAGGTCGTGGTTATGAAACATCTGATTCTCGTTTCCCTGAAGGCGAAACACGTCCTGTAGGTCGTTTGCAATTAGATGCTTCTTATAGCCCAATTAAGCGCGTGTCTTACACAGTTGAAAATGCTCGTGTAGAACAACGTACTGACCTTGATAAGCTGATCATTGATCTTGAAACAAATGGTACTGTAGATCCAGAAGAAGCGATCCGCAAAGCGGCTACAATTTTGCAACAACAAATTGCAATTTTTGTAGATCTTCAGAAAGATCAAGCTCCAGTTGCTCAAGAACCTCGTGAAGAAGTTGACCCAATCTTGCTTCGTCCAGTAGATGATCTAGAGCTTACTGTTCGTTCTGCTAACTGTTTGAAAGCAGAAAATATTTACTACATTGGTGATCTCGTTCAACGTACTGAAGTTGAGTTGTTAAAAACTCCTAACTTAGGTAAAAAATCGTTGACAGAGATCAAAGATGTTCTAGCTTCGAAAGGCTTACAACTCGGCATGCGTTTAGAGAACTGGCCACCAGCTAGTCTCCGTATGGATGACCGTTTCGCCTATCGTAGCCGTTAATTAAGTAGGACTATCACCATGCGTCATCGTAATAGTGGTGTGAAATTAGGCCGTACAAGCAGCCATCGTAAAGCGATGTTCCAAAACTTGGCTAATTCTTTGTTCGAACATGAGTTAATTAAAACTACTGTTCCTAAAGCTAAAGAATTACGTCGTGTTGCTGAGCCTTTAATCACTTTAGCTAAAAACGATACTGTAGCAAACCGTCGTTTGGCGTTTGCTCGTACTCGTTCAGCAGCAACTGTAGGTAAATTATTTACAGTTCTTGGCCCTCGTTATAAAGAACGTAACGGCGGCTATCTACGTGTTCTTAAAGCTGGTTTCCGTGCAGGTGATGCTGCACCGATGGCTTATGTAGAGCTAGTAGATCGTGAAGTTAAATCTTCAGCTGAATAATTTCTAAAGCTCACGCTTTTTAAATTATGAAAAGGTCGGTTTTATACCGACCTTTTTTATTGTCTAAAATTTGTCATTGGGAGAATGATTGTTTGACAATTTTGTGATGATGTCCCGAATTGACATAAAAAATACGAAAAATATTTAAACTTGACATTGTGTATTGTCAAATTTGTGATTAAATAAAAATGTACTCGTTAAAGGTAATAAAAAGAAAATGGACAAGCATGTTGATGTATTAATTGTTGGTGCTGGTATCTCAGGCATCGGTGTTGCAGCTCACCTTACACGTAACTGCCCAAACCGCAAATATCAAATTTTAGAGCGTCGTGAAAGCTTTGGTGGTACTTGGGATTTATTTAAATATCCAGGTATTCGTTCAGATTCAGACATGTCTACTTTTGGTTTCAATTTTAAACCATGGCAACAATCAAATGTCCTTGCAGCTGGTCCAGCAATTAAGGGCTACCTTGCAGAAGTGGTTGATGAATACAAAATTAAAGACAAAATCAACTTCGGACATCGTGTTCTTACTGCCAATTATGATTCAAATAGCAAACTTTGGTCAGTTGTGGTTGAAGATGCACAGCAGAAAAAATCGACTTGGACTGCAAATTTTGTTGTAGGTTGCACAGGTTATTATAATTACGATCAAGGCTATCAGCCTGATTTTCCAAATAAAGAAGCATTTAAAGGTGAATTTGTTAATCCACAATTCTGGCCTGAAAATCTAGATTATAAAGGTAAAAAAGTCGTTATTATCGGTAGTGGTGCAACAGCAATTACCTTAGTTCCAGCAATGGCAAAAGGTGGTGCTGAACATGTGACAATGTTGCAACGCTCGCCAACGTATATCGCATCTATTCCTTCGATTGATTTTGTCTATGACAAGATGCGTAAGGTTTTACCTGAAGATGTTGCTTATAAACTGACTCGTGCCCGTAACATCGGGATGCAGCGTGGTATTTATGCGATTGCACAGAAACAACCCAAGTTATTACGTAAGTTTTTATTGAAATCAATCGAAATGCAATTGAAGGGCAAAGTGGATATGAAACACTTTACTCCATCATATAATCCTTGGGATCAGCGTTTGTGCGTTGTGCCAGATGGTGATTTATTTAAAATTTTGCGTTCAGGTAAAGCGAGCGTTGAAACTGATCAGATCGAAAAAATTACTGAAACTGGTATTCAGTTAAAATCAGGTAAACACTTAGATGCAGACATTATTGTCTCTGCAACAGGTCTTGAAATCCAAATTTTAGGTGGTATCAAAGCGACGATAGACAATCAGCCAATGAATACTTCTCAGCACATGCTTTATAAGGGTGTGATGGTGAGTGATGTTCCTAATATGGCAATGATCATTGGTTATATCAATGCCTCTTGGACATTGAAAGTTGATATTGCTGCTGATTATATTTGTCGCCTGCTGACTTATATGGACAAAAAAGGCTATGACGAAGTGATTGCAGTTGGCGATCAAACTGAATTGATGGAAGATACCGTAATGGGTAGTCTAAGTTCAGGATATATCGCTCGTGCTGCGGATGTGATGCCTAAACAAGGTAAACATGCACCTTGGAAAGTCACCAACAACTATTTGGCTGATCGTAAAGAACTTAAACAAGCGAAATTTGAAGACAGCGTACTCAAATTCCATAAACGCTCAAGCCAATCTCAACAAAAGCCTAAATTAGTATCTTAAGTTGCAAGCTCTGTTTTAGCTTAAAGCACAGAAAATAGCAGTCTAAGATAAAATGAAATAAAGGAGCTTCGGCTCCTTTTTTGTTTTTAGAACTTATAGGTTCAACTTTTTTGCTGCAAAAATATGTTAATAATAAATAAAATAAAGGAGTATTTGCTTTGGATAAGCTTGAAATCATAGAAGATAAGATCGGTGTGGCTCAGGGCGAAATTTTTATCAAAATTTGGAAAGTATCTGAAAATAGATCTTCTGTAGCTCTTGCCCCGATTATTTTATTTCATGAATCTTTAGGCAGTGTGGCACTTTGGCGTGATTTTCCAGAAAAACTAGCACTACTCACAGGGCGTGATGTTATTGCTTATGATCGTTTGGGTTTCGGTCAGTCCAGTCGGCTTGAGCATCCTTTGCAATATAGCTTTGTTGAGGATGAAGCTAGGTCGATATTGCCTGATATTTTAAAAAAATATGCGATCAATCAATTTGTGGTGATGGGGCATAGTGTTGGTGGCGGAATGGCCAGTATCTGTGCAGTACTTTATCCAGAACAATGCCAAGCATTGATTAGTGAATCCGCACAATCCAAAGTAGAGCAAGTAACTTTAGACGGAATTCGGGTCGCCAAAGAAAACTTTAAAAATGAAAAATTATTGAGTCGTTTAGCCAAATATCATGCTGACAAAACGCAATGGGTGCTAGATGCATGGACTGAGACATGGTTATCTGATGCTTTTGCAAATTGGAATTTGGATGAGTATCTGGTGCAGATCACTTGCCCAGTTTTGGCGATTCATGGTGAAAATGATGAATATGCAACGCTTGAACAGCCTCGACGTTTTGTCGATCTGAGTCAGGGTGAAAATGAATTGTATATTTTAAAAGACTGTGGGCATTTTCCTCATATTGAAAAACAGGCAGAAGTTTTGGAAGTCGTGAAAGAATTTCTGAGTGATATTGGCTGATGGTTTTATAGAAGAGGAATAAGATATTTCATTCTAACTTTCTGCTCACCGATTTTCGCCAAATGGAAATGAGACATTCTGTGTGATTAAATATTTTTAAATTAGGGTCTGTTGACATTTGTTGCCTAAAAAAATAGCGAGATAGTAAAATTAAATCGCCAAACCCAATTTTACCCCCGCTATGCCTCGTACAATGCTGAATGATCAACACTGGTCTAAGTTACTTTCTATTTTCCGTCACTTTAATATTTATCTCAAACTAAATTTAAGAAATTTTATCGAAGCTATTCTATTTCGTATCAGAACAGGTTGTCCTTGGAGAGATTTACCTCAAGAATTTGGTAAGCCAAACTCTATCTTTAAGAAATACAATCGTTGGTCTAAAAATGATAAGTTTATGAATATTTTTAAATTATTTAGTAAACATGCTGATAAAGAATGGATATTTATTGATGGTAGCCACGTACGGGCACACCAGCATTCTTCAGGTATTAATAATCAAGATATTTCCAAAAGTATCGGTGGTAATAGTTCAAAAATACATTTAGCAGTTGATTCTAATGGTAATCCCATTGAGTTTATTATTTCAGATGGAACTTCCCATGATATTAAGATAGCCCCTGATCTGGTATCAAAATTAGATTTAACTGAATCAGAAATATTATGTGCTGATAAAGGTTATGACTCAGACAACTTCAGGACTCAAATTGAGCAAACAAAAACTAAGTCAAATATTCCTAGAAAATCAAACACTAAGTCTAACAATGATCATATGGATTGGCATATCTATAAAATCAGGCACTTAGTTGAGAATTCATTCTGTAGGTTAAAACAATTTAGAGGAATTTCAACTCGATATGACAAGCTAAAGCGTAATTATCAAAGTGCTGTCGCTCTTGCTTGTATATTTATTTGGTTACCATTGTAGGTTAAGTTCCATACTGCAAATGTCAACACACCCTATAATAAAAAGCCCCTTTCCTAGTCGGAGAGGGGCTTGAGATAAATGTATTTTCTTTAAGAAATTATAGAGAACGTGAAATCAATTCTTTCATAATCTCATTGGTTCCTGCATAAATACGATTTGCGCGGTTGTCGATATAGGCACGTGCGATCGGATATTCGAGCATATAGCCATAACCGCCATGCAATTGTAAGCAGTCATCTACCACTTTTGAGAACATATCAGAAATTTTGTATTTTGCGGCTGCAGCAGCATCGATGCCTAATTTCTCTTCAAGTTGTAGTTCCATACAGCGATCAAGATAAGCACGGCAGAAATCAATTTCAGTACGCAATTCAGCAAGTTTAAAACGTGAGTTTTGGAATGCACCAATTGGCTTGCCGAAAGCTTTACGATCTTTGGTGTATTGGACTGTATGTGCAAAAGCGGCTTCTGCACCTGCTTGGCAGATGATCGCAACCAGCATACGCTCCCACGCCAATTCTTTCATGAGCATGATAAAGCCCATACCTTCCATACCCAGTAGATTTTCTTTAGGGACACGGACATTATCAAAAAATAATTCGCAAGTATCTTGTCCTTTCATCCCAATTTTATTGAGTGGCTTACCTTTGGTAAATCCAGCACGATCAGCTTCTACGATCAGCAAAGATAGATTGGCAGAGCCTTTATCACTATTGCCTGTTTTACATACCACGATGGCCATATCGCACAGATAACCATTAGT
The DNA here is from genome assembly GCF_000368565.1 of Acinetobacter gerneri DSM 14967 = CIP 107464 = MTCC 9824. Lineage (GTDB taxonomy): Bacteria > Pseudomonadota > Gammaproteobacteria > Pseudomonadales > Moraxellaceae > Acinetobacter > Acinetobacter gerneri. The sequence goes on along the minus strand of NZ_KB849549.1, from coordinate 46,623 downwards.
AATAAAGATTTTTGAGCCATTGATAACGTATTCATCACCATCTAATACAGCAGAGGTACGTACACCTTGCAAATCAGATCCAGTACCGGGTTCAGTCATTGCAATTGCAGTCACAGCCTCACCAGATGCCATCTTTGGAAGCCATTTTTTCTTTTGTTCTTCATTGCCGAAGTTATTGATATAGTTGGCTACAATGTCAGAATGCAGTGAAAACCCTGTTGAAGAGTCCATAGCATAAGCTTGTTCTTCGATTAAAATTGCACTGTAACGACGATCAACACCGTAACCACCATATTCTTCAGGCATGGTGGTGCAAAGTAAGCCCATTTCACCTGCTTTATTCCACAAGTCACGGTCTACATGTTGTTGTTTTTCATATTTTTCAATATTAGGAACGACTTCCTTTTCATAAAATTTACGTACTGTGTCACGAAATGCTTCATGTTCTTCATTGTATAAATTACGTGGTAGCATATTGGCTAAAGGACGAATTGCACCTGATTGCATTTTTATTGTTTCCCAAAAAATATTATTGCTTTTTAAAAATTAAAAGATGCACGATTTTGGTACAATGAGATGAATGCTCATTTATTTTATTTAAATGATCAGTTTGGTCAATTTGCCTATTTTTAGAAAATACATTTGGATCAGTTAAACGAAGTCCGTCACAGCCGAAGGGGTAAAGCATGTCTGAAGAAATGACACTAGAAGAACGTAAAGTGGTTTATCGTGCACGTCGCGGTTTAAAAGAAATTGATGTTTATTTTGATCCCTATGTAAAACAACATTATTTGCAAGCAGATGCTGCAGAAAAAGCACTGTTTAAAGAGTTGGTTGACCAAGAAGATCCTGATCTTTTAGATTGGTTTATGGAAGTGACAGAACCACCACGTCCTGAGATCAAAACTTTTATTTTAAAACTTAAAAATTACGTTCATGGCTAAGTCATTTGAGCAAATTCAATATTTGAGTTTTGATTTTAAACGCAGTCGAATGTCGATTGCGTTGCAGCTTTTTTTAGGTCTATTGATCAGCTACTGTTGTTATCAAACTTTAAATATTTGGCTATTTTTAAGTGCGCTGTTATTCGCCAGTATTGCTTATATTATTTTTTTGAAATTACCTTTTGCTCAACATTTTGAACATCTGGATCAGCAAGATTGGACTTTAAAATATGCAGAGCAAGAGCAACCCGCTCGTGTTCAAATAGAAAAAATACTCGATCATCAATTGTATATTTTGATTTATTTTAGTGAAAAAAAGCAGCGACCTTTGTTGGTTTGGCAGGATCAAGTGTCCGCATTACAGTGGAAAAGTTTAAAAACTTGGGCTAAATTGCAGTGATTGTTAGACAGCTGTATATTATCTTAAAATTATAAAAATATTATAAAACAAACATATAGGTTTTAAAAAAATCAAATTATTATTTTTGTCAGACCAAATGGACTAAATAAACTGAAATATCAGCATTGTTAGACAATTTATACCGTACAAATTTTAAACTCCAGTTAAATTAGGTTTACCAACAGCGAATGAGGGATTTCCAAATGGGTGAAATTCATACGTGGTGGTTCTTGGTCATCGCTATCTTTTTAGCGATTAGTGTAGGAAGACTAGGAACTGTGCTGAGGGAACGATTTGAACAACGTAACATTGAACAGCGTAAGCTTAAAACCAATAAACTCTCCTGAGAGTTTTCCGTTTGATAAGTAGCATGTGCCGAACCGTCGCAATGCTACTTTTTTTTGCCTAAAATTAGTGAACAAAGTTCCTATGGTCAATTAAATAAAATAATAAATATGGCACATTTACATCATAAAATTAGAGCAATTACTCTTTTATTGCGTGATTGCTTCTGATATTTTAAGTCAAAAGGATATAAACAAAATTATTAGAGGACAGGAATAATGTCTAAAGTCCAAAAGTTAAGCCGTCTCGCCTTGACTGCTTTCGTTGCTTCTTCAATTTTATCTGGTTGTTCTTATGTCGTTAAATCTGGTGCAAATGTTGCAATCGGATTTAGTAACAAACACATCGTACCGCCAATTTTAAAAATGGGTGATGTCGATATGGCGTGCCATGCAGGTACTGCTTTGACTCCAGCAATTATGGCAACCAAAGATATGGGGGCTGATCCTACTAAAATGGCGGTATTGCTCTATTCAGCTTCTGGAATGTGTGCAGAGCGTCAGTCTGTAGACGCTGAATTACGTTATTTACGTGCTTCCAAAAATAATCAAATTTCTGAAGCGCAAGATGCACGTGTAGAGCAAAAACGTTGGGCTGCTTTAGCTTCAGAACGTCAATATACGGCATATCAATTATTTGCTGAGCGTTGGCAGGCAAAATATAAATTTAAACTGGGCGATTCTTGCCCAAAAATGCATAAAGATCTTGATCAAATGGTGTATTTACTGGGCATGATGAGTGGTTTGCAAGCCATGACCAATGACATCAATTCGGGTGGTCAAGTTAACGTTCCTAAAGATATTGCAGGGATTGTAGAACGTGGTATGGCTTGTTTGGATAATACCAAGTTCTGGGGCGCACCAAATGCAACACGTGCAACCATTTGGACTTTGCTTCCTGGTTCGGGTGACGGTAAACCAGATCCATATCAAACTTTGAATCAATCTATGCAGATTGCTGATCAAAAAGGTGTGCGCTTAGCTTATGCCCTCAATGCTATGACGGCTCAAGCAAGTGGTGATAATGATAAAATTCGAGCTGCCTTGCAAGCTTACGGCGCATCGCGTGCAGATGATAAACCTGTCAATCCAGAATTCAGATTGATTGATGGTATGGCAGGGCAGATCATGCAAGAAATTGCGGATCGTTACTGGACTGAAAATACAGGGCAACGTGCGCCAGATGATGGATATACCAATTTCTGGGATTCAAAAGAAGATAACAGTGAAATTGCTGACCTATTCTCAGGCGATGAAGGTAAATCTGATACATCTGTACCTTCGGACGCAAGCCCAGAACAAGCTGCTCCAGAAGCTTCAACTGAAGAACCAAGTCCATAATTTATAAAATCCAAACTATTTCTAAGTGCCTTATTTTTAAATAGGGCATCACGAAAAAGATGAGAAACATTGCATGCCACAATCAATCATACAGTCTAAGTTTTTTTTGATTGTGGTATGTGCCTTTATTTCAGCAGTTTTACAGATTTTTCAGCCAGATTTTATTTATCTAAAATCAAAAATATGGTTCGAAGCTTGGCGTTTGTGGACAGGTCATTGGGTGCATGTTGGGTGGATACACTATCTTTTAAATATGCTGGCATTTGCTTGTTTACCTTATATTTTTCCGCAAATTAAAAACAAAACTTATTTTTGCCTGCTGATGATCATTGCGCCGCTTTTAAGTTTAACGTTTTATTTTATTTATCCTGAAATACAGGCCTATGCAGGACTTTCAGGGGTATTACACGGTTTATATATTTTTGCAGCGATCATATATTTCGATCAAAAAAATGAAAGAAAGTTTGCGCTTTTAGTGATTGTACTGGTAGTGATTAAAATCGCTTGGGAACAAAAATTCGGACAACTTGGTACTGCGAAATTGATTGGTAGCCCTGTGCTGGTTCAGGCGCATTTATGGGGTGTGATTTGGGCAAGTATCATTGCTGTCTCCTATTTATTTTATAAACACAAGCAGTTAAAGATGAACGGTTGACATAAAAAACCTTAAAAAATGTGAAATTTGTCATTAAATTTGCCCATGAATTGGTGCAAATTTAAGCATGGATAAAAAGGATGCTTGTGAGAAGTAATTCTCATAATCAAGGATAACATCGCACAAACAAATACATTAATTTTGTGATGGCGAATAAAAAAAAGTGGAACAGACATGCAAGTTAATGAAGAAAAGAGATCAGGATCGGGTCTCATCAGTTATATATGGAATGAGTGGATTTCCACATTCGTCATTCTTATTCTCTTACTTTTAACTTTGGTCATCGGTACGGGCGAAATGATCCATGGGCAATTATTGCGTATTGGTGAGCGTTTATACGGTGATCCACCGAGTGGGATACAGTATTCATTCTTGCGTGCTGAACCCACAAAGCCAACATGTGACCGTCATCCAAATATTGATGCGCTTGTACAAGAGCAGATGAAGCAAAATTCGGGTGATGAGTTTGCTGATATTTTTGGTAAAGCTTCTGAATCTGATGTACGCCAATCTGTACTCGCGGCTCAGCAGCAGTGTGAAGAAAAATATGTTTTCTATGATAAAGCGGTCAAATATATGGATGATCATCCATCCATTCGACCTTATCGAACATTTGAAACGACATTCTTCGGTGTATTTAAATTTGGTGTAGATAATAAAGTATTGATTCTGATTTTAATGGTGGTGTTCTCAGCCATTACAGCATCAGTGAAAATGCATCATATCGGATTACGTCCTCCAACCACCAAAATAGACTATTCGGTTTACTCCGGATTTATGGTGTTTGGTAATGCTTTATTGACCTTTTCTGTTTATAAACAATATGAATCGGTAATCAATTCAGGGGTAACTTCAACCTTTGAAACTTTGGCAGTGTACTGGCTATGGATGATTCTATTTGCAGTACTGACCCTGATTAGTTTGACTCATTTGGTCAAGCCACCTGCACCGAAAAAAGAGGGTGGAAGTTTAGGATTAGCCTTACTCTCTGTTCCACTTTATGCCTATATGGCGATCTTGACTGGTTTGATGTTTATCTTTGCGATGGACTATCCAATGGGTCAAGGGATCTATCTTGGTCAGTTGACTGAATTTGCTGATATTTTCTTGAAATTGGCACTGTTTATCTGGGCAGGTATGTTGTTAACGCAAACGCGTGTGATGGATTTATTCTTAGGCATTTTACGTCCTTGGAATCTTGCGCCTGAAACATTAACTTGGTTGATTTTGATTGCAGCTGCGATTCCTACAGCATATACAGGGGCTTCAGGGATCTTCGTTATCGCGGCGGGTGCAATTATCTATAAAGAAGTGTGGAACTCTGGTGCACGTCGTCAATATGCCTTAGCTGTATCGGCTATGTCTGGTTCGCTTGGTGTAGTGATTCGTCCGTGTCTATTGGTGATCTTGATTTCGATGTTAGATAGCCGCCATGTCACTTCGGATGAATTATTCAACCACGGTATCTATGTATTCTGGTTGACAGCATTTGTGTTCTTGGGTGTGTCTTTGATGTTTGCGGATCAAAAATTCCGTATCAACTCGCCTAAAGTTGCTGTTCCAGGCATGATCAAAGCTTTGATTCCGGTTATTCCTTATGTCTTGATCACAATTGCGGTGATTGCAATTTATCGCTATGGTCTTGATACGAAAATGGATGAATTTACAGCACCTGTGATGTTGCCGTTTATTCTTTTAGCTTATGTTTTATTTGATAAGATCTTTGCACATAAAATCAATACTCAACCACAGCCAGTGAGCGCTTTGGCAGAAGAACATGCCAAACAATCTGCATTTATGCGTGAGCATAGTGCAAATGATGAAAGTAACCGTCGTGGTTTTGGTGGGGCAATTCGTTTTGCAACTGCTGAAACAGTTGGACATATCGGTGCATTGATTATCTTGATGGCATTGTCTGCAAGTATGGCAGGTCTGATTGAGCGTTCAGAGCTTGTGACCATGATCCCGACACATCTTGGTAGTATTTTGATTACCTTAGGATTTATGGCGTTATTGCTTGCGATTATTGGAATGTGTACCGATCCATTTGGTGCGGTAATTTTGGTTGCTGGTACGATTGCACCTGTGGCATTTGACAATGGTATCCATCCGATCCATTTCTGGATGATTGTGTTGGTTGCATTTGAATTTGGTTATGTAACACCACCTGTGGCATTGAACCATCTCTTAACGAGGCTCTCGGTCGGGGATGAAGAAGTCGCCGCCGCTGATGCAGAAGCAAAAGCCAAATATACCAAGTTCTATTATCGTTATGAACGTTGGCTACTTCCAATCATGGTGTTATTCCCATCATTATTGATCGTGACTTACGCACCATATTTCTTGAAATTGTTTGGTTGGTATCAATAAAATTTAAGTACAAAGAAAGCGCCTTAGGGCGCTTTTTTGATGTTTTTTTTTAAGTTTTGAAATAATCCAGTTCTTTAAAAATTTTGCCTTATAAAATAAAGCTAAATCAATTTCGCAATTTATTTTGTATCCATGGGCTACAGATAATGATTGCCAAGATAATAAATCCAAAACCAAACAGACTATAGTGATCAGGCAATTCACCCCAAAACAAAAAGCCCCAAGTTCCTGCAAAAATGATAGCGATATAATTGATTGGTCCGATTTGTCCCGCGGGTGCGAGCTTGTATGCATAAGACATAAAAATCTGGCTGATATTTGCCAATAAACCTGCACCAATCAACAGGGCAAGTTCATGCCATGTATAAGGTCGCCACATCCAAAACATAGGAATGGCAGAAATCAGACTACCGATCATACAAAAATAAAATACGATACGTTCAGGCGGTTCAGTATTGGTCAATGCTCGGACAGTCACAAAAGCCATCGCTGCCAAAAAGCTAGCACTCATTCCAATCAGTGAAATGATATTAAATAAACCATCATCAGGTTTAGCGACAAAAACCACACCGAGCAAACCTAAAGCTGCGGCAAGTAGCATGGACTTTGTAATTTTTTCTTTTAAAAATAACCACGCTATCAATGGAATAAAAATAGGCGATGAATAGGTAAATACCACGGCATTGGAAAGTTTTAAATGCGCGATTGCATAGAAAAAACCATACATTGCAGCTAAACCGATCACAGAACGCCAAGTATGCATCCACAATTTTTCGGTTTTAAAAAAAGCAGTTCCTTTATTGAAAATCAAAGGTAGAAAAATGAAAATACCGACAAAATTGCGAAAAAATACAATGCTATAGTTGTCTACACTTTGTGATGCAAAGCGGATGCAGACCCCCATGATTGAAAATAAAAAAGCGGATAGGGTCAGACAACAAATGGCTTGAATGAGTGGACGATTGCCAGTAGATAATTGCATGATCGTGAGATCTAAGTTCAGTATTTTTATACTAACAAAAAATATTACTTAAATCTCACAATATGAAAATCTTCATCCTTATGAAAAACTTTATCCTTAGGATATGGGTTTTTGTGATTGAGCCAATTGGGCTTCGAGTAATTTAATTTGTTCTTGTTTAAGCTTGATCAGTTGGTCTGCATCTTGGTGCTGAGCATTTAAACTCATCGTTTGCTGATCGAGCTGAGTTTGGATGTCTTTGAGTTTGGCAAGCTCATCTTTTGCTAAGCTTTCATTTTGTGGAATAGTTTGTTCAATGATTTTCTCATCGACTAGAGCTGTATTGGATGAAGCATCCATACCTTGAGTTGTTACGTTTGATGCTCCAATAGTTGCTTGCTCATGCGTGAGATTTTTTTGCGTTGTTTTTTGGGCACGACTTTGCTGGGCTTGCTCATTTTGTTGAGCAGGCTCAGTCCAGTAAAAATATGTAGTTATCCCCAATGTAAAAATACTTAAAACCCCAAGAATCCACCAAATTAAATAAGATTGGTTTGGCTTGCTCTGCGTCATTTTTTATCCTGTTTTATTTTGGACGCGGTTTAAATTGAATGACCCCAATTTCATCAGGTGTTGCAGGTTCTTGTTGTACTTCGACATGCGTAGGACGATTTTCAGAATAGCCACACTCGATGCATTCAATCCATTCCGCATCTCCAGTGGTCAACATCACGATCCGATCAAGCGCCTCACATTTTGGACATTTTACACCCGCGATGAAACGCTTTTTGATATTCATTCGATTGACCACTGATTAATTAAATTCAAGCACTATTTTAAGCACTTTTAGTATTGTTCGTCCAACCTTGATGACGTAGTAGAGCATCTATTTTTGGTTCACGACCACGGAAATGCACAAAAGCTTCGAGAGCAGTATCTTTTCCGCCAACGGCAAGAATAGCATCACGGAATGCTTGTCCTGTTTCTTTGTTAAAGATACCTTCATTTTCAAAACGGTCAAAAGCATCGCTTGCTAAAACTTCTGCCCATTTATATGAATAATATCCAGCAGCATAACCACCTGCAAAAATATGGCTAAAACTATTTTGGAAACGGTTGCTCGGTGTCGTTGGAGAGACTGAGTAATGACTGCGAATGTCATTTAAAGTCTCTTGAATTTGAGTCGCCGTCAATGCAGGTGTTTGTTTATGAATATTTAAATCAAACATAGCAAATTCAATTTGACGTAAGGTATGCATCCCAGATTGGAAAAAACGAGCATCAAGTAATGCTTTTAGCAATTCATTTGGCAAAACAGCTTGAGTTTCGATATGCTCACTCAAACAATCTAAGCTTTCTTTGTCCCAAGTCCAAAATTCCATAAACTGACTTGGTAACTCTACTGCATCCCAAGCAACGCCGTGCGTTCCAGCCACCGCAATATTATCTACCTCAGTTAACATATGATGTAGGCCATGACCAAATTCATGGAAAATGGTGACCAATTCATCATGAGTTAATAGTGCAGGCTGATCACCTACAGGTGGTGTGAAGTTGCAGACCATATAACAGATGGGTTTTTGCAAGCCAGATGTGGTTTGCATGCGCGAACGGAAACCGCTCATCCATGCACCACCACGTTTTCCACTTCTTGCATAGAGATCAAAATAAAAACCACCAATCACCTGACCATGATCTTCGATTTCATAATAATGTGCATCAGGATGCCATACAGGTGCCTGACGTTCGATCACTTGAATGCCATATAAACGCTTAACAATGGCAAACAAACCTTGAATGATTTTAGGAGCAGGGAAGTAAGGTTTTAAGCTTTCTTGAGATAAATTGAATTGTTGCTGTTTCAATTTTTCTGAATAATAAGCGGTGTCCCATGGACGGATTTCTTGTATTTCATCTTTGGCTGCAATCGCTTTAAGATCTTCAATTTCCTTTAAAGCAGGTTGGCGTGCATGTTCAGCCAAATCCACTAAAAATTGGTGGACTGTTGCAACATCTGGTGCCATTTTACTTGCTAGAGAATATTCTGCGAAGTTGCTGAACCCGAGCAGATTTGCCATTTCTTGGCGCAGCGCAAGGATTTCTTCCATGATCGGTGTATTGTCAAATTCTGGATGATCGGATTGATCTGAGGCGCGAGTCGTATAAGCTTTATGCAAATCTTCGCGTAATTGACGGTCATCTGCATAGGTCATAATGGCAAGATAAGATGGAATGTCTAAGGTTGCCACAGCTTGATCAGAACCTTTTTGCTCACCCAGTTGCTTTAATAATGCAACAGCACTTTCAGGTAAACCTTTCAATTGATCTTGATCTAAGTTTTTGCTGAATGCTTGAGTTGCATCTAAAACATTATTGGAAAAGTTAGATGAAAGTTCAGATAAACGAGCTGAAATTTCTGCATAACGTTTTTGAGCTTCACCCTCAAGTGCCACACCTGAAAGTTTAAAATCACGTAATGCTAAACGAATCGCACTTTGCTGAGCTTCAGACAAAGATTGCATAGTTTGGCTATCAGCAATATTTTGATAAGTTTCAAATAAAACTTTGTGCTGACCGAGCTGGGTGTAGTATTCACTTAGCCCAGGTAATAAAGACTGATAAAGCTCACGTGTTTCAGGATTGTTCATCACTGCATTTAAATGAGAAAGCACACCCCATGCTTCATTTAAATCATTTTCTAAATGATCCACTTGTTCTAAAACTTGTAATTGTTCTTTTGCTTCAACGGCAACATGCGTTAATTGATCTAAAAAAGACTGCCCCTGAGAAATACAATTTTCAATCTGTTTTTTTAAATCCTGCAAGGTGATTTGATCAAATGCAGGAACTGGCAAAGTTGCCTTTTCTAATGTCATATCTATTCTGCCAAAAATTCTAAGATTAAGATCAATGTGTGGACATTTATGTTAAAAATCAAGAGAATTTATTTTAAATTAGCAATTAATTATCTATTCATAACAAATCTATTACTCAAATAAATTATTGGTTTGCATATTGAGCAATAAAAGGACAACTATATTTGTATTTTAGATTGGTTGGTTCGAATAACGACTGCTTGTCCTAAAAACTGTGTGTTACATCATGCTTTGTGATGGAAGGGTATAAGATTACAGCCAAATAAAAAGCTTCTCGAAAGAAGCTTTTTATTTAATCAAACTGTTTTAGTGAAAGATCCATTACTCGGTACGAGTTTTAGCATTGGATTTTTTCTTTTTCACTTTTTTCTTAGGCTTATCTTTAGCTTTGCTCTCTGCTTTTACAGCAGCGTTTTTAGCTGGTTTTTTGCCATAAGAACTTGCCTTGTTCTTTGATTTTTTCTTACGAACAGGCTTTTCACCATCGGTACTTAGATTGGACTCGGGAGCCTTGGCTTTACCAAACACTTCTTCTTTGGTCGTTGCTTTGGCAACACGAGGAGCTCGACTGCGAATTACTCGACCAGCGTGGCTAAGTTGTTGTAAAAGTTCAAAATCAATTTTACGTTCTTCGAGGTTAACCCCTGCAACTTTGATTTTAACTTCATCACCCAAGCCGAAAATTTGTCCACGATTTTGACCAACCAAACTCTGGCTGGCTTGATCATAAACAAAGAAGTCATCGCCAAGTTGGCTAACATGGATCATGCCATCGACATACAAGTCTTTTAATGTGACAAATAAACCAAATTCGGTTACGGCACTGATGACCCCGACAAACTCTTCACCCAAATGCTGCTGCATATAATGACATTTCAACCAAGAGGTGACTGAGCGAGACGCTTCATCGGCACGACGTTCGGTTTGTGAGAAATGTTCACCAGCATCATCAAGCGCTGCGCCAGAAAGCGGATAAGGTTTTTGAGCTAAATGGGCTTTGATTGCACGGTGTAAAAGCAAATCAGGATAACGACGAATTGGCGAAGTAAAGTGCGTATAAGCATCATAAGCCAAACCAAAGTGCCCTGCATTTTTTGCACCATAAAACGCTTGCATCATGGAACGAAGCAATACAGCATGAATACTTGGCGCATCAATACGGTCTTTAGTTGCTTCAATAACAGCTTGATAGTCCGCTTGAGTTGGTTGTTCTGGGAATTTCAATCCGAGCAATTTAACAAAATCACGAACTTTTTGAATACGTGAAAACTCAGGTGGTTCATGCACACGATACAACATCGGAATTTCATTTTTAAGAGAATATTCTGCTGCTGCAACGTTGGCGAGAAGCATACATTCTTCAATGAGTTTATGTGCTTCATTACGTGAACGAGGTAGGATTTGATCAATACCACCGAGTTCATCAAATGTCATATAAGTCTCGATGGTTTCAAATTCCATCGCATGACGCTGTGCGCGTAGACCTTTGAGCACTTGATACATTTGAAATAAAGTATTGAGCGACTTACGAACTTCACGATCTTCTGGAACGGCTTGGCTATCGCCGTCAAAATATTGCGCAACTTGAGTATAAGTCAAACGTGCTTTTGAATGCATCACAGAAGGGTAGAACTCAAAACCTGTGACACGACCCGCACGAGAGAGATTGAGATCACAAACCATACATAGACGATCTACATTTGGATTGAGTGAACACAAGCCGTTAGACAATGCTTCTGGCAACATTGGTAAAACAAAATGTGGGAAATATACAGAAGTACCACGCTCTTGCGCTTCATCATCAAGAGGCTTACCAAGACGCACATAATGGCTGACATCTGCAATCGCAACTACGACACGATAACCACCACCCGGACGTTTTTCTGCATAGACAGCATCATCAAAGTCACGAGCATCTTCACCATCAATAGTGACCAATGGTAAATCACGTAAATCTATACGACCTTTACGATCTGCTGCACTTGGCTCTTTAAAGCTTTCAGCTTCTTTGATGACTTCTTCAGGAAACTCATAAGGCAAGCCATATTCTAAAATGGTTTGCGGAATGATAATTTCAGTATCCGCTTTATCCGCCATAGACTGGATAATATGACCGGTTGCCAGCTCTTCACGTGTTGGATAATCATCAATTTCTACACGTAAAGCCTCACCAACATTTGCTTTGGCATGTTCGATGAGTTCTTTTTCTAAGGTAATCGGTTGATGCGCATTTGGATTTGAAGGTTGAATAAAATATTCACCATCATAGATCTCCAATTTACCAATCAACTGTTTGACACGACGCTGCACAACTTCAGTGATATAGCCCCAAGCTTTTCCTTTACGATCCACAGAAGTCTGTTGAACTTTAATGCGATCGCCATGAAAGACCAAACGCAGTTCACGTTCAGGTAGGAGCATCTCATCGCGCGAGCCATCTAGACTGGCTACGCCTAAACCTTTTGAATTGATATAAACAGTCGCATCATGGGTCGGCTGCGCTGCCATCAAATCAAATTTAAAACCATCTTTCATCAGCTGACCATCACGAACCATCGCACTTAAACGATGGCTGAGAGCATCTATACTTTTTTGATCAGCAATTTCAAACTTTTCAACTAAGTCCGCATGTGACTGAGGTGCTTTTAATTGTTCTATCGTCTCTAAAATAAGAGTACGGCTGGGAATAGGATTGTCGTAACGCTCAGCTTCTGCTTTTGCTTCAGGATCTACCCAATTTTTCATAGTGCCTTTGGACGCATGTAAAAGATATGCTATTAGCATAAGTCATGCCGACAAAGACTGCACGTAATTGATTGCAATAATGTGTTTTTTACTGCGTTTTTTTATAAATTTTCTTTTCAATATAAAAAAAGGCCATTTTATCGCATAAAAAATCTACAAATATATGAAAATCGCTTAAAAAATATTTAATTGAGCAAAAAACTGAGATTTTTTTGAATGTTTGACTTGCCGAACCGAGGATTAATTTGTATTATGGCGGCTCGTTACGGTGAGATGGGTGAGTGGCTGAAACCACATCCCTGCTAAGGATGCATACGGGCAACTGTATCGAGGGTTCGAATCCCTCTCTCACCGCCAACGAATACTTATGATGCGCTCATAGCTCAGCTGGATAGAGCACTTGGCTACGAACTAAGGGGTCGGGAGTTCGAATCTCTCTGAGCGCACCAACTAAATAAGTATTTGAAAAGTAACGAAGCCTTTTATAGGCACATAAGTATTGCGCTCATAGCTCAGCTGGATAGAGCACTTGGCTACGAACTAAGGGGTCGGGAGTTCGAATCTCTCTGAGCGCACCAACTTAAACATCTTCGGATGGTAAATCAACCGCTTATAGAGCGGTTTTTTTGTGTCTGTAATTTTTGAATTTTGATCAATATAAAAAAATAGCCAACTAAAACAAAGATTAGATAAATTATTTTAAATATCTCAAATAAAACCCATAAAGATTGTATGGCTTTTGTTCTTGTGCTTTATTTTATTAAAAATCAGCATATTATTTCATCATTACAAGAATTTTTCTGCATTGCAGACTTTTTTATTTTTGGGGAAATTATAAATGCATGCATATATTACCGTAGGCTGCGCGACTACAGGTGGTGGGAAGGTTGTTACTGGCCAGAACACTTTCCTTATTGATGGTCGTGCGATTGCATGTTTGGGTGACCAAGCAACATGTCCAACACATAAAAGAATTGCGCGGATCGTTAGTGGATGTGATCCACATATGATCATAAATAATAAAGCTGCTGCTCTTGCCAATGCCCTACTAGATTGTGGATGCCACTGTATACCAAATCAAAATTTAGTTGTTGGAGATAATGGTGGTGGATTTAACATTGCCGCAGGAAGTACTGATGAGACGGTATTTTATTTTAATGATCCGAATATAAATAGTCTCGTTGCTGAAAAAGAGGATCTTTTAAATGGCTTTTATTACAATGTTGATACAGGTTTCTTTGAGGGTGAAATCACAAAAGGAAAAGGAAGTATTCAAGATGTATATACTTGTACTTCAAAAAAATCAGCTGAAAAATTTGAAGGTATAAAAAAAGTACCTATTAGTAATCATAATAAATTTATATTTGAGGCTTCGATAATTTATGGCGAAAGTTCAGCATTTAGATCAGCAAAAAATGATGAATTAAAATTCGAAATGTTTTCGATCGCATCAGTATTTCAAAAGAATAAAGAAGCATATGGCGGTACTAGTGACCAAGCTAAAAACTTTAGAAGCACATCACCAGAAGCGAGAAATAATACAAAAATGCAATTTGCGATTGCTGCACAAATCAATGTTTTAAATAAAGGCAAGGACTATAGTAATGGTGCTGATATGTGGGATGGAGCAGAACAAGCTATGTTTCCAGCTACAGATAAGCGAAGATCTACGGGGAGATTTGAATTACATATGAATACGATGGGGTGGACAATTTCAGATGAGCATTACGCTAAGTGGAAAAATAATGTTGGCAGTAGCTTTGTTGCTCCTCAACATCGACCTGCACCAGATAATTATGGAGGATATAAAAATAAGGGGAAAATGAGATTAAAGTCTACGGCGGTTTACAATCGCACCATTTTCTGGAATTCAAAATGATAAAATATATCGGTTTATTATCAATACTGTTGCCATTATCAACTTCCACTTTTTGTGGCGTTATCTCATCAACCTATTCAGATGATGGACATAAGTTAAACACGTATAACTATTTTTACAAAGGTGATGTATTTAAGCGATGTGATCAAAAAAATGATTGCGAAGATCTTTTTAATAAAAATAAAAAATATTGTAATAATATTTTGAAACTAAAAGATAAAGATGATATTCAAGTTCGAATTCGGTGGGAATGTCCACGGTATGAATCTATAAAACAATTAGAAAAATACAACATATTTTTATCTACAGATCCAGCATTTACAGACTATACATTTAATTTAAGTAAAATTTTTACAAATGAAAATAAAGTTGAAAAAAATCAAAGATTGTTTGATAACTTAAACCTTGATGTTGGTCTAAGTCCTAATAACATTTATATTCCATATGATATAAACGATGTAATTGAAAAGATTAACATATGCTTGGATGATGAAAATTATGTTTTAAGTGAAGAGTATGAAATGCAGGATTCAAGCAAATTTATACGACAATATGTTTATCATAACCATAATATCAGTCAAATTATTGAAATCAAAAAAGATGCAAACTCAAAGATAATTTATTCCTCTAAACATGCTTATGTATATAAATAATTTTATTTTTAAAACAAATTCTTATACTAAATTCCTTTTCTATGATGAATATTTTTCTCTTATGGAAGGTAAGCAGTACGTCATATATTGTCGTTTTGTCAATTTTACCCACATACCTCATCGTTGGAAATCGACTAAAATAGTGGTTTAAAGGGCAATATTATTGATAACAATGAAAAAATATACCGATGGATACTATATATATGAGCAGGCTTTGTTGCATAAACATTCAAAAGCTGAGTTCTCCCCAATCCATTCAAATTTAAGACACAACTTGGGTGCGAGGTCTACCTAATTCCGTAAATCTATTCAGAACTGCCACACGCGCATGAATTTCATTGACCTGACTTTGAAAATGTCTTGCCGTCAGCCTATCACCTAATAATTTGATGCAATGCATCTTGGTTTCCACCAAACTACGACGGTGATAACCCGACCATTTTTTCCATAGGGTTCTGCCTAAATGTTTAACCGTTTGAAGTAACTCATTTCGTTCTATTGAACTTATTTTAGAATCTTTCCAGGGCTTGGCATTCTTTCTGGGTGGAATTACTGCATGTGCTTGACGATCTGAAATCACTTTTCTGCAGCACTTCGTGTCGTACGCGCCATCGGTATAGACAGAATCTATTCGCTCATCTAGTGGAATTTGATCCAGTAAATCACCTAGTACTTGTGAATCACTGACATTATTTGTAGTAAGCTGAACGGCACGTATTTGCAGTGTTTCAGCATCTATACCAATATGCAGTTTACGCCATTGCCGACGGTATTCAGGCTGATGTTTTTTACGCTTCCATTCGCCTTCACCTAAAAACTTTAAACCCGTAGAGTCGACAAGTAGGTGTAACCCATCATGACTTTTCTGATAGCTTATCGCAATATCAATATGCTTTTGTCGTCTACAAAGGGTGGAGTAATCTGGTGCTGTCCAATTCAAGCCACAGAGTTTAATCAGGCTTTGAACAAAGCCAGTAACCATACGTAAAGAAAGACGGAATAGAGATTTGATCATTAAACAGCATTGAATCGCTGTATCGGAATAAGTTTGATTTCGTCCTTGCTTGCCTTGTGGTTGTGCATACCATTGCGTCTTAGGATCAAACCAGATTGAAATATTTCCTCGCTTGATTAAAGCTTGGTTATACGAGGACCAATTGGTTGTACGATAGATTTTAGGTGTAGGCTTCTTCATCTGGAAATTATATTACTGAAGAAGCCTTCAAGAATAGCTTTGTGCAACAAAGCCATATGAGCATGTCGATTTTACTTGTTATCAAACTTTAAAAAGCTGTGATGGCTGTAATCGCTTATTGGTTGGATTTGCTTATGAAGTGAAAATACAAACCACACAGGAGAAGCTTTGTT
The DNA here is from genome assembly GCF_000368565.1 of Acinetobacter gerneri DSM 14967 = CIP 107464 = MTCC 9824. Taxonomy (GTDB): domain Bacteria; phylum Pseudomonadota; class Gammaproteobacteria; order Pseudomonadales; family Moraxellaceae; genus Acinetobacter; species Acinetobacter gerneri. Next base: position 30,087 of record NZ_KB849549.1, on the reverse strand, counting down.
TTTGTGGACAATGTATGCGTACTTTGACTGAGATTTCAGTCAATAAATAAAAATCTGAAGATTAAAAAAAAATTGCCTATTTTTTAGTAATATAATACGTGAATTGTCCAATATCTATGCGGTTGATTCGGAAAAGAAGAAAAAGGACTTATCAAAGAGTGAAAAAGGCGTATAATGCGTCCCCATCAAGTACGCGCTCATAGCTCAGCTGGATAGAGCACTTGGCTACGAACTAAGGGGTCGGGAGTTCGAATCTCTCTGAGCGCACCAACTTGAAAGTATGAAAATTACCGCTTTTTAGCGGTTTTTTTGTGCCTAAAGATAAGTGAAAAAACGTCAAAAATCATTGATATAAATTGAAAAGAATAAAGAATTGTAGTTAATAAATAAAAATATATGGCTAGTCTATGTTTAATCACTTTTTTAAAAAAGTTTGTGTGATTTGTATTTGTGCTTTTTTAAATGCTTGTACTTTAATGGTTTGGGATGCTCCAATCGGAAGAAGGGATTCGCATAGAGAAAGTGTGACCATTCCTAAATATAAAAAAGAAAAATTGGTTCAGAAAGATCAACTTTTAGGTTTTGCTTTGCTTCAAGAGCAAGCCACAGCTACTCCATCTAAGCTTATGATCATGGGGAAGCACTATGCATATCAGATTGATAAAGGTAGTGATGAAGTACAAAACATTATTCATTCAAAACTAGATATGAAGGGATGGGGACTTGTATCAAATCAAAACATGTATGAGTCCTTAAAATTATTTTTGATAGAACCAGAAAATAAACAAAAACAGAATTTAAATTTTAGGGGCACAATTGAATTTTTCTACCAAAATGAACATCCTGATGCCGATGTCGTAGCAGAGTTGAAGCGTCTAGGGGCAAGCCTAACAAAAGTGAAGTTAGCTACAGGAGAAACAATCGATTTGTATTCTAAATCCATAGATTTAGAAGGTGAAGTTGTTGGTTTAAATCAACAAATGAAGTCTCTCGATTATCAGAATTTCGGCCGTCAATATTGGATAGAAATATATCAACCTGCTCAACGTGTAGACGGAGTCAATTATAAAGTACTGTTAAAAAAAGTCGCATTAACACCTTTTGCGCTCGTCACTGATGTTGTTCTTATTCCTATTATTTTGATTAAATTTGGGGTTGCTCATCTAGCGACTCATTAATTTTAAATGCATTACATGAACTTTTATTTTAGCATTCTAATTTTTTGCATAAAAACAGTATTCGCTCCAATCGCAGGTAGCATGTCGTGATAAGGCAGGCTACGCATCGCCCGTAAAAGGAATGGGGCTGTTTCATCTATTTTCATGGCAGTGGTCATTTTCATGAGTGTTCCAGAAGACATACTTTGCAGAGTGGTTTGACCTTTGACATATCTTAGATCGCCACCATTTGCGGCAAAATTATTTTCGTTGGGATTTGGATAATTGAAATGCATATTAAAATCAAAAGGAATACTGATCACACCCAAGCCGACACTGACTTTAAAAGCACTGTCTTGCCCTGCATTACTCAAAGGACCAAGCGTGGTTTTTTTGATTTGCCTTGGAAATAAACTTTGATATGCATTTGGTTTTAGCCATTTTTGTAGTTGTGCTGCAGCGACTGGATAGTATTGATAAGTGGTACTAAAACGCATGGCTTCACGACCATGCGTATAGGGAACTGTGGTTTGAGTGAGTATAAGACTAAAGGGTTGACCTGAGGTTTTGGTTATATTGACCACTTGTTGTAATTGGGCATTATTTAAATTTGTACTTGGAAATTGACCCGGTGCAAGATTAATCAATTTATTGGGTACAAAACGTCTTTTTAATGACTCTAAAACAAAAGCATTGCTCCCACTCGGTATCCCAAGTTTTGCCTCTGGAATGGCTTTTAAAATCCGACTGATGAGGAAGCCTTGTGGTTGATCTAAATCTCCCCATTGTGTCAGCGTGATCAAGGTTTTTTTCTCGCCTAAGCTAAACCATTCGAATTTTCCAACTGCATAGGGAATAGGTGAATCAATAACCAAACTGGACAGACTATTTTGACCGAGCTGATGTTGAATGGTGACATCTTCATTAAAATTGAGCACAGGAATCGGGGTTGGGATGGAAACTTTATATTTGACTTGGCTAATACTGCCTGCCTGTGCTTGGATTTTGGCAGATTTTAAGGTTGGAAATAAGCCCACATAATGTGAGTAATCAGCTAACGTTTTGGCAACCTCTTGGGTGCTTACAGGGACGACGATCGCGGCTGAGTTAAAATGAACTACAGGATTTGGATTGGTTTTTAGGGTTGGAATAAATGTTTTTTGTGCAGCGTGTCCATATACGACGATGTTGTCTTGGGCGATATTTGCCAGTGCTTGAGCATTATTTTGAAAGGGCTTTAACGCACTTGGAATATCATCTGTCCAAGCAATCATTTGTGCATGACTGAGCTTTGGCAGAAATAGAAATATCAAGGTGAGAGAAAGATTTACACTAGTTTGTTTCATCACAATTCCTTTTGATTTTTATTTGTGATTGATGAAGCGATGTTGATATTTCTAAACGGCTTGCTTTGGGAAAACCATGATGATTCTGTAAAAAGCGATAAAACATCAAAGAATACGTCGCGAGATAGCAAACTGGTGTAATATCTTGGCATCTTAAAATAAATGTGTTGATCGCGTTATGTCAGACAATAAGCCTGCATTATCTCTACGTTATTATATGAATTTGGAGGAGTCGCAAGATGGTTTTGCACTTGCGACATTTGGCAAAAAACAGCTCAGTCGTTTTTTGACCCCTTTGGTCAGTATCGGAATCGTGATTTGGGGTTTTTATCTCGGTTTTGCTGGAATGGGTAAATATTATGTTGCTCTAGGACTATTTTTTCTGATTTTACAAGCCTTGATGCGCTATTGGTTTCTTCCGATGATGTTTAAGCGTCAATTTGTAAAATATCAATTTGGTCAGAGTGAACAAGGTATAGAATTGTACCAAGATCATGCTGAACTCTTTAGCAGTGGTCGCCCAAAAAAAGGCTTTCAATATCATGACGTCAAAAACTTTGCTGTAGGCAAATTGACTTATATGATCGAATTGAATAATCGTACTGTGATTATCGTGCCTAAACGTGCATTTCAATCTACAACTGAACAAAGTTTGTTTGAAAATACATTTAAAAAGTAACGTTTGCTGAACTAAGATGATCTAACTAAGATCATCAAATTAAGATCGTCAAATCTAGCACAGCCAAACATGGTCAATCAAAAAGGGAAGATAATGAGCACACGTCCATCAAAAATTGTCTGCGTCGGTCGTAGTTATGCAGAGCATGCAAAAGAATTAGGTAATGCGATTCCAGATCGTCCAGTCCTCTTTATTAAGCCACCAAGCAGTTTGAGTTTGATGCAAGACGGTATTGATTGGAATAAAGACTTGGGCAGTTTGCATCATGAATGTGAAGTGACTTTACGTATTGACCAAACATTAAAAGCAGAAACTGATCCTGTTAAAGCATTACAAGCGATTGGTGCTGTGACATTAGGCTTAGATTTAACTTTACGTAATCTACAAGACGAGCTGAAGAAAAAAGGTCAACCTTGGGAACGTTCTAAAGCATTTGATGGTGCTTGTGTACTTGGTGATTGGGTTTCGACTGATGAAGTAAAAGATTGGGAAAATCTTTGCTTTGAATTTAAGGTAAATGATCAGCTTCGTCAGAAAGGTGATACAGCGCTGTTGTTATTTAGCATTGCTTATCTTTTGACTGATATCAGCAAAGTCTTCACTTTAGAGCCAGGTGATGTAGTGATGACAGGTACACCTGCAGGTGTTGGTCCATTGTTGGCAGGTGATCAATTGACACTGACTTTGCATGGTCAAAGCCAAGATTTTGAATGGAAAACTTTTGTGAAATAGGCTGCCTATTTTACAGCTGAGAAACGGATTGAATTGCATGGTTCAATCCGTTTTTTATTAGGTGATATAAATAACAATATGATAATTTTCATGATTATTTCAATATCAATTAAAATTGTAACCAAATATTATAAGTAAAAGTGATTGAATTGTGTATTATTTATGAATTTTTGTGATATTGTGTGGTTTCTTCGCTGTGAGTTTTCTCATTTTTAGAGATTTATTGTTGTGTCAGCAACATTCTTTGTTCTCTTATTGCTCACAGTATTTTATAAGTTTCCTAATTTGAAAGATGATGTTTGTCCAAGGATTAGTTCTATTTTTTATCGTATTTTTCATATCAAAGATGATTCTTTTTAGAATTTTCATTCTAGCGGACTCGTCGTTATTAGGAGCTTTTCACAGAACTCAAAAACTAATGGAGATAGCAATGACTCGAATTGCAATTATCGGAGCTGGTCCAAGTGGCATGGCTCAATTAAGAGCATTTCAATCGGCAAAGGCCAAAGGTCAATCAGTTCCAGAAATTGTATGTTTTGAAAAACAAAACGATTGGGGCGGACTATGGAACTATACTTGGCGTACAGGTATGGATCAAAATGGAGAACCAGTTCACGGCAGCATGTATCGCTACCTCTGGTCAAATGGCCCAAAAGAAGCGCTCGAGTTCGCTGATTATACTTTTGATGAACATTTTAAAAAGCCTATCGCTTCTTATCCACCACGTGCAGTGCTCTGGGATTATATTAAAGGTCGTGCTGACAAAGCAGGAGTTAAGCATCAAGTACGATTTAACAGCGCAGTCAAAAATGTCGAATTTGATCAGCAAGATAGAATGTTTACTGTCACAGTAGATGATCATCAAAAAAATGAAACCTATGCTGAACAATTTGATTACGTCATCGTTGCCTCAGGGCATTTTTCTACGCCTAGAGTACCAGAATATGAAGGATTCAATATTTTCAATGGTCGAATCCTGCATGCTCATGATTTTCGTGATGCCGTTGAATTTAAAAATAAAACGATTCTCATTGTAGGCAGTAGTTATTCGGCAGAAGATGTCGGATCTCAATGCTATAAATATGGTGCAAAACAGATTTATAGCTGTTATCGCAGTCAGCCAATGGGTTATAAATGGCCTAAAAACTGGACGGAAAAAAAGCAATTACTGCATGTAGATGAAAATAGCGCTTATTTTGCCGATGGTACTTCCGCAAAAGTAGATGCCATTATTTTATGTACAGGTTATTTGCACCATTTCCCATATATGGCAGAAGATTTGCGTTTAGAAACGCACAATTGCCTATATCCAGATGGTTTATATCAAGGTGTGGTGTGGCAGAAAAATCCTCAACTCTTTTATTTGGGAATGCAGGATCAGTGGTATACCTTCAATATGTTTGATGCCCAAGCATGGTATGTCCGTGACATCGTCATGGGGAAAATCGCACTGCCTCAGCAAGATGAAATGACTTCACATACAGCACAATGGATCAAGCGAGAACAAAGCTTGAAAAATTCTGAACAAATGGTGAAATTCCAAGGCGAATACGTCAAACAATTGATTGCTCAGACCGACTATCCAAGCTTCAATATTGATGCTGTAAATGAAGTATTTATGCAATGGAAAAAGCATAAAAAAGAAAACATTATGGGCTTTAGAGACAAAGTTTATCGTTCAGTGATGACCGGTAAAATGTCAAAACAACACCATACGCCGTGGCTATATGCCCTTGATGATTCTATTGAAAGCTATCTGGAAAATGAAAATCACGAACAAGAGGCGATGTGATTTTTTGATTTTCTAATAGAAGCACATAAAAAAGATCTGAGTCATCAGATCTTTTTTATGTCCGATACATTTTTCTAAATTGTTCAGGGGTCATATTCATCCAGCGCTTAAACATACTGATAAAAGCAGATGAATTGGCATAGCCCAGATCTAAAGCGATATTTTCAACGGTTTTTTCAGTACTTAGCATCGACATCGCATTCATGACTTTTAAACGCTGCCGCCATTCATTGAGTGACATTCCAAGCTCTTTTTGACTATAACGTGCCAATGTTCGCTCTGTCATATTCATTTGCACAGCCAAATCTTTAAGTGGCGTGTTGTCGGCAGGATATAAATATAAATAATCTAAAATTTTGGTGAGTCTCGGATGCTTACTTGAAGGCAGATAGCTTCCCAAAACCTCAGAATGATGCAATAAATCCAAAAGAACTTGTATTAATCTTTTAAATTCTGGATCACTATCTTGCATCGGATGCTGTCGTAAATGTTCCAAAATGGCAGGAACCAATGGCGTTGTCATTAAAATACCAACATGCTGAGGTAAGTTTTGACATAAATCCTCATGCACATATAAGGTGCAATGTGTGACTTGAGTACGGTTCAATCCACTATGTTTGATATTGGGTGGAAGCCACAAGCCATAAGGTGGCGGGGTTAGATAGTTGATCTGTTCGATGTTGACTTCGAGCACGCCATTAAATGCAAAGATAAATTCGCCCCAAGCATGCGCATGTTGAGGATAAATAGATTCTGCAGGTGCATCAGATACACGAAACCAAAGCGGTTCGGGAATTTCATCATAAGTGGCAATATGTTGGTAATCCAAACTCGATCTTTGATTTTTTTTCACTTGGTTTAAATTCCTTTTCAAGTAAAACTTGCCTGAAAAATGCGATACATTGTCCGTTTTAAAGTATATCTTTTATATTTGACAGGATTATATTGCACTGATTGTGGTGGATAAGGCAAGTACCATGGGCGAACGTAAAGCGCTGGACAATAAAGCATCTCTTTTGATGGTCGGCATCTGTATGATCTGGGGCTTGCAACAGATTGTTCTCAAGATGGCGGCAGCCGATATTTCTCCTGTGATGCAAATTGCATTGCGTTCAGGCATTTCGCTTTTGTTGGTTTATCCTTTGGTTAAAGTTTTACCGGGAACAAAGTTGTTTTCAAAACAATTTCTAGTCCCTGGTTTCTTGGTCGCTTTATTATTTTCACTTGAATTTGTACTGGTAGCAGAAGCACTTCGCTTGACTAGCGCATCTCATACAGTGGTATTGCTTTACACTGCGCCAATTTTTGTAGCACTAGGCTTGCATTGGAAATTGCCTGCTGAGCGTTTAAATTCGATCCAATGGATTGGGATTTTTACCGCATTTTTAGGCATAGTTTTTACATTTTTGGGTAAAGACAATGCCACTGAAAGTATGTCTTCCAATATGTTGCTCGGTGATTTTTTTGCATTATTGGCTGGGATTTCGTGGGCATTGACCACGATTACCTTACGTTTAACACGCTTGAGTGATGTACCTGCGACACAAACTTTGTTTTATCAGTTGCTAGGTGGTTTTATTTTCCTTTTGATTATTGCTTTTGCCTCAGGTCAAGCCACTATTCACTGGACTCCAATCGCAATCGGAAGTTTAGTATTTCATAGTTTGCTCATGTCGTTTGCAAGTTTGATGATTTGGTTCTGGTTGTTACGCAATTATTTAGCTTCACAGTTAGGAGTATTTTCATTTCTAACGCCTATTTTCGGTATCGTATTTAGTGTGATTTTGCTCAATGAAAAAATCGAACAAAATTTTATCTTTGGTACATTGATGGTGATGCTTGGGGTTATGATTGTGAGCTTACACCAGTGGATTAGAAAAAAGATTTCTCATGCTGCACCCATTAAATAAAGCAACATTACTTGGTTTTTCATCTATTTTTATTTGGGCGAGTTTGGTCGCCGTGGTCAAACTGATCACCGAATCCCTCAGTCCAATTTTGGGTGTGGCATTAATTTATAGTTTTAGTGCAATCTGTATCTTAGTGCTCAATGGCTTGCCCAAATTAAAACTGATGCCAAAAACGTATTTGTGGGGATGTGGGGCACTTTTTGTTTTATATGAGATCTTATTTTTAAGTTCTGTGGCGTTATCGCAAAATCGTGAACAAGTGTTGATTATTGCCATGATCAATTATTTGTGGCCGCCGTTGACGATTGTATTTTCTATCTTTGCAGGTCAATTAAATTATAAACTTCCTGTGATTTTGGGTTTTATTATTGCGCTGTTCGGACTAATGATGGTTGTCAATCCACAACTATTTGACCTGTATCGGTTATTGCTCATTTTACAAGAAAATCCCTTGGCTTATGCTTTTGCCTTTATCGGTGCCTTACTTTGGCCTTGCTATAGCGTTTTCACTAAAAAATATGCTGAAGGTCATAATGCAGTTCCAGTATTTTTTGTGGTGACCGCTTTGAGTTTGTGGTGTATCCACTTTATTTCCGATGAAGTTTTTATATTGCCAAGTTTTAATCTTTGGATTTTGATTGCGATTACGGGCAGTTTGGTGGGAATTGCTTATAGTCAATGGAATCAAAGTTTGCAATTTGGCAATATTCAGTTATTGATATTGGCGACTTATTTTATGCCGATTTTGTCTTCATTTATGTCGATGGTGATCTTGGGGACTCGACCTGATTTGGCATTTTGGATAGGTACGATATTGGTAAGTATCGGGGCATTGATTTGCTGGAAAAGTACTTCACCGAAGGGGTGAATTTTGCGCTAAGCAAAATGATTCTTCATATCTAAAAATCTCTTAGTCAGAAAGCTCCCTCCTTTTTAAAGGAGGGCTGGGGAGGATTGAAGAAATCTCCCCTAACCCCTCTTTGAGAAAGAGGGGAATTGCCTGTAAATAAAAATATTTCTAGTGAATGAAGTTCCCTCCTTTTTAAGGAGGGTCAGGGAGGATTGAAAGAATCTCCTCTAGCTCCTCTTTGAGAAAGAGGGGAATTGACTGTAAATAAAAAAATCTTAGTCCATAAAATTCCCTCCTTTTTAAGGAGGGTCAGGGAGGATAAAAAAATCTCCTCTAGCTCTTTTTTGAAAAAGAGAGGGAATGGACTGTAAAAAAAATATTTTAGTGAATGAAGCTCCCTCCTTTTTAAATGAGGGTTGGGGAAGATTTAAAGAATCTCCTTTAGCTCATCTTTGAGAAAGAGGGGGAATTGCCTGTAAAAAAAATATTTCTAGTGAATAAAGCTCCCTCCTTTTTAAAGGAGGGTTGGGGGAGAATTTAAAGAATCACATAATTTTATTTTTCTTCAAAAACCGTAGATAGCGGAACGGATAATTTAGCCGCTAGAAAGTCATCGGCATCATTGAGCATAGGACCAATTTTTTCCATCCATAGATCATCAGGATGAATATTGTTTACATCATCACGACGTGGCAACGGATAAGGTAGTTTTTTATAAAATGACCAAAAATCAACAGTATCCAGATTGCGAACTAAAACATATTCGTTATTTTCAGTACGTGTAATCAGGTTTTGTTTTTCAAGCATCAATACATAAGCAGGCCAGCGTCCGATTTCTCCTCGACCTAAAATATCAAGTGCTTCACTATCTGTAACTGTTCCACCAACTTTTTGTTTTTTATAAAATAACTCTAAAATATCTAAAATCATCAAGACAGGATGGCGTGTCTGAATTTTACCTGTGTGAAATGCAGTCAGTGCAAAACTAATTTCTACACCAAGCAGAACGATATTCCATGACAAAAAGATCCAGAGTAGGAAAATTGGCACAGCGGCAAAAGCACCATAGATCAGGGTATAACTGGTGAAATTGGTCATGACAAAACCAAATAAATTTTTCAGTAATGTAAAGGTGATCGCACCGAAAACACCTGCAATTGCTGCTGATTTGACTGGGATGGAGCGATTTGGAATGGTCCAATACAGAATAAAAAAGCCCAAAGCCGTGAGTGCAAAGGAAATTAATGACAGTACAAAAGCACCATCGAGTTCATAACCGGCAAAATTTTTGCTGAGTAAGGTCATGGATGCCATCGTAGAAGAAATGGCAAAAGCACTACCGAGTAGGATCGGACCTAATGAAATAATGGTCCAATAACGCATAAAGCCAATGATGCCATTACGGGTTTCTTCGATTCGCCAGATGCGATTAAAAACGGTTTCGATACTGGTTAGCATCATGACCGTAGTAATGAATAGAAACAGCACCCCGATAATGGTTAGGTTACTCGAATTTTCAGTAAAAGCACTGAAAGCTTTATCAAAGGCGATACTGGTTTTTGGTAAAAAATTGCTATAGATCATTTGCTGCAATTGTTGCCGAGCAGGCTCTAGGGCTTTAATGGATGAGATAATCACCAAAAAAACCGTCAGCATCGGAACGACTGCAAACAGTGTGGTATAGGTTAAGGAAGCCGCTTGATCTCGACAACGATCTGCTTCGAAGCGTTTAAGCACAAACAAGATAAACTGGAACCATGTTTTATCGAAGAAGGGCAATTTTTTTAGTAATTCCATCATCATATAGAGGCAAACTCAGTTATTTTTAATCATCTTTCTACATTTTCAACACTTAGCTTAACCAAAAACTGGGCAAAATACCGTATAGTTTTCTTTTTAATTTGAATCTAAGCACGATGCAACCTTATATTCTTGTTCTTTATTATAGTAAAAATGGCGCAACCAAAGAGATGGCGCACCTAATTGCCGATGGTATTGAGGCGGCAGGTGTGACAGCAAAAATTCGTACTGTGCCCAATATATCGACAGTCGTGAAAGAAGCTGAAGCAAGTATTCCAGAAGAAGGGGATATTTATTGTAGTTTGGATGATTTGGCAAATTGTGCGGGTTTAGCGCTTGGTTCACCGACACGTTTCGGCAATATGGCTTCAGAAATGAAATATTTTTGGGATCAGACCACCAGTCTTTGGCTAAATGGTGCTTTGCATGGTAAACCTGCTTGCGTATTTACCACTTCTGGTTCGATGCATGGTGGGCAGGAAAGTACTTTGTTGACGATGCTTCCACCATTATTTCATCATGGCATGATGATCATGGGCTTGAACAATGCTCATCCAGCATTATCCAATACTAAAACAGGTGGAACGCCGTATGGTGCAAGTCATGTCAGTGGTCCACGCCATGACCAAAACCTTTCGCAAGATGAAAAAGCCTTGTGTGCGGAACAAGGTAAGCATCTAGGTGAAGTAGTAAAAAAACTGCAAGCTTAAGATCCGTTGACGGATTTTATGGTACAGATCTAAACAAAAAGTTAGCTCAATAGGCTAACTTTTTGGTCTTTGAAATATCACATTGGTGAAATGTTGAATACGCTAAAAACGCTTATTTTGTTTCATTAAAACGATGTTTGCAGTTTTGACATTGGTAGTCGTAAAAGACATTTTTATCTACCACACCACCCGCTTTTTTACCAAATCTATGACCGAGGACACCGCCCGTAATCCCGACACCGATTGCGCCGACAAATGTACCAATCGTCCCACCGACAATCACGCCCAATGGACCTGCTACAGTACCAATTGCTGCACCGATAGATGCACCAGATGCTGCTCCACCAACCGTACCTGCCGTTGCACCTGCCGAGCTGAGTAAAACCCCACCTACTTTATTTAAAGTTTGATCTGCATGATCACGTTTAATCACATCAGTTGATCCACATTTTGGACATTGCATAATGATTTCCATTCTATTTTGTTCTTCAATTTACCTAGAATAAGACCAGATTCGACCTCGTCTTTTTCTAGTCATTTACATGACAAAGTTGTGACAATTTGGCTTGATTCTAGCTGAGTCTCATTATAAATATAGCTTTGACTTGTAAATATTTAATGCAGTTTAGCTTAATTGTGAAGGATTGATGAAGAAGCTTGTCATTTGATTTGCAATTGCTTTTGGATATATTGGAATAATTCAACAAAAAGCTGGTGCCATTCGGATGTTGGTTGTTGATTGAGTGGATACCAAAAAAAATCAAAATTTAACCCTCCGTCATCCTGACAAAAGTGATTCCAATGATCCGCTAATTCGCTTTCCGTTTCACATAAAAATACATGCCAATGTGGGCCTATTTCACTTGGAATAAATATGCCTAAATGAGTTTGGATGTGCGCATCTTTGATACCAGATTCTTCAGCTAATTCACGTAAAGCCGCGTTTTCTAAAGTTTCATGTTCTTCAACCGTACCTTTTACGATTTGTACGCCAGCAAGAGGATGACGAAAAACAAGAATTTGCTTTTCATGATGGGTTTGGCGCAGAAGAACAGGAACAACTTTTTCCATTTTAAATGTCATTGCTAGCTGATTTTAAATTTGAATATAGTCTATTTTTAAGGGCTACATAAATCATTAAAGCAAAAGTTATGATTTTATTGTGCAAATTTCTTATTTAATAAATTTTAATATTTTCGATATCTTAGATCAAATTTTAGAACAGCTAGAAGATTTGAGAATACGATGAAAAAAGTGATCACGACCATTCTATCCCTATTTTTGGGATTGAGTTTGGTTGCATGTAGTAAAGATAAGGAAAAGGATCAACCACAACAAGCTTTAAAAGTTTTAAATATTGGCTATCAAAAAGCATCATTAAAATTGATTGTAGCCAAGAAAAATAAACTTTTTGAGCAGGCATTTCCAAACACGAAAATTGAATGGAAAGAATTTCCTGCTGGACCACAAACTTTAGAAGCGCTGAATGCAGGTTCGATCGATGTCGGTTATACAGGGGATACACCTGTTATTTTTGCTTTATCGGCTTCAAAACCTATCAATTATGTGGCTTATGAAATTAACTCCAAAAATGCGCACAGTGTGTTATTGCCTAAAGATAGCCCAATTCAGACATTGCAAGATTTGAAAGGAAAACGGATTGCACTCACCCAAGGCTCAAGTGCACATTTCTTCTTGGCACAAGTCTTGGATAAAGCACATTTAACTTGGCAGGATATTCAACCGATTTGGCTGACACCTGCAGATGCGCGTGCAGCAGTGGATAAAAAGTCGGTTGATGCTTGGGTGATTTGGGATCCATACTCAAGTGCTGCGGCGTTGGCTGGCAATACCAAAGTGTTGATTGATGCTTCTTCATTCCCGCCAGCATATAGTTTTTATTTATCCAATCCGACATTTTTAAAGGCACATGCAGCCGAAGCTAATCAGTTTGTTGCAACTTTAAATCAAGCAGATCAATGGATTAATGCGCATCCTCAAGAAGCGACTCAGATTTTAGCTGAGAGCACAGGTTTAGACAGCAACGTGGCAGCACGTGTGATGGAGCATCGCAAATCACCATCTCCAGTACAAATTTTGGATGATGAGACTGTACAAGCTCAGCAGAAAATTGCCGATTTATTTGCAAATTTGAAATTGATACCAAATGCTGTACAGATCAAAGATCATGTTTGGAATGGTAAATAATTGATTTGATTTTAATCTGTGAAAATGAGTTGTTGATGAAAGTTTTATAGAAATTCGATGAATAAATAACATTGATTTACAAAATAAAAAAGCGCCCAATGGCGCTTTTTTTAATATCTTAGGTTTTACTCTTGAACAAAGGTCACTGTGCCATTTGCCAAAGATTCTACACGTGCCAAAGATTCTACACGGTAGCCTTTATCGAGTAATAACTGACGACCAGGTTGGAATGATTTTTCAATCACAATCCCGATACCAACAACTTCTGCATTGGCTTGGTGAATCAAATCAGCAAGACCAAGAGCCGCTTGACCATTTGCCAAGAAATCATCGATCACAAGCGCTTTATCACCTTCACTGATGTGCTTTCTAGAGATCGCGATTGTGCTTTCAACTTGTTTGGTAAATGAAAATACTTTTGAACGATATAAATCATCTTTTAAAGTTAAAGATTGATATTTACGTGCAAAAATAACGGGTACTCCAAGCTCTAAACCAGCCATAACAGCAGGTGCAATGCCTGAAGCTTCAATCGTGATGATTTTTGTGATCCCTGCATCTTTGAATAGACGAGCAAATTCTTGACCAATTTGCTGCATCATTACAGGATCAATTTGGTGGTTTAAGAAAGAATCGACTTTGAGAACTTGATCAGATAGAACGATGCCTTCAGCCAAGATTTTCTGTTCTAGAGCGTGCACGGGGAGAATCCTCTGGGGGGCAGGTGCTTTTTAAAGCAAAAGCGTATTTTAAAAAGCACCCAAAAAAATGCAAGTCTAAATTGACCAAATCCTACTTTTTCTGCTCAATTTGTATTAATTTTAACCAGCTTTATAACCAGTCATCATTAAGCTATAAGAAGTTTTACCATCTTGATGAGTCATTTTGATTGGTGCATAGTCCAATTTTGGTGCTAACCAAAATACAGAGTTTTTATCCGCTTTGTCATGTTTTAAAACCACTTTTACGGTATCAAATGTACCATAAGGGGTAGTGACACGTTCAGTACCTTGTTTTACAAAATGACGTGTATCCAATGACTTAGCATCAGCAATCAAATAACTCGATTTTAGACCACCATTTTTTAAATCTTCACGAACTTGCAATTCAGCATTTAACTCATCTAAAGCGCCCGCTTTCCAAGCAAATGAACGTGCTTTATCATCTTTCTTGGTGTTAATCACTTTGCTGCTAGGATTGAAGTTAATATTTAAAGTATTGCTATGGACCAAGATCTTACTGGTACGGCTAAAACTATTTGAGTTGATAGTATTGCCATTTAAAGTAAAACGGCTAGTTTCACTTGCAGATGCCATCACGCCAGCTTTTGCTGAAAAAACATAGCTCCAATTATTACCATTTTTACTGAGAGTACGAGTTGCTGTACCCAAGTTTTTACCATTATAGGCAAATTGATAATTGGCTTGGAATGGACTCATGGCAAGTGCATTGCTCGAGATACCAGTGAGCAAAAGTGCACCTGCTGCTCCAGCTACGATACTTATATTTTTAAAAAGTTGCATTGCCATTGATTTGTGTCCTATATACATGTGATATGTAATGAAACGATAAAGATATTATGCACTTGAATCGTGTAGAAAAAATTGTAATCTTTTCTAAATCTGTAATCCAAATGTAGCCTTTATTTTAACAGCCCTTGAAAAATAATCTTATTTTTCATTCTTTTGTTCAATCGGTGTAACTACATCATCTTCGAGATCATCGTCAAAGTCTTCTTCATCGACTTTATTAAATAAAGCCATGAGATTGACATTACCAGAAACGATGAGTTCAGCTTCGCGTAAAACAGCATGATTTACATGGACTTTGGTTAAAGTATCCATCACTGATTTTAATTTGCCTAACCAGCGATTGAGATCAAGATAGAGTAATTCATCTTTGACCGTGATAACCTCAAATTTTTCTAAAATCATACCGAGCGGATCACGACGCAAGATTTTTTGATAGAAAAATAAAAAGCCTTTGGCTGCCATTTTCTGCCATATATTTTTAAATGTCGCTTCTACGACTTGGGTGTCACTAATTTGTTCAAAGACAATGAGTTGCATGTCTTTATTCATTTCCATTTGGATGAGTTTGAGGTCAACAGATAAAGTCGCATGTAGACCTTTGACATTGATCGTGGCATACAGGCGCAACCAGTCATCATGCAAATCTGCATGTAGATCTTCAAGCAAACCTACATTATCAGTGACATAGCGTTTAAAAGTCGCATTCAAAAAAATCTGAGAAACCGAAAAATCGCGCTCTTCCTCGATAAAATCCTCAGCCCGCTGATACAGTCGGCTGATTTTATTGGCAATTTTAGAAATAAGCGATGGCATAAGTTTATCTCAAACATGTCCCAAAACTGGGAGATCAATCGTGGTCAAAAATAAATTTTTTAGTAAAGTGATTGCAGTTTAGCAAATTTCAATGCACCATTTTTGTATTTCTCATGATGCTTTGGGGAATGTTTGATATGCATCATGCTTATATAAAAATTGTTGTGCTATAGAACATTTTAATTGAAATAAAAATCTTTGGATAAATACTTTGTCGGTTTAATGTCATGATGAGTCAGAAGTTATTGAGTGCTAAACTCACTCAACATTGGTGGAATGATCATATTTTTTTAGGGGCTGTATTTTTTGCACTGAGTCTACATTTTCTATTTTTATTGGTCCAATTTACTCTGCCAGATGAGCCTGTAATCAATAGTCGTGAGATTGCTTTGGTGCAAAGAGCTCATTTAGAAGAGGTAAAAGATGCTGATTTTTTAGCACAAGACAATCAGTTGGGTTCTGGGAAATTCCGTGAAAAGCATCGTATGAGCAGTGAAATGCCTGCACAAGAAGAAGATCTTAGTGCAGGTGATCAGCAACTCGAAAGCCTTGAGAAAATCCAACAACAACGTGAATTGTATTTCCAAGAAAAATTTTTGATGACAGTATTGAGTTGGCAAAAACAAGCTGAACAAAATCAAAGAAAAAAAGCGATGGATGAGTTAAAAAGTCAGTTCCAAGCCAAAGCGGCTATGGTGGCAAGTCTTGAGGCACAATTTCTCAGTCGCCAGCAAAATTTTAGTCGTCAACAACAAATCAAAACCGTGGATGGGATCCAAGCCAAACAGGATGCTTCAGCGGCATATCTGGATAAATTTCGTGAAAAAGTCGAGCTTTATGGTAATCGAGATTATCCAGAACTTGCCAAACAACAGCGTTTAAATGGTGAAGTTCGTTTGATGGTGATTTTAAATCGTGAAGGTGGCATCAGAGCGATCCGTTTATTGGATAGCTCTGGGCACGCTATTTTGGATGAGGCGGCAAAAGCGTCGGTACGTAAAGGCGCACCTTTCGGACATTTTGATGAAAAAATGAAAGAAATTTCCGAGTTACGCATTATTCGTACTTGGCGTTTTGATCCTGCTGAGGCTGAGTTTGAAGTGCGCTAGCCTGAAGAGATCAGAGTCTTGAAA
The DNA here is from genome assembly GCF_000368565.1 of Acinetobacter gerneri DSM 14967 = CIP 107464 = MTCC 9824. Lineage (GTDB taxonomy): Bacteria > Pseudomonadota > Gammaproteobacteria > Pseudomonadales > Moraxellaceae > Acinetobacter > Acinetobacter gerneri. The sequence continues at coordinate 13,425 of NZ_KB849549.1, read as the reverse complement.
GCTTATAGAAGATTTTTACTGTATTGATGGTGTATTTCACAGATCTCAACACTATAACCCTCATACCAACGGGTATTTCCTTGCTGCTGAGCGACGATATGCTCAGCATCTTTTTTCCATGCTTGAATATCGTCTAGAGAATTCCAATAGGAAAGGGCGATTTCAAATGCTTGTTCAGAGATCGCTTCAAATTTTTGGCAATTAAAATGATTAAGTGCTTTTTCACGTAAAATTTTGGCTGTTTGAAAATATTCATCATCTAAAATGTTGATATGTGCTTTAAAAATTACAACGTATTTCATTTTTTTCTCTTTTTATTATCCTCACCCAAACCCTCGCCTTAAAAAGGTGAGGGGACTTTCATGATAAAAGTTGGGTAAATTTAATCTTCTTTAACAGTATAAGGATTATCAAAACCTAATTTTTTTAAAATTTCGATTTCGAGTGCTTCCATTTCTTCAGCATCTTCATCTGAAGTTTCATGGTCATAGCCCATCAAATGTAATGTGCCATGCACCAACATATGTGTGAAATGTTCAATCGGTGTTTTTTGCTGTTCAATCGCTTCTTGCAAAACCACGGGGATACAAATCACCAAATCACCGATAGGCAATGCATCAAGCATGGGCAAAACTTCTTCGGGAATATCACTTGGAAATGACAATACATTGGTCGGTTTGTCTTTTTGGCGATATTCCAAATTGAGTTTGTGGCTTTCATCCAAATCGACACAAGCAATCCCGATTTCACAGTCTTGATCGACATCAATATGGCGTAAAGTACTTTCAACAACTTTTTTAATATAGCTACGTTTGAGCACCAATTCAGGTGCTTCAAACGATTGCTGTAAAGATAGGCTAAGTTTCAAAACTTGTCCTTAAACATTTTCTTGAGATTGAGGTTGATGTTGCTCATCTGCAGCACTGTCATTTTCAGCAATCAGCGCTTCTTGACGAGCTTTACGTTCAGCACGCGCTTCCGCACTTAAACGATTTTGTTCACTGTCCCAGCCTTCATAAGCTTCAACAATTTTTTGAACAAGTTGGTGACGAACAACATCACGAGAATGGAATCGTGTGATGTGAATTTCTTTTACATGTTCTAAAACACGTAGAGAATGCGCAAGCCCCGATTGCTGACCACGTGGTAAATCGACTTGCGTGATGTCACCTGTGATCACTGCACGAGAACCAAAACCTAAACGAGTTAAGAACATTTTCATTTGTTCAGGTGTGGTATTTTGTGCTTCATCTAAAATAACAAAGGAATGGTTGAGGGTACGACCACGCATATAAGCGAGGGGAGCCACTTCAATCACTTGTCTTTCGATCAATTTTGCTACTTTTTCAAAACCAAGCATTTCATACAAGGCATCATAAAGTGGGCGTAAATATGGATCGATTTTTTGACTCAAGTCGCCCGGCAAGAAGCCAAGTTTTTCACCTGCTTCAACTGCTGGACGAACCAGTAAAATACGTTGGATTTCATTACGCTCAAGCATATCTACAGCGGCAGCAACAGCAAGGTAGGTTTTACCTGTACCCGCAGGACCGATACCAAATGAAATATCACTTTGTAGAATACGTTGTACATAACGTTTTTGATTTGCACCGCGAGGATTGATACGACCTTTTCGGGTTTGTAGATAAACATCATCTAGCCCCGTATGTTCTTGGTCAGGATCGATTTGCAGTTCTCGATCAGTTTGACTACCTTGAATCATGAGATGCAAGGTATCTGCACTAATTTGACTTGATGTTTCAGCTTCATCAAATAATCGTTGTAATAAGCTTTCGGCTCTTTCAACCGCATCAATGTCGCCATCTATAAAAAATGAATCTCCACGATGGGAAATGTTGACATCTAAACGTTGTTCGATTTGTTTCAAGTGACCGTTATATGCACCGAGCATACTTTTTAAACGTTCCATTGAAATACCAGGGAATGCTACTGTACGTCGAATCGCTGCTGTCAAAGAATTATCCTTTTGAGTCGTTTTGTTATGGGGTAGAAGAGCGCTTTAAAAACGACGATCTTCTACCCTTAGATTACGCCACGTCAGGCTCAAGATTCAAGAGTTCACCGTAAACTAAATTTAATGTCTTAATCTCTGTAATCTCAATCTCTGCAAAGCGTCCGACCCAATTCGCATCACCAATAAATGTTACTAAACGTGTATTGTCGGCAGTTCCAACCAAAACATTTGGATCATGCTTAGAAACACTTTCTACAAGTACACGTTGAATCGTACCGAGCATTGCATCAGTTTTACGAATACTTGATTGTTTGATCCACTGTTGAACTTTGGCTAAACGTTCTTTTTTGACACTTTCAGGAGTGTCATCTGGAAGTTCCGAAGCAGGAGTGCCGGGACGTTTTGAATAAACAAAACTATAAGAATGGTCAAAGTCCAAATCTTGGATAAATTGGTAAGTTTCTTCGAAATGAGCATCTGTTTCACCTGGGAAACCGATGATGAAATCGCTCGATAAATGCATATCAGGACGAACTTTACGAAGTTTTTCAATTTTTTCGATATATACATCAATGGTGTGATTACGTTTCATGGCTTGTAACACATCATTTGAACCGCTTTGAACAGGTAAATGTAAATGCGAAACCATTTGTGGTAAATCACGGTAGCACTGAATCAACTCGTCAGAAAATTCTAGTGGATGTGAAGTGGTATAACGTAAACGACCAATCCCCGGAATTTCTGCAACTAAACGCAAAAGTTCAGCAAATGTGCAGATCCCACCTTCAAAAGTTTCACCACGATAACCATTGACGTTTTGACCAAGCAAAGAAATTTCACGAACACCTTTCTCAGCTAAACCAGCGATTTCAGCCAATACATCATCAAGTGGACGAGACACTTCTTCACCGCGTGTATAAGGCACTACGCAGAAAGAACAGTATTTTGAACAACCTTCCATGATTGAAACAAACGCTTTATAACCCTCAACACGTGGCTCAGGTAAAAAGTCAAATTTTTCAATATCTGGAAATGAAATATCAACCAGTTTGATTTTTTCTTTTTTCGGTTTTTCAACTTGATCATTATGTTGATCAAGCATTTGTGGCAGACGGTGTAACGTTTGCGGACCGAACACCATATCAACATAAGGCGCACGTTTTTGGATATTGTCACCCTCTTGAGAGGCAACACAACCACCTACACCAATCACAAGCTCAGGATTTTTTTCTTTGAGTTTGCGCCAGCGACCCAATTCAGAAAACACTTTTTCTTGTGCTTTTTCACGAATTGAGCAAGTATTCATCAATAAAATATCTGCATCGCTAGGATCAGTCGTCAAGACATAACCGTGCGAATCACCCAAAAGGTCTGCCATACGGTGACTGTCATACTCATTCATCTGACACCCTTGCGTTTCGATGTACAGTTTTTTAACTGTACCTTCTGCTGGGGTGTGCTGTGGCTGGTGTACAGTGTTTTCTGAGGCAGCTTGGGCACTATTTGGAATGAAGGTTTGAACCGTCATGTAGGCTCCTAGGAGGTAGTATCAAAATAAATGAATCGGCAAATTTATGCCGTGTTCAATAAAAGCCCGCTATTTTAACTTAAAATGAAGTTAAATTTATAAAAAATTATCAACTTGGTGATATTGATTTTAAATAAAAAATAAGACATTAATTAATTTTGATGAATCATGAGGTTACATAACAGAACAGTAGAAATGCGTTAGAATAACTAAACTGTGCAGCATTGAGTGCTGAAGCAAATCATAGGCGAGTCATGTGGGTTGGAAGACATCAAGTGTTAAAATATACAATTTCAAATAATAAAACGGTACGAATTTTGGGGAGTATTGCCCTTTTAGCCAGCGTGCAGGCGTGCTATGCGCAAGAAGAACAATTTAATGATGCGCTTCGTGCAGCCAACTCTGGAAATAGCGCTATGCTCGACCAGTATCAAGCCTCAATGCAAAATGATGCACTAGGATATTATCCAGAATACTGGAAACTCAACAGCAGACTTGCATTCCAATCGCCAACAGCTATTACGAGTTTTGCGCAGCGTTATCCTTCATCAGCGATGGCGGAAAAACTTGCTGCAGATTTTGTGGAAGAAAAAGTAAAGCAAGCAGATTTTAGCAATGCTCAACCTGTACTTCCTTATGTGACTAACCCAGATAAAGCTGAAAGTTGTGCGGTCGCTCAAGTGCGCGCCAAAACGGGCGACCCTTTAGTTTATGCCGAGTACAAAGATGTTTGGCTCACCACGAATGCTCAGCCTGAATCATGTAATGGCTTGGGGCGTTTGATGTTGTCGAGTCCGTTGATGACGTCACAAGATCGCGAGCAACGATTGTATTCACAATTACGAGCAGGACAATCAGGGCAGGCGATTGCGACTGCGCAAACCATGGGTGTCAATTTGGCACTGTCACAGCTCAACCAAATTCAAGCCAATCCAGTGAGTTATATCTGGTCTGCGCCAAAAAATAATGTTTCAGATTATGCTTATCTGGTATATGCCATGGGACGCTTGGCAGATTCAGATTTAAATACTGCGATGCAGTCTGTGGCTAATGCAGCTCAAGGCACCCCTGAAAATGTACAAAAATATTTATACCGTACTGTCGGTTATATCGGTGGTACAACGGTGATGAAAAATAATTTCAATCGCCAAGTCCTCCAGTATTTTGATGCGAGTTATGGTGTTCCATTTAGTTCAGAAGAAACAGAGGTCTATGCTCGTCAAGCCGTACGTTTTGGAGCTTGGGAAAGTTTAATTCGTGCCATCAATAGCATGAGCGTAACGCAACAAAATGAAGACCGCTGGCAATATTGGTTAGCTCGTGCCAGTGAAAAACGTGGCGATAATAGCTCGAAAAAAACAGCACAAGAGATTTATAAGAAGTTAGCCATGTCAGGCAATGATTACCATAACTTGTTGGCACGTGATCATTTGGGACAGCGTCTCAACAATTTACCAAATAATGAACAACCCTCATCAAGCGATCTACAAAGACTCGATCAAGATATCCATTTCCGCCGTGCATTTACATTACGTAATATCAATGCACCAGCAAATTATACAAATCGAGAATGGAATTGGGCGGTACGTCAAGCATACTTAAAACATGATGATGGCTTGTTATTGGCAGCAGCGAAACGTGCAACGGATATGGGTTGGTATGATCGTGCCATTTATGCAGCAGATCGTACTGAGAAAAAGCACAATTATGCTTATCGCTATGCTACTCCACATCAGGCGATGGTGGTGAATCATAGTCGAAATGCAGGTGTTGATCCTGCTTGGGCTTATGGTTTGATGCGTCAGGAAAGTCGATTTGTAACAGCCGCACGTTCTCATGTTGGAGCAGGTGGTTTGATGCAAATTATGCCTGACACAGCAAAACATGTTGCAAGACAGATGGGGGAAACCTACAATCCAGCAGCGCTTAGTGATCCAAATACCAATATCCGTTATGGTACTTATTATTTATCGATGATTCAGGGGCAACTGAGCAATAACCCAGTGCTGGCAACAGCGGGCTATAATGCTGGTCCGAATCGAGCAAAACGTTGGCAACCAGACAGTCAGTCTATGGCAGCCGATCAATATACAGAGTCTATTCCGTTAAATGAAACGCGGGATTATGTCAAAAATGTGATGACGAATGCAGTGCATTATGGGCTTTTATTGGGTCAAGGACCACAACAAATCGAAAGTCGAATGCCTGTTATTCCAATGCGATTGAGTCAATAAGATCACTCGGTTTGGTGTGGAAGTCTAAAAATAAATGAAATTTACATATTGTCTAAAACGCAAAATAAATTGGTTAGCATGGTTTTTTGTTTATGCTGGCGTAGGATTGTTTTGTGTACAGGTTCATGCGGCTAGCAATTTACAAGGCTATGTAATGCGCGTGCAAATGACGCCTGCGGTATGTGCTTTGGACTCCAATCGTCAAAAGCAACGCAAATGTCTTGAAGGATATTCACTGACCATTTCAGGTTTACTTCCAGAAACTAACACCAATAACTGTTCAACTTCATCTTCTGCAACTTTGTCACCATTACAAGCAAAAGTCGTGGCTCGGGTGATGCCAGAAGAAAATGCACGTGTGCAACTTTGGCAAAATATTGGTGGTTGTGTACCGATGAATGCCAGCCAATACTTCCGTTTGGTGATCAATTTAGCTGAAAATCTGAAAATACCGTCGGATTTATCGGGCGGTGAAAGTAAGCAGGTAACTCAAACATCATTACGATCGCAATTTATGCGTTTAAATCCGAGCTTACCTGCAAATGGTATCCGTTTTGATTGCCAATCTTTGCATACCAAGCCGATGCTGACTGAACTGCAAATTTGTTATAGCGTCAATGGTCGGTATAAAGAGTGCTCAAAACATATTGTTTCAAATTGCCCATCAAGCTTTATGATCAAAGGCTCTTACTGAGTCGCATGACAACGCATGATATTTTAAAGTTCAAAGCTTATATTTGAATCTATTGGCTATTTTAAAATACTAAAGCTTTATGATCCGCCAAAATAAAGCGCGATAAAATCCTATCAGAAATATTTTTTATCAGACTTTTGTTGAAATTCCATCTCTTTTATATGCATCTTTTGGGGGATTGGAGTAGAATGTTTGGCGTTTATGATAATTCGATTAAATGGAAATAAACCCATTAATCACATTAACGATCCTCAATTGGAGATAATTACATGAAGCAACCCGTTCGTGTTGCCGTTACTGGCGCTGCAGGTCAAATTGGTTATAGCTTGTTATTCCGTATCGCAAGCGGTGAAATGTTAGGTAAAGACCAACCAGTTATTCTTCAATTATTAGAAATTCCTGTTGAAAAAGCTCAACAAGCGCTTAAAGGCGTGATGATGGAACTTGACGACTGTGCTTTCCCATTATTGGCAGGTATGGTTGGTACTGACGATCCTAAAGTTGCATTTAAAGATGCTGACTATGCATTGTTAGTTGGTTCACGTCCACGTGGTCCTGGTATGGAACGTGCTGACTTGCTTAAAGTAAACGGTGAAATCTTCATCGGTCAAGGTAAAGCACTTAACGAAGTTGCTAGCCGTGACGTTAAAGTTCTTGTTGTAGGTAACCCTGCTAACACTAACGCTTATATCGCTATGAAATCTGCTGCTGATCTTCCTGCGAAAAACTTCACAGCAATGTTACGTCTTGACCACAACCGTGCGTTAACTCAACTTGCTCAAAAAGCTGGCGTTGCAGTTTCTGACATCGAGCACATGACTGTTTGGGGTAACCACTCTCCAACTATGTATGCTGACTACCGTTTTGCAACTGTAAATGGCGAAAGCTTAAAAGACAAAATCAACGATGCTGCTTGGAACAAAGACGTATTCCTTCCAACAGTTGGTAAACGTGGTGCTGCAATCATCGAAGCACGTGGTTTGTCTTCTGCTGCTTCTGCTGCTAACGCTGCAATCGACCATATGCGTGATTGGGCTCTTGGCACAAACGGCAAATGGGTAACTATGGGTATTCCTTCTGACGGTTCTTATGGTATCCCTGAAGGCGTAATGTTCGGTTTCCCTGTTACTACTGAAAACGGTGAATACAAAATCGTTCAAGGTTTAGAAATCGACGAATTCAGCCGTGAACGTATCAACCATACGTTGAACGAACTTGAAGAAGAGCGCGCAGCAGTTGCTGACTTGCTTAACTAATTAAATTTCGGTTTTAGCCGAATTTAATTGACTTCGAAAAGCACTCCATTTGGGGTGCTTTTTTATTTCTTAGATTCTAAAATGCTCAAGCCATGTAATATGTGTGCAGAAGTCATTTGCCGCATTTCTACAAAAAATAACAAGATTGAAAATAGAATTTGCAGAAAAAGAAATAAGCTCAAGCTAATGTATCTAAACTCCATTAACTTAATATTAGGAAAAATAAAATGTTTGATGAAAAACCGACATTAAAATTATTATTTGAACAACTAGGTTTGCCTTCGGAAGATGTACAAATCACCACTTTTATTGCTCAGCATCAATTAGCGAAAAATGTCATGCTGCATCAAGCAGATTTTTGGACAGACAGCCAACGTGATTTTTTAACGAGTCATTGGCAAAGTGATGATAACTGGTCACTGGTAATTGATGAGTTAAGCGAATTATTGAGTCAAAACATCATGAAACATGACAATGATTAGATTGTATTGATTTTTATAAGCAACATTTCAAATCAATAAAGCTCAATTTTAAAATTCCATTTAAAGCCTAATCCAGTACAGCGGAATACAAATTGAAACAACATCGATCGTATTCCGCTTTCTTTTTTTTGCTCTTTCTTATAAGTTAATTGTATAAAGAATTACAGCTTGACTGATAAGGAGTATCAGATGAGTAAAAATTACAAACCTTCGCTCGAATTATTATTTTCTCAATTGGGGTTAGCCAACAGTGCGGCTGCGATTGAACTCTATGTACGTACTCACCAATTGCCTGCGGGTGTTCCTTTGCATGACGCGCCATTTTGGAACAGATCTCAGCGAGATTTTTTGATTAGCCATTTGGTTCAAGATGATGACTGGGCGATTTGGATTGATGAATTAAACCAACAATTACATTTGGATGCGTATAAACTACAAACAGCCTAAGCTAAATCATTAATTTAACATCAGTTTAATTTTATTAAGTTTATTTTATGAATAAGCCTTTTTCGGGATTGCAGACAAAATAAAAGCCCCTATTCAGATCAGAATAGGGGCTTTTAATATTTGATTAATGCAATTTGCTTTGAATCAATTTTATAAACCAGTCTGTTTTACGGACTTGATCAAAAGCAGGATGCTCTTGCAATAAGGCTAAATCAAAATCAGCATGTTTAGCATATTTACCTAACCAATGACGTGTTAAAGCTAACTCATCTTTGGATACCGATGCATAAGCCAAGAAGAAAAATATGTCAGCATGATCATAACTGGTCAGCGGTTTTAAAATTTGCTGACAAATCAATGCAAAACGATGTTCTTTGCTAATTTCAAAATACATCATATAGGCTTTGGCCAAATGCAAAGACAAGTCCAAATACAAAGATAATGGCATTTCTTCATATTCAAGGCGCGCTTGCTCAAGTAGCACGATTGCTTCTTGTAAGAAATGAATTTGTTCTTGGCGAGCATGACTACGTGCCACCAATTGTAAGCGCAAGTCAGCACGCTCAAGTGCGAGTTCAGGCGTATTGCTTGTCAAATACAATTGATCTGTTTCGCCAATACGCGAGATAATTTGTTTTGTATCTTCAAACATTTGCCTTCTCCTCATTTTATACAGACTACTATATGAGGATGATATGTAAAATTTAAAGCTTATTTGTGTGAATTGGATCATATTGTCAAAAAAACACAGCGATTTTTAAAATAATATTTTTTTAGTTTATTGATATTTAAAAATAAATTTTATATTTGAAGATGAGTTTTACGTTAAACCTACTTTTCTTATGGGAAAAGTAGGTAAAACCATGGTTATCCGCAAAACAGGTCATTTGCGTTGAATTATTCAATCCTTCGTAGACACATTTCAGATCGAAAGTAACCTAAATCAACGAATTGCAGATGACTTTAGTGGGTATTTGCAAAGCCTATACAACATCAAATTACTTATTTATTTTATTACAATAGATCTGCATTGCTGCGTAGCCAAGCGGTAATAGATAAACGTTGATGTTTTGCGGCTAAAACCTCATGCATCAGATCACTTCTAAACATTGCAATACGATTGGGTTTGGGTTGAATGATGTGCCAAAGATCATTTTTATCTTGTAAATGTAGTTGTCCACCCCAGTCATCTTGCCATTCTTCATGTAGATAATAAACCGCAGAAATCACCCGATCATTTTTTTGTTGTGGATTGTCACGATGCAGGGCATAAAACTCACCTGCGTTATAACAGGCAAAATGTGCTTCGACTTGTTTGATTCCCAAATAAAAGTTTTGATTTAAAATTTTGGAAAATTGATCCAATAATTCAATATGTTGTGATGCTATTTTTAGATCTTCATCGATCCATAAAATATGATCACTTCTAATTTTACTGACTACGCCATTTTGTATGGCAGCATCTCTAAAAGAGTTTAAGTTTGAAGTGCATTCTTGAGCAAGTTCATGTACATAAGATAAAGGGTAAGCATCGTCAATCAGTGCAAAACCATGTTCATTTAAATCTTCTACAACTTGATCGATATTCCAAGTTGTAGGGAGAAACGCTGTTTCCATAGAACCTCTTAATAATTGAAAATAAATATATGAAAAATAAAATAATTTTAAAATGAGAAAAAACTCAGTTTGTCCCCGCTACAGCCAGAAATATTTTAGATCAAATCAAGGGCAGTGAAGAATTTTTTTTTCGTGTTAAAATGATGATTGAACTTAGGAAAAAATTGAACGATGAATTACCGTCACCATTTCCATGCTGGCAACTTTGCCGATGTCATGAAACATGTGTTGTTGTTACAACTCTTAAATAGGCTAAATGCCAAAGATAAACCATATCGTTATATCGATACGCATGGTGGTGCAGGTAAATATGATTTATCTTCAGCTGCTGCACAAAAATCTGGCGAATTTTTAAATGGTATTCACCGTTTAGTTAAACTCGATGATTCGATTACTCGTCAAGCGCCAGCAGCAGTTCAACAGTATTTAAAAATTGTTGAAGAAATGCGTAATGGTTCAGGCAAAGGTGCTTATCCAGGTTCGCCATGGTTTGCTTTAGAAGGCATGCGTGATATTGATAAAGCAACAATTTTTGAAATGCAACGAGATGTATTTCAACAACTTTATATGAATGTTCGTGATCGACGTGCAGGTTTGCATGAACGTGATGCTTATGAAGGATTGTTGGCTGTTATTCCACCTAAAGAAAAACGTGGTTTGGTCATGATCGATCCACCGTATGAGGTTGAACGTAAAGATTTCCCTCAATTGGTTGAATTGATTCAAAATGCTCACAAAAAATGGGCAACAGGCGTATTTGCAATCTGGTATCCGATTAAAGATCGTGCCATGATTGACCGTTTTGAGAAAAAAATGATCAAAACAGGTATCCGCCGTCAGTTGGTCTGTGAAGTTTGTGTATGGCCTGACGATACCCCAGTGGGATTGAATGGTTGTGGTTTATTGGTGATCAATCCACCTTGGCAGTTCTCACAAGATGCGGATGAAGCATTACAATGGTTATTCCCACATTTGCGTATGCAAGAAAACAGTGGGCATGCAGCAGTTCGTTGGTTAGTTGGCGAATAAGCTTAAATTAGAGTAGAGCATAGGTCACAGTTAGGATCTAAAATGACAAATACAAATAAACCAGAGGGCGATTACTCTCAACCCAAAGATCTATCTTACGATGGCATCACTTTTGAAGTTGAAGAAGAAGAGCATACTCATGAAGGGCATAAAATTAAGCGTCGTGGTATCTATCTGTGGCCGAATTTAATTACGACTGCGGCATTATTATCCGGATTCTATTCAATTATTGCGAGTATGAATGGTGAATATCACCAAGCAATCTACGCAATATTTCTCGCGGCACTTTTTGATGGTTTAGACGGTCGAGTGGCGCGAGCAATCGGTGCCCAAAGTGCTTTTGGTGAACAATACGACTCATTATCCGATCTATTGGCATTTGGTGTTGCGCCAGCGATTTTGATGTATAGCTGGTCATTACATGATTTGGGTCGAATCGGATTGGCATGCTGTTTTGTTTATACCGCATGTGCTGCTTTTCGATTGGCACGATTTAATGTGCAGATCGGGGTCGTCGACAAACGTTACTTTATCGGGGTCGCGAGTCCTTTGGCTGCAGTGATTGTGATTACATTGATTTGGGTAAGCTTGGACAATGCAGATGTCTTTGATCTCAAAGAAAAAGGAATCTTGGCAATCTATGCATTATTTATGGTTGGTGTTGGATTGTTGATGGTTTCTAACATCAAATACTATTCATTCAAACAAATGGACAGAAAACGTGTTCCCTTTGTGGTAATGTTACCCGTAGTGCTTATTTTTGCAGCTATTACCTATAACATTCCTGTGGGAATACTTGTTGTTTCAATCATTTATGCATTGTCTGGATTTGTGACGACATTCTTAGCTAGGAAACAAACAGCGTGATGATAAGCTGAATTATAAAGTAGCTTTATCATAAAAAATGGAGGGCTTGAGATGCAGTTGTTAATGAGTACAGAACGTCAGACACAACCTCGCAATCAAGCCCGATTTCCGCTTTCGCTCGACTATCATGCACCAAAAGGGCGATTTAGAATCATCCATCAGGGATTGAAAATTCCCAACCTTCCTGCACCATTACATTACTTTAATTTTGTTAGCATCATTGGGCAACCGCGTATTCCCATGCTACGTAATGAATATGCAATTCAAACCACTGCACTCGATACCGTTTCTATCATTAGTAGTTCTAGCCCGCATATGGTTGGACATTTTCATTCTTATTCAATTGAAAATGACTGTAAATTTGAACAAGGTGAATTTCAATTTTCCGATCGTGAAAGTTTGATCGGAGATCTGCCAGATTTCTATTTTGTTCGTAATGATCCCGAATTAAGTGCAGAAATAAAAATAAAAACACTGCCGATTGTTTCGCATTTCACGAAAATTAGATTTGGTCTTTTTGATCACTGGTCGATGCCTTGCCACTGCACAGGCAACATCATATACAAAGGGCAGCATTTCACGATTGATCAATTGGGGTGTTTTGATTTTGCACGTATCGTCAATATGCCATATTTGCCTTGGTGCTTTTATAGTTATCAAGTGATCAATTTACAAAAAGATCGACAAATCGTATTCCTACACATTCGCAATCATTTTAACCAAATTGTCCAATCCAAAATCTATTTACGCGATATAGAGCAACAAAGTTCACAGCTATTTGAAGACAATGTGCAATTCAAAATCCATCGTGTTTATCCTAAAGTAACCACTCCAAACCATCAGGATATGTATCTAGCCCGAGAGTTTGAATGGTCTTATCAAAATGAAAAGTCAACTATTCATCTATATGGGCAAAGTCGAGGGGATTTTAAATTTGGATTGGCAGCGGGCTATGTTGGAAGCTTTAACTATCAAATAAAAATAAATGAAGAAATAGAAGAAGGCAGTTCAGGGTACTGTGAATATATCGATTGTCGCCCTTTAAAATGGCAAGAAAAAAATTTTAAAGAGAAAATATTGGATGGATTAGCTCATCCAGAGCCATTTTTACTTAAAAAATAAACAAAAAAGCAGAAAAAGCCTAAAAAATACACACCTGAATAAATAAATTAAAAAAAGGGGTTGTGTTAGGTTGTGAATGCTGTAGAATGCACATCCATCGGCGGTGATGAAGATTAAAACTTCTTAGAAATCAGTTAGTTGAATAGATTGATTGAGTTTAAGATGTTTAGAATA
>NZ_KB849548.1 GCF_000368565.1 Acinetobacter gerneri DSM 14967 = CIP 107464 = MTCC 9824 | reverse complement strand
GCAGTACGTGTGGTAGGAATAAGTGTCACTGGCGTATTGTAGCTATAGTCGAAAGGCTAAACCGCTTACAGGGGAACTTCACATAGGCGGAGCGTGAGGAGTAGTTGCATTGGACTGTTAAGTTGCATGTTGGGGAAACCCTCGCAGAGATACAGCCGTGTAGCGGCAGGGAGCGCGTGGAGAGAGGTGCAAAGCCTTTAGTCCTTGTCTGCATAGTATGCAAAGCTATGTGCGGATACGACCGATGCGTGGCTCCGTCAGCCCAATCAGGTTATTCGGCAATACTTAAGGGATGATGATTTTTTTTAAAATCACGCCCTTAGGGTGAGTATTGCCGAAACTCACTCAACGTTCACCATCAGCCCTAAGCGAAGCGAAGGCTGTGGTGATGTTGAATGAGTTGAGATCATTTAATTAAATACTTTTTTGAGTAATTTTATGTTTAATCTTCCTAGAGTTACATCTTCTTTTTCTTTACGAGGAGATGATAATTTTATTTCAGTTAAAGATTTTCTTTTATTATATGAAAACTTTGTTTTCTTTAGTTATCAGGGAAACCATGGTGTTGGTTATTGTAAAGAATTGACCTTGAGTGATGATCCTTTACTAGTTATTTATTCAGTTGAACTTGAGCAGAAATTTAGGTCATTGAAGTTAAGTAATTTCGATTTTATTAAATCAAAAAGTTCAGATGATTTAAGAATTTTTTTTGAATTCGCATAAGAAACTTATGTTAAATAACTTTGAATAGGGAATATAGGGGCTTTTTTGTAGATGAAAAAGACAAAAAATTGATGCTGATTTTGTCAAAGTAATAGTTCTATTTATGTAAATTGATAATATTTTATATGAGCTACGTAAACAGCTAGATAGATTGCCCTAAATTATTTATAGACTCCTAGTATTTTGAATATTATCCAAAACCGCTCATAAAGAGCGGTTTTTTCTACCATGTATTTTTAATCTGCTTGTAATCTATATTCAAAATTTGTTTGGTTCATCGCTAAAGTATCCATGAGCTTTTTATACTGATCTTCTCCCCCATCCATATAACTAAGCATGTCTATATAGTTTTGTATTGCAAAATTAATATCATTTAGACTTTGTTTTGATTTAATCCAATTTTGAGGACTAAAAATTCCATTGTTAGGAATTGTTCTAGTAGAAGCTGATTTTAATGCAGAATTAAGACAACTTGCTGTCATTTTAATAATTTGCTCTACCATATTGGCTGTATTTGCATTAGTCCAAGTTACATAAGGCTCAGGCACTCTATCTTGTTGATTATTAGCAATTGAGAACATAATAGAGATTGCATATAAATGATGGAAAGGTGCATATGCCTTCATTGATAAAAGAGTTTCATTTAGTCTGAGAGGGTTACTTTCAACCCAGTATTTTTTGATTGTTGTCATCCATAAATTTAAAGCCTGAATATTTTCTGGTTTGTAATCTCTTTTAAATAGGATTTCAAAATATTTATCAAATATTTTGGTTTCACCATATGAAATATTTGGGCGTTGGGAATGCCAAGCAATTAAATATTTTCCTAAATCAGATAGATCAATAACATAGTTTTTATCCTTGTCTGAAGGTGCTACTTCACCACGCTTCGTAATAAAATATCCTTGTGCATATTTTTGTTCAAATTGGCGTTTTAAGTTTAGAACCCTTTTATCATTACTTCTTAAATCTCTAGGTTTCACTGCACTTTGAGAGTTGGTATTGATACTAATTAGATCTGCTCTATCTCTTTGTGGAATTTCATAGAATCGAAATAAGACATAAGTTTCTTCAAGTTTTTTAACTGTTTCACTACAGCTTTGAATTGTATTTAAAGACTGGCATCCATTAACAACGCTCAATCCATACATTTTTAATTGATTATTTTCCAAATCCATTCTGTCACAGATAGCTGTGATGCCATTATGGAAAAAGAAAAAGTCCTTATGCTTATCACCAAGTAGAGTTTGTCTAATTTTTTTATTTACAGTATTACTATTACCTAAGCTTTGTCTTACATTTTTTTGGAAGAGGGAGCCATCTTTAATTCCCTGTATTTTTACAACTTCCTTTAATGGAATTGCACCAACGACAACTTTAGTTCCAGCTAATTCTATGTCCATGAACTGACTATCAGATAAATCTAAAGTGTAATTAATTTGAGGATTATCTGTTTCCAGTGCTAATTCATACCGTCTAGTTAATTCAGCTTCATCGACTAAAGAAATAGTTGCATCAAAATCTTCATTTTCTGAAATTTCTGCTAGGCTTTTTTGGAATGTTTCTAAGTCTTTTTTTGCAGAATCAGTTAAGTTACTTGTTGTGATTAATTCAAAATTAACTTCGTACTCATCTTCAAAAGCTTTTGCAACTTCAGCGAGTTTGACTTGTAATTTTGCATTTGACACCTGTTGTAATTTTACTAAATCTCTTAATTGAATCCATGAAGATAAAACTTCTCTTAGTGGCTCAGCATCTATTTGATTGCCGGAGGTAAATTTTCCTTGGATTATGTGAATTAACTGTTTTTCATCATCAACTACAATTGCATCTATTTGCTTATCATCTGCACCATCAGTAATAGCATCTTTAGTTTGATTTCTATCTTGCTTTAAAATATTGAATAAATACCAAGCTACGAATCTTTGACCATCATTTGCATAATTTTGGACGTAGTAATCGGCTTTAATTTCATTAAGGATTTTTTCATAAATAGACATATTTGAACAAACATCATTTTAATTCGTAAGGTTATGATAATGAATAAAAAGAATATGAATAGCTTAATAGTCAATTTTTTATGAATGAGCAAAATAATGCTTATCCCATTTTATAGTTTTTCTAAAATTAACATAATGCACGTTATACGAAATGCTTTTTTTTATTTCATATAATTCATAGTCTTATGTCGATATAAAAAGCCTAAGTATGCCTACTTGGGCTTTTTTATGGATTATTCACGTTCCACGCCTAATTAGTGAGCAATGTTCCACGACTTTGATTAGCTAAATTTACCAATAAGAATTTAATGCAGGCGTTTTATCACATTAATAATATGTTATCATGTATCTCAATTGAGTTACATAACATTAAGGTGAAGACATGACTTCTCAAACCTCAATGCTACACGTTCGAATTGATGATGATACCAAGCTTCAAGCACAGCAGGCTTTAAAATCAATGGGTATGTCTGTATCTGATGCTGTACGAATCTTTTTAACTCGTGTTGTAGCAGAACAAGCAATACCATTTGATGTCCGTGTACCGAATGCTAAGACGATTTCTGCTTTGAATGAAGCAGATGAACTGATCCAAGCGAAAAAAGCCCGTTTTGAAACTGTAGAAGACTTGTTTAATGACCTCGAAAAAAACAGCTAAATCTAAACGTGCCGTTTTACCTCGATCATCGGACTATACCAAAGAGTTTCTAGCAGATTGGCAAAGGCTTTCTCGTAGCGGTCGCTATGACATGGTAAAGCTCAAGGAAGTCATGATGCTGTTAATCGCTAATGATGAACCTTTAGGCGCAGAATGGCTTGATCATGCTTTAAATGGCAATCAGTGGAAGAATTGCCGTGAATTGCATGTTGGTGGTGATTTCTTACTGGTTTATCGCATTGAATCGTTGTCTAAGTTCGAGATGATTGTTTTTGTCCGAGCAGGAACACACAGCGAATTGTTTTAAACATTAAATTATCAGGAATAGCTTATGTCCTTACTGACCATTGTTGAAGCATCAAAACAGTTTAAGGTGGGACGTACCACAATTTATAAAGCGATTAAACGTGGTGATCTAACACCACAAAAAAATAATGATGGTGTACAAGTTATTGATGCTCAGGACATGATTCGAGTGTTTGGTTCATCGAAAAAATCTGTTTCTCCCACTATTTCCGAAAACAGTACTCAACCTGTTTCTGGAAACAGCGGAAACAACGAGGATTTATTGAGAGAATTACGTGAACAAGTTAAAGAATTAAAACAGGACAAAGAGTTCCTAAAGCAAGAGATATCAAGTGTTAGAAAAGATTTCGATGACTATAAACTGATGATTACATACAAGGGAAACTTATCCAGTGTAGAAACAGTGGAAACAGTACCCGAAACAAGTAGAAACAGTTTTGAGGAACAGGAAAAACAGCCTAAGGAACAGGCAGAAACAGCGATTGATGAGCCAAAAATAGAAGAAAAAAAAGGATTCTTTAAAAGATTATTTGGTGCTTAGGCATATCCTAGTTTCATAACGTTCAAAATTGCCCTCAAATTTCTTGTCGCAAGATTCTCGACTTTTGAATATGGTGAATACCATATTCAAAAGCATCGAGATTAAATAAACAGAAAAACTAACAGAACAAGGCTCATAAACATAAAGCCATAGGCAAGAAACCTATCCTTTTTAGCGCTTATTTCGCTATTAGACAGCTCATTCGCAGTTTCCCTAAGTAATCCCTCATTTCTTTTTAAATCGCTCTGTAATCGCTTTATATGCAGTTTCATGGCAACAATAGGATTAAGCATCTGCGGATCTTCTTCTACCAACTCTGCGGTACGTTTTTGTTGAAGGGCGGTTTCTGTTTCTGAAAGTTTTGAAGATAGAGTTTTATTTTCAGTGGTCAATTGAACGATTTTTTCTTTTAAGCGTTGAATAGCGGACTGATCCTGAGGTAAAGAGCTAACTCTTTGCTTAGACTCCTCCAGTTCTGCCTGAATTAAATCAAAATCATGTTTCAGTTTTTCATTTTCTGCTTGTAGGATTTCAATCTTCTCATTTGCTTCTTCATGTGGCTTTGCAAGGCTTTCACAGCGTCGTTCTAAGCTCAGAATGGTCTGAAAAAAGTCATCATTTTTTTCTTCTAATTCTCTAAATTTCTGACGAACATTATGAAGTCCTTTATACCGTTCTAAATTTTTAAAGCGAGCTTCACCATCTAAAAATTTATCTTCTAATATCCGATTACGATCCTTTAGGCACTCGTTTTCAACGTCAAAATGTAAATTACGTTCTAAGACACGTTCTAATCTGCGTTTCAGATTTTGTATTTCATGATTTTTTTCTGCTAGGCGATCATTTTTGCGTTCAAGTCTATTCTGTAGGTTGTCATTTACTTTTTTATACGTGGACTCATCTTCCGAAAATTCTTTTAAGTAGCGACTTAACAACGATTCTGACAAATCAAAGGGCATATTTTGCTGTTCTGTTAGGTGTTGAATAACGGCTTGATGAGTAGAACCTTGCTTTTTTAAGCGTAGAATTTCTTCTAAATGATTTCTAAGCCATTTTTTCTTATTAAAAACAGAACGTTTTTTGTCCACTTAAACACCTTAATTTAAAACGCCCTAAAATCGGTGAAAAACCGATTTTAAAAACCGATTTTAAAAACAGATACACCATACGCACCTTACAGGATGCCGATAAAAACAGGCAGAAAATATTTTAAAATATAATCAGTATAAGTATATGATTTTTAAAATATATATGTGATGAATTTTGTTTATAAATGTACCAAAAATTTCATATTTTAATATAAGTTATTGATTTTATTATTATTGAGTTTTTAATGGTGATTTAAGTATTGGTAAATTCAAAGAATAGCGAAGTAGAAATGAAAAAAGCCACTTGTCAAACAAGTGGCTTTTCCCATATATTCAGCGGTACGCAGTTATTTGATGCTACAACATCGAATAACGAAGATCATAAGGTTTGGCGACCGTTATGATTTCACGCAAAGGCTTGTACCTGAACTCCATTTTCACAGCAAAATGAATTTAGATCAAGACTCAAAATGATAAGTCTTCGTTAATTTAGTGTTTCTGTTCATCAAATAAGCATCTTAGATCGAGCTTTGCCCGCTTCTGTGTGTCCGTTTTACGGTCGGCATGCAGTACGTGTGGTAGGAATAAGTGTCACTGGCGTATTGTAGCTATAGTCGAAAGGCTAAACCGCTTACAGGGGAACTTCACATAGGCGGAGCGT
>NZ_KB849547.1:18103-20182 GCF_000368565.1 Acinetobacter gerneri DSM 14967 = CIP 107464 = MTCC 9824 | reverse complement strand
TGAATAAAATTCCAAGAAGAATTGTAATAGCTCCTAGAATTGAGAAAAATTCATTTGTAAGATGAGCATTAATTTTCGCAGAAACATAAATTTCAAATAATTCTTTTGATGAAAAAAGTTTTGAGAAGAAGCAAGCTGTTAAGAAGGTTATAGAAATTGGTATCAAAAATTTAATAAATTCAAGCCCAATATATTTGAAATAATTTGTTCCATTAGACATGTTTATTACCCCTATAAATAAAGCGAATGTATCCAGTGCTTGAAAAAACTTTTTTACTTTTTAACACGTCTTATTATTTATAGGGCTATCAATCTTATGCGGCATCTTTAAAATTATTAGAAAAATTTAAATTAATGTTATATATAGACTTAATATCTTCAATTGCATCAAGGTCACCATTCTTTGCAGCTATAGTGAGCCAAAAAACGGCTTTATAATGTATCTCGAGCTGAAAGTAGAATATTCCAACTTCATATTGAGTATAGCTACCTTGTCTCAAAGCTGCTAAATCAGCATACTTTATGGTTTTTTTAATTTTTTTATTTGCGTAATAATATCTAGCCAAATCTAGCATAGACTTCACATCACCTGCTTTTGCATTCTTTTTAATCTGAGACTTTTCTCTTTTTTCAATTAGATAATTCCCACAAAAGAAAACTCTTTGTTTATCCATTTCTATAAATCCTGTTTAGAATTTTGATTTTTCAAAAACTTTTTTCAAAATTTTGTTCAGCATAGAAGATCCCCTTAGCTCGCATACTTCTTATTTCAGGCTTTTTATTTAAGAGAACATATCTGGGTTCGTAAGCCTGATATTTTCCTGACAACTTTCACACAGCATCAATCCTGCAAAAAGTTGTACATTTTGTCTATTTTCACAAAGCGTACATGGCTTTGAAAGCTGAATAATATTATCTGACATTACTTTACCCTCTTATAGTTATCATCTGCATATGAGTAACCTTTAGCTTGCATCATTCTAACCTCATCTTTAGAAGCCCCATTCTTCATTAATGTCCATAACATCATGAAATAGAGTCCAGAAAAATCCTCATAATATTTTTCAGAAAAATTATTATCTTCCTCAAAATCATCTATTCGCTTCTCTAATCGATTCACCAGATCCTCGATACGATCGGCCTGCTGCTTAACAGCAATAGATTGAAAATCATTGGTCAAAATTTTACTGAATAATTTACTGGTTCTGATTCCTTCTGAATTAGCCAATTGATCATAGAATTCGGCTACTTGTGGATCCAGTCTGACTGCATAAGTTTTGACTTTTTCGCCCATAAATTACACCTCTTATTAAAATCAATGTTTGTACAAAATTAAATTTATAAAATTCAACTAATTGAATAAAAATAATAAGTAAATTATGTACAAACCTATTTGTACATAATTAATTTATTTTAAAACAAAAACTTATTTAAATATAATGCTTTTTTCATGTACAACAATAAGTACATAGTTTTTCTTATATTTATCAAAGTATTATATGAAAAAAGTGTTGTTTTGGTGTACAACTATGAGCGCAGCAAATTAATAAATAAAATCAATAACTTATTTCAAAAAATGGGCTTTTTGCAGCGCAGCTTTCTAACACACAAAATAATTACCCAACCCCTTACACCATAAGGGTTTGAAGGTTGTCATCGTTAGATGCGTGGTGTGTGACAAAAAAATCCCGGCATGTGCCGGATCTTGGATTGGAAAATTGGCTAAAGTGACGTAGGGCCGGTGCTTGGTTTTGCATGGAAAAAAGTATTTATTTCCTTGTTTAAAAAAACGTAAAAAATCAATTTTTTGTCCATTCATCCAGGTTAAAAATTTCAACCCAAAACTTTAATTATGAAAAGCTTCATAGAACGCGTTCAAATGCGATTTAAGAGCCTTTACCTAGAAAACATAGATCTCATAGTGAAAAACACAAAACAGCTCAAAAAACGCAAATGAGAGCGAAATAAAGAGGTATTTTGACTTTAGATAGATGCATAGAGCGAGTGTCTACGAGCGAACTATCAAAATTTGCGCCTAGACCCTCTGAAAAACATTTTTTTGTCTTCTTTAGCCTAAGA
>NZ_KB849547.1:10503-13203 GCF_000368565.1 Acinetobacter gerneri DSM 14967 = CIP 107464 = MTCC 9824 | reverse complement strand
CTTCAAAGATGACCGATGCTCAACGGCATATGTTTGCAAATAAACTTTCAGAACTCCCTGAAATGGGTCGCTATTCACAAGGAACAGAAAGCTATCCTCAATTTGCTGTTCGTATTGCTGAGATGCTACAAGACCCTGAAAAAATCAAAGAACTATCCCCATATCTAAAAAAAGTGGGATACATGCCATCAAATAAAAAGGACACCGTAAATGGCTAAGTTATCACTAAGTGAAGTATCTAAAAAATTTCATGTGGATAGATCAACCATTTACAGAGCTGTACGTAATGGACGTTTATCACGCTCCAGTGATGGACAATTCGATCTAGCAGAGGTCATACGATGCTTTGGAGAACCTGAGCAAACATCTCAAAAAATTGAATCATCTAAGCAAGAAGGTGATGAATCTACAAAAAAACTTATTGCCCATTTAGAAAATGAAGTCAAAAAATACCAAGAACGTGAAGAACGGTTAATGCAACAAATTGACCGTATGCAAACACTCATTGAGCTGAAAAGTGTTGCACCTGCCACAGCAGCACCACACCAAGATGCTACGGCATGCGACACCAAGATGCCACAGTATGCGACAACACAACAAGACACTGATAATAAAAAGAATAATGAATTAAATATTGCAGAAAATGTAGCAGTGCCACAGCAAGAAACTACGGCATACCACACCCAAACGCTACAGTATGCCACGTTGCCAAGTGTGGCAGTGCCACAACACAAAAAACGTGGTTTATTTGGCCGTGTGCTGAATGCCGTCTTTGATAATGACTGAGCAATAAGGGTGAAAGATCATGCCGAAACTGAAAGACATTGCCCTGGGAATTATTGTGGCTCCGCTGCTGATCCCGATCATGCTGATTGCATCGTACCAGGATAAAAAGGCACTGAAGAAAGAGCTGGATGAATGCCAAAAAGAAAAAGACCAGGCATCCTGATTATTCAATTGAGCTAATCAAAAGTGTGGAACATTGATGAAATAATAGGCGTGGAACGTGAAAAGTCATAAAAAAAGCCCACCTTGGGGAAGATGGGCTATCAACTAGAAATTACGGCGTTGAATTATAAGGATAATTATACAGCATTTCGTATAAGGTGTATTATGTTAATTTTAGGAAATCTTAAGCTTTAGCCAACATAATCTTCAGTTGATATTACTTGAGCATATGCAAATTCAAAAGCGGCCATTAATGTTGCATGGACATGACCAGCAGGTACTTTAACGCCATTAAATTCCAAGTCAGCTCTGGCCCTAGAATCATTTTTTTAACTTTTCATAATGAAGAATAAAAATAACTCAATGTTTACTTTAGGTTTTATACGCTTTTTCTTTTCAGGAGATAATGCTAGGATCAAAATTGGCTAACATTAAATAATCATAATGAATAATCTTCAAATAGTTATAGCACAAGCTCTACATTCATATGAATTTGAACATATGGAGCAATCAATAAGTAAATCCATTAGCGACACTATATTGGAAATATTGGTCAATGATGGGCCTTTTGAAAAAATTGATTGTTATCTGTATTCAAAAAAAGATTCTAAAAAAATTCTAAAAAGCTCTATACACTATGTAATTGCTGTCTTAGAAAGGGCGAAGTATAGAGTACAGAGAGCTCAGCAAGATAATCTGAGTCCTTTGTATATCTGCTTATACGTGATTAAGAAAATTGAGGGCTTTATCGAATACTTAAATACTAAATTTCAACTGTGAAAGCCTCCATTTAACATAATGGAGCTTATGCGAAATGGATCTTTAAGATTACTTTAAGATCAGTAGCTTACATTGAGTCATACCCTCTGGAACGACCTCGTTCAACCGACTTAGAAACAAGTCGGTTTTTTTATGCTCAATTTTGATACTTCTTGCCAATAAAATTGTTTAAAAAATAATCAAAAATAGCAATTCCATAGAGTTTATAAGCTTTTTTACCCAAAAGAATCCACTATTTCTGTGGATAACCACTGGGATAAATTTTGATTATTTTTTGTACGTTTTGGCTTACAGCGTTTCACGAAATTGTCTGTATCTATCCCCCGATGAAGCTCTTATGATCGATCTATATGGACAGGATGTTCAATGACTTAAAACAACAATAATAATCAGTCAGGCACCATGACCATCAGGTAGTCAGCCCTACCTATGCGCTCCATACCGAAAAATCCCGACATGACGTCGGGATTTTTTCATTTCTGCTATATCCAGACTTAAATCAGACCTGGATGGGCATCAAGAATACGGATTAAAGTTGCTGCTGGGCCAGTCGGATAGCGACGGCCTTGTTCCCAGTTTTGCAGGGTTCTTGCACTGATATGCAAACGTGCAGCAAATTCAGCCTGGGTTAAGCCTGTTTTCTCACGTACTTCTTTAATATCCGGTAATTCAAGCTCTGTGACTCGACTTGCCTTTATCTCATTACGCTTGATGGCACCAGCTTCTTTGATTGAAGCAACCAGGTCATCAAATAAGTTGTTATCCATGAAATTGCTCCTTTACTAATTGACGTAGAATCGAGGTTTCTTTGTCTGTCAGATTATCTTTCACAGACTTTGGATAAGCCACCAAGAAAAAGATCTGATCATCTTCTGTAACCCAATAATAGATCACACGGATACCGCCACTTTTGCCTTTATTGCCCTGAGCACAACGTACTTTACGAATTCCACCACCATTCTTGATTAAGTC
>NZ_KB849547.1:8898-10493 GCF_000368565.1 Acinetobacter gerneri DSM 14967 = CIP 107464 = MTCC 9824 | reverse complement strand
TGATTAAGTCGCCCTTATCAGGCTGTACCAAGAGATCTTGCTGGAGCTGACGATACTCTTCATCACTCACAAGCTCTTTGATTTGCTTAGTAAAAATACTGGTTTCAATGAATAACATAGGTTTAAGTACGTCAATGGCGTATAAGAATTTTAGCAGTTTTAGAATAAAAAAACGAGAGCTGTGAACTCTCGTTTCGCATAAGCAAAGGCTTACAAATATAAATATTAGGTATAAAAAACCCGCATGATAGCGAGTAGGTCCTGATATTTCATTCAGACTATAGATTTTATAAAAACTATATTTCTAGATGATTTTAAATATTTTTCCACTTAAGGTACTTTGAAAAAGCATTTCAAAACTAGGTCGAATATCTTCACCATCAACGGTGATATGTTTTATATTCAAATGAGATTGTGTGTTGGCAAACTCATGATCCACTGTGGCTTGAATAGCGTGTTTAACGCCAAACTGGTCTTTTACGCTGAGAGTCTGTTTAAACATATATATTTCCTTAAAAAAATTGCAGTGGAAATCCCACATAAATTATTGATGTTTAAAAATTTATCGCTAAGCAACTTTATGATTTAATTTAAATAGCTGATTTAGAGAAGTGTAAAATGTACGGCCATCCAAATTTAAATCAACTTCGATTCCAGATTCCAGTAGAACTCTTTTACCTACTTCGATTTGTTTTAAACCTTGACGTGTATTTTGCATTTTATGTAGAGGAATTAATGAAACAATAATTTCAGTACCATTTTTAGATTTTGCAATTAAATCATTTACTTTTAACAACTTATATCCTATTTTTTAGAGATTTTTTCAATTTTGAAAACATTTTAAAGCATAAAAAAAGCACTTATGAGTGCTTTTTATTACTGCTTATTATTACTTAGATAGCAACAATATTTACAGCATTCGGTCCTTTTTGACCTTGAGCTACACTGAATTCAACTTGCTGGCCTTCAAATAAGGTCTTGAAACCTGAACTCGCGATTTCGCTGAAATGAGCAAAAACGTCTGGACCTGATTCTTGTTGAATGAAACCAAAACCTTTAGTTTCGTTAAACCACTTAACAGTACCTTTAACAACATTTGAGTTTGACATAATATATCCTACTAATTTTTAATAATTTTTTAGTCATTTTATTGACTGATTAATAACTTTGAAAATAATAAAGAATGAGACTTAAAATCTAAAAAACGAAGGATTATGACTAAAACTGCGATACTTAAGGAAGATTTACCGAAACAAGACTTTTTTTCTAGTTAAGTTAAATATACAGTAAAAATAAAAATAATCAAGTTTTTTGATATAAATATTAATTTTTCTTATAAAATCTATATTTTTTCTTTAAAAATTAATTAAATTCAATAACTTATTTATTATATTATTTAATATTTTCTTTAACATAAAATCTCTTATGAGAATTCTTAACCATTATTAGAGTTTACCTGTTGTTGACTGTCCTTTATTTTCTTTTGATCAATAAGATATTGAAGAGCAACGGCATATATGAAGAACGTGATAGCAAAAAAAGTACCTAAAAAAAATATTTGCATTGGTGTTTGCTTTAAGACTATGTCGTAACTA
>NZ_KB849547.1:6193-8888 GCF_000368565.1 Acinetobacter gerneri DSM 14967 = CIP 107464 = MTCC 9824 | reverse complement strand
GAAATTGTCTGTATCTATCCCCCGATGAAGCTCTTATGATCGATCTATATGGACAGGATGTTCAATGACTTAAAACAACAATAATAATCAGTCAGACACCATGACCATCAGGTAGTCAGCCCTACCTATGCGCTCCATACTGAAAAATCCCGACATGACGTCGGGATTTTTTATTGCCATTTGCAAAGTCATTCAATCAGATTTAATATATAGACTGTAATCTATATTGTGATTGTAATATGTGGACAGTCATTACAACGGATCTGTTTAATGAATGGCTTGAACAGCAAGATGAAGCAACACAAGAGAAAGTCTTAGCTGCATTGGTTGTTCTACAACAGCAAGGGCCTAGTTTAGGTCGTCCTTTAGTAGATACCGTCTACGATTCTAAATTTACCAATATGAAGGAACTACGTGTTCAGCATCGTGGTAAACCGTTAAGGGCATTTTTTGCATTCGATCCCCTAAGACAAGCGATTGTGCTGTGTATTGGTGATAAGAGTAATAAAAAGCGTTTTTATACAGAGATGCTAGCAATTGCAGATGAGCAATACGCACTTCATCTCTCAACTTTAGGAGATCAATCTAATGGCTAAGAGCTTACAAGAATTATTGGCTAGTCGCTCTCCAGAGAGTCAAGCTCGTATTCAAAAAATGGCTGATGAATTACTTTTAGAAAGTCAGCTTCACCTTATCCGAGAAGAGTTAGAAATTTCCCAGAAAGAACTAGCTGCAACCCTTGGAATTAAACAGCCGTCATTATCAGCAATCGAAAATCGTGGTCATGATCTTAAAATTTCAACGATGAAAAAGTATGTTGAAGCAATGGGTGGAAAACTTCGTATTGATGTAGAGCTTCCAACAGGAAAACACATAGGGTTCAATGTCTAATAATAAACCTTTGAAAAATAGTACTAAATTACTTGTTAACTTAGACAAGTTTATATTTTTAGTCAATGCTGCCGATAGCCTAGAAGAAATTGAAATTATTAGAGATTTATGCTGTGAATATTTTTCACATTGTAAGAGGCCAAGCTATTACATTGATATTTTTGACAATGCTTATTGGATAAAATATTACGAAATAGCTTAATCCTTCTAGATTCGCATAAGAGTTTCTATGTTAAATAGGACTAAAAATATACTCTAATTTTAGAGTTTTCTTTTAGGTATGATGTAAAAACATACAAGCCTAAGAGTTTAATTTAAAGGTTAAGAATTGAATAAATTAGTAAATATTTTTATGGCTTTAGGAGTTTGCCTTTCAATGGAAACATTTGCAGAACCTGTTTTTTCTAATGATTTATTAGCGAAAGCAGAAAGTGGAGATACTTCTGCCCAGTTAGAATTAGCTGAGATTTATCTATATGGTCATGGTGTTGATTCAGATGAAAATCAAGCTGAAATTTGGGCTATTAAATCAGCTGAAAATGGAAATGTAGCAGCAATGTTTTGGTTAGCTGATGGATATGTTACCTATGCTAGATTAATAGAGGATGATGACAAAAACGATTCTTTAGAACATTTCCAAAAAGCTTTTAAGTGGTTTCAGAAAGCTTCAGAAAATGGTCATTCTGAATCAATGGTTGAGTTAGCTGACCTATATACTCGCGCAGATAGCGGAATAGAAGTTAATATTAAGAAAGCTTTAGAACTTCGTGAAAAGGCTGCAAAGTTAGGTAATAAGAAAGCAATGCGAAGTCTTTCCGTTATGTATCGTGATGGTATAGGCATTCCTAAAAATACTGATTTAGCTCAAAGTTGGTGGGATAAGTCTGAAAATTAATTTTAGTAAAAGTTAAGGATTTTTTAAGAGTCTAATAAATGAATAGTGTTCATGAAATTATAGAAAAAATACATAATGAATGGGAGATTGAACCTAAGAAAGCTATTCAGAGAGGTATGGAATGTCCCTTTCCTTTGCAGTGTTCATTAAACCTAAAAAGCAAAATTTACCCACAAATACCCCAAGTACTTTTACCAAAAGTATTAGAGAATTTTTATACAGTATCTAATGGTGCAGATCTATTTAAAGATCAAGAATACGGACAATGGGGCTTAAAATTATATTCTATTGAGGAAGTAATTTTTGCTTCAAAAATTTATAAAAGTAATCGTAATAATGACGCTCTTCAAAGTGACTTAATTATTGGAGAATTCTATGGAGATTCAGACTTATTGTTAGTTCGATGTGATCCTAATAGTGATGATTACGGCTCTATTTTTGTTGTCTTACCTATAGATCAAAGACAAGATTGGTACATTGTTGCTAATACTTTTCAAGAATTCATTAGTAAATTTTATGAAACTCAGGGTGATAAATTCTGGGAACCTTAAAATTATATGGCCGATATAAGCTCTATTTAACTTATGTTCACCTAAAATTTATTTAATTATCACAAAAATAGTATCATTTTTTTGAATTTCATATAACGCCCATTATGTTAAATAAAAAACAAAGGAAAATAATTGACCTATATTTAATTGTGTGCAATTATATTTTACACAATATAATATTAAGCAAGGTAATATACATGAGTACTCTCTATTCAACTCAAGTCAAAGCAGTCGGTGGACGTTCGGGAACGATTCGTAGTGAAGATGGTATCTTAGAACTAAAATTGGCTTTGCCAAAAGAATTAGGTGGTAAAGGTGATGCAACGAATCCTGAACAATTATTTGCAGCTGGCTATGC
>NZ_KB849547.1:4845-5711 GCF_000368565.1 Acinetobacter gerneri DSM 14967 = CIP 107464 = MTCC 9824 | reverse complement strand
ATATGACACCGTTTACCTTGCAATATGACACCGTTTACCTTGCAATATGACACCGTTTACCTTGCTTATAGCACTAAAATTAATTAAGGTGTCATAGCATAATAAATAATACTGGTGCTTCATGAGAGAATTGGTTGTAAAAGACAATGCTTTAATTAATGCAAGTTATAACTTAGATTTAGTAGAACAACGTTTAATTTTATTAGCTATTGTTGAGGCAAGAGAAAGTGGGAAAGGGATTAATGCTAATGATCCCTTAACTGTCCATGCAGAAAGCTATATCAATCAATTTGGCGTACATCGCAATACCGCTTATCAGGCATTAAAAGATGCCTGTAATGATTTGTTTGCAAGACAATTCAGCTATCAAAAAATAAATGAAAGAGGGAATATTGAGAACTATAGATCCCGTTGGGTTAGTGAAATTGGATATGTAGATAATGAAGCAGTGGTTAAGCTTATTTTTGCCCCTGCCATAGTTCCATTAATTACCCGCTTAGAAGAGCATTTTACTAAATATGAATTGCAGCAAGTTAGTAATCTCAGTAGTGCTTATGCTGTTCGTTTATATGAGTTATTAATTGCTTGGAGAAGTACGGGCTCTACTCCAATTATAGAGCTAAGTGATTTCCGTCAAAGAATTGGCGTACTCGATACTGAGTACAAGCGTATGGAACGCTTTAAAACTAGTGTACTTGAGCTCGCTATTAAACAAATTAACGAACATACAGATATCACAGTGAAGTATGAACAACACAAAAGAGGTCGATCAATTTCAGGATTTTCTTTTAACTTTAAACAGAAAAAGAAGGACAGCACATCAATAGAAAGAGATCCGAATACTTTGAAACTTTCTTCAAAGATGA
>NZ_KB849547.1:0-4835 GCF_000368565.1 Acinetobacter gerneri DSM 14967 = CIP 107464 = MTCC 9824 | reverse complement strand
GATTTTTTCTTTTCCTTTAGATCATTTTCAATCAACTGATCCAATTCTTTTACAGAAAAACTATGCATATTACCCTCTATAGTATCTTTCTGATAAAACACCATACAGACTTAGTAAGAGGATTTAAAGCTTATTAGATAATTGATATTTATGAAATTGTGAGAAAAATAATATATTAGATTTATTTATTTATTTAAGTTAAGTTTTTCTAAAAATAACATAATACACCTTATGCGAAATTCCAATGTAAGCCCAAAATAGAAATGTCCAACTTCTCTAAAATCCCTGCTAAATAAACTACTCTTCGCCTTTTTCTAAGGCCTTTTTAATTTCAATTACTGACAATAATTCTCCGCCCTTTTGCCAGGTATGTAATCCTTCTAACACCTGAATAAAAAGTTTATTTGCTTTAAAATATTCATTTTCATATGTCTTAACATCTTTAAAAATTAAAGATTTACGTACTTCATTATGAAACTTTGTCGTATTCACAATCCGATTGGTAATCTGTTGAGGAGTATCATTGCTAATATCAATATTGAGTTTCTTAAATGCGACAAGAACAGCACCACCTAATTCAAATTTACGTTGATTTTCAGCTTTGCGTTTTTTCCCAGCATCCTTCTTCTGTAGCTGACTCAAATACAATTCTAAATCACTGTATTCAAGCTTTTGCGCTTTAAAATTCAGATACCGTGTCGCCAAGGTTTTTAAAATATTTAGTTCCATCTGATCTAGTGCATTCTTTTGAAAAAGTTCATACAGATCTAAAAACTTCTGTTCATACTCGGTTTTAAGAGGCAGATTATTCAACTCTTCAAACAGCAATTTCAACTTCAGATGTTCACGATAAGGTTTTAAAGCCTCTTTGACCAGAACCTGATCTGTCTGAGTTAGCCCCTCAAAATTACAATCAACACTATTTAAAGCCTTTAACACTTGAGATTGAAGATCAGAAAGCTGTTCTTGCTGTTCTAAAAACTCTACAAATGCATGTAACTCAGCAATCTGTAACAACTGAGCAGGTCGACCACGCTTTTTTGCTTTTTCCATTTCCATCATCTGCCGCCAAATTTTCAGAACTGCAACCTCTTTAAATATGGTTTTACCATATTTAAAGAGGGCAGTCTGAAAATAATTATTTAATATAAAAATAAAAATTCTTTTCAAGAAATTTTATTTTTATATTAAATAATTCGCACTTGACAGTTTCTCCTCATCGGAGAAACTAGTACGCAATGGGGCGCTTCCCCCTTGACCCCCTTCAACCGGATTTTTCAGCCATACAGGCATTTCAAATCCGGGCGGTTTTCATTCCGTTTCACTGCATAAAAACCGAACCCACAACCCAGCAGAGGTGAACATGGCCAGCTACCACTTCAGCGTCAAAAGCAAAAATAAGGGCTATGCGACCGGCCATTATCTCTACATTTCCCGGCTGATGCAGTATGAAGGCATCCGCAAAACCAGCAATGAGACCATAGAACATATTGAACCTGGTCGATGTATGCCTGCCTTTGTAAAAGATCCCATTGATTTTTGGCAGGCAGCAGATACGTATGAACGAGCCAATGCCAAGGCCTACATGGAGTATGAAATTGCCCTACCGAATGAGTTCACGTCAGAACAGCGTAAAACGCTCATAGAGACGTTTTTAGACAAACATATAGTTCCACAGCAATATCCGCACTCATACGCCATACACAACGTAAAATCACGTATCAGTGGCGAAGATCAGCCTCATTGTCATCTGATGTTCTCGCTAAAAGCGGATGACGGCATTGAACGCAGCGCAGAACAGTACTTCAAACGCTATAACCCTCAAGATCCAGCCAAAGGCGGTGCCAAAAAAATCCAACTTCAAGATGGCCATGAAGACTATTCCACTTTTTTGATCTATATCCGAAAACAATGGGAAAATCATTTGAATGATGCCCTTGCACAGCACTGCCCGACCGTCACCTACACACTGGATGGCCAAGACATCACCATCAAAAATCAGGTTTCAGCAGACAGCTATGAAAAATATAACGAGATCCACAGCACGCTATACCTTCCAGAGCCAAAACTAGGCGTTGGACAACAAAATGCGACAGCGGAATATCTCGCCCAAATCCAAAAAATCAGAGAACACAACCAGCAAGAACGAGAACTCGAAGAACGCCAAAAGCAATTAGATCAACAACATGAATATTTTTATAGTGCTGAAAACAACCCATTTTCATCATTGGAAGTCATGTATTACCTGAATTACTTAATCAAGAATGCAACAAATAAGGACAAACTAAAAAATGATTTGAATGAAATTATCAAAAACCAAGGCCCTATACTTAAACAAGAAGCTTGGTCCATCTACGAAATGAATGAAAAACTAGAAGACTCAAGACGTAACAGTACCCCATGTTTTGAGTTCGAGGTGCATTCACTTCCTGAATACGTATTACCGATACAAAATACGCCTCCCAAACGCACTCAATCAGAACCAGTACAACCTAAAGCTGATGATTATGATTACGGTGGCCCTGGTTTTTAAGCTCAGTTGGTTTTATCCAAAGTTTACAGAGCGAGTGTCTACGAGCGAACAGACACAATTAAAATTTTTGCCATGCTTTTTCCCTGATTACAAACTCCCCTTTGCTGCTGAGACTGAGATACAGAGCATCCCGGAGGGTGCGAACAGATTTAATTTGCATCTAGGTCGAGCGAAGCGAGTATAAAAAACTTATGAGCGAAGCGAATTCCGAGTTGCTTTTGCTTTTTCTTAAAGTCACGCAAGTATTAACCAAAAAATTGCCCCAACGAACTGAGCGAAAGCGAAGTTCAATAGAGTTTGAGCGTAGCGAAAACATAGGGCAATTTTTCATTCATTGGGCTTTTAATTATTTTTAATCTTTTAAATGCTTTTAAATAAGCTGTAAACCTTTATTTATAATAGTTTCATAGTTAATAAAACTAGGTTTATCGACCCATAAAACTAGGTTTATCGACCCATAAAACTAGGTTTATCGACCCATAAAACTAGGTTTATCGACCTTAAAGCTAGGTTTATCGACCCATAATTAAGTTAATTTACAACTCAATTGAAATAGTCTATTGTACAACCTAGTTTAATTATAAATTTATTATTAGAAATGAGTGAATTAATCGTAAAGGATAATGCTCTAATTCAAGCAAGTTATACCTTAGATACAGTTGAACAAAGACTGATCCTATTAGCCATTGCTGAAGCTCGAGAAACTGGACATGGGATAACTGAAAATAGTCTTTTAGAAGTACATGCAAGTAGTTATATAAATACTTTTAATGTCGAGAAACATACCGCTTATACCGTACTCAGAGAGGCATCTAAAAGCTTATTTGATCGCTATGTCACATACCATGACATTAATCCTAAGACAGGTAAGGATCGTAGCTTTCATTGTCGTTGGGTCGACAAAATTGGGTATGAATCTCAATCAGGAATTATTTTCCTACGATTCACCCAAGATATCGTTCCACTCATAACTCGACTTGAAGAAAATTTCACTAAATATGAATTGCAGCAGGTTTCTAGGTTAAGTAGCTCATATGCTATTCGGCTATACGAGCTATTAATTCAATGGAGATCTGCCGGAAAAACGCCACTTTTTGATCTATCTATCTTTAGACAACAACTTGGTGTCAAACCTCATCAATACAAAACAATGAGTAACTTTAAAACATATGTTTTAGATTTTGCTCTTAAGCAGGTAAATGAGTTAACCGATATAACAGCTAAATATGAGCAACATAAAAAAGGGCGTTCTATTTCAGGTTTTTCATTCACTTTCAAACAGAAAAAAATGAGTAATCTGCCAATAAAAAATAAGCGTGACCCAGACACTATAGATATTTTCTCAAAAATGACAGATGCTCAACGCCATCTGTTTTCCCACAAACTGTCAGAACTTCCTGAAATGGGAAAGTATTCTCATGGTACAGAAAGCTATCCGCAATTCGCTGTACGCATTGCAGAAATGCTTCAAAACCCAGAAAAGTTTAAAGAACTCTATCCTTATCTCCAAAAAGTAGGCTTCAAAGCTGCATAGAAGATAGACTTGCTGATTTGTCTATTAGACAGTCTAATAGACACTAATTTTTTACAAGATTAGGCAGAGATTTACACATGAAAAGCCTTACAGTTCTTGAGCTTTCTAAGCTTTACAATATTAATCGACAAACCATTTACAACAATATAAAGAAAGGTATTTTAAGTAAAAATTCTGACAATAAGATTGATCTTGCAGAAGCGATCCGGGTATTTGGTGAGCCAGTACAAAAACAGAGTGTAAAAGAAACTGTAAAAGTAGACAGTCCAACTTCGGCAGAAGTTTTACTCCTTAGACAGCAGATAGACCTACTAAAAAATCAGCTAGATGATGCAAAAAATAGAGAAAGCTT
The DNA here is from genome assembly GCF_000368565.1 of Acinetobacter gerneri DSM 14967 = CIP 107464 = MTCC 9824. GTDB lineage: Bacteria > Pseudomonadota > Gammaproteobacteria > Pseudomonadales > Moraxellaceae > Acinetobacter > Acinetobacter gerneri. Next base: position 416 of record NZ_KB849547.1, on the reverse strand, counting down.
CTATCAAAATCAAATTGAAACTATGCAACGCCTATTGGAAGCTCCAAAAACCAATACAACACAATCTGATGATCCTGGATCAACACAGGCAGAATCCACAGTAGAAGAAAAAGAGGACGTCATAGCTATGCCTCCTAAGGAGTCAGAGGTTATCGAGAATAAGCGTATTCCAGTCCCTGAACATATTGAGCCAGAACCAGAAAAAAGGGGCTTCTGGAGCCGTTTTTTCAAGCCCTATGGATGATAGGACTATTTAATCAGACTAATCAAAACCGTGGAACAATGATCAATAATTGATCGTGAAACATAAAAAATCACTAAAACAGCCTGAGCGTGACTGCTTAGGCTGTTTTTACATCCATAAGACATTGTTTTAAAATGCTTTTTACAAAGAATTTCGTATAAGGTGTATTATG
>NZ_KB849546.1 GCF_000368565.1 Acinetobacter gerneri DSM 14967 = CIP 107464 = MTCC 9824 | reverse complement strand
CTACACTTTAAACGTGGGGTTTCTACACTTTAAACGTGGGGTTTCTACACTTTAAACGTGGGGTTTCTACACTTATAGAGCTTGAAAGCCTTATGGCACAAGGGCTGGAAGGGAGCTATAATTCTTATAATTCTTATAATTCTTATAAAAGGAAAAAATCAAAGGCTATGGCACTCGCTTTGCTCGTGTCCTTTCAAAAGCAAAGTCAAAAGCATTAATAATGTATTCGCTTCGCTCATACTTTTTGAAAAGCAAAAGCTTCAAAGTTCGCACCCTTCGGGATGCTCTGGATCTTTCTTTGTAACGCAAATGGGAGCTTGTAATCAAAGAAAAGGTAATCGTGAAATTTTTATGATGCTCAATCGCTCGTAGACACTCGCTCGGTTCTTATCATTTAGGCTTTAATTATTTAAAAATATTAAAATTTAACCAAATAAAAGTATCACTCTGATAACCTCTTAGTTTTTCTATATACTTATCTTTTTGTAATATCTTTGAGACTAATGAAGGCTATAGAACTTTTTGCTGGTATTGGTGGTTTCAGACTAGCATGTGATGAGCTTGGTATTGATACCATTTGGGCAAATGATATTGATAAAAATGCATCTAAAGTTTATCGACAAAACTTCCCAACAACTATTCATATTCAAGATGATATTAACGCTCATCTTGCTGAAGTTCCTGATCATGACCTCTTAACAGGAGGATTTCCATGTCAACCTTTTTCTAGTGCAGGTAAGAAACTGGGAATTAACGATGTTCGTGGGACATTATTTGCTTCAATCGTTGAGATTATAAATTTAAAACAACCTAAATTTTTTGTTTTAGAAAATGTAAAACGTTTATTGTCTATGGACAATGGGTCACATTTTTCTACTATTTTAAATGCTTTAAGTTCAATTGGATATTTCATAGAGTGGCGTTTATTAAATGCTACAAATTTTGGATTACCTCAAAATAGGGAAAGGGTAATTATTACTGGTTACCGTACAGAAAGTATTAAAGAAATTAGCCCTAGACTTCTCCCAAAAAATGACACACGCAATGTCAATTATCTATCTTTGAAAAAAGTATATGATTTTTCAAAATGGGTTAATTTTTCGCAACATAAATCGAAATTTAAAAATTGGGGCTGTGCTTACAATGGTAAATTTATAGATATTGATATTCAAGATTTTTCAATGTCTTTACCTACTAAATATCTCTATCAAATTTTAGAAAAAAATCCTGACAATTCTTTCTTCTTCAACGAAGACACAAAAAAACGAATTGAAGAAAGTATTGAAGTAAATCGATATTACAACGGTGTAGAAATACGGTATAACCAAAAAGGTGGAGCTCGGATGGGCTATTCAATTTTTGGCGTGAGAGGTGTTGCACCAACTCTTACTAGCTCAACTAGTCGTCATTATGAGCGTTATGAAATCGATGGAGCGTATAGAAGATTGACTAATGTTGAATATGCTCGTATTCAAGGATTTCCTGATAATCATTGCCAAAATATTTCCGTTTATGATCAATACGTTCTTTTTGGAAATGCTGTACCACCTGCACTTGTTAAATGGGCAATAAATCAACTTACTAATACTAATGGTTTAAGACTAGCTCAAATAGAGAATATAGATGACTTTACACTTACAGCCTCAAGCTTCTGAATTACGAAATAAAATTTCTGAAAATCTCGACCTTATACAAACTTCTATTAATCACTATTTAGCAGGTAATGACTTACATGAATTAGAGTCAATACTTACTCGATTAGGTCGGGGTGGTAAATTACCACACTGGTATGAGGGGTTAACTAAACGATCTTTACCTAATTATGATGGTAAAACTATCGGTAGTATTGTTGAAATGATGCTACTTGCAACAATAGAGAATAAAGTGTTTAGGGATATTCCTAACCTACCAGTGTTTATGATTAATCCTGCTAAAGGTGTTGATTTTCCGCAGCTTGGTTTAGGCGTAAAGTCACCATCTGATAACTTCTGTACAAGTGAACCATTTTTTTCAACTTATGAACGCTTACTAGGGAATATGCACGATAGCTTAGTTCTTTTAACAAATTATCAAGACAAAGATTTCAAAGATGGAAAATCAACTCTTGCAATAAAGCAGACTAAACTATTACGTGGAAGTGAATTAGCCGATAAAAACTTATGTGCTTTAGCTAAAGAGCATCGTGAATTTTTACTACAGAAGAATGAAACTTTATGTAAAAAATTTATTCAATTCCTAGCTCATGTAAATCAATCTAGTTTTATGGCTAATTACTTAGTTACTTTGCTTAAAAATTTACAGCAAGAGAAAAAAGTAATTGATAAAGAGATTGATAAAATTGAAAAAAACTTTGAATTAAGAATCCGTAAACAAATTAAAAAAGGGGAAGTTCCTTTTGATAAAGAGGAAATAAGTGAAATCTTAAAAATTAAAGATACTCCACATCAAGTTGAAGCAATTATCAATAGTTGTAATGATTGGGTTATTGAAAATCAAAAAGAGTTTGCAAGAGTTGCGAATGATAATGAATGGGAACGGTTTCTTGTGAGTCCATTAGACGGGAAAATTTCAATTAGTTTTGCATTACAATGGCGTTATAATTTTGCTAGTGTATTTGGTCGAAGTACTAAAGAAATTGAGTCAGTTGAAATATAAGAATTAAATGAAAGTGAGCTCGATACTTTGAAATATGGCTAAAGCCATATTTCAAAGTCGGGCATTTTTAATATTTTTTAGGGTCGATCTGACACCAATCATAGGTTTTTTCTTTGATGTTATTTGGCTCAAATGAGTAACAATCTTTTTTAGTCATAATTCTGACTAATGTTTTTCCGTCATATTCTTGGATTTGTAGCGGATATTTTTTCAGTACACTCATATTTGCCCTACGTTCATCAATTTCATCTTTGCTTGGCACGTATAAGAATATTGCCAAAAAGAACACCATTACCAAAACAACAAATGCACTGGAGTAAATCGCAATAAATTGCCAATTCAGTCGGTTTGTTGCCTTATCTAACTCTTGAATTCTGTTTTTTAATGCACCTAGAGCCTGCTTGTTTGTCTCTTTTAGCGATTTTTCAGCCTTATCGAGCACTCCGCTAGCCACTTGGCTGTAAAACGCCTCTAATCGCCTGTTATCGTCTGCTATGGCTTCTCGATACTCTTTCATAGAAGCCAATAAAATATAGAGTTGGTCGTCTAAGTCATTTTGATTGCTCATCGGTACATTCCGCCCTGATCTAAGTTTTGTGATGCCTTACGGTTGGCTTGCTCGGCTCGTTGTTTATCTAATTCTTGCTGTCGCTTCATTTCCGCTTGGCGTTCTAGTTCTAGGCGTTTGTTTTCTTGGTTCTTCTGCCATTGATCAAAACCTTGATCGACACGGTTTAAACCACGCTGTAAAACGCTCTCTTTCTGTTGCTCAAGTTGTTGGGTATTCTGCTGTTTCACGTTGTCATTGAAACGGCTGATTTCAGTGTCTATGCCTTGTCTGCGTAATTGGGTGACTTTTGTGCCTTCATGGATGGTGGCTTGCAGTCCGTTGTTCTGATCGGCATAACTGCGGTGGTCTATTTTTTCTCGGTAGCCTGCACGTTCCAATGCCTTGTTGGCTAATTCTGCCCATGTTTCCCTAATTTGCTTAATGTCTTCTTGAGTTGTACCCATATCAAGGCTTTTTCGTTTGGCGTTACTGAGCTCAATATCTGCCTTGGTGGTCAGAATGAGTTTGTTGTCAGGGTCTAATTCAGCTTTTCGGGTGGTGAGCATGATATGGGCGTGATGATTCTTATCATTACCGCCTTTGCTCGGTTCATGGATGGCTAAGTCTGCGATCACGTCATAGCGGTCAACTAAGGCCGTGGCAAATTCTTTTGCCAAGTCCTTACGTTGATCAGCGTCTAATTCATCAGGTAGGGCAATGACCCATTCTCTAGCGGTTCGGGCATCTTTTCGATTTTCTGTTTTTTCTGCCAAGTTCCAAAGTTCACCACGGTCAATTTCAATATCTAAATTAGACAGAATTTCAGAATGGGCGACACCGTCTTTTCTCGTAAAGTCATGGGTCAGTCCTGTGCGTTCATCTTCTAATTTTTCCCCTGCACGATATGCAGATGATGCAACCGCAGTTCGTCCTGAACTTCGGTTCACCGTTTTAGTCGAACAATGATAGATTGCCATGCAGTCGCCTTGGGGTGCTTTTGCTTTTGGGGTTAAGGGGATTCCCCTTACGCAAACTTTGACTTGGATGAAATCCAAGTCGTAAGTGCGCATTTCATGAAAAATACGATAGCATATTAACCGCTTGAATTTCAATTCATAGGTTCTTATGCTTGAGTGGTTTTCCTTTATCCCGAAATTAATCGTTATGACAAAATCTGCTGAAAATATCGAAAAGAAAATTGAAGCTCAATTAGAAAAACTGAAACAGTTAAAAGCCCAAAAACAGGCTATCGAAGCAAGAGAAAGAACCAAGCAAAAGGAACAGGAACGAAAAGACGATACTAGACGTAAAATTTTGCTCGGTTCTTATTTAATTAAAAAAATGCAAAATGAAGCCAACAAAGAAAAAATATTGGCTGAACTGAATGAGTATTTAACAGAAGATCGAGATCGAAAGCTGTTTAATCTTTAAAATCTGTTTCAGTCCGTAAAGCTTTAAATATACGTTTGGCATGTATGGGATTTGCCGATTCAGGATCTCTTAATATTTTACCAATCCAATTTGCAAAGGTTGGATAATCTGGAAAGTTACTGAGGTCTGAAATACTACCTAATTTGCACAAAATCATACTGTATTTGGCAATTTGAGCATCAGTTATATTGGCAAAGATGTCGACTGTATTTGGGTCACGATTTGGCTTGGATTCTTCTTTTGTCTTTTCGGTCTTTAATTTTTTGATAAGTATCTGAAAATGGGTAATGGTTCGCCCTATTTTCTCCTGATTTAAACTAATACGAAAATCGCCCTGTGCATTGACCTCTGCAATGGCGGGCAAAAGTACCCATCTTTTAAATTCTGCTGTTCTAGGGTATTTGTCGACAACGCCAAAAAACTCTTTCCATTCATCAATATACATAAGTTTAGTTTTACCTAAATCTTTCCATTTACACACCATTTCATAGAGCCGTTTACCGCCAAATGTCGTCATTTCAATCGTGTTTGTGAAGTTGTAAGTTGTGTAAGCATCGCCTGTTTTATCAATTAAAAAACGAATCGGGTCGGTAAAAAGCAGGTAAATAAATCCGTTGGATTCCATATAACCGACACTTTGTAGCCAGTTATGTTTTGTCGGTACTGTTTCATAACGTCCATGTTTAGGGGGAACAACGCAAACGGCATTGGGTTCTTTGTTTTGTTTTTTATCCAAGTCAATGTATAGGGGAAATTTTAAATGCCGTTCCATTAGTTTATCGGCTGTGGCTTTTAACTGCTGATAGGCGTGACTATTTGAAATTTTGTTAGCTGCTGCAAATTCTTGAGCAGTAATAAACACCTCATGATTGCCCGTAGCTTGCTTGTGTAGTTTATTTATTGCAAGGGTCATCAGATCATGTTCAGCAAGTGTTAAATCAAATCCTGCTTCAATGAGTGTATTTGATTTAGATATGGAAATGTCTTTGGTTTTTTCAGTGTAGAAAATCGGATTCGATACAAACTCACTCATAACCATCTCTAGTTTTATTGGTGTAGATCAAACTTACCATTACATTAATGTAGTGTAAATAAATTCCTACACTTTAAACGTGGGGTTTCTACACTTTAAACGTGGGGTTTCTACACTTTAAACGTGGGGTTTCTACACTT
>NZ_KB849545.1:50303-564812 GCF_000368565.1 Acinetobacter gerneri DSM 14967 = CIP 107464 = MTCC 9824 | reverse complement strand
AGTGTGGGGTTACCCATGTGAGAGTAAGTCATCGCCAGCTCATTATTCTAAAATCCCTCATCTAAATAGATGAGGGATTTTTTTTGCCGGAAAATAACGATTAGATTCAATAATAAGCGTGCTAGACGATAAAATAGGTTGCAGAGCTAAACGTTGATTACTTTAAAAATTTCATAGACAGTGAATTATTCTCTGCCAATGTGATCTCTACATATTTGTTGGATGGATGTTGAGCAATGCATAATTCACCTTGTAATATTGTTTCATATGGCGGATTCAAGCAGCAAGTGCAACAGTATAAAACCCAGCCATAACTTCACTTGGCGTATACCAGCCTAGTGTTTTTCTAGGACGATGGTTGAGTGAAAATTCTATCTGCTCTATTTCATCGTTTGACACGTCATCAAACGATGATGATTTTGGCAGATATTGACGGATTAAACCATTCGTATTTTCATTTCTAGCTCGCTGAATAGACTTGTAAGGATCAGCAAAATAAGTATCTATGCCGACATCAGTAATTCTTTTGTGTTCGGCAAATTCCTTTCCATTATCAAATGTTACACTATAAGCATGGCTCATTCGTAAACGATCTAATGCACAAGTAATCGTTTTAGAGGATGCTCTCGTTGACCCTAAATGAACAATATGTACGTACAGGCTCTTTCGATCAACGAGGGTTAATAAAGCTCCTTTATGATGTTTACCAATCACCGTATCACCTTCGAAATCTCCTAAACGTTGTCGCTGATCAATGACCTGGTCTCGGCAATGAATACTTGTTTTATCAATGATTTGCCCTCTACGATCCGTGTTTTTGTAACCTCGTTTTCGATATTTCTTCTGATGCCTTAAGTGTAGATGGAGGTTACCTCCTTGTGATTTATCTTGATAAATGTGCTGGTAAATCCACTCATGTGAAGGTACATCCAGCCAACCGCGTTGTGTTAAAGCACCTGAAATTTGTTCTGGTGACCAGTCTAAGCCAATTAAGTAATCAATATAAGCGAAGGCAAATGCTGTCATGGATGATGAAGGATGGTACCGTCTTTGACTTGCAAATTTCGCTGCCTGTTGAGCTCTATATCCACGTTGCCCAGTATTTCTTTTTAACTCACGGTAGATGGTTGATCGTGAACGCCCTAACTCCCGAGCAAGGCTAGCGATTGAACTTTTACTTTTCAAAGTAGCATAAATTTCGTATCTTTCATCTTGAGAAAGTTGGGTGTATTTCTTCATTGTGTGCTTTCCAATTGCGAGTTGAAAAAGTCTAATGATTCTATGAATACACCTAACTTTTTCAACTAACTACAAGTGTGTTGCACTTGGGATTTGAATCTGCGTATCCTAAAGTATTGCATACAAAATCCATTAACATTTCACGTTTTGAAATCTGATTTTTCATATAATCGCCCCATACTTCAAAAAAGATGGGTGGATAATTTGAGGATTCAATCCAGTTTTTTGCACCTTGTAAAACTTCAAGCTCCAAACCTTCAACATCTATTTTAATTAGGCTTGCATGTGGGAGATTCAAAGAATCAATTGTTTTTAAAGAAACCTTTTCAAATTGATCTACAGTGGTACTTAAAAGAGATTGCTCTTTGCGAATCTCTGCATCCAATGAAAGAGAGCCTACATTTGTTTCATGACTCAAGTCTAAAATAGGAATATCAATTTCAGACTCTATATGACCAATTGCAATATTGTAAGCAGTACAGGTATTTACTAAATTATTTGCAAAAATATTGCCACAAAGTTGGTAAAAAACACCACGTTGTGCTTCAAAACTGATCACTTTCCCTTGTTTGGGTTGGATAAATTTTCCAATAGGAATCGAAATTGAACCAAGATTTGCTCCAATATCGACAAATACTGGTTTCTGCATTCTTCCCAAAAAATGCTGAAGAATTTGTATAAGAAAATGTTCCCAATATTTCCCTGTTCTTAGATGGGCACTGATCATATCAGGTCCATTAAAGAGTAAGAATTGAATATTTTCGACTGGATAAAGTTGGACAATTGGCTCAAATAATGTCGTCTTCTGCGATTTTTGTGCTGACTTCGCAGGTACTTTTTTCAATTGGTGCAGTGACATCGGTGCTGTTTTTTTCATATGATTTCTATAAGTGAATTAAATTACTTTTTAATTGAATTTTCGCATGATTAATATTTTCAAGGTTTATTTTAGCAATAACTGTAAATCTCAATCCTTGAGTTTAACTATATGATCAAGCAAATAATATTCCCCTTTTAGTATTCTATGTATGCTTGCTCTTTTATTCAATCTTTTAAAAATAAAGCGAATTAGAAACTTTTATTATATGGATATGTTTCATATTCTATTTTTATATAAAAGTTCCATGAATGTGCTTTGAAGTAGGCTAGCGCTATCAAAAGCTATTCACGTAATTTGGACAGAAATTGAAGAATAAAATATAGTAAGCTTGTTCTTATTGGTTTTAAATCGGATTGATGATGAAACTCAACTCATTCTCCCCTATTCCCGAAGATGATGATGAACTTCATCTCCCTGAACTCGTTTATTGGTCATCGCTTGGTGATGTGGCGCAAGTGCAAGCAAGTTTAGAGAAGGGTATAGATGTAAATTCTACCGACGAAGAAGGGTATAGTGCACTACAAGCAGCTGCTGAAAATGACCATTTAGAAGTGGTTAAGTTGTTGGTATCGAAGGGTGCTGATGTCGATTATAAGGCTCAATATTCAGCATTAGAACTTGCTGAAATGGCTGAAAATAAAGAAATTATTGCGTATTTAAAAAGCTTGTAAAATCGGCTTTAAATTGAAAAACCCTCGACATCCATGCCGAGGGTTTTTCGTATTGGTTATAATAGATATAACTCCTGTCATATCATTCGTCCTTATTTTTTATTTTAAACTTTGCTTTTATTTTTATTGTTTTGGAAACTTCCTGTTTCCTGATGTTTATAGAATATTGCAAAGCATCACATTCACAAAGTAGAAATGAGATACAGTTGGTGTAAGTTTTTAGCTACAAAACGTGATATCCATCACAAATATTTGGAATAACAGTGGTCTTAAATATTGTAAACCTAGTTAACTAATTTTAAAAAACAGGCGTATAATTATCCGAGCTAAGGAGTCATTATGTCTGAATCAAGCGAAACAAACGTATATATTGAGTACGGAACTAAGCCGTTTTATGCCATTTTACTGTCATTATTTTTAGCTGGTTTTGCCATATTTTCATCATTGTATTGTGTGCAACCAATGATGCCGTTTCTTGCCAAATTTTTTCATACGACTCCGACCCACAGTAGTTTTCCTCTGTCTTTTTCGACAGTCGCTCTAGCTTTAGGTCTGTTATTTGCAGGGCTGATTTCGGATCGGTTTGGTCGCAAAAAAATCATGGTGATTTCGTTATTTTCCACTTCGATTTTGCTATTGGTCAGTTCATTTTTACCGTATTGGGAAATATTTTTAACCACACGAATGTTGATTGGCTTGGCAGTCAGTGGCGTGGCTTCTGTAGCGATGACTTATATTGGCGAAGAAATCGCTGATAAAGATGTCGGTTTTGCTATGGGCTTATATATTTCAGGTACTGCGATTGGTGGTATGGGCGGTCGTTTGATTGCAGGTGTATTGCTCGATTTTATCTCTTGGCAAACGGCAACCATGATTATCGGCTTGCTGAATTTGGTGATTGCATTGGTTTTTTATATTGCTTTGCCTGCTTCAAAACATTTTAAACCTTATCCCATTAACTTTTCTCGATTTAAAGAATCCTTTAAAAAGAATTTATCAGATGCAAAATTGCGTTTGTTATTTGCCGAAGGTTTTATTTTAATGGGTTGTTTTGTAACGGTATTTAATTATATTAGTTATCATCTTTTAGAAAAACCTTTTGAGCTTTCGCAAACTTGGATCGGTTTGATTTCGATTGCTTATTTATCAGGGATTTATAGTTCACCACGTGCGGCAAGTTGGTGTCGTAAATATGGACGTGAAAAAGTCTTGCCGATCATGTTTTTAACGATGATCTTAGGACTTTGGATCATGTTGATTCCATCAATGTGGACGATTATTTTAGGTCTATTGATTTTCACTTTTTCATTTTTTGCTGGACATTCGACTTCAAGTAGCTGGGTTTCAGTCCAGTCTTTGCAGTATCGTGCAGTGGGTTCATCGCTTTATTTATTTTGTTATTACGTCGGTTCGAGCTTGTTGGGTAGTAGCGGCGGCTTGGTATGGGAAAGTTTTGGTTGGTTGGGTTTGACCATCTCCATTACTTGCGCACTTTTCCTTGGCTTTTTGATCGCTTTACATTTACGAAAATTGACTTTATCGAAGTCATGATTTTATAAAATATTTGAAAATAGAAATTAGAACTTATACAAATAACCCCCTCTTCATAGTGAAAGAAGGGGGTATTTAAGTTAAATTAACTTAAGCTAAAATTGGACTTAGCCAAAAAAATCTCTCGAAAATAGTCTGCTATTTTCAATGTTTATGGCCACAAATTTGACCAGAATGTACTGCATCTGCTGTCGCAACATGATCAGTTTCACGTTCTAATTCTTTTAATATTCCACATTTTTCTATTTCACTTGAACCTTGGCATTGTTGTCTTAAAAGTAATAACTCTTGTTCCAAGGCTTGTATTTCTTGGATGCGATGCTGTACATGTTGTAAATGAATATCGACCAAATCATTGATTGCATGACAGCCATCAGGATTGTTTTTTGCGCCGAGTAAGGTACGAATTTCTTCGTGTGTCATTCCTAAAGATCGGCAACGACGTATAAAACGTAAGCGATCTAAATGCATTTGATCGTAATGACGATAATTATTTTCTGTATTGCGTAGTGGTTTTTGTAACAAACCTTCTTTTTCATAAAAACGAATGGTTTCAACACTACAGCCTATTTGCCCAGCAATTTCACCAATTTTCATGTGTTTTTTCCACTTGAGTCTGAAGTTACTTCAGGGTATTTAATAGCAGTATAGCATTTAAAAGGATCAGTCATGGATAAAAAATATGCAAAATTGTCGGATGATTCAGTTCATACTCATCAGGCACATGACCAGCATTCACATGATCATTCATCCAATAAAGTGGCAGTAAAAAGCGTTTGTTGCGGTACAGGCGATATATCGCTAACGGTTGAGCCGAAAAAAAGCGCGTCGTGTTGCAATGCTACAAATGAGCATGCTGTGAAAACTGATTCTTGCTGTAGTAGTGCCAATCAAAAAGCATCATCTGAGACATGTTGCTCCTCAGAAAAATCTGAAAATACACACTGTTGTAGCGCGGAACCATTACATTTTGAGCAATTGGCGGCTTCTGAAAAACAAGGTGAATATTTAAAAACGTCTATCCGTATCATGCAAATGGATTGTCCAACGGAAGAAGGTTTGATTCAAAAAAAATTGGGCAATATGCCTCCAGTTAAATCACTCGATTTTAACTTGATGCAGCGTGTTTTAACGGTGGTGCATGAGCCTGAAGCTTTATCTTCTATTGTAAAAGCGATTCAGGAATTGGGTTTTGAGCCTGAACTTGCCAATACTGACGGGCAATTTGCCACTCCTGCAGTAGAAAAACAAAAGCCGATTTGGATTTTTGTGTTGGCTGGGGTTTTTGCCTTGGCTGCTGAATGTGGTGATTGGTTTGATTTACCGACATGGTTTACTTTGGCAACCAGTGTTGTTGCGATTGCGCTCGCGGGGATTGAAACCTATAAAAAGGGTTTGATCGCTGTTAAAAATTTAAACCTTAATATTAATGCCTTAATGAGTATCGCTGTTACAGGCGCTTTGTTGATTGGTCATTGGCCAGAAGCAGCAATGGTGATGGTCTTGTTTGCTTTGGCTGAGTTGATCGAAGCGAAATCTTTGGCTCGTGCACGTAATGCTATTGGGCAATTGATGCAACTTGCACCCAATCAAGTCACGGTACTTGATCCGTCTGGACAATGGCAGAGTGTCGATGCAACTAATGTGAGCATCGGGCAGACTGTACGTGTGAAACCGGGTGAAAAAATTGGCTTGGACGGATTGATTAGCAAAGGGCAGTCGACGATTAACCAAGCGCCAATTACAGGAGAGAGTATTCCGGTAGAAAAGTTTGAGGGTGATTTGGTTTATGCAGGCACCATTAACCAAGCTGGTTCTTTTGAATATCGAGTGACAGCAGCGGCTAATGACACAACTTTGGCACGTATCATCCATGCTGTTGAGGAAGCGCAAGGTGAAAAAGCGCCGACACAGCGTTTTGTTGATCGCTTTGCTAAAGTGTATACGCCGATTGTTTTCGCCTTTGCGATATTGATTGCCGTTATTCCACCACTATTTATGGGTGGGGCATGGTTGGATTGGATTTATAAAGCATTAGTTATTTTAGTGATTGCATGTCCTTGCGCTTTGGTGATTTCAACGCCTGTAACTGTGGTGAGTGGGCTAGCTGCCGCAGCACGTAAAGGTATATTGATTAAGGGTGGGGTGTATCTCGAAGAAGGTCGATTGCTTAAATATCTAGCTTTTGATAAAACAGGCACCATTACTCATGGTAAACCGAAACTTACTGATTTAATTGTTTTGGAAAATACTCAAGCAGAAGTCGAGCCTCTGTTATTGAGTCTGGCAAGTCGTTCAGATCATCCTGTATCACAGGCAATCGTGCAGGCTTCAACGGGTCAGGAAGTATTGGATGTCAATGAATTTACTGCGCTTGCAGGTCGTGGGACCAGAGGTGAAATAGCGGGTGTGACGTATTGGCTCGGTAATCACCGTTTGATACATGAACTGAATTATTGTTCTCCTGAACTTGAGGCACAAATCACCGAACTCGAAAAACAAGGTAAGACAGTTGTACTTTTTGCCAAAGATCAGCATGTTTTGGCGATTGCAGCGGCAGCAGATACGGTCAAAGAAAGTAGTCGACAAGCGATTCAAGAGCTACATCAATTGGGTGTGAAAACCTTGATGCTCAGTGGTGATAATGTGCATACGGTCAATGTCATTGCTCAACAAGTGGGAATCGATGATGCCAAAGGAAGTTTTTTACCCGAAGATAAATTGAATCTGGTGGCAAGTTATGCTGAAACCAGCTCAATAGGCATGGTGGGGGATGGTATCAATGATGCGCCTGCCTTGGCTCGTGCCAATATCGGTTTTGCAATGGGTACAATGGGAACGGATGTTGCGATTGAAACTGCCGATGTTGCGTTGATGGATGATGATTTACGTAAAATTCCAAGTTTTATACGCTTATCACAAAAGACACATCAGATCTTGTTGCAAAATATTGGCTTAGCTTTGATCACAAAACTGGTTTTCTTGATCATTACGTTGATGAATCTTGGAACAATGTGGATGGCTGTTTTTGCCGATGTTGGTGTGAGTTTGTTGGTTGTGGCGAATGGATTAAGGCTATTAAGGAAATAAGGTTTTAAAAAATGATACTTTTCATTATCTTATGAGATATTGAAAAGTATAGTGGTTTATGTGATCACACTTTGTTTGAAGGATTTAAATAACTTTGCGTAGATAATTCTTCTTACTTTGTTTTCGGACAAATGAGAAATATATTTCGCAAGAAAACCAGTGTCGGACAAATGGGCTACATCCTGAGCAATTTTTAAAGCACTGCTTTAAAAAATGCGGAACTCCCTTGTCCGACCATGCGGCATCCTGCCTTAATCGCGATTGTAAATTTTGTCTTAGACATTAACTTTTTGTTTAATGTGGAAGTTTTAAATTATATTTAGACTAGATATTTATAAAAATTATTTTTTATATTCAAAATATTAAGTTTAAATTGATTAACCCCTCCCTTTCCAAAAGGGAGGTTGGGAGGGATTAAAAAATTCTCAAATTAAATTTCATTTTTGAAATAATCATGAAAAGTAGTTTATTTACATATTAGGGTCTGTTGACATTTCAAATTGGTTGCGACGATGAGTATTTTTTAGATGATATGAGGCGTGGATTGAGAAATTTAGTGATCTAAATGATCAAGCTACAACGAAATAGCATCAAAAAATACTCTCGTCCCACAGGGTTGTGGCTAAAATTATCTCAGGCATCGTTACGAAATTTGAAAATGGTCTCGCCATTCTCTGCATTTCGTGCCTTGCCTGCTCAATTTTAGCCAACAACGCAATTCAGTTGTGAAATGTCAACAGACCCTATTATTTCTAAAAATAAAATGAATCAACTCTGCATACTTGAAAAATTTCCCTTTTAAATTTCATGTGCAAAGAATACTAAAAAACGAACAAATTTTAATCTACATAAGTGAAGCATTTTCATGTTAAAATGAGCGCCTTTCATCTTTGATCCTCTCCGATCGCCAACCGCCAATCGAGATTTTTTACCATGTCTACTGCATATACCGCTCAGACTGCGCCAAAAGCGTTGTTTGATTATGACAAATATTGGGCATCGTGCTTTGAACCAGCACCCTTTTTGCCTATGTCACGTGAAGAAATGGATCTACTCGGTTGGGATAGTTGTGACTTTATTTTGGTCTGTGGCGATGCTTATATTGATCACCCATCTTTTGTATCTGGGATCATTGGGCGTGTTCTTGAAGCTCAAGGTTTCCGTGTGGGGATTATTGCTCAACCTGACTGGACCAATGTCGACGCTTTCCGTGTTTTAGGTCAGCCAAATATCGCTTGGGGCGTAACCGCAGGCAATATGGATTCGATGATCAACCGCTATACGGCAGATCGTAAAATCCGTTCTGATGATGCTTATTCTCCAAATAATGTACCCAATAAACGTCCAGACCGTGCTGCAACAGTCTATTGTCAGCGTTGCCGTGAAGCATTTCCAGATGTACCTGTTTTATTGGGCGGTATCGAGGGTTCATTACGACGTATTGCGCATTATGATTATTGGTCAGATAAAGTTCGTCGCTCGATTTTGATGGATTCTAAAGCTGATCTTTTAATGTATGGTAATGGTGAGCGTTCGATTATCGAAGTGATGCATCGCCTTGCTAAAGGTGAAAAAATTCACGAGATCACAGATGTTCGTGGTACAGCATTTATTATCAATAAAAATAATCGTGCGTCTAAATCACAGTTTGTAGAAATTGCCTCAAACGATGTCGATAGCGTTGGACGTGTTGATCCGATTATCAATCCTTATGTGATGACTGAGGATTTGGATGGTTGTGACATTGAAAAAGACAAAGGCAATTCTTTAACCCAATATCAAAATTTTCAAAAAGAAGCCGTTGCAAATCCAGTGATTCGTGAAGGCGATCAGTTGGATGAAAATACCCAAATTGTTCGACTACAACCTGCATCAAAAGCCATTAAACATAAATTGCCACCACGTGAATTGGCTGTGATTCGTTTGCCTTCATTTGAAGAAGTGGCAAATGATGCTGTGTTGTATGCACATGCCAACCGTATTTTGCATCTCGAAACCAATCCGGGCAATGCACGAGCACTGGTACAAAAACATGGTGAGCGAGATGTTTGGTTAAATGCGCCACCGATTCCATTGACCACTGAAGAAATGGATTACGTTTTTGATTTGCCTTATGCACGTCTGCCTCATCCATCTTATGGTGAAGCGCGTTTCCCTGCTTTTGACATGATTAAATTTTCCGTCAATATCATGCGTGGATGTTTTGGTGGTTGTACTTTCTGCTCAATTACAGAGCATGAAGGCCGTATTATCCAAAACCGTTCGGAAGACTCGATTCTGCGTGAAGTAGAAAAAATTCGTGATACTGCACCGGGCTTTACAGGGATTATCTCCGATTTAGGTGGACCGACTGCAAATATGTATCGTTTGCACTGTAAAGATCCTGAAATCGAAAAGAACTGCCGTAAGCCGTCTTGTGTATTCCCGGGTGTATGCCAAAACTTACACACCGATCATGCACCTTTGACTCAGCTTTATCGTAAAGCACGCGCTATTAAAGGGATCAAGAAAATCTTGATTGGTTCTGGTTTACGTTATGATTTGGCGGTTTTAAATCCAGAATATGTCAAAGAATTGGTTCAGCATCATGTCGGTGGTTATCTAAAAATTGCGCCTGAACATACTGAAAAAGGTCCATTGTCGAAGATGATGAAACCGGGGATCGGGACCTATGACCGCTTTAAACAAATGTTTGATCGTTTCAGTAAAGAAGCAGGTAAAGAACAATACTTGATTCCGTACTTTATCGCGGCACATCCGGGTACGACCGATTATGACATGATGAATCTGGCGATTTGGCTCAAGAAAAATGGTTTCCGTGCCGATCAGGTTCAGACTTTCTATCCATCTCCGATGGCGACTGCGACCACGATGTACCACACTTTGAAAAACCCATTAGCAAAAGTGGCACGTTATACTGAAAATGTCGATATTGTTAAAGGTGAAAAACGTCGTCGTCTGCACAAAGCATTCCTACGTTATCATGATCCAAATAACTGGCCTTTATTACGTGATGCTCTACGTGATATGGGGCGTGCTGATTTGATTGGTAATTCGAAACAACATTTGATTCCAACCTATCAGCCACAAGGTACCGATGGTCAATATCAGTCTGCGCGTAAAAAGAATTCAAGCGTTGCTGGGGATTCGCAAAAACGTACAGGTACTAGCGGTGTGCGCGGTCAGCAAAATCAAAATCGCAGTGCAAGTGGAAATCAACCGAAAAAAGGTCAGATTTTGACACAACATACCGGTTTGCCACCACGTGAAACGGGTGATCGTAAAAAGCCATTTGGTGGTACTAAGCCAAAATCAAAAAATAAATCGAAAGCATAAAATAGAGGACGCGAAAGCGTCCTTTTTTATGGGGGTAAAGGATTTTTTAGACTATTGAAGCTAAAAATATATTTATGGAGAATAATAAATAAACATTTAAACACAACAAAAAATGATCAAAACTGTGGATTCTGTCACAAAAGTCAATTAAGAATGTGGGGCACATAAAATATTACATGAAAAATATCAAATATTAAAAAACTAAATTATTGATAAATATAAGTTTACAAAAATATCACAGCTATTTAGCGGTTGCTAATTGATTAACTTGAGTTTAGTTAATATAGTAAATTTATAGGGATACGACCAAAGTATTTTCTATATTTACAATGCTGGGTGATTGTAATATTAATTAAAACTAATTAGCGGATAATTTATTTTTTAGAACAGGTAAATATTGATTACTTAACATGGATGGAAATCAATAGGTTCTAATCGACAAATTGTTAAAATGAAATAACTTACAATGTGATTATCTAATTTTCAGATGAAATAAAGAAGTTGATTATTTTATTAGAGGTTGGTTTCAGGTAGGATGTAAGTTGATATAAAAAAACGCATTTTATAACAAGATAGTCGGATCAATCCGTTACAGATTATAACTATATTAAGGACAAGAAAATGAACTTAATCATTATTGTAAGTGTGGTTTTGCTTACAATTGCGATCATGGCGATGATTAAAAGTCACATGAGCAAAAAACCGACAGATAGTGTGCTACGGCAAAGAGCGGTGCTGAATAGCCAAGCTCAATTGACCATTTCACGCTTAAAAGAAATTTTAGTGGGCTCAACAGTGTTGGCACAAGTGTCATTTGACGCGCTTTTAACGACTAAATATTCTCATACTCGCAATAAATACAAGAGTATGGTTGCAGACTTTGTCATTTTAAACCAAGACTATCAAGTGGTGGCGATTGTTGCTGTAGATGATGCCAATCCTTCGATTAAACGTATCAAGCAAGATCGTTATCAGGATGAATTGCTACAAATGGCAGGTTATCGTGTATATCGCTATCGCGGGGTTCCTGATCATCAACAATTGAGAATGGATTTTCATTCAAAATCTGAAGTCGATCATCATTTTGAAGATTATGCTGTGCAAGCCCCTACAAATATGAAAGCGTATCAAACAGATACAAGTTTATTGTTAAACTCATAATAAAAATGCATGCGGATGGCATGCATTTTCTCATCTCATGATCACCAAGATTGAATGTATGATTTGGTCTTGGTTTTTTTATTTCATTTTTCTGGTCGTACAGCGACAACTGTCATTTCAACCAAAACTTCTGGCAAATACATTTTTGCTTCAACACAAGTACGTGGCAAAGCTTGGATATCGGCACACCAAGCATCCCAAACTTCATTCATACCCGCATAGTCATTTTCAATATCTTTGATATGAATCAAAACAGACATGATATGGCTTTTATCTGTGCCTGCATCAGCTAGAAATTGGTCGATGATATCTAAAGTTTGTTGGGTTTGCCCTTTGATATCTAAGCTTAGATCAGTCGCGAGCTGTCCAGCCAAATGAACTAGATTGCCTGAAATTGCGATTTCAGAAAAACGTTTTTCGACATGAAGACGTTGAACAGTCATATATTTCTCATTTCATCAAATTGAAGTTTTGCGTTATTTAACTTAGTTTACGTGATGAATCAAGTTCTGAACATGTTGCTTTGTAATCTTCGATACGATTGAGATATTTTGTTTGGAAAATAAAAATGCATTTTTGCTTTGGACAAATAATGATATTGCCCAAGTTTAAAAATTCAATTTTTAGCCTTCTTAATTGATTTAAACAAAAGGCTAGAGGGGTATCGGGTGGAAAAAATTGTCTGAGTTCCTGTTGGTAAATTTTGCTATGAATGTTCATGATGGTCTCTCTTTGCAAAACTCGATTTGTTTACTATCAAATCAAGTTTTGGATGAATAAGCGCTAGAAATCAGTTTTCTACTTTCATTTGTGAACCTTCTTGTTTATTGCTGAGTTCATACCAATCGATTGAACGAGTGATATACATCACGACAGCAAGTAATAAGAAGGAAATGATGGAACCAATTAAGAAGGTTTTTCCGCTCGAACCAAGCAACAGATAAACCATGGCATAGAGAGCACTCAGGATCAGTGAAAATAAAACAGCGGGTTTTAGTCCTTGCATCACAAAATATAAGTAACTTGAAATCAGTGAGATACAGGCAACCGCAGCGATGAGATATGCCCAAGTAAATGCATAATATTCACTGATTGAAAGCAATAATACAAAAAATAGTCCTTGTGCAATGGCAACCAATGAATATTGGATAGGGTGGATGCGTAGACCTTTTAAAACTTCAAATAGAAAGAAACTGATGAAGCTGATAATAATAATGACGATGCCGTATTTGATTGCTCGGTCAGTTTGTGTATAGATGTCTGCTGATTCAATAAATTCTGTTGTCGCTCCAATTTTTTGATTTTTTTCAGCATATTCTGGATCGGTGCTGAGCAAACCTTGGCTAAAGTTTTTAAAACATTGTGTGTCTTTACAGCTAGTAAAGGTCTCTAAATTACTTTGTCCGAGTGCGATATTGTTCCATTTTGCGGAGAATTGTTGTTCTTTGCTTTGTTTTTGAAATGGTAAAATTTGCCCATCGTATTTGATGTCAGCCCAATTTCCTTGTGATTGATAAACAAAAGCATCACTGGTTGGAATCAGGGTAAATTTACTCAGCCCACTGAGATTGAGTTGGGCATTAAATTTAAAGCCATTTTGTATGGCTGTAATGAGTTCAGGATGTTGTTCAGCACTGATACTCATAAAATCAAAACCATTTTTTTCTTTATTTTGCTTTGTAAAATCAAATTGATATGTTGTCGTTCCTATTTGCATGCTAGGTTTGGATTTTAAACCACGTGCATCACGAATCGGAAAGACGATTTCGGCTTTATTCCAAAGATAATTTTGTACCGATAAATTCTCTTTCGCAAATTCTCCAATCGCATTGAAATCAGCATCATAGCTGGTTGCACGATAAATACTGCGTTTGTAGGTGTTGTTGGAAACATTGAACTGTCCACGCCAATCAGTATTTTTTGCACCGATATAGGTCCATTGTGTTTCGATACAATCATAATTCTCTTTCTTTTCATTGGTGCATACTTTTTTAAGCTCAAAAGGGATACGGATATAGGGTGAAACAATGCTTTGTTCACTGATTTGAGATTGGCTAATGTCTTGTAAAAAATTTTGTTGGTAATGCTGTCTTTCACTGACTAAATTTGAAATAAAAAATAATCCGATGTAAAACACAAAAATTAAAATAATAATGGCATAGATTTTGAGATTGAATAAAGGTAGGCGCATAGCTGTCTCTTTTTAGGTTTTTGACAGCCTGATTATGTGAAACGGATATGTGGTCTATTTGATTTAAAAGTGAAATCTTGACGAAATTTATGTGAACTTTGTGTGAAGTTGGATGTGAACCATAACCCCTTGTTGGTGTGGTTCAAGCTGACCAATTTGATTTTGAGTACAGTTTTCTATCTTGATGGAAGCATGATGCTGTTCAATGACTTGTTTAACGATACTCAGCCCTATGCCAGAACTACGTTGCTTAGTCGATGGGCGAGGCAATGAAAAATAAGTATCAAAGATTTGATTGAGCGCAAATGCAGGAATGGGTTCGCCCTCATTAAAAATGATGATTTCGATAGTATCTTGGTATTGTTTGAGTTGAATGAAGACTTTTGCTTGAGCTTCAGCAAAATCAAAAGCATTGTCCAAAAGGTTAGAAATGGTTTGGCTAAGCCAAAATGGATCAGCTAGAGTCTGGCAATTGGCTTGAATATCTAAAATCAGATTTAAATTTTTTTGTTGGATCAGGCTATGGTATTGCTCAATATTTTGTTCAATTAAAGAAGATACACAGATATTTTTTAGCTCAATCTGTGATTTGGACTGTTCGAGTCGTGTCAATAATAACATGCGGTCAATAAGTGTTTTAAGCCTTTGACTTTGCGAAATAATATGTGTTGCAAACTGTTGTTGATCTGCTTGGGGAATATCGTCTTTTAAAATTTCAGCACTTGCTTGGATCGCAGTGAGTGGACTTTTGAGTTCATGCGTAAGTGTATTGACATAGTGTTCAACATAGGCACGATCTTCAAGTTTTTCCCGCATATTTTCAAGTGCTTCGGTGACCTGATTGAGTTCATGTGCAGAACGAAAATGTGGGGCTTGATTGACTGGAGCAAGTGCCTGAGCATATTTTCGGACCCGATCTATGCTGTGTTTGAGCCAATAGGCCACAAGGCTGGCTAAAAATAGGCTTGCAAGTGTGATCCAAAGTGCCTGCACGATCAGCTTATCTTCGGCACGCTGGATATAGGGCTGTACTGAACTATTCGGTTTGCCAATGCTGACTACACCAATCAGCTCATTTTGATAATAAATCGGGGCTGCAATATACATCACGCTACTGTCAGGATTATTTGGATCGCTACGGGTAGAGCGTACGCCGTATTTGCCCTGCAAGGTCAGATAGACATCATTCCATTTTGAATAATCTTGCCCTGTAGCTTCTCCTTTTGAATCATAAATCACTTTACCTTGTGGATCGGTAATATAGATCTGTTGATTGATTTGTTGTTTGCTGTGTTGCCAAATATTGGCATTGAGTTTTCTATGCAAGGCATTTTGGATTTTTTCATTAAACTCAGGCGTAGTGACTTGTTTGTTATGCACATCTTCAGCGACAAGCATGGCAATAATATTGGCATTTTCAGCCAGTGTATCTTCAACCACTTGACGAACATTGGGTTTGACTTGTTGATTGAATGTATAGGACATGAAACAAAGTCCAAGCAAGATAATCAAGCCAAAGAAAAACCAAATACGGATGAAAATGGACATGTGTTTTATTGTTTAAAGTCTATTCAAAATATAGATAGCATGAGTTTGGGTTTATTGGCAAATCGTCGCTATTGCTTGAGCGTATATCACTGTTTTTTGAGGCTATAGCCAAACCCCCGATGTGTCTCGATCGGGTCATTTTCAGGTGAGATCTGTTTGAGTTTATTGCGGATACTTTTGATATGTGTATCTACGGTTCTTTCCAAGCTATGCTCAGGATTTTCCCATACATGATCCATCAACTGCTGACGGCTAAACACTTGTTCAGGGTGTTCTATGAGAAGTTTCAATAAGCGATATTCATAACGGGTCAGTTGTAGGCTTTGATTTAAATAATGAATTTTCAAGGATTCATCATGGCACTGCCATGTTTGCAGATTTTTATTTTCAGAATTTTCAGATAGATTTTCATTTTGCTGAAGATTGTTTTGCTGAAAATTGCGTTGCTGATTTTGTAGATCCATTCTGCGCCAAATCGCTTTGATACGTGACACAATTTCCCTTGCACTAAAAGGTTTGGGACAATAATCATCGGCACCGATTTCCAAACCAATGATTCGATCTATTTCATCATCACGCGCAGTTAAAAATAGCAGGGGCGTTTGATTGAAGGTTCGGATTTTTTTGCAAACTTCAAAACCATTGAGATCAGGTAAACCCACATCCAAAATAATAAAATCAAAAGCCTGCTGCCCAATCATATCGATTGCTTGATTGCCCGTATTTGCCCAAAAGACTTGCCAGTCTTCTTTTTCGAGCGCATAGCGTAGGGGCAGCAATATTGCGGCATCATCTTCTACGCACAGGATTTGTTTTTTATTATTCATCATATTTTAACTGTCTGTATTCAATCAAACATGTAACTTGGACAGTTGTATCTTAGATGGAAAAGCTAAACTTTGCTCGTATTTTTATAGGGCATAGTCGCTGCTACCAGTGCCGTGATTAAACAGCCGATCGCCAAATATAATGCAACATAGTGCCAAGAACCATTACCCCAAATAACCAATGAAGCGGCAATCGCAGGGGTAAAACCTCCGCCGACAATACTCGCCACTTGATAGCCCACACCCGCACCGCTATAGCGATAGGCTGTGCCGAATAATGAAGTGAAAATAGGTTGATGGACACTCACCACCATGTCATGCGCAACATTGGCAAGTAAGATCGAACAGGCAATGATTGCCCAAGTATTTTGAGCATCTAAGGCAAGAAAAAAAGGATATGCAGCAAGTGCACCGATTAAACCACCGATCACAATCATGCGTTTATGATTGAAATGGTCTGCACACCAAGCAAATAACGGGATGCTAAAACAACTAATCGCACCGACCATCAGGGTAATATTGAGGAAAAATTGTTTATCCATACCCAAGTTTTGGGTTGAATAGTTTAGAGCAAAATTTGCCACGATATACATGGTCAAAAGCTCTGCCAAACGCAATGCAATAATGTAGAAAAATGCTTTTGGATGTTTGCTCACAGCTTCTACGATCGGTAAGCGTTTAGGTTTTTGCTGAGTCTGAGCAACTTCCGCTAAAAACTCTGTAGACTCCTCTTGCCCGCGGCGAATCCACATAGCAATGCCGATCAGTACAATACTGGCTAAAAATGGAATACGCCAAGCCCAATCATTGAAAGCTTGGTCGCCTAATGTGGCAATGATCAAAGATACTGCACCAGTCGCTAAAACCAGTCCTACGCCGTAGCCGATCTGAACGCCACTACTGTAGAAGGCTTTTTTATTTTTTGGTGCATTTTCAACAGCCATCAACGCTGCGCCGCCCCATTCGCCACCTACAGCAAAGCCTTGTAAAGCACGTAATGTCACCAACAATACGGGTGCCCACCAACCAATCATCTCAAAATTGGGTAATAAACCGATGCCTACGGTAGACAATCCCATCATGACCACAGTGAGGACTAACATTTTTTTACGACCGATCCGATCGCCAAAATGACCAAAGACAATTCCACCTAAGGGACGAAATAAAAAACCAACGCCAAAGGTTGCGAGCGCGGCCAAAGTGCCCATTTGATTGCCGATACTGGGAAAAAACTGATCTTTGAAAATAAGAGCGGCAACAATGCCATAAAGCAGAAAATCGTACCAATCAACGACAGCGCCGATAAAGCTACTAAGAGCGGCTTTGCGTGCTTTTTGTTCTTGGAGTTCAGGAGAAAGAGGGGAGGATTGCATTAAATTGAACGGCCCATGACATGATCAGAGTGCCCTGCAATATTCGGATTTGATCGTCACGCCAATCACAGGGACAACTTGCCAAAAGTAAAGGTGATTTTTGGCAACTCAAGCAGATACATGGGTAATGTATTGCGCGGATAAGCTTACTCTAAAATGGTGTGATTGGTATAACTATTTGGTCTAATACTGTTCTTTTGCTTATAAAATACACAGCAGGCTTTGAGAAAATGAAGCTTGCAGATGAAGTTCTATAGAGTATATATAAAGTAAAAAAGGAATGGGGCGATTCAGTGCTTATCATTTAAAATTGCATATTATGTATTGTTATGAATTGATTTTTATTGTTGTATTTAAAATTATAATCATCCTTATTTATGTTTTTACACATCAAGGCTGTTGGTGGTGAAATCCAATTTTAGCCATATTTTTGTCGCCAAGTTGAGGGGTTAAGTCCAGTCCAACTTTTAAATGCTCGATTGAAAGAAGTTTGATCTTTATAAGAAAGTAAAAATGCAATTTCGGTAATATTTAAATCATCATTTTTCAAATATTTTTTTGCCAGCTCCGAGCGGATACTATTTAAAATATATTTGAAAGAAATATCTCTTTTTCTCAGTCTATTTTGCAATGTTCTTGATGAAATATTGAGTGCTTCAGAAATATCATCAATATGCACCTTATTATTCGCAATAGCTTTAATGGTTTCTAGATGAACTTCTTCAATAAATGGATCTTCAATTGGAATATCTTCTAAAAACCAATTGGCTTGATTGCTCAAAATTTCAAACAATATTGGATCTGCATCTTGTAGTTTTATATTGAGCAACGATTTAGAGAGGGTTATTTTGCTTTTTATGGCATTAAATTTAATCGGGCAATTGAAAAATTTTTCATATTTTTGAATATCTTGTGGTTTTGCTCTAGCAAGTTCGAGACCTAAAAAGATATCTTGATCTAAATCAGTCAATATCATCAGATGTCGATATAAAATCGCAATGTAAATTTCTTCTGAAATCGCGGTTTCTTGTGTGTAGATACCTGATTGTAAATATGCGGGTTTATCCCAAGATATCGTGAAGTTATCCTTAAATATCCGATATTTTTTGGACACATAATCAAACCAAAGCTTTTCATATTTTGGCATTAAAGAGATATATTCAGAGAGTTGTGAGCAGGATTTAGCGATATAAGCCACGATACCAATATGATGAGGTTGCGCCAAAATACCAATATCTAAACCAAGACCATCTTGTTGATATTGATTATTAATTTCCCCCAAGCATTCCAACCAAAGGTCAAAAGGAATGCGTTCAGTGATGTTGTAATCATGTGCTTGCTGTATCGGTGAATTTAGTTTAGATAATGTACAAAAATCATCTAATAACTGAAAAATACCACAGCCGACACTACTTCTTTTTAAATATGACTTCATAAACGCCCCGATCAAGGATTGTATGTACTTTTGTTGAGTTTTTTACTGGATAAAATGGTGCATTTTGCACCTTGGAATTTCAGGTATTTTGAACGTATTGCATAAGAGATTTATCTATATGCTTTTGATTTTTAAATTAAGTATTGCTTGCTAAATTGGCGATTAAATATCCAGGTGTCAATGGCATGCTTTAATCATATTGAATGGAGAATTGCGCATTTGCATTTGCGCTACCTGCTGTCGCTTGTCCTTTCGTTACGATGTAGTTGGCATAAAATAATGCTGAAGCATGACCATCGGCATCGACCTTAAAACGAGTACTTTGTTGACCGATTGCTAAGCGATTTTTGTCTTGATCTCGAATTTCAATGGCGATATTACTCGCTTTGTTTGTTACATTTTCCAATGCTAAAAGTTCAATATTATCAGTGTCTTTTACTCCATCAAAACGAATAGTGACGGAGCCATCAGGCGGGCAATTGCGCATTTCAAATTGAAATGGAATAGGCGCAGACTGATCTCCTGTTTGGCTTAGATTTTTACTGCTGATCGTACCGAGCTTTACATATTTTTCTTGCTCTGACTCAAGTACTCCACAGCTTGCCGTAGTGACCACCCCGTAAAGCTCGATGTTGATTTTTGCCAACTCAATTGAAGTATTCGCATACGCAGGATTTGATATATTTAAACAGTTGATTAGCATCAAACTCATCATTACTTTTGTTATATTTTTCATCTTTTTACCTACTCAAAGTCTACACGGAGATAACCCCTAGAACGGAATGGTCCGATTTCAGGTGTATTTCCTGTACTGCTCACAGGCCAAGCTTTAATCGTGACATTCGCAGGCTGTTGAAGCAGGTTAAAGGGAATGTAGCTATTGATGCTATTGGGGATCAGGATTTGGTCATTTTGATCTGAAATTTTAAATCCTATATCAGGATTATCTGAAAGCATCATATCGTTGCTGGCTTTCTCAGCCTCAAGTCGCAATGTCAGCATAGCCTGAGCCTCAATATTGGTACATTGGATCGCTAAAGTTTTGACTTGTTTATTGACATTCGCTGGCTTACCGCCTGCTCCAGCTTGGCTAAATGCATAAGCGGGAATTTCACCAAAATTGATTTCTAGTACATCGCCAGTATTGATCGTACAGTTCTGAGGTACAGTAATCGTGCCACTATAGCTGATGTTATATACAGGAATATTGAGCGCTTCGCCCGATCCTGTGGTGATATAAACCGTTAGCATGGTTTTCTTTGGAATCGGTACAAAATCGATAAATGGTTTTACAACTTTGACTCTAAATGTAAAGTTAGAATCTTCAATCGGGAAAGGTTGTCCTATACTCACATTGGGGTGCATGCCCATTTGTACATATTTAACAGGTGGATAAAAGTCGCCTGCATAACTATCGGTAATTTTCATTGCACCAACCAAATATTCATTGATGGGTAAATATTGGTATTGGTCTATAGTTTCAACGATTGGTAAATCAGTCGTATAGCTACGTTTTGTCATGTTGCTACTGATACCTGAGTTATGCACAGGACATACACCATAAAGTTGATTACTAAAGTTTTTTTTCAGTTCAACGATTTTGCCCACAGCATTATTTGAACTGTTAAAGCTATTTGACAAGTCATAAAAAACCTCATCTACGACACCTTGTCCTTTGCTATTCCAGCAAACAACTGCAAACGATTTTGCTGAAGTGAGCAATAATAAAGTGGAGATCAAGAGTTTGTATTTCATAATATCTCCTTACTTACATTCAAGATCGAATTGAACAACAGGTTTACTTAAATCTTGTTCTGAAATGTCATATACCGCTAAGCATTTTTCATTTTCAGCATCGCCCCAACGAACCTCTAAATTACCTTTGCTTGGTAAGCCCGTGAGATAACTGCGCCCATCATCTGCAACCATGCCTCGGGCTGAACTATTTTGTTCAATCACACTACTGGCATAAGGAACAAATTGACCTTGATGAGATAAGGTCACCAGTGCTCTTACACCAATACTGGTATCAAAATTCGCCCGTACAATCGCACCTTTGATCGGTACGACATTTTCAACATTATTGTTGATTTCAAGATTGTTGCTAAAACTGTTGGCATTGAGTGCCACTCTGTTGGCGCGATATTCTGTTGCATAAGGGACAATGGCATAACCACGCCAGTCAGTTCTGACGCCTGTATAGTTTTCAATATCAACATCTTTTGCCCCCGGCGCTTTGATCAAAATTGATGTCGCACCCAATGGCTGACCAAATGTCAGACCATTTGCATGAGCCAAAACACCACCTGATGCGTTATAGGTCAATTGATTTGAATTTTTCTCATAGCTATAACCTGCACCCACTGAACCATAGCGGCCATCGTAGTTGAGCGTCACGGACCCAATATCACCCTGTGTCGTAACACGTCCCTGATTGATGCTATAACTGAGATTGCGGTCTTTCAGTAGCGTGCCGCTCAAGCCTGCAAGATAAGAGTCGTTGCCATTTGAGTTTTGTGTGCTCGACAATGTTCCATAAGCATTTTTAATCGGTGAGTCTTGGAAATTGGATTTAGGCCATAAGCGATCTAAAGGGAACGATAAGTTGAAGGCATACATCGTTTCACTTTGGTCAATCTGTGAAAACTTGTTATGGCTGACTGAAAATGAATAATTCAGTGCTTTCCAAGAGTTGGCATAACCTGCTTGAATCCATTCATTGCGTTTGGTTGTACCCCAATAGGTTTGCTGGTTGCCTGAGACAAATACCGAACCATATTTACCCAATGAATGCGAAATGTTGACTTCAAAACGACCTTTTTTCGCATCATATAAATCAAAATAATCTGTGATAATCGGAGTATTGGCCTGATTACCATCTTGAGTTTCAGAAGTGTGGTAACCACTCATACGGTTGTAGGCAACATCTCCTAAAGTATAGAAACCCTTGGTTGAGTAGCGATAACCTAAGAGCTGAAATGTAGTACCTGAACTCAACAATGATTTTGAATAAAGAAAACGTAATGATTGCCCTTGATGAGTTGACTTGTCTGCAAGTTCACTGTCTGCATGGGTGAAGTCAAAAGACAATGCACCAAAATCACCGAGGTTTGCACCCATACCCAAAAGCGCACTTTTATATTTTTCAGAGAGTTGCGTACCTGCATAAACCGAGAAGCCCTTTTTTAAACCGTGAATGGCTGTGGCTTGTACGACTGTTGGGCTGTCTTGAGAATTAAGCCCGCTACGATATTCACCAGCAACGACACTATATTTGGTACGACCTTCACGTTGCAAAATCGGTAAGCTTGAATAGGGCACAGTAAAGCTTTGCACTGAACCATCATTTTCCTCAATCGTAACCAATAGGTCACCACTGATTGACGTTGGGTTCAAGTCCTGAATAATAAAAGGGCCGGGGGCGACATTGGTCTGTTGGATCACATAACCATTTTGTTTAATCACAACTTTGGCATTGGTTTTGGCAACACCACGAACGGTTGGTGCATAGCCTTGCTGACTATCAGGATACATTGCATCAGCAGTTGATAAATGCACGCCTCTAAAACCAAAACTTTCAAATACCTCACTATTGGTTGAACCATCACCGATCACCAATTGGCTTTTCAACGGGATAATGGTTTTTTGCAAATAGGTATTGAGATTGTTCCAGTCATCGGTAGATCTGCCATTTCGGCTACTATAGTTCCAGCTACTTGAATGTCTGAGCTGCCATGAACCGAGATTGATACCATTGTCCAATCTTAAAAAAAGACTATCACTATCTGTTTTTGAGTTGTTATAGCCTGATAAGTGATAGTTCATAAACATCGCATTGATACCCGCATCCCACTGATCAGGGGCAATATAACCACGGATTTGGTTACGTAAAGATGCTTGGGGCAAGCTGATATACAATTTTTGCTTATCAAATTGAAACTGACTATTTGCGCCTTCAATAATCGAAATAAAATCTGGACATTGCTGATTTTGCTCAGTTAATGCAGGATATTGCCCCATATTGATCGAAAAACCTTGTAGCGTTTTTTGATCAAGGCAAGGCATTAGACCTGTTTTATCTTGAATATCTTGCTTTTCGATAAAATTGACGTCACGAGTCATCACGTATTGATCATTGACATAAATATCAACACGATAAACCCCGGGAAGCTGATAGGTCGATTTTTCAAATCGAGTTAAATCGGAAACTTCAGCATGGGATAAATTATCTTTTAAAAATGCAGGGTTAAATACCTGTTCAGCATGTGTTAAACCTGCAACAGTCATTGAAATAGCCAAAGTAATCACGCTACCAAATGGTGATAATTTGATATTTCTTCTCATACATACAGCATTCGCTGGCGTGTTACATAGCATATTCATAGCAATTAATTCAGTTCCAAACTCACTTTTGGAGTCAAACCACCGTAATCATTGACTGTTTGATAACTTAATTTCGCACCTGTTTTACTGGCGATTTTGGTTTGTGCGAAAGGGGCAGCCATCGTATTCGGCAACTTCTGGTTGTCGATGTGAATATTCACAAAAGAAACGTGATAAGGGGACGAATTATTGACATAGACGCCGTCCGCAGATTTGGAAAATTTCAGTTCATTAAGCGCCGCTTCTGGTTTCATTTTTAAATGATTGGGGCGGATAAACAGCTTGATTCTAGATAAAACTGCAAGCTGCAAAATATTTTTATCAACCAGATTCGCTTTATCAATTGAAGGAATAGCTTTGACATTGACCCAAAAAACCGATTCGCGATCTTGGGGTAAGTTTGTCGCTAAGCTGACGATACGTAAGGTATTTTCAGTATTGGCTTCTGCAACAAAAAGTGGTGGTGTAATCAAAAAATCTTTAGATTTTTTTTCGTCAGTTGCCTCTATCCATGAGTTAATTAAAAAGCGTTCTTTAAGATTGCTATTTACAATCGCTAAAGATACTTGCTTGGCATCCATAGGATAAATTATGCGAGTTGATCCTAATGAGATTCCACCAATGACGTTTTGATTTGCAAAACTAGACGTTGCCAAACATGCTAAGGTTATACTTAGAACGCTATTTTTAAATAAGTTCAATTTAAATACATCCTTAAAAATCATTTATGGATAGAAAACAGAAATCAAAATATTCGAAGAGAGCGTAGATTTCTCGGGATAGCTTTGATTCATAAAAATACTCATCGTATTTTTTGAAAAGCTGTCATATTCAGTTGGTAAATCAATATGATGAATAAATCGTTGATTGATGTTCATCAAATTTAGACTGGGAATATTCAATTCATTGTTTAAATAAATCACGTTCCGATTTTGAGCATCAATATAGAACTCACCTTTCGTAAGGCTTTCGAGCTCAGATAAGCTAATGGTCAAATTGTCATATATTCCTACTGGGCATAATGAAAAGTTGACTTCAATCGGAATAGTGGGAGTTTTAATGTTTGGAGATTGCTCTTTGCTAACAAGCACAGAACACCCTTGATTCATTAAAACCCCCTGAAAATGAGCTCTCCCACCAAATACATAACTTTCAGCTACGCTACTGGACATAACACCTAGCATCGCAATGAAAATTAAATATTGGTTTTTGGTGGGGTAAATTCTCATATCATCAATCACTTATCGTTAAATTGATTATTCGTATTTAACAACAAAAGTAGCATCAGCATTTGCTTGACCTGGAGTTGATGCACCAGTTGCTACATAACGTGCGCTGAACTGAAGTGTGTTATCACCTTCGATCAATTGTTTAGGTGTAGAGAAATCAGTACCAGCAACACCTAAAACTTTTGAAGTATCATCAGCAATTTCGATACCTACGTTTGTTGCAGCAGTTGAGTTTGTTCCACCAGCTGAAACAGCAAGTAAGTTCGCGTTAGTTGCATCTGATTGACCATAGAAAGAAACCGCAGCTGTTGCTTGAACAGTTGGATCACAGTCAACGAGTTTGATTTGGAAAGGAACTGGAGTTGTTTTATCGCCAGATACCGCTAAACGAGCAGTACGATACTGACCCAAATCTACAGTTTGGTTCGCAGATTCTGTGCTTACCGCACAAGCAGCATTGACAATTTCACCTGTAAAATGAACTGTACCGCCATTTACTGTTACAGGATCAGCTGCAAGAGCAGAAGTAGAGATTGCAAGAGCAGATAAAGTTGAAATACAAATTAAACCTAGTTTCATAAGAAGACCCACTTATAGTGCGACGAAAAAATTTTTTGCCTAATTTTAAAATTTTTGAAAGCTTGCCCGACGACTTGGAAAAACTTCCATAGCTTCATTTTTCTGAATAATTAGATGAATTACTAAGAAAAATATAGAATTATTTTGATCTGGTTCACACTATTCAGCTTTCCATTTCGCACATAGTTAATCTGCATTTAGCGAATATGTGTTTTGGTGAAATATTGTTAAATCGCTTGAAAGATACACTAGGCATAGTCTTTAGGTGATTTTGCAGATTTTTAACGATTTTTGCATTTGTAGGAGTTATGTTAGTGATGAGTAGACTTTTTATACCGAAATTTAAAATTCGATTGTGATTTTATTCAGATATAAGCTATGCAAATATGTATTTTAGATCGTATTTGCTGGTTATCTTTTTAAGATTTATTAAACAATAAATGGTTTTTTTGCTGATTTGCTATTTTGATTGTCACAGCTGAGTCGAAACTTTTTTCACCACAAATTCAGTTGCACATCTTGCTCTTTGTCATCGAGTTGATAGACACCTACTCCGACCAAGCGAAATTGGTATTGCATGGGAATCTGCATTTCTTGTAAAAGGATGTGAACCACTTGCAACAGTTCATCTTCAGATCCCAAAGCTTGTTTAAAACTTTTACTGTGTTGTAACACTTGGAAATTTTTTAGCTTAAGTTTGACGCTTACACCACGCGCGATCATATTTTTCTTATTTAAACTCTGCCAAATACTTGCTGCTAAGGGCTGCCAATAAGGCATACATTCATGCAAGACAAAGTCTTGATCAAAAGTGGTTTCTTTGGAAATTTGCTGTCTTTGGCGTTCAGATTGAACAGGGCGCTCATCGATCCCTTGAGCATATAAAAATAATTGTTTCCCGTATTTACCAAAATGGTGAATCAATACTGCCTCATCAATTTGCTGTAAATCTCCAAGCGTCTCAAGTTCTAAGCTTTTCAGTTTTTCCTGCGTGACTTTACCGACTCCCGGAATTTTCTTTAATGCTAAATCACGGATAAAGTGCTGAACTTGACTCGGTTTGATGATGCAAATGCCATTGGGCTTATGCCAGTCTGAAGCAATTTTTGCCAAAAATTTATTCGGTGCCACACCTGCTGAAGCCGTCAATCCTGTTTGTTTGAAAATATCCGCCCGAATACGCTCGGCAACTTCGGTTGCGCTAGGGATATTTTGCAGATTTTCTGTGACGTCTAGATAGGCTTCATCTAAAGACAGGGGTTCAATAAGATGGGTATATTGCTGAAAAATATGATGGATTTGGCTTGAAACATCACGATATTTTTGGAAATTTGGCTCAATGACGATGACTTGCGGACAGAGTTTACGTGCTTGAGACATCGACATGGCGGAGCGCAGTCCAAAGGCACGAGCAGGGTAAGATGCTGCGGCAATCACAGCGCGTGGATGATGAGAAGAAATAACCACAGGAAGTCCTTTTAAATCAGGACGTTCACGAAGTTCAACAGAGGCATAAAATGCATCCATATCAATGTGTATGATTTTTCTCATGCACAAATCTCATCTAGTTTAGCGCGCGATATATGCTCTTAGTTTAACTGAAATGGCGCAGTGTTTTAATCAGGACATTGTTTTTGGCGACATATTCTGTCTTTTAAGATTTTATTTAGGCTTTTATTTAAGTTTGTCTAAAATATAAACTGATTTAAATCAAAGTATTATTTAAAAAACTACTCAAGACCAATCGATTTTAAATACTGTTTCCAGTCTTGTTCTGAGCCTGCATAGCGATTTAAATCTACCGCTTTTTCAATGCCTTGAATTTTACCAGTATTGCTATATTGCCAAATCGTCCACGGGCGTTTGTCTTTGAGATTGGGCGAATCTTTATATTCACGAATCCAAATCGGCGTTTTTTGAAAATTTCCAGTCAACACCATGTTATAGAAAATTTTCGAGGTATAAAAAATAGGGGCTTTGCCATAATGCTGCTGCAAACGATCATGCATGATTTGAATTTGCTTGAGTAGCTGCTCTTTAGTGTATTGATTGATACAGTTCGCATCGTATTCAAGATCAATCACAGGGGCTAAGCTATTGTTTTTAATTGGAACAGTTTCGATAAAGTTTTGTGCTTGGCTTGCACCATCTTTGCATAGACGATAAAAATGATAAGCACCTACACGCATACCACGTTCACGAGCTTCTAACCAATAATCCTGAAAACGATCATCTTTATAATCACCACCTTCCGTGGCTTTGATATAAACAAATTGATATTTTTGGGGTGAAATTTTTGACCAGTCAATCGAACCTTGATGATGAGAAATATCAAAGCCTTGCACAGGATAGTCTTGGGCGACTGCATATTTAGGTTTGAAAATAAACAAGGTCAAAATGAGCAAAACCCCAAGCGCACAAATGGCAAAGAATGAAAGATATTTCATCTTCGTTTTGTTCAAAAAAGCGGTTTTTTTCATGTAAAAGTCAAAAGTTTGTATCAAATGATCAGGCACAATTTTATCCTGATCAGCTGCTAAACTCTATTAAATTTACGCAAAACTACATGGCTAGATCGGTGTATCTTTTGGAATTTGTTTGAAAATAAACGCCGTTAAAATATTGATACAACCCAAACATAACAAAGTCACATGAAAGGCTTTTGTCATTTGATCATTACCATAATAAGCACTAAATGCATTGAGTAATGTTCCTGCCAAAGCCACACCAATACTCATGGAAAGCATCATAATCATGGATAAAAAGCTATTACCACTACTGGCATCTTGTTGCGGTAAATCTTTCAATGTCAGGGTATTCATGGTGACAAATTGCAAAGAATTGAGTACCCCAAAAATAAAGAAATGAATCGTCCGAATCCATGTTGGCGTGTCTTGATTGGTCAAGCTAAAACTTGCAATACATGCACCAACCAACAGGGTATTGATTAATAAAAAGCGGCGATAGCCGACGTATTGTACAATCGGGCGAATGATCGGTTTGGAAAATAAAGACCCTAAAACCACAGGCGTCATCATCAGACCTGTGATAAATGGATCAATATTGAACGCCACTTGCAACATCAGAGGCATCAAAAATGGGATGGCATTTCCACCTAAACGCGCAAAGAAATTGCCCAATACACCAATGGTATAAACTTGATTTCTAAAAAGTTTACTTCTAAATAATGCATTTTGATGCGTATGTGCATGATAGGCATAAATCAGAGAAGCCACGATGCCAGCAACCAGCATCGACATGCTTAACCATTTTGAAACGTCTTTACTGGTAATACTTTCAATCCCAAGAGCCAGTCCAACCATGGCAATGACCAATAAGATAAAACCACTGAGATCAAATGTTTTAACGGTAGGTTCGGTGACATTGGGCATGGCTTTAAATGTCACTAAAACCCCCAGCAAACCTATCGGTAAATTGATAAAGAAAATCCAGTGCCAAGAGGCTTTTTCAACGAGAAAACCACCCAAAGTTGGACCTAAAAGTGGACCGACCAAACCTGCTAGACTCATCATGCTCATTGCCGATAAGAACTGCGAACGGGGAATGATTTTTAACAGCGCCAAACGCCCAACAGGCAATAAAAATGCACCGCCTATACCTTGTAAGACGCGAAAGAAAATCAATTCATTAAAATTTTGAGATAACCCACAACCTAAAGATGCCAATGTGAAAATCACAATTGCGGCAAAAAAAGTATTGCGTACCCCAAAACGATCAGCGAACCAACCACTTAATGGAATACAGGCAGCCACCGAAAGCACGTAACTAATCACCACACTATGCATGCGTAGCGGGTTTTCATTTAGACTGTGCGCCATTGCAGGAAGCGCAGTATTGATAATCGTGGTATCTAAGCCTTGCATAAAAAAGCCAATAGAAACCAAAAATACCAAGAGTCTAAATTCAGGTTGTAAGCTTTCGTGGACGGGTGCTTGATTCATGAATATATGTGATCATTATTTTTATATTCAGTGTACTGATTTTAAGTGTGAAATTCTGTATTAATCATTTATTCGAGTCGAAAAATAAAAGTGAGCATCGGCTCACTTTTGTTTTGGTGATTTAAACTTTTAGATCGGATTTTAGACTACAAAGGTTTTTGGACTTTCCAAATTTTTAATCGCATTGAAAATTTGATGTTTATGCTTACAAACAATCAATTTTGAACGATGCTGAGGTGGTAAAAAACCTTCTTCAACAGCATGATCAAGCTGTGCAATCATGTGATCATAGAAACCATTGACGTTATAAAGCATCATGGGTTTTTGGTGTTGATTGAGTTGCCCCCATGTGGCGATTTCCAAAATTTCCTCAAACGTACCTAAGCCACCCGGTAGGGCAATAAATGCATCGGCACGTTCAGCCATCATTGCTTTACGCTCATGCATGGTTTTCACCACATGCAATTCGGTCAATTGGCTATGTGCGATTTCATAATCCAGCATAAATTCTGGAATGACACCGACGACTTCACCACCATTTTCAATCACTGTATCGGCAACTTGACCCATCAAGCCAATACTTGCACCGCCGTAAACGATGCCAAAACCATGATTGGCGATACCTTGTGCCAGTTGAATGGCTTTTTCTTTATAAATTGGATTGTTACCTGGTCTTGAACCACAATATAAGGCGACCAAGGGTTGTGTTGTTTTTTCTAAGTTTGCAGTTAAATCATCAATTTCATTTGTCATCTGTTTTAATACACTATTCATCAATTATCTTTCTCCTTAAAACTATCATGTTCTTATATATACAGCTACTCTAAGCAATAATTATGACAAATCTATGCGTGTAATCACAGTATTTTGCAATCAATTGTATGGCTTTGGTTTTATTGTAGGAAAATAGATTGCAGCTAAATCACATGGATTATCACACAAATAAATAGAACATAAATGAACATAATTTTGATAAATCTAAAGTGATTTTTGTTATAATAAAATCGTGTCTCACAACAAACGTACGAACATGGGTAGTGGTTGTCATCGCTCCGAAAATAATTTGTCTGAATATCATCAGCCTGTAGAAATAACAATAGCAAAAGTCAGTTCTGATTTTTCCTTTAATCTATATATCCCAAATCTCTCTATGCAAAAAGCAGGGGAGTCTCAATCATGATGTTTTTTGAATGGATGTCTGACCCTTCTGCATGGGTGGGACTTGCCACGCTTATCGTGCTCGAAATTGTACTTGGGATTGATAACCTCGTCTTTATTTCGATTTTGGCAGCAAAACTTCCACCAGAACAAAGACGAGCAGGGCGCTTAACCGGTTTAGCTTTAGCGCTTGGAATGCGAATTATCTTGCTCATGTCGATTGCTTGGGTGGTGACATTGACCAGACCGCTATTCCATATCTTTGAGCACCCATTTTCAGGGCGTGATCTGATTTTGCTGTTTGGTGGGGTGTTCTTGTTATTTAAAGGCACAATGGAATTGCATGAACGTCTTGAGGGCGGGCAGCAATTGAAAGATGAAAACCCAGTCCATGCAGCATTTTGGATGGTAATCGTTCAAATTGTGGTTTTAGATGCTGTGTTCTCCCTAGATAGCGTCATTACCGCTGTTGGTATGGTTAAAGACCTACCCGTGATGATCTGTGCGGTGATTATTGCCGTTGGTATCATGATGTGGGCATCCAAACCCCTGATGGAGTTTGTTGAACGTCATCCTACCGTGGTGATTTTGTGTCTTGGCTTTTTGATGATGATTGGTTTCTCACTCATTATTGAAGGCTTTGGTTACCATATTCCAAAAGGCTATTTATACGCAGCAATTGGCTTCTCGGTTTTGGTCGAGTTTATGAACCAAACCATGCGCAAGAACCAAGAGAAAATGGTGACAACGACAGATTTGCGTTTTCGCACTGCTTCTGCCGTACTGCGTATGTTGGGTGGTAAAAACTCAAATGAAAATGCAGGTCAAACCGAAGATGTTCTTGCCACTCAAGCTTTAGCAGATGAAATGTTTGACCCTGAAAATGGGGCATACCATAGTGTTATGGTGCAGGGTGTGCTTGGTTTGTCTGAACGCCCAGTAAAATCTGTGATGACTCCTCGTCCCGAATTAGAATGGCTCGATTTGGATGATGATCATGCAACCGTCAAAGATCGTTTGATGAGTATGACGCATTCACGTTTGATCGTGGCGCATGGTGAGTTGGACAATATCGCGGGTGTGGTTCTGACCCATAAAGTTTTGAATGACTATATTGAAACAGGTGAACTCAATTTTGCGAAGCATATCCGTGAACCTGTGATCGTGCATGAAAATGCGCAAGTTTTAATGGTGATGGAACAACTTCGTCAAGCACCATTACAAATGGCGATCGTACTCAATGAATATGGCTCAATCGAAGGGATTGCCACACCGATTGATATCTTAGAAGCGATCGCGGGTGAATTCCCTGATGAAGATGAACTGGAAACTGCGGCTGAAAGCTTGGAAGATGGCTCATTGATCCTTGAAGGATCAACAGATATTCGTCACGTTTCTCTACTGTTAGGTTGTGATTTGGTTGATGAATCAGAGCAATATTCAACCTTATCAGGATTTATTTTATTCCATCTTGGACGTTTGCCTGAAAATGGCGAAAAGTTTGAATCCAATGGTTATATCTTTGAAGTTGTTACGATGGATGGGCATAAAATCGAGAAAGTCCATATTATCGCGACTGAAGATCCTGAAAATGATGAATAAAAAGCATTTTAGTTTTTAGTTAAAAAACCAAGTATTTAAATACTTGGTTTTTTTTATGGAGAAGCAAAATGGTTCGAGGATCAGTACATCCTATTTTTTGCTTAAGTTCTTGAAACGGTCACTTATACGTTCTTTAAAATAGATTCTAAAGTCATACCGATTGCCAATAACTCATCATCAGAATGGGGTAAACCATCTATTTCCAGTCCAATGGCAAGATTGGATTCAGTGACATTTGCAATAGCTAAACTCAGTCCAGGGAGTCCGATATTGCTGCCTGGGTCTGTGTTTTGAATTAATCTTTGGAAATTTTCTATAGAACTTGCTTCATCATTTGCCAGCGGTGCAACAATTGGGGATGTCGGAAAGATCAAAGCATTTAAATTATTTTCCTTAAATGTTTTTTCATACAGTGCGAGTAATTGAGGTCTAAATTCATTGATGGCTTTTTGGTATAAAGGCAAAACAGGTACAAGTTCTCCTTCAGCATTTGCCATTAATTCTGGAAGAATATTTTGCTTAAACAAAGCAAGAACATCAGGACTAGTGATTTGATCGACTACGGATTCGATCGTGATTTGAGTGTTATTTTTTAAATATTGAACGAGATCATGTTTGCCTTCATAGATCACAACTGGAAACGAAATATGATGATTGAGTTGTTCTAACTCAGGCATTTGTACTTCAACGATTTTAACGCCTGCAGATTTTAAG
Organism: Acinetobacter gerneri DSM 14967 = CIP 107464 = MTCC 9824; assembly: GCF_000368565.1. GTDB lineage: Bacteria > Pseudomonadota > Gammaproteobacteria > Pseudomonadales > Moraxellaceae > Acinetobacter > Acinetobacter gerneri. The sequence continues at coordinate 531,883 of NZ_KB849545.1, read as the reverse complement.
CGCTCAAGTGCAAGATGAGCATGATGATGGACGTTTTCATCTAAGTTTGCCCAAAAATATTGATTGATTCCAAGCCTAATCTGTTGGGCAGGAATGGGTGCTTTAATCGTTTGCTGAGTGATCACATGATCAATCAATGCAATATCTGAAACGGTATGCGCCATTGGACCCGCTGTATCTCGAGTGTGCGAAATGGGTGTGATTCCGTCTTGAGCATATCTGCCAAGCGTTGGGCGAAAACCAACACAGCCATTTAAAGCACAAGGCAATCGAACTGAAGCACCTGTATCAGTTCCTATGGCAATGGGAACCATACCCGCAGCAACGGCTACGGCACTTCCAGAAGAAGAACCGCCCGCAATATGCAATGGATTTGTGGCATTACGAGTGCCGATCACGTCATTGAAATGTATAGCTGGATTGTAGCCCGTCACGCCAAATGCAAGTTCATGCATATGCGTTTTGCCAACAATAATCGCGCCCTGATCAATCAATTTTTGAATAATCGGTGCAGACGTTTCTGGTCTAAATTGAGCGAGGGCAGGTGTTCCTGCACTATTGGGAAAACCTGCAACATGAATATTATCTTTGACTGCAATTAACGTTCCGATTAAAGCAGGGCAAGGTTTACCCTCTAAAATATGCTGATCCCACGATTTTGCTTGTTGTAATGTTGAAGCTTTATCTACAGTGACAAATGCATTTAATGACTGCAATTGTTCTATATTGGAAAAATATAAATGTACCAGTTGTTCACAGCTAATTTTTTTGCTGTGAATTAGTGTCGATATCTCATTTGTAGATAATTTTGATAAATCCAGTGAAGGCTTTAGGTTGGTATTTTCATGGTTCGCTAACATAATGACTTAAAATCCGTTTAAGTTATGGTCGTATCAATTTAATACAACTATGAAGTCATTGGGCATCCTCAAAATTGAGGATTGCGTGAATGCTGAACATGAAGTGCCATTTCTGTACGATTGTTACAACCTATTTTTTTCATTGCATTTTTTAGGTGTGTTCTGATCGTGGTAAAGCCAATATTCAATAAATTTGCAACATCTTTATCACTCAAACCTTTAGAAACTAAAAGAACAATTTCATGTTCTCGAGGGGTTAAGTCGTAGCGAGTTGAGATTTCTATAGGCAATGCATTGCTTATATAGGGCTCAAGAATATTTAAGATTCTTTTTTCTCGATCGGTAAACATGGCTGAATCAGAGGCACGCCAAATCCGAAAATCACCAAGATCAATACCATCACGCATAAAGTAGATATTTAAACCATGATATAAACCATAGGGTTGCAGGAACTCATTGTAATATGAAGTTTTTTTTAGATGAGAATAAGCCATCACTTCATTGACAAAAGTTGGTTTTTGCCGTTTTCGAAGCTCTGATGTTATGGGATCATCATATTGCCAAATTTGCTCATATTCTTGAATGGCCTTTTGGTCGATTTTCCACATAATGGGATGTTTAGATAAAGCATGCTTGGCATCCCAGACATAGGATGCAGCGAAATCGGCGTGAAGTAAGGCTGCAATATCGGCAATAATATTTTCCCGTAAGTCATTTTCTCCTTTTTTTGATCCAAGTTTCCATAATATTTCAGCAAATAGTGTTAGCTCTGAAGAGCTTAAATCTTGTTGTAAAAGCACAGCAATATTCTACGTATAAATAGACTGAATCTTGGATAAATAATATATGCATTGATATCTAAAAGTAGAATGGCAGATCTGTATTTTATTTGTGATTTGGGGCGTTTGTTGCCTATGTAAAGTGATTAAAACAGTCCTTAAAATGATATATTTAAATGCATTCGTTTAGACTTAAAATATTGATTGAATTAACCCTTCTCTGAGTTGTTATATGTCAGACCTATCTTGCCCATGTGGTTCAGAAAAACATTATCAAGACTGCTGTCAGCCTTTGCATTTAAACCAAGCTAAAGCCCAAACAGCCGAACAACTGATGCGCTCACGCTATAGTGCTTTTGCTAAACAGCAAATTGACTATATCGTAGCAACGACAGCACTTGGGCAACAAAAGGCTTTGGATGTGCCAGCGATTGCAGAGTGGAGCAAGGTCAATCAATGGTTAAAACTTGAAATCGTACAAACAAATGAAAAAATTGACAAAAATCATGCATTGGTCGAGTTCAAAGCACATTATTATGATGGACAAAAGGCACAAATTCACCAAGAGTTATCACACTTTGTTAAATTCGATGATACTTGGTATTTTTTAGATCCGACAACGGATATGCAAATCACAATGAAACAGCCGTGTGTTTGTGGATCAGGGAAAAAATTTAAATCTTGTTGTGCACATTTTATCTAGTTTTTTTCTAAAGATAGCTTAAAATAGCGCGCAATAAAAACCCTAGTGGAAGAAGGGCAATGTTGTTACTGATTATTTATATTATTGCGATTACGGCTGAGGCGATGACGGGTGCGTTATCTGCAGGTCGACGTAGTATGGATTGGTTTGGCGTTGTCCTGATCGCCTGTGTAACAGCACTCGGCGGTGGTTCCGTTCGAGATGTATTGCTTGGACATTATCCTCTGACTTGGGTGAAGCATCCTGAATATCTGGTTTTGACCTGTGCTGCTGCATTTGTGACGATTATTATTGCCAAATGGATGCGTCATTTACGTCAAATCTTCTTATTACTTGATGCGCTTGGTCTGATTGGTTTTACCATCATTGGCTGTCAGATCGCCTTGCAAATGGGACACGGTTTTGTCGTTTCTGCCGTTGCGGGAGTTTTAACTGGGGTATCAGGCGGTATTTTACGTGATATTTTATGTAATGATGTCCCATTGGTGTTCCGCCGTGAACTTTATGCCAGTATTTCTTTTGTTGCAGTGATTTGTTATTGGGTTTGCCAAGATATTGGTTTATCTCAAGAAGTAACCATTATTTCGACCTTGGTTTTTGGTTTTTCTTTACGCTGTATCGCGATTTATTTTGGTTTAGAAATGCCTAAATTTATCTATCAAGATGATGATGAACAATCCGCCTCATCAAAAGATGAAAATTAAAATTATATTTTTACTCTAAAAATGCTTAAAATCTGCACAATAATACATCCTGTTGTGAAAGCAGTTATTTCCCTTTCACGAATTTCAGAGATCTAGATATGGATTTAGTTTCACGTGTGCAACGTCTGCCGATTGGCAAATTTCACTATACTTTGCTTTGGGTGGTTGGCTTAGGTTGGATGTTTGATGCGATGGACACCGGTATCATTGCATTCATCATGGCGACCTTGGTCAAGGACTGGGGGCTTTTGCCTTCGCAGAGTGGTTTGATCGTCAGTATCGGCTTTGTGGGAATGGCGATCGGTGCAGTATTTTCAGGTGGTTTGGCTGATAAGTTTGGTCGTCATACTGTTTTTGCTGCAACTTTAGTGACCTATAGTATCGCGACGGCACTATGTGCTTTTGCACCCAATTTGACGTGGCTCTTGGTTTTCCGCTTTATCGTGGGTTTGGGGTTGGGTGGACAGCTTCCTGTGGCTGTAACGCTAGTCAGTGAATATGTTCCTGCACATGTACGTGGACGTTTTATTGTTTTGCTTGAAAGTTTCTGGGGATTGGGCTGGTTAGTTGCAGCCTTGGTGTCCTATTTTCTAATTCCAAAATTTGGTTGGCATGCGGCATTTTTGGTCGGTGGTTTACCTGCGCTTTATATTTTTATTATTTTAAAGAAAGTTCCAGAATCTATTCCATATTTGATCAATCGTGGGCGTATTGAAGAAGCGCATGCTTTGGTACAAAAACTTGAAAAACAATGTGGTGTCGAGGTGATTGAAAAAATCGAGGTGCAACCTGTTGCAGCTCAGCACAATATTTCATTTCGTCAGCTTTGGTCAGGTGGTTTTGCCAAGCGTAGCTTGATGTTGTGGTTGATCTGGTTTGGCATTGTCTATTCTTATTATGGAATCTTTACGTGGTTACCGAGTTTATTGGTCAAACAAGGTTACAGTATCGTACAGTCTTTTGAATATGTTTTGATCATGATCTTGGCGCAGCTTCCTGGTTATGTTGCTGCGGCATGGTTGGTTGAAAAGTTAGGTCGTAAGGCAACATTGGCTGGATTTATTGGCATGTGTGCGGTCTCGGCGTATTTCTTCGGGCAAGCAAGCACAGTAGGCATGATCATGTTCTGGGGCTGTTTAATGTCATTTTTCAATCTTGGTGCATGGGGTGTGCTTTATACCTACACACCTGAACAGTATCCTGCCAATATTCGTGCTTTTGGTTCGGGTTGGGCATCTGCGATTGGGCGTTTAGGTGGTATAGTTGCACCAATGGTGGTGACACATATGATGGTCATGAATAATGGTTTTAGTCATGTATTCATTATGTTTACTGCTGTTTTAATTGCAGTTGCCTTAGTGATTCTTATCTTGGGTGAAGAAACCAAAGGTAAAACTTTAGAATCTATAGGATTATAATTGTTCTACTTTTTGACTTGAACCTTGATTTAATCGTTGATAATTTTGATCATAAGACAAGGTGTGTCGTAAGGTATTGATTCTCCCCTTGTATCCAGATACCTTGCGACTTAGCATATAAAACAAATAAGAGGCTTTGCCTCCTTTACATTAAAACGATTTATTAGGATTAACAGTTGTTATGACAAGCCTTGCGCATCATGCGACAGAAAACCGCTCCGTAGCCGAATTTACTGAACAAGCATATTTAAACTATGCGATGTACGTAATTATGGATCGTGCATTACCGCATATTAGTGATGGTTTAAAACCAGTACAGCGTCGTATTGTTTATGCCATGAGTGAACTTGGTTTAAAACCAAGTGGTAAACCCAAAAAATCTGCGCGTACCGTCGGGGATGTTTTAGGTAAATATCATCCGCATGGTGACTCGGCATGTTATGAAGCAATGGTGCTGATGGCTCAGCCCTTTAGCTACCGTTATCCATTTATTGAAGGTCAAGGTAACTGGGGTTCACCCGACGATCCAAAATCCTTCGCTGCGATGCGTTATACCGAAGCAAAATTATCACCTTATAGTGATCTACTTTTGTCAGAGTTGGGTCAGGGCACTGTGGACTGGCAAGATAACTTTGACGGTTCGATGAAAGAGCCGATCACTTTACCGGCTCGTGTACCCAATATCTTGCTGAACGGGACAACAGGGATCGCAGTAGGTATGGCGACTGACATTCCACCGCACAATTTACGTGAAGTGGTCAAAGGTACGATTGCATTGATTCGCAATCCAAATCTGACCGATGAAAAAGTCGCAGAATATGTACCGGGTCCTGATTTACCGACCAGAGCCGAGATCATAACGCCTGCAGAAGAATTATTGAAAATTCAAACCACAGGGCGTGGAAGTTATCGTAGCCGAGCGGTGTATACGATCGATAAAAATGAAATCGTGATCACAGAGCTGCCATATCAAGTGTCTGGTTCAAAGATTATCACTCAAATCGCTGACCAAATGCAGGCAAAAAAATTGCCATTGGTGGTCGATGTACGTGATGAATCTGATCACCAAAATCCGACCCGTTTGGTGATTGTACTGCGTTCAAATCGTATTGATGCTGACGCAGTGATGAGCCATTTATTTGCTACGACTGATCTTGAGTCAAGCTATCGTGTCAATATGAATATGATTGGCGCAGATGGTCGACCACAAGTTAAATCCATCCGTAAAATTTTATTAGAATGGATTGAAATCCGTAAAGATACTGTCACACGTCGTCTGCAATATCATCTAAGTAAAATCGAAAAACGCTTGCATATCCTTGCAGGTTTATTGATTGCCTATTTGGATATTGATACGGTGATCAAGATTATTCGTGAAGAAGATCAACCTAAACCAGTATTGATGTCACATTTCAATATTGATGAGATTCAAGCAGAAGCCATTTTAGAACTTAAGTTACGTCATTTGGCAAAACTTGAAGAAATGGAAATTCGCCGTGAACAAGACGAACTTGAAGCGAGAGCTGCAGTGATTCGTGAACAATTGGCAAATCCAGAATCTTTGAAAAACTTGATTATCAATGAACTCAAAGATGATGCGAAAAAATTTGGTGATGATCGTCGTTCACCGATTGTGACACGTGCAGAAGCATCAGCGATTCGTGAACAAGATTTGATGCCGGCTGAGCCTGTGACTGTTGTCCTTTCAGAAGCAGGTTGGATTCGCTGTGCCAAAGGTCATGAGGTTGATGCTGTAAATCTCAACTTCCGTGCAGGCGACCAATATTTGAGTTCTGATATTGGTAAGTCCAATCAACGTGTTTACGTGCTTGATGAAACAGGGCGTAGCTATGCATTACCGATCAATAGTTTGCCATCGGCACGTGGCTTAGGTGAACCGTTGAGTTCAAAACTTTCTCCTGCAAATGGTGTTGGATTTATCCAAATCATGGTCGCAGAAGATGAACAAAATATCGTGGCACTCAGTACTAAAGGCTACGGCTTTACAACCAATGCCAAACATTTGGATACCAATGCCAAAGCAGGTAAATCTTTCTTGAGTGTGTCGAGCGATAGTAAAGCCTTACCATTACTTAAAACAGAAGACGCAACACATCTCGCCATTTTAAGTACAGCTGGAAGATTGTTGATTGTTGATTTGTCAGATTTGCCAATCCTGAACAAAGGGAAAGGAAACAAGTTGATACAACTTGAAGCTGATGATCTGGTTCAGTCCGTGATAACATTGAATTTAAATGAAATAATTCAAGTGTTTGCAGGGAATCAACAGCTAAAACTAAAAGGCGATGATCTACAAAAATATATGGGTAAGCGTGCAAGTAAAGGTCAACTCTTACCACGGGGTTATCAAAAAGCAAATAAACTGTTCATTCAAAGATAAAACTAGCATCCATTGATCGAAATACGTTATATATGACAACAATTCGTGAAAATGGATGCAATATTGAGCAAAACAAGGCAAAAAACGATGCTTAATATTGAGAAAAAACAGTTTAAAACTAAGGATTACTGATTGGAGATAATGGCATTATGGAAAAGATCTGGTACGCAGAGTACAAAAAGACTGGAATTCCTGAAACAATTGAATTGCCACCAGAAAATACATCTTTAAACGACATTTTTGAACGTAATTTCCAGAAATTTGGTTCACGTGATGCTTTTATCTTTATGGATAAAACAATGTCCTTTGATGAACTTGATGCTGCAAGCCGTAAATTTGCAGCATATTTGCAAAGCTTAGGACTTGCAAAAGGCACACGTGTAGCCGTAATGATGCCAAACGTTTTCCAATATCCAGTTGTGGCTTTAGGCGTGTTTCGTGCAGGTCTGGTATTGGTCAATGTTAATCCACTTTACACCGCGCGTGAGCTTGAGCATCAGTTAAATGATGCAGGCGTAGAAGTGTTGGTGATTATCGAAAACTTTGCTTCTGTTTATCAAAGTATTTTAGGTAAAACACCTGTGAAGCATGTCATCGTTGCTTCGGTTGGGGATATGTTGGGTACGTTGAAAGGTACTTTGGTCAATTTTGTGTTACGTAAAGTGCGTAAACAAATTCCTGCATGGAATATTCCGGGGCATATCCGTTTCAATGCTGCGATGGCAAAAGCCAATGCAAACAATTACAAACGTCCAAATATGACTTTGAGCGATACCGCAGTTCTGCAATATACAGGCGGGACGACAGGTGTTGCGAAAGGTGCTGAATTGACACATCGCAACTTGGTCGCAAACCTTTTGCAATGTGATGGCATTTTCCAAAGTAAGTTTGGCGCACAAGATGGCAGCAAAGATGATCGTATTATCTGTGCCTTACCGCTATACCATATTTTTGCTTTCATGGTATGTGCGTTATACGGTATGTATAAAGGTGAAGCGAACGTATTGATTGCCAACCCACGTGATCTACCCTCTGTGATTAAAGATTTAAAAAATCATCCACCTGCATTTTTCCCTGCTGTAAATACTTTGTTCAATGCACTTGTGCACAATGAAGATTTTAAACAACTTGATTTTAGCAAGTTGAAAATGGCAATGGGCGGAGGTATGGCAGTACTTCCTTCAACCGCTGAAGCTTGGAAAAAAATTACAGGCACGACGATTATTGAAGGCTATGGTCTTTCAGAAACCTCACCAGTTGCAACAGCAAATCCACCAGCATCTGAAGCATTTAGCGGTACGATTGGTGTTCCATTACCATCTACTGAAGTTGCGATTTTAGATGACGATGGCAATGAAGTTGCATTGGGTGAACAAGGTGAAATTTCGATTCGTGGTCCACAAGTCATGAAAGGCTACTGGAATCGCCCTGATGAAACTGAAAAAGTCATGACCAATGGTTTCTTCCGTACTGGCGATATCGGTGTGATGGATGAACGCGGTTATACCAAGATTGTTGACCGTAAAAAAGACATGATTTTGGTATCAGGTTTTAATGTTTATCCTTCTGAAATCGAAGAAGTGATGGCGACTCATCCAAAAATCTTGGAAGTTGCAGCTATTGGTGTTCCTGATGAAAAATCAGGTGAAGTTCCAAAATTATTCGTTGTGAAAAAAGATCCATCTTTAACAACCGAAGAAGTTTTAGCATTCGCAAAAGAAAACTTAACGGGCTACAAACGTCCACGTTATGTTGAATTTATGGATGAATTGCCAAAATCAAATGTAGGCAAGATCTTGCGTAAAGACTTACGTAAAACCAACTAAGCCAATCATGTCGCTCATTGATATGATTTGAGTGATTTGAAAATAAAAAAACCTCTTCAATGTAAGAGGTTTTTTTATTTGGAGCAGGGAGGATTATTTTATAAACCACTGATCAACATAAGGGCGACCAATACCTAAAATAATCACAAATACCATCATCGTACCCATTTGGCGACCAATGGCTTCAATCTGAAATGTGCCATAACTAAAAAAGATATCGACCAAACAATATAAAGCGACGACAAACACCCACAACCAGACGTTTAAACGTTTGATGCCAACAGCGTAAAATGCGACCCAAAGCATGATAAATGTGCCTAATGTCGATTGCCAATTCATATTGGCGCAAATCACACAGAGTAAAAAGGCCATAATTGGAATCACGATTTTAAATACCCGATCCAGTTTTTGCTGATGCTTCTGTCGTTGATCTAACACATCTAACATTTCTTTCTGATCTGGATTGATCATGTCTGCTCCAATTTTGTAAAACGTACTATTTAACAAAAAACATCTTATAAACACCATGCTATGATATGCAACTGAAAAAATCATGAGAATAATATTCATGCAAGAGATCAGTGGCATTATCTATCTCATTTTAGCAGCTTGCTTGCTACCTTATGCTTTTGCAATTATTGCAAAGGTTGTGGGTGGATTTAAACTCAAAGATAATCAAAATCCACGTGAATTTTTAGCAAAAACCACTGGGCTTGCAGCACGTGCCAATGCTGTGCAACAGAATAGTTTTGAGAGTTTGCCTCTCTTTATCGCCTCAATTTTGATGGCAGAGTATTTGGTCGTCCCTCAATTCATTATTATGAAATTGGGAATGATCTATATCGCACTACGTGTGATTTATGGACTATGTTATTTGGCCAATCTATCGACCTTGAGATCGATCATTTGGTTCTTATCACTCCTTTGTCCTATTACATTGTTCATTATTATTATCAAAATGATGACGATCTAGACATAAAAATAGCCAAGCATTGTCTATGAACTTCGCTATTTTTATCTGGCAAATTGTATAATTTGCATAAATTTGCGATTTATAGCGTTATAATCGGCAAGATTTAAACATTGAACTGTTAAAGAGTATTGTATGAGCTACAGTAATATCCCAGCGGGTAAAGATGCACCTAACGATATCTATGTTGTTATCGAAATTCCTGCAAACGCATCACCAATCAAATACGAAGTAGATAAAGATTCTGATGCTTTGTTTGTAGACCGTTTCATGGCTACAGCAATGTTCTATCCTGCGAACTATGGTTATGTACCAAATACTTTATCTGAAGATGGTGACCCATTAGACGTATTGGTTGTTACACCTTACCCATTGGTACATGGTTCAGTGATTCGTTGTCGTCCTGTTGGTAAATTGAACATGGAAGATGACGGTGGTATCGATGCTAAACTTGTAGCAGTTCCACACGAAAAATTGACTCCACTTTATAAAGATGTTCAAGAATATACAGATCTTCCTGAATTATTGATCAACCAAATCGAACATTTCTTTGCACATTACAAAGATTTAGAACCTGGAAAATGGGTTAAGTTGACTGGTTGGGAAGGTGCTGATGTTGCTAAAGCAGAAGTACTTAAAGCAATCGAAGCTGCTAAATAATCATTTAGAATTTATTTTCTAAATCAAAAACCTGCATCAATATGCAGGTTTTTTTATATCAGTGTAGGTTTGATCTTAATCGCTCAAATCCATTAGATATATTATATTTATCACAAAAGTTTAACGCGATGACTTTAATGTGTTAGTCGTATTTTAAAGAATAAAATTGAGGAAGAATAACATGACTGAAGCATCCCTAAACCAGTCGCCTTTTGAGCAAATTTCAAGTTTACTCGATTCAAAGCATGTCCAATATCAAGTCATTGAACATGCATCAGAAGGAAAAAGTGAAGAAGTCGCCAAAATTCGAGGTACAGAAGTAGGGCAGGGTGCGAAAGCTTTGGTTTGTCAGATTCGTGGGCAAAGTAAGTACCAATATCTTTTGGTGATTAGTGCAGGTGATCGCAAAGTTGACTTTAAAAAACTAGCAGAAGCCATACAAGTGAAACGTGTTTCAATGGCAAGCGTGGAAACAGCTTTTGAGTTGACGGCATGTGTTCCGGGCTCAGTACCGCCATTTAGTTTTCATGATGCATTAACGGTGATTGCTGATCATGATATTTTTAATCGTTTTGATGAAATTGCTTTTAATGCAGGCAGTTTGAGCAAATCAATTAAAATGAAATCAAAAGATTATTTGCAAATCGTACAGCCGATATTATTGGATATTATCCAAGAAGTTTGATGCTAGACTTGTGATGTATCCATAAACTGGGTTTAAGTGATTCTTTGTCAATCTAGGAGTCGGAAAAATGAATCATGGAGTTAATCGACTATCAGTGGTTTGGCCTGTCTACTGCTGACAAAAATTGTTAATTTTCCCTGAAAACTATATGTTAAATTTAAAATCTTCGGTAATCCTCCCTAAAAATAATTGAGTTTAAAAGTAGAAAATCGAATAACCTTGATTTAAGGAGATTTTCTATGAAAACATCTAAGTATTCAGACAGCTTGATCATGAGTATCTTGAAGCAAGCTGAAGCAGGAACACCCATACCGAACTTGTGCCGCGAACATGGTATGAGCTCTGCTACATTCTACAAGTGGAAGTCCAAATATGGCGGCATGGATCTTTCAATGATGACGCGGCTTAAAGAACTTGAGGCTGAAAATGCCCGTTTAAAACGCATGTATGCTGATGAGCGGCTAAAGTCAGACATCTTGCAAGATGCACTTTTAAAAAAGTTTTAAGGCCTGTTCAGCGAAAGTTACTTGCTCAGCAAGCTACTGAGCAATTTAAGATTTCAATCAGCATGGCCTGCTTAATTTTTAAAGTCAGTCAAACGTGTTATCGCTATAAAGCTCGTTTAGATGAAGAGAATCAACAGATTGCCGAATGGTTGATTCAATTAACCAATGATCATAAAACATGGGGCTTCAAGCTTTGTTTCCTGTATTTGCGTAATGTTAAAAAATACAAATGGAACCACAAACGTGTCTATCGCATTTATAAGGAGCTTGAGCTTAATTTAAGAATCAAGCCTAATAAGCGGATTAAACGAGAACAGCCTGAAACCCTTGCAGTACCGACAGCTAAGAATGAATCATGGTCAATGGACTTTATGTATGATCAACTCAGTGATGGACGTAGTTATCGAGTTCACAACGTGATTGATGACTATAATCGCGAGTCATTGGATATATTGATTGACTTTTCGTTGCCAGCAGAACGTGTGCTGAGAGGACTTGATCAGCTCATTGAATGGCGAGGTAAACCTAAACGCATTAGAACCGACAATGGCCCAGAGTATATAAGTGAGCTGATGGAAAAGTGGTGTGATCAGCATGGTATTGAGCATGTATTTACTCAACCAGGCAATCCACAGCAAAATGCATATGTTGAGCGATTTAATCGTACAGTACGTTATGAGTGTCTAAATCAATATTTATTTCGAGATCTGAGCGAGGTGCAGGACTATACAACTGACTGGCAGTACTTTTATAATCATGAACGACCTCATATGTCAGTAAATGGTTGTCCACCTATTTTTAAACAATAACAAGGCTTTAGATTTTCTACCCATTAATTCAATTAAAAATGGGGGGTATTACCTTCAGCATATTTTAATAACTGTTTTAAAGTAATTGATGCTCCTCCACAAACAATCACTAAAACGTTTGTTAAAGAGGGAAATGAGATTTTTTTATCATATAGTGTTGATAACGTTGCCCCACAAGCAGGTTCAACCAATGTCCTATGGTCATCCAAAAAACGAAAACAAGCACGAAGAGCTTCTTCATCTGTAACAGTTAACCCAACGATGTTTTCATTTTGAGAAATTTTAAAAGCATTTTCACATACTTGTTTGGCTGCGAGTGTTGTAGCAATGCCTGTGACGTCTTCTAATTTGACATATTTGCTTATTTTAATAGAAGCATTAAGAGAGGCAGTTCCTTCAGTTTCAATGGCATAGATCGGGATCGTGAGTGAATTTGCTTTTAAACCTTGGCTAATTCCAGAGAGAAGGCTACCACCACCGACAGATAAGATAACGGCATCAGGTTTTATACCCTCAGCGATAACCTCATCAATAATAGGTGCAATACCATTCCATAGATATGGATCATCGAACGGGTGAATATATACTGCTTCAGGACTTACATACGTTAAAGCTAGATCATTAGCTTCACCCCATGAATTACCATGAACAATAACCTCTGCATTTTCTTCACGCATGAGTTGTATCGCTTTAGCAGAAGTCGTTTTAGGAACAACGATAGTGACTGGAATATTGAGTTCATTCCCCATATAAGCAACAGAAATACCAGCATTCCCCCCTGATGAACTGATAAATCTTTTCGCCCCTTGTTTTGAGTATTGCAAACAAGCATTCCCTATACTTCTTTGTTTAAATGAACCAGTAGACTGGCACGATTCCATTTTTAGCCATATATTACAATGGTTCAATTCACTTAAAACGCTTGATCTTATACAAGGGGTATTTGCACTCATATTTCATAATTTTTATTAAAAAAGAAGATTTATCATGCTATTGCGTGAAAATGAAGCTTCACTTGCTAAAAGTGAACTTATATCAAATATAACTCACAAAAAAAGCCCGCAAAATTGCAGGCTTTTACTGTTTAAATTATTTTAGTGATTAAAATAATTTTACAGGAATATCAAGGAATAAACGCCATTCGTTGGTGTCACCGATATATGGTTTTTGATAGTCAGCACTAGCACGGTAATAAGAGTTACGTACACGTAAGCTTACATCTTTAGCAAAACCACTTTGGATTGTATATTTTACTTGGTTAAAGAATTCACGTTCAGTTGCATTGTCTGAGATAAGTTTTGTACGGTCACTTGAATCAGCAACTTTAATATCCCAACCATATACAAAAGCAGTAGTCCAATTTAAACCAGGTACACCAAATGCCCCTAAATCAAGGTTATATTGGATTTGAGCTGATTTTTCATGATTACCGATGAAGTCAGAAAGATATGAGTTTGGTAGGTAAATACTTTGTGCACCATCAGCATTCTCACCATAATCATAACCAACATTACCTGTATTTTGTTGGTAAGCCAACATCACAGTATGTGGACCTTGATTATAAGTACCTGATAAAGCCCAAATATTATTTGTACGATCTTGACCATCTGGAACTGTCGCAGAATAAGTGCTCGCATTTGCATCAAATTCTGTACGGTAACCACTTAAGTCAAAAGTTACTGAGCTTTTATCTGCTAAAGGTAATTTATAGTTTGCATTGAGGTAGTGACGATCAAGTTTATCTTTGATGTCTAAACCATAATAAGACCCAGTTAAGTTCTCATCAAATTTATATTTAGCACCCCAAACCCAAGCACTACGAAGATTACGTCCGTCAGTGTTGATTTGATCTGAATAAGAATCTTTAGTGAATTTACCGCCGATGATTTCTAAATTTTTGATTTCATGGCTAGTAAGTAAAGTACCTGTGAAATACTCAGGAACCAAACGAGCTGTGTTACTTGCAAATACAGGAATATCTAAAACTTGAGTACCATAACGTACAGTTGTATTTGATACACGTGCTTTTACGATTCCGCCACCGCGAGTCCAAGTGTCATAGGTATCGCCTGCACCTTTCACGCCATTAAGAGTCTCGCGAGGAATCATGCCGTTACCAGCATTTTTATTGTTTCCGATTTTAAATGAAGTGTCGCCAATAATACCAACACCAAATCCAACAGGACCTTGGGTAAAGCCAGACTCTAAGTTAACCATTGCTGTTTGAGCAAAAGAGCTTGTATCTGGCGTCCCATTTTTTTTATCACGAGTTAAATAACCCGTACGGAATAATACAGTTCCTTCTGCATCTTCAACAAAACCCTTAGATTCGCTTTGTTCACTAGCAAATGCTGTTGAAACGAGTGCGGCTTGGATCAGTACCGCTAATGTTAGTTGTTGTGCTTTTAGCATCGAGTGCCTCTTAAATAAAAAATTACAATTTTTTTACTGTGCCCAGAAAATGGATAAATTGTATAAGTAATTTATAAAAAAGATACGTTTTTTATCAATTTTATTTCACTAATGTTATACGACTTTTGCATAAGATTTCGTGCATTTTTTCGCTGAAAAATGCCGAAATTGTGTTTTTAAATATAGACTTAATCGTAAAAATAATGAAATATATTTGAAATATCAATCCACTATAGTATGAAAAACCTGTAAAATCGCTTTCTTAATTTTTCTCCCTGCTGTCGAAAATTTATGTTTATTTTAAATTTGAGTAAACGCGTGGCAATTGTATTTTTTGCTATGAGCGGTGCTGTTTTTGCAAATGAAACGTCTGTCCAAACACCAAATGGTGTGATTTCAGGAAATATTGGCGTTGTATCAAAATACATTTATCGCGGTGGGGTAGAAAGTGATGACCTTGCAGCACAAGGCGGAATTGAATATGCACATAAAAGTGGCATAAAAGTCGGCTATTGGGGATCTACGCTAGACTACAATCCTGCGCATGAAGATAAAAACTTCGGTTTTGAAAATGATTTATATCTCGCATATGGTCATGAAATTAACCAAAACTGGAGCTATAACGTACAGGCAACTGCGTATATCTATCACAATACCAATAACATTGTGGCGGATAATGGTGATAAGCGCCCTGTAACTTCTTATGATTTGACAGCCAGCCTCATTTATAAAAATCTAACCCTATTGAGTGCAGTAACTCTCGCAGATTCATCTGCTTCAAATATTGGCGATACCTACCTGAGCGCGATGTATAGCTATGCATTGCCACAAGATTTCAGCTTAAATACCTCTATTGGTGCAACAGCTTATAACAGCAGTCATGATGATGAAGTGGTGCAAACTCAGAAAGATTTCGCATTTAATGAAGCTCGGATTGGGGTGAGTAAACACTTTGCCAATACAGGCTTAGTCGCTTCTGTGGATTATGTTATCGGTGGTGAAGATCGTTCAGGTGAAGACTTTGATGATCATGTGGTTTTTGGTTTAAATTATAATTTTTAAGATCTAAAAATATTTAGATTCTCAAAAAAAGTGCATTATTTCAGCAATAATGCACTTTTTTTACGCATAACAGTTCAGAATTAAATCAAACTGAAAATATTGTAGCTGTCTCAAAAAATTAAATAAAAACCTGAAAATATTCAATATTGAGCAAAACACGATATTAGAAAAGAGACAGTTCAGCCTAGAGCTTGCGAAGTGATTTACTTAGAAAAATCAGTGTTTAATTTTATATAAAATTTATGTAATTCAAATAGATATAACTAGAATTTTTACGCCGAGATGGTTGATCATTTTTGAACTATTTCAAAAAAGTGAGATCGACATGAGCTATATATTTTTAAGTGTTTCTTTAGGCAATATCCAACATTTTGATGATGATGAAGATTTATATGAATTTTTAATTTAGCAATCTAACGATTTGAAAATTAAATTTTATTTTTTATTTTGAGTTGGTGATTTTTTGAATTGGCATAGCAATTGCAATCCAGTCTTTGAGTTCATCAAACAGCAAAATAAATAGACATCTATCGATGGGGGAGAGCCGATGAAATTCTCAATCAAAGCAGCCGCACTTGTTGCATTATCATCATCCGCAACTATGGCGATGGCAGAAGACAATACTGCATTGGCAAAGTTAGGTCTTAGTTTTTCAGGCAATGCCGCACTAACTTCAGATTATCGTTTTCGTGGAATGACGCAAACCCAATCAGATCCTGCAGTTCAAGGCAGCTTTACGATTTCGCATACTTCAGGCTTGTATTTTAGTGCATTTGCTTCGAATGTCGATTTTGGTGTAGCTGAGGGCAAAGATCCTCATTTGGAGTTGGATCCGTCGATTGGTTTTAGCACACCGCTCAATATTTCTGAACATTTTAAACCTGTTTTAGATGTCGGGATTGTGGAATATAACTATCCAAGCGCAACGGATGATTTCAATTGGACTGAAGGGTATCTCAAATTAACTTTTGCTGATGTATTTGTTAAAGGCAGTAGTTTATTGACCAATGTCAACTATACCGACGATTGGGCGGCTGTTGGTGGAGACAGTTGGAATTTTAATGTGGGATATTCTGCGCCATTTGGTGATACAGGTTTTGGCGGTCTAGCAAATGTCGGGTATACCACAATGGATAAAAAGGCATTGCCAGATGGTAAAGATAACTATGTCGATTGGAAAGTTGGGGTAAATTATGCAGTTAAATCAATTCCGGGTTTGACCGCAGAACTTGCGGGTGTGGGTACCAATATCGACACTGATGGTTTATCTGGCGCTGCCAAACGTGGTGTAGAAACTGGCGCAGTTTTTACTTTAACTAAAACCTTTTAAGCTTTAGAGCTTTTTTTAAAAGTCCAAAATCATCATCCATTCGCTATAAATATCATAAAGCACCTTCTCCCATTGTGGGAGAAGGTAGGGTGAGAGATATCTGATGAAATCAATTAAATAACAATAAACCCATTAAATAATTATAGACCTATCAATGCTGCTGCCCACGATAAGACAAGGCTTCGGATAAATGCATACTCTGAATCAGCTCACTTTGCCCAAGATCTGCAATAGTTCGAGCAACACGTAGGATGCGGTGATAAGCACGTGCAGATAGATTTAATCGTTGCTGTGCCATCTCGAGCATATTTTTAGACGGGTCATCAAGTATTGCGTATGTCTCTAATTGTTTTGGGGAGAGGGCTTGATTGAGGCAGTTTTGCCGATTTATTTGTAGATGATAAGCATTGATGACACGAGTCCGCACGGTTTCAGAGCTTTCAACTGGACGATCATCTTGTAATTCTTGTGCTTTGAGGGGTGGGACATCGATGTGCAAATCAATGCGATCTAGCAAAGGTCCAGAGATCCGATTTTGATAGCGTTTAATCGCATCAGCGGAACATTGACAGCGAGAATCTTGATTGAATGCATAACCACATGGGCAAGGATTCATAGCTGCAATAAGTTGAAAATTTGCGGGAAAAGTAATTTGTCTTGAAGCTCTAGAAATGACAATTTCTTTGGATTCTAAGGGCTGTCTCAAAACCTCCAAAACTTTACGGTCAAATTCGGGTAATTCATCTAAAAATAAAACCCCGAGATGCGCTAAGGTAATTTCACCGGGCTTAGGATGCGAGCCTCCACCAACCAATGCAATTGCAGAAGCTGTATGATGTGGGGCACGAAAAGGGCGTTGTCCAAACTGATGTGAGGCATTTGCAATCGAATAGATACTGGCGACTTGCAAATTTTCATCAGCATTTAAAGGCGGCAAAATACTAGGCAAACGCGATGCCAATAATGTTTTCCCTGTACCCGGAGGCCCTTTAAATAATATCGAATGTCCGCCAGCTGCCGCAATCTCAAGTGCTCGTCGCGGACGTAACTGTCCTTTAACATCTGCTAAATCCGAGCGATAGTGTTGATCCAAAAGTGAGCGTTCAGCTATGGTTGCCTCAATTTTGTTCATATTTGAAAAGTGCTCACAAACCTGCTGTAAACTGCTTGCGGCATAGACCGCTATATCAGGAAGTTGCGCAGCTTCTTGGGCATTATCTTGAGGTAATAACAATTTATGTTCGGCTTGCTGGCATGCCATTGCGATAGAAAGTGTGCCAGTGACGGCTCGCAGTTGCCCATCTAGTGCCAATTCACCGACAAATTCATAATCATCTGTGATATTTTCAGGTAATTGACCCGAAGCGATCAGGATGCCAAGCGCGATAGGCAGATCTAAACGAGATCCATCTTTGGGTAAATCAGCAGGGGCAAGATTGATGGTCAGGCGTTTGGTGGGAAAAACAAAACCACTGTTGATGATGGCAGAGCGCACCCGATCTTTACTTTCTCGAACGGCTGCTTCTGCGAGTCCAACGATGGTCAAAGAAGGTAAACCTTGACTCATATGCACTTCAACTTCTATTAAAGGGGCGTGCAGACCCAATAATCCCCGAGTATTAATTTTTGCAAAAGACATAAAATATCCAAGTGTTGCTTTATTTTTAATCGTTATATGTGATTTTTGCACCAAAAGTGCGCAAAAATTATTTTTGCAGCAATGTTTCTAACGTTTTTACTTGTTCTTGTAAGGCGATTAATTTTTGATTTGCACTATTTAAAGCCGTTTGTTGGCGTTCAAGTTCTTCACGTGAAACGAGATCCATTTTTGTCACAGCTTCATTTAGCAGTGCGCGAAGATTATGTTCGAGATCTTTTTTGGGTTGATCGACTTGTTCCAAAATCGCTTGCAATAATGCTTCAATCATCGGTATTCCAAATGCCAAGTAAAGTGTTTGCTAGTGTAGCACGCAGTTTACAGCGATAGAATCTCGTACTTTAGGATAAAAAATTTAAACGACGATTTTTCTTAGGTAAAATTGTAAAACGTTCAAGAAAATTTATATTTTTTTGAAGCCTAATCTACATCTTAGAGTATAAAATAGGTTATAAAGACAGCTTGTCACAAATGCTTTGATATCCCCAACCATTGGAGCATTTTTGGCACGATTTTTGAACATATAACCTTACTGGTGAAAGAAGCCGAAGGAAAAGAACATGAAGCTCGTAACTGCAATTGTAAAACCATTCAAATTGGATGATGTGCGTGAAGCACTTTCTGAAATCGGTGTTCAAGGCATCACCGTAACAGAAGTGAAAGGTTTCGGTCGTCAAAAAGGTCATACAGAACTTTATCGTGGCGCTGAATATGTTGTTGATTTTCTACCTAAAGTAAAAATTGAAATCGCGATCAGCGATGACATGGTGGATTCTGTTATTGAGTCAATCACTCGTGTTGCTAGCACAGGCAAAATTGGTGATGGAAAAATCTTTGTAACGAATCTAGAACAAGTGATCCGTATCCGTACAGGTGAAACAGGTCCAGATGCTGTTTAAGTTGGCATAAAGTTTGCTGAGTATTGTATAACTCGCAAAAAAAGGTTGGGGGACACAATGAAAAAAATGCTACTTGCGCTCGGCCTGTCAAGCGCGCTCCTCAGTGGTTCAGTTGCATGGGCAGAAGATGCCGTAACTGAGCCTGCTGCGTCAAATGTTGTAACTGTTTCAACAGATTCAGCAACGACTCCTGTTGCTGCCACTCCTCAAGAAGCGCCTGCTGCTTCACCTGCCGAACCTGCAAAACCAAAATTGGATACAGGGGATACGGCATGGATCTTAGTTTCAACTGCATTAGTTTTACTCATGACGATTCCGGGTTTGGCATTGTTTTATGGCGGAATGGTTCGTAAAAAAAATGTCTTATCGACAATGGCACATAGTTTGTCAGCGGCAGCGATTGTCAGTGTCGTTTGGGTTGTGATTGGGTACAGCTTAGCTTTTGGTTCTGGTAATGCCTTTATTGGTGGCTTAGATAAAGCCATGCTTTCAGGGATTACAACTGATGCGCTGAGTGGAACGATTCCTGAAATATTATTTGTTATCTTTCAAATGACTTTTGCCATTATCACTGTTGCGATCATCAGTGGTTCTGTAGCTGATCGTATGAAGTTTGGTGCTTGGCTTACATTTATTACTTTTTGGGTCATTATCGTCTATGCACCGATTGCGCACTGGGTATGGGGTGGCGGTTGGTTAATGAATGACGGTGCGCTTGATTTTGCTGGAGGTACAGTTGTACATATCAACTCTGGTGTTGCAGGCTTAGTGGCTGCGGTCTTGCTTGGCAAACGTATGGGGCTTGGCAAAGAATCTATGGCTCCGCATAACTTAACCTTGACTGTCTTGGGTGCAAGCCTTGTTTGGGTCGGTTGGTTTGGCTTTAACGGTGGATCTGCTCTAGGTGCAAATGGCTCAGCAGCTTATGCATTGGTTACGACTCAAGTTGCAGCAGCAACAGCAGCCATTGCTTGGTTAATCGTAGAAAAAATAGTTCGTGGTAAGGCTTCAGTATTGGGTGCTGCATCTGGTGCAGTCGCAGGATTGGTTGTGATTACCCCTGCTGCAGGATTTGTTACTGTAGGCGGCGCATTGATCATGGGCTTGATCGGTGGTGTGGTTTGTTTCTGGGGTACGACTGGTCTAAAACGTGTATTGAAAATTGATGATTCACTCGATGCTTTTGGTTTGCATGCTGTCGGTGGTATCGCGGGTGCATTGTTGACGGCTGTATTTGCTAGCTCATTCATTATGGGTGAAAAAGCGCCTGCTGATATGTTGCATCAACTTTGGGTACAAACAGAAGGTGTCTTAGCGACGATTGCATATTCTGCTGTAGTGACTTTTATCTTACTTAAAGTGATTGATCTCGTGATTGGACTTCGTGTGGAACGAGATGATGAACGTATGGGTCTGGATTTGAGCCAACATGGCGAACGTATCGACTAAATTTTAAGCGCAACAATCAATATCTTGTGGAAAACAGCTCAAATGAGCTGTTTTTTTTCTATATCTAGGTCTATAAGTCTTGCTGACACTCAACAAATTTCATTATTTTTGCTACACTAATTGCAATTTGATTTGTTCAATAAAACCACTATGCATTGTCCATTTTGCAACGCCGCAGACAGTAAGGTGATTGATTCACGGTTGGCAGCCGAAGGTTGCCAGATCCGTCGACGTCGTGAGTGTATTTGTTGTGGCGAACGATTTACTACATTTGAAAGTTATGAAGTGGTGATGCCACGAGTAACCAAATCTGATGGTAAAAACGAACCTTTTGATGAGGCAAAATTGCGTCGTTCATTGATGCATGCACTACAAAAGCGTCCTGTGACCCAAGAGCAAATCGAAACCGTTTTAAGTGATATTCAGTTGCAGATTCGCCGTTTGGGTGAGCGAGATGTGCGTTCACGTACCATTGGTGAAATTGTCATGAAAGCCTTATTTGCACTTGATCATGTTGCGTATGTTCGTTTTGCTTCGGTTTATCAGGATTTTCAGGATGTTGAAGCCTTCCGTCGCCAGATTGAGCAAATGCAAAATCGTGGTCAAACGTCTGAATAATACATTTACATCTTTTAAGCAGAATTTTCTTTTAGGTTAAGCATGTCTGAGTTAGTTCAAGATCAGGATTTGATAGATCAAAAATGGATGAAAAAAGCCATTTCACTGGCAAAACTTGGGCAATATTCAACACGTCCAAATCCCAATGTGGGTTGTGTGATCGTCAAAGATGACGTTGTTGTGGGCACAGGTTTTCATCCTAAAGCAGGTCAACCGCATGCAGAAGTTTTTGCTATGCGTGAAGCTGGTGTTTTAAGTCAGGGTGCAACTGCTTATGTCACGCTTGAGCCTTGTGCGCATTATGGTCGAACTCCGCCTTGTGCCAAAGGTTTGGTCGAGGCTGGTGTCGCACGTGTTGTGGTTGCTTGTCCTGATCCAAATCCGCTTGTGGCTGGTAAAGGTGTGCAGATCCTAAGAGATGCTGGGATCCAAGTTGATGTGGGAATCTGCGAAGATGAAGCCCATCAGCTCAATTTGGGTTTCTTAAAGGCGATGGCTACAGGCATGCCTTATGTACGACTAAAAGTTGCCTCAAGCCTTGATGGCCGAACTGCCATGGCTTCAGGTGAGTCAAAATGGATAACAGATACTGCAGCACGTCAAGATGTGCAACATTTTCGAGCAACATCAGCAGCAGTACTGACTGGTATCTCAACGGTATTGGCGGATGATCCAGAACTCAATGTGCGTCATTTGCCTGAGGTAGACTTGGCAACAGTGGTACAACCGAAAAGAGTCATCTTGGACCGTCAAGGTCGCTTGCCTTTATCTGCTAAAATTTTACAAAATCCTGAAACAGTCATGGTCATGGGACCATTTCGTCAGGAACTCGCCGATCTAGGCGTGGTACAATTTCCGATTCAGTCCTTAAAATCGCTGCTTTTGACCTTGGCTAAAGAACATCAAATTTATGATGTATTGGTCGAAGCTGGCGCAACATTATCCAGTGCATTTTTGCAGGAAAATTTAGTTGATGAAATGATCAGCTATGTTGCACCGACATTTTTAGGGCAATCAGCCCGTGCGATGTTCTCAGTAGAATTCAACACGATGGCTGAACAGTTACGTTTTAAGCTGGTTGATGTACTCCAAATTGGAGATGACATCCGCTTAAAATTAATTCCTAGCAAAGAGACAATATGAATTCAGAAGCTACGGTTTATCATAAACGCCGTCATTCTGCACGTACGACGGATGAATACCTATTTCATCAGCTCGTTCCCTATTTGGGCAATAAGCGCAGACTACTTCATCTGATCCTAGAAGCATTGGAAATCACAGGAACTTTGCAACAAGGGGGCAAACGTTCACCTATTTTTGCTGATTTTTTTGCAGGCAGTGGCGTAGTCTCGCGTTTGGCACGCCAAAATGGTTATCGTGTGATTGCCAATGATTGGGAACCTTATAGTCACGCATTGAATCATGCGATTTTGGCTTGTACAGATGCGCCTGCTTTTAAAGAGTTGGGCGGTTATCAAAAAGCCATTGATTATTTGAACCGTTTACCTGAAGTAAAAGGTTGGGTGACGCATAATCTATGCCCACGCAATGATGAAATTTATGATCCTAGCCGTGATCGATTGTTTTATAAGCGTCGTAATGGCATGCGGATTGATGCCATTCGTCAACAGATTGCGACTTGGCAGGCACAAGGTGCGATTGATGATGTTGAAATGAGTGCTTTGCTTGCACCACTTTTATATTCAGCAAGTTTTGTCAGCAATACCAATGGAGTATTTAAAAGTTTCCACCACGGCTGGGGCGGTAAAACCCAAACTGCTTTGGAGCGTATCGAATCTTTACTTTGGCTGACACCGAGTCGTTTTTGTGAACTGGGTGATAGCAAACAAAAAACACCAATGGCTGAAATGTGGTGTGTCGATGCACAGCATTTGGCTAACCAAATGAGCGGTTTTGAGGTGGATGTGGCTTATCTTGATCCACCGTACAACCAACATGCGTATAGTAGTAATTATCATGTATTAAACTCTTTAACGCTTTGGGATCAGGTCGATTTACCGACACCAGATACTAAAGGGTATAAGAGTGGAATTGACCGTGCATGGCGTAAAGAGCGTCCAAGCCCGTACAATTCCTCAAAACATGCACAAGAAGCTTATGAGAAATTGCTCGAAACGATCAATGCACGGTTTATTTTGACCAGTTATTCTACGGATGGTCATATTGAGCCGAAAGATCTTTTGGCTGCCAATTTAAAACGTGGCAAAGTAACGCTTTTAACGCAAGATGTACCGCGTTATCGTGTAAGTAAGCAACGTCAGTCTGATCGCGCACGTGTACTTGAGTTTATCGTGATTACGGATACACATGCCAAATCAGGACCACCATTACGCCAACTCTTAGGTCAGCTATATCATTTTGCTGAGCTAGGCGGAGTGGATACTTCAGGGTCGAGTACACAGCTCGCACTCTGGTAAAGTACTCTAGGAAATATAATGAAAATAAAAACGATGTTAAAAACTTTGGCTTGTGTCGTTTCAACTGTGGTGTATTCACAAGTTGCACAAGCTGATGTGCTTGAACAAAATTGTTTGCAGCTCAATGCGCAATGTCCCTATGTTGCTTTGCAAAAACGTGACATGGCCAAATTGTATCAATTGTCCAATGCACAGTTTCAAGAAGATCTAAAGAAAAATAAAAAAGTCGTACAGCAAATGATGGATACCGTTCCAACGCAAGATCCTTTGGCTGTCGAAGTACCTTTGCTTTCTGAAAATGGTCAGAGCCAAAACCAAGAGAGCAGTCAAAAGATCTTTTTCTATCGTTATGAAAATTTTGTCATTCGCTTTAGAGTAGCCTATGAAAGCAATCAGGCGAATGCAAAAATGAGAGGCTTTTGGGTCATGAAAATTGACCCAGAAACTGAGCAATAATTCATTTGAATATTCAATAAATAACATCCGCGGATGAGTAACAGCATTAGGTGATATATGTTTACAGGCATTATTGAAAGTTTAGGTAAGGTCGATAGTCTGCAAAGTGTTGGAGGCGATGTCCGCCTACGTATTTCAACTGGTCTGGATATGTCAGATGTGCATTTGGGTGATTCAATTGCGACCAATGGGATCTGTTTGACCGTAATTGATTGGGGTGAAAACTGGTACGCAGCCGATGTATCACGTGAAAGTCTCAATCGCTCTACACTTGGTGAATGGAAAGTGGGGCAAACGGTCAATGTCGAAAAAGCGATGTTGCCGACCACACGCTTTGGTGGGCATATCGTGAGCGGGCATGTCGATGTCGTAGGTGAAGTGACCGTGGTTCAAAAAGATGCACGTTCACTTTATTTTGAAGTGACAGCACCTGCGGAAATTGCCAAATATTTAGCGGAAAAGGGTTCTATTACAGTCGATGGCATTAGCCTAACGATTAACCATTTACGTGGCAATATTCTCAGTTTAAATCTGATTCCTCATACTGCGGAACGCACCAATATTTCAACATGGAAAGTTGGTAGTAAAGTCAATCTCGAAGTAGATGTCTTAGCACGTTATATCGAGCGTTTGTTGTTAGGTGACAAAGCGGCTGAACAAAAAGCTGAATCAAAAATCAGTATGGATTTTTTGGCTGAAAATGGTTTTTTAAGATAATCATTGCTCAGTAAAACAATTGAAAAAGCCCGAAATATCGGGCTTTTTTGTATTTGGGGAGGAAATTAATTTTTGATTACAGTGATTGAGGTTTGTTCAAACCAAGTCGCTAAACGCTTTGGTAGATCTATAGAAAATTGACCTTTTTCTGACTCACGTGAAAGATATACGGAAATGGCTTGAAAATCGCCACGACTAATCAATAGATTTTGTGCCGTTAGTGTCATTGTTTCGCCCGAACTGAGTGTGGCAATTCGATTCGAAATTTGATTCAACATGTCCATTTTTTTTGTCCCAAATGTTGCAGAAGCTGCATATTTGTATAAATCACTCAAATAAATACATTTGAATTTCTGGAGATTCAAATGCTTTATTACCCAAATCTAGGTGGTATGAATATACTGTGACAAAAATATTTCACTTTCATGACATGCGATAAATGACTTATAAGATAAAAGTATAAGGTTATCTATTATTCAGATTTATCTTCTAAGTCTTTCAAAATGTATTCAATTTCTTCTTGAGAGGCAGTAAGAAGTTTGGCTCTAAATACCGTTACCGCTTGTTCTATGAGATTTTCAGCTTCGAGTTCGAGTCTTAAACGTACATTTTCAAGCTCTGATCGAATCGAAGAATCGTCAAAAGGTGCAGCATTTACAGCGTCATTTTCAGGGTTTTTATGATAATGCGCTGTGTACTCTTGGATCTCATGATCAACATTTTCACGGATGTCAGCAAGCACTTGTGTTTGTTCTTGATATTGGCGTGCTTCATCTTGTAAAAGCTGTTGATTGTATTCAGCTTCTTTGGCGCGTTTTTCTTCGAGTGACTTTTCTAAAGCTGCTTGTTTTCGTGCACGTGCTTCTTCGATCAAACGTGCTTTGAGATCGGCATAGGCTTGCTCAACTTTCAAACCAGCCACTTGCAATGAACGTTTATCGTGTTCAAGCCAAGCTTGGATATCTCGAGTTTTATGATCAAATAAATCCGTGATGCGGGTGAGGTCGTCGATAAAAGCTTGACGTACAGCTTCAGGCGCATCGAGCCAACGCTTTTTAAAATCTTGACCTACATTTAATGCCACCACGCATCTCCTAAAAATAAAATATTCAATCGTTGATTATAGTTTAAATGTTCGTGCTTCGATGCCTTGACGACGATAAGATTTAAACTTTTCTCGTCCAATCACTTTGGCTGTTTCAGCATTTTCAACAATTTCAATAATGTGACTAAAATTGTTGATTTGTTCAAGTGCTTGATTGTTAAAATTAAACACAATCCGCTCAGAATCTTCAGGCAAGGTGGCTGAGATGCAGATTGCTGCATCAGCTTGATCGATGCCATGTCCGATAAAACTGGTTTGATCAAAGCTCCAAAGTAGGTCATCTAATTCTTGTTGTAAATCAGTGTCTGTACAATACAGCCATATTTTCTGATTTTTTAACAAAAGCTTACGACACAAACGACAAGCGCTATGCACTTGTCGTTCGGGGCTTTTTTCAAATAGATAAAAGCTAATTTTAGCCATTATTTTCAACACGATTGGCAATAAATTGCATCAATAACGGTACTGGGCGACCTGTTGCACATTTCGCAGCGCCTGAAACCCATGCTGTACCTGCAACATCGAGATGTGCCCAGCGATATTCACGAGTAAAGCGTTGTAGGAAACATGCAGCAGTAACTGAACCTGCTTGTGGTCCAGAATTACCAATATTACCGATGTCCGCAAATGGAGAATCAAGTAATTCTTGGTAATCATCAGTTACTGGCAAACGCCAAACACGGTCAAAACTTTGTTCGCCAGCTTGGTTGATTTCAGCCGCCAATTCATCATCTGGGGTAAACAAACCGCTTAAAACTTTACCGAGTGCTACGATACATGCACCAGTTAAGGTCGCAATATCAATCACTACAGCAGGGTTGAAGCGTTTTACATAAGTCAATGTATCGCAAAGAACCAAACGACCTTCAGCATCGGTATTTAAGATCTCAACAGTTTGACCACTCATCGTCGTCACGATATCACCCGGACGAGTTGCATGACCTGATGGCATATTTTCTGCTGCTGCAACCGCACCAACGACATGGATTGGCAATCTTGCTTCACAAAGAGCGCGAATCGTACCGAGTACAGATGCTGCACCACACATGTCAAATTTCATTTCATCCATACCAGGACCTGGTTTCAATGAAATACCACCTGTGTCAAATGTAATACCTTTACCCACAAGCACAATCGGTGCGTGATCAATATCTGCTTTATATTCGAGGGTAATGATACGTCCCGGACGTTCAGAACCTTTAGCAACTGCTAAAAAGGCATTCATCCCGAGATCAGCGATTTGTTGTTCTTCAAGCACAGTCACTTTTAAAAGGTCTGGGAATTCGGCTGCAAGTGCTTTGGCTTGGTCTGCTAAATATTCTGGGAAACAAATATTGGCAGGGCAGTTACCTAGATCACGTGCAAAATTTTGACCATTTTGAACAGCTTCAATTAAAGCAATTTGTGCTGCATCTAAAGTGGTGGTCGTTGCAATCAAATCAATTTGTTCAAGCACAAATTCATTTTTCTTTGATTTAAATTCATCATAACCATAAGCGGCTTGAGTCAAATTTAAAGCAAACAAATAATGTAATTCAGTCGGAATCGCTGAAATATCAATACTGATATGTTTGAATTTTTTTTGTACAGTTTTAATCAATTGCTGTGCAAGTTTTGCAAGTTTTGCTGGTTTAAGCTCGCTAGCTTTGTCTAAACCGATCAGCGCGCTATTGGCTTGAGCAGGCACATTTTGGATCAATGGCAATGTTTCATTAAAACTTGCTTTATATTGTGTAGCTGCAATAATTTGATCTAAGTTATTGATATTGTATGTTGTTGATGCTTTTTGAGTGTTTTCAGAATCAACGAATATCAACAAATTTTGACTAGACGTATTCTCTAGCAATGACGTATTAATAGTAAGTTTCATATACTGTTTTCGTGCCTATCCGATGTTTTCAAATCATTAAACCATTGAACCACTTCCAGTGATAGAATTTCAATGTGCTAAAGCGTATAGGTTTTATATTTTTTTCAATCGGGTAAACTAGCGCACATCCGATCCTTTACTTTTTTGGAAGATTAACTTTGATTATACGACGTTATCTCGTCAAGCAAGTGGTCTCTACAACGCTGGTTGTAGTCAGCATTTTGACGCTTATTGTGCTTGGCGCGCGGCTGATCAAATATTTTGGCGTAGCGGCGCAAGGTCGTTTAGATGTCAGTGTCTTGTTTAGTATTATCGGATACCGATTACCTGAATTTTTGATTTTATTACTTCCTTTAGCCTTCTTTATCGGACTCATGCTCGTGTTTGGCAGACTCTATGTCGAACATGAAATGGCGGTTTTGAACAGTAGTGGGATCAGTAAACATCGAATTGCACGTTTAATGGTGCCGATGGCAACCGTATTTATGATTATCCAACTGGTGATCATGGTTTGGGTATCGCCTTGGGGCTTGCGTGAATTTAATAAGCTGACTTCAGTACAAGCGGTACGTACAGGTTTTGATTTGGTTCGACCAAAAGAGTTTATTTCATCGGGCGCTTACACCATTTATGCAGGTTCATTATCAGAAGATCGACAAAACTTAAAAGATGTTTTTGTCTATATTCGAGCTGAAAAAGAAGGTAAGCCTGATCAAATGATCGTGGCAAAAGAAGCAACACGTGTTGAAATTGCCAATGAGACAGCCAGCGTTGTGGATTTATCTCAAGGTCGTCGCTATGAGATTTATCCTGATACTGCAAAATACTCTCAGGCAGAATTTCAAACTTGGCGTTTACGTATTGAAAATAATAAAACAGCTGAATACGATGCCAGTGATGTTGAAGCCTTGCCATTTTCACAACTTTGGAAATCTAGAGATAACTCGGTCATTGAAAGTGAAATTGGTTGGCGTATTTTTGTACCATTTTCAATGTTTGTAGCCATAGCCTTAGCGGTCGCATTATCTGAGGTGACACCACGTCAAGGACGCTATCTCAAGCTGTTTCCTGCGTTGATGATATTTGCCAGTATGATTGTGATTTTGATTGCAGTGAAGACCCGAGTAAGTAAAGGGGAAATCGGTATTTGGGCATATCCTGCGGTATTGTTTGTCTATCTCTTTGCTAGCGCAATTTTTTCGAGGAAGCAGAAGCTTGCTCCAAAACTGAAAAATCAAATTAAACGTGTGAGGTCATAATGGTTGCTCAAAAAATTTTAGCCCGACATGTGACCAAAACCACTGCTTTGATGATGATTGGTACTTTACTGGTTTTGGCTTTCTTATTTGTTTTATTTGCCTATGTAGGCGAATTGGGCTCAGTCAAAAAGGGTTATAGTGCTTGGGATGCATTTAAATATGTGCTTTGGGATGCACCACGTAACATCAATAAAATCATTCCTATCGGTGCTTTGATCGGGGCAGTTTTAGGATTGGGATCTCTTGCTTCAAATAGTGAATTGATCGTGATGCGTTCAGCCGGGGTTAGCTTATGGCGTATCGTTGCTTGGGTGATGCGACCGGCTTTATTGTTGGTGGTGTTTTCTCTGGCTTTGACCCAATGGGTGATTCCTTATACTAGTGAACAGGCTAAAAGTGTCAAAAGTCAGAGAACTGTAGCTGCACTTGGCGAAGTTCGTGGTTATTGGTCACGTGAAGGTCAGCGCTTTATTTATATTGATTATGCAAACTCAAGCGGCAATCTAAATCATGTGCAAGTCACCAATTTAACTGCAAATAATCAGCTTGAATCCGTCATTTTGGCTGAGCAAGGTAAGTTTACCCAAAATGGTGAATGGAAACTCAATAACACCAAACAATTGACGATTTTGCCAAATGGTAATGCAACGTTTAAAGAAATAGCAGAACAAGATTTACCTTTGGCTCTGCAACCGAAATACGTACATATGGTCACCCTCGACCCAGAAGATATCGCACCAAGTGAATTGGTGAGTTTTATGCAGTATATGAAAAAATACAGTCAAGTGCCTAAAACTTATCAACTGGCATTTTGGAAAATTATGGGCTCACCATTTTCATTATTGGCTTTGACTTTGATTGCATGTTCTTTTGTTTTTGGACCACTTCGTCAACAGTCTATGGGCTTTCGTTTGGTCATCGCCTTATTTGTTGGTTTAACCATTTATTATCTGCAAGATTTTCTTGGTTATGCGAGTTTGGTTTATTCACCATCTCCAGCTTGGTTCGTCTTTATTCCGATTGCCTTGATGTTTGTTGTCGGTGGATATTTGATTTATCGAGCAAGATAAATACCAAAAAGGGGCATTATTGCCCCTTTTGCTGTTTAAGATTTAAAAAATTGATGAGATGTATCAGATCATTCCATCAACACAACATAGAGTCTTTATCGAAATTTCGGTAAAATATTTGATTAACGAGTAAACAAAAGAGTATCAATTATGACGGATGCAACTGCTGGCAAAATCCCTCACGTACTAGTAATTATGGATGGTGTGGGTCATCGTGAAGCGGTAGAAGACAACGCTTTTCTTGCAGCAAAAACCCCAAATTTAACTGCTATGCAACAAAAGCATCCGCATAGTTTGATTTCTGGTTCTGGTGAAGATGTGGGTTTACCTGATGGTCAAATGGGTAACTCAGAAGTGGGCCATATGAATTTGGGTGCAGGTCGTGTGCTGTATCAAGATTTTACCCGTATTACCAAAGATATCCGTACAGGTGCTTTTTTTGAACATAAAGTCTTGATTGATGCATGTGATAAAGCCAAAGCGGCTGGTGGTGTTTTGCATATCATGGGCTTGCTTTCAGAAGGCGGTGTGCATTCTCACCAAGATCATATCTTTGCGATGTCTGAGCTTGCTTTGAAACGTGGCTTGAAAGTTTATGTACATGCATTTTTAGATGGTCGTGATACTCCACCACGTAGCGCAAAACCTTCTTTACAGAAAATGGACGAATTATTTGCTCAATATCCAAATCAAGGTCGTATTGCGACAATGATTGGCCGTTATTTTGCAATGGATCGTGACAATCGTTGGGATCGTGTAGAACAAGCGTATAACTTACTGACTTTAGGTGAGGCTGAGCGTACTGCTGCGTCTGCTATTGAAGGGCTTGAACTGGCTTATGCGGCTGATGAATCTGATGAGTTCGTTAAAGCAACCCGTATTGGCGAATTGGCTAAAATCGAAGATGGTGACAGCGTTGTCTTTATGAATTTCCGTGCTGACCGTGCGCGTGAAATTACCAAAGCATTTGTAGAAAAAGATTTTGCAGGTTTTGAGCGTAAAGTTGTTCCAGCTTTGTCAAAATTTGTGATGTTGACCCGTTATCAAGCTTCAATTGATGCGCCAGTTGCATATATGCCTGAAGAACTTAAAAATTCAATCGGTGAGTATCTTTCAAGTCTTGGTAAAACACAGTTACGTATCGCTGAAACTGAAAAATATGCACATGTAACATTCTTCTTTAGTGGTGGTCGTGAGGACGAATATCCAGGTGAAAAACGTATCCTGATTCCATCACCAAAAGTTGCCACTTATGACTTACAACCAGAAATGAGCGCTTATGAAGTGACTGATGAATTGGTCAATGCGATCAATTCTGGTGAGTTCGATTTGTTGGTTGTGAACTATGCAAATGGTGATATGGTTGGACATACTGGAGTCTTTGATGCTGCGGTAAAAGCGGTCGAAGCAGTAGATACTTCTTTAGGTCGTGTCTATGAAGCCGTGATGGCAAACAAAGGTCATATGTTAATCACAGCAGATCATGGTAATGTAGAGCAAATGCAAGACTATATTAGTGGTCAAGTGCATACTCAACATACGACTGAGCTTGTGCCATTTATTTATGTTGGACCGACTGAAGCTACGATCGCCGAAGGCGGCGTACTTGCTGACGTTGCGCCTACATTATTGAGCTTGATGCAACTTCCGATTCCTGCTGAAATGCAAGGACGTAATTTAATTACTTTAAAATAATCCATATAAAAAGGTGAGAAATGGCTCAAAAATGGAAACATGTGATTGCTTTATCGAGCATGCTGACGTTGATGAGTCACACCACTTTTGCTGCAGATCGTACGACTGCAGCAAAAGAGACGACCAATAAAACGACTTCATTTGCAAATGACTTTGACGAAGAAGAAGATCAAAGCGCAGAAGTCCCGATTGAATCTATAGAACAATTTGTACAAATTTACGGCATAGTCAAAGATAACTATGTGGATGAAAAGCCCGATGATGCTTTGTTTTTACAAGCAATTAAGGGATTGTTATCAGGTTTGGATCGCTATTCACGTTATTTAACACCTGAAGATTATCGCCAATTGGTTCAATATACCGAAGGGGATTTGGCGACTGTTGATTTTGATTTGGCTTTGGACATACATAGCAAACAATGGGTGATAAAAAATTTAGCAGATCAGTCTGATTCGCAAAAACTCGGTCTAAAAAATGACTTAAGTATCTATAAAATAGATGGACAAGAACTTAAAAATCTAAATCATGAACAAGTTGAAGACCTTTTACATGGTTCGATTGGATCAACTTTACAGTTGATTCAGACTGAAAATGCACCTGTCATTAGTGTCGTTCGCAACAAAAAAATAGAAGCTGCTGATATCGAGCCGATGATGCTGCATAACGGTGTTTTGATATTGAAAGTAAAAGTATTTCAACAAGATACTGCAAATGAAGTAAAAAGACTGATTGAAGAATACAGTAAACAAAAAATAAAAGCGGTGTTGATTGATCTACGCAATAATCCCGGTGGTTTATTATCGGCAGCTGTAGAAATGGCGGATCTATTTTTAGATCAAGGTGTGATTGTTTCAACCAAAAGCCGATCAGAAGGCGATCAACAATTCCAAGCATTGCCGGGCAGTGAATTTCCAAATATAAAATTGGGTATTTTGATCAATAAGCGTTCTGCCTCAGCTGCAGAAGTTTTTACCGCAGCAATGAAAGAACACCAACGTGCTTGGATCATTGGTGAAAAAAGTTATGGTAAAGGTGTGGTGCAAAAGTTATTTCCTTTGCCAGATGGAGCTGCGTTGCAGATGACGGTGTCGCACTATTTCACACCGAAAGGTAATATGATTGATAGTATCGGCATTCAGCCAAATCAAAGCTATCCTTGGCCGGGTGAAATGAAAGAAGATACCTATTTATATGGTGCTTCAGAGCTTTTATTGAAACATAAATAGCAAAGCATCTCATTCAGTCCAAATCATATTTTTTAAGACGATATCTAAGCGCACGAAAGGTTAAGCCCAGTTTTTGTGCAGCTAAAGTCCTATTCCAATGGGTGTGGTTTAAAGCTGTGATCAAAATATCTTTTTCTATATTGGCCAAATACTGTTCTAAACAAATATTCTCATTTTTTTGTTCTTCTTGAAAAAGATCATAAATAGGAATAGGTTTTCTATTTTTTTTATCTTCTTCAATGAATTGATTTTCATTAGAAAGGTCATGTTTTTGTTCAACTAATATTTTAAAATGTTCAACTTCAATCTGATCTGAATCACATAATGAAATAGCACGCTCAATCATATTACGCAATTCTCGGACATTGCCGGGATAGTTTAAAGATAACAAAAAATTTTGAGCAGCATTTGAGAGTTTTTTTTGCGGGACTTTCCATTCAGCACAAATTTGTTTAATAAAACTGTCTGCCAATAAGATAATATCTTGTTGACGTTGCCGCAGTGGTGGAATGTGGATTGGCATCACATGTAGTCGAAAAAATAAGTCTTGGCGAAATTTTCCCTGCTCTAGCAAGGTTTTCAAATCTGTATGACTTGCACTGATGATTCTAAAATCGACAGCTATTTCTTCATCGCCACCGATTGGGCGGATTTTTTTCTCTTGAACCGCTCGCAAGAGTTTGACCTGCATGGCAAGTGGAAGCTCAGCAATTTCATCAAGAAATAAACTTCCACCATTGGCAGCTTGGATCAAACCTTGTTTGTCTTGGCTTGCACCTGTAAAGCTACCTTTTTTATAGCCAAAAAATTCACTTTCAAGTAGGTCATGTGGGATCGCACCACAGTTAATTGCAATAAAAGCGCCTTTGCGACGACGGCTCAATTGGTGCACCAAGTTTGCCACAATTTCCTTGCCTGTACCTGATTCACCTGTAATAAAAACAGGGGCTTGTGAGCGTGCTATCTTTTTTAAATCAGTACGTAAGTTTTCAATGACTTCAGATTTTCCAAGCAATAATGTATGCGTAATATCATGTTCTATTTCATGTTTTTTTGATGGTTTTTTCTTTGAAGTTTTAAATGAATTTATGGGGAATTCTGGATGTTGTTTAGAAAAATGGAGTGCCTTTTTTAAAAGCTGAGCAAGATCTTTTTGATTTAATGGTTTTGTGACCATTTTAAATGCTCCTGTATCTAATATCGAAATCGCTGATCGAGTGTCAGTTTGCAGTGTGGTGACGACATCATTTTTTTTGAGCAAAGTGGAGCGAATATCTTCACCCAAATCTTCGGTATGCTTAGTTTCTATATTGCACTCGGCTAGGCAAGCATCATTAGCTTTTTGTGAAAGCTGAAGTCTCGTTTGTTCAAGGTTGTGTGTGGCGTTATTGAGCATCCCCAAATGAGATAAGGACATCTGCTTGATGATGTAACCGTCGACTTCGTCATCGACAAATAAAATTGACGAATGAAAAGTGCTCATAATTCCCCAAAATATAAATTTTATAAAAACCAAATTATTTAAATTTTTTTTGCGATCTATAACCCAAAATTTAGGTTTAAAACGTCAGATCAAAAAATATTTTTTGTAGCATCAAATGCACAATCTCATGGCTTATATGCTAAACCAGATCTCTTATATTATAAACAAATTAAATCAATGAATAATTGCTATAAGTCCTGATTTATGGGTAGATTTCTGCACTATTTCACATCTATTCTATTTATTTTTAAGCTTTTTCTATCATGAGACTAAAAGCTTAAACGATGTGTTATTTGAGAGAAAAATTCTATTATTGAGAAGGGGAGTGATGGTGTTATTAGAAAAGCAAAATCATGTTGATAAAATATTCAAAATCAGTAAATTTAAAACGAAATTTATATATGTAATGAAAATGTCAGTACAAAAAATAAGCAATAAAATCGGGCCTAGATCAGCACAGTGACATTTTATATAAAATTTATTTTAAACAGATGATTAGATCAAAAAGTTGAATGGTATAAAAAATTTAACGTGTTCCATGTGCCTATACGATAAATCTAAACTCGGATATATCGGAGGCAACATGTGACACTCAAAAATCAAGGTTTGATGAGCCCATAACGAATGGCTAGATGTGTCAATTTGACATCACTATCTATGCCTAATTTTTCAAAAATACGATAACGGTATGTATTGACTGTTTTTACACTCACAAATAATTTATCTGATATTTCTTGAGCACTTATGCAGTTTACGACCATCATGGCAACTTGCATTTCACGTTCAGATAAAGCATCAAAAGGTGATTTTTGAGTATCTGAAAGGTATGAGCTTGCGAGTTGTTCTGCGATATCTGCACTGAAATATTTGCCACCTTGCATCACTTTGTTAATTGCACGAACCATTTCTGAAATGGGTGCTCCTTTAGTGATATAGCCTCGTGCACCTGCTTTTAACAGCAATGATGGATAAGGTTCTTCTGCTAGGCCACTGACAGCAAGGACTTTGGTATCAGGGGCTGTTTGTAATAAACGTCGAGTTGTTTCAACACCACCAATGCCGGGCATGTTTACATCTAACAGCACAACATTCGGATGATACTGACGTACTAAGGCAATCGCTTCTTCACCTGATTCAGCCTGTCCGATCACTTGTATATCTACTTGATCTTCAAGCATTCTACAGATACCCGTACGAACTAACTCATGGTCATCAACCACTAAAACTGTGATCACATCACCCTCCTGAATATTTTTAATGCAAGTTTTTTGTTACAAAACGCAAAAATTACTTGCAATGTCATTACAAAATTAGCAATTCTATCCTTATTATCCAACGAATAGTTATGCACAATTACGGGAACTATTATTTTGTTCACTATAGTGTGTAAATGTAAGTCATATTTGAGGTAAGAAGCAATATCGCATTTTTCCTCCGTGAGATGAGTAAGTTATCGTGAAAAAATCTAAAAAAACGTTAATCCATGTGCTGAGCATGTCAGCACTACTCAGTTTGAGTTCAACAAGCTTTGCTGATCTTGTTATGAATTCCTCGGGGAATGCAGGACAAGCTTCGATCAATTGGTCTTCAGCAGATGCTAGTCAGCTCATGAACGATGAGGATGATTTCTCTCCTCCCGGTTCAGCAACTGCGACCACAACCATTCGCCAAGCTGGTGCTGTGTCTACAACGACAGCTGCTCGAGCGACTCAGATCAGTGATACAAGCCGTTATAACTATAATGGTCAACCATCAGTCAATTCGCGTGCAGCCTTGGTGATGGATGCACAGACCGGTGAAGTTTTATATAGTAAAAATAGTAATATTGCATTACCTATTGCATCAATTACCAAATTGATGACAGCGGTTGTAACTGCAGATGCTCGTTTAAATATGTCTGAGCAGATTACCCTTGAGCCGATCGATTTTGCGGGTGCAGGTGGTAAAAACTCTAGCTCTACGTTGAAAGCTGGCGATAAGATGAATCGTGCGGAGGTTTTACTTGTAGCATTGATGAAATCTGAAAATCCTGCAGCTGCAGCTTTAGCACGTACATATCCGGGTGGTCGTCCTGCATTTGTTGCCGCAATGAATGCCAAAGCACGCCAATTGGGTATGACATCGACTCATTATTATGAGTCTACTGGTTTAGACCCTCGTAATCAGGCTTCAGCGCGCGATTTAGGCATTTTAGTGAGTAGTGCTTATCAATATGGCCTCATTCGTCAATTCTCGACTACACCGCATTACGATTTCAATTTGGGCTATCGTGTTCTTAAATCAAACAATACCAATGCGCTCGTTCGCAATGGCGGTTGGAATATCAATATTTCTAAAACAGGTTATATCAATGAGGCAGGGCGTTGTGTCGTCATGCATGCCACAGTGAATAATCGTCCTGCGGTTGTGGTGTTACTTGGCGCAGGAAGTAGCCAAGCACGTACCAATGATGCCACTGAACTGTTCTCTTGGTTAAGTCATCAACCAAAACGTATCTAATCTATTCAATTTATAAAGTCTGTTCATAGTTATTTAGACATAAAATTAAAAAGTCCCAATATTGGGGCTTTTTTGTATTTGAGTTTTATATTTGAGACATTTTAAAACCAATAAAAAACCCTGCACTAAGCAGGGTTTTAGGATCGATCCTAAAATGGATTAGTGATCCATATTTGAAAGAATCGAAGTTTTTACGTCATTCATTGTTGCATCAATGGTTAACATAACGGCATCAGCACATTGTTTGATTGCTGTATCTGGATCTTTAAGACCATTACCAGTTACGGTACATACGATTACAGAACCTTCTTTGATTTTGCCAGCTTTAATATCACGGATCGCACCGCCAATTGAAGCAGCAGAAGCAGGTTCAACAAATACGCCTTCATACATAGAAAGCAAACGTTGCGCTTCTAAGATTTCAGCATCAGTCAATTCATCGAACCAACCTTCTGATTCACGTACCACAGCTTTCGCATGGTTGAAGCTTTGTGGGTTGCCGATACGAATTGCAGTTGCAACAGTTTCAGGGTTTGCTACAGGACCACCACGTAAGAATGGTGCAGCACCTGCTGCTTGGTAGCCGACCATCGTTGGACGACCTGCTGGTTTTGGACCTGTAAACGCATCAGCTTCAGCATCATAAACCACTTGTTCAAACTGATCTGCTGGTTGGTTAGCAACAGCTTCTGTATAACCCATCCAGTGTGCAGTGATGTTACCTGCGTTACCTACTGGCAAGCAGTGATAATCAGGAGCACGACCTAAAGCTTCAACGATTTCGTAAGCAATGGTTTTTTGACCTTGCAAACGATAAGGGTTGATTGAGTTTACGATAGTTACAGGTGCTTGATCCGCAACTTCTTTAACAAGACGCATACCGTCATCGAAGTTACCACGAATTTGCATTGTGATCGCGCCGTACATCATCGCTTGAGCCATTTTACCCATTGCGATTTTGCCTTCTGGAATCAAAACGAATGCTTTGATACCTGCACGTGCAGCATAAGCCGCTGCAGCAGCAGAAGTATTACCAGTAGAAGCACAGATGATCGCTTTAGAACCTTCTTCAACTGCTTTTGTCACAGCCATGGTCATACCACGGTCTTTAAATGAACCAGTTGGGTTTAAGCCTTCATATTTCACATAAATTTCAACGTCTTTGCCAATAATACGTGGAATATTGTCTAATTTAATGAGTGGGGTATTCCCTTCATTTAAAGAGATTGCACGTGTTGTTTTTGATACTGGTAAGCGGTCACGGTAACGGTCAACTAGGCCTGTATAACGATTGGCATTCGACATGATGTTGTTCCAAGTGAGTGTAGAGCAAATTTAGGCATTCTTTTCATCTTCCTTGAAACTGCGATGATATGAAATAAAATTTAAAATATTCAGATCATTAGCAGATTCATCAACATCCTTACCCTAAAATAAGGATGTCTGGAAGGTTTAAAACCCGATTAGTTATCAAGCAATTCTAAACGAATTCGTACGATTTCGCCATGAATCACAGGTAAAGCTTGAATTTTAGCCAAGGCTTCATTCATTTTCGATTCAACGACTGGATCAGTTAAAATCACAATCGGAATCAAATCTTTTAGACGTGGTTGTTGCATGATGGCATCAATGCTGATTCCTGAACGACTTAAGATCGTAGTGACATCGGCAAGTACGCCTGTTTGGTCTTCAGCATTTAGGCGGATGTAATAACCTGTAGTCATATCATCGCCAGATAAAATAGGAAGATCTGACAATGCTTCAAAGGCAAGTTGTGGAATTGTGCCTGAACCATCTTCTGTATAGATAATGTCACGTACGATATCAACCACATCAGCAACCACAGCAGAAGCTGTAGGACCTGCGCCTGCGCCCGCACCATAATAGAGTGTCGGACCTACAGCATTGGCTTGAACCAAAACTGCATTTTTCACGCCATTTACATTGGCGATCAATTCATCTTCAGGAATCAAAGTTGGATGTACGCGAAGTTCGATACCTTTATCAGAACGACGTGCAATCCCTAAATGTTTGATGCGATAACCGAGTTCTTCAGCATATTTTACATCTTGCGCTGTAATTTTGCTGATCCCTTCGGTATAAACTTTTTCAAATTGTAAAGGAATACCAAATGCACACGATGCCAAAATCGTGAGTTTGTGTGCAGCATCGATACCTTCAACGTCAAATGTTGGGTCAGCTTCAGCATAACCAAGTTCTTGTGCTTCTTTTAATACGTCTGCAAATGCACGACCTTTTTCACGCATTTCAGTCAAAATAAAGTTGCCAGTACCGTTGATGATACCTGCAAGCCATTCGATTTTGTTGGCAGCTAGACCTTCACGGATGACTTTGATGATTGGAATCCCACCAGCAACCGCAGCTTCATAAGCGATTTGAACATGATGATCATCAGCAGCTTTGAACAGTTCATTACCATGTTCAGCAAGTAATGCTTTGTTGGCAGTAACCACTTGTTTACCGTGTTTGATCGCTTCCATGATGACTTCATAAGCAGGGTGAATCCCGCCCATCACTTCTACCACGACATCTACGTCAGGTTGGCGAACGATTTCTAATAGGTCTGCGCTTTGTTTCACACTTGCAGGTAAATTTAAATCTGGACGAGGGCGACGAGTCCCTACGTGGGTAATTTCAATTTCACGACCGGTGCGACGTCTAATTTCAGCAGCGTTTTCTTGTAATAGTTTAAGGGCACCACCACCTACGGTACCAAGACCGAGGATTGCCAGACGAACTGGTTTCACGTCACACTCCAAATATAGTAATTTAAAAATTTATTCAAGGTAGATCATAGCTAAAAAATGCGCCAGACTCTAGAGCCTAGCGCATCTTTATATTTATCCATAAAAAATAATTATTTAATTGATAATAATTATTTATTTAAACGCTTATCTAACTCTTCTGGAGTGAGGTAACCACCTAAATATTCGCCATTTTCGCTATAAATCGCAGGGGTACCATTTACCCCCATATTTAAGCCCATTTGGTATTGATCTTTTACAGGATTTTTACAGGTTGCAGCAGGTAATTGAACGCCAGCAATCGCTTGATCAAATGCTTTTTGTCGATCTGCACTACACCAAATGCTTTCCATTGCAGGCATAAACTGTGGACCACGTGGCCAAGCGATATAACGAACTTCAATGCCTTTGGCATTGATTTCGCTCATGTGCTCATGCAATTTGTGACAATACGGACAGCTTGCATCGGTAAAGACATAAACCACGTGTTTGGTTTGTCCTTTAGCAGGATAGACCAATAAGTCCTCTTTTTTCAGTGCTGCAAAATGCTTTTTATTTTCTGTAGCTTGGAGTTTATCCCCAATGCTATGCGGGTTTTTATCGAGTTTAATGACATCGCCTTGGATAATGTATTTACCATCAGCAGTCACGTAAACAGAAGACATGCCTTCGATGCTTACCCAGTAAATATTTGGAACTTCAGTCGCTTTGACGTCTAAAATTTTAGCATTGATATTGGCATTTTTTAGATTTGCTTGTAAGGCTTTAATCAATTTTTGCTGTGCATCACGTGCATTTAAATTAGATGCTTCGCCAGTTGCGGGAGATGTAGCAGTGAGCGTGTCATCATTTTGAGTATTATCTGCTTTTGAGCATGCGCTAATCGCGGCAGTGCTTGCAATCAAGCAAGCAATCATCAATTTTGAACGGGTAAATCGCATAAACAACCCTTATCGTTTTAAGCTTTTTTAAAAGAGAACTAGCATAACAAAAAAACTCAACTTTTCGTTAACGCTTGATTAAGACATTGTAAAAGTAAGTAAAAATATAGTTTAAAGCAGCGATTATGCTCGTGGATGGAATTTATGATGCAATTCTTGCATACGATGTTGAGCAACATGGGTATAAATTTGCGTTGTTGAGAGATCACTATGACCAAGTAACATTTGTACAACTCGAAGATCGGCTCCATGATTGAGCAGGTGAGTTGCAAATGCGTGTCTGAGTGTATGCGGTGAGAGTTCAGCAGAAATGTTGGCTTGTAAAGCATAGCGCTTAATCGCATACCAAAAATTTTGTCTGCTCATGATGCCGCCATGTTGGGTTAAAAATAAATAATCTGTTGAACTTTTATATAAAGTAGGCCGTGATTCATTTAAGTATTTTTCGATCCAGTCACAGGCAAACTCACCCAAAGGAACCAAGCGTTCTTTATTGCCTTTACCGACAATGCGTAGATAGCCTTGTTTTAAATTGATTAAATCTGTACGTAAATTGAGTAGTTCAGTGACCCGCAAACCGCAAGCATATAAAACCTCTAACATGGCACGATCACGTAAGCCTAGGGCTGTAGCAATATCAGGTGCTTGAATCAAAGCTTCAACGTCTTGTTCAGACAAATCTTTAGGTAATGCTCGCCCCAGTTTTGGTGTTTTATGTGTAGCGACTGGGTTGTCTAAACGAATTTTTTGTTCACGCAAAAATTTATAAAATGAGCGCATTGCAGACAGGCAGCGGGCGATTGAACGTGGACTTTTTGATTGTTTGGTCAACGTAATCAATACATCAGCAATATCTTCACTGCTCCACTGAGATAAATCATGTTGAGCAATACATTCGCTACACTGAATCAGATCAGAAAGATAAGCATTTCGAGTATGCGGGCTGACTGTTTGTGAAATTAAATAATCACGAAAGCCTTGTAAGCAACTTAAATGTTCAGGAATGTGAACTGGAGCAGGAATTCGTGGCTTTTTATTCAGCATTTTCAGAAATATTCTCAAACTTTCATTTTCAAAGCAAAATTTAGTCTAAAATTATGACAAAGTCGAATTCTTATATTGAATGAGAATTATAATCAAACAATAGTTGGTAATTATTCTCATTTTGAATGTATAATGAAGTTAAATTCTGGTCGTTTTAGGATCTCCCACAGTGCGTTTGTCAGAGTTAAAAGTAAAGCAGACAGCTACCATTACCAAGGTAAATCGGCTCAATGATGCTGAGACTTCCCTAGATATGGTTGCAAGCCGTTTAGAAACATTAGGTTTTGTTCCTGGCACTCAGGTAAAAGTAATCACTAAAGGTTTTTTTGGTGGAGATCCTATCTTGATTCAAATCGGTTTTACCCGTTTTGCCTTACGTAAATCTGAAGCAGAAAAAATTGAAATTTCACAAAAAATCTTGGAAGGAGTTCCTGCATGAGTGATGCGCTTCGTATTGCCTTGGTCGGAAATCCTAACTGCGGTAAAACTTCATTATTCAACCATTTAACAGGTACTCGTCAAAAGGTCGCAAACTATGCAGGCGTGACCGTCGAACGTAAAGTGGGTAATTTTACTTTACCTTCTGGACGCGCTGTTCGTGTACTCGATTTGCCAGGAACGTATAGCTTAAATGCAACCAGTCCTGATGAAGCGATTACCCGTGATGTGGTACAAGGTAAAATCCAAGAAGAAGGGCAGCAAGACGCATTTTTATGTGTGGTAGATGCGACCAATTTAAAACTTCATTTGGGTTTGGTGCTTGAAGTCATCGCTTTAGGCAAGCCACTTTTGCTTGTCTTAAATATGATGGATGAAGCTCGCCGTCGTGGTATGCAGATCAATACTGAAAAATTGGCACAACGTTTGGGTGTTCCTATTGTGGAAACCGTTGCTGTTAAAAATGCAGGTATTGAAAATTTGATGGGTTCTTTGGAACAAGGCAAATTTCGTACACCAGATCATGAGTTGAGTGATGTCATTTTGACAGGTTCAAATCATGACAAGATCGAGCAAATCTTAAAAGATGTGGTGGTTTCGGTTGATCATGAAGATAAACGTACCGATTTCTTAGATAAAATATTTTTACATCCTGTTTGGGGCTTGGTTAGCCTTGCCTTATTGATGTTTATTGTGTTCCAAGCGGTTTTTGCTTGGGCTGCACCATTTATGGATGGTATTGAAGAATTATTTGCATGGTTAGGTGAGCAAATAAGTCCGTTGATTAGCCAACCTTTGCTACATAGTTTGATTGTTGATGGCATTATCGCGGGTGCGGGTAGTGTGGTGGTGTTCTTGCCACAGATTTTGATTCTATTTTTCTTTATCTTGGTGCTTGAAGAATCGGGTTATTTGCCTCGTGCAGCATTTTTGCTAGATAAATTGATGTACAAAGCTGGCTTAAGTGGCCGTGCTTTTATTCCACTACTTTCAAGTTTTGCCTGTGCTGTACCGGGCATCATGGCTACACGAAGTATCAATGATCCACGTGATCGTTTAACCACGATTTTTGTTGCGCCATTGATGACTTGTTCTGCACGTTT
The DNA here is from genome assembly GCF_000368565.1 of Acinetobacter gerneri DSM 14967 = CIP 107464 = MTCC 9824. Taxonomy (GTDB): domain Bacteria; phylum Pseudomonadota; class Gammaproteobacteria; order Pseudomonadales; family Moraxellaceae; genus Acinetobacter; species Acinetobacter gerneri. The sequence goes on along the minus strand of NZ_KB849545.1, from coordinate 488,026 downwards.
GCCAGTTTATGCTTTGCTGATTTCAGCATTTATTCCATCTAAAATGATCTGGGGTTTTTTAAACCTACAAGGTCTGGTTTTATTTGGCTTATATATGGCAGGGATTGTCAGTGCATTGTGTGTTTCTATGGTGATGAAGCTTTTCCAAAAAGACAAATCACAACATGCATTGTTGATGGAATTACCAAGTTATCGTATTCCTGATATGAAAAGTATCTGGATCGGCTTACTTGACCGTGCAAAAATTTTCTTAAAGCGTGTCGGCGGTATTATCTTCGCTTTATCTATTTTGCTTTGGTTCTTGTCGACCTTCCCTCAACCTCCAGAAGGCGGAACCTTACCTGCGATTGATTATAGTTTCGCAGGTCAGCTTGGTCATCTCATGCAGCCAATTTTTGCACCACTTGGCTTTAGCTGGCAGATCTGTATTGCATTGATTCCGGCAATGGCGGCTCGTGAAGTTGTTGTTGCTGCTCTTGGTACAGTTTATGCGTTGTCTGCGACCAATGATGATGCGATCGCTCAAGGTCTATCTCACCTTATTAGCGCACCGGGTACAGGTTGGTCTGTAGCGACTGGTTTATCGCTTTTAGTGTGGTTTATCTATGCGCCGCATTGTTTAGCGACTTTAGCAACCGTACGCCGTGAAACAGGTTCTTGGAAAACCGTTGCAATCATGACGGGTTATTTATTTGGCTTGGCTTATTTGATGGCGTTTTTGACTTATCAAATTGCCTCACGTTATTTCGGATTATAATCGAAGGAGCTTCTGATGATTGAGTTATTAATCGTTGCTGTTTTGGTCGTTTGGAGTGCAATAGTTGTCTTCAATAAGGTCTTTTCGAAAACAGCTTATGCCGTTTATTTAAAGCTTTCACAGGTTTTTGAAAAGCAAGGTTGGACGACTTTGGCAAAATGGATTAAACCTAAAATGGTTGCTGGTTGTGGTGGTAGTTGTGGTTGTGGCAGCAGTGAATCATCGGCACCTAAAAAAAACGAAATTCAAGCAGTGAAATGGAAATAGTCATTTTCACTTCAAAAAAGCCAATTCATCATGAATTGGCTTTTTTTATGATTTTTTCTACTCATGATTAGACGAGTGTTATGGCTTTTCAGGATCTAGATAAATGATACCGACATTTATTTTTCTATAATTATAAGTTCCAGATATATTCTCAGGAACTTGTTGCCAAACAAACTTAGAATAATCAATAGATTTTGGCTGGAAGCTTTCAAAATAAATATAAATTTGAGGAGCTATTTCACTGTATTTTTGAACATTTGGTTCTATGTAATAATAGCATTTAGTCTTTGGGGAGATAATAAAACAACCATTGTTATCAAGTTTGGTTGCGAACGTATTATCATCCGCAAGAGAATAACCTACATGACCAATAAGATGACTTAATGGTTTTTTGGTTTCACTACTATATAAGCATCCTTTTGTTTCTGGTGTGAGATATAAAGTTTTTTGTTCACATGCGATCAGGGAAAGACTAAAAAATAAAATTAGAAATAGTCTAAATTGTTTCACCTTTTCTCCCTCTTTTATCGTTCATTATGGCTTTTCAGGGTCTAGGTAGATAATGCCGAGATTTATTTTTCTATAATTATAAGTGCCAGATAGATTTGCAGGTAGCTGTTTCCATGAAAACTCTGAGTAATCAATTACTTTTGGGCTATAAGGCTGGACTCCAATATAGATGTGTGGTGGGATATCATTATACTTTTGTGTCTTTGGACTGAAAATATAGAACTCTTTTACAACTGGTAAAAGAGTAAATTTTCCTCCAGATTCAAGTTTAATTTGTGAGTCTTTTATAGCTGTAAGCCCATCAAATCCAACATTTGCCGTCAGATTATTTATCGGTTTTTTTGTTACGCTATCATAAATATAGCCTGTAGCTTCAGGAGTAAAATAAAGCGTCTTCTTTTCACATGCAATTAAGGAAAGACTAAAAAATAAAATTAGAAATAGTTTAAAATTTTTCACCTTTTTTTACTCTTTTATTGTTCATTATGGCTTTTCGGGATTAAGGTAAATGATGCCTAGATTAATTTTATTATGATGTTCAAAGTTAGCTTTCTCTTCTGGGACTTGCTTCCAGTAAAACGGTGCATAGTCAAAAAAATTACTTTGAAATTTTTCAAATTTTATATAAAGTCGTGCTCTAATACCATCATAAATTCTGACATTTGGTTGGAAAAAATAATATGATTTGGTGATTGGTTGGAGATTAAAGCTGCCGTCTTGATTTAGCTTTATTCCAATTACGTCAGCATCGGAAAAACCTTCAAAAATAATTTTTCCTATTTGACTACTTAAAGGTTTTTTTGTCACACTATCATAAATATAGCCTGTTGCTTCAGGAGTAAAATAAAGCGTCTTCTTTTCACATGCAATCAAGGAAAGACTAAAAAATAAAATTAGAAATAGTCTAAATTTTTTCACTTTTTCTCCCTCTTTTATCGTTAATTATGGCTTTTCGGGATCTAGATAAATAATTCCGACATTTATTTTTTTGAAATGAGAATAGCCTCGACTTTCAGAAGGAATCTGTTTCCAAGAAAACTGGGAATAATCTAAAATTTTTCCTTGATAATTTGGCAAATATATATATATCTGAGGTGGAATATAACTGTATTTACGAACATTTGGTCTTATAAAATAATAACTTTCAATTATAGGTTTTATGGTGAAGCGACCATCAATATCTAATTTTATATTAGGAGTATTATTATCAGGTAAAAAAAAGCCAACATGACCAGATAAATTACTTAAAGGTTTTTTTGTCACACTATCATAAATATAGCCTGTTACTTCAGGAGTAAGGTAAATGGTTTTCTTTTGATATTCTATGATGACTATAAAGATGAGGCTGCAAAACAAACTTAGAAGTAGCTTTCTTTTTTTCATTTTTCCCTCTTTTTACGGCAAATTATAGTTTTTAAAATTGTTTTCAACTTGTTGATTTATATTTTAAATATTAAAAATAAATTTTAGATTTAGACTCACAATTTTTTGTTGTAACAATATTCTTTAATATGTACATAGTCAAAAACCCTATATTTCTTTTGGATGTAAGTTGGTTGCCTTTTGTTAAGTATAAAAAAATCCTGATAAACTTTTATTCGCTCTGGAGTCAGTCCTTCACAAATAAGAATGTCTTCTAGATATTCAATATGATCACGATATGTTATTTCTTCTTCGTATTTGTTTTCTAATAAAAATAAACCATTCAAGACAAAAATATAATAATCAGAATTTTCTCTTTGAGCATTGATAATCCTTTGTTTTTCAAATTTTTCAAAAAGGAATTCAATCCAAAATTTTGGATAAATTCTATTTTTTTGAATAAAAACTATGGTGGCATAGTTTGTACCTAAAATTTTCTTTTCGGATGTAAAAGGATATATACTTAGAGCAATATAGAGCGTAAAAATAACTAAAATTGATAAAGGGATTAGAATAGCTTTTTTCATCTTTCATACCCTTTGAATTCAAGCTGATAATATGAAGAGTAATTATATTTTACTTGGTTTTTAATGGTTTGACGTATTTCTTGAAATCTTTCTACTGGATTTTTACTACTTCCAACTTTAAAATATTTTTGTCTTTCACTGTTGTTCCATAAACTATTAAATTTTTCTTTTACCTTCATTTCTAATAGGTCTTTTATTATAGTTTGCAGCAATATTTTATAAGTTGTTTTTGGTCCGATTGATGTTAAACTTTCAAAAATAGTTTGTATTATTCCCATACTTTCATCTGCATCTACGGCACTAAAGTACATGCGAGTAATTTCTTTTCTAACATTTAATGGAATTTCAGGCATTTGAGTTATAGGTCTATAAGATGGTGTGGGATCTGCTGCACTAATTTTATCTTCTCCCCATAATATAAATGTGATTAATCTACATTCTTCGGACGTTAGTATTTTTTGATCTTCTGTTAATGATTGCTTAGGCACTCTAGAGAAGTTTTCGATCATATTGTTTGGAATATCTAAATTTTGTTGTGTTTGATATTTTATGGAATATGGCGATGCCCCTCCACTATCCCCAACAACATGACTTTGCTTAGGTAAAACCCTTGCTCCGCATGTCAATTTATCGCCTGCATACGCAACAGGTTTCCCAAAGAAAATCACATGATCATGACTTTTAATAATCGTGGACCAGCATTTACATTTCGGACAGAAATGACCATCTCCAGCAAGTAAGAATAAATTTCCCATTTGAGAAGCTTTCATTTGAGTTGCTGGGATTATTCCACCATGATCTGTCATGGAGTTATGGATAGCAAAACCTTTCATTGGACTCTCCCATCAAAATGATTCATGGTCGAGAAAATCTTGAGGTTTAACAGCATCTGCATAGATTACAATTGCACAAGTTGTATTTGGACTTTCGATGATTTCATCATTATTGTCCAAAAGGTTCCCAACAATTGCTGTTGAAACTCCATCTATCATTTGCGCACAGTCAGCACCTGAAATGATTTTCGCTTTACTTCCATCTGGATACAGGACTTCATCACCTACACGAGCTATAGCTAAGTTTTGAACTAAAACACTATCGAAAGTTGCTTGTACGGTTCCCCCATTTTTGGTTTTTGAACCTTGAACAGCAATGTAATAAGATTTTTTAGGCTTATTTTGCCAATACAGCTGTTCTGCAATATGAATTTGCTCAATTTCTTCTAAGCTCAGTTGCTGATAGATTTCAGGACCAAGCTCATGTAAAAAAACCGGACTTGTCATTTGATATTCCCCAATATTTAAAATATTTATGTTAAATAAATCAAAGTTTATAAAATTAATGAGATTTATTATTAAGTTATTGAAAATTAAAATTATATTTAATTTTGAGCATAATCTGATTTTGTATATTTGCAATCATTATTTTTCAAAATTCATTTTATCTTGCTGAGCTAATTCATTTTTTACGCACTGACACAAAAAATTGATAAGAAAATGCAAACATAAAAAGCTTTCAAATCGACAAAGTGCTAACATTTTGCAAGTTTCATTCATTACATGCTGGTAGGGCAAAATGTTAATACAACGTGGTGGCTTAAAAGCCGTAGCAGGTCTGGGTATTTCAGGTGTTTCAGCTGTTAATTTTTTACATGAACATGGCTATCGCGTTGCTGTAACAGATTCTAGGGCAAATCCACCTGGACATGACAAAATTGCCAGTGATGTGCAAACCAGTTTTGGTAAATTGGATGAAGATCTGTTGTTGCAAGCTGAAGAAATTGTGATTAGTCCGGGATTAGATCCACAGCTTCCTGAAATCCAAGCAGCGCTTGCCAAAGGAATCCCTGTGGTCAGTGAAATCCAGATTTTGCGCCGTGCAACAGATAAGCCTATCGTAGGGATTACAGGCTCTAATGCCAAAAGTACCGTGACAACTTTGCTCGGTCTAATGGCAAAAGATGCAGGACTTAAAGCAGCAGTGGGCGGAAACTTGGGACGTCCAGCACTTGATTTGACTCATGATGATCCAGAAATTTATATCTTGGAATTGTCGAGTTTTCAGTTAGAAACCACTTCGAATCTTGCCGCAGAAGTTGCTGTTGTACTCAATATGAGTGAAGATCATCTTGACCGTCATGGTGATATGGCAGGTTATCATGCTGCGAAACATCGTATTTTCCAAGGCGTTAAAAAAGTCGTCTATAACCGTGATGACTCATTGACACGCCCATTGGTGCCCGATGTGACACCAATGCAAAGTTTTGGCTTAAATGCGCCAGATATCAATCAATTTGGTGTTTTAAGAGAAGACAATGGCACACTTTGGTTGGCTCGTGGTCGTGAAAAATTGCTGAAAAGCTCTGAAATGTATATTCAAGGTACGCATAATGTTGCCAATGCATTGGCTTGTTTAGCGCTTGGTGAAGCGATTGGCTTGCCGATGGATTCAATGCTCAATACTTTAAAACAATTTAAAGGTTTGGAACATCGCTGCGAATTTGTCAAAGAGATCGATGGTGTTCGTTATTATAATGATTCTAAAGGTACAAATATCGGCGCAACTTTAGCTGCGATCGATGGTTTGGGCGCTGCGATTGAGCCTCAAAATGGGCAGGTTGCGATTATTTTAGGTGGACAGGGTAAAGGTCAGGATTTTACTGCCTTACGCAATTCACTTGAAAAATACGCCAAAGTTGCCGTATTGATTGGTGAAGATCGTCCGATCATCGAGCAAGCGATACAAGGAACAACTACACTTTTACACGCATCAAGTCTAAAAGAAGCAGTAGAATTGTGTCAGCAAAATACTCATGCTCATGATGTGGTATTACTTTCTCCTGCGTGTGCAAGTTTTGATATGTTCTCAGGCTATCCTGAACGTGGGCACAAATTTGTTGAATACGTAAATCAATTAAATTAAAAATGAAAGAATCGTCATAAGGAAAAGTCTATGGCTGGGTTAGCTCAGACAACGATGAATAAGGTAAATGAAGTCTATAATAAATGGGCACCGAAATTACCTGCAGAAATGACCACACGAAATACATTGATCTTTTGTGTGCTCTGTTTGCTGTGTATCGGTTCGATTATGGTGGCTTCGGCTTCGATGCCTTATGCAGAATATATGCATCAAAATCCATTTCATTATCTGATTCGACATGGTATTTCGATTGTTATTGCTGCGACTGCTGCTGCTATAACGTATCGGATTTCACTAGAAAAATGGTTTAACAATACCTTTCCTTTGTGGATTATTACCATTCTTCTTTTGATTATGGCATTGGGTGTCGGGACAGAGGTCAATGGTTCGACCCGTTGGATTAAAGTCGGTGGCTTTACTTTGCAGCCGACTGAGGTTGCCAAAGTGATGATGGCGATCTTTACGGCTGACTATGTGGTACGCCGTGCCAAAGAGGTTCGTAATAGTTGGTCTGGTTTGATTCGACTGGGCTTAGTGATGATGATCACGGTCGGGTTGATTTTGGCTGAGCCAGACTTGGGTGCGACAGTGGTCATCGGTTTGATGATGCTTGGGGTGTTCTTCCTTGCAGGTGCGCCACCGATTCAGTTCCTATTCTTCTTTGGGGCATCGATCACAGGCATCATTATCTTGGTTCTATTTGAACCGTATCGTTTGAAACGGGCATTGTCATTTACTGATCCTTGGGCGGATCCATTGGGTACTGGTTATCAGCTTTCCAATGCGTTAATGGCATTTGGTCGAGGTGAATGGTTTGGTACAGGGCTGGGGCACAGTGTACAAAAACTTTCTTATTTACCTGAAGCACATACCGACTTTATGTTGGCGGTATTGGGTGAAGAGTTTGGTTTCTTTGGAATCAGCGCAGTACTGATCTTGTCATTTTTGATGTTGGCTTGCTGTATCCGTGTTGGGCAACGTGCATTGAAAAACCAATACTTACGTGCAGGATATTTGGCTTATGGTATTGCCATTATTTTCCTCATGCAGATCTTGGTAAATGCAGGCATGAACATGGGCTTGATGCCGACCAAAGGTTTGACCTTACCCTTTATTAGTTATGGGGGAACGTCATTGATGATGTGTGCAGTCATGATCAGTCTGGTACTCAAAATTGATGCAACAACGCAAAATGTCAATCCAAGTATAGAAGAATCCAGTTTCTAATAAAAAAGAGAGCTTCGGCTCTTTTTTTTAATTTTGGTTTTCTAAAACCATATGTGGCATTTGAGTATGACAGTTTAAGCAGGTCACTAAACCTGTTTTGGCTTTGCCCAAAGGAATTAATGGAATAAAAAATAATGAAAAAAATTGACGTTGAACTTTAATTTCATAAGCACAACGTGTTTTACAAACAGGGCAGAGGAATTGCCCTGTTTCTGTTTTAATGGTTCTTGGAGCTACACCAAAAATAAAAAACATAAGATGCTCAAATGGAGGGATTGATCCAATATAGCGTTGCATTATGGGTGAATCAATAAGATAGCCGAGACAAATCAGCTGCCGTTTATAAATATGTTCCTGAAAGTTCTGTCCCAGTTGGAATGCGTGAAATATCCCACTGTTTGACGGCTTGAGCCAACATGACGGATGGACGATCCAAATCTACAGTCTCTTGTCCCAAAGCTTGTATCGCTTGCTGAAGCAGTTTTGGTGCCTGTTTAGGATCAATGGCATGAGCTAGATTTTGTTTTGAAAGTTTTTGACCTTGATCATTCATCGCCAAAGGCAAGTGCATGTAGTCTAGCTGAGGATAATTGAGCAGTGAGCCAAGCCAGATTTGTCGTTCAGTATTATCTAACAAATCTGCGCCACGCACGACGTGGGTGATGCCTTGTAGATAATCATCAACCACCACAGCCAATTGGTAGTTGATAATGCCATCCCGACGTTTAAGCACAAAATCACCCAAATCCTGCATCAGATTGGCGCAATGCCGTCCCTGAAGTCGATCATCAAAACAAATATCTTGATCAGAAACTTTGACGCGTATGGCTTGTTGCTGAAAAGCTAATTTTAAATCTCGGCAAGTACCAGCATAGATGGCATTGGAACCCAACATTTTACGGGTACATTGGCAGGCATAAACGAGATTTTTATTTTTCAGTTCTTGGATGACATTTTCATAAATGTCCAAGCGATCTTTCTGGAAAATGATCGGAGCATCAGATTCAAATTCAAAAGCATCAAGACATGCCAGAATATGCGCTTCACTGCCGGGATATATGCGGGGAATATCGGTATCTTCGATACGGACGAGCCATTTGCCATGATGGGCTTTGGCATCACAGTAACTTGCGACTGCGGTAATCAGTGATCCGAAATGCAAAGGGCCGGTTGGCGAGGGCGCAAACCGACCTGAATACATCATCCTTTCATTCCCCTCCTGATTTAGAGAGGGGCTTAAAGAAGGATTGTTTATCAGCACAGTATTAACCGTTGTTTTGCTTCTCTTTGATCTCAGCCAAAGTTTTGCAATCAATACATAAAGTCGCTGTTGGACGAGCTTCTAAACGACGTAAACCGATTTCGATACCACAAGTTTCACAGAAACCGTAGTCATCATTTTTGATCGCTTCAATTGATTGCTCAATTTTACGGATCAATTTACGTTCGCGGTCACGTGTACGAAGTTCAATGGCAAACTCTTCTTCTTGAGTTGCACGGTCATTTACATCTGGAAGAGAAGAAGATTCGTCCTGCATGGTATTTAGGGTACGATCGACTTCTGACATCAACTCAGCTTTCCACGCAAGTAAAATTTTGCGGAAGTGCTCAAGTTGCCCCTCAGACATATATTCTTCATTTTTCTTCGGTTGATAAGGCTCAATACCAAATAGGCTCGCAGTAGAACCGCCTTCTGTAGCCTTTGGCTTAGTCTTACGCACGCGTTTTGCAGCTTGGTTATCTGCAAGTTCAGTATCATCTAAGACTTGATTTTGGTTGTCATTCGCCATAAAGGGCATTCCTCATCATATACGTATCTATTTTTACGTAAAAAATATGGTGATATGCAAGTGTTTTTATTCTCGATAAGTGTGAACACCTATCAGGGGTCGTCATCATATAGAGTTTTCAACAAATATGAAAGTCACCAAAATCATTTTTCACTACTGCACCAACACTATAGGTTGCTTAACATAAATGAAAAATCACTTTTTGAAAAGCTAATATCCTGATATTTCTTTATTAATTTTAGGGTTGTAATCCTTCAATCGATATACTTTTGTAGAATATTGCCCATCAGATTTTAAATGTAAACAACGGTAACCAGGCGCGATATCATCAAAGGCAAAATCATCACTACGTGGCTTAAATTGTACAAAAGTTGATGGGGTAGATAAAAATTCGGTGTTATGCCAAGCGTTTATGGACTCCTGATGCACATGACCAAAAACAACCAATTTCACGTGATTGTATTTAGATAGAAGCTGCTTTAAATCAGTGGTATTTTTTAAAATATGCTGATCAATCCATTTGGAATGCATAGAAAATGGATGATGATGACAGGCCAAAATGACATGTCGATCTTGGTTGTTTTCCAACAAAGTATTTAATCTTTCGAGATGCTCATGATCAAACCAACCATCAATTTTCCCCGTGACTGCGCTATTGAGCAAAATGATTTGCCACGCCCCTAAATCAACTACTGTTGGTTCTGGTAGGGCGGTTGCAAAGGGAAGTTTCTCGATGTCATCATGGTTGCCCGGCACTTGAAAAAAAGGCACTGCAAACTGCTGCATATAATCGAGATAGCGCTGATAAGTTTCAGTTTTTGCATTTTGTGCCAAATCACCAGTATGGATGATGGCATCAATATGTGGAAAGTTTTTGCGAATATCATCCATGACCGCATGAAAGCCATGCTCTGGATTGACCTGTACAAACTCTTCTTTGGGGTCTTGTAGTAAATGCGTATCAGTAATTTGAATAATAATTTTGTCGGTAGAGCTTTCTAATTGTTTAGCTTTCGTCATGTCTTACCCCCAAGACATTTGATCGTCCTTTGATATGTTGATAAAGCCATTGCAATGCCATGATCACAGGAGCATTACGTAAACGTGTGCTTTTAAGCAGGCTTTCAACTGCCGTATATTCGATAATATGTAATTGAATATTTTCGCCTTCACCCTCTACACCAAAAATACCGCCTTGTTCGGGCAATTGGGTTTCTGCACTATATAGATGAAAAATTTCATTACATGCACCAGCAGAAGGATAAAAAGTAAATAAATGTTGTGGATCGTTGATCACGCAACCTGATTCTTCCTGACATTCACGGATAATACAGGTTTCAGGTGATTCATCACCGTCCAAGACACCAGCAATAATTTCTAGCTGCCAAGGTGAATCTTGATCGTTTAATGCACCAACACGAAATTGTTCGATTAAGGCAAATTTTTGCTGTTGGTCATCATAAAGTAATGCGCCAGCAGCCTCTTTACGACCGATCAGTTCGCGGCTAATCACAGGTGTATAGTCTTTTTGATTGAATAGACGATGTCTGAATTCGACTTTTTCTACTTGCACAAAGCCTTTATAAATATTTTCACTTGAAATAATTTCAACGTCGGTATGATTATAAGTAGCTTTAGTAATAATGCTCATAATTTCAATCAGGATGGAACGATGATTATTCCATCCTAACTGAGAAAATGCTGAACTCAAATCTTTTTTTAGAGTTTTACACTTTGTGGTATAACTTTTGCCCATGTTCTTGATAAACAGATTTCATGGTTTCAAATCCATCTTTAACCAACTCAGCATTTTGTGCTGTATTTTGTTGATTTTGTGCATAATCACGTACATTTTGTGTGATTTTCATCGAACAGAATTTAGGCCCACACATAGAGCAAAAATGTGCTGATTTGTGTGCTTCTTTTGGCATGGTTTCGTCATGCATGCTACGTGCCGTGTCGGGGTCTAAGCTCAAGTTAAATTGATCTTCCCAACGGAATTCAAATCGTGCTTTGGACAATGCATTATCGCGAACTTGTGCGCCCGGATGACCTTTTGCAAGATCAGCAGCATGAGCAGCAATTTTATAGGTGATAATGCCGTCTTTGACATCCTTTTTGTTTGGCAAACCTAAATGCTCTTTTGGCGTGACGTAGCAAAGCATCGCCGTACCATACCAGCCAATCATCGCTGCACCAATCGCTGAGGTAATATGGTCATAACCTGGTGCAATATCTGTAGTGAGTGGACCAAGAGTATAAAATGGCGCTTCTTTACAGACTTCAAGCTGCAAGTCCATATTTTCCTTAATCATGTGCATAGGTACATGTCCCGGACCTTCGATCATGACTTGCACATCATGTTCCCAAGCGCGATGGGTCAATTCACCCAAAGTTTTTAATTCGCTAAATTGTGCTTCATCATTGGCATCTTGAACACAACCCGGACGTAGACCATCACCCAAACTAAATGACACATCATAAGCTTTCATGATTTCGCAGATTTCATCGAAATGGGTATAAAGGAAGTTTTCCTCATGATGTGCCAAACACCACTGCGCCATGATCGATCCGCCACGTGACACAATCCCTGTGAGGCGATTGGCTGTGAGCGGTACATAACGTAAAAGTACGCCAGCATGAATGGTAAAATAATCTACCCCTTGCTCAGCTTGCTCAATCAAAGTGTCTTTAAAAATTTCCCAAGTTAGATCTTCAGCCACACCATCGACTTTTTCCAAAGCTTGGTAAATGGGAACAGTACCGATAGGGACAGGCGAGTTACGGATAATCCATTCACGTGTTTCATGGATGTTTTTACCTGTCGATAAATCCATAATCGTGTCAGCGCCCCAACGAGTTGCCCACGTCATTTTCGCTACTTCTTCATCAATTGAAGAGCCGAGCGCAGAGTTACCGATATTGGCATTGATCTTGACCAAGAAATTGCGACCAATAATCATGGGTTCGATTTCAGGATGGTTGATATTGGCTGGGATGATTGCACGACCTTCAGCCACTTCTTGGCGAACAAATTCAGGCGTGATTTCCGTTAGGTTTTTTGCACCAAAGTTCTGTCCTGCATGCTGACGCATATCGATATTTTCATGTTGGCGAAGATTTTCACGGATCGCGATATATTCCATTTCTGGGGTGATAATGCCTTGTTTTGCATAATGCATTTGTGTGACATTTTTGCCTTGTTTGGCGCGACGTGGTTTTGAAATGTGGGCAAAACGAATATTGGCAGTACGAATATCTTTTAAGCGTTCTTGACCAAAAGCAGAGCTTAAGGTATCCAACATTTCAGTATCTTGGCGTTCTTCGATCCAGCTTTCACGAACATTTGGCAGACCTTTATTGAGATCAATACTGATCTTTGGATCGGTATATACCCCAGAAGTGTCATAAACCATAATCGGTGGATTTTTTTCACCGCCTAATCCTGTAGGTGTATCAGTCAATGCAATTTCACGCATTGGAACTTGGATATCTGGGCGAGAACCTTGAATATAGACTTTTTGTGAAGCGGGTAAAATACGAGTCAGATCTTTTGCATCTTGCTCATGTTGAGCTGCAAGATCATTTGAAGAAAGATTCGTTAATTGGTTCATAGCATGATCCTTATGAATGACATCAACGAATCAAGCACGACCAAAAACGTGGCATTATTATCTTATAGATAAATTTATAGCATATTGTTTTTAAGCGGCTTGATTCCTACGCAGGTCTTAACCTGATCAGGTTCAACGGTACTTGTGCTTAAGTTATTGCAAACAAATGAAAAACTTACACAATCTCAGCGAGGTATTACTCGCGCTCCGTCAAGCTAAAGAGATACTAGCATGTAATTCGGCTAAAAACATGGCAGAAAATTTTATAATTTTGGATTTTGTAAAATGAATGACGTTTAAAAGACTTCTTTCATAGATTAAATAATGATCAAGTGTTTGGGTGAAAAGTATCGCACTGTCACATTTGCTGTGGGTCATTTAATTTACTTTGCGTAGACAATCTTTCTTACTTTGTTTTCGGACAAAGTAAGCAAAACCATTTGTCGAACAAATGGGCATACATCCCTGTAGCCCTTGTTCGACGGACGGCATCCTGCCTTAATTGCAAATTTTATTATGTTTTTAAGCAAAATGATTAGCATAGAAAATTGAGCAAAAAATGACTTAGCAAGAACTCTAAAGTTGATGTTTTAATTTTTCGATTCTAAGTTTGAAATGTCATGCGATTGCTTATGTTTTTTTATTTTCAAATAAAAAGCCTAGAGCAACATTTTTCAGTTGAACTAGGCAAGAAGATTTTATTTTAACTGAGTGTTAGAGCATCACTGATCTTGTTGTTGATCTGTTTGCTCGGGGTTATCAGATGGCTTTTGTTGATCATCATCAAAAGGTGGGACTAGACCAAATTTACTTTGTAGATCGTGGTTATAGCGTGTTTCAAGTTGTTGATCTTGCTCATCACTATTTTGTGAATGGATCTTGATCCATTGCATTTGATTGGACTGCACATAGCTCATATATTGTTTGGCAAGTGCGCCTGATGGTGTATCACTTTTACTTAAGGTTTTGATCGCAAACCAAGCTTTAGGATTGATGTAATTATTTTCATGAGCATCAAATACTGAGCTATTTTCAACACCAAAGAATAAATAAGACTGATATAGCTTTAAGCGAGCTTTGGCATCAGCACTAAAATGTTCATTTGGGTGGTGTGCGATATAGCGTTCCCAAACCAAGATCCAACTTGCTAAAGTGCTAAAATCAACAGCCAAAGTAGAATCTTTGACTACAGCACCATTGGCAATTTTTTCTTCCAAATACTGCTGTTCAAAGAAAGATAAGTCAGCTTTGTTTAGATAAGGTCCGAAGAGATCAATTTTATATTTGGCAGTACGATAAATATCGTGCCCATCATCGCCTACGTCATATTCTTGAAGATATAAATCTCTGAAATGATCAATCATGTATTGTTCATCATCATCAAAGTTATTGTAGGTGCTTTTTAGGTCTTCGGCTGAGATGCCTGAGTTTGGATTTTTAGCATTGAAGATATAATTGATCACTTCATCAGAAGTATTGTCCAATAAATTGCTATAAATATCTTCAGATGCTTTCAACCAAGCATAGCGTTGTTGCATGCTCAATTGAGGGACGCAGGTTTTGACCAGATCATTGAATTCACTGACCGCTTCAGGATCCCAATCATCCATATATTGAGACAAGCCTTTATCGACTTCATTACACATGATTTTTGAAGCTTGGTTTTGATCGGCAGATTCGGCTTTATTTTCTTGTTTTTGGCAAGCACCAAGAATGAATAAGCTTAAAAAAATACTGAAAATTTTAAGGTTTCTTTTCATTAACAAATCTCTAGCCTTCAAAGTCTGCGCCAACATGCTGCCTGCATTTTAGCTGAATTAAAATCTTGGAGATATATTTTATATTAAGAAGAAGCGTTAGTTTATTTAACTCTTTGATGTCGTGAAATATTAAGTTTAGAAAATGTGTGAATTGTGCAAAACATTGAAAAATTGTAATACTCAGACAATTTGCTAAATCAATTTGAAAAAAGAGTATTTTGAACAAAATCAATATTGAAATATAACGAACTGCGATGTTAAAAATGTAATATATTCTATGAGATATCAAAAAAATGTTAGTGCAAAAGATTTGCTTACTTTAAGTTATTAGATAATGTTTTATTACCCATTTTGATTAATCAGGTTTCGAGCATGGAACATCAATGAATAAAAAAATATATATCGGGATAAGCATTTTATTGATGAGCTCATGGGGACATGCGCTAGATGTGTTGGAAGCCTATCAACGAGCGCAAATGACCGATCCAAATTGGCAGGCCAATCTTTATCAATATCAAGCAGATCAGTTAAATTTGGGTATTGCCCAAGGGGCGCTTTTACCTACGGTGACTTTATCTGGAAATATCACTCGTAAACATCAAGATATGAAGCAGTTTTCATTTCCAAATGTAGACGGTAGTGGATTTAATGCCAATGATTTGGTTGCAACAACATCCACCACTCGACAAATTGCATTGACAGCAAGGCAACCACTTTTTCGTATGGATGCGTGGGAGGGTTATAAACAAGTTAAAACCTCAGTTGCATTGAGTGAAGTCACCCTAAAATTA
This sequence comes from Acinetobacter gerneri DSM 14967 = CIP 107464 = MTCC 9824, assembly GCF_000368565.1. Classification (GTDB taxonomy): domain Bacteria; phylum Pseudomonadota; class Gammaproteobacteria; order Pseudomonadales; family Moraxellaceae; genus Acinetobacter; species Acinetobacter gerneri. The sequence continues at coordinate 472,442 of NZ_KB849545.1, read as the reverse complement.
CAGCAACAACAGCATATCTTGAGTGTGGCAGAAGCTTATTTCAACGTCTTACGTCAACAAGCCCTGAGCCTGACCAATGTACAAGAGGAAAAAGCATTACTTGAACAGCTCAATATGATGAATGCCAAGCTACGAGAGGGTTTAGTTGCACGAAGTGATGTTGGTGAGGCCAATGCACAATATCAAAATGCACGTGCTAATCGGATCGCTACAGGTGTGCAATTGCTTTTGGCACAGGAGCAATTGGCACAGCTCATCGGACCTTATCAAGAGAAATTGGCAGTTCTACGTGACGATTTCCAATATCAAAAGCCAATCCCTGCTGCATTTGAGGACTGGAAAAATTTGGCGCAAAGCCAAAACCTCGATATTTTGCAAGCACGTATGCAACGTCAATATGCTGAAGATCAACGAAAAGTGGAAAAAGCTGCACTTTATCCACAGTTGGATGCGGTTGCTAGTTACGGATTCAATAAACAAAGTCCAGAAACCATGATTACTGGAAATGGTCAATTTGATCAGATTGGTGTGGAGATGAATTGGAATGCTTTCGATGGAGGGCGAACCAAAAAGTCGATACAAAAAGCTGCAGTCAATGTGCAAAAAGCAGATGCCTCTTTGAATGCAGCGATCCGAAAAGCCAATACTGATGTTAAAAAATCATTCTTGCAGGTCGAAACAGATGAAGCAACTTTGCAGGCTCGAAAAGCTGCATTAGAGTCATCAACTTTGGTATCGAATGCGTCCAAAGCACAATACAATGAAGGTTTAAAAAGTATGGTTGATGTATTACTTGCGCAGAGAAATGCATTTTCGGCAAAGCAAGACTATGTCAACGCACAATATGACTATGTATTAAACGTACTCAAATTAAAAGCATCGGTTGGTCAACTGACTGAAAAAGATTTACAAGAAATGAATGCTTGGTTGGTGATGAAATAGTTATGAAATGAGTTCTAAGCAAAAAACAAATGATTGTCATAATAGTTTCACAATTTATGTATTAAATAATAACATGACTATAGTCTTTTTTTTATGCGTGGAGTGACGACCCTTGAGCAACAACAATCCTGTATTTAGCCATCATATTTCTTCTCAATTTAATGAAGATTTACAAGGTGTAAATACCAAATTTATGACCATGGGTGGTTTAGTTGAGCAACAGGTTGCCAACGCGATTCATGCATTATTGGACACCAATGCTAACTTAGCGATTGATGTTCAGTTTCAAGACAATGTGGTCAACAAATACGAAAGAGAAATTGATGAAAGTTTGACGCTGATTTTAGCTCGCCGTCATCCTGCTGCAATTGATTTACGTATGGTAATTGCCATGAGTAAAGCCAATACCGATCTTGAGCGTATTGGTGATGAAGCAGCGAAGATTGCTCGTATCGCACAAAACTTATGTGAAGAGGGTGAGTCTCCTCGTGGTTATATGGAAACTCGTCACATCGGAAACCAAGTGCGTGTCATGATCCATGATGCATTGGATGCTTTTGCGCGTTTAGATGCAGAGCAAGCCTTGAATGTATTGCTGGCAGATGCTGATATTGACCGTGAATACCAATCTGCAACTCGCACTTTGATGACGTATATGATCGAAGATCCTCGACATATCTCACGTGTGATCAATGTAATGTGGGTGCTTCGTTCGCTTGAGCGTATCGGCGATCATGCACGAAATATCTCAGAACAAGTGATCTATATGGTGAAAGGTTTGGACGTACGCCATACCAACATCGAAGAGATCGAAGAAAAAGTACAACGTGGTTAATATTTAACTAAGCGTTTGTCGATATAAAAAGCTCCATAAGATATGGGGCTTTTTTATTTTGGAAAAATCACCATCGTTTTGTTGATATTGATTAAAAAATATTAATAATAAATTTTAGACAAAAAAATTCCTAGATTTTGGGGGAAATCTAGGAAGAAAAATTTGCCATCGTTAAATGGCGTAGACTATGTTTATGTCATAGGAAAAGTATATGAAATTTATTCGAAACAATCATGCATGTATTGTATGTAGTTCTGTAATTTTATTTCGCGAAATGTAAATATTTTGAACGAGTAGTCAATTAAGTACATTATCATTTTGTTTATACAGTATAAAAAATATTCGTAAATATCATTCTTTTTATAAGATGAAAATAATGCACTTAAAAAAATGTATGAAAAGTTAAGTGAATAATAAATTTTCATTTCAAATTTTGATGGTTATTTTTTAGAGAAATTTTTGATCCTATAAAACTTAATCTATTCACGTGAAAAATGAATTGTTTAAAATAAATAATCATTGTTAAAAAACCGAAGCCTGAGCTTCGGTTTTGAGTGAACGATCATTGTGTTGCTAAAAGCCTACGCGCAGCATAGCTGCTTGTCTTGCGGCGTGGCGGAGCAGCGCTCCACTTATCACGCCTCAGGCTTCCAACCTTCAGCTGTTTCAACACTTTCATCATTGCTAAAGAACTTCTCACGTTGTTCTTCTAGAAATTTCTTTGCTTCTGGTTCAAACACATTTAAGCGCTTTTCATTGATCAGCGTGGTTTGGTGTTTTAACCATTCCTGCCAAGCTTGTTTCGAAACATGATTGAAGAGTTCTTCACCTTTGGCACCTGGGAATGGTGCAAAGTCTAAACCTTCCATTTCTTTTTGATATTTACGGCAAAAAACTTGTCGAGACATATCAAAACTCCTTAAGCATAAAGTTTTTCAAGACGAGCATAAGCGCGAGCAATCGCAGCTTCAACTTGTGCTGGTGCAGTACCACCAATATGATTACGTGCATTGACAGAAGCTTCTAAAGTAAGCGCTTTTTCAAATACATCTGCACTAATCAAATCAGAGAATTGTTGTAATTGTTCAAGTGAAAGTTCAGATAAATCTTTGGCTTCTTGAACACCAAGAGCAACAGCTTTTCCGACGATTTCATGTGCATCACGGAACGCAACACCTTTTTTCACCAAGTAATCGGCAAGGTCAGTCGCAGTTGAGAAGCCGCGAAGTGCTGCTTCACGCATGATGTCGATATTTGGAATGAGTGCAGGAATCATATCTGCAAATGCCATTACCGAACCACGTACGGTATCAATCGCATCAAATAATGGTTCTTTGTCTTCTTGGTTATCTTTGTTATAAGCCAAAGGTTGACCTTTCATGAGTGTTAATAAACTCATCAAATCACCATAGACACGACCTGTTTTACCACGGATTAACTCAGGAACATCTGGGTTTTTCTTTTGTGGCATGATTGAAGAACCCGTACAAAAACGGTCTGGGATATTCACAAATTTAAACTGAGCAGATGTCCAAAGAATCATTTCTTCTGACATACGTGATAAATGCATCATGATTAAGGATGCAGCTGCATTGAACTCGATACCAAAATCACGATCAGATACTGCATCCAATGAGTTTTCAGCAACAGCTTCAAAACCTAAAAGTTCAGCTGTATAAGCACGATCGATTGGGTAAGTTGTTCCAGCAAGTGCAGCAGAACCAAGTGGCATACGATTGACACGTTTACGGCAGTCAATCAAACGCTCACTATCACGGACTAACATTTCAAACCAAGCCATTAAATGATGACCAAAAGTCACAGGTTGAGCTGTTTGTAAATGGGTAAAACCAGGCATGATGGTTGCAGTATTTTTCGCTGCTAAACCTAAAATACCTTTTTGTAATTTTTCTAATAATTTTAAGATTTCGTCAATTTCATCACGTACATAAAGACGGATATCTGTTGCAACTTGGTCGTTACGACTACGACCTGTATGTAATTTTTTACCAGTGATACCAATACGATTGGTCAAACGAGACTCAATATTCATGTGCACATCTTCTAAATCGATGCGCCATTCAAAGTTTCCTGCTTCGATTTCTGCTTTAATAGTGTTTAAACCAGAAATAATATCGTCGCGTTCTTGATTCGTCAGTACGCCGACTTTAGCAAGCATCGTTGCGTGTGCAATTGAACCTGCGATGTCTTGTTTATAAAAACGTTGGTCAAATTGAACAGAAGCCGTGAACTCAGCAACAAAAGCATCAGTTGCTTCTGAAAAACGACCACCCCACATTCCAGAGGTTTGGTTTTGAGTTGGGGTACTTGTGGAATTAGAACTTGGGGAATTTGCAGATGTGGTCATATTGGCTCGGTAAAATAAAAGAGAGTATATCAAATTCAGACCGAATTGCCGAAGCTTTAGGGAATGAATTGGATCCTGTACAGGGGCATGATTTCAATCGCTCCTATTTTTTTACGAAAATTGGCAGATGGCAACATTTAATCGAATTATTTGTGGCAAGTCACGTTTTAGCATTGGTGATTGCATTGGCTGAAGCACAGGCTTGGTCACGTTTAAATGTGCTTAAAATTTTCCATTATGTCTTGTTTATCAACTGGATATTGATTGCATTTGCAGTTGTGATCAGTTGTTTGAAAAATAAACTCAGAAAGCTTAATATGATAGGCGCTTTGATATTGAGCTTTATTATTTTACAAATCATTATCTTAGTCACAACTTTGCTGTTAAATGTGCTCAGCTATTGGGGGCAAGACCATTTTTTTGAGCATTTTAGTTTCATTTCTTTGCTCGATCAGCTCAGTTTAAATTTGGCTTATGGTGTTTTGCTCGGTGCATTTTGTTTGCGTTATTTATATGTATTAGAGCAGTGGTATAGACAACAACATGGCGAATTAAATGCGCGCATTCAGGCGATGCAAGCTCGGATTCAACCGCATTTTTTATTTAATAGTTTAAATAGTGCTATAAGTTTGATCAGTATTGATCCTGATAAAGCAGAACGAGTCATTCTCAATTTATCCAAACTTTTTAGGGCAAGTTTTCAAGAGTTTCGACTGGTTTCACTGCAAGAGGAGCTGGATTTATGTAAAAAATACATTGCAATAGAAGAAATACGTTTAGGGGATCGACTAAAAGTTGAGTGGAAATTACCTGAAAATGAAGCTTTAAAGCAGGTAAAAATTCCTTTATTGACTTTGCAACCATTATTGGAAAATAGTATTTTTCATGGTGTGGAGAAAAAAATAGTCGGTGATTCGATTGGGGTATTGGTAGAAATATTAAAAAATCAAGTCACTATAGTCATTACTAACCCTAGTACAATGGGTAAAATAAAATCAAGACAAGGACATGGAATCGCTCTTGAAAATGTAAAACAGCGTCTAAAAGCACATTTTGGATCGTCTTTACAGTTTCAAAGTCATTTGGCGAATGGTTTCTTTACAATATTGATTCGTTACCGATACAAATAAGAAAAAGCTCAGATTAACCAAAAAAAGACTGAAGTTAAATGAGCGAAAGGAGGAAGGATGGATATCCTAATTTGTGATGACGAGCAACTTGCAGTCGCTCGCTTGACGCGTTTAGTCACGCAATTAGGTCACCAAGTCGTTGCAACAGTAAATCATGGTTTGCAGGTCATTGAATCTGTGAAACAAAAAAAGCCAGATGTGGTGTTGCTCGATATTCAGATGCCTGAGATGGATGGGTTGGCTTGTGCGCAAATGTTAAGCCAAATGCAGCCGATGCCAGCAATTATTTTCTGTACTGCTTATAGTGAACATGCCTTAGAAGCGATTCAAGCACGTGCAAATGGATATTTATTAAAGCCAATCGAGTTACAAGAATTAAAAACGGCTTTAGATCAAGTAACGGAGCTTAATCAAGCTCAAATGACAACCTTAGAAAAAGAACAGATCATGGAAGAAAAAGTACAACGTCAACAAATTGTTGCGAAAACTTATCGTGGTGTAGAGCTGATTCCGATTGAAAATATCTATTATTTTCTGGCAGATCAAAAATATGTCACAGTTCGCCATAAAAATGGCAGTGTCTTGATTGATGAAACCCTGAAGGATCTTGAGTCTGAGCTCGCGGAGCGATTTGTTCGTATCCATCGCAATGCCTTGGTTGCTCAAGAGTATATCGATGGTTTGGAAATGGTGAGTTCAGGGCAATATCAGGTCAGGATTCGAGAAATTCCAGAAAAACTTTCAGTCAGTCGCCGTCATCTCGCTGCACTTAGAGAAAAAATGCAGAATTTATAAAGTCTGCATGGCAGCCTTGGCAAGATTTCACTTGCATTTTTGAGATAGCAGGTTAAGTTTAGTCTATTGTTATTTTAATGATCTAAAATTATGAAGACCCTGAAAATTGCAACACGACAAAGTCCTTTAGCATTGTGGCAGGCGGAGCATATCCGTGATCGTCTTGAAGCTTTGCATGATGGATTGAAAGTTGAATTGGTTACATTTGTAACTCAGGGGGATAAAATCTTAGACACGCCATTGGCAAAAATTGGCGGTAAAGGATTGTTTGTAAAAGAGTTGGAAGCGGCTTTGCTAGATGGTCGTGCTGATATTGCAGTGCATTCGATGAAAGATGTACCGATGCAATTGCCTGAAGGGCTGGAGCTTGCGATTATTTGTGAGCGTGAAGATCCGTATGATGCGTTTGTTTCCAATCAATATGAAAATTTTGCCGATTTGCCACAAGGTGCAAAATTAGGTACTTCGAGTTTGCGCCGTAAATGCCAAATCTTGAAACAACGTCCAGATTTAGATGTGATTGATTTACGAGGCAATGTTGGAACGCGTTTATCAAAACTAGATGCAGGTCAATACGATGCGATTATTTTGGCAAGTGCAGGTTTAAAGCGTTTGGAATTGCAGCAACGTATTCGTCATGTACTTGATCGTGATGTGAGTTTGCCAGCAGTCGGGCAGGGTGCATTGGGGATTGAATGTCGTAGTCATGATGCTGAGATTTTGGATTTGATCATGCCTTTGATGCATACGGATACCAATGTCTGTGTTCGTGCAGAACGTGCTTTTAATGCTTATCTTGAAGGTGGGTGCCAAGTTCCAATCGCAGGATTTGCAACGCTTGAAAATGGGCAAATTCATTTAGAAGGTCGTGTGGGTAGCGTTGATGGAGAAACCTTATTGGTCTCTAAAGTCATCGGTGAAACACAACAAGCAGAACAGCTCGGTGTTCAGTTAGCCAAGCAATTGCTTGATCAGGGCGCAGGTGAGTTACTCAAAGCGCTGTATAAGCAAGAATAATTCGATGTTATTCATCAATACTCGTCCAGTTGAACGCAGAGATACCCTGAGTAAGCGCATGCTTGCATCAGGGTTTGATGTGTTTGAGCTTCCTCTTTTGGCTTTAAGTGCGCTGGATTATTCAAAAACACTGGAAAAGTTGTATCAGCAACTCAGTGATACACAATTGATCGTGGTGGTGAGTCCTTTTGCAGTTGAAGTGGGAATGCGTTATTTGCAAAAGAGTGGCATTTCTATCCAAGACCTTGACCACATTAAATGGGTTTCAGTTGGGCAAACGACCCAAAAAGCATTATTGGCTTATGGTATTGAAAGTCATATTCCTGAAGTTGAAACCTCGGAAGGGATGTTGGATTTGGATATTTTTAAGCAGCAAGAGCTTGAAAAAGTTGCTTTTTGGCGAGGTGAAGGTGGACGCCAATTTATGATGCAACATCTCATTGATCGTGGCGTTGAGGTACTCAATTTTTTACTCTATCAACGCCATTGCCCTGAGAGTAGTGTTGTCGATTTCCCAGTTTTAAAATCGAAAATCGAGCAAACACATGACGGTATAGTGATGTGTATCACAAGCGAAGCAAGCTGGAACAACTGGTTAAAACTTTGTGAAAATGATCTTGAATTATTGCAAAGTTGCCATTATTTAGTTTTGGGTCAGCGTTTGTACCAAATATTGCAACATGATAAAAAGCTGAAACAAATTTATTTTAATTTTACTCAGGTTGATCGACTTGAGCCTGATATATTGATTGCAGAAATTGCAAAATTGCCAAGGTTATTATGAAGAAGTTTTATTATTTGATGGTTTGTTTAGCTTTGCTTTGGATGGTAAAGCTTAGCTTTGATAATAATCAAACTTCCAAAAGCTTGGAAAGCTTGCAAAATGATTTGCATCAAAGTGAACAAAACAATGCCAATTTGAATGATAAAATCGTGGCATTACAACGAGCAATCGTTACGGATCAGCCAAAACAAGAAACTAAAAACACTGAGAAAAATACTCAACAACAAAATACTCAACAATTAAATGGCTCGCAACAAAAAGCAATTCTGATTACACCGACTGTTTTGGTTCGCCAGCAATTAGACTTAATTCAATTTGCCATATCGCAGCAACAATATGTTTTAGCTTTGGATAAAATGAGCCAGCTACAACAAAATATTGAGCATTATGATTTGGCAGATACCCTGAAACATAGTTTGTTGCAAGCAATTAATAAAGACAAAGCCAGTATCCAACAGTTTGTCGTGGCTCAGAGACAGCAACAAGATATGTTTGATGAAACACTCAATCAAATTGATCTTGCGCTTACACGTGAGATCCAGAGCAAAAACTTAAATCCTGCCAAACTTGAAACAAAGCATTTTTGGCAGAAATGGTTTCAAATAGATTCTGTTTCTGAAGCACCTGTAGATTTGATGTATCGTAAAGTTGTTTTAAAAGAAATCCAATTCCGTGTGTTATTGGCAAAGAACGCATTATTTAAAGGTCAAGTCACAGAATTTCAAAATAACTTGGATTTGGCGATCGATTTATTTAAACAATTACCAGATAGCAATAGTCAAAGAATAAAAAATAAAATTGAAAAACTGCGTCACTTAGAGGTTTTACCTACACCAAAATTAAACGCGATTGCATTATTAGGCTAGGAGTAAAACCATGAAACATATTTTACTCGTATATTTATTTATTAGTTTAATTTTTGTTGCGCTATTTAGTTTGCTTAGTTACGGCTATGGTTCGGGTTATGTATATTTATTATGGCGAAATTGGCAAGTTCAAACCAATTTATGGATTTTGATCGCCTTTATTATTTTAATGAGTTTTATCCTGCAAGTCGGTTGGATGTTAATCAAACGCTCGATTGCAATGAAAAAACGTAAAATTGAAAATGTAACAGAATTTCAAAATCTACATCCTTATGAACAGCTCGGTATATTGTGGTTAATTGAAGGTGCGCAGGATCAAAAAGGCTTTATTCAACAAGTATTTTCCAATTCAGGCATGTTGAATGAAATTATTTCTGCAAAATTATTATTTGATCAAGGTAAATATGGTGAAGCGTTAACATTATTAAATCAAGCACCACCTTCTGCTTTTGAACTTGCTGAATTATTGCGCATCCAAATATTTTTGGCAGAAGCTGACCAAGAGCAGGCATTAACTCATTTGGAGTTTTTAAGCCAGCATGAGCTTTCACCTTGGTTAAGTGATATTAAAGATGCCTATAAAGAATATCTTGCGCAGCAATGGCGTGCATTTGCCATACAGTTTCCGTGGGGGTATTTACATTCAACTCAAGCGGGTTATCTGGATGTACAAAGTAATGAGCAGTGGTTGCAACAATTGTTAGTACAGTTTAATAATGCTTCAGAAGAGGATAAGCAATTATTACAACAACGCTATGCTTTATTGGCAGAATCTGTTCCAAACTATAGTCATAACGAAAGAACGCTGTGGTTGAAATTACTTGCACGTTTGCCTGAAATGAGTTTGCAACATGAAGATTTGTCACTACAATTGCTAGATGAACAATTTGATCAGGATGTGTTCTATTTGTGGTTTCAACAACAGTTATTAAAACAAAACCCAGATTATGATCTTGTAGAAAAGGAAATTGATATACTTGAGTCTAAGTATCAACACATCCCAATTTTAAGTTTTGCTAAATGGCATGTGCTGAATGCGACAGGGCGAGAATCTGAAGCAAATCAATTACTCACATTATATCCTGATAATAACTTGATGAATTATCTACGGATTAAATCAACTTTAAATGGCAACCCTGAATTAATTCAGCAACTTAATTCAATTTTCGAAAATGATGCAAACTACTTAAAATTTAAAATATAGAGTAAAAGTTATGGAAGATTTATCAAAATACCCCGTTGTATTAAAACAAGCGGTAGCATGGGGTGATATGGATGCTTTTGGTCACGTCAATAATGTCGTTTATTATCGTTATATGGAAAGCGCTCGTATCCTCCATTTTGCTCAACTGGGATTATTAAAAGAAGAGTTTTTGACTGTTGTTGCGTCAAATCAGTGCAAATATATTAAACCAATTTATTATCCAGATCATATTGATGTGTATACGCGAGTGGAAGAAATCCGCAATAGTGCTTTTCGTATGAGCTATATTTTATTCAGTACTGAGCAGCAAAGTATAGTTGCCACAGGTGATGCAGTTATCGTTTGTGTTGATAAAGATAATATGCAAAAGACGGTTATACCAGAGTATATAAAGCAAAAATTAATTCAATCTGAACTCCAAGTTGGTCATGAGTTAATATAATTTTAAATTATATTGTTATCTCATCTATGTTTAATATTGTTAATAATGATATTAATACTTGATTATTTCTATTCATAGAGAATATGATCTGCTGTATTAGTAGTTAGCTCGAAATTGTTATTGTATAAATAATCATTACTCGGATAATTATTATTTAATCGTTTACGGAGTTTTTATGATGCCTGATATTAGTAACCTTTCTGTTGAAGAATTAAAACGCTTAACTGCTGAAGCTGAAGCATTAATTGAATCTAAAAAAGATCAAGAATTAGAAGACGCTTATAATAAAATTATTGAAATCGCTGAGAAAGTTGGATTGTCTTTAGAGCAATTGATTGAATACGGTGCGCACAAACGTAAGAAAACTACGCGTAAAGCAGTTGAACCACGTTACCGCAACAAAAACAATCCTTCTGAAACTTGGACAGGTCGCGGTAAACAACCTCGTTGGTTGGTTGCTGAACTTGAAAAAGGTGGCAGTTTAGATGATTTTCTTATCTAATTTCACATAACTGTCATTCACAGTTTGTAAAATTCTAAAAACCAAGCAGAAATGCTTGGTTTTTTTTATATCATTGAATTGGCGTTGAGAGAAATATATGCATAATGTCTATGAGCGGTTTTGATTTGTCATGACTGTTAGGAATGTTTGAAAATGGAATTTAAAGTAATCAAGCGCTCATAAAAAAATAAGCATGTTCTCACGTGGAATAATAAATGAAAGAATTGGTAACGGCTGGATGAACAAAAAATCGAAACAATTGACATGGTGGGTTTTCGCCGTCATTGCATTTTTAATTTTTGTAATTTTACAAATTCCAGCAACTTGGTTGATATCCAAATTTTATAAGGACAATCAAGTTTTACAAAATGTGAGCGGTAATATTTGGCAGGGTCAGGCGGATTGGCATAAAGGTCAGTTGCGCGGAACGGTTGCGTGGAAGACTCGTCCTCTAGATTTGGCATTATTGCGTTTAGGTGCAGATATCGATGTGCATAGCGGTAATACCCAATTGCAAGGTGTTATGGCTTATGGATTTGGGAAAAAAGTAATTGTCCGGAAAATGTCAGGTCAAATCTCTCCAGAAACATTGAAAACTGTGGTGAATTGGCAGTGGCCAGCCAATGCGATTCAGCTCAAAGATGTGGCATTTGATTATAAAAAAGAACAAGGCTTTGCTGCGGGCGAAGGTACTTTGCAATGGGGTGGCGGGGACCTGATCTTTAGCATGGGGCAACGCCAAGATCGTATGAGCATTCCTTCACTCATTGGAAATATTAAAGATCAATCAGATAGATTAGTTTTCGACATTCAAGATCAGCGTAATCAAAAAATGATTAATTTGGTGCTCGATCAAGGCATGATGCTTGATGTGCAATTGACACAAAGATTTTTGATGAATGTCCCTTCTTATGACGGTAAAGCTGGACTGGATACGTATGTGCTCAGTTCAAGACAACCACTTTTATCGGGTGGTTTCTAATGAAGAATTTAAAAGATATTTTTTCTAAAGATAAACTTTCTGATATCTCATGGCAAAAGCTCAATAAAGCGGGACCTTTGCTACTGATTATTTTGATTTTGGCATTGTGCTGGAAATTGGCATCCATGTTTTGGTGGGTCGTAGCACCGCCACAGGTCATGCAGTTTGACCAAGTGGCCCTAGGGTCACAACAACCGCAAATTCCAAATATTTCATCATTTTCACTGTTTGCTGAACAAGGTGCGGTGGCTGAAAATGACAATATCAAATTGGAGCTACAAGGGGTGATGATCTCATCGCCAAGTCGTAACTCTTCGGCGGTCATCAAAGTCAATGAGACGGCTGATCGTTTTGTTGTGGGACAAAAGTTGGATGATTCGCCATATCATTTGTCTGAAGTGTATTGGGATAAAGTCATTTTAAAAACTGACTCTGGTGCGGTGAAAGAGTTGAAGTTTGCAGGGCTTGCAACTTTAAATCAAAACTTGGCTGATCCAAATTCAACAGCCAACGCTCCAGTTTTACCTCAATCAGAAGCATCCAATGTTAACCCAAACAATAGTCAAAATGCGATTGGTCATGCGATCCAAAGTTTACAAACGGATCGAGATGAATATCTTAAAAATATGGGCGTGAGTACTGGCGGTGGTCAAGGTTATGAAGTTACAGACAATACACCGGCAGCATTGAAAAATAAATTAGGCTTGAGATCGGGTGATCGCATTATTTCTCTAAATGGACAGGCTGTAGGTCAAGGACAAACAGATGTACAACTGCTAGAACAAGCGAAACGCGATGGAAAAGTGAAAATAGAAATTAAGCGTGGTGATCAGGTGATGACCATTCAGCAAAGTTTGTAAGTGATAAAAATCACTAAAAGAGTTAGGAAAGACAATAAATTATGGCTTTTTTGAATCACAATCGTCCACTTTGGGCACTCGTTGCAGCAGCACCGCTGATGATGTCAATCAGCAGTGTAGCCGATGCTCAAACTTGGCGAATTAATTTGCGTGATGCTGATTTAACTGCGTTTATTAATGAAGTTGCCGATATTACTGGTAAAAATTTTGCTGTTGATCCACGAGTACGTGGCAATGTCACGGTTATTTCAAATAAACCTTTAAATCGTAATGAAGTATATGACTTATTTTTAGGGGTTTTGAATGTCAATGGCGTAGTTGCGATTCCGTCAGGAAATACCATTCGCCTAGTGCCTGATAGCAATGTGAAAAATGCCGGTGTGCCTTATGATTCAAGACATAAAGCATCTGGTGATCAAGTTGTAACACGGGTAATTTGGCTTGAAAATACCAATCCAAATGATTTGATTCCTGCCTTACGTCCATTGATGCCACAATTTGCACACATGGCAGCGATACAAGGCACCAATGCGCTGATCGTGTCAGATCGGGCAGCCAATATTTATCAGCTTGAAACGATTATCCGTAATTTGGATGGCACAGGGCAAAATGATATCGAGGCTGTACCATTACAATCGAGCCAAGCTGAAGAAATTATCAAGCAACTGGAAGTGATGAGTGCAACAGGCAGCTCTAAAGATTTGGCAGGTTCACGTGTGCGAATCATTGCAGATGCACGTACCAACCGTATTTTGATCAAAGGTGATCCAACTTCTCGTAAACGTATTCGCCAAACCATTGAAATGTTGGATGTACCATCGGCAGATCGTTTGGGTGGTTTAAAGGTTTATCGTTTGAAATATGCAAGCGCTAAAAATTTATCGCAAATTTTACAAGGTTTAGTATCAGGGCAATCAAATAACTCAAGTGGCAACAACAATAATTCTTCCTCAAGTGACTCAAATAATTCGAGTAATAACTCGATCAATAACTTAATCAATAATTCAAACTCTTCGAGCAGTTCGGGCTCGTCCACGCCAACGATTAATTTAAATAGCAATTCAAATAGTTCAAATCAAAATAATATCAGTTCATTTAATGCAAATGGTGTCAGTATCATTGCGGATGAAAGTCAAAACTCTTTGGTGGTCAAAGCAGAACCACAGTTGATGCGTGAAATCGACTCGGCAATCCAACAACTTGATGTGCGTCGTCAACAAGTCTTGATTGAAGCGGCGATTATTGAAGTGGTTGGGACTGATGTGGATCAGCTCGGTGTGCAATGGGCTATGGGTGATATGAGTACGGGTGTTGGTTTGTTGAACTTCACCAATGTTGGTTCGAGTTTGGCAGGATTGCTCGGTGGATATTTATCGAGTGGTGCAGCTGGTGCAGGATCAGCTTTAACATCTAATACAAATCAGGGAGCAGGTGGTCTACTTGCTTTAGGTAAATATAAAACCAATGCAGATGGATCGCGTGAGTTATATGGTGCACTGATTCAGGCATTGAAAAGTAAAGGTAATTCAAATCTACTCTCAAGCCCTTCGATTGTGACGATGGACAATGAAGAAGCTTATATTGTTGTGGGGCAAAACGTACCATTTATCACGGGTTCTGTGACCTCTAGTTCTACGGGTGTTAACCCTTATACGACGGTAGAACGTAAAGATGTCGGGGTAACGCTAAAAGTTATTCCGCATATTGGAGAGGGTGGTACTGTCCGTTTAGAGGTTCAACAAGAAGTTTCTGATGTTGAAAAAAGCAAAGGTCAGGCGACTGATTTGGTCACTAATAAACGTGCTATTAAAACATCTGTATTGGCAGATCAAGGACAAACCATTGTTCTTGGTGGCTTGATTAAAGATGATAAACAAACAAGCCGCCAATCTGTACCTTTTTTAGGTGCAATTCCTGGTTTGGGGCGTTTGTTTAGAGCAGATGCGAGTGATGGTGAAAAGCGCAACCTTTTGGTCTTCATTCATCCAACCATTATTTCTAATGATGCTGATGCTCGTCGTATTTCTCAAAGTAAATATGATCAGTTGTATAGTCTACAGCTTGCGATGGATAAAGAGGGTAATTTTGCCAAATTGCCTGAAAGTATGGATGACATCTATCAGCAGCGCTTACCGATTACATCTCCTTTGAAAAGAGATCCTCAAGTTGCACCAAATTATCAGGCTGTTCCATCAGGTGGTGCAACCCGTGTAAATAATGCAACACCTGTAGCAGTAGAGCCTAAAACACAGACCTATGCGATAGAGCCTGAAGCAGAACAACCAGCTTTACCGAAACAGACCGTGGAGCGTACTAAAAATACGGTTTCGACAACCACGATTAGAACGGTGAACTAAATTCTGCTTGTATAAACTAAAAAAAGTCATGTTATGATGGCTAAAAACTCACAAAGAGAAATGTATTTATGACTTGGAAATTACAAGCAATTACAGGTGAGCTAACAGGTCAAGAAGTTGACGTCGTCAAAGATATGTTGGTTGGCCGTAGTCAGGATGCTGATTTGGTTTTGCAATCGGCTGAAATCTCTCGTCGCCATGCTGCATTTTTGCTTAAAGAGGATGCACTTTGGGTACAAGACTTGGGTTCTTCCAATGGCACATTTGTTAATGATATTCGTATTGATCACGAAACTTTGTTGAAAGATCAAGATATCGTGCAATTTGCGAGTTTGAAATTTTCAGTCCTAGCTCCTGTAGTAGAAGAAGACGAAGTGCAAACTGTTGCACCAGTTGAAGTGACAGATGAGCCAGTCGTGCAAACAGCAACTGAAGTTCATCAACCTGCGGAAGCTGTGGCAACTGCGGAAGTAACTTCGACTGAAAATACAGAAGAAACTGTTCAGCCACAACAAGAACCAACCGCAGCTCAACAAATGAGTGAGCAAGGGATGCCTAGTTTAACTGAGCGCTCAAATGGTGCTTCTGTTGATGCAAATGGTATGCCGCAAAAAGTATCTGTGCCGAAACCAGCCCCAATTCCAGAGGGTGTGGATGTGCATGCAGTGGCTCCAGAGCCAAAACCAGTCGCGATTCCAGAGCCGGAAACAGTTGCTGAGCAACAAACTCAAGAGCGAAAAAATGCGTCTTTAGGTTTGGTGACAATTGTTATTTTAGTGATTTTGGCAGTGATTGCGTGGCTATTCTTTAAATAGCCCGTGGATCATTTTCAATGAAAGGGCATGCAATCGCATGCCTTTGTTGTTTTTATGCTGTATAAAGAGATCTGTTTCATCGTTTTATGAACGTTTTAAATTGAAAATCAGTTAGGTGTAAATCATGAGCATTGCAAAATTGGATCAAAGAGAACTCATCATGTTTGACTTGGATGGAACCTTGGTGGACTCAGCCTATGATTTATATCGTGCGATGAATTTGAGCCTACAACGCCTCAATCTACCGACGGTTACTGAGGAGCAGGTGCGTGTTTGGATTGGTAAAGGAACGTCATTATTTTGCCAAAGCACATTGCAATATCTAAAAGGTGAAGTCGATCCTGCATTGAATCAGCAACTTTTGGATACATTTTTAGAAATTTATAATGCTGAACCTTGCGTAGATACTCGTCCTTTCAAAGGTATTTTGCCATTTTTAGAATGGGGCATTAAAAACAATAAAAAACTCATCTGTGTAACTAATAAGCCAGAAGAGCCAGCACGTAAGATTTTACAAGAATTAGATATGGATCATTATTTTGCCGATGTCATTGGTGGTGATCGTTTTGAAGCGCGTAAACCAGATCCAATACAGTTGAATTATTGCGTTGATCATTTCCAATCAACCAAAGATCAAGCGTTGATGATCGGTGATTCGAGTAATGATGTTGAAGCATCACGCCGTGCGGATGTCGATTGTATTGTGGTGAGCTATGGCTATAATCATGGGGAAGATATACGCAATTGCAATCCACAACTTATCGTGGATGATTTGAGAGAATTATTGGATTGATCAGCTTGTGATGCTTTATTGATTTGAATGAATAAAGCATTAAGCAAATTGTTAAAAATTGAAGTGCACATCTAAGGACATAGGAATGAATCAAATGGTTATTTTTCGATGGCGACGCTAAGTCAGTACACAGCAAAAGCCCCTATCTATCGAAAATGAGAGAATTTCCAAATGACGACACAAACTCAATTTGAACAACTCAAAGCAAGCGGTTACAACCTAATTCCAGTTTATCGCCAGCGCCTAGCGGATACAGATACACCATTGTCTGTATTTGCTCGTTTAAAAGATCATAAACAAGCTTATTTATTTGAATCTGTCGAAGGCGGTGAAAACTGGGCACGTTATTCGATTATTGGTCTAGGTGAATCGACTGTTTTTTCATGCAATGGAGGCATGCTGACTATTCAAGATGTTAAAGGTCAGATTTCATCACAGCCATGTAGTGACCCATTTCAATATATTCGTGATTTTCAAGCGCAGTATCGTGTGCCAAGCTCAAAAGAGTTACCAGAGCTTCCTAACTTTACGGGAGGGCTGGTTGGCTATTTTGGCTATGATGCTGTGCGCTATATCGAACCGCGCTTAAATAACGTGCCTGAAGCTGATCCAGTGGGGCTTCCTGACTTATGGATGATGTTGTCTAAAACAGTCATTGTTTTTGATAATTTAAAAGATACCTTATTTTTGATCGTTCACGCAGATGTGAATGATGAAAATGCTTATCACAATGCACAAACAGCACTAGATGAGCTAGAACGCATTTTGGCAACACCGATTAGCCTACAAGCAAAAAAACACACAGCACCGCATTTTGAGTCGATTACAGGCCACGATAAATTTATTGAAAGTGTGGAAAAGGTCAAAGAATACATTCGAGCGGGCGATGTGATGCAAGTTGTGCCGGGGCATCGAATGGTTTCGGATTTTGATGGTGAGCCTTTGCAGGTTTATCGTGCATTGCGTCATTTAAACCCTTCGCCTTATTTATTTTTAGTGCAAGGGCAGACCTTAGAAGACAACAAGCCATTTTATGTGGTGGGTTCATCGCCTGAGATTTTATCTCGTCTGGAAAATGGAATTGCAACTGTACGTCCATTGGCAGGTACACGACCACGCGGCAAAACCAAAGAAGAAGATTTGGCACTAGAAAAAGATTTGCTTTCTGATGAAAAAGAAATTGCAGAACATTTAATGTTGATCGATTTGGGGCGAAATGATGTTGGTCGTGTCTCAAAAATAGGAAAAGTACAGGTTACTGATCAAATGGTGATCGAACGATATTCGCATGTCATGCATATTGTGTCCAATGTGCAGGGTGAGGTTCGTGATGATGTTGATGCTTTGGATGTTTTTAAAGCAACATTCCCCGCAGGAACACTTTCTGGTGCTCCAAAAATTCGTGCAATGGAAATTATTGACGAAGTTGAGCCTGTAAAACGCGGATTATTTGGTGGTGCAATCGGATATTTGGGTTGGCAGGGTGAAATGGACATGTCAATTGCTATTCGAACATGCGTTATTCGTGAAAATAAGGTTTATGTGCAAGCTGGAGCAGGTCTTGTTTCGGACTCAAATCCCGAATCTGAGTGGAATGAAACCCAAATAAAAGCTCGCGCAGTGATCAAAGCGGTTGAATTATCATCAAATGGTTTGATTTTATGAGTTTTTGACGTTTTTTTTGAAAAAAATACTTGCACGATCTGAAAGTTTTGCTAAACTGCACACCGTTCCGATACGAAACGTACGAAACAAAAGAAACGCCGGCATAGCTCAGTTGGTAGAGCAACTGACTTGTAATCAGTAGGTCCACAGTTCGAATCCGTGTGCCGGCACCATCTTAAGTTAGTATGAAAGTAGTAAAAGAACGGCACTGAAAGTTAAGTGTGATAAGGTGGGATTCCCGAGCGGTCAAAGGGAGCAGACTGTAACTCTGCCACGTAAGTTTCGAAGGTTCGAATCCTTCTCCCACCACCATTAACTTCGAAAGCGGTAACATTACCAGCAATGCGGGAGTAGCTCAGTTGGTAGAGCGGTAGCCTTCCAAGCTACATGTCGCGAGTTCGACCCTCGTCTCCCGCTCCATCGAAGTAAGTCGCTCTTATAGCTCAGTGGTAGAGCACTCCCTTGGTAAGGGAGAGGTCTCGAGTTCAAATCTCGATAAGAGCTCCAGATATTAAAGTTTAGTAGATTATTCTACAAAAAGTTTTCAAAAGCAGGCTAATTAGTCTGCTTTTCAAGTATTAGGTGTCTAATTTTTTAGACGGTATGTCGATGCTGAGTTGCGCTCTCGTGGAGGTCGTCTCAGAGTTGGGTTCGACGTAAACGAGGAATATCAAATGGCTAAGGCTAAGTTTGAACGTAATAAGCCACACGTAAACGTGGGCACAATCGGTCACGTTGACCATGGTAAAACAACTCTTACTGCTGCTATTGCAACGATCTGTGCAAAAACTTACGGCGGTGAAGCTAAAGATTACGCAGCAATCGACTCTGCGCCAGAAGAAAAAGCACGTGGTATTACAATTAATACTTCACACGTAGAATACGATTCTCCAACTCGTCACTACGCTCACGTAGACTGCCCAGGACACGCCGATTATGTTAAAAATATGATCACTGGTGCTGCTCAAATGGACGGTGCGATCCTTGTATGTGCTGCGACTGATGGTCCAATGCCACAAACTCGTGAACACATCCTTCTTTCTCGCCAAGTAGGTGTACCTTACATTCTTGTTTTCTTAAACAAATGTGACCTTGTTGACGACGAAGAATTACTTGAATTAGTAGAAATGGAAGTTCGTGAACTTCTTTCTACTTATGACTTCCCAGGCGATGACACTCCAGTTATCCGTGGTTCTGCTCTTGCTGCGCTTAATGGTGATGCTGGTCAGTATGGCGAATCTGCAGTTCTTGCTCTTGTTGAAGCGCTTGACTCTTATATCCCTGAACCAGAACGTGCTATCGATAAAGCATTCTTGATGCCAATCGAAGACGTATTCTCTATCTCTGGTCGTGGTACAGTTGTAACTGGCCGTGTTGAATCAGGTATCGTTAAAGTTGGCGAAGAAGTTGAAATCGTTGGTATTAAAGATACAGTTAAAACAACTGTAACTGGCGTAGAAATGTTCCGTAAACTTCTTGACGAAGGTCGTGCGGGCGAGAACTGTGGTGTTCTTCTTCGTGGTACTAAACGTGAAGACGTTCAACGTGGTCAAGTACTTGCTAAACCAGGTACAATCAAACCACATACTAAATTTGACGCAGAAGTATACGTTCTTTCTAAAGAAGAAGGTGGTCGTCATACTCCATTCCTTAACGGTTACCGTCCACAGTTCTACTTCCGTACAACTGACGTAACTGGCGCGATCGCTCTTAAAGAAGGCGTTGAAATGGTTATGCCTGGTGACAACGTAGAAATGTCAGTAGAATTGATCCACCCAATCGCAATGGATGCAGGCTTACGCTTTGCAATCCGTGAAGGTGGTCGTACAGTAGGTGCTGGTGTTGTTGCGAAAGTAACTGCATAATCACTGCTGTAACATTGAACTGAGGGTTTCGGCTCTCAGTTTCGTTATAGGTCAGTAGTTCAATTGGTAGAGCGTCGGTCTCCAAAACCGAATGTTGGGGGTTCGAGTCCCTCCTGACCTGCCAAATTATTTTAAATAAAAAGCTTAATGCTGATTAATTTGTCATATAATAAGTCGCGAATACTACGACGAGTAAAAAAATGTCGAATGATAAATCGCGTGACGCATTGAGCGAAGCGCCTATTCCACAAAGAAATTATTCTGAAGAAGTAGTGAAATCTAGCTCACCGCTAGACTATTTACTATGGATCATTGCCTTGATTTTATTTGTTGGTGCATTGATGGTAAATCAATATTTACCAGCGTATTGGCCACCTGCAAATAGCATTTGGGTACGTGTAGGCGTAATTATCGCTTGTATCGTAGTGGCTTTAGGTTTATTATACGCCACCCATCAAGGCAAAGGCTTTGTTCGTTTGCTTAAAGATTCGCGTATTGAATTGCGTCGAGTGACTTGGCCAACGAAACATGAAACAGTAACCACTTCATGGCAGGTTTTACTGGTAGTGATTGTGACCTCAATTATTTTGTGGTGCTTTGACTATATCATCAGTTGGTTTATGAAGTTTATTATCGGGTAAGAGAGCTATGAAACGTTGGTACATTATTCATGCCTATTCTGGTTATGAAAAACAAGTGATGCGTTCACTTAATGATCGAATCCAGCGTAGCGCCGTTGCTGATAGTTTTGGTGAAGTCCTTGTTCCTACTGAAGAAGTAGTTGAAATGAAGGATGGTAAGAAACGTAAATCAGAGCGTAAATTCTTTCCAGGCTATGTATTAGTTGAAATGGAAATGAATGATGAAACTTGGCACATTGTTAAAGAATGTCCAAAAGTATTAGGTTTCATCGGTGGTACAGCAGAAAAACCTGCTCCTATTACGCAAAAAGAAGCTGATGCGATTCTTGCTCGTGTACACAACAAAGGTGAAGCACCTCGTCCTAAGACGATGTTTGAACCTGGTGAAGAATTACTTGTAATTGACGGCCCATTCACAGACTTTAAAGGTGTGGTGGAAGAAGTTATTTACGATAAGTCACGTTTAACGTTGACGATTAATGTATTTAATCGACCAACTCAGGTTGAGCTGGAATTTCGCCAAGTCGAAAAAACAGACTAATTTTAGTTGGTTGAAAAGCGCCCGATTTAATCGGGCATTGTTATTATAATGGCAACTCGTTGTTGTTATGTGAACGATGTTGGGGAGCTTAACGGCGTTTGTACCCAGAGGTAATTTTAAAATGGCTAAGAAGATTGACGGCTATATCAAGCTGCAAGTTCCAGCTGGTAAAGCAAATCCATCTCCACCAATTGGTCCTGCATTAGGTCAACGTGGTGTAAACATCATGGCATTCTGTAAAGAATTCAATGCTGCTACACAAAAAGTTGAAGCGGGTCTTCCAATTCCTGTCGTGATCACTGTGTACAACGATAAGTCGTTCACATTTATCATGAAAACTCCACCTGCTGCTATTCTTCTTAAGAAAGCTGCTGGTATCCAAAAGGGTTCAGCTGTACCTAACAAAACTAAAGTTGGTAAGTTGACTCGTGCTCAATTAGAAGAAATTGCGACTACTAAAGAACCAGATTTAACTGGTGCTGATTTAGACGCACGTGTACGTACCATCGCTGGTTCTGCACGTTCTATGGGCTTGGAAGTGGAGCTATAAGACATGGCAAAGTTAACTAAACGTCAAAAAGCCATTGCTGCTGCTATTGAAGCAAACAAAGTTTACACTTTGGATGAAGCGGTTCAAGTTCTTAACAGCCTTCCTGCTGCTAAATTCAAAGAATCTTTGGATGTTGCAGTAAATCTAGGTGTTGATCCTCGTAAATCTGACCAAGTAGTACGTGGTGCAACTACTCTTCCTGCAGGTACTGGTAAAACTGTACGTGTAGCAGTATTTGCTCAAGGTGCTGCTGCTGAAGCTGCTAAAGCTGAAGGCGCAGACATCGTAGGTTTCGACGATCTTGCTGAAAGCATTCAACAAGGTAACCTTGATTTCGACGTAGTCATTGCTGCTCCTGATGCAATGCGCGTTGTTGGTAAATTGGGTACTATCCTTGGTCCACGTGGCTTAATGCCAAACCCTAAAGTGGGTACTGTAACTCCTGACGTAGCTACTGCAGTTAAAAATGCAAAAGCTGGTCAAGCACGTTACCGTGTAGACAAAGCTGGTATTATCCATGCTGCGATCGGTCAAGTTGGGTTTACTCAAGAAGCTGTTCGTCAAAACGTTGAAGCACTTATCGCTGACCTTAAGAAAGCAAAACCTGCTACTTCTAAAGGTATCTACATCCAAAAGATCACTTTGAGCTCAACTATGGGTCCTGGTCTTGTTATTGATGTAAACAACGTTTCTAAATAATTTTTATTTAGAACTGAAAGAATTTTAAAGTCCTGAAAAGTTCCCTCTCCTTTGAGGGGAGGGCTAGGGAGAGGTCTTAAACCCTCATCCCAACCTTCTCCCAGAGGGAGAAGGGGCTATTCAGGCGGACTTTGAATTGATAAATGTAAATTTATCAGCGTCAAAGACCTCAGGCGAAGTGAAGTCTTTTTAGATGATCTTCTTAATATTCCAGTCTGAGTAGACGCGGTGGTGTGATTTATTCGACCTCCGCGTGTAAGTTTGAAAGAACTTACGAATTGGGAGTGCATCCAGTCGATGCATAAATCACCGCTAGGAGGTTTTACGATGGCTCTTCTTATCGAAGACAAAAAACAAATCGTTGCAGAAGTAAATGAAGTTGCTTCTAGCGCGTTTGCTGCTGTTGTTGCTGACTATCAAGGTTTAACAGTTGAGCAACTTACTACACTACGTGTAGAAGCTCGTAAACTAGGTGTTAAAACACGTATCGTACGTAACACTCTAGCTAAACGTGCTTTTGAAGGTACTCAATTTAGCATCTTAGATGAAAACCTTGTTGGTCCAACTATTCTTGGTTTTTCAACTTCTGAAGACGACATGGGCGCTGCAGCTCGTTTGTTCGAAGATTTTGCTAAAACTAACAAAGCATTTGAATTAAAAGCTGCTGCATTTGACGGCAAAGTTTATCAAGGTGCTGAAGTTAGCGTTATTGCAAACCTTCCGAACCAAGAAAAAGCACTCACTATGCTTGCCAATGTTCTTCAAGCTCCTATTTCGAAATTGGGTCGCCTTATTACAGCACTCAAAGAGAAAAACGAGCAAGAAGCTGCATAAGCTTAAAACTTTTTACACACCATTCAATATCCATTTGGAGTTATTCTCATGGCTTTAACTAACGAAGAAATCTTAAACGCAGTTTCTGAAAAAACTGTTCTTGAACTTGTAGAACTTATTTCTGCATTCGAAGAAAAATTCAACGTATCTGCTGCTGCTGTAGCTGTTGCTGCTGGCCCTGCTGCTGGTGCTGCTGCTGCTGAAGAACAAACAGAATTTACTGTTGAACTTGCTAGCTTCGGTGCTAACAAAGTAGCTGTAATTAAAGCTGTTCGTGAAGCAACTGGTCTTGGTCTTAAAGAAGCTAAAGATCTTGTTGAAGGCGCTCCTTCTGCAATTAAAGAAGGCGTTACTAAAGAAGAAGCTGAAGAACTTAAGAAAAAACTTGAAGAAGCTGGTGCTGAAGTTAAACTTAAGTAATCGCTTTATGGAGTCGATTTTTTGTAATCGGCTCCAAAAAACGGCTGATGGCTCTTGGGTCATCAGCCTTTTTGCGTTACAATAATCGGCTCGATTTTTAGATTGATCGATAGAATAATCATCAATTTTAAAAATAAATATACAAATTCAAACGCTTACCAATATTTTTCCATTTTAAAAATATTGTTAAGCGTTTTATACCACTGAAAATTGCAGCATTTGTATAAAGGTGGTGGTCATATCGACCTGCGTAATTCCTTCTAAGTTCGTTCTGCAGGCGGGCTTGGTATTACTTTCCGAGGACTCCAGATGGCATACTCATATACCGAAAAGAAACGGATCCGTAAGAATTTTGGTAAATTGCCCGAAGTAATGGAAGCTCCGTACTTGCTCGCGATTCAAGTCGACTCGTACAGAACCTTCCTTCAAGATGGCAAAACACCAAAAAACCGCGAAGATATCGGTCTCCAAGCCGCATTTCGTTCAGTTTTTCCAATTGAAAGTTATTCTGGCAATGCTGCTTTAGAATTCGTTGAGTATAGCCTTGGTAAACCAGAGTTTGATGTTCGTGAGTGTATTCTTCGCGGCTCGACTTTTGCGGCACCAATGCGCGTTAAAATTCGTTTGATCATCAAAGATCGTGAAACGAAATCGATCAAAGACGTTCGTGAACAAGAAGTTTACATGGGTGAAATGCCACTCATGACTGAGAACGGTACCTTTGTTATTAACGGTACTGAACGTGTAATCGTTTCTCAATTACACCGTTCTCCAGGTGTGTTCTTTGACCACGATAAAGGTAAGACTCATTCAAGTGGTAAAGTGCTTTATTCTGCACGTATCATTCCTTACCGTGGTTCATGGTTGGACTTTGAGTTTGATGCGAAAGATTTAGTTTATGTTCGTATCGACCGTCGTCGTAAATTATTAGCAACTGCTATTCTTCGTGCTTTAGATTATACAAATGAACAAATCTTAGAAATGTTCTATGAGAAAGTTCCTGTATATCTAGATATGGGTAGCTACCAAATTGACCTTGTGCCTGAACGTCTGCGTGGCGAAATGGCTCAATTCGACATTACTGATGCTGATGGCAAAGTGATTGTTGAACAAGGTAAACGTATTAATGCGCGTCATGTTCGTCAAATGGAAGCTTCTGGTTTAACTAAGCTTTCTGTTCCTGATGAATATTTATATGAGCGTATTACAGCTGAAGATATCACACTGAAAGATGGTGAAGTGATTCAAGCAAACACTGTGCTTGGTCATGACATTATGGTGAAATTGGCTGAAGGCGGTATTAAACAATTTAATATCCTATTCACCAACGATATCGACCGTGGTTCATTTATCGCAGATACATTACGTACAGATACTACAACAGGCCGTGAAGAAGCGCTTGTTGAAATCTATAAAGTAATGCGTCCAGGCGAGCCACCAACAAAAGAAGCTGCTGAAAACTTATTCAACAACTTGTTCTTCTCTTCTGAACGTTATGACTTATCTCCTGTAGGTCGTATGAAGTTCAACCGTCGTTTGGGTCGTCCTTACGAAGTGGGTACTGATCAGAAGTCTCGTGAAGTTGAAGGTATTCTTTCTAACGAAGACATTATCGACGTATTAAAAACTCTCGTTGAAATCCGTAACGGTAAAGGCGAAGTCGACGATATCGACCATTTAGGTAACCGTCGTGTACGTTCAGTTGGTGAAATGACTGAAAACCAATTCCGTGTTGGTTTAGTTCGTGTTGAACGTGCTGTTAAAGAACGTTTAAGCCAAGCTGAAACAGATAACTTGTCTCCACAAGATTTAATCAATGCGAAACCAGTTGCTGCTGCAATCAAAGAATTCTTTGGTTCAAGCCAATTGTCTCAGTTCATGGACCAAAACAACCCATTGTCTGAAATCACACACAAACGTCGTGTATCAGCTCTCGGACCTGGTGGTTTGACTCGTGAACGTGCGGGCTTTGAGGTACGTGACGTACATCAAACTCACTATGGTCGTGTATGTCCTATTGAAACGCCTGAAGGTCCAAACATTGGTTTGATCAACTCGCTTTCTGTTTATGCAAAATGTAATAACTTCGGTTTCTTGGAAACTCCATACCGTAAAGTTGTTGATGGTCGTGTAACTGAAGATGTTGAGTATTTATCTGCTATTGAAGAAGTAGGTACTGTTATTGCACAGGCCGATTCTAGTGTAGATGGCGATAATAACTTAACTGAAGAATTCGTTTCTGTACGTCATCAAGGTGAATTCGTTCGTATGCCTCCTGAAAAAGTGACGCATATGGATGTATCAGCTCAACAGGTTGTATCTGTAGCTGCATCATTGATTCCGTTCCTTGAACACGATGATGCCAACCGTGCATTGATGGGTTCAAACATGCAACGTCAGGCTGTTCCTACATTGCTTGCTGACAAACCACTTGTTGGTACAGGTATGGAAGCAAACGTAGCGCGTGACTCAGGTGTATGTGTGATCGCGAAACGTGGCGGTATGATCGAATTTGTTGACGCTTCACGTGTTGTGATTCGTGTTAACGAAGATGAAATGATTGCTGGTGAAGCTGGTGTAGATATCTACAACCTCATCAAATATACCCGTTCGAACCAAAATACTTGTATCAACCAAAAAGTTCTCGTGAGCTTGGGTGATAAAGTAGGTCGCGGTGATGTATTGGCTGATGGTCCATCTACAGACGGTGGTGAACTTGCTCTTGGTCAGAACATGCGCGTAGCGTTCATGACTTGGAACGGTTATAACTACGAAGACTCGATTTTATTATCTGAACGTGTTCTTCAAGAAGATCGTTTGACTTCTATTCACATTCAAGAATTGTCATGTGTAGCTCGTGATACTAAGTTAGGTGCAGAAGAAATCACTGCAGATATTCCTAACGTTGGTGAAGCTGCGCTGTCTAAACTTGATGAGTCAGGTATCGTTTATATCGGTGCTGAAGTAACTGCTGGTGACATTCTTGTAGGTAAAGTAACGCCTAAAGGTGAAACTCAGTTGACTCCTGAAGAAAAACTTCTTCGTGCGATCTTCGGTGAAAAAGCTGCTGACGTTAAAGATTCATCTTTACGCGTTCCATCTGGTACTAAAGGTACAGTGATTGACGTTCAAGTCTTTACTCGTGATGGTATTGAAAAAGATGAACGTGCTCAAGCAATTGAGAAAGCTCAGCTTGATGCTTACCGTAAAGATTTGAAAGAAGAATATAAAATCTTTGAAGAAGCTGCTCGTGAACGTATTGTTCGCTTGTTGAAAGGTCAAGAATCAAATGGTGGTGGTTCAACTAAACGTGGTGACAAACTTTCTGAAGAATTGTTATCTGGTTTAGAGCTAGTTGATCTTCTTGAAATTCAACCAAGTGATGAAGGTATTGCTGAACGTTTAACTCAAATTCAAGTGTTCTTGAAAGAAAAGAGCCATGAAATTGATGAGAAATTTGCTGAGAAAAAACGCAAACTTTCTACAGGTGATGAGCTTACAACTGGTGTATTGAAAGTTGTTAAAGTGTATTTGGCTGTTAAACGTCGTATCCAACCGGGTGATAAAATGGCGGGTCGTCACGGGAACAAAGGTGTTGTATCAAACATCCTTCCTGTAGAAGATATGCCGCATGACATCAACGGTGTTCCTGTTGACGTAGTACTTAACCCACTGGGTGTACCGTCACGTATGAACGTGGGTCAGATTCTTGAAACACATTTAGGTTTAGCTGCCAAAGGTCTTGGTGAGCAAATCGATAAGATGCTCAAAGAGCAACGTACGATTGCTGAACTTCGTGTGTTCTTGGACAAGATTTATAACAAAGTTGGTGGCGAGCAAGAAGATCTTGATAGCTTAACTGATGAAGAAATCCTTGTTCTTTCAGGTAATTTACGTAAAGGTGTTCCTTTAGCAACTCCAGTATTTGATGGTGCTGAAGAAGGTCAAATTAAAGAGCTTCTTGAACTTGCTGAACTTCCACGTTCTGGTCAAACAGTATTGTATGACGGACGTACAGGTGAGCGTTTTGACCGTCCTGTAACCGTTGGTTATATGTACATGTTGAAACTTAACCACTTGGTTGATGACAAGATGCATGCACGTTCTACTGGTTCTTACTCATTAGTGACACAACAACCGCTTGGTGGTAAAGCACAATTCGGTGGTCAGCGTTTCGGTGAGATGGAAGTCTGGGCACTTGAAGCATACGGTGCGGCTTACACACTACAAGAAATGCTTACAGTTAAGTCGGATGACGTTGAAGGTCGTACACGTGTCTACAAAAACATTGTAGATGGCAACCATTATATGGATCCGGGTATGCCTGAATCGTTCAACGTATTGACCAAAGAGATCCGTTCTTTAGGTATCAACATTGAACTGAAAAATGGTGACTAATTAACCATTAATCCCCCCAACCCCCTTTGAAAAGGGGGAGGTCCAGCACTTAAATAGTTGCAACCTCCCTCCTTTATTAAAGGAGGGATTGAGGGAGGATTCTCAGTTAAAAAACAATATTTGTGACCCAGTCGAGAAGTGAAAATCTCCTCGACGCACGGAGAAAAAAATTGAAAGACTTGCTCGATATCATGCGCAAAAAGACGGATTCAGATGGTCATGCACCAGTTGAATTTGACCGTATCCGTATTGGTCTTGCGTCACCAGAAATGATTAAGTCATGGTCTCACGGTGAAGTTAAAAAGCCTGAGACAATTAACTATCGTACGTTTAAACCAGAACGTGATGGTTTATTCTGTGCCAAAATCTTTGGTCCAGTAAAAGATTACGAATGCTTGTGTGGTAAATACAAGCGTATGAAATACAAAGGCGTCATTTGTGAAAAATGTGGCGTTGAAGTAACAACTGCAAAAGTTCGTCGTGAGCGTATGGGTCACATCGAGCTTGCATCTCCAGTTGCACATATTTGGTTCTTGAAATCACTTCCTAGCCGTATCGGTTTATTACTTGATATGACTTTGCGTGATATTGAACGCGTATTGTATTTCGAATCTTATGTTGTTACTGATCCTGGTATGACTCCGCTTGAGAAATACCAACTTCTAAATGATGAAGAATACTTCACAGCTTTAGAAGAACACGGTGACGAATTTAGCGCGAAAATGGGTGCTGAAGCAGTTCAAGATTTGTTGAAAGACATCGATCTTGAAGCTGAAATTTCTCGTTTACGTGAAGAAATTCCTCAAACAACTTCAGAAACTAAGCTTAAAAAAGCATCTAAACGTTTGAAGTTGATGGAAGCGTTCAAAGAGTCGAACAACAAACCAGAATGGATGGTGATGAATGTACTTCCAGTACTTCCACCAGATCTTCGTCCATTGGTTCCTCTAGAAGGTGGTCGTTTTGCGACTTCTGACTTGAACGATCTTTACCGTCGTGTGATCAACCGTAACAACCGTTTGAAACGTCTATTAGACCTTGCAGCGCCAGATATTATCGTACGTAACGAAAAACGTATGTTACAAGAGTCTGTTGATGCATTGTTAGATAACGGTCGTCGTGGTCGTGCAATTACAGGTTCGAACAAACGTCCTCTTAAATCTTTGGCAGATATGATCAAAGGTAAACAAGGTCGTTTCCGTCAAAACTTGTTGGGTAAACGTGTTGACTATTCTGGTCGTTCGGTGATTACCGTAGGTCCTACATTACGTTTACACCAATGTGGTCTTCCTAAGAAAATGGCGCTTGAGTTATTCAAACCATTTATCTTTGCAAAACTACAAGCTTCAGGCCAAGCAACAACCATTAAAGCTGCGAAGAAAATGGTTGAGCGCGAAACTCCAGAAGTTTGGGACGTTTTGGCATCTGTGATTCGTCAACATCCAGTGATGTTGAACCGTGCGCCAACACTTCACCGTTTAGGTCTTCAAGCATTTGAACCTATTTTGATTGAAGGTAAAGCGATCCGTCTTCACCCACTCGTTTGTGCTGCGTTTAACGCCGACTTCGATGGTGACCAAATGGCGGTACACGTACCATTAACACTTGAAGCTCAGTTAGAAGCTCGTGCGTTAATGATGTCAACCAATAACATCTTGTCACCTGCAAATGGTGAGCCAATCATCGTTCCTTCTCAGGACGTTGTCTTGGGTCTTTATTACATCACTCGTGATGCGATAAATGCCAAAGGTGAAGGCATGGTGTTTGCGGATACTGACGAAGTAAACCGTGCGCTTGCAACAGGTCAAGTTGATTTACACGCTCGCGTTAAAGCGCGTGTACACCAAACAGTGATCAATGAAAATGGTGAACGTGAACAACAAACAATTGTTGTAGATACGACTCCAGGCCGTTGTTTGCTTTGGGAAGTTGTACCTGAAGGTATGGATTTCCAACAAATCAACATCGAGATGACTAAAAAGAACATCTCTAAATTGATCAATGCTTGTTACCGTAAACTCGGTCTTAAAGATACTGTTATCTTCGCTGACCAATTGATGTATTTGGGCTTCCGTCAAGCGACTCGCTCAGGTGTTTCTGTAGGTATGGAAGACATGCTCATTCCACCTCAAAAACATACCATCATTGAAAAAGCAGAAACTGAAGTTCGTGAAATCGAACAACAGTTCGAACAAGGTTTCGTAACTGCTGGTGAACGTTATAACAAAGTTGTCGATATTTGGGCGCGTACAAACGACCAAGTAGCGAAAGCGATGATGGACAACTTGTCTTTCACAACTGTTAAAAACAAACAGGGTGAAGACGAGAAACAAAAATCATTCAACAGCATCTATATGATGTCTGACTCTGGTGCCCGTGGTAGTGCGGCGCAGATTCGTCAGCTTGCTGGTATGCGTGGTTTGATGGCGAAACCAGATGGTTCGATCATTGAAACTCCGATTAAAGCAAACTTCCGTGAAGGTTTGACAGTACTTCAGTACTTTATTTCAACTCACGGTGCACGTAAAGGTTTGGCCGATACAGCACTTAAAACTGCGAACTCTGGTTATTTGACACGTCGTCTTGTAGACGTTGCTCAAGACTTAGTGATCACAGAACCTGATTGCGGAACAAATGATGGTCTTGTAATGACTCCATTCATTCAAGGTGGTGACGTAATCGAGCCGTTAAGCGCTCGTGTATTGGGTCGTGTAACTGCACTTGATGTGAAAAAACCGGGTACAGAAGAAGTTTTACTTCCACGTAATACATTGATCGATGAAAAACTTGCAGCATTCTTAGAAGATGCAGGTATCGATGAAGTTAAAGTACGTTCAGTTGTAAGCTGTGAATCGACTTTCGGTGTTTGTGCGAAATGTTATGGTCGTGACCTAGCACGTGGTC
Source organism: Acinetobacter gerneri DSM 14967 = CIP 107464 = MTCC 9824 (assembly GCF_000368565.1). GTDB lineage: Bacteria > Pseudomonadota > Gammaproteobacteria > Pseudomonadales > Moraxellaceae > Acinetobacter > Acinetobacter gerneri. The sequence continues at coordinate 441,233 of NZ_KB849545.1, read as the reverse complement.
ATCAGGTGAACCCAGGTGAATCTGTTGGTGTAATGGCTGCTCAATCAATTGGTGAGCCAGGTACACAGTTAACCATGCGTACATTCCACGTGGGTGGTGCTGCGAGCCGAACTTCTGCTGCAAACAGCGTACAAGTACGTAACAAAGGTACAGTTCGTTTCCATAACGTAAAAACTGTTCAACATGCCAAAGGTCACTTGGTATCTGTTTCACGTTCAGGTGAAATCGGTATTGCGGATGATTTAGGTCGTGAACGTGAACGTTATAAGATTCCTTACGGTGCAAACATCTTGCTTAAAGATGGTGAAACTGTAGAAGGCGGCGGTATCGTTGCAACTTGGGATCCGCATACACATCCACTCGTTACCGAAGTGGCTGGTAAAGCACGTTTCAGCCAAATCGCTGATGGTGTAACTGCAACATCGAAAACTGATGATGCAACAGGTATGACAACGATTGAAATCTTGCCTGTAACATCACGTCCTGCATCTGGTAAAGATATGCGTCCTGCTATCGTACTTGATACAGCGGATGGCGGTGAACAGTTCTACTTCTTGCCACAAAATACGATCGTAACTGTTCGTGATGGCGAAACAATCGGTGTCGGTGACGTTATCGGTCGTGTACCACAAGAATCTTCACGTACTCGTGATATTACCGGTGGTCTTCCACGTGTAGCTGACTTGTTCGAAGCACGTAAACCAAAAGAACACGCGATCCTTGCTGAAATTTCAGGTATCGTAAGTTTTGGTAAAGAGACCAAAGGTAAGAACCGTTTAGTGATTACTCCGGATGACGGTTCTGAAATTTACGAAGAATTGATTCCAAAATGGCGTACGATCAACGTGTTTGAAGGTGAACATGTGAACCGTGGTGAAACCATTTCTGATGGTCCACAAAACCCACATGACATCTTGCGCTTGAAAGGTGAAGTTGCGTTAACCAACTACATCGTGAACGAAGTACAAGACGTTTACCGCTTACAAGGTGTAAAAATCAACGATAAGCACATTGAAGTCATCGTACGTCAAATGTTGCGTAAAGTTGAAATCACTGATGGTGGTGATTCTAGCTTCATCAAAGGCGAACAAGTGGATTATATCCGCGTGGTTCAAGAAAACCGTGCTGTATTGGCGCAAAACAAATTCCCTGCGAAATTTGAACGTCAATTGATGGGTATTACCAAAGCATCGCTTTCTACTGACTCGTTCATCTCTGCTGCATCGTTCCAGGAAACAACTCGTGTGTTAACTGAAGCTGCTGTAACAGGTAAAGAAGATGATTTACGTGGTCTGAAAGAAAACGTTGTTGTAGGTCGTTTGATCCCAGCAGGTACAGGTCTTGCATACCATTTAGAACGTCGTCGTCAAGAAGCAGAAGCTGCTGAACACGAACTTGTAAATGACTTCTCTGAAGTTGACCAAGCATTCTCTCAAGCATTGAACGAAGAACAATTCTAAGTTCTAGCTTGATTTAAAAAGACGCCTTAGGGCGTCTTTTTTATGCGGTATATATAGAAAATAGGTATATGAGGATAAGAATAAAATAAAAATTAAATCTAATAGAAAATACTTAGAGAACACTGAAGCGTAAAAGAATACCGAGTATCGAGGATCATTAGGCTATAAATAATCAGTAAAACTCACCCGCTATTAAGTGAAACTTCACGGTAAGTTTACGTTATTAATTTGTTGTCTTTTCCTGAACAATGCACAATGAATGTACAAAAATTACTATATTAAAAAGATAACATCCGCTAAAAGAGCTGTGTTTTAGCAAAAAAATTGACTTGATTGAACTAGGATAATTCGTATGAAATTTAGTAAAAATCTCCTGAGTGTTGTAGTAGTAGCGAGTGCAATGTCTACGGTTGCTTTTGCCGATCCATTGCCAAATAAAATCGTACAAGAAGCGCATGCAATTGTACCTGTGACAAAAACGCAAATTATTACTACACAAGAAGGGCAGGAACCAGTACGCAAAACTCAAGCGACTGTGTTGGATGTGAAAGATCACGGCAATTCAATCAGCTCACATGACATTGAAAAAATTGACAATAAAGCGCATTTTTCTAAACATGAGTTGGCAAAACCTGAAGTGAAGAAAAAAGCTGTGATTGTTCCTACTTCAAAAATTGAGCAAAAAACAAAAGTCATCAAAGATGGTGTAGTTGTTGCGGAAGCAAAAGACGTTACAGCAAGTGGCGTGAAGTTTCAGGAAGGTCAAGCACCTGAACAGAAAAGCATTCATGTCGGTGAGTTGAATGTCCCTACACGTGGTAGTGTGGCAAAAGCTGTAGTCTCTACTGATGGTGTTCCAACTAAGGCTGTTACGGTCATACAACCTGATCAATAAGGACTTTATCTAAGCAATATTCTCATATAGTTATATGGGAATATTCATTTGAAATATCAACAGATGCTTCGTTATGTTGAAAAAAAACCGCTGAAATTCAGCGGTTTTTTATAGTCTATATGACTTATTTGCTTTGCGGTTTAACCCAAAGCTGATAAGCAGCAGCCAAGATTGCTAACCATGCCGCACCTACATAAAGCGCAGGGCGTGAATCTGGGAAATAGCCAATCAGCGCAATGACGAAAATCATAAATGCAGTTGCTAAAATGGGAGCAATCGGCCAACCAATAATAGGGAAATCAAGCTTTTTAATTTCTTCTTTAGTCAATTTTTTACGCATACCAAATTGAGCGAGAAGGATCATTAACCAGACATAAACCGTAGCAAATGTCGCAATTGAAGCAATGATTTCAAAGACATTTTCAGGGATAGTCGCATTTAAAATCACACCAACGATCAGTACACCAGCCATGACAAAAACGGTCATAAATGGCACACCATTTTTTGAAGTTTTGGTGAAAATATGCGGTGCTTTGCCCTTAACAGCCATACCATACATCATACGACCTGCGCCAAATACGTCACTATTGATCGCAGATACTGCAGCTGTGATCACAACGATATTTAAAATTGATGCGGCAGATTCGATACCTAAGCTTTTGAAAATCTGTACAAATGGGCTACCTTGAGTACCGATTTGATTCCATGGGAAAATTGACATCAAGACAAAGATGGTCAGTACATAGAATAAGATGATACGAAAGGGAACTGCGTTGATCGCTTGTGGAATGGCTTTTTTCGGATCTTTGGTTTCACCCGCAGTAACACCAATAATTTCAATACCACCAAATGCAAAGACGACTACAGAAAAACATGCTAAAAAGCCCGCAAAACCATTTGGGAAAAACCCGCCATGCTCCCAAAGGTTTGAAATACCAGGAGTAAAGTTGGTGTTAGGGACATGTAAGCCATAAGCCATAATCCCAAATCCGCCTAAAATCATTGCAACAATTGCACCGACTTTGACGATGGAAAGCCAAAATTCGAGTTCACCATAAACTTTGACGTGGATCAGATTAATCGCACCGAGAAATAAAATCAGTGAAAGAATCCAAATCCACCGATCAACGTCGGGGAACCAAAATCCCATATAAATCCCGAAAGCAGTCACATCGGCAATTGCCACGATGACCATTTCAAAGACATAAGTCCAACCTGTAGTAAAACCTGCAAATGGGCTTAAATATTCTGAAGCATAATGGCTAAATGAGTCAGATACAGGATTGTGAACCGCCATCTCTCCTAGTGCGCGCATTACAATATAAATTGCAATACCCGCAACAATATAGGCGAGCAACACCGAAGGTCCTGCTTGTTTGATAGCAGAAGCTGAACCATAAAAAAGACCAGTACCAATGGCTGATCCTAACGCTAGAAAGCGAATATGACGCGTGCTAAGCCCGCGTTTTAAAGAAGAGGTCTGTGACATTTTAAACTCCAATCCTTGGGCGCATATTGTATAGAAGCTGAGACATGACTTCATTAAACCTTTGCACTTTATGGACGAAGGGTGGGATGAAAAGTTGGAAAACTACACACCAAATAAAATTCAGAAAACAAAATTTAGAGAATTTTTTTAATGACTTGATGGAGAAGTATTCAAAAATTACAAAAAAAAGCAAGAATTCGTGAAATTTAACATAATTTAGTGCTTTGATATAGAGATAGGCATTAAAGCCAAACTAATAAATTGGAGAGTAGACATGAAAAGAGCCCTCATGATTTTGATGTGTGCAGGACTTCCGACACTAATGTTAGTAGGTTGTGATTCTATGTCGCCTCAAAACCAACGTATTGGCGCTGCAGCACTTGGTGGTGCAGTCGGTGGTGGTGTTGGTAACCATGTCGGTGGAGGCGTTGGTGCGGCCTTAGGTGGCGGTGCTGGTGGTGCTGTAGGCAGTAAAACCCAAAATGGTTCAAACCGAAATGCAACTTATAGTGGTGTGGGTGCAGGGATTGGCTCTGTTGTAGGTAAAGGTATCTTTGGTGGTGATGCTGGAGCTGCAATCGGCGGTGCAATTGGTGGTGGCGCAGGTGCTGCAATCGAAGAGAAACGCTAATCGCTCAGCAAAAAATGAGTTTTAAGTATTTTTTAAATGCTTTGTGAAAATGTCAAAGCATGAAATGAAAGTATTAAAACTCAAGATAAGACAAAAAGCGTTACCGAAATGGGTTAACGCTTTTTTTAATGTTTGCTCGATTTCGGTTTTTTTCGGCGGATATACACGGTTTTTTCAACTTCAGCGATCCGAACACCTGCTTCATCAAAAATATCTAACTTATAAATACGATGTACGGGTGCATAATTTTCAGCAAGATCTTTTACATGCGCTAACTCGGTTGAGTCTAAACGAATATCAGCATATACCGTACTCCGTCCCGGAGATAAAAAATTGATATGTGCAGCTTTATCCCAGACCAAATATTTAGGGCCCAAGTGATACATCAAGATCAACATATAAAATGGATCGACCATCGAATAAAGACTGCCACCAAAATGAACACCCACCACATTTCTATTTTTATGGTTGAGTGGCATTTTTACACGAATATGGAAGTTTTTAAGATCCATCTTTTCGACTTCAATGCCAGCACCTTTAAATGGTGCATATTGATTGATTAAAAATTTTGAGACTACGGGTATTGTCTGAAGTTTTTTTAAAAGATTCATAACGGTCAATTATTCAGAAACACTTTCATAGCATACTAAAGTACAAAAAAACGTCTGACATTGATCAATCCGCCCTGTGCGTCAAATAAATGGTCAATGGAAAATAAAAAGTGGAGTTGATATGCAGTTTCAGTCACATTGGATCAAGACCCAAGATGGGCAAAAGCTTTATGCCAAAACATGGGGCGATGAAAACAAGCCTGCACTGGTTTTGGTACATGGTTATCCCGACAACCAAGAAGTATGGGAGCCGATTATTGAGCAGCTCATTTCAGACTATTACATCGTGACATATGATGTACGTGGTGCAGGGCAATCAAGCATACCGAAACGAATCAAGGATTTTAGTCTACAAAAATTATCGCAAGATTTGGCGAGTGTGACACAAGCTCTTTTAGCTGATCGTGCATACCATCTTGCAGCACACGATTGGGGATCAATTCAGTCTTGGGAGTCTGTGACAGATCCGCAATTTAGTCGCAAAATTCTGTCTTTTTCCACGATTTCTGGACCATGTTTAGATCATGCCGCATTTTGGATGCGCAAACAATTTAGCTCAGATAAAGGCAAATTTTTTAAACAACTGGCAAAATCTTGGTACATTTTAGCGTTCCATTTACCTGTGGTTGCACCAACAGTTTGGCATTTTTTTAGCCCAGAACGATGGAGCAAAATGCTAGAGCAACTCGAACATCAAAAAAATCTGCCTAAAAATGAAAATATCTCGGCAGATGGGCAGTATGGTATCGGTTTATATCGTGCCAATTTTATCCCACGATTAACTCGACCACGTGAACGCTATGCGATTTGCCCTGTTCAGGCGATTGTGCTGCAACGTGATAACTTTGTTAGTCCAGAATTGATCAACGAAATGCCAAATTGGGTCAAAGATTTTAGCAAGGTTGAAATTGATGCCAATCATTGGGCTGTCGTGAGTAAACCCAAACAGATTGCTGAGCAGATTAAGCAATTTATTATAAGCAAATCTTAAAAATATCAGCTTTTAAAAACTGTCCTAAAATGGGCAGTTTTTTTATGCTAAGAATATTATTTTTAAATCTAAAATAATTATTTTAATAATATAATTTTAAATAATAATTCATAGTAAAAAACTAGGATTATTAAATGATATTAAAGTATAGTAAATAACTAAGGATTAAATCCAACCAAAATGGTTTGTTTAAAATAAATGTGATTTAAAACAATAAATTAAAAATAATTTTAAAATTAATTGTATAATAAGTGTTGCATAATATTAAAACTCATGTTTAATATTTAAATATTGATTAACTACTGGTGGCTAAAATGTTAAAACAAGCTGCAATTATTGCTCTATTGGGGATTTCTTCTGCGTCATTTGCTGGTGGATGGCAATTAAAACTCGGTGGTAGTGTGTTAGCGCCAACACAAGACACAACGACTCCACTTGGTGTTGTGAAAGCAGATCACGAAATCAATTTCACGCCTTCGGTTGAATATTTTTTTGGTGATACGCCTTTCTCTGCAGAATTATTATTGGCTACGCCATTTAACCAAGAAGTGACATTGAATGGGACTAAAGTTGCGAAGGTAAAACATTTACCACCAACAATTACTGCAAAATATAACTTCAAAAACTCAACACGCTTTACCCCGTATGTAGGTATTGGTGCGACTGCATTGATTACATGGGATGAAAGTGGTGTAGCTGATAAAGTTAAAAATGACTTTGGTGTTGCTGGTCAGCTTGGTTTTAACTATCAACCAGCCGACGCTAAAAATTGGGGCGTATATTTTGATGTGCGTTACGCAGATCTTAGCCCTGAAGTTCGTTTGAACGTTGCAAATAACTACACGTTTGATTTGGATATTGATCCAATTGTTTACACAATTGGTTATAGCTACAAATTTTAATCGTTTAGATTTTTAGAAAGTTGTGCTTAAAACTCGGTCTTGTACCGAGTTTTTTTATTTTATTTAGCTAATAAATGATGAATTAATAAATTATTTAAACAAATATTGATAGAAAATAACATATGAAAATTAAAGGTTTTTTTGTAGTCTATTTTTATAAAATTCAGATAAAAGTAGCTGATGATGAAAACGATAATTCATACTTCGACATTGTTTTTTAGTTGTTTATTTTCACTTGCATTTGCAACAGCGAGTCATGCTGCAAGCTTTAATTGTGCTGCTGCCAAGACTGTCACAGAGCATACCATTTGCGATACACGCAGTTTAAATGATGCAGATGTCAAAATGGCTACAACATATAATATCGTACGACATTTGGTTCCTATGGGAACGCGTTCGATTATCCAAGATCAACAAATTAAGTGGTTAAAATTACGTGATGATTGTCGTGATTCTGTGAGTTGTTTAACAGATGTCTATAAGATGCAACAACAACGTCTAGACAAATATATGAGTCGTATTTATCAGCAAGGTCCATTTTAGTTTTAATATTTGGCAGATTTAAAATAAAATTTTATTCGTAGTATTGAAAAATCATTCATGCGCTCCAATTCATATGTCATTGATAAAAACATTTGCATATTTAAAGGAGCGATTTTATGAGTGAACAAAGCGCACAACAAGCTACACAAAAGCATAGTTTCCAAGCCGAAGTGGCTCAGCTTTTGCATTTAGTGACGCATTCTCTCTATTCAAATCCTGAAATCTTTTTGCGTGAACTTATTTCGAACGCATCTGACGCTTGTGACAAATTACGTTTTGAAGGGATTAATCATCCTGATTTTTATGAAAATGATCCGAATTTGCATGTCCGCGTTAGTTTAGATAAAGAACAGAAAACCATTACGATTTCAGACAACGGTATTGGTTTAACTGCTCAAGAAGCGATTGATAACCTCGGTACGATTGCAAAGTCTGGAACCAAAGACTTTATGTCTAAATTGACCGGTGATCAAAAATCTGATGCCCAATTGATTGGTCAATTTGGTGTAGGTTTCTATTCGGGTTTTATTGTTGCTGAAAAAATTACGGTTGAATCTCGCCATGCTGGTCTAGACGCTGCTGAAGGTGTGCGTTGGATTAGCGGTGGAACTGGTGATTTTGAAGTTGAGCAAATCAACAAAGCTTCGCGTGGAACAGACATTATTCTACATTTACGTGATGATGCACTTGAGTATTTAGAGCCTTGGAAAGTTAAACAAATCATCAATAAATACTCAGATCACATCAGTTTGCCAATTGAAATGCAAAAAGAAGTTTGGCAGGAAGATGAGGCCGCTGAAGGTGAGCAAGCGCAAGGCGGTAAAATGGTGAAAACGGATGAGTGGGAAGTCATCAACTCAGCCAGTGCACTATGGACACGCAATAAAAGTGAAATCACTGAAGAGCAATATGTTGAATTTTATAAAAATTTAACACATGACTTTGAAGCACCTTTGGCATGGGCACATAACCATGTGGAAGGAAATACTGAATATACTCAGTTACTTTATATTCCAAGCAAAGCATCGGGTGATATTTTTACACGTGAAGCCAAAGCGGGTATTAAATTATATGTGAAACGTGTCTTTATCATGGATGACGCAGACAATTTAATTCCAAATTATCTTCGATTTATCCAAGGTGTCGTAGATAGTGCTGATTTGCCATTGAATGTCAGCCGTGAGCTTTTACAAGAAAGTCGCGATGTCAAAACGATTCGTGAAGGTAATACTCGTCGTATCCTCAACTTGCTTGATGGTTTAGCAAAATCTGAAGATGAGAAAGATCAGGAAAACTTTAAAAAATTCTATGCTGAATTTGGTTCAGTGATTAAAGAAGGTTTGGGTGAGGATTTTTCAAATCGTGAACGTATTTTAAAACTTTTACGTTTTGCTACCTCAACAAATGATGAAATTGTAACTTCTTTAGCTGACTATAAAGCGCGCATGAAAGATGGGCAAAAAGCGATTTATTATGTGACTGCAGATAGCTTGAATGCGGCAAAAAATTCTCCTCAACTTGAGTTGTTTAAGAAAAAAGGCATTGAAGTGATTTTAATGGCGGATCGTGTCGATGAATGGGCGATGAATTTCGTTCAAGAGTTTGACGGTACGCCGATGCAAAATGTTTCTAAAGGTGCAGTTGATCTTGGCGATCTACAAGATGCGGAAGAGAAGAAAGCGCTTGAAGCTGCGGCAGAACAGTTTAAACCTGTGGTTGAGCAGTTATCAGATGCTTTGAAATCGAAAACTAAAGAAGTACGTGTAACGACTCGTTTGGTTGACTCTCCTGCGTGTTTAGTCACTCCTGAGGGGGAATTGTCTCCTCAGTTAGTACGTATGCTTAAACAAGCAGGGCAGGCGGTTCCTGACAGTAAACCAATCTTGGAAATCAACCCTGATCATCCATTGGTGAAAAAACTGCAAGGTTCTCAGCAGTTTGATGATTTAGCCAATGTGATTTTTGATCAAGCGGTGATTGCTGAGGGTGGTTTACCAGAAGATCCAGCTGAATATGTGAAACGTATCAATAGCTTATTGTTGAAATAATTTAATTCAACGCAAAAAAGCCGATCCAATGATCGGCTTTTTTATTTAAAAATGCACTTCAAAACCAAATGATGAACTAATACGATGTTCTAAATCACTGCCTTTATCATTGTAATAACTTAAATCGCTCTGTAAAAATAACCAATTCCGCCAAATAGGTTGTTTCCAAGAGATATAAGGCCCCCAGCTATTCAGTATCCATTCACGATCATAATGACCACTGCTATAAATTCCTAAAATAATCGATTGATTTTTTTGTAATTGAAATTGCTGATAGGTTTTATCCGTCCAATAAAAATTTTCATCTCCTGTCGAACGTGATATTTGCAATTGAGAAAATATCGAAGATTCTTTGGATTGGACATGAGTGAGTTTGAAATTGGTATTAAACTGATTCCCAGATTCCACGCCATATTTATAGACTTGTTCAGTATCTAATTTTAACTTGGGATCGAGTAGCCAATTTTGATTTGCGCTCATCACCACATGAATGTCTTGAGATGAGTCTGAGCCAAGTCCCATATTATTTTTAAAAGGCAAGATTTGGGAAACACTGGCTAAGGTTGAACTAATGAAATCCTTTTTTTCTTGAGTGCTCAATTTTGCAATTTTTTTGACAGTTTGACGACCAAACTGATGTTTAGGTTTTGGAAATAATTTTTCCGTTTGCGCTGTACGTTGGGCTAAGGAGTCATGTCCAAATACAGCCATTAAAGATTGGATATATTCTTCGGTCACAATGACAGGTTCATCGATCGTTGGAGGGGGGGTAACAGTATTGCTTGCTTTTTGAGATTGAATTTTTCTTCTATGTTGTTTTTTTAGAATTTTTTCCTTACAAGTAGCAAAAGCATATCTAGGAATGAAACTGAAAATGTCGTGAGAAGCAGATGAAAAAACCACGGCATGATGTGAAAAATGTGATCGAGTATGAAAATGTTGTGATGTATTGAGCATGCCCCAAAGGCTCAAACACAGTACAAGACTGACTGAGCCTAAAATCAGTTGAGTTTGGGAAGGTTGAGGAGCATGCATACGCAATAACGATAATATTTATGCATATGGTACTGCGAAATAACTTAAATTAGATTAAATCCACAGAGAAATTTCATCTAAATAAGGGCCATATTATTTTCAATAACTTAGACATCAACATATAAATACTGATTAGAAAAGGGCTTCTAAACGAAGCACTGTACTAAAATAATGATCACGATCTAAGCGGTCATCATTGAAATAGTTTAAGTCACCTTGTACAAAGAACCATTCACGCCAAACAGGTTGTCTCCAAGATACAAATGGTCCCCAACTGTTTAAGCGTAAGTTTGAACCATTGTCATAACCGCCGGTATAAAGACCATAGTTGAAACGATTACCTTGGAAAAATTGATGTTGTCTAAAAAAACGGTTATCCCAAGTAAAATCATCTTCTTGTCGGTCAGAAATGGTGAGATAGAACTGATTGGAAAGCATCGCCTGATTTGGACGCATGTGGGACAATTCTAAGTTCGTACGCCAATAATTTTTACTATCAATCCCATAACGATAAATCTGTTCTGCGTGAGCATAGAAATCATTATTTAGCGTCCAATCTTTTGATGCTTTTAAACGCAGATAGATATCATCACCAGAACGGATACCGAGATCAGCATCAACATCAAAAGGTAATTTTTTAGAGAGCTCAGACCATCTTAATGCGATAGAGCTGTTGTCATCTCGGGTACGTTTACGGTCAAAGGATTTGTCTGTTTGACTACTTGGATTTTCATTTGAAATCGCAACATTATCTTTGAGTTCGTTATCTAATGAGTCATCACCGAAGACCACACTGATTTTACGTTGCAAGGTTGGCAATTTGATTTTACCGCGAATACGCGGCTTGATTTCATAGCCATTATGCTCATCATAATAATTATCAAGTAAAATCCGCAAAGTCGCTTCAGCAGGCTTGTTTGGATCAGGTGTACCGAACCAACTATCAATCTTATTGGCGGTACGATCTACCCAATTTCGAACCCCTTGTTGTTGTTGGTCGGTCCATGTCGAGTTTTCCGTTTCAGCGGTGCTTGGAACGATTGGATTATTGGACTCAGGTGGTAGAAAAGTAGGTGTAGAATCAATGAGATTGGGAATAAAATCTAACCAGCTTTGTTGTTGTGTTGTTGCGGGATCAGGTGTTGGAATAGGATGTGTCGTGTAATAAGTATCAGGCGATGGTGCTTGAGGGTTGTTTAAAAGTATTGATTGATCAGCATTGCCTTCGGTTGCGGCGTAACTCTGTCCTGCTGTTACGAGGCAGATGAATAAAAATGAAGTTTTAAAATGACGTAGCGTCGGGTTTAGCTCAAATTTCATATCTTATCTTTTAAAATTAGGTTTTTTGATGTTGAATCTATGAATTCTATAAATAAATCAATGAGAATATTTTTCCGTCATTTTTATCTTAGCTAATTTTTAAATGATGACAAAGCTTAAATCCGATTAAATTTAATAATAATAAAAAATAAATAAAAAAAATCTGCTTCATTTCACATAAAAGCAGATTTTTTTGATTAAAGTTTAGGTTTTTTGCTCAGACTTAGGATGTAGCCGATTTGCATGAACTACATTTTTTTTGATAAATCTTACCTGCAACACCGCCGATGAGTGCCCCACTAAATGTCCCAAAGACAGGTAAAATACTACCAGCAACTGCGCCAATGATGGCTCCTTTGACTGTAGGAGAAAAACGAGATTGTTTTGCTTCTACCCCATTTGAACTTTGCTCTGGATGTTGAACATCTGCATTGATCATGAATATAGCCTCAATTGTTATCTCAAAATCTATGCTAGGACAATTTTGCAAAAATGCTGTACTTGTGCTGTAAAGTTACAGTTATATTCAGTAAAACAGTGGTTATTTAGGTGGATAGTATTTTAAAAAATGTAATATTTTCATAGATAAAGTTTTATAAGTTAAACTAAAAATATCTATTTTAGTTTGAAAATTATATGTGTTACTTATTCAATCTACTCAATTTAAAAGCAAATTTAGAGTGAATTATTCAGCTAGAACAACATCACATGAAACAAATCTAAGAGAATCGAAAAGATGAAAATAAAACCGTTGATTCAAACATTACTGATCCTCAGCTCACTCGGTATATTGACTACGCAACCCAGTTTTGCAGCTACAGTTTCAGTCGAAGCGCCAACATCAGCAGTCATTTTAAATGATTTGAATTTTAAAACTTTTTTTATGAAGTTTTACCAAAAAGATATCCGTTATTTGAAAATGAAGTCATTGGATGAGGCTCAAGCCGTTGGACTAGATGATGGACATGGCAATCAGAGATATGCTGTTTATATGCCTGTACAACGTTATCAAAATTTACAAGGAGAACAGCGCTTTATTGTTTGGATTCAGATTTTTGACCAGGAAGACGGTGAAATTAACAGAGGGCATCCATCACGCCCTGTCGTGGAAATGTATTTATTTAAAAAGTTAGAAAATGGTACATATCAACTTTTAAGTCAAAGTTATCCGGAAATGGATATTTCGGGGAGTTGGGGAGAGTCGCATTTGGAAGCGCAGGATTTTTCCAAAATTAAACGTGTAGGGAAAAATCAAATGGGCTTTACCTATGGTGGGGGCTATACCTCCACGGGTGAAGCTTCAGAGTGGGAATATTTGATTGTTTTAAATGAAAATGGCTGGATTCAACAATATCCATTTGGCTTTGCATCAAGTAATGCAGGGGCACATGAAGAACAAGATCCAGAGTTTGGTGCTTATGATATCAGCTATAAACTGATTGCTGATCCACAGGCAAGTAACTTATATCCTATCGAGGTGCTGTATAGAAAGCGGGGGAATGTTGATTGGCGTAAATTACCGAAAAATGGCTCGAAGGAAGTGCTAAATTTTAATATCAAGAAAAACTGTTATGTGCATAGTGATCAAAGCTGTGACCGCATGGTTGATGATGACTGATGTAGTTATACATCAGTCGATCGTGTTTGATTATTTTAAAAATACGTCAAAGGAAATATGACTAACCGAGTAAGTAACCGAAAGCTGGATCACTGACCGAGTCTTGACCATTTTCAACACGTCCAGCAAATCGACGATAGAAACTTGGTGCTTCTTTGCAGCTCACTTCGTAGTCATACCATTGTCCTGAATCTTTAAGGATGAATGGAATCAACTCTTCAGTATTTGGTTTCACAGTTACGGTTTTTTCTGCAAGTTTAAAATAGGCTTTGTCTTTGATCGTCAAAGTACATGCTACCGAACCTGTATTGTGCAATTTGAGGTATACATCACCATTTTCATTGTCATAGCAGACTTGGATTTCAGGCAAGACATTGGCTTTACTGATCTCGGTCATATTGCCCTTAAAATGTCTGTGAAAGCCATTGTGGCTGAGCACCCATAGATCATATTGGTTATTGTTTATTGTCCAAATATCATCAAGTTCTTTGTTCGTTTCTACAACGTAGCGCTTAGGATATTGTTGTAAATTCAATTTATCATAAACATGAAACACAGCACCTTGAGCCCCAGCATTGGCAAATTTGAGCTGTACGTTCGCCGTATTTGCAACTGCACTGGTGTGTAAAATATAAGGCAAAGCACGAGATTGTCGGATACCCGTTTCTTGAACAGGAAGTTGTTGATTTTCAGGAACTGGAATTTGTGCAAGTTTATCCTGAGCCTTTGCAATTTGGTCTACCTGTTCTTGGGTTTTTCGTCCATCAAGTGTAGGCATAGCAAGATCATTCGGATTTTTAAAATCAAAAGCAGAGGTCAAGTCTCCACATACTGCACGCCGGAAAGTACTGATATTAGGTTCTTTCACATTAAAACGTTTTTCTAAAAATTGAATCACAGAAGTATGGTCAAATGTTTGTGAGTTTACCCAACCACCGCGACTCCACGGTGAAATGATATACATCGGGACACGCATACCAGGTCCAAATGGCTGGCCATCACCATAAGCAATCCCATCTTCACGTTTTCTGAACTTGTCTCCAGGTTGTTTTGTTGTACCTTCTGGGAATGGATAATTACAATATTCAAATGACATCTCCGCATCATTAATCGTACTTTTGCCATACACCTGACCTTTTTCATCACGATAAGGTGCTGTTGGAGGTGCTAAATGATCAAAATAGCCATCATTTTCATCATAGTTAATAATCAGTACGGTCTTGCTCCAAACCTCAGGATTTGCAGTTAATGCATCCAACAATTCTTGAACATACCAGCCCCCTTGAACAGGAGTGGATGGAGATGGATGTTCTGAATAAAGTGCAGTAGGAACAACCCAAGAAACTTCAGGCAGGGTATTGTTGATCACGTCCTGTTTTAAAGTATCAAACAAGCCATTGTTGGGTAGGGTGTTTGCAACGCCTTTAAATAATGGGTTGTTGAGATCATCTATAGCAGGATCATAGGCAGGGCTGACGACATTACTATCACTACTTGCACGACGTTCTAGCGGCGCTTTTTCATTGGCGGCACGAAATTGACGAAATGAAATGAGCTGATTGCAACCAAAGTTATCAGGCATATTTTGATAAACACGCCATTTTACTCCAGCAGCTTCTAAACGTTCTGCATAGGTCGTCCAAGTCAGACCAATACTCGATGAACCTAAGTCACTCAATTCATTATTGAGCATATTAACGCCAGCAGGTTTTGTCCCATTGGATCCCGTGTAGTAAAACAGGCGATTAGAATGAGTTCCTGTATGCATCGCACAGTGGTTGTTATCACATAAAGTAAAAGCTTCTGCTAATGCATGCTGAAAGCTGAGTTCTTTATGTGGAAAATAAGACATAGAGTGATCTTTTTTAATTTTTGGCCAACTATCCATGCGACCACCGTCCCAAGCTTGATGTGAGTCAATCCAAGTGTGTGGAGTGCTTTTTAGACGTTGAGCATTGCCTTTTTCACTGTCGAGTTCGTACGGTAGAATTTGTTTACCTTTACTATTTAATTGTTGCCAGACATTGCGATCATTAGGTAATGGAATCGTAAACCTGTCACCAAAACCTCGGTAGCCTTTACGAGTACCGTAATAACTATCAAAAGAACGGTTTTCAAGCATCAACATCACCACATGTTTGACATCTTGAATGGTGCCAGTTTTGTTGTAAGCATCAATAGCCAATGCTTTTTGGATTGATGCTGGAAATGCTGCAAGCGCCCCAACCCCAGTAAGACCTTGTAAAAAATGACGACGATTCATTTTAATATTTGGCATTTTTATTCTCTCAAATTAAGGCGCGCAGTTAAGTTTTGCAGGGCTAGGCTTAGAGCTAGATGTATCATCGTTGCTATCATTACAAGCAGTGAGCCCTAAACTCATTGAAAAGATGAAACTCAATATAAAAAATTTCCGATTTTTAAAATGTTGCATAGCATGTTCCATGATTGCTATCGGTAGTAGAGGAGCCAAAACCATAGGAAAGCTAAGTTGCATGCAAGTTACGTTTTGTTTTAAGAAAAATGACATAGATTTTTTATGTGATAAAAACACCAAATAACTCTATAATTTTTAATATTTTATTTTTAAATGTTTTATTTTGTATAAAATATAAAAAAATACCAAAGCTAAAGGATGATAAAAAATGACCGAATTTGTGGATAACTTGGTGACTTATCCAGCCCTCTCAATCGTCGCTCCACATGGTGAAAATATTGCAAAAGGATTGAAAAAGCTCGAAATTCGGAAATGGAAGCCAGAACAGCTACCACTAAAAAATGTCATGATTATTGAAAATAAAAACTACTTATTACAAGAAAATGATCAAGAACTTGGCTATGCAGTGGCATTGGTAGACTTTGTTTCTGTGCATGCTTGGCAGGAAAATGAGATTGAAATCGCGTGTGCTTCATACTGGGCAGCAGGGTACTATGCGTGGAAGATTGAAAATGTACGGGCAATTGAACCCTTCCCGATGATTGCCAAAAGAAAAATATATGATGTTGAACTTTTAGCGCAGCAGATTATTTTTAAATCGTTCGATTTTTAGATCAAACAATCCTTCTCCAAAGAGAGAAGGTACGTCCAATACTAATTTAAAACAATAAATAAGGCTTTTTATAACAATATGAGATTTAGCCTTTCATTTATAAGTATTTGTTTAAAGTTTGACGCATAAAAACTAAATGTTCATTACATTAAATTACATTACTTTTTCAAATCATCAACACTCTCTTTCATTTTAGCTCTTTATATTCAATACACCAATACTCATTTTAGGAGCAATAAAAATGTGGGTAAAACCTGCTTATACAGATTTAAGAATCGGTTTTGAAGTGACCATGTATTTCCATAATCGTTAATATTTTCTAAAAGCTCTAGATTGACTAGGGCTTTTATTATTTTGGGGGTTTTAGTCTTTATGTATATACATATATTGGGATCTGCTGCAGGTGGTGGTTTTCCTCAGTGGAATTGTAATTGTCAAAATTGTTTAGGTTTTAGAAATAATCAGATCAATGCTCAAGCGAGAACACAGTCTTCGATCGCGGTATCAAATGATGGTATTGACTGGGTATTACTCAATGCATCACCCGATATTCGTGTACAACTGAGCCAATTCAAACAAGCGCAACCAGCAAGACAGATTCGAGATACAGCGATCCAAGATATTATTTTGATGGATAGCCAGATTGACCACGCAACTGGATTGTTAAGCTTACGTGAAGGATGTCCATTACAAGTCTGGTGTACAGATATGGTGCATGAAGATTTAAGCACAGGATTTCCGTTATTTAAGATGTTGCAGCACTGGAATGGTGGACTGAATTGGAATCAAATCAAACCATCACAGGCTTTTCGGATTGAAAAGTTTAAAGATCTAGAGTTCATTCCCTTTGTGATTCGTAGTGCAGCACCGCCTTATTCACCTCATCGAAATAACCCACAAGATGGAGATAATTTAGCATTGCTGATCATCGACCATCAGACTGAAAAATCACTTTTTTATGCGCCAGGTGTGGGACAAATTAGCCCAGAATTATTTGTAGTTATGCAAAAAGCAGATGCCGTTTTGGTGGATGGAACTTTGTGGACGGACAATGAAATGGCTGAAAAAGGTGTGGGAACCAAAACGGGTCAGGAAATGGGGCATTTACACTTGAGTGGGGAAAATGGCATGTTGTCTATTTTAGATCGCTTAGATAAACCACGTAAGATACTGATTCATATTAATAATACCAACCCAATTTTAAATGAAGATTCTCCCGAGTATCAATCATTAGCACAGCACGACGTAGAGATGGCATTTGATGGAATGCATTTTCAATTATAAAAAAGAGGTCAATCTATGCCACAAGCCCTGTCCAGAGCTGAGTTTAAACAAGCCATTTTAGATAAAGGTCGGTTTTATCATATTTATCATCCTTACCATAAGATGATGCATGCGGGTCAAGCCAATCAAGAACAGATTCAGGCTTGGGTCGCCAACCGTTATTATTATCAAGTGAATATTCCCTTGAAAGATGCCGCGATTTTAGCCAATTGTCCTGATGCTGCAGTACGCCGTGAGTGGATGCAACGTATGTTGGATCAGGATGGTGAAGGTGCTGAAACAGGAGGGGGCGAAGCTTGGCTTAGGCTCGCTGAAGCCGTTGGCTTGACCCGATCAGAAGTGGTCGAACAAAAATGGGTACTACCGGGTGTCCGTTTTGCAGTCGATGCTTATGTCAATTTTGCACGTCGAGCCGTTTGGCAAGAAGCTGCAAGTAGTTCACTGACAGAATTGTTCGCACCTGAAATTCACCAATCTCGTTTGGATAGTTGGCCCACGCATTATCCTTGGATTGATGAACAGGGCTATGACTATTTTCGTTCACGTTTATCTCAAGCCCGCCGTGATGTCGAACATGGTTTAAATATTACTTTAGATCATTATCAAAGTTACCAAGACCAGCAGAGAATGCTGGAAATTTTACAGTTTAAATTGGATGTGCTTTGGAGTTTATTGGATGCATTATCAATGGCTTATGTACATAAAGAACAACCATATTTTACTGTAACGGATCAAGCAGTTTGGCATCGAGGGTTATTTAAATGAGTGAATATAAACGTGAAAAGATCGTGAAATGGCGTGCTGGATATCGTTTTCAGTTTGAACCAGCACAGAATAAATACGTCATTTTATATCCCGAGGGTATGATTCAGCTCAATGAAAGTGCCAGTGAAATTGGTCGATTCATTGATGGGAAAATGACAACGGATCAAATTATTTTCCAGTTAATACAGAAATATCCTGATGCTGCTGAGTTGGCGGTTGATGTCGATGATTTTATGCAGGTTGCGCAACAACAGCATTGGATCGACTTTGTATGAGTGCTGTAGGACTGCCACTTTGGTTGTTGGCTGAGCTGACTTACCGCTGTCCTCTACAATGTCCTTATTGTTCCAATCCTTTGGAATATGCCCAGATTAAACATGAACTTTCAACTGAACAGTGGTGCAATGTTTTTGAGCAGGCAAGGGCAATGGGAGCCGCACAACTGGGTTTTTCTGGTGGTGAGCCTTTGGTCCGCCAAGATCTGGATGTATTGATCGAACATGCACATCAGTTGGGCTTCTATACCAATTTAATCACTTCAGGAATCGGGCTGACAGAAGATAAAATCGCTCGCTTTAAACATGCTGGATTGGACCATATTCAGATCAGTTTTCAGGCAAGTGACCCCGTCGTGAATGATGCATTGGCAGGTTCTAAACATGCATTTCAACATAAACTTGAAATGGCAAAACTGGTCAAAAAATACGATTATTCGATGGTACTCAACTTTGTGATTCATCGACATAATATCGAACAAATTGCTGAAATGATTGAACTGAGTATTGCTTTGGGAGCGGATAGTGTAGAGCTGGCGGTTTGTCAGTTTTATGGTTGGGCTAAATTAAATCGGCAAGGTTTATTGCCCACCCAAGATCAACTTCGCTTGGCAGAAGAAATAACCCAGCAGTATCGAGATAAATTACAACAAGAAAATTCAGCATGTAAATTGATTTTTGTGGTGCCAGATTATTATGAAACGCGTCCAAAACCATGTATGGATGGTTGGGGGAAAGTCTTTTTGACGATTGCACCAGATGGAATGGCGCTTCCTTGCCATGCCGCAAGACAACTTCCAATCCAGTTTCCTTATGTGCAAAAACAGACTTTGCAGCAGATTTGGTATCAGTCCACAGGCTTCAATTATTTTCGGGGGGATGCTTGGATGCCAGAACCTTGTCAAAGCTGTGACGAGAAAGAAAAGGATTATGGTGGATGTCGTTGTCAGGCATTTATGCTGACTGGAAAGGCTGAAAATACTGATCCTGTATGCTCGAAGTCGGTTCATCACGAGGTGATTTTAGAGGCTCAACAACAAGCTGAAAATCAGATCACAATTGAGCAGCTGACTGCACGAAATAGTCGAAATTCTAAAAGTTTTATTTCAGTGATCAATGTGCAATAAAGCTTATTTAATTGTAAATACGTTGTTTATAAATACGATACTTATAAATATTATGCGCGGGAAATGGTATTTCAAAATAGAGTTGCTATGAACAGCATATTTTGATGATTCAAACCCACTTTTGCAGTCACAAAAGTGGGTTTGACCTGCTGAATGCCCGTTATTTATTTGGCACTTCACATGATTCATCATTACAAACAGCGCCATTTTCTTGCTCAATTTCACCTTGTGCTTGAGTAGAAATCGCTTGTTGTAAAGCTTGTAAAAATACTTCACGAGGCTGTGCGCCTGATAAAGCCAAGCGTTGATCAAAAACAAAGAAAGGTACTCCAGTGACATTGAGTTGTTCATGAGCCAATTTTTCATCATGACGTACAAAATCAGCGAATTCTTCAGAGTCTAAAACATATTCAACTTCAGCATTATCCAAACCGATACGTGAGGCGATTTCCTCAACGGTTTCACGTTCGCCGATCGCCAAGCCTTCAGTCATATAAGCATGGAAAAAAGCTTCTTCAGCCTCAGTGCCCAAACCTTTGCTTTGTGCTAGATGGATAATACGATGTGCATTAAAAGTATTTCCAGAATTGGCTTTTTCCCAATTAAATTGAATGCCTTCGCTGAGAGCAGCGGCTGCGATATTACGTTCCATTTCTTGGGTTTGTTCGATGGTACGCCCGTATTTTTTAGCTAAACGCTCAGTGTTTGACGTGTCATGTTTTGCAGGTGCATCTGGATCAAGTTCAAAACTGTGCCAAATCACTTCAAGCTCTATACCTGCTTCTTTTGCCACATTTTCTAATCGTTTTTTACCAATATAGCAAAATGGACATACTACATCGGACCAAATATCTACACGCATGACTTTTCTCATTTCTCTTGATTGTATAAAGATGGGGGTGAAGCCAAAGATTTAAAGCCAAAATTTGTCAGTTATTGTAATAGCACATTATAGCGAGGACATATTTTCAAAGTTTTTGATTTAAAAATATGTCCATTTTTGAAAATAATTTTATTTTATATGATTGAAAATAAATATATTTTATGAAGAATGAGTTTTCTCTAAGTATTGATATGCCATAGTACTACGTCGGATCAAGGTCCAGATACAGCCGAGATTCATGATGATTAATGCAATGAGCATCACATAGTCATGCTGCCAAAAATACTGCTCGATCGCTACCAATACACAACTCACGGTCAGTAAAGCCATGCGCTGTTGTTTTGCCATCGGACCTGTGAAATTTGATGGTGCACCAATCGCCACAGCAAGTGTTCGTACATAGGCGGTGAGTACTGCAAGTAGTGCTGCTAGCCAACCTAAGCTGTCGCCCCATGTCACACATAATATCGAATAACCCGCAGCGATAATGATCAGCGGATCGGAAATACGGTCAGGAATATCATTAAATAACTCACCTGAAGCAGTCGATTTTCCACCCTCAATCGCCACCATACCATCAAACAAATTGCACAATAATCTGGCTTGTATAAAAAGGGCAGCCAAGATCATCCAGAGCGGTCGATAGTCGATTTGTATTACTGAAAAGACAAAACAAGCCGCAGAGCAAAGCGCGAAAAAGATACTTAAAATAGAGATCTGATTTGGCGTAATCGATTTTTCACTTAACCATTTCGCAAAATTTTTGGCAAGCTGATTGCCCCGTACTTTTAAGGGACGTCTTGATTCTAAATTTTCTTCATTTTGCATATTTTTTCTCAGGTTGTATTTTATAAAAGATCAATTTTTCATTTAGTTAGATTAGCTTGATTAAACTTTTGATAAAGTTTGAAATTGGTAAATGCTGCAAATAAAAACGCCACAGTCAAAACAGGGCTTAAGGTATATAAAATCGCAGGTGTCCCAATCAGATGATGCAC
Source organism: Acinetobacter gerneri DSM 14967 = CIP 107464 = MTCC 9824 (assembly GCF_000368565.1). Lineage (GTDB taxonomy): Bacteria > Pseudomonadota > Gammaproteobacteria > Pseudomonadales > Moraxellaceae > Acinetobacter > Acinetobacter gerneri. The sequence continues at coordinate 419,308 of NZ_KB849545.1, read as the reverse complement.
GATAACTAAAAAGCTACCTGTGATTAAGATGGTCAGGATCGGTGGCAGCACAAGTTTTAATGTTTTTTGATGAAAAAAATTAAATAATTTTTCAATTAAAAAAGTGATCAATAATGTGATGATAAAACTACAAATGCCTTGGGTTAATCCAGAAATAATGCCGTGATTGAGCGAGCCATGCTGTGTATTGATAAAAAATGACCATCCGCCCCAAAGGACAAATGCAAGCGCGGCAGAGATAAAATTGTATTGTTGACTGATTTTTGAATTGGCTGTCATTGTTATATTTAAATAAAAAGTTATTGGTATTTAATCGTATTTATCGACTAAATTTCAAGCATATTGAAAATATAGCCTTTGAGTTGTTGATTCAGATATCATTTTTCTATTCAAAAATGCTGAAATAATAGGTATTCTAAAAAAATAATTGTCTAAAAAATAGACTTGAGGTGCGATATGAAACGTCTCATTTGGATTTTAAGCCTCATCATACTGATCATTGCTGCAGTATTTTTCTATCAATATTCGATGCGAAATAACGAAGAACATAATAAAAAAATGTTTGATGTGGTCATGACTGAAAAAATGCAAGACTTATATGATCAAGCTCAAGATTGGTCTAAACCATTGCAATTTGATATCCATGATCGACGTTTGCATGGTGATTATAAGGTACTTTCAGAGTTTCTTTTGCAGGTCTGGTCAAACAATATCGAAACTCGAAATACCTATTTACGGACCTTGAAACAAAATCATTGGGATCAGTTTTTAAATGTGCAGCGTCTAGAAAAAGATAAAGCCAATGGTTTTAAAGAAAGCGATCAAATCCTTGAAAATGTTCATAAAGCTATGGATGTTTACCAAAAAGAAAATGAACAAAATAAAAAACAGGCACTGGCAAAAGCTGCAACTTTGCAAATGAGCGAGGACAAGAAACAAGCGTTGTTAGAAAAATTGAAAAACAATCAGCAAGTGATTAAGGAAGATTCACTTTTTGCAAATGAATTGCAGATTATTCATAAAGCGGATGATATGTTGGACATGTTGAAAAAGTATAAATGGCAGGTCAAAGATCAGCAAATCTTGTTTTATGAAGATGCTCAGGTAAAAAAATTTAATGCTCTATATCAATCTGTCTTGAAACAAGATGCCAAAATTGAAGAAAAGAAAATCCAAAATGCCGAAGCAGTGACAAGCGATGATGATGCAAATAGTGCAAATGTAGCTCAAAGTGAAACCCCAAAAATCGAGGATAATCATAAATAATCTCTCAAAAACTTTTTCGTAGACCGATGAGAACCGTATTGCGGTTTATTAGATCTCTTTCATAAATCTAAAATACACAATCATTTATTATTTTGAAAATTGATATCGGATGGTCCCTTCTCACTTCGGGAGAAGGTTAGGATGAGGGTCACCTTATTGTGGAATATGTTACTCATTCTTTAAAAAGGAAAGGGAACTGCATGTGATCAATATTATTGGAAATATAAAACAATAAATGAACCATTTATCTGAGTATTGCTGAAAAAATATGCAAATTATTATATTTTAATAGCAGTATTTTTTGTTTTTTAGCAAAGATTTTTACTATTGATCAAAACAATTGATGGGTTAAGGCGATGAAATTTACTCAAGTTTCAAAAATATTAATCATATTTTCAAGTTTCGCTCTCCATACCGTTCAGGCTGAAGAGCCAGTTTTATTGCCATCGATTCAAGCTATGGCTGAGTCTGAAATGCGCGATGAGGAAGTCGGTATAGTGCCTTATCAAGAAGATTCAAAGGTACGTAAGGCTTTGCAGCATCATGTCAATAAATCAGAACGTGATATACAAAATTATGTCGTTAATGACAATATCAAAGTGATCGATTTTCAGCCTCCAGCCGCAACTCCTGATATGAGTAATTTATCACCTGCCTTACAACAATATGTTTTAGCGATTGCTGCAGGATTGAAATCTTCAGATCCGAGTAATGGTTTGTTTAATATGTTGGAACCTTTAGGGATTAATCGCGGTAATGCTGATGCGCTACGAAATGGGACGTTGAAGCTCAATATTGATATGGATAGCAGTCGCTTACAACAGATCTTAGGACCAAATTGGAAACAAAACAAATAGGGTCTTTTTGACGATTTTCGCCTTGTCTTATTCTAATTGAATCATCCAATATTCAAACACATAAACCTCTTGTTCTAGTTTTGAGTTGAAGTAAAAATTCTTTTAGGACTAAAACTTGTCGCTATACGAGCAAAGTAATCTGCAATTTCCGATTGATCATTTTCATTGATCAGTTTGATCACAAAACCATGTGTCTGAGTTCCACTGCGTTGACTACTGGTACGAATCAGTTTGGATTGAAAAGTATAAGGCACGGCATTGACTTGGAATTGATGATCTTGAGTCACCTCTATGACGTTGGGTGAGAAGTCATAAAGTTGCACCAACCTTTGATAAAACTCATCGTAAATATAAATACGATGTCGATCTGCAAAGATAAAATGATAAAAGCCGGGGTAGGGCTCACTGCTTTGTGTAGCTACGATTTTAAGCTGCGTAGGGTCAATAGCATGTGAGCCAAAGTATTTTCCATAAGCCACTTCGGGCAGTGGATTTTGATTAAGATAAAAATAGTGACCATCGCTAGCCAAGTTTAAACCATCACTAAATCGGTTTGCCCCAACATAGATTTGCGTGTTTTGCGCATTGAGATTTTTAAGCTGATATTGCTGATAAAACACATTCTTTTGATCGTGCACATAGTCTCTACTGTTTAGAAAAGCTTGTGCTTGAGCAGGATTTAGGTTGTTTAAAGCGATATTTTGATAATAAACCTGCTTTTGATCTTTTGCATAAAAATAGACGAGAGCATTAAATTTTGGATGCAAAATCGCAGAGAATGTTTTGGCATCAGCATTCGATATTTGTTTATCCTGATAATAAACACTTCGTGAATCTTTGCTATAGTCATTGCCGAGATATTGTGTGGTTTGTGGATTTAATTTTTCTAAAATATGATCTTGCCAGTACACATGTTGCGAGGTTTTCCCGACATTACTATAAAGTTCAGGTGCACGATCTGGCAAATGATCTAGGCTTAGACCGATAAAATTTTCTGTTGTTGCATCTGGTATAAGAAAATGTCCTCGACCTTGTTTCCAGATATAGATCTGATCTTGAGCGCTTCTAAAATTAGTCCCATCAATCGGCTGCTCTTTGTTGTCGAGTGATATTCCGTCTTGTCTTTTTGAGATATAAAGGATTAAGCAGATCACAACGATTATGGCAAGCAAAGCGGCAAAGATGAGTTTAAATTGACGTTTAATTTGGCTATCTTGATAACGCTGGTTGACTGCTACATCACTTGAAAGGCTATAAATTTGCTTGTCTTTTCCTACAGTATCCACAGCGAACTTTAATGCCTTAGGAGATTGTTTTTTGATCATTGACCAAAGTTGGTCGATTTGCTGTTTTTGTTGATTGTTTTTAAATTCAAACAATGTACGGAAAGTCAGCTGATAGGTAGTATTTTTCTGTAATAATTCAATCTGAAGATAGGGATAGGATTGATTGTATTCCAATAAGCGGATACTTGCGATTTCATCCCATTTAAATTGTTGTGGCTTGAATAGTTTGGATGCAGGACAACTCATATTGATCGCTTCGGGCGTTATTTGAAACGAGATTTCAGTAGAAAATAGTTGCTTATAAATTCTGTCAAAAAGTTTGATTAATAGAAAAAATAAAGCAAATAAAAAAATTAAATTGAGTAAAACGGCAAAATATGAGGTGAATTGATAAAAATAATACAGACTGGTGTCGTAGATAAAATAATAAGCCGTCAACCAAATCATCAGGATGAATACAATAAATAGCCCCACCATTATTGGGTGGGTAGGATAGGTTTTAAGTTCAATCATTCGATTAGAAGAGGTATTTTTTCTAGACATTTTGAATTGTATTTATCTGCTAAGCTTAAGGTTTATTGACATTTCAATTTTAGCCAACAACGCAATTCAGTTGTGAAATGTCAATAGACCCTAATATATAGCATGATTTTTATACATGATCGAATTTTATAAGTGTTAGGCAAAAATAAAATATCACTGACAATCTAAAACTGTTCAGATTGTCAGTAGAAGCTTGGTAGATCATGTTATATCTGTGTAGATGATAAGATGATCAGTTACTTTCGTCACTCAATAATCCTTAAGTCTTTTAAAACTTTAGCTCTAACTGCTTCATTGGTTTTTTCACGACCATTTTTTTTGTAGGCATTCTCGATAAAAACACTAGCTTGTTTCTCTGACATTGGCTTATTCATACTTGAAGATGCAAGTAAAATATTATAAACATTAAATAAATCTTCTGGATTTTCACATGTTGCGTTGGTGATATTAATGAGCATGTCTTTATTTGCATTAGGGAATTGTTTCTTAATAGATTCAGACGTCTCCGAAAGACAGGTAAAGTATATATTTTGGCTTCGATCAGCACCTTGCATTATTTCATCTTTACTGAGAATTTTATCAGAAAGGCTAGCTTTAAGTTGTGGAGACAGATTATTACGCTGAGGAAGTTCAGCGAAGAGGTTTTGTGCCATCATTAAACACAATAGGCTTGAAAATATAACTTTAGTTTTCACTTTTTATCATTCCTATCAATATTTTAATTATTTAATTTATATAAGAAATCCCCGCATATAGCGGGGATTTTTTCAATTTATCGATTAAACACGTTCGATAATCGTTGCGATACCTTGACCTAAACCGATACACATTGTCGCAAGACCGATTTGTGTATCTTGTTGTTCCATCACGTTCAACAATGTTGTTGTGATACGTGCACCAGAACAGCCAAGTGGGTGACCAAGTGCAATTGCACCACCGTTTAAGTTCACGATGTTTTGTTTGTCATAAAGACCTAAGCCTTTGAGAACTGATAAACCTTGTGCAGCAAATGCTTCGTTTAGCTCAACAGTTTGGATGTCAGCGATAGACAGACCCGCACGTTTAAGTGCTTTTTGAGTCGCTGGTACAGGACCATAACCCATGATCGCAGCATCACAACCTGCAACTGCCATAGAACGAATCACCGCACGTGGTTTTAAACCAAGTGACTGAGCACGTTCAGCAGACATAAGTAACATTGCAGAAGCACCGTCAGATAACGCAGAAGATGTTGCTGCTGTTACTGTACCGCCTTTAGGGTCAAATACAGGACGCAATGCTTGGAATGCTTCTAAGTTTGCATCTGGACGAATCACTTCATCGATATCACAAAGGATTTTGAAGCCATTTGCATCATGACCTTCAACACCAACGATTTCGTTTTTGAAACGACCTTCTTGTGTTGCAGCCCAAGCACGACGGTGAGATTCAACACCAAACGCATCTTGTTCTTCACGAGTAATGCCATTCATACGACCTAACATTTCAGCAGTTAAGCCCATCATGTTAGATGCTTTTGCATAGTGTTTTGATGCTTCTGGGTTTAAGTCGATGCCGTGCATCATCCCTACGTGACCCATGTGTTCAACACCACCGATGATGAATACATCACCTTGGTTTGTTGCAATTTGAGCCGCAGCAGTATGGATCGACTGCATAGAAGAACCACAAAGACGGTTTACAGTTTGACCTGCAACAGTTTTTGGTAAATCAGCCAACAATACAATGTTACGGCCAATGTTCATGCCTTGTTCTAGCGTTTGGTTTACACAACCCCAGATTACGTCTTCAACTTCATTTACATCAAATTGGTTACGAGCAACTAAAGCACGAACCAACTCAGCAGACAAACTGTCAGCACGAACATTGCGGAACATACCGTTTTTAGATTTGCCCATGGCAGAACGAACGCCATCAACAATCACAACGTCGCGTGGATTTAAAGTAGCCATTCACGTTGCTCCTTAACCGTAGAATTTTTTGTTATTAGCAGCCATGTCTTGCAACATTTGTGGCGCTTCGTATGCTTTACCTAAGTGAGCATATTTGTTGCAAAGCGCAACATATTCAGCTACACCAGTTTGGTCGATATAACGGCATGGACCGCCACGGAATGGAGGGAAACCTACACCCATGATCATTGCCATATCTGCTTCAGATGGAGTCGCAACGATTTTGTCTTCTAGGCAACGAACAGTTTCGTTACAGAAAGCAAGCATCATACGATCAATGATTTCTTGAGCATCAAATTCACGTTTTTCACCTGTAACACCCGCAGCGATCACTTCATATGCTGTTGGGTCAACAGTTTTTGCTTTCTTACCTTTTTTATCTAGAACGTATTTATAGAAACCTACATCGTTCTTTTGACCAAGACGGTTTGCTTCATACATTGATTGTACAGAACCTTTATAGTCAGGTTTCATACGATCTGGGAAGCCTTCAGCCATTACTTCTGCACCATGTACGCCAGTGTCAATACCAACAACGTCCATAAGGTAAGCAGGACCCATAGGCCAGCCGAATTTTTCCATCACTTTGTCGATTTGTTGGAAATCAGCACCGTCTTTAAGAAGAAGATCAAATGCACCAAAGTAAGGGAACAATACGCGGTTAACCAAGAAACCTGGGCAGTCATTGACAACGATTGGTGTTTTACCCATTTTTTGAGCTAAAACAACAGTTGTTGCGATTGCTTCTTCAGAAGTCTTTTCACCACGAATCACTTCTACAAGTGGCATCATGTGTACTGGGTTAAAGAAGTGCATCCCGACAAAGTTTTCAGGACGTTGCAATGCTTTAGCCAAGCGAGTGATAGAAATCGTAGATGTGTTTGAAGCCAAAATCGTATTTTCATGCACATGCTTTTCAGTTTCAGCAAGTACGATTTCTTTAACTTTAGGGTTTTCAGTCACTGCTTCGATTACGATATCAACTTCTTTAAATTCTTCATAACTTAAAGATGGACGGATACGCGCAAGTGTTTCACCCATTTGCGCTGGTTTAAGACGACCGCGCTCAACTTGTTTAGTCAACAAGCCATTTGCTTCAGACATACCAAGAGCAAGTTGTGGATTGCCGATGTCTTTCATGATAATCGGTGTACCTTTGCTTGCCGCTTGGTAAGCAATACCGCCACCCATGATACCCGCACCGAGAACGGCAGCTTGGTTTACAGGATGAGCACCTTTTTCATGTGATTTAGATGCTTTTTTCACAACTTGGTCATTGATAAATAGACCAATCAACGCACCTGCTTGAGGTGTTACAGCAGCTTTTGCAAATGCTTGGGCTTCTGCTTTCATCGCTGCGTCACGTGATTCAGTTGCAGATGCTTGCAATGAATCAAGAAGTAATTTTGGTGCTGGATATTGAGCAGGATTTGCTTTTGCAAGAACCACACCTTTCGCCGAATTAAACGCCATCATTTGTTCTAATGTGTCTAATTTAACTGGATCAAGTTTTTCTTGACGTTTTGCTTTCCAGTCCAAACGACCTGAAATTGCTTGTTTCACAAGGTCAATTGCAGCATCTTGTAATTTATCAGCAGCAACAACTGCGTCAACAGCACCATCTTTAAGTGCAGCAGCAGGGCGTTTAGATGCTGAAGTTGCGATCCATTCGATTGCATTGTCGATACCGATGACACGGCTTAAACGCACAGTACCACCGAAGCCTGGAATGATACCCAGTTTAACTTCTGGTAGGCCTACTTGTGCTTTTTCTGACATTACACGATAGTCACAAACCAAGCACATTTCAAAACCGCCGCCCAATGCAATACCATTGATCGCAGCAACTTTCGGAATCTCTAAATCTTCAAAACTATTGAAGATGTCATGAACAGGACCAGCCCATTCAACAATCGCTTTTTCACCTTGCGCAAAGTTATCACCAAATTCTGTGATATCCGCACCTACGATAAAAGTAGACTTAGCAGAAGTAACGATTAACCCTTTAACAGAACTATCCGCTTTAACAGCAGCAATCGCCGCTTTAAAGTCTTCAAGTGTTTCACGGTTAAATTTATTGACAGACTCACCTTGTAAGTCAAAGCGGAATTCTGCGATTCCGTCCGAAAGCATTTGGACGGTAATGGCATTGCCAGCGTGGATCATGCCCTGATCTCCTTTTTTTGGAGGACTTCATAAGTTGATGTTTTGAAGCGAATGTGCGTTAGTCCTACACATTTTTATGCTTCGCTAATCTTACGATAACTATATCTAAAAAGAACCTAACAAGTTGTATCAAGCCGTGACGCAAGGGTCATCAATTTTTTTGTTGCAAATTTTTCAACGATCAAGTTTTATGATTGATGGAAATAAATGATTTTTACTTAAGTATTTATTTTTAAACATTTTTAAATAAAATTAAAAATGGTTTGCTATCATTTTTTTAGCGATTAAATCAAGGCTAAAAGCAAGCTTTAAAGGGGCAATATGGTCAATAGGTCAATAAAATTGCTTAAAAATGTGAGCAATCTTTTAATTGTGAATAAAAAATGTATAGAATGTTGCTCAGGACAAAAATGTCAATAAATGTGATTTAGGATAATGAATAAGAAAATTTTAACAGGACTGAGCCTTTCGATTGCTTCAATTTTACTGACTGCTTGTGGCGGTGGTGGTGGAGGGGGCAGCACAGCTCAACCAGATAATTCATTGCGTTACTGGCATATTCAATATAATCCGACAACGACAGCGGATAAGATTGATATTGGTTATAGCAAAGTATCGGCAGACAATAAAATCTCTAACCAGTTATCAAATAATTTACCTTTAGGGACTTTTATTTTAACTGAATCAAAACTATATAAGCCGACAGATATTGCGAACCGAGTGATTGATGTTAACTCTTTGACAGATTGGACTTCACATATTATTGGCGATGTGAAATCGCATATTAAATATGAGCAAGTCGATCTAACGGGTAAAAATATCTTCGATACCGTATTGCCAGGATACCGAAGCTTGGGCTTTGACAGTAAATATGTGAAAACTAATGGGCAAAAGTTTTTAGATCAGCATGGTAAAACTATTTTTCCACAAGGTAGTGCTTGCTTCCGTTTGATTTCTCGGAAAAATGATCAGGAATATTTTTCTTTTACTGGCTTAGATACTGACCTCATCAAAAAAGATGGCGCTCTATATCCTTTTAGTGATTTTGATCAAGCCAACAAAGCCTTGATTGATTCGATCAATATCGAGCCAGCAGTGCAGTATCGTTATACTTCGGGAACGTGGCAGGATGTGCCTTGGACTGTTGTTTATGAAACAGCGCTTGGCGTCACTTATGTCAACACTCCTGCGGTCCAATACCAAAACAAGACCTATAAGGCTGAATATAATAGTGCGATTGAATATACCAATACTATTGCGATAAAACAGCTTGAAGAAAGACTGAAAAATCCAGATCTTGGTGCAGATAAAGTGCGTAGTTTGAAATTGAGTTTGGCTGGATTGCAGACTGGATGTGATATGTATAACGAGGATGCAGCAAAAGCGATTTATAGCTTTCAAGATTTAGATTGGACGAAACACGAGTAATGTCATAGACGATGTTTTGAATTATTTGATTGAAACAAAAAAAGGAAAATCTCATAGCGAGATTTTCCTTTTTTAAATGAAATCATCAGTAAACCTAATTTCCTGAACTTTTCTTGTGAATTTGCTATTATCTATACAGTAAAATTATTTGAATTCTCTCGAACTCGAAGACTTGTTTTAAGTTTTCTCAAATGTGAGTAGCTGTATGATTAAATGGATCATATTAGCGATTTTTGTGATTTCAGCATTGTATATCCAAAATCGCGGTAAAGTGCGCCATTCGTTTTATCGTCAATTCTTTGATCATTCAACGATTTTGGCCCCTGTAAATTTCCTGATGTACATTTTTTCAAAAGTACCGAATCAGCCTTATATTGACACTAAATATTTTGCCGATCTCAAAGTACTGGATGAAAACTGGGAAATGATTAAAGAAGAAGCTGAAGCGCTTTATGCCCAAGGCGGAATCAAAGCATCTAGCACCTATGATGATTTGGGTTTTAACTCATTCTTTAAAACAGGTTGGAAGCGTTTTTATTTGAAATGGTATGATTCAGCTCATCCTTCTGCGGCAGAGCTTTGCCCAAAAACAACTGCGCTTTTAAAGACTTTACCGACGATTAAAGCGGCAATGTTTACCGAGCTTGCACCTGATAGCCGTTTGGTCCGTCACCGTGACCCTTATGCGGGTTCGCTACGTTATCATTTAGGTTTGATGACTCCAAATGATGACCGTTGTTTTATTGATGTAGATGGCCAAAGATACTCATGGCGTGATGGTCAAAGTGTTGTTTTTGATGAAACTTATATCCACTATGCAGAAAATAAAACAGATCAAAACCGTATTATTTTCTTTGCCGATGTCGAGCGTCCATTAAAAAGTAGAATCATGGAGAAATTTAACCATTGGTTCGGTAAAAATGTCATGACTGCTGCAAGTTCTCCAAATGAAGCTGGAGATAAAACGGGTGGTTTAAACAAAGCTTTTGGTTATGTTTATCAAATTCGTCTCAAGGCAAAAGCCTTAAAAGCATCAAATCGTACGCTGTACTATATTTTGAAATGGGTATTGATGCTGGGTATTTTCTTCTTGATCTTTATTCGTCCTTATATGTCTCAAATTATTGCATTTTTCCAAAAGCTTTTTTAATGAGTTATACGGCATAAATTTTTAAAAGCGCTCTTCGGAGCGTTTTTTTGTATCTGAAAATAAAAGGTAAGGCTCAGGTAGTGATTTTGTAGAAAAAAGTGAAGATCAGCTGCTTATACAGATAAATTGCCTACACTACAGGGCTTAAGGTTAAAAAAATTTAAAAAATAGGTATGAGAAATGAATAAGATTCTGTATGTAATCCTGATGACTGGTGGACTTTTGACTGTCACATCTACTTTTGCAGAAACCAATCATTTACAAAAACCACAGTCCTTAATGTTGAATAATGCTCAGACTGATTCTGTTGCAGATGAAAGGATTAATTTTTTTGAAATAGCCAAAAATCAAAGTTCTGAAAATAAGATACAACGCCAAGAACATGCGATAAAAATGCGTGAAGATGCGATCAATACTGCAAAAATGAATCAGTTTAAGCAATCAACATCCGATGTAAAAAAAGATGATCAAAGTACTGTAAATGAAGCGGATCAGCAGCAAAATAAAGCAGATTAAATATCTTGAAAACTGAAATAAAGTGGGGTTGACTGAATTTCAGCGTGATACAGGTCTAGCTATTTAAAGCATCAGTTAAGTCTTAAAATATAAATCAAAGGTCTTCATAATGTGAATCTATTTGAGCTATTCACAACAAAGCCCTTGAAAAAATAATTATAGAACCTAAATTAATCCATATATTTAGGTTTTAGAAAATTATTGTGAACGAAAACGCACGCGAAAATATTGAACAGATTTTAGCTAATATGACCCAGCTTCCCGGCGTATATAAAATGCTCGGTAAAGATGGCGAATTGTTGTATGTCGGTAAGGCGAAAAATCTAAAAAATCGTGTGTCGAGTTATTTTGTTAAAACCATTGAACATCCCAAAACTCAAGCATTGGTTGCACGTATTTATCACATTGAAACTTTGGTGGTACGTTCGGAAACTGAAGCACTTTTACTTGAACAAAACCTGATTAAACTGCATCGTCCGCCATATAACATTATGCTGCGCGATGATAAATCTTATGTCTATATTTTTGTTTCTGCAGATAAGCCTTATCCGCGTATTGCGAGTGGTCGTGGTAAGGGCAAACATCAGGTTGGTAAATTTTTCGGGCCGTATCCGAGTGCTTACAATGCACGCGATACATTATTGGTTTTGCAGAAATTATTTAATGTGCGTCAATGCGAAAATAGCTATTTTTCCCAGCGTAAAAGACCATGTTTACAGTACCAAATCAAACGCTGTACCGCGCCATGCGTGGGCTTGATTTCACCAGAAGCTTATAAAGAGGATGTGGAAAATTCGATTCGTTTTCTACGTGGTGATACCAAGGAACTCAACCAAGAATTGATTGAGAAAATGGAGCAAGCTGCCGAAAATTTAGAGTTTGAAAAAGCAGTTTTTTATCGTGATCGTATGGCTTTATTGCGTGATGTACAGGCACAGCAAGCGATTTATAAGCTCAAAGGCGAAGCTGATATTTTGGCTATTGCATATCAAGCTGGGGTGACCTGTGTTCAGATTATGTTTGTCCGAAATGGGAAAATGTTGGGTGGAAAAAGTTATTTCCCCGACATGTTGGGCGATGATCTGGGGCAAATGTTATCTGATTTTATGGCGAACTTTTATTTCCAAGTTGCCGATGAAGTTCCTGCTGAATTGATTGTCAATACGGCATTACCCAATCAAAATGAAATGCAAGAAGCATTGCATCAAGAGTTTGGTAAAAAAATTCAAATTAAACACAATGTGCGTGAAACTCGTGCCGAATGGCTAGAACTCGCCCAGATGAATGTGCAACATGCAATCAAAGGGAAACTCGCCAATCATTTAGAATTAAATGAGCGTTTTCATCAGCTTGAAGAAGTGGTAGGACGTCCGATTGATCGAATTGAATGCTTTGATATTTCACACACTATGGGCGAAGCGACGATCGCATCATGTGTGGTATTTGATGCAGGGGGTGCCCGTAAAAGAGATTATCGTCAATTTGCGATTAATGATATTACCGCAGGTGATGATTATGCTGCGATGAGACAAGCATTAACGCGCCGTTATAAGAAAAATATGTTGCCTGATTTGTTGCTCATTGATGGTGGTAAAGGTCAGTTGCACATGGCTATGGAAGTGATGCAAGAATTAGGTTTGGACGCATTCATGGTCGGTGTTTCAAAAGGGGAAGGGCGTAAACCCGGTTTGGAAACTTTGCATTTTACCGATGGTGAAAAAATCCAACTTCCTGAGGATCATAAGGCCTTACATTTGATCCAGCAGGTTCGTGATGAAGCACATCGTTTTGCGATCACGAAGCATCGTGCCAAGCGCGATAAACGTCGTGCAGGGTCTGTGCTTGAAGCGATACCAGGACTTGGACCTAAACGTCGTCGTGATTTATTGACTCATTTTGGCGGCATACAAGGTGTGCTAAAAGCTTCTGAAAATGATCTGATGCTAGTACCGGGTCTGGGGGCGGTTATGGCTAGAACGATTTATAAAATTTTGCATGAATAAGATTCTGCTTAAAAGCATCAATTTTAAAACTCAAAAAATCAGTATTTAAATCATATCGAGCTGAGCGATCATGACCAAGGCAGGAGCGACCAGTTGGATGCAAGATCATTTAATAGCACTAACAGGCCTTAACAGCGTTCCATTTGCCAAAATGTTCATTGACTCGAAAGTCACTGACCATTTACCTTATCCATTTTCCAGTTAAGATAGCAAAAAGGATATTTTGTTTAGGGAAATGTGATGCCATTGAGTCAGCTTTATGCGCAAATTCAGCAAGAAGAATGGGTGGAGTTGCCCAAAGGGTGGCTACAAGGTCGAACTGTTTTTGGTGGTTTAGTCGCTGCAATGCTGATGCAAAAAGCAGTTTTGACCATCAATAATCCATTAAAGAAAGTACTCAGTTGTAGCATTACTTTTGTTGGTCCTGTGCAAGAAGCCAAAGTGCGTTTGACTGCGGAGATTTTACGACAAGGTAAATCTGTAACGACGATAGAAGTCAGACTCTGGCAAGACGAAGCGGTGCAAAGTATTTTGATTGCAAGCTTTGGCACTGAGCGTGATACGCATATCAAAGTGTCCAATGAAAAGCTTGCTCCAGATTATCCTGCTGTTGAACAATTACATATTGTGCCTAAGCATTTGCCATTTCCAGAATGTTTCAAACAATTTGAGCTGACTTGGGCAGAAGGGCATTATCCAATTTCGGGGACTAAGCAGCCAGATTTTGGTGGTTGGTCGCGTTTTGATCCAAATTTGCATAAAGATCGTCCAATGCAAGTGTCAGATTTATTGGCATTAATGGATGTGTGGCCACCGGGTGTATTACCTCTATTTAAAATTCCTGCACCTTCTAGTTCATTGACTTGGCATATTAGTTTTGTGCATTCACTGCAACAAAATATGCATGATTGGTTTAAATATAAAGTATTTACTGATTATGCTGATCACGGTTATTCGACTGAAAATGCATATTTGTGGGATAAAAATAACCGTTTAATTGCCATTTCTAGGCAAACAGTCACGGTCTTTAGCTAGTGACAGTGCTTGGTATTTCGTATAAAGTGAAGCTAATTTCAAGCTGTAATCTTCATCATTCATTTCACGTGAATTGATGCAAATAGGGGACAAACTGGCGGTGTCTATGACTACAGGTCGTATCCTGAATATTCCAAATATATTAACTTTAGCTCGAATTGCATTAATTCCAGTATTTTTGCTTGTAGCGTATTGGCCACCTGCTGTGGGTGTCGAAGGACATCATGGTGGGATGTTTAGACATATCATTTTGACTGCAATCTTTGTACTTGCAGCAATTACAGATTGGTTTGATGGTTATCTAGCACGAAGCCTCAATCAGACTTCAGCATTTGGTCGCTTTTTGGATCCTGTTGCTGACAAATTAATGGTTTCGACAGCGCTGATAGTATTGGTGCAATGGAAGCCAAGTATTGCGATGGCATTTGCTGCAATCGTGATTATTTCACGTGAAATAACAGTTTCTGCTTTACGTGAATGGATGGCTGAGTTGGGCGCACGTACCAGTGTCGCTGTTTCGACTGTAGGGAAGTACAAAACAGCTTTTCAAATGATTGCAATTTCAGTGTTTTTATTGAATTGGCCACCATTTGAGTTGTTTGCGTATATTTTGTTATATACCGCTGTGGCTTTAACGTTATGGTCAATGTTTATCTATTTACGTGCTGCATGGCCTTATCTGAAACAGCCTTGATCTAAAAATCAATTAAAAAAGCTTAACCCCTCGGTTAAGCTTTTTTGTTTGAAATTGAAAAATAGATAAAAAGTTATTTTTTTACATATTCTTCATCATTCAATACAACTTTCCATTTGCCATTATCTTGATATGGGGCTTTGTTAATCACAAAACTTTTGCCAAAGCCACCTGATCCGATTCTAAAATGAGAAGAATCAAACTCGGTAATTTGCGCTTTGATTTCTGAAGATTCTGAAACTTTTTCATCGCTATCTTTGGTCATATTTTCCAGTTTTTCATGACTGCTATAGCGAGCATCCCCATTTTTTTCGATTGAGATTGTACCAGTTTCATTTTTCCAGACCCCAATGAAATCTTTGTTATTTTCAAGAAGTGGGCTCGTCTTGCTACAAGCGACAATAAAGCAAGCGCAAAAAATTGCAAAAAAAAGTGCGCGTATTTTCATCATTTTACCTCTCGTCGTTATATTGGGCACATCAAATAGTATTGGTTGAATTTGTATAAATGTCTTTAGCTTTTTATCTAACTTTCTGTATCTTTAAATGTTATTTTTAGCAAAAAGTGACGTGTATGAGCGGAGTATATTTAGCTTTAAAGTTTATCCATTTATAAATCTACAACAAGTTCAAAATAAATATATGCATATTTTCAATCATGTAAAGCTTATGATAAAGCCAGAATATTTTCAAATTGTAAAATAACTATAAGGTCAAGTATGAAAGCAATTTTAGATTTTTGGCGTGGTTTTAAATTGTTACCGTCCGCATGGCTTTTGTTGGTTCAGCTTTTGATTTTAATTTTATCTATGATTAATAATCATCATATGAGTTATCAAGGCTTTATTTGGTCTTTAGGTGTTTTGGCATTGCTCTTAATTGCCAAAGTGATACGACAAACCCCAATTTATACAGCACTAGGTCTATTTTTTGTGGTCGGTGCTTTTGTATTTTCACTAATGATTTTACTTGGCAATAAATCTATTCCTATTCAGATCATTGCTGATATTTTTCAGGCCTGTGCTTATTTTTCGGCAGCTTATGGTTTGATTTTATATATGTTTAGTGACCGCTATGTCACCAAAGATGAGCTGTTTGCTGCGGGTTCTGTTTTTACTTTGATCGTATGGGCTTTTGCATTTTTATATAATATTTGTCAATTGATCGTGCCCAATAGTTTCCAAAATGCCAATTATGCGGGGCAGCAGTCGTGGCTAGATTTGTTATTTATAAGTTTTAGTCTGCAATCAGCGACAGGGTTGTCGGATTTGATGCCGATCAGCCCGCCTGCAAGGGTTTTAGCAATGTTGCAAATGTTTTGTGGCATGATGTATTTGACCTTGATTGTGTCGCGTTTGGTGGCTTTAAACTATATTCGTTATCGTCCCAAGTAGTGAAATTGTATTTTATATATTTCTACGACAAATAAAAAAGGGTTCTAAATAGAACCCTTTCTTTGCATCACATTTCTAAAAAATTAGAAACGGTATTTTGCATTGATACCATAAGTATCTGTGTCATACGCAACATTGTTTGTGTTTGCATGAAGGTAGTTAACACCTACAGCAACAGCAGGAGTGATGAAGTAATTTACGTCTGCACCCCAAGCTTGGTCAACACCAACGCTTGCATCGCTACCAAGGAATGTAGCACCAACGCTTAATTTAGGGTTTAAATAAAGATCAGTTTTTAAACCATAAACGTTTTCTTCACCGAAAGTACCAGCAGCTTCAAAACCAACAGCCATGTTTGTACCAGTGATCGGGCCAACATATTTAGCACGAGCTGTTACAGCATCAGATTTGTCTTGAATCGCTTGAGCTGATTCGATACCAGCAGCAACTAAACCATTTTTCATGATACCGAAAGTATCAAGAGACAATTGGTTAGGAACGTTTGTATAACCAGCTGCTAACAAGAAGTTTGGAGCCAATACCGCACCAACTTCTAATGCATAACGATCGCCGCTGTCATCACGAGCAAAGTTATTTTTGCTGTCGTTATTTGTATGGCTGTAAGAAGCGCTAGCATATACAGGAACATACTTAGTAGGAACATAACCTTCAGCTTTAACGCCATAGTTATGAGATTGGATATCTTCGCCAGTAAGTTTAGATTTGTATTCAGCGAAGTTATAACCAACAGAAACGTTAGAAGCTTGGTTTAAAAATGCAGCTTCAGCAAGTGGACCTTTTGAAGTGTCAACATTTTTAAGGTAGTAAGTACCTTGAACACCACCAGTGAAGTTACCGCCGTTGTTTTCAGTGTTGTCATAGAACTCTGATTGACCTTGTACTTCAAATTGGTACGCTTGAGCACCGGTCATGGCTAAAAGTAAAGCAGTGGCTAAACCGAGTTTTTTCATAATCATTTCCAAAAGTTGAAATGGGTAAACAGGCAGTTATTGTATTGTAACAACATATTAAGTCAATGATGTTTAAGGACATTATAGGTCTTGCAAATTTTAAGAAAAGTATTATGATTAAAAAGTGCTCAGTTGATAAGGATTAAGTCAACCTGAAAAAAAATGTGAGATAACAATATTATATTTACAAGGAAAACTAAAATAAAAGGATTATTCATGATAATTCTCTAGTTTTTTTTATTGTTTAAAACGATCGTGAATTAATTTTAATCGTTAATTCCGTGTTTTTTTACGTCTGGATTTTAATAAAAGTGTAAAAATAAGTCATATTTTTTACAAAAAAACCTTTTTAGTCTGAAAAATATACACATCTCTTAAAGTTAATATACATTCATATATATAAAGTGCGCTTTAATTGGCAATAATTTATAAAAACGATTGTATGCGCAAAGTTGATTGAATTGATCGGATTTACAAGATTAGAATTTTTTTCCATAATAGCTTCATCAAATAGATCTAGTTTAGATCACAAGATTTAAGTTTTTATCCGCCCAGCTTTCCCCAAGGTTGGGCTTTTTTTTATTTAAAATTCAGACCGTTAAAATAATTCATATACTTAAAAAGTATGCTTAGATACTTTTTAAAGCATTGAGTTTTCAGGCTTTGCAGACAATCATGAAACCTCAAGGAATTGGGTTTTTATGTTTTATGGAAAAGAGTATTCATCCAATCACCAAGGTGATTGATCAGAAGTTTTCACCGTATCAATTTTTCATCATATTTTTCTGTTTTTGTGTAGCGTTGTTTGATGGTTTCGATACCCAAGCCGTTGCATTTACAGGACCTGCGATCATTGATGCATTTCAACTTGAAGCAAAAGCACTCGCACCAGTACTGACTGCAGGCATTATCGGGATGACAGTTGGTGCAATGTGTCTTGGCATGTTGGCTGATCGTCTAGGTCGTCGTATGACCTTGATGATTTGTATGTTTATCTTTGCGACGGCGACATTTTTTACAGCCTATGTCACGCATCTGGATCAAATTTTTATCCTGCGTGTGATTGCTGGCTTGGGAATGGGTGGCGCCACACCTGTTTTACTGGCTCTGGCTTCCGAATACTCACCGCAACGTTATAAAGGTTTGGTCACAACAGGTGTGTTGTTGGCTCTGCCTGCTGGAGCAATGCTCGGTGGGATACTAGCTGCCAAAATTATGCCGATTTGGGGCTGGCAAAGTATTTATATTATTGGTGGCGTTGTTCCATTATTTTTATTATTGATTTTGTTTTTTATATTGCCTGAGTCTTTGGAATATCTAAAACAACGCCCTACAGCGAAGAATATAGCCAAAATTGAGAAAATTTTAGCGAAAATCACGGGTCAAAACTTCAAGCTTACAAAAGAAGAGATTGCACCTGAGCAAACAACAGCAGTCAAAGCTGCTCAATTGTCGGCTTTATTTCAAAATGGTTTGGCGAAAACGACCATTGGTGTATGGGGAACTTATTTCTTCAATTGGATTGCTTGGTTTATGTTACTTTCATGGTTGCCAACAATCTTGAAACAAGCGGGCTTAAATCCTGCTGATGCACCGTATGCTTCAGTTACAGTCAATGCTGCCTTTATTATCTTCGCTATTCCACTGGCTTACTTTTTGCCTAAACTGAATACATTGAAAATTTTATATTTCATGTTGGGCTGTGGGATCGCTATCGCGCTTGCGCTGGGTTTCACGATCCAAACTCAACAATGGGGCTTAATTTTTGCGTTTATTGCTTTGGCTGGATTTGGAATCGGTGGACAACAGTTGGCATTGAATTATTTGGTCGTCGCATCATTTCCAACAGAGGTTCGTGCAACTGCAACAGGTTGGGCAATCGGGATGGGGCGATTTGGTGCGATTTTAGGTTCTGCGATTGGTGGAACCGTTTTGGCAAACTTTGGAATTAATGGTTATTTCTATATGCTTGCTATACCGCTATTTATTGCTTTGATTTGTGTTTTTTATATAAGAAAAAGCTATAGACAAGTGGAAGCTGAAAATATTTTATCGCATTAATATGATCATTTTACACAATATTTATGCACTATAATAGTGCGATATTGGCTTTAAATAGATACCTCTTGGCATGCTTATTGCGCTAATCGGTAGATATAAATAAAAAAAATCCCAATTTTCAAAGAAAATTGGGATTTTTTTCGCCAAAACTTTCGGATAAGTCAAAAACCCTGCTGAGGTACGATATTGACTTGCCCTAATGCGGTGCATTATGCACCCTTATGATGCGCGTGTAAATATTTTATTTTGATATATTCTAAAAAATTATGTGATAGTTAAATATTATTTATATGTTGGAAAAAATAAGCCTATATTTAAATAAAGTTTTTTGGTGATACAATAAATTATGAATAAAAAATTGAATTTGGCACTTTTGTGTTTTTTGAGTATTTTGTGTGCAGCTTGTCAGTCTAATCAACAACTGTCGGCTAATTCACATACTGAAAACCACAATACCCGTGCAGCAGAAATCTCGCTTCTTTTCGATGAGATGCATACTCAAGCAGTATTTGTGACCTATGACGGTCAGCATTTTCAGAGCTACGGTAATGCTTTACAAAGAGCAGATACTGCCTACGTTCCTGCTTCGACATTTAAAATGTTAAATGCATTGATTGGACTGCAAAATCATAAAGCAACCAACACCGAAGTCTTTAAATGGGATGGTCAAAAAAGGGCAATGTCGATCTGGGAAAAAGACATGACCTTATCCGATGCCATGAAAGTTTCAGCTGTACCGGTTTATCAAGAATTGGCGCGTCGTATTGGCTTGGATTTGATGCAAAAGGAAGTAACGCGGGTTAGATATGGCAATACGGATATCGGCACTGTTGTTGATCGTTTTTGGCTAGATGGACCACTGAAGATCACACCTAAACAAGAAGCCCAATTTGCATATCAATTGGCAACACAACAATTGCCATTTGATCAAAATGTGCAAAGCCAAGTTAAAGATATGTTGTATGTGGAAAGTCGAGGGCAATCCAAGCTTTTTGCCAAGTCTGGTTTGAGCATGAAAAATGGGCAACCTGACATCGGTTGGTATACGGGTTGGGTTGAACAAGCCGATGGCAAAATTGTGGCTTTTTCCATCAATATGCAAATGGTACAGGGGCTAGATGTCAATAGCCGTCAGCAGGCAACACTGGATATCTTAGATAAATTGGGCATATTTTTTTATTTATAATGGATCGACCTGATTTTTTTTAAATTTACAAAAAAAAGCCCAATCACTTGGGGTGGATTGGGCATATGAAAAGGATGTCATGTGTTTGGGAGAAAACATCCTGAGAAATATTTTCAAGATCAGCGTTCATTTGATAATCAAATTTTAGAAAGAATGGAGATCGATGTAAAATTGATAAAAGTAATGTTACTGATCAATTTTTAAAATCAGCTTAATTTTTTTGCAAAAATTTGATTTAAATACAAGTGAATAGCCTTTTTTTACCAAGAGTGTATAGCTCTGAAAGCTTTTTGTATGTTTTGTGCGCTAGATTTTAAATAATTCAATGATTATCGAGTAGTAAATTTTATAGGGGCTTGGTGCCATATCAAGACTTTTCCGTCATGAGTAACGAGATCAAACTTTGCGTAAAAAGTTTGATTTGGTTGAAATACAAAATCATTTGCATTGCTACATAAATCAAAGCCAACTTGGATTTTGGTCGTTCCAGACTGGTCTGTGAATGGATTTTCTAAAAACGTTTGATATTGGCTAAAGTTGGCATTTTTAGAAATTTTGACATTGATAAGATAATCATTTGTTTCCCAATTGGTTTTGAGTTTAAAACTTACTGAACCATAAGCGCCAAATGCTGTATCTCTAACGAATTTAGTTTGGAGAAAATGAGGCATTGCTACCCATTTTAGGAGGTGTTTAGGTGGGTTATTTTGAATCTTTGTTTGAAAGTCACGTGCATAAATTTGAATATCTGAACTTGCAGGGGTTTTGATGGCATAGCTTTGCCCAATTTTAAGAGGATGATCGCTTTGCAATAAAATATGAGGTTCTAAAAGATTTTTCGGTATTATTTTAAGTAAGTTCGAGTCTTTAGCTGACTTCAGTTGGATATTTTTAACAGGCGAATCAGACTGTCCACTTAACCAAAAGACAGATGAAGGGTAAGTGTTTTTTGTCGCGATGAATATATAGTGAGGTGGAATATCACAATCTAATGCAAAAGTTGTTGTACTTAAAAATAAGCTACACATCAATATAATTTTTTTCATATTTTCATCCTAAAAAAGAAAAAAGTGAGATAAAAAAGCTTTTAATTTTGATGAGTAATTTTTGCCAAAAATTGGCGGTGTGAATATCGTCTACAGGTTTTGAGGCTACAGCTTTGGGTTCTGGTGCAATAATAATTTCTGAGGCAGGAAATGGGCTTGTTATCAGGTCACCTTGATGGCTAATAAGATCCATTTTTATCCAAAAATGATCATTTTCCTGAAAGCGAACGCCCCAATGACATGCATCAAAATAGGAACGTACATGTGTTAACACTGCATCAGATTTATCACTAAGATGATCGGCTTTTTGAGTTTGAAATGGCTCTAAAATATATTCAGAAGCAGCACTAAAATCATTGGATTGAGAGACTTTTAAACGAACTAGATAATCAGCGGGATCAAGATTGGCTCTGAACTTAAATTGCATCTCCCCTGAAGGACCTGTTTGCATATCGCCTTGATGATATTGGTATTTCTCAAGAGTAGGCGCAGCTTCTAACCGAGGTTGAACTACAGGTGGATGGTCCGAGATTTTAAATGTTAAATCTTCTGCTGAATATTGTTGTTCTAAGTATTTGTTCACCAAAGTATATTCTGTATTTTTGAGATAAGGCTGTTTAGGAACAAGTTTAATCTCGTTATTCAATGTGGTGGTTTTAAGATTGAAGGGGACTGTATCTGTTTTTGATTTTGCTGCAACAGAGCCAATATTTGTTCCTGTGTGCTGCTGTAGCCACAGAACAGAATTGGGATACATATTTTGAGTATGATGCTTTGTAAAATATTGATTTGCAGGGCATGAATATCCCCATGAAAATGCAGAGTGCATGATAAAAAATATAAAAACGAGCTTATTATTTATTTTCATTGTAAAAAAAACGGCAATTATATAATCACCGTTTTATCATAAATAGTGCAGTAAGGATATTACTTCAACAATGGTTTTAAGAACCTTGCAGTATGTGAAATCTTAGATTTCACGACCTCTTCAGGTGTACCTTCGGCAATGATTTCACCACCGCCAGCACCGCCTTCAGGACCCAAATCAATCACCCAATCGGCTGTTTTAATCACATCCAAATTATGTTCGATGACGACAATGGTATTTCCTTTGTTGCGAAGCTCATGCAGGATGTCTAGCAACTTAGCGATATCATGGAAATGTAAGCCCGTTGTTGGTTCATCAAGCACATATAAAGTTTTGCCTGTATCACGTTTGGCAAGTTCACGTGCAAGTTTGACACGCTGAGCTTCACCACCTGAAAGAGTAGTAGCGGACTGACCCAAACGAATATAACCCAAACCAACTTGATTTAAGGTTTCCAAACGACGATGAATCACTGGAATTGCATCAAAGAAATGCATTGCATCTTCAACGGTCATTTCTAATACATCAGAAATGTTTTTACCTTTATAGCCGACTTCTAAAGTTTCACGGTTATAGCGTTTACCATGACAGTTATCACAAGGCACATACATATCAGGTAAGAAGTGCATTGCCACTTTGATCATACCGTCACCTTCGCAGGCTTCACAGCGACCACCTTTGACGTTAAATGAGAAACGACCAGCGGCATAGCCACGTGCTTTTGCTTCAGGCGTTTGTGCAAATAGCTCACGAATCGGGGTAAATAAACCTGTATAGGTTGCAGGGTTAGAGCGCGGTGTACGACCAATCGGACTTTGATCAATATCGACGACTTTATCGAGGAACTGCAAACCATCAATAGAATCAAACTTTTCGGCAGTGAGTGTGGTTGCACCATTCAGTTGGGTTGCAGCCAAAGGCAGTAAAGTACGGTTAATCAATGTTGATTTACCTGAACCCGAAACGCCAGTCACACACGTCATGATACCGAGTGGAATCGTCAAGTCGACATTTTTCAGGTTGTGCCCTGCAGCACCCATCAGCTTGATTTGCTCTTCAGGCTTCGGTGGTTTAACTCGTTGCTTCGGTACTTCGATTTTTAACTTACCTGATAAATATTTCCCTGTGAGAGAATTTTCATTTTTGGCAAGCTCATCATAGGTTCCTTCTGCAATCACATGACCGCCATGTACACCTGCACCAGGACCGATATCAATAATATGATCGGCTGCACGAATCGCATCTTCGTCATGTTCGACGACTAAAACGGTATTTCCTAAGTCACGCAAACGAACCAAGGTTTCCAAAAGTCGATCATTATCACGTTGATGCAAACCAATTGATGGTTCATCGAGCACATACATCACGCCCATCAAACCTGCACCAATTTGTGAAGCGAGACGGATACGCTGTGCTTCACCACCAGATAGGGTTTCAGCAGAACGAGACAGACTTAAATAATTCAAACCCACTGAAACGAGGAAATGTAAGCGTTCACGAATTTCTTTGAAAATTTTATCGGCAATTTCACCTTTGGCCCCTTCAAGGCTTAAAGATTGATAATAATCTTCAGCATCTCCAATCGACATTTTGGTGATTTGCGCGATGGTTTTATCTTTGACACGAACATGTCGGGAAATTTCATTTAAACGTGAGCCACCGCAGGCATCACAAGCAGCGTTGGATAAGTATTGTGATAAATCATCACGAACATAATTACTTTCAGTTTCACGATAACGACGTTCTAAATGAGGCAAAATTCCCTCAAAAGGTTGTACGCGGTTGTGCTTACGACCACGCTCATCGATATAGCTGAGATCAATTTTCTCTTTGCCTGTACCGTATAAAAATTTCTTTTTGGTGTCAGCATCAAGTTCATTCCAAGGCGTTTCCAGTGATAGACCATAATGATCAGCCACTTTTTGAATCATGCTGTAGTAATAAGGACGTTGACGATCCCAACCACGAATCGCACCTTCACTGACAGAAAGTTCGTTATTTGGAATCAGTTTATCTGCACTAAAATGGCTACGTGTACCTAAACCATCACAAACTGGACATGCGCCAAATGGGTTGTTGAATGAAAATAGACGAGGTTCTAATTCAGCGACTGCACGATCACATTCTGGACAAGAATGCTTTGCTGAAAATACACGGTCAGGCTGTTCATTCTTCATCCATGAAAGAATTGCAATATCGCCGCCTAAACGGAGTGCAGTTTCAAAACTTTCAGCAATACGATTGCCTAGATCATCACGGACTTTAAAACGGTCAACCACAACTTCGATGGTATGTTTTTTCTTTTTATCCAGTTCTGGTGGTGTATCAATTTCAACGATTTCACCATCAACACGAGCACGAACAAAACCTTGACTTTGCAATTGTTCAAATAGATTGGTGTATTCACCTTTACGTTCTCGTACCACAGGCGCGAGAAGCATGAGGGCAGTGCCTTCTTCTAGTGATTTGACTGCATCAACCATTTCCGAAACAGTTTGCGCAACCATTGGCAAATCATGTTCAGGACAATACGGTGTACCGACACGTGCATAAAGCAAACGCAGATAATCGTAAATCTCGGTAATGGTCCCTACGGTAGAACGCGGGTTATGGCTTGTTGATTTTTGTTCAATCGCAATGGCAGGACTCAAACCTTCAATTGAATCAACTTCTGGTTTTTCCATTTGCGATAGGAACTGACGAGCATAGGCAGAAAGTGATTCAACATAACGACGCTGACCTTCGGCATACAAGGTATCGAAGGCAAGAGAAGATTTACCTGAGCCTGAAAGTCCCGTGATCACCACAAATTTGTCGCGTGGAATATCGAGTGACACATTTTTTAAGTTATGGGTACGTGCGCCTCGAATACGGATATGACTTTGACTCATAAAACTATCTCGGAATTGTGCAAATTGAAAGCTATATATGATAGCGGTTTCATCATCTTCAAGCTGTAAAATTTAATTTTAAACGTCAATTTGTGTCGGATGAATTAAAATGTTTTAAAAATGATAGACTTTATTGATATAAAAGATTTTCTGCAAGTTAAATCAATCAATGTGAAATAATAGTTAAATAGATCTAAAATAGTTAAGCTCACAAGATTCCAAATGAAAGAAAAAGAAAGGGAAATTCAGCATGATCGCTAAAGTTTTAATTGCCATTATTGCGTTATTACATATCTACTTTTTGGTATTGGAAATGTTCCTTTGGGATAAACCTCAAGGCTTAAAAGCATTTGGCAATACACCAGAAAAAGCACAACTTACGAAAGTTTTGGCACAAAATCAGGGACTTTATAATGGTTTCTTGGCTGCTGGGCTAATTTGGTCTTTATTTGCTGCACCGTATTTTGCGGTTCAACTGGCAACGTTCTTTTTGCTTTGTGTGGTTATTGCTGGGGTTTATGGAGCAAAAACTGCCAGTAAAAAGATTTTGTATATTCAGGCAATACCAGCCTTGCTTGCGCTTATTGCGGTGTATATTTTTCCATTTTACTAATACACGTTTATAGATTAAATCGAAAATTAAAGTTGCAGTCCAATAAGCATGGAGTAAACTTCTTCCAAAATTTTTGAGTTATGGAAGAGCAATGCTGTCATTATTTTTAAAATGTACTTTAGGTGCAGCAGTTGTTCTTTTGATTGCGATTTTGTCTAAAAGTAAGGCATTTTATATCGCAGGATTGGTGCCACTTTTCCCAACTTTTGCATTGATTGCCCATGTCATCGTGTTTCAACAGCAAGGCGCAGAAGCTTTGCAGAAAACTGCTTTGTTTGGCTTATGGTCATTGATTCCCTATTTTGTTTATTTGTTAGCGGTGTATTTGCTTGCGACAAAAATGTCAGTTTTATCTTGTTTGAGTTTGGCGACAGTGTGCTGGGTGATTGCGGCAGCTGGATTGATTTATGGATGGCAGATGTTTCAGCATTGAGATTTGACCTGTACATCACTAAATCGTTATATTATTTATCCGAATCGACTAAACCTAATTTAGTTTTGAGATATTGTTGATAATTTTTATGTTGTTTAATTTTTTCTGAATATTCTTTCTTTATTGCGTTATATTTTTTATCTGAATACGAAAAATCATCTAATTCTTTCAATAATGTTAAAAGCTCTTGAACTTGTTTTAGATAGACTCGTCCTTCATCACTTTTGATGGAAATTTCAGTCAGTTTTTTGGAATTTATGTCTATAGATTGATTGAGTTTTATTCTTTCATTAGACATAAAGTTATTTTGTTGATCAGATTTTGGGGAATATGCATGTATATGTTGTTGTATTTTTTCCATTTGAGGAACAAGTTCTTCTAAAACATCCTGAATTTGAAGTATATCGTTCAAAATATCTTGTTTTTTATTACTGTTCAGTTGATTTGGATCTTGAATGCTCGTTTCTGCTTTCGAATTTATTGAAGTTTCAGATTCTTGAGCAAAAGTAGTACAAGTAAATATACAAATAATAATGGCGAGAGAAATTTTATTTATCATTTTGGTCGTATTTAATTCAATTTATGACTTAATGCTAACCCATTTTAAGGTGAAAAACTAAACAGAGTTGTACTTGTATACTTATTCCGCGCTAGTCCCCCTTTGAAAAAGGGGGATTTAGGGGGATTTAGGGGGATTTAGGGGGATTTAGGGGGATTTAAATTCCTAAAATAGGCTTAAGCATCTAAGCCTGACCAACCATTCTTTTTATAAGCACTATCCCAAAATAACCATTCCAATTCAGCACCACGACGATAAGCCTGATGCATCTTTTCAATGGTATCGGCATCACAACGCTCGGCTACTCGATCAATGGTTGCAATCACATTTTTAACTGCGGTGTGGAACTCTTCGCCAGAATAAGTATCAACCCATGCCTGATACGGATTATTTTCAGCAGAATTGCTGACGATATCATTACCAACTTCAGCATAAATCCAGAAACACGGTAAAAGTGCTGCCAAAATGACAGGATAACTTTCAGACCAAGCTGTTGCAGTCAAAAATGAGGTGTAGTGGTGGCAAGCTAGCGTTAGAGGTGTATTTTCAAACTCAGCTTTACTAATACCAAAATCCTGCATAAAACCATCATGTAAGCTACGCTCAACCACGATGGCAACTTTTGCCCCTTCAGCAAACTGGATAACATCATCAGCTTCAAAGGCTTTGGCTGCACAGACTGCAAGCGCACGGCCATAAGCCAATAAATAATGCGCATCTTGAATCACATAGTGACTAAACGCTTGCTGATCAAGCGTTCCCTGAGCAAGTTCCTGATTAAATGGATGATTTAAAGTCTTTTGGTAGAGGTCAAAATTGCGCTTCCAAACATCTTGGGAAAAACTCATCTCAATATCCTTTGAGTCAATGATCAAACGTGATTGGGGAGGCTAGACTATAACAAGAGAACTGCAATTTTAATATTTAAAAGAACTTTAAAATCGCATATAAAAGAAGCTATGGAAAGTTGATAAAAAGAGTCATAATTACGCCACCGTATCAATCGCATTAAATTGTGCTTTTTTTACCTCATTTTTAAATCAATATACATAAATATTCAGCAACAGGTTGAGTCATGAAACATTTCGGTTTCTCTATTATTTTTACAATTATCTGTCTGGCGATTTCTGCTTATTGGGGCTATACCCATGGGCCAGAAGCTGGAATTTCAACCATGCTTTCAGCATTGACCATTACCGCGATTTTAGCAGTAATGGAGGTTTCTCTCTCATTTGATAATGCGGTCGTCAACGCTTCAGTTCTACGAAATTGGGATCATTTTTGGAAAATGATTTTCTTAACTGTAGGTATTTTGATTGCTGTTTTTGGTATGCGTTTAATCTTCCCAATCGTGATCGTTGCTTTTACTGCTGATATGGGTATGGCAGAAGTAGTGAAAATGGCTTTGAATGATCCAAAACAATATTCAGAAAGACTGATCGCGCATCATGCTGAAATTGCAGCATTTGGTGGATCGTTCTTACTATTAGTATTTTTAAACTTCTTTTTGGATGAAGGTAAAGATACTCATTGGTTTAAATGGCTTGAAAAACGTTTAGCACATTTGGCTAACGTCCCTGCGATGTCTGTATTTATTGCGTTGATTGCACTTTTAGTGATGGCTGCAAATGTCGAAGAAGCAAAACGTCTCGTGGTAACGATTGCAGGTATTTGGGGGATCGTGATTTATATCGGTGTGCAGGTCTTGAGTCATTTGTTAGGCGGTGAACCTGAGATTGATGAAGATGGAAATGCTGTTGGTCATGATTCTTCTGGCGCTTCTTCAGGAATAATCAAAGCGGGTATTGGTGGATTTATTTATCTAGAAGTTTTAGATGCATCGTTTAGTTTTGATGGTGTTATTGGTGCATTTGCGATTACTTCAGATGTTGTGATCATCATGCTCGGTCTTGCTATCGGTGCGATGTTTGTCCGTTCAATGACGATCTATTTGGTCGAAAAAGGCACTTTAGATGCTTATATCTATTTAGAACATGGTGCGCATTATGCGATTGGTGCTTTAGCATTTATCATGATTGCAAGTGGTACAGGTTTACATGTGCCAGAAGTTGTTACAGGTTTGATTGGCGTGGCATTTATCGTTTGGGCGGTGATTGCATCGATTCAATATAGTAAACACCAAGAACAATAAACTTTGCTCTGATCCTGATTTTAAGTTTTTGCATTTTAAATTTCTACGAGTCCTAATGGATTTTTAAGAAAATTGGTTAAAATAACAGACGTAAAACTTTCATACCGTTTTACGTCTTTTTTTATGCGTAAATTTTTAGGTGTAAGTTTCCCACAAAGATGCTTCAATATGAGATTATGTGAGAAATCTATACCTTGACCCTATTTATAAAAGCCTATTGATATGATGAATGCTTTAGAACGTCGCTCAACTTTTGCTTTAAGCAGTATTTTTGCACTCCGCATGTTGGGCTTGTTCATGATTATTCCTGTTTTTTCAGTAGCAGGGCAGTCATATCAATATGCAACACCAGCGTTGATTGGTCTGGCTGTAGGGGTGTATGGCTTAAGTCAAGCATTATTACAGATCCCTTTTAGTCTTTGGGCTGATCGCTTTAGCCGTAAGCCTCTGATTGTTTTAGGTCTACTGCTTTTTGCGATTGGTGGTGCTGTTGCTGCGATGTCGGAAACGATTTATGGCGTGATCATTGGTCGAGCGATTGCAGGTGCAGGCGCAGTTTCTGCTGTGGTTATGGCATTACTTGCCGATGTGACCCGAGAGGAACAACGTAGCAAAGCCATGGCAATGATGGGGATGAGTATCGGCTTGTCTTTTGTTGTTGCCTTTAGTTTGGGACCGTGGCTCACCAGTTTGGTTGGCATTTCAGGTTTATTTTGGGTGACAACTTTGATGGGGTTACTTGCGATATTGACCTTATTTTTAGTCCCTAAAACGACACGCCATCATCAAAACTTTAAGCAAGGTTATCTCAACCAGTTGAAGCAAGTTTTGAAAATGGGTGATCTAAATCGCTTACATGTCTCAGTTTTTGCATTACATCTACTTTTAACTGCGATGTTTGTCTATGTTCCATCACAACTCATTGAGTTTGCTGGAATTCCATTATCAAAGCATGGTATCGTATACCTGCCATTATTACTCATAAGTTTGTTTTTTGCATTTCCAAGCATTATCTTGGCTGAAAAATATAGAAAAATGCGTGGGATTTTCCTCACTGCAATTTTTGGAATAATTATTGGATTATTGATCCTGATTTTTGGATATGAATCAAAATATATTTTACTGACTGGATTAGGTCTATTTTTTATCGCCTTCAATGTCATGGAAGCATTATTGCCTTCGTGGTTGTCAAAGTCTGCTCCAATTCAGTCTAAAGCAACTGCAATGGGCGTAAATGCCAGTGGACAATTCTTAGGAGCATTTTTTGGCGGAACCTTAGGCGGTCAATTATTAATGTTAAATAATACTGCAATAGGTTGGAGTGTTTTGGCGGCTATTGCTATAATTTGGCTGCTCATAAGTTTTGGTTTAGCTCAACCACGTTATTTATCATCCATTGTGCTTCATTTACCAGAAGATAAACAAACCGATGATTGGACTTCTCAACTCCTCGCAATCCGTGGTATTGAAGAAGTAGTGGTAATGCCAGAACAACAAGTTGTCTATGTAAAAGTCGATAAACAGCAAATTGATGATGCTGCACGACAACATTTAACGCACTTGTTAGGCAAAGAGGTAGCCATTTGAACATAACTCTTATAAAGTAAAACATAGAAATGAATAGGAAGATGACATCTAATGCGTGGTGTAAATAAAGTAATTTTAGTTGGTACTTTAGGTCGTGACCCAGAAACTAAGACCTTTCCTAACGGGGGTTCTTTAACTCAATTCTCGATTGCGACTAGTGAATCGTGGATGGATAAAAATTCGGGTGAACGTAAAGAACAAACAGAATGGCATCGTATCGTTTTGCATAACCGCTTAGGTGAAATTGCACAGCAATATTTGCGTAAAGGTTCAAAAGTTTATATCGAAGGTTCATTGCGTACACGTCAATGGACTGATCAAAATGGTCAAGAGCGTTATACCACTGAGATTCGTGGTGAACAAATGCAAATGCTCGATTCAAACCGTCAACAAGGTGAGCAAGGTTTTAACCAAGATAATGGCGGTTATAACCAACCACGTTTCAACAATAATCAGCAGCAAGGTGGCGGTTATAACAACCAAAATAATGCTGGTGGTGGCTATAACAATGCGAACCAAAATCAATCAAATTATGGTAATAGCGGAAACAATGTGAACCAAGGTTTCCAATCACCTAAACCTCAGCCTGCTGCGGCACCTGCACAAGCACCTGCTGATTTAGATGATGATTTACCGTTCTGATGTTTATATAAGTAATTTGTACAATATTTGATTGTTGTATTTATTAAGAAAAACCTGATTTTTATCAGGTTTTTTTATTTTTGAAATTTATTAATCGTGATTTGTATTGAGCGTATAGATTTATCTATTGTTTAGCTGTACTTCTCTAAAGTTAGTCCTACCCAATCCCATCACTTAAAATAAATTCGATATTTTCTTTGGTCAGAATAATCAAAATAAATCCATATTGTCCGACAAATACTGACATCAATTGCAATACATCTGTGCTTTATTGAGTTTACAAATAAAACACATACTTTTTGTATGGTTTATATCGGTGGTGTTTAAGGTGATCGTAAATCGATAAGCCTGATACATCTTTTCATCCAACTAGAAATGATGAGTTAAGTATAAATAAACAAACTCAATGGAGTTGTCATATGAAAATAAATCAAACAATCATTATTGGCAGTGGTTTTGGTGGGCAGTGTGCTGCGATTAATTTGTTAAAAAAGGGGCTGTCAGATTTCATTATTCTTGAACGCCGTAATTTTGTTGGCGGGACATGGTGCCAAAATAGTTATCCTGGGGCAGCAGTTGATGTGCAATCACCTTTGTATTCGATCTCCCATGAACCCTATGCATGGAGTCAAATGTTTGCAGATCAAAAGGAGTTGGAAATTTATACAAATCATGTGATTGATAAATATAAATTGCGTGATAAGACACATACCAATTGCAATGTCACAAAAGTTGAATGGGACGCAGAACAGCACCATTGGGTTGTTGATACAGAAAATGGTGAAACTTTTTATGGGCAATTTTTAATTAATGCTTCTGGTCCATTGAGTACACCAGTGATTCCTGATTTTAAAGGGAAAGATCGCTTCAAAGGTAAAAGCTTTCATACCAATGATTGGGATCACAGCTATGATTATAAAGGCAAAAAAGTAGCGGTGATTGGCAGTGGAGCAAGTGCAGCTCAGGTGATTCCAACGATAGCGGATGATGTGGCAGAGCTACATATTTTTCAGCGTACACCACATTGGGTTTTACCGCGACCAGATTATAAATTTAGTCCTATTCAGCAAAAAATGATTGGAAATAAATATATTCATAAAGCATTGCGGACAGCGATTTACTGGCAACTTGAAACACGGTTAATTGGTTTTAAATATTCAAAATTGGCATTGAATCTGATTGCTCAACGAGAAGCCAAAAAATTTATAAAGCAACAAATCAAAGATCCAAAGTTACGGGCGGCAGTCACACCTGATTATACGATTGGCTGTAAAAGGATCATTATTTCCAATACTTTGTATCCTGCTATGTGCCAAGATCATGTGACTTTACATAGCCAAGATTCAAGTATTGCTTCGATTGATGCAAAGGGGATCAATACCACTCAAGCTCAGCATATTGATTTGGATTTAATCATTTATTCAACAGGTTATGATGCAACGGATGGTCCAATTTCTTATCCGATTATTGGTAAAAACAAACAAGCTTTAGCTGAAAAATGGAGTGATTTTCCTCGGGCATATTTGGGAACAACAGTTCCCGATTTTCCTAACTTTTTTATGATCATCGGACCGAATACTGGGATTGGGCATACGTCTGCCATTTTCATCATCGAATCACAGATGAATTATATTATGAAAGCGATAGAGGCGACGCTTAAACAGGGCTCTAAAGCGATTGAAGTTACTGAAAAGGCTGAAGATAAATATACCACGATGATTCATAAAGAAATGAAGAAAACAGTGTGGCAGACAGGTGGTTGCAATAGTTGGTATAAAAATAAAAGCGGTCATATTGTCGCGATGTATCCCGGTTTTAGTTTTGTTTATTACTTAAAAGCCAATCATTTCAAAGCCAGAGATCATCAGTTTTATGCCTAGAATTTGCTTTATTTCTTAGAGTGAAAATAGTTAGAGCATTTCAAATACGCACCTAATGGGACGCATTGGGTGTTGTATCCTAACGATTTTTCACAAGCTCCAGTATGCCCATAAATGTCTTTAAAATATTATTCGGGTTTTTACTTTTACGTGTGATCAGGCAAATCGGGGTGCTATATTTTAGATCATCTTGGAAAATCGGTCGCATCATGCCATCACTGACCCATTTTCTCGCATAATGGTCTGGGAGAAAGCCGACAAATTTTCCAGTCAGAATCAAAAATGCGATTCCTTCACGGTCACTTGCTGTCGCTGAACAATCCAATAATTGATGGAGCTTACTCGCTTCTGGTGTGATCACATAGTTTGGCAACACAGCATTCCATTTTTTTAGATCTTTTAAACTGATGTCTTCAAGATGTTCAAAGAGTGGGTGATTTTGACCGCAGTATAGAAATGAATTTTCGTCATACAAATGATAATAGTCTAGTCCCGGTAAAGGCGTTACCTGAGGAATAGCACCCGCATGTAAGCGATTATCCAATACACGACATTCGATATCTGAGACGGTGCTCATACTGATATTGATGACAACTTCTGAGTTTTCTTGTGCAAGCTGAGCCAAAGTGTTGGTGATATAAGCCGTCGACATGGTCACAAGGTTGTTGATGATGCCAATATTGAAATCACCTTTTAGGTGATTATGCATTTGATTGATCTTGGATCTAAAGTCCTCAATCGAGGCGGTTAGAACCTTGATATATTCTAAAATTTCCCGTCCTTCATCGGTCAAAGCAAAACCCGCACGACCACGCTGACATAGCCTCACACCTAAGCGATTTTCTAGATCACTCATATGTAAGCTGATTGCAGAACGACTGATGCCTAAAATACTTTCTGCAGAACTAAAGCTATGACAATCGCAAACGGTTTTAAATATTTTTAGAAGTTTTATATCAAAATCAGTCACTTGATTTAATTTTTTAGGTTTCATTAGGTTTGTTATTTTAAATCTAAACAAAAGTTAATTTGAATTTAACAAAACTATTCTGATATGTACACTCAAATAATAAGCTCAAAACAAGAAGGTCAAAATATGTTTGATACAGACACTATGAATGGTGCAGATTATGCATCTGAAACAGCATCATCAAACGCGGAATTGAATCTAAACTATCAAGCGCATTGGATGCCGTTTTCTGCAAATCGTAACTTTCAAAAAGATCCGAGAATTATTGTCGGGGCAAAAGGTACTCATTTAATCGACCAGCATGGACGTCAAGTGTATGACTCTCTTTCGGGTTTATGGACCTGTGGGGCAGGACATACTTTGCCTGAAATCCAGCAAGCGGTGAGTCAACAATTGTCAAAATTAGACTATTCACCAGCGTTCCAATTTGCTCATCCACTTTCATTTCAATTGGCTGAAAAAATCGTACAACGTATGCCAAAAAGTCTTCAGCACGTATTTTTTACCGATTCAGGTTCTGAGTCTGCTGATACTGCAATCAAAATGGCGCGTGCCTATTGGCGAATCAAAGGTAAGCCAAGCAAAACCAAATTGATTGGTCGTGCACGTGGTTATCATGGTGTAAACGTTGCGGGTACGAGTTTGGGCGGTATTGGTGGTAACCGTAAAATGTTTGGTCAACTGATGGATGTCGACCATTTACCGCATACTTTGCAGCCAAATCTAAGCTTTACCAAGGGCTGTGCGGAAACTGGTGGCATCGAACTTGCAGATGAAATGTTGAAATTGATTGAACTGCATGATGCTTCAAATATTGCAGCGGTGATCGTTGAGCCAGTGTCTGGTTCTGCAGGGTGTATTGCACCACCAACTGGCTATTTAAAACGTCTCAGAGAAATTTGTGATCAACATGATATTTTGCTGATTTTTGATGAAGTGATCACTGGCTTTGGTCGTATGGGTAAATGGACTGCGGCAGAATATTTTGATGTCACACCAGACATTTTAAATTTTGCTAAACAAATTACCAATGGTGCGATTCCACTTGGTGGCGTAGTTGCAAGTCGTGAAATTTACCAAGCATTTATGCAACAAGAATTGCCTGAACATGCAGTTGAATTTAGTCATGGCTACACTTATTCTGCGCATCCTGTGGCGTGTGCGGCTGCATTAGCAACTTTGGATGTACTGGAAAATCAAGATCTAATTGAACGTTCGGCGGCACTCGCACCAGCATTTGAAAAATTGTTGCATGGTTTAAAAGGTGCACCACATATCGTAGATATCCGAAATTGTGGATTGATCGGTGCTGTTCAGTTAGCGCCTAGAGATGGAGATCCGACGATCCGTGGTTTTGAAGCAGGTATGAAACTTTGGAAAGCAGGTTTCTATACTCGATTTGGTGGCGATACTTTGCAGTTCGGACCGATGTTCAACACGACAGAAGCGGACTTGGAACGTTTGATGAATGCTGTGGGTGATGCACTTTATCAAGTGAATTGATTCTTTAAATAGTTGGTTTTTAAAACAGTTTATTTTTAAATGGTTGAATAATTTGTAAATTTTATAGGAATTTGAATCAAATTGAATTGATGAGAATCAATAATAGGGAAGTAGATGAATAATATTGAAAATTTTAGCCAAGATGGCTATGTAGAAACAGAAACGGATAGTGCTATACAGGTGTTGGGGCATTTTATTCAGGGCAATATCGTCGCCAAAGGGAGTAAAACACAGCCTGTATATAATCCAGCAGTCGGTAGTAAAAGCAAAGAAGTGATGATTGCGGATACTGAAACGGTCAATTACGCCGTGCAAGTTGCTACAGAAGCATTTCCAGAATGGCGCAATACACCTGTGATTAAACGTGCACGTGTCATGTTTAAGTTCAAACAATTACTTGAAGAAAATGCCGATAAAATCTGTGAGTTAATTGGGCAGGAACACGGCAAAATCAGTCATGATGCAAAAGGTGAATTGCAGCGTGGTATTGAAAATGTGGAATATGCTTGCGGAGCGCCTGAGTTTTTAAAAGGTGAATTTTCTAAAAATGTTGGACCCGACATTGATTCGTGGAGCGAGTTTCAACCGTTAGGTGTGGTTGCAGGCATTACGCCATTTAACTTCCCAGCGATGGTGCCACTTTGGATGTTTCCAATGGCGATCGTCTGCGGTAATTGCTTCATTTTAAAACCATCAGAAAAAGCGCCATCTGCCGCATTATATTTAGCAGAATTGCTCAAACAAGCAGGATTGCCTGATGGTGTTTTCAACGTGGTCAATGGCGACAAAGAAGCGGTCGATGCATTGCTCCATCATCCAAAAATTCAAGCTGTGAGTTTTGTCGGATCAACCCCAATCGCAGAGTATATCTATAGTACAGCGACATCGAAAGGCAAACGTTGCCAAGCGCTCGGTGGTGCGAAAAATCACGCCATTATCATGCCAGATGCAGATATTGATAATGTCGTAAATTCACTCTTGGGTGCTGCTTTTGGTTCTTCTGGTGAGCGTTGTATGGCGCTATCCGTTGCGGTAGCTATTGGCGATGAAGTTGCTGACGTGGTGATTGCAAAGCTGAAACAAGAAATGCAACAACTCCAATTTGGCAATTATGCAGATAGTAGTAATGATTTTGGTCCGCTGATTAGCCAAGCGCATAAAGATAAAGTTCAGGCCTATATCCAAAGTGCTGAACAGCAAGGGGCGAAAATCGTTGTAGATGGTCGGGATGCCCGTCCGAAAGGCTTTGAAAATGGTTTCTTTGTTGGTCCAACGCTGATTGATAACGTACAAGCAAATATGACCAGTTACCAACAAGAAATTTTTGGTCCAGTATTACAAGTCATCCGTGTAGAGACCATGCAAGAAGCGATGCAACTGATCAATGATCATGAATATGGTAATGGCACATGCATCTATACACGAGATGGTGAAGCAGCACGCTATTTCACTGACAATATTCAAGTGGGTATGGTCGGTGTCAATGTCCCACTTCCTGTTCCAGTGGCGTATCATAGCTTCGGTGGATGGAAACGTTCGTTATTTGGTGACTTATATGCATATGGTCCTGATGGTGCACGTTTTTATACACGACGTAAAACCGTGACTCAGCGCTGGCCAGCGGCTCAAGTCCGTGAAGCTAAACAATTTGCGATGCCTACTTTGAACTGATGTAGATAAAGGGTGAACACAAGTTCTCCCTTTTTATTTTTTAGAGATTGGAGATGTTTATTTTTGTCTTATAAGTCATTAAAAAGGAATTAATGTATGAATAGCAATAAAACAGCAAAATTAGGTGAGGGATTGTCCAATCGACATATCACCATGATCAGTATTGGTGGGGTTATTGGCGCGGGTTTATTCGTTGGGTCTTCAGCGGCAATTGCAAAAGCAGGTCCTGCTGCTGTACTTGCATATATGATTACCAGCGTGATTGTTTTTTTAGTGATGCGCATGCTTGGGGAAATGGCAGTTGCGCAGCCTGATACGGGTTCTTTTTCTACATATGCACGTAAGGCGATAGGACCTTGGGCGGGTTTTACGATCGGTTGGCTGTATTGGTGGTTTTGGGTGTTGGTGATCCCAATTGAAGCAATTGCGGGTGCAGAAATTTTACATGCTTGGTTTCCTCAAGTATCAAGTGCCATCTTTGCTTTTGCTTTTATTATTCTTTTGAGTCTTGCTAACTTCTTTAGTACCAAAAGTTTCGGTGAGTTTGAGTTCTGGTTCTCATTGATCAAAGTTTTGGCGATCGTGATCTTTATTGGTATTGGTGCATTGGCTATATTTGGTTTTTGGCCTTTAGCTAAAGATGTGAGCGGTGTAGGCAATTTGATTTCAAATGGCGGCTTTATGCCTCATGGTATGGGTGGCGTATTGTCTGCGATTTTGATTTCAGCATTTTCATTTTTTGGGATCGAAATCTTATCTATTGCAGCAGCTGAGTCAAAAAATCCAGAAGAAAAAATTAAACGTGCGACCAATCTCGTGCTGTATCGTATTATTTTATTCTTTGTTGTATCTATTTTCCTCGCAGTTGCTTTGGTCGATTGGCGTTCTCCTGACTTACAAAAACTGGGAACTTTCCAATATGTCTTGGTTAGCTTAAATGTACCTCAATCTAAACTCATCATTGATTCAGTGGTCTTTATCGCTGTTGCAAGTTGTATGAATGCAGCACTCTATACCTCGTCTCGTATGTTATTTGCTTTGGGTTCACGTCGAGAAGCACCTAAATCAGTTGTTAAAATCAATGCCTCTGGTGTACCCGCAGTAGCTGTATTTGCCTCAGCTGCGATTGGTCTGGTGTGCTGTGCGGTAAACTATCTCGTTCCTGGTAAAGTTTTTGGTTTCTTACTTTCTACAACAGGTTCAATTGCACTCTTGGTTTATTTGGTGATTGCTTTTTCTCAACTACGTTTAAGAGGGCAATTGGAAAAAAGTGGTGCTCAAGTTCCATTTAAAATGTGGCTATTTCCATGGCTCACTTGGTTCGTTATTTTAGTGATCATGAGCGTATTGATTTATATGTTCTTGTCACCTGCTTATAGCTATGAAACGGCATTGTCATTAGGCGTAACATTGCTGGTGGTTTTCTGTAGTCTGATCGTGACCAGAAAACGCAAAACCAGCCAATCTGTGGCGATGAATTTGGATTAAAAAAACAAGCAAGCTTGTGGAAGCAACGGAAGCACTACAAGCTTGCTTAAGTCAAAGAAACATGTCGAAAACTTCAATACATCAAGATTTCTAAAAACACATTTAAATTTTAATATAGAAAAAGTAGAATTTAGCAGAAACATAAAAAGATCGAAGAAATGCAGGGAATTTATCCAAAAAAAATCAGACTATTCACACTTTTTTTTATCATGCTGAGTTTACTTTCAGGATGCCAAATCGTGCATCTTAAAGAAAATCAGATGAGCACATCTCTTTCACAAAAATCAGCGAGTTTTTTAACGCAACATAAATTTAGTGAAGCGACATTAAGTAGCTTGTATTTACTCGATTTAAGTCCTGATTATTGTCTAGATAAACCAGAGCAGTGTGCCAGTACAATCCTTAAACATCCTTCGATTGAAACAGATCAGGCCTATGCTTCGATCAGTGAGATTTATTTAGCCAAAGCATTTTTACTTGAAAATAACCGTGAATGTTTAAATGCTCCGAAACACCAAGCCAATCTCAATAATTCATGTTTAAGCCAGCAACTTGAGATGCTGAATAAAAGCTTGCGCTATAGCTATGTTTATCTGTTTAAAACTGAGCAAAGCCCAGAATCACGATTGTTTGATCAGCGCCAGATGCAAGTGCGCTTATTTTATAATGTTGCATTATCCAAGTTCATGACCAATATATTTGTTCAGCAACATTTTGATAAATTTCCTGATAATTTTCATTTAAATAATCAAATATTTAATTTGGATTTTAAACAATATACTGATTTGAAAAATGTAGCGATTGATCGAATCCAATCCACCTATATTATGGGCTTTTCAGGTTTTTATACCATCAACCGTCAAGAAGGTATAGGCTCAGAATTTGTCGTTGTTAAATCAGTCCAAGCTGCAGATGATGATGCGAAGTTTATTTTAGATCCTGAAACGTATTATCAGAAAAACGCAAAATCACATATTCATGAAGCCAGATATTTACCTGTTAGCGCAGTGATTGAACCTACTGAGATCTATGCGAGTGCAGAAAGTATCTTGAATGGTGCGGATCTTCAAATCAAATTGATTGATCCAT
Source organism: Acinetobacter gerneri DSM 14967 = CIP 107464 = MTCC 9824 (assembly GCF_000368565.1). Lineage (GTDB taxonomy): Bacteria > Pseudomonadota > Gammaproteobacteria > Pseudomonadales > Moraxellaceae > Acinetobacter > Acinetobacter gerneri. Next base: position 379,409 of record NZ_KB849545.1, on the reverse strand, counting down.
ATCAATATCAAAGTACTGAGATCAATCAAAAAAAATATAAAATTACTGCAAATTATTCAGCGCCGTTCGGACTTTGGTTAGCTGAAAATAAAATCGGCGAAGCTGGGTATTGGAGTTTGTTTAACCGAGAACAGCGTTTGGTCATGCCTCATTTATTTATGCTTGAGCCGTATCAACCCAATAAGAAAATTATCGTGATGATTCACGGGCTTGGTAGTAGTCCTGAAGCTTGGGTTTCACTGACCAATAATATAATGGGGGATAAAGAATTACGTGATCATTATCAAGTATGGCAAGTCTTTTACTCGACCAATATGCCGATCTTGGAAAGTCGATTTCAGATTTATGAATTACTCAAACATGCCTTTAGTGAAGTCATTCCGAACACAAATTCAGCTCATGATGCGGTTTTGATTGGACATAGTATGGGTGGAGTGATCAGTCGTTTATTGGTGAGTGATGCTGATGTGACTGAGCAAGCCGTCAGTATGATGAGCGAGCAACAACGTCGCCAATTTGAACAGTATCCGATTATTCGGCAGCGATTTGTTTTTAAACCTTTGACGCAATTTGACCGAGCTGTATTTATTTCTGCGCCGCAGCGGGGCACACCGTATGCCAATCTATGGTTTACTCAGTTTATCGCTAAGCGTTTGATCAAGTTACCGGCAACATTTTTAAATTCAGTGGATACAAATTTAAAGTCAAATTATCAACAGTTTAAAAACGGTTTGATTTATAACGGTCCGGGTGACCTGAGCGATCATTCCAAATTTATGCAGTTGACCTCAAAGATTATGCCCGTTCAGTCCATCAAGTATTACTCGATTATGGGTAATAAAAAAATGACAGATCAAGCTGAAAAGACCTCGGATGGTATCGTGCCTTATAGCAGTTCGCATTTGGATGGCGCTGTATCTGAAAAGATTATTCGTGGTGGACATTCTATTCAGGAAAAACCTGAAGCTGTTTTGGAGTTGCGCCGTATTTTAAGGGCAAATCTGGCATTGGTTGAATGAATGGTATTTTGATCTGGAGTCTAAAAAGATATTTAATCTAAAAAATAGATTAATTGTATTTAAATTAACTGTTTTACCGATTTTAAAAAATTGAGTATTCTAAATTTACTAACTAAGCAATCCTAGTGAACTGAATTTAGAGGAATTTTTAAATGAGTTTAATCAATACTAAAGTTAAAGCGTTTAATGCAACAGCATATAAAAATGGTGAATTTGTCGAAGTTTCTGAAAAAGATTTCCAAGGTAAATGGTCAGTTGTATTTTTCTATCCTGCCGATTTTACTTTTGTTTGTCCAACAGAATTAGGCGATTTGGCTGATCACTATGCTGAATTCCAAAAATTGGGCGTAGAAATTTATTCAGTATCAACAGATACCCATTTTACCCATAAAGCTTGGCACGATAGCTCTGATGAGATCAAAAAAATCCAATACGCAATGGTTGGCGACCCAACGTGGACTTTGGCGAAAAACTTTGAAGTGTTGATTGAAGCAGAAGGTTTAGCTGATCGTGGTACATTTGTGATTGATCCAGATGGTAAAATTCAAATCATTGAAATCAATGCAGGTGGCGTAGGTCGTGATGCATCTGAGCTTCTTCGTAAAGTGAAAGCAGCACAATATGTTCATACACACCCAGGTGAAGTTTGTCCTGCTAAATGGAAAGAAGGCGAAGCAACACTTGCACCTTCAATTGATTTGATCGGTAAAATCTAAGTATTATTTTCCATCAAAAATAATTTTAAAAACCAAGACTTCGGTCTTGGTTTTTATCGTTCTGCAAATAGAATAATGCGTGCCATTTGTTCGCTCTTAAAAGGCATTTAAAAGTCTTAAACTGCCCTCAAATAGATTCCTAGAGATAGGAGAGTTGAAATGAAAAAAGTTGTAGGCGTTTACCGCAACCAAAATATGCATTGGGTGGGGGATGGTTTTCCTGTAAAAAACTTATTCTCCTATGATCGTTTAGGTCAAACCATTAGCCCATTTTTACTTTTGGACTATGCTGCACCTTATCATTTTGATGCAACTACAGCACAACAGGGTGTTGGTTCCCATCCACACCGTGGTTTTGAAACCGTGACCATTGCCTATAAAGGTGAAGTAACACATAAAGACTCTAGTGGCGGTGGTGGTACCATCAAAACAGGTGATGTGCAATGGATGACTGCAGGCAGTGGTTTAGTGCATGAAGAGTTTCATTCTAAAGCATTTGCTGAACAAGGCGGATTGTTTGAAATGGTGCAACTTTGGGTCAACTTGCCAGCAAGTGACAAAATGACACCACCTAAATATCAAGCCTTAGAAGCCAAAGATATCCCTTTGATTGAGCTTGAAAATGATGCAGGACATGTGCGTGTGATTGCAGGTCAATACCATGATCATCAAGGTCCAGCTGCAACTTTTAGCCCGATCAATGTCTGGGATGCAGAGTTGAAAGCGGATCATGAAAGCTATTTTCACGTACCTGTTGACCATACGACTTTGCTGGTGGTATTGGATGGTGGGTTGCTGGTCAATGATGAGCAACAAGTCAAAGATCATTCGATTGCAATATTTGCAAAAGATGGAGAATCTACGATTAAATTGACTGCAAGCGAAGATGCACGCTTTTTGATTTTGACGGGTAAACCACTCAATGAACCGATCCAAGGCTACGGTCCATTTGTGATGAATAGCAAAGAAGAAATCATACAGGCGTTTCATGATTTCAATACTGGGAAATTTGGTGAAATTCCAGTTGCCTAGACTTTGAATGTTGATTTAAGCAATAAAAAAACCTGCTATCAGTAGCAGGTTTTTTTACTTAAAAATATTAAGCTCGAAACAAAAAGCAATTCAACATTTAAATCTTATTGAGTTTTACTATCATGACTTAAGGCAGGATGCCGACCGTTGGACTGGTGGATATGGATATCCACTCAGTCCAACAGAGATTTTTGTTACTTTTAATCTCTTAAAAGTAAAGTTACTTGCCTACGCAAAGAGATCTAAATCATCATAGGAAGAAGTGGCTGTATGATTTAAAAATTCGAAATATTGATGAGCATTGGTTGCGTAACATCAGTAAATAATTAGATCAAAGACTTCAATGCTGCTTCGGCTAGAAAATGACGATACTCATGGGGTGAGGTCTGAACTTTATTTGAGAGCCAAGCACGACAATAATTTTCAGTAGGGCCAATCACGAGCGATGCATACAATTCGGTAGGATAATGGGGTAAATCCTGATCTATTTTTTTGATTTTGCTCAATAATATTTTGATTTGATCTTGGCTTTTTTGCTTGAGTTCACTTTGATGCACTCCATGACTGACATTGAAATGTGCGGAAAATTGAAAGCGAGCAAAATCAGGATGCTGCGTTACCCAGTCGGCATAACTAAAAATCACACCTGAAATGATACTTTTAAAATCAAGTGAATGATCTTGTTCTATTTCATTTAAATATTGCTGACGTAGTTGATTGAGATCATCTTGTGCTGCAAAAAATAGTGCCGCGACGATGCCATCTTTATTTTTGAAATGATGATAAATCGCACCGACACTGCTATCTGATTTTTGTCTAATCATTTCAATCGTCGTATTTTCAATGCCATGTTCCATAAAACACTGCAAAGCATCGAGCAGAATCGTCCTTTTCAAAAGCGCACGTCGTCCTGAAAAAATTCGTTCTAACAAAGCTTGATTGCTCATAATGCCCCTTTGAAAAGTATAAAAGTACTGAGATTTACAGAGGAAAGTATTTCAGGATGACTGCCTAGTATATAAAACAGAATAATATTCCTTTACAGAATTATATTCTGTTTTATCATTTAAATATAGTTTGATCTGATCCAGATCAACTTTAATCAAAAAATGAAAGGAAAAAAAGAATGGCAAATGCACTCAAACTCTGGCAAAGCATGTCCACTAAACCCGCAGGAAAATGGGCTTTTTCACGAATGATTTGTTTAAAAGCACCGTATTTTTCCAGCATTTCTCCAGTATTTGATGAGTTAAAAGCAAACTATTGCGCCGTTAAAATTGCCAAAAAACGTGCTGTGCAAAATCATATCGGAACAGTACATGCGATTGCGATGTGCAATATGGCAGAGCTTGCTGGTGGTACGATGACAGAAGTGACTGTGCCATCAACTCACCGTTGGATTCCAAAAGGGATGCAGGTTGAATATCTCAAAAAAGCCAATACAGACTTAGTGGCGATTGCAACACCTGAGAGAGAAGACTTTGATTGGCAGCAATCGGGTGATTATCCTGTCAAAGTTGAAGTTTTTGATACAAATAATGAAATTGTATTTAGAGCGATCATCAATATGTGGGTGTCTTTGAAAAAATAACAAGCGCATTGAGAGAAAATAAAAGGGTCTTCATCCCACACAACGAAGACCCTTTGAATACTTTATAGTATGTATTATTTATTATTTTAATTGTGTTTATGTGATGCAGTTCTCGTTTTTATGGGCGTATCATAATCACAAAAATGGGCTTTGTAAACCTATATTTTTACTTTTTGATTAAAATATAGTCTTTATTTTAAAAGAGAATATTTAAAAATATAAAAAATTCTTGTTATTTCAAAAGCTAAAAGAGCTTCATTTCTCTATTTTTAGGTATCTTTTGTTGTTTTAGTCCTAAACCTACAGTTTTGCTGAAATCTACCCAAGAAAAAAATAATAAAACTGGAACTTTTTAATACCAGCTTTTCCCTTTTCTTGCTTCATAATAAAAAAAATGGGTCAACTTACGGATAATAACTTTGAATATAGCAGTGATCGGTAGTGGCATGGCTGGGCTGGCTACCGCAAGAATTTTGAAGGATGCGGGTCATAACATCACAATTTTTGAAGCCTTACCTGGTCGGGGTATGGATAGTCACAGTATAGCGTTTGAAGGTGGGTTGATTGATGCACCTTTGCGTGTCATGAATCAGCAACTCTGGAAAAATACCTTAAGTTTGGCAACACATTTGGGGATAAAAACTTTTCCAGTACGTACTTTTATGGCGTGTAGTTGGTTATTTGAAGATAAGACCGAAACTTGGTTAACAACTTCTCGTACTCGTATCGGCAATTTCCCGATTATCAATAACCGTAAAGGCATTAAGCAATACGGTTGGCGCTTGGTTAAGGGAATGTTGCAGTTAAAAACAGCGATACATCAATTTTTTAAATCAAAAAATCAAGATATTACCCTTGCTGAATTTATCAATAATAATGAAATCGAAGAAGTATTTTGGCATGGCGTAGTCATGAATGTGCTCTATACCATCTGTACTTGTGATCCAAAAACCATGGGTGAGTGGCCGGCAAAACCATTATTAGTCTTTTTAAAACAATTGACTGATGGAGATGCATTGCTACGTTTACAAGGCGGAACACCAGCATTAGTCGATAAATTGATTGAAGGTATCGAACTCCACAGCAGTTCAAAAATCACTTTGGTTGAAGAACAAGGTGATCAAGTCTTGGTTAAAAATATCGAAGGTGAATCATTTCTCTTTGATAAAGTTGTTGTAGCAACGCCAACAACAAAACTTGAAGAATTTTTAAATCCAGAACAGTTTGCAGAAGATATTGCACTACTCAAACAATTTAGATTTGAAGATGGTGAATTGGTCATGCATACCGATCCAACAGTCATGCCTCCAAATCGTAAAGATTGGAGTGTTTTGAGCTATATGATGGATCGCCAATTTACCAAACAACAGTTTACGGTTTGGCTTAACTCAATTGAACCGAGCTTGGTTGGTAAAACACCAGTCTTCCAAACTTGGCGTCCTGTGACCGCGATTGATCCTAAAAAAGTGATTGCTAGTGTTAAATTGACTCGTGCTGTCGTTGATTTAAAAACTGTAGCCTTAAATAAAGAGATCCAAGAGCGTCATAAAGCCGCAAATCGTAAAGTGTTCTATTGTGGTTCATGGTCTTGTGATGGCCTACCTATTTTAGAATCGGCTGTGACCAGTGCAATGCATATTGCGGAAATTTTTGGCGCACCATTGCCATTTAAAGATTTAAAACCTAAAGTTGAGGTTGCCCCTGAACTCGGTTACTAATGCAAAATGAAATGGCTTCAAGCGATAAAGCAACAACTTCCAAAACATAAATATGCAATCAATGCAAAACTGTTAGGGGATGATGGCTTACTCGCTTGGAGTAATTTGGGCTTGTGGTCTGACACCACACTGCAAAAATCAGATGCCTATGTACAGGCATGCAAAGCTTTGGCGAAGCAACTTGCTGATTCCATACAGTTAAATAGTCAAGATCGTGTTCTAGATCTGGGGTGTGGACAAGGTGCGAGTTTGAACTTTTTCAAACAGTACTATGCTTTAAAACAGCTTTCTGGTGTTGAACTTCAGGCTGAATGCGTTAAAAAAATCAAACACAATATGCCACAGAGCGTAGATGTTTATTGCGAGTCATTTCTAAATTTAGCTGATATCCCATTCACAGAAAAATTTGATGCAGTGCTATGCATAGATGCTGCATATCATAGTAATTTGCACCATTTTTTAGACAATCTGCAAACAGTGCTTACCAACGATGGGCGAGTGGCTTTCCATTTTTTAATATTTTCAGAAAAATGGCGATATTTGTCGACCGTTCAAAAAGAAAAATATCGTTTATTATTAAAAGGTGCGGATGTTGATGCTTTGCATATCTACTCGAAAACACGTACAGAAGAAATTTTAAGACAACATCATTTCAAAGATATAGAGATAGAGGATTTATCTGAAGAGGTATTTTTAGGATTTTCAAAATATATAGCGCTGAAAAAACAGAGTGGGGCTTGGACTAGCGCTAAGCAAAATTTCTTAGATATTTTGAAAATAACAATGACAGCAAAACTATGCCATAAACTCTATCAAGATGGTGTGGTGCGTTATGTGAAAATGACTGCCAAAAATGCAAAAGCTTAGATCATAAAATTTAAATTAAATGATATGTGGAATGAATTGAAGATTGTATAGAAATAAAGAAAAAAGCTAACAACGTATTATAAGAATAAAAATGGTGCCGACACACGGATTCGAACTGTGGACCTACTGATTACAAGTCAGTTGCTCTACCAACTGAGCTATGTCGGCGTTGTTGCGTGAATTCTACAGAGTTTTTTTTAGATTGCAAGCGAAAAAATAAGCAGTTGAAAATATTTAAGCACTTTATAAAAAAAGGGAAGTTAAATGCGCACATTTCACTCAACTTCCTTATAAATAAACAACTTCAAAGCTTTTAAAACATTTTCAACTTAACGATTAAGCGCACTTTGCGCTAAGGTGTTACCTTGGTTTGCCGCTTTTTGATACCAAACTTGAGCAATAGCGTGATCTTGAGCTACACCTTGACCTGTTTGGTACATATCTGCAACTTTATATTGAGCTTTAGCATTACCTAGGTTTGCAGCTTTAAGATACCAATTGAAAGCAGTTTGCGAATTTGCTTGAGTACCGATCCCCATTTCATAAGCTGTTGCCAAATGGTATTGAGCTTGAGCATTGTTTTGAGCTGCAGCAGAGTTCAGCAAGGCAAAGGCTTTTTTGTAGTCAGTTTTGACTTCATCACCGTTAAAATACATCATTCCAAGCTTGTACTGCGCTGTAGCATCACCACGTTCAGCTGCTAAACTGTACCAAGCAGCCGATTGGCAGTCATCGCGATCCGTTGTTTGGTTATTTGCAGCTTGAGTTAAAGTTGAACATGCTAAGCCAATACTACAAATAAATAATGTGATTTTTTTCATATTAATTCTTCTATAATGTTAACTGGTTAACATATTTATATATAAAATGAGAATTAATGTAAATAGTTAGCAGTGAATAAAATCGAAAATATTTTTATTGATTTGGGCTTAATTACGTTTGTATTCTTCTAATTTTATGATTTATTTAGCAATATATTTTATAGAATATTAAATCAAAAAAAACTAATATTTAAATTATACTAAATAATATTATCATGGTTTTAGTAAAATTAATCATTGCCAGTATTATATTTTTAAGTCGGTTTGGCTTGGTTTTGAAAATTTAAAGTATATATTTTAATCTATTTAAAATATTAAATATCTTTATTTAGTATAAATAAAAAATGGCTCAAGAGTAAGTTGAGCCATTTTTATATTGATCGCTGACTGCGAGTGTTTAATTTAAGGTAGGGATAACGTCCTTTACTGGTATGGGTTTTTCAGGGCTTGTTTTTAATTTTTCTATCATTATTTGCTCCTCAAAATTTGATCTAGGTCTTGAGCACATTCTTCTAAAGTTAAAGCCATCTCCATTTGCATTTGTGGTTTGAGTTCGTTGGCGAGCCGTCTCCATTCGTTGATAAGCTGTATGGCTTTTTGTACTTTGTGTCGGTTGATGTCTTTGGCAATAGTTGGTGTATATCCACCACGTTTAGCATTCTTGATTTGTTTTACATAATTCATGCTGTTATTCATTATCGCTCCCGAATAGCAGATTTCTATGTGTACAACGTGCTTTTTCTTTTGCGTGGTTACCGCACTTTCATGTTAAAACATAAATATTGCATCTATGTGATAAATAAATTGTATTTTTTTATTTCATTGTTTAAAAAATAAACGTTTTGAACTGTGAATAATGAATGTTTAGCAGTCCTATTTTGATTGAAATTTATCCAGTAATGCTGAGAGAGATTATTGGATATTGTTGATATTTTAGCATAGATTTGAACATTTTAAGAAGGATATACTTTAATTTTCATTATTTTAATTTATTGATTTTTATTAAATTTATATTAAAAATTAAAGCTAATCTCGTAATTTTTCATAAATAAATCACAACATCATATTTAAGAATTAAAAAAATATAATCTACTATTTGCTCAAGTTGTTATAACAAGTTGAATGCGATGTCTGAACAGATCAGTAAACCAAATGTATCACCGTTAAATGAGCAAGTGAAAGAGCTGTTGCAACAACGAATACAGTCTGGTGAATATCCTGCTTTGAGCCAGTTACCCTCTGAAAATGAGCTTTCGGAATTATTTTCTGTGAGTCGGATTACGATTCGCCAAGCATTACATAAACTTTCTTTAGAAGGACTTATTTTTAAGGTGCATGGTAAAGGGACATTTGTCAGCAAACCTAAGGCTTATCAAAATATTACGCAATTACAAGGTTTTGCAGAGGCGATGTCTTCTACAGGGCACCATATTTTAAATGAAGTTTTATCAATTGATTTTATTGAAGCACCGCTTAAAGTTGCTTCAAAATTAAAATTGGCTGTTCGTAGTCAAGTCACCGAAATTAAGCGAGTGCGCTTGTTGAATAATGAGCCTGTATCTTACGAGTTAACTTATTTACCTCAAGAAATCGGCTTAAAATTATTGGAAAAACAAGTTGATTTGCGCATAAGCGATATTTTTACAGTCATCGAAAAAGAATTAGATATCCCTCTTGGTTATGCCGATTTAAATATTGATGCCATTCAAGCTGATGATGAGTTAGCACAACTTCTTTCACTCGATATCAATACTCCAATTTTAAGAGTCGAACGACTTACGCATGATGCAAATAAGCATCCGATTGACTACGAGTATTTGTATTTCTCAGGTGAAAGTTTCCAATATCAATTACGAATTTTTCGTTAAAAAAAGGAAAAATATAATGGAAACTAAATATTTGGAATATGACATTGTCGTTATTGGTGGTGGTACAGCTGGACCGATGGCGGCTATAAAAGCAAAAAAAGCAAATCCTGATTTGAAAGTTTTATTAATTGAAAAAGCCAACGTTAAACGTAGTGGTGCGATTTCCATGGGAATGGATGGTTTAAACAATGCCGTCATTCCTGGTTATGCGACTCCTGAGCAATATACCAAGGAAATTACCATAGCCAACGATGGCGTAGTAAATCAAAACACGATTTATGCATATGCCAAACATAGCTTTGAAACGATTCAGCAGCTTGATCAGTGGGGAATTAAGTTTGAAAAAGATGAGACTGGTGAGTTCGCAGTAAAGAAAGTTCACCATATGGGAGCATATGTACTGCCGATGCCAGAAGGACATGATGTGAAGAAAGTCCTTTATCGTCAAATGAAGCGTGCTCAGGTCAAAATTAATAATCGAATCGTAACGACCAAATTGCTTAAAGATGAAAATGGCGCAATCAATGGTGTTCTTGGTTTTGATTGCCGAAGTGGTGATTTTTATGTGATTAAAACCAAAGCTGCCATTTTATGTTGCGGAGCTGCAGGACGCTTAGGCTTACCTTCATCAGGTTATCTGATGGGAACTTATGAAAATCCAACCAATGCAGGGGATGGCTATGCAATGGCTTACCATGCTGGGGCAGAACTTTCCAATTTAGAATGCTTTCAGATTAATCCATTAATTAAAGATTATAACGGTCCAGCATGTGCTTATGTAACAGGGCCATTGGGTGGTTATACCGCAAATAGCAAAGGCGAGCGTTTTATTGAATGTGACTACTGGAGTGGTCAGATGATGTGGGAGTTTTACCAAGAACTTGAAAGTGGTAATGGTCCCGTATTTTTAAAAGTTGATCATTTAGCTGAAGAAACCATTCAAACCATTGAAGAAATTTTACATACCAATGAGCGTCCAAGCCGTGGGCGTTTTCATGAGGGCCGCGGTACCAATTATCGTTCGGATATGGTGGAAATGCATATCTCTGAAATTGGTTTTTGTAGTGGTCATAGTGCTTCTGGTGTTTGGGTCAACGAAAAAGCGGAAACCTCAGTTAAAGGTTTATATAGTGCAGGAGATATGGCTGCTGTTCCGCATAATTATATGTTGGGTGCATTTACTTATGGTTGGTTTGCAGGCGAAAACTCAGCTCAATATGTCGCAGAAGTCAATGATTCAGTCTTGAATCAGGCTGAAATTGATCAAGAGCGTGAACGCATTTTTGCGCCATTAAATCGTAAAGAAGGCTTGCCATCTGACCAAGTGGAATATAAGTTGCGTCGCTTTGTGAATGATTATTTGCAGCCACCCAAAACACGTCAAAAAATGGAAATCGGCTTACGCCGTTTCGAAGAAATCAAACGGGATATTGCTCAAATATCAGCATCAAATCCACATGAATTGATGCGTGCAGCAGAAGTCTCTGTGATTCGAGATTGTGCAGAAATGGCGGCAAGAGCATCTTTATATCGTACTGAAAGCCGTTGGGGCTTATATCACTACCGTGCTGATTTTCCAGAAAAAAATAATGCAGATTGGTTCTGCCATGCTCATTTGAAAAAAGATGAACAGGGAAATATGGTGAGTTTTAAAAAGCCGATCGAACCCTATGTCATCGAGATCGAAAAATCTGAACAAAACTCATATAACGAACTTCGTGTTCAAAAACAAACCCTTACACTCGCGGATTAAATATTCGTCATTCAAATATCCGGAAATAATATTATGGCTCTAATTTTTAAAGAAGTTTCGCATCGTACAGTTGCTCCAGTTTTAGTTGATGAAGATAAATGTATTGCGGATAAAGGTTGTACGGTATGTGTTGATGTTTGTCCTATGGATTTATTGGCAATCGACCCAGAAACCAACAAAGCTTTTATGCAGTTTGATGAATGCTGGTATTGCATGCCTTGTGAGACGGATTGTCCAACAGATGCAATTCAAGTCAACATTCCTTATTTATTAAAATAAAATGAGATTCATCATGTCCCAATTTCCTCATAAAAAAACATTACTGACGACATTTATTGGCTTGGCGTTTGCAGGCGTGATGACTGGGTGCGACAGTAAAAATGCAGACAAAACGGCATCGACTACGGATGCTAAAACAGTGCGTGTTGCAATCGGTACGCAAGATACGACGATCAACTGCGCTACGGGTGGTTTATTGATTCGTGAGTTAAACCTACTGGATAAATATTTGCCTAAAGATGGACAATACAAAAATGTTAAATATGACATTCAATGGAAAAACTTTACTTCAGGTGCACCATTAACGAGTGAAATGGTTGCTGATCGTTTAGATATTGGCGCAATGGCAGATTTTCCAGCAGTAAATAATCTTGTGGCATTTCAGAAAGCTGGAAAGCAGAGTTTATTTTTAAATCCTCTTTCTGGAAGTACAACAGGAAGTGGTAATGCGATAGTAGTGCCTAAAGATTCAAAAATAAATTCGATTGCTGAGTTAAAAGGTCAGACGATTTCTGTTCCTTTTGCATCGACAGCGCATGGCTTGTTATTACGTGTAGTGAAAGAACAAGGGTGGACGCTAGATAAGGATATTAAGATTATCGCTCAAGCACCTGAGGTTGCTGGTCCTGCATTAAAGAGCAATAAAATTGCAGCCCATGCTGATTTTGTTCCTTTTGGTGAGTTATTTGCATATCAAGGCATTGCCCGAAAAATCTATGATGGTTCTCAAGCCAAAGCGCCGACATTTCATGGTTCAATCGTAAGTAAAGATTATGCGGAGAAACATCCTGAAGTCGTAAAAGCTTATCTGCAAGCAACCATTGAAGCAGATCAACTGATCCAAAAAGAACCTGAAAAATATAGTCAATTGATCGCTGACAAAACAGGTATTCCCGCTGAAGTTGTATATTTATTTCATGGTCCATTAGGCTTGCAGACCCGTGATTTAACTTGGAAGCCCGAATATCGTCAAGCGACCCAGACGGCAGTAGATACGCTTAAGATGTTGGGTAAAAATGATGGAAAAATTGATGTAAATCATTTTATTACAGATCAATATATCAAAGAAGCCTTTACAGCGTCTCATCTGGATTATTCAAAATCTCTCAATAATTATGGCAAATCGCCACTTGTTGCAAATGATGCATTCACAGGGAAGCCAATCCAAACTTTTAAACATGTGACTCAAATATGGGTTAAGGGTGAGGATAAAGTACGTAGCTATGAAACTGCTGAGCATGCATTTCAAGATCTAAAGAAAATAAAGCAAGCGGGTAAGCAAACCAGAGTTGTTTATAGTCAAGATTTTCAGTCGGATATAAAACTACTCTCAAATTTGGCGTGGTTTGCAACTGATAAGACTGGACAAATCCAAGCATTTTTACTCAAAAATGATGCAGAACAATGGGCCAAGTCACATGCTGGAAAAGTCTATGATTTCAATGCCGCTCAGCAACTCGTCAAATAAAGAAAATGTGTGGTCTAACATAATTGCCAAGAATAAGGAAAAGCATTATGGGAAGTGTCATTGAAAATAATGAAAAGACTTTGCATCCTGTCTTTTCATTGCGGTGGAATGTATTTAAAAGTAAGAATTTGAAGAAAGTACTTTCGGGTACTTTATCAATATTGCTGTGTTTGTTGCTTTGGCAAGCACTGACCCAATTTAAAATCAATTTGGGGATTGTCAATTTTAGTAATGTGCCGACACCCATTGAGGTCGTACAAGCCATTGTGCAGTTTTTTCAACTCCCAATTGCGATGGCTCACTTGCGAGCCAGCATTTTACGGGTATTGGTTGGTTTTGCTTTGGCTGGTTTTGTCGGCGTTGGGCTTGGGTTATTGATCGGGCAATATAAGCGAGTTTCTACATTTTTATTGGCACCGCTTGAAGTATTGAGGCCGATCCCAGCAGTGGCTTGGATTCCCTTAGCTATTTTAATTTTTCCATCCTCTGAAGCTTCGATGATTTTTATTACCTTTATTGGCGCTTTATTTCCAATTTTATTGAATACCGTTCATGGTGTGGAAGCGATTGATCCACGACTGATCGCTTCGGCAAAAAGCCTCGGTGCTTCGGAAATATCTATTTTAAGAGAAGTGGTTATTCCGGGTGCATTGCCAAATATCACTACTGGTTTATCGATAGGAATGGGTACATGTTGGTTTTGTTTAGTGACAGCTGAAATGATATCGGGGCAGCTCGGAATTGGTTATTTCACTTGGGAATCTTTTACCTTACAAAACTATAGCAGCATTGTGGTGGGTATGCTTTTAATCGGTGGATTGGGCATGTTGAGCAGTGCTTTGGTTCGTTGGGTCGGCAAGAAATTTACGCCTTGGTATCAGTTGAGGAAATCCTAATGGCAAATCAACAGGGTGAAATAGAAATTAGCAATTTGTCTTTACATTTAGGGCAGGGGCAACAAAAGTTTCAAGCACTTCATCAAGTCAATATGCACATCCGACCAGGAGAGTTCGTCTGCTTACTTGGCCCTTCTGGTTGTGGGAAATCAACATTACTTGGGGCATTGGCAGGACATTTAGAATTTTCATCTGGAGAATTAACGGTCGATGCAGAAGCTATTTCAGCTCCGCATCCAGATCGAGGATTAGTTTTCCAACATCACACTTTATTTCCGTGGAAAAGTGTTATTGAAAATGTTGCTTTCGGTTTGAAAATGAAAGGAATAGCGCAATCAGAGCGTTTAAAACAAGCACAACAGATGATTAACTTGGTTGGATTGAAGGGTTTTGAAAATAAATTTCCAGCAGAATTGTCAGGAGGAATGCAACAACGTGTAGAGATTGCCAGAGTTTTGGTAAATCAACCCAAAGTGTTGTTGATGGATGAACCATTCGGTGCTCTGGATGCGCAAACCCGTATCCGAATGCAGCAACTGTTACTTGAAATTTGGCAAGATATACAGACAACGGTTCTGTTTATTACTCATGATATTGATGAGGCCTTATTTCTTGCTGATCGTGTTTTGATTATGAGTCATCGTCCAGGTCGGATTATTGAAGAAATTTCACTGAATTTTCCGAGACCCAGAGATATTGATATCGTAACCACAGCCGAATTTACCCAATTAAAAAAACATTGTATGCATGCGCTACAACGAGAAATTTTAGAAGATATGAGTCGCCTAAATCCATTAGGTATACCCAAAAAAGTAGCTAGCGAGGGATAATACAATGCATTTTCATTACCCAGAATTGAATGATTTAGACGAAGATGATTTAGATTTTTTAGATCAATTGAATCAAAATGATGAAAAAAGACGTTTCATTACTTTAATGAATATCGCAGATGAAGAGCGAGAGGAATTATTGCCGTGGCTACATTATGCTTTAGCTAGTGATCCATCTGCTCTCGTAAGGATTGAGGCTGCCAAAAGGCTTGAGGGATGGGAGGATGTTGCAACACTTCAAACTTTAGCCAATGCCTTATCTGACTCGGATTTGGATGTTATCGCAGCAGCTACACAAAGTTTAAGCGAAGTGAAGCAAATACCATCAGCAGCAGTCCTTGTAGATTATCTTTCAAAAGATGAAAGTCTAGTCAAGATTGCAATTTTAAAAGCATTGAAACCTTTACGAGATCTTCAATTTTATCAACAGATTGAAAAACATATTTATCATCCAGATGTTTTAGTTAGACGTGAAGCTGTAAGCACATTAAGTTGGTTACAACAAGAACAAGCTATTGAAAGTTTAAGTCAGATTGCACAATCTGATCCAGATTTAGAAACACGCCGTATCGCAATCGGTGGTTTGGCATATTCTAAACAAAGCAATGATAAAGTGAATGAAGCATTAGCTCATGGCTTAAAATCAGATGATTGGCAATTAAGAGTTGAGGCTGCTTCAACGATTGGAAAATTAAAATTAAGCTTACTTGAATCAAATTTGATCGCACTGCTAGATGATCCATACTGGCAAGTGAGAATCGCGGTGGTTCGTAGTTTAGGGCTGTTAAAATCCAAAGAATCACTCGCTGGGCTGGCTCAAAATCTCAATTATGAAATTAGCAATTTACGCAAAGAGGTCGCTTTGGCTTTAGGGGAGATTGGAGGGGAGCAAGCAGAACATTTACTGCAAATACATGCCGATGATCCAGACCCTGAAGTGCGAAAAGCTGTACGGATTGGACTGAGTCAAATTCGAGGACTCGTTTATGCAAGTTAAGCCATCGGATATCCAGTTTGATACAGAACACAATTTGATCCATTTTGTTTGGGAAAATGAAAAAACGGTTACATTGAGTCATGATCAACTTCGACAATCATGCCCATGCGCTTTTTGTCGCTATAATAAAATCAAAAAATTGCCTGTAACGTTGGTCGAACATGTTCATGTTGTGGAACTAAATAGTCAGGGTTATGGAGCACAAATTTGTTTTAGTGATGGACATGATAAAGGTATATTTCCTTGGATTTATATAAAGAATATGTCTTAGTGATTGATTTAGGATGGGAAATTATTTTCCCATCAATGGATTACATCATGTTTTATGACTTATATAGAATTATTTTTTCTTTTGAATGGTTAAATAAGTGATGAATAATACAGTAAAGATTTTGATATTTTATTACTATGAAATTATTTAATTTATATCATTTATCATATGCACAAAAGTATCGTCGAGCACTCAGAAAAAGAATGATTATTAAAAAAATTTATGGCGGTTTTATTATTTTTTTTCTGATCACCATGATTTCTTTATCAATTTATATGGTTTTTAATGTTGTAACTAAATTTAGTTTTAGTATTTTCATGCTTGTTTTTATTCTTATAGCTGTATTTTATTGGTTAAAATTACATTTTTATTTTGCAATTAAAATATATGAAAGGTGTTCAAATCGTGAGTTAAGCTTATGAAAAATAATATTATAGTTTTACAGCTTGTGTTTTTTTAAAGTTGATAGAATCAAATACAAAAAAAAGCCTAAACCCTTTAGATTTAAGCCTTTTTTAATTTATAAGTTTAATTATTTATATCTTGGCGGTGAGAGAGGGATTCGAACCCTCGATACGCGCAAACGTATACACACTTTCCAGGCGTGCTCCTTCAGCCACTCGGACACCTCACCATGCGCGGCGATAATAGCGAAAAAGTGAGAAAAAGCCAAGAAGAAACAATACAAATAGAGCAAAAGAATTCACACAGTGATACTATTGCGCAAAAATACTGTCTAAATTGAAGACGAAATATGCAAAGTACTGCAAAAAAAGCCGCATTGCCTGCGATTACCCTAGCTGCACTAGGGGTTGTGTTTGGAGACATTGGAACAAGTCCCTTATACGCACTTCGTCAGTGTTTCTTGGAAGCACATATTGCGATTACAGAAACAACTGTACTGGGTATTTTATCGCTGATATTTTGGTGTTTGATGCTGACCATTAGCTTCAAATATGTCACGATTATTATGCGTGCAGATAACAATGGAGAAGGTGGGATCATGTCATTACTGGCATTGAACCTACGCTCGACACGCATAGCTGATAATAAAAAAATATTTCTGATAGCCATTGGCTTTATTGGTGCATCACTTTTTTTTGGTGACGGCATTATTACTCCAGCGATTTCAGTACTCTCAGCCATTGAGGGTTTAAGTATTGCAACACCGATGTTTAATAAATGGATTATGCCTTTAGCGATCGGTATTTTGACGGCATTATTCCTGATACAAAGACATGGTACGGGGACGATGGGCAAATTTTTTGGTCCAATCACACTGACTTGGTTTATATCGATCGGTTTGATCGGCATACATAGTATTAGCCAAACGCCTTACGTCTTGACCATGATCAGTCCGCATTGGGCGATCAATTTTATTTTTCATCAGCCTTTAGTGGCTTTTTTTACCATGGGTGCTGTGATTTTAACGGTGACGGGTGGTGAAGCACTTTATGCAGATATGGGGCATTTTGGACGTTTGCCGATACGGATGGCGTGGTTCTTTATCGTATTGCCGTGTTTGGTTTTAAATTATGCTGGGCAAGGTGCCTTGTTATTGCGTAATCCAAATGCGATTGAAAACCCATTTTTCTTATTGGTTCCGCAATGGGCGTTGTATCCTGTGATTGCACTGGCGACGATGGCAGCAGTTATTGCTTCTCAAGCGGTGATCTCTGGCGTATTTTCTATGGCAAATCAGGCGATCCAACTACGCTATTTGCCACGATTAACGGTGCATCATACTTCGGATGTCGAGCAAGGTCAGATTTATATTCCGTTTATTAACTGGATTTTATATGTTTCGATTTTATTGCTCATTTTGATTTTCCAAACCAGTGCAAACTTGGCCAATGCTTATGGTGTGGCAGTAACCATGACCATGCTGTGCGATACCATCTTGATCACTTTCTTGGCTTACGGTTTTTGGCGTTGGAAAAAGTGGAAAGTGGCATTATTTGCGATTCCATTTTTATTGATTGATTTGATTTTTATTGCCTCAACCTCCTTGAAAATATTCTCAGGAGGCTGGGTGCCGATGCTCATTGGTGTGATTGTCTTTACAGTGTTAATGACATGGCGAACAGGGCGAGAAATTGTCTTTAATCGTTTGGAAAAGGATGCTTTGCCACTTGAGCTATTTATTAAAAGTGTCAGCTTAAGTGATGAAACGATTTTTGTACCAGGTGAGGCTATTTTCCTGACAGGCACGCCAAATATGGTGCCACATGCGATGTTGCACAATATTAAACACAATAAAGTGCTGCATGAGCGCAATATCTTAGTCACAGTGATTACCCGAGATGTGCCTTTTGTACCAGATCAGGAGCGAGTGAGAGTTGAAGTGCTGGATGATCGCTTCCAACGAATTTTTGTTTATTATGGCTTTAAAGATCAGCCGAATATCCCTCAAGCACTCGAATTGGCTTATAAACAACTCAGCCAAGATTTCGATATGATGCAAATGAGCTTCTTTATTTCACGGGATCGTTTGATTCATACGGTGGGTGATGGTATGTCACCGTGGCGTGAAAAACTGTTTATTTCAATGCAACGAAATACCAGTCCAGTGAGTGATTTTTATCAAATTCCACCTAACCGTGTGGTTGAAATGGGAAGTCAGATTGAGATTTGATGTTGAATCATTTTATTTGATCAAGAAAAGCCAAGATTAATGTCTTGGCTTTTTTATTTTAGGTTCTAGTGTTACGCAGTATGCTAAATTGAGTTGAAATAGAAGATCAAATTGTTGCCTGACGTGACGGAGTCTTAGGTCAAAATAAATATTCATTTTAAAATCAAAACTGACCTAAGGTTTTAAACCTTCAGGATTGCGATACCAACTTTCGATAAATAAACAGGCTGCCATACTATCTGCTGCGATATTTTTAGCACGACCTTGCTGATGGTAGCCATCAAGCTCATCTCGTGCAGCACGCGTTGTTAAACGCTCATCGACCATCCACGTTTCGATATTGGTTTGATGGCGCAAACGTCTAGCAAACTTTCGTGCCCGTGCAGAAAGTTCAGATTCAGTTTCATCCATATTGAGAGGCAAACCAACCAAAAATAGAGTGGGCTGGTGCTGTTTGATAATTTTATGCAATTCATCCCAATTTGGAATGCCATCTTTCATTGGAAATAAAGCCAGTGGATTGGCACTCTCAATGAGGGATTGTCCAACAGCCATTCCCATTTTTTGAGTGCCAAAATCAAATGCCATGATGAGTTGTGAAGTCATTAAAATATTTACTGTAAAATTCTGCCTAGTATTTTACAAAGCCCGTCTAGGCATGTCCAATTTCTGAAGATAACCAGTTGCGGTCAACACCGATTTTTTTGTAGGCCGCATCCCAGCGGTCTAAATAAGGTAGATTGAAAATAAGGTCCATGTCCGCATCACAAATCAGCCAATCACCACGTGAAATTTCATCTTCGAGTTGATTTTTGCCCCAGCTCGCATAGCCGAGAGCGATTTGATAGCGTCCAACACCTTCATTATGGGCAATGGCATCTAAAATATCTTTGCTTGTGGTGATACAGACATTTTCACCTACAGCAATCGATGAATGCCAAGTCGGTTGCCCTGTATGCAACACAAAACCCGCTTCTGGACGTAAAGGGCCACCCAATAACACTTCATGTGGATGCACATTGTCTGCATCAATTTCTAGATCATTTAAAAGTTCTTTAATTTGTAAACCCGCAGGACGATTGATAATAATACCTTGAGCGCCATCCTCATCATGTCTTGCAAGATAGATCACCGTATTGGCAAAAATATCATCATTCATTTCAGGCGGCGCAATAAGGCAACGATGTGTCAAATATTGTTTGGTCACCTAAATGATTCTCCTATTCGCTTTTGCTTTTTTAAAATCACTTTATTTATCTATAAAGTGCATGATTTAGAATAAAATTCCATATATTTATTTCACCATAACTTACTTTTTCAATGGATACAAAATATATCTACAAAATAATTATAAGGTTTTGTTATATGTATGTTTATTTTAAATAAGCAGGCATTTTTTAAAATTCGGTTTTGAGGGTTTTTAATATTGTCGGCTATAGAGTAATTGTTTGATTTAAATATACCCACAAGTGGTATCTATAAAATAGTTTCTTATTCTCAAAATAAGGTCAGCATTTAAATACTCTCGTCCTTTCGCTTCGCCTTGCGCTGCGAACAAAGCAGTGCTTTGTTCTTGCTCAGGGTTGTAGCTAAAATTATCTCAGGCATCGTTACGAAATTTGAAAATGGTCTCGTCATTCTCTGCATTTCGTGCCTTGCCTGCTCAATTTTAGCCAACAACGCAATTCAGTTGTGAAATGTCAACAGACCCTAATGCACTTGGAACTTTAATTGACGCAATTGTTTTGCATGTTGCAGTGTTGTTTCGTTAATTTCTACACCGCCTGTCATTCGGGCAAGCTCTTGGATACGGTCAGTTTCTTCTAGCTCTATAATGGTCGAGCTTGCAGGATCTGTTTGCAGTTTTTTAACTAATAAATGCTGATCGGATTGGGCAGCGACTTGGGCTTGATGAGTGATACATAAAATTTGTACATGCTCGGCTAAGCCAGCAAGTAGGCGACCAACGATTTCAGCAGTACCACCGCTGATCCCGACATCAATTTCGTCAAATACTAAGACTTCAGCTTCAGTTTTTTCAGCATTCATCACTTGCATGACTAAGGCGATTCGCGAAAGTTCACCCCCTGAGGCAACACGTGCTAAAGGTTGTGCTGGTATCCCTTTATTGGCTGTAAACAATAGCTGAATTGAGCTTAAACCCTCACTTGATGGTTGTTCCAAAGGTTCAAACTTAAACTCAAAGTAGGCTTCTGGCAGTGCAAGTTGTTTGACTTGTTCGGTCAATTGTTTTGCCAAAGGCGTCGCTGCATCACGTCGAATTTGATCTAGATGCTGTGCTTTTTCTAAAAATACTAGATGTGAAACTTCAACTTGTTCTGCCAATGTTTCTGGATCTTCAAGCTGATGTAGTTTTTCTAGTTCTTGTTGCCAATTTTCGTGTTCAACTTTGAGTTGTTCGGGTTGAGTACGATATTTTCGTGCCAAACGATGGAAGACTTCGAGTTGAGAATTGAGTGCTTCCATACGTTCAGGATCAAAGCTTTGACGATCTATAAACTGTCTTAGATTTGCTGTGGCATCCTCAATTTCACTTTGCGCATTGAGCATAGAGTTGTAGATTTCAGAAAGTTGATCACTGCGTCCAGCATGTGACTCAAGACGACGAATAATAGATGAAATCTCTTGGGAAATATTTTGTTCAGATTCATCTAATACATCAACACTATAAGCACAATCCTGCATGATATGTTCGTGATGGCTTAAGCGATCAAATTCTTGTTCGATTTCTTTATAATCGATTTGCACCACTTCTTCTAATTCTTCGAGTTGCAATTCGAGTGTTTCGATACGTTGTAGGCGTGTGGCTTGCGCATCTAAGGCTGCTTGATGTTGGCGTATATTTTTTTGCCAAGTGCTATAAGCATCTCGTACATCTTGGGCAGGTTGGTAAAAATTGCTGTAGTGGTCCAGCCAATGTTTTGGATAAGGTGGTTCGAGGAGTTGTTGTTGGCTATGCTGACTGTAGAGTTGTACCAATAAGCGTCCGATCTCTTTTAACTCGGACAAACTGCTTGGACGACCATTGATCCATGCCTTACTGCGTCCTGTAGCAAAGATCACTCGACGTAAATGGATTTCACCTGACTCGTCATCTAGTTCATGCGCTTGTAGCCATTTTGCTTCGGGGCTATTTTCTTGATAGCTAAAGATCGCTGTTACATCAGCTTTTTCTGTACCAAAACGAACATAATTGGTATCTGTACGTTCACCCAAACATGCCGAAAGTGCATCGAGTAATAAAGATTTTCCTGCACCTGTTTCACCAGTAAGTACATTAAATCCTTGTTCAATATCCAGAGCAAGATGATCAGCTAAAGCAAAATTGATGAGAGTTAAATGAGTCAGCATAAACGCATCCAAAGCTGCGAGCAGTTAAATGTATAGGACAAGTTAAATCTAAACAAGATAAACCTAAACATAGTCAAGTTTTGTTTTTGTCACAAGTAGCGATTTATTTTATGATAGGGTTAATTTACTCATTCTATACCAATTTTATCATGAAAATGAAATTACCTTTGCCAAAACCACCGATAAAAAGGCAACAAAAAACTCAAAATATTGCCGCGTTAAATAAAAAACTAGAGCAGCTTTCAAAAACTTTTCGTGCCAAAATTTCAGTCGGGGATTATGCAACCGCTTATGCTGTGATTTCGGAGGCATTTCAAATTGTACCGAATAATCAGGCTGTACTCATGGATCTCGCTTTCACAGAGCTTCGTTTGCATAAATATGATGCAGCCTATCAACATTATCTCAAGGCGATTAAGCAAAGTGGTGCCAATGTCGATACCAATATTTATGATGGTATGGCAGAAGTATGTCATTTTTTGGAAAATGCAGAAGAAACTCGAAAATATGGTGCATTAGCCATTGAAACCAAAATTCAGCAAGTTCAAAACGAGCCTGTGGTTGCCACCATTTCAAATGCAGCTCCTGCGTTTGATCCAACCGATCCTAATCGCAATATTATTGCTTATTCTTTATTTGGTGGATTGCCTCGCTACTGCGAAACGTCTTTGATCAATGTGGATTTGTGCAAAGAAATCTATCCGGAATGGACCTGCCGTTTTTACGTCGACCAATCTGTACCAGAGCATATTCGCCAACGCCTTGAGGAAAAGGGTGCACAAGTAGTACTCGTCACAGAGAAGCAAAAAGAGATTTCAGGCTTATTTTGGAGATTCTTTGTGATGGATGATCCTGAGGTGAAGCACTTTTTGATTCGAGATGCAGACTCCTTGGTATCCTATCGTGAAAAAGCCGCTGTGGATGAATGGCTAAAAAGTGGTAAATGGTTCCATACCATGCGTGATTTTTATTCTCATACCGAATTGATTTTGGCAGGGATGTGGGGCGGTGCACAGGGTGTATTTAAAGGGATAGAACAACATATCCGTCAGTATATTCAGACGGGGCGCTTTCTGAACAATCGAGTTATGGATCAGCATTATCTTCGTTATTGTGTTTATCCAACGATTGCACAAAGTGTGATGGCACATGACAGTCAAGGCTTTGAAAAAGCGGGGCAACCATTCCCAAGCCATAGCAAGCAAACTGATTTTGAAAATTTATCCCAATTTCACATCGGAATGAATGAAGGTTCATCTGCGATCGGTGTGCAAGTCAAACATCCGACTGCGACTAAAGTGAAATGGGAATTGTTGGATGAACATGCAAAAGTTGTGTGTAGTTACGATGCAGATGTTCTAGCTTCAAGAATAATAGAAGTGGATATTCCTAGACGTTATGCACGAAAAATTGAATCTAAAGATTGGACAGTCACCATTTATCCATATATAAACTCTGATTGATTAGTTGAACAAGCACAATTAAACTAGAGTTTGTTGGCATTTCAGAGTGCTTGTGTTGGCAAGTCTTTGGAAATGTAAGCGGAAGCTACACCAATCAAAATTATATTTAGTGCGCATTATCTGGAGAATACGCATGTCATCACAGTTTGATCATGTATCAGTGATAAAAAAATCAAATGTCTATTTTGGCGGATTATGTATTAGCCATACGGTTCAATTTGAAGACGGTACCAAAAAAACTTTAGGTGTCATTTTGCCTAGTGAAGAAGCTTTAACTTTTGAAACACATGTTCCTGAACGTATGGAAATTATTTCAGGTGAATGTCGTGTTTTCATTGCTGATAGCGCTGAAAGTGAGTTGTTCCGTGCGGGACAATCTTTCTATGTACCTGGCAATAGCAAGTTTAAAATCGAAACAGATGATGTGCTTGATTATGTGTGCCATTTAGAAGGTTAAGTTAGCCTCCTAAACAGTCAGAAGAATAGCCAAGATATTTTCTGTAAAATCGGTTAAAATATCTCAGCTCAGATCAATCCTGTAAAGTCGGCTTTGCAGGATTTTTTGTTTGTTGCTGTTTTCATTTCAAAGTTTCATTTCCACGTTTAAGTCTTTAAGTTGAGGTTGTTCATGGCTAAACCAGAATATTATTATGGCGTTCATTCTGTAGAGTCATTGCTTGAGCTTGAACCAGAACGTGTTTTGACCCTATTTGCTTTAAAAGGGCGTGAAGACCAACGTTTACAACGTATTTTTGAGTTGGCTGAACCGTTTGGGATCAGTATTCAAAAAGCCAGTCGTGATACTTTGGAAAAGTTGGCAGGTTTGCCATTTCACCAAGGTGTAGTGGCAGCAGTACGCCCTCATCCAAGTTTAAATGAAAAAGATTTGGAAACGCTTTTGGATCAAAATCCGAATGCATTTCTCTTGGCATTGGATCATGTCACAGACCCACACAATCTTGGCGCATGTATTCGTACAGCAGCTGCAATGGGTGTGCAAGCCGTGATCGTACCACGTGACCGCTCAGCTAGTTTGACACCGACTGCACGTAAAGTTGCAGCAGGCGGTGCGGAAAAAGTGAAGTTTATCCAAGTCACCAATTTGGCTCGTACATTAGGCAATATCAAAGAAAGCCACAATGTGCGTGTGATTGGAACCATGCTGGATGAAAATGCTTTGCCTTTGCAACAATGTGATTTGACTGGTTCAATTGCAATCGTCATGGGTGCTGAAGATACAGGTTTACGTCCAATCACCCAGTCTCAGTGTGATCAAAAAGTTTTTATCCCGATGTCAGGCAACCTGCAAAGTTTAAATGTCAGTGTTGCGACAGGTATGGCTTTATATGAAGCGTGCCGACAACGTCAAGCGGATTAAGCTTTAAGGTTGCATTCTTAAGTTTTAACAAGATCGAGTTCAAAGAAGTTCGCTTATGTCCCCCCGATCCCAAGGTTATTTGTATATCCTCATTACCATGTGTATTTGGGGGGGGTTTACAATAACCTCTCGTTTAAATGCGCTGTGGCATATCAGCCCTTACGACATCACAGCGCTACGTTTCGCACTTGCATTTTGTATTTTGATGCCGATTTTGATCTATAAAAAAGATACTGCTTTTTTGTGGAAAAAAGAGCCTTTTATCTTGGCAATGATAGGTGGTGTTATCTACTGCCTAACCTCCTACAGTGCATTTCATTATGTGCCAGCCGCACATGCAGCAATTTTCTTAAATGGCTGTATTCCACTCTGTACCGCCGTCGCTGCTTTTGTATTATTCAAACAGCCTTTTGATAAGCATACATGGATCAGTTTGATCATTATGCTATCTGCCATCGCCCTGATGAGTTATTTGATGTACCAAGCCACAGGTGTTGCTTTTGGTTTTGGTGACTTGCTGTTTTTCTTAAGTGCGATTTGGTGGGGAATTTTTACAGTTTTGTTGAAAAACTGGAAACTTTCCGCATGGCATTCGATGGCGGGTGTTGCAATCTGGTCAGCGATCATCTATGTGCCGATTTATATCTTGTTCATTCCAAAACATTTAAGTGATGCTTCGGTTGTTCATTTAACGATTCAAACGATATTTCATGGCATATTTGTGGTGATGGTTGCGACATTGGCTTATGTTGAAGCCATTAAGCGATTGGGCGCATTTAAAACAGGCAGTATCGTGACACTTGCGCCGTTTATTG
Organism: Acinetobacter gerneri DSM 14967 = CIP 107464 = MTCC 9824; assembly: GCF_000368565.1. GTDB lineage: Bacteria > Pseudomonadota > Gammaproteobacteria > Pseudomonadales > Moraxellaceae > Acinetobacter > Acinetobacter gerneri. The sequence goes on along the minus strand of NZ_KB849545.1, from coordinate 353,620 downwards.
CAGCGATTATCGCTGTTCCTATGCTAGGTGAGCCTCTTAGCCCTGCGATCATTTGTGGCTTGATCGGTATGGGAATTGGAGCATTACAACCTTGGCGTTGGTTAGGGCACAAAGATCCATTGCAAACACATTTAGATCAACAAAAAGAGAAAATGTCTAAGTCTTAATCTGAGCATTGATCCAAGCTTGATCATGAAAATGTCGCTCAATTTACTTGAGCGACATTTTTATTTTAAGGCTGAGCTGATTTTTGATATTGCTGCGCTTTTTGCAAATAATGCTGATGCAGGGGTTCTAATTTGTCATATAAGTGGACTAATTGCCCATCATTGAGCACGATATCATCCGCAAACTTGTGCTTTTCAGATCGAGGCATTTGTGCAGCGATAATTTTTTGGATTTGCTCAACAGACTGTCCATCTCGTTCGGCAGCACGCATGATTTGCAAATCTTCTGATGCATCAATCAATAAGTTGTGATGAGTCAATTGGTGCTGATTGGTTTCAAATAAAAGCGGTGAAACCAAGATTGAATAGGGGCTTTGTGCTGCATTGAGTTGTTGAATGATCGAGCTTCGAATCGCAGGGTGGGTAATCGCTTCAAGGCTTTGTCTTGCAGTTGGATCTTTGAAAATATGCTCTCTAAGCGCGGCACGATTCAGTTCACCATTGTCCAACAAAACCCAGTCGCCAAAACTTTGTTGAATTTGATCTAAAGCGGGTTGACCTTTTTGCACGATTTCTCGGGCAACAATATCGGCATCAACAACTTGTATTCCTTGATTTTCAAACCATTGACTGGCTGCGGATTTACCACTACCGATACCACCTGTTAAACCGAGAATAAATGTCATCATTCTTCCTTGTGCAGGGGCTTAATAGCCCAAATACATTTTCATGATCTGATCTCCCCAGAGTAGGCTGATCCAACCTGCAATCGCAAGATAAGGACCAAATGCAAAGGGTTGATTCTGTTTTGTACGTTTAAGCAAAATAATACCAATAATTGCGCCAAACAGTGAAGAAACTAACACAATTAATGGCAACATCAAGGGACCTGTCCATGCTCCCAAAGCCGCAAGTAGTTTGAAATCACCATAGCCCATGCCTTCTTTTTTGGTCAGCACTTTAAATAGGTAATACACGATCCATAAGCATAAAAATCCGATCACATAACCTAAAATGGCTGAGCGAGGTGTTACAAAAATCGCATAAGCATTGACGACAAGACCTAAGCCAGCCAAGGGGAAGGTCAAGCGATCAGGGAGAAGTTGTGTGTCAAAATCAATAAAGGTGAGCGCGATCAAGATCCAAGTGAAAATTAGTGCAAAGACCATTTGCAAGCTTGCACCAAAAACATAAACCACGGCGAGAGAACAGACTACAGTGAGTAGCTCGATGAGAGGGTAGCGCAAGCTAATCTTATTTTGACAGTTCGCACATTTCCCTTTTAGACATAACCAACTGATGAGCGGGATATTTTGATACCAACGTATAGGACTGTGACAACTTGGACAGTTTGATGGAGGAAAACTTAAACTGAGCTTTTTTTGTTCTGGTGGCGTTTGTTCAGGATGTAAGTACGCATGACATTCTTCAGTCCATTCTTGTTCTAGGATCAATGGAAGCCGGTAAATCACGACATTTAAAAAACTCCCAATACATAAACTCAAGATGCCTATACATAAATATAAGGCGATTGGCGTATTGGTGAGATATTCGATCAGTTCATACATGTTTAAATTGCAGCCATTTCTCAGTGTTATGTTTTTTAGAAAATAGAACCCATTTTAAAGATCGGTAAATACATCGCAATGACTAAACCTCCGACCAATATCCCTAAAATGACCATGATCAACGGTTCTAGTAGCGAAGTTAAACCATCTACAGCATGGTCGACCTCATCTTCATAATAATTGGCAACCTTTTCTAACATAGCATCCAATGCACCAGACTCTTCACCGATCGCAACCATCTGAATCGCCATTGTTGGAAAGCGGTTGGTCAATCGCATGGCAAAATTGAGTTGTTGCCCTGTTGAAACATTTTCTTTGATTTTTAATACAGCATTTTCAAAAATCACATTATTGGTTGCACCGGCTGTAGATTGCAACGCATCGATCAAGGGTACACCTGCAGCAAAAGTCGTCGATAGCGTTCGACTAAATCGGGCAATAATTGCTTTATAAATTAGATCACCGAAGATCGGTAGCTTTAGTGACAATTTATCTAAATAATCACGAAATTTTTTACTCCGTTTCTTAGATTGAACAAAAGCAATCACCATCATGATCATCATCAAAACCACTGCAATCCAGTAGTTTTGCATCCAAACAGACATGGAAACCACCATTTGAGTAAACAAGGGTAATTCTTGCCCAAAAGAAGTAAAAATATCCTGAAATACAGGCACAACTTTAATCATCAGTAGTATGGTTACGGCAATTGCCACAATGATGACAAAAATAGGATATTTCAATGCTTTTTTAATTTTCATTTTAAGTTGCTCACTTTTTTCTTTATAAGTTGCAACACGTTCTAACATGGTATCTAAAGAGCCAGATTGCTCACCTGATTCAACCAAAGAACAAAATAACTGGTCGAAATATTGAGGGAATTTGCGTAAACCACCAGCAAAAGTATTGCCATTTTCGACTTCACTTTTGATCCCAGCTACAACATTACGCATGCTTTGATTGTCTAATCCCTCAGAGACGATATCAAGCCCTTGGACTAAAGGTACGCCAGCACGCATCATAGTCGCGAGCTGCCGAGTAAAAATCGTGATATCGAGTGAGCTTATCCCGCGTTTAAAAAGCTGCCCTAAAATATCTTTGCGTTTTTCTTTAATATGACTGACTACAATGCCTTGTTTGCGTAAAGAAACTTTGGCTAAGGCAATATTTTTTGCGGGAATATCACCTTTAATTTTTACGCCTTTACGGTCCACACCTTCATAACTAAATGATAGGGTGCTTTCTATTTTTTTCTTCGCCATAACTCAACCCCAAAACACAAATGCTTAAAACTTTAAATCTAAAAACTCTGAATCTAAAAAAAACGTTAAATCTTTAATCGTTATTGGTGACGCGATTGATTTCTTGTAGCGATGTTTCCCCTTGTAAAACTTTTTTCAAACCCGAACGTCGTAAATTGTCAAAACCTAATTTTTTTGCCACTTCAGCAAGCTGTATCGCATTGGCATCTTGCATGATCATTTTGGAAATTTCGGGCGTGATTGAAATGATTTCATAAATCCCGATTCGTCCTTTGTAGCCCTCACGACATTCACGGCAACCCACAGGTTTATAGATTTTAAATTGTGGTGTGAGGTCTTGTGGCAAAAAGCCCATTTCCAACAAGCTATGTGCAGGGATTTCAATTGCCGTTTTACATTCCACACATAAGCGTCGCACCAAGCGTTGGGCAATGACCATATTGATTGAAGTTGCAATATTGAAAGAAGGAATGCCCATATTACGCAAACGAGTCAGTGTTTCTGAGGCGCTGTTGGTATGTAGTGTAGACATCACCATATGACCTGTTTGCGCTGCTTTAATCGCGATTTCAGCAGTTTCGAGATCTCGAATTTCGCCAACCATGATAATGTCAGGGTCCTGACGTAAAAATGATTTGAGTGCATTGGCAAAGGTCAGACCGACTTTTTGATTGACATTGACTTGGTTGATTCCATCAAGATTGATTTCGACAGGGTCTTCAACTGTTGAAATATTATAGCTTTCTGTATTTAAAATATTTAACCCAGTATAGAGTGAAACCGTTTTGCCTGAGCCTGTAGGACCTGTAATGAGCAACATACCTTGCGGTCTATTTAGTGCATTGAGAAAAGCTGTTTTCTGCTCATCTTCAAAACCCAGTGCATCAATATTGATATTTGCACTAGAAGAATCCAAAATCCGCAGCGCAATTTTTTCACCATAAATCGTCGGAAGAGAGTTCACCCGAAAATCAATCGATTTTGTTTTGGAAAGTTTTAGCTTGATTCGCCCATCTTGAGGCACACGTTTTTCAGAAATATCCATCTGTGCCATGACTTTTAGACGTGCAGCCAGTCGTTTAGCCAGTTGCAAAGGGGGACTGACGATTTGCCTCAAGATCCCATCGATACGATAACGTACCCGATAGACTTTTTCATAAGGCTCAAAATGTAAATCTGAAGCGCCCATGCGGATAGCATCAATCAATAATTTATTGACATATTTGACGATCGGGGCTTCTTCAGCCGAAGTTTCTTCTTCCTCGATTTCACGATCATCTTGGGCTTGAACGATGTCAATATCAAAGTCTTCTTCAATAAAATCTAAAGCATGGTTGGGACTAAAATATTGCTCCAATACCCGAAGCAATTTATGTTGTTCGACGATAATGGGATGCACATTAAGCTTGCTGTTAAAGCGTATTGCATCAATTGCATCCAGATTGGTTGGATTGCTGATAGCAACAAAGAGGACATTGCCTCGTTGCAATAACGGGATCACCTGATTTTTTACAAATAATTGTTGATCAATGATGTCTTTTGGAAAATGTTGAGGATCAAAAGCATCCAAATCGAGTAGGGGCATGCCAAAGTCTTGTGCAATCGCTTCAGCAATGATTAAAGATTTAATACGATAATGTTCAACCAGATAAGAAACCACATCTTGATTAGACGCTTTGGACTGTAGAAATGCGTTTTGCATTTCTTGTTGTGAGAGATGACCCTGCTCAACCAATCGGTGAGAAAAACCCGATAGTTTAATCACTGCTGTTTGCACAGATTTCCCCAAATCAAATATTAAAAAATTAACTAAAAAAATTATGATTATTTATTGATGAAATTATACGGTTATATGCATAAAAAGCCACTTGGCAAATCTTTGCTGTTCAGCATTTATGAAATGAAACAGTGATTTATTCGAGATTTTGATAGAAAATTTTTATGATTATTTTAGATTGCCTATCGACAAAATGACAAAAGTGAATATGAAAGACAATAATTTTATTATAAAGCTGTGCATTTTCCGTGTAGAATGACCGCATTTTTGAAAATAGGTTATTTAGACTATGTCGGGTTCGACTATTAAACCTTGGGTTGTCGGCAACTGGAAAATGAACCCTGTGCAATCTAATGCCCAACAACTGATTGAAGAATTCAAACAACTTTTGCAACAAAATCCAATTTTAGAAGAGCAATGCCAGATTGGTGTCGCACCTATTTCTATTGCTTTGCAACATGTTCAACAGCAATTGGCTGATGCAAATCGTTCGATTTTGACTGTAGCTCAAGATCTTTCACGTTTTGCAGGAACAGGGGCTTATACTGGCGAAGTCAGTGCAGAATTATTAAAAGATAGTTCAATAGAATATGTCTTGGTTGGTCATTCTGAGCGTCGTGAGATCTTGGGTGATACAACTGAAGTGCTTAAAGCAAAAGTACAAAATGCTTTGAATGCTGGTTTAACCGTGATTTATTGTGTAGGTGAAAGCCTAGAACAACGTGAAGCTGGACAAGCTGAACAAGTGGTATTGCAACAAATTTGTGATATTACTGCGGTTGTAAAAGCAGATGACTGGCGCAATATAGTCATTGCTTATGAACCAATTTGGGCAATTGGCACAGGTAAAACAGCGTCGCCTGAAGATGCACAAATGATGCATGCAAAAATTCGCGAAGGTTTAAGCCAAATTACAGCTTTGGGTGCAAGTATTGCTATTTTATATGGCGGTAGTGTAAAACCTGAAAATGCTGCAGATTTAGCAAACTGTCCAGATATCAATGGTGCACTGGTTGGTGGTGCATCTTTAAATGCTGAGTCGTTCTATAAGATCGCCGAAGCATTTGCAAATACAAAATAATAGGAGTTCAGCATGCAAACTTTTGTGCTGGTCGTACATATCATCTTAGCCGTCTTAATGATTGGACTTATTCTGGTACAACACGGGAAAGGTGCTGATGCAGGTGCATCATTTGGTGGTGGCGGTGCTGCGACTGTATTTGGTGCGTCAGGATCAGCGAGCTTTTTAACTCGTGTGACTGCAATATTGACTGCATTATTTTTTATTACCAGTTTAACTTTGGCGATCTTTGCAAAAAAAGCAACAACTGATGCTTATAGCTTGCAAGTACCGCAAACACAAACTGCACCAGCTCCTACAAATAATGGCGCGCCGTTACAACCAAACAACGGAGCACCTTTACAGCCGATCAATAGTGCACCAGCGCAACAAAATAATGCGCCAGTTCAGCCTAATTCGACTGATTCTTCGCCAACCGCACCGAAATCTGCGCAATAATTGAAATTAAAGCTTTCAATTTAGCAATGAAGCTACTAGAATGCGACACTGCTGCGGTGGTGGTGGAATTGGTAGACACGCTACCTTGAGGTGGTAGTGCTTTCGGGCGTGGGGGTTCAAGTCCCCCCTTCCGCACCAACAATGAACCAGATTGTTGGATGCAAGCAGCTTTGATGCGGGATGGAGCAGTCTGGTAGCTCGTCGGGCTCATAACCCGAAGGTCGTTGGTTCAAATCCAGCTCCCGCTACCATTTGATTAAGACACAACTTAATCAAATCAATTTATTAAACCTCATATTATTAAATTGCCTTTTAAATGTGATATCGGTGCGGGATGGAGCAGTCTGGTAGCTCGTCGGGCTCATAACCCGAAGGTCGTTGGTTCAAATCCAGCTCCCGCTACCAATTTTGATTCGATTTGCAATACGAATCAAAACGAAGAAAGTTGAAAAGTTTAATTGAATTTTTTTGCTACTTCGGATATAATTTTGCAACGTTGATGCGGGATGGAGCAGTCTGGTAGCTCGTCGGGCTCATAACCCGAAGGTCGTTGGTTCAAATCCAGCTCCCGCTACCAAGTTTCTTAAAAAGGCTCACAAATAGGTGGGTCTTTTTGCACAGTGGGCTACGGTTTTCTGTGTAATATAGGGGCGATTTACGCCCTTTTTTATTGGCTATCGTGTAGTGTCGATATGAGCCGTATACGGCGAAAAGTTAAAGTGTCATGTTTCACTACTACTATAGCGTGTATGGGTCAAAATCAGCCTTAGTCTGGTTTAATCGCACGAAAATGACGAGAGTAAATGAAGCTATCAAGTAAAACACAAGCACTCCATGATTTAATCGTTCCTGCAGTGCAAGCATGTGATGTAGAACTTTGGGGATTAGAATTTTTACCTCAAGGTAAGCGCTCTTTATTGCGTATCTATATCGACAAAGATGTTGAAGCAAATGCTGAGCCGATCATGAATGAAGACGGTGAAGTAGAGTTGGGTCGTGGTATTGGTGTACAAGATTGTGTGCGCGTGACTCAACAAGTTGGTGCTATTCTAGATGTCCATGATCCAATTTCAGGCGAATATGCTTTAGAAGTATCTTCACCAGGTTGGGATCGTCCGTTTTTTGAACTCAAACAAATGCAAGCGTATATTGGTCAACAAGTTGCCCTTCGTTTGATTGCAGCAGTCGATAACCGTCGTAAGTTCCAAGCTAAACTTGTTTCAGTTGATCTTGAAAATGAAATGATTCAAGTTGAAGTTGAAAAGCAACAAGTGCTTGATATTGATAGTAACAATATTGATAAAGCAAACTTGATCTTTCAGGACTAAATTTTAATTAATAAGAATTTGAAAAAGTAGGTGACTTATGGGCCGTGAAATTCTTACCGTCGCAGAAACGGTTAGTAATGAAAAAGGTGTTAGTCGTGAAGCGATCTTCGAAGCGCTTGAGCAAGCACTTGTAGCTGCAACGAAGAAAAAATTCTACGAAGGCACAAATTCTGAAGAAGCACAGCTTCGTGTAGAGATCGATCGCAAAACTGGTGAATACAGCACTTTCCGTCAATGGGAAGTTGTTGCAGATGAAGATCACGAAATGCCTGCTTGCCAAGACGCCATTTCAGATGTAGATCCTGCAAAATGGTCTATCGGCGATATTCGCGAATTAGAAGTACCTTCGATCGAGTTTGGTCGTATTGCTGCACAAATCGCAAAACAAGTGATCGTACAAAAAATTCGTGAAGCAGAACGTGCATTGGTTGCTGAAGCATACGAATCTAAAGTCGGTGAACTCATCTACGGTGAAGTGAAAAAACAAACTAAAGATGGCTTTATTATCGACTTAGGTGATAATGCTGAAGCATATCTTGCTCGTGAAGAAATGATTCCTAAAGAAATTCTACGTCCTAAACAACGTATGAATGCTATTTTATACAATGTCAACAAAGAAGGTCGTGGTGCACAATTGTTATTGTCACGTGCGAAACCTGAAATGTTGATCGCATTGATGAAAAAAGAAATTCCAGAAATTTCTGAAGAAATCATTGAGATTAAAGCAGCTGCACGTCAACCGGGTGTTCGTGCTAAAATTGCTGTGAAAACAAACGATCATCGTATTGATCCAGTCGGTGCTTGTATTGGTATGCGTGGTACACGTATCCAAGCAGTTCAATCTGAGTTAAATGGTGAGCGTATTGATGTTGTTGTATGGTCTGATGATCCAGCACAATATATCGCAAGTGCTTTAGAGCCTGCTGATGTATCAGGTATCGTGATCGATGAAGATGCACATACTGCTGACATTATCTTTGCAACAAGTGATCAACTTGCACGTGCGATTGGTTCTCAAGGTCAAAACGTACGTTTAGCATCAGAATTGACGGGTTATAAACTCGACATGATGCTTGAAGATGAATACCGTGCTCGTCAACAAAACGAAGCACAACAATACCTAGATATGTTTGTTTCGCGTCTAGATATTGAAGAAGACTTAGCAATGGCACTCGTGGAAATGGGCTTTACTTCTCTTGAAGAGATTGCTTATGTTCCTGCTGAAACTTTCGACGAAATCGAATTGGATTCAGACTTAGTAGAATTGTTGCAAAGTCGTGCAAAAGAAGCTGCTTTGGCGGATGCGCTTAAACAGCAAGAAAATATTCAAGATCCAAGTGCTGAACTTCTAGAAATGGAAGGAATGACGAAAGAGATCGCTTATTTATTAGCCGCTCGTGGTGTGGTCACTGTTGACGATTTAGCAGACCAAGCGACTGACGATATTTCTGATATCGAAGGTTTAGGTGCTGAAAAAGCAGGTCAGCTCATTATGAAAGCGCGTGAATCATGGTTTAACTAGGAGGTAATACATGACGGATAAGTCAATTCAAGAGTTAGCAGTCAACGTAGGACTTTCAGTTGAAAAGCTTCTAGAACAAGTGAAAGAAGCAGGTTTGCCGCAAAACAAAGCTGATGACAAAATCACGACTCAACAGCAAGATACCCTTGTCAACCATTTGAAAAAATCACATGGTCAAGACTTAGGTCATGCAGGAAAAATCACGTTGAAACGTAAAACAACGAGTACAGCCAAAGTGGCAAGTACATCAGGAAAGCCAAAGACGATTAATGTCGAGGTTCGCAAAAAGCATACTTTTGCAAAACCAGATCCTGAACAAATCAAAGCTGAAGCATTAGCTAAAGCAGAAGCTCAAGCAAAAGAACGTGCTCATGAAAAATCACGTGAAGATGCTGAGCGTAAACATCGTGATGAGTCTGAAAGCAAAGCGAAAGCAACTTTAGACGCAATGCGTGCGGCTCAACATAAAAAAGAAGTTGCTTCGGCATCTCCTAAAGCTGAAGTGGTTGTAAAACGTAAATCAACCAACAAACCAATTGTCAAAGTTGCTAAACCTGCTGAAACAGCTGAGCAGAAAAAAGCACGTGAAGCTCAAACTGCACAGCTTAAAGCTACAGAAGAAGCAGCGCGTCGTAAAGCAGCTGAAGAAGCGCAACAACGTACGCTTGAGCAAATGCGTAAAATGGCATCTAAATACTCAAGCGATGAGACGACTACAACGATTCGTGTTGTAGATGATTCTCCGCTTGCAGCTGGTTTGGTTGGTCAGGCTTACGAAGATTCATTTGCGAAAGAAGACCGTGAAATCAAACGTGGCGGCGGTACTAAAGATACTCGTGGTCAGAAGAAAGGCGGTCGTCGTGGTCAAGAAGAGCAATCTTTCAGCCATAACCCACACAAACGCGGTTTGAAAACTAGCCAAGCAAACAAGCATGGCTTTGAAAAACCAGTTAAAAAACAAATTTATGATGTTGAAATTGGTGAAACCATTGTTGTTGCTGATTTGGCACAAAAAATGGCAGTTAAGGTTCGTGAAGTAATCAAAACCTTAATGAAAATGGGTGAACTTGTTACTCAAAACCAAGCGATTGACCAAGACACAGCAGCACTTGTTGTTGAAGAAATGGGTCACAATCCAGTACTTGTTTCAGAAACTCAAGCAGAAGATAACTTGCTTGAAGCAGCTGAAGAAGCACGTGGTGAGCAAACAACTCGTCCACCAGTTGTAACTATCATGGGTCACGTTGACCATGGTAAAACATCACTTCTTGACCGCATTCGTCGTTCAAAAGTGGCAGCAGGCGAGGCTGGTGGTATCACACAGCATATCGGTGCTTACCATGTGAAAACTGACAAAGGCATTATTACATTCCTAGACACACCAGGACACGCAGCATTTACTGCAATGCGTTCACGTGGTGCAAAAGCGACTGATATCGTAGTGCTTGTTGTTGCTGCTGATGATGGTGTAATGCCACAAACAGCAGAAGCAATCGATCACGCACGTGCAGCGGGTACTCCAATTATTGTTGCAATCAACAAAATGGATAAAGAATCTGCTGATCCAGATCGCGTATTGAATGAATTGACTGCAAAACAAATCGTTCCTGAACAATGGGGCGGTGATGTACCTGTAGCAATGGTTTCAGCACATTCTGGTGCTGGGATTGATGAATTACTTGATTTGATCTCTATCCAAGCTGAAATGTTAGAGCTTAAAGCATCTACAGAAGGTGCGGCACAAGGTGTTGTAATCGAATCACGTATCGACAAAGGTCGTGGTGCAGTTACTTCTATCTTGGTACAAAACGGTACATTACATATCGGTGATCTTGTACTTGCTGGTTCATCACATGGCCGCGTACGTGCGATGTCTGATGAAAATGGTAAGCGTATCAAGTCTGCAGGTCCTTCAATTCCAGTTGAAATTTTAGGTCTTCCAGATGCGCCAATGGCGGGTGATGAAGTTCTTGTTGTAAATGACGAGAAAAAAGCCCGTGAAGTTGCTGATGCACGTGCTGATCGCGAACGCCAAAAACGTCTTGAACGTCAAAGTGCGATGCGTCTTGAAAACATTATGGCTTCTATGGGTAAAAAAGATATCCCAGCAGTCAATATTGTCCTCAAAACAGACGTACGTGGTACTTTGGAAGCATTAACTGTTGCATTGAACGATCTTTCTACTGATGAAGTAAAAGTACGTATCATTGGTTCAGGTGTTGGTGCGATCACAGAATCTGACGTAACACTTGCAGAATCTTCTGATGGTGTATTGTTAGGCTTTAACGTTCGTGCGGATGCTACAGCGCGTCAAAAATCTGACCAAGACGGTATCGACATTCGTTACTACAGCATCATCTATGAATTGATCGATGATGTTAAAAATGCAATGAGCGGTAAACTTGCGCCAGAACATCGTGAAACAATTCTTGGTGTGGCTCAAGTACGTGAAGTCTTCCGTTCTAGTAAGTTTGGCGCAGCAGCCGGCTGTATGGTAATGGAAGGTGTAATTCACCGTAATAAACCAATCCGTGTCCTTCGTGATGACGTGGTTGTATTCCAAGGTGAGCTTGAATCACTTCGTCGCTATAAAGAAGTAGTTGAAGAAGTTCGTGCTGGTATGGAATGTGGTCTTGCGGTTAAAGGTTATAACGACATCAAAGAACTCGATAAGATCGAAGTTTATGATGTTCAAGAAGTTAAACGGAGTCTTTAATGGCGGGTAGTCAGCGTCTTAAGCGTATGGGGGATAGCGTACAACGTGAGTTGTCAGAGCTTATTCGTCAGGAGCTTAAAGATCCGCGCCTAGGTGGTCTTGTGACCATCTCTGGCGTGAAAGTCAGCCCAGACCTAGGTTATGCCGATGTTTATGTCACAGTAATGGGACGTGAGTTAGATAACGACCAAAATGAAGAAGCGCACAAAGAAACTCTAGATGTCCTCAACAAGGCAGCGGGTTTCTTGCGTCAAGAATTGGGTCGTCGTATCAAAACACGTGTAACGCCTCGTTTGCGTTTCCACTATGACAAAACCAATGCCTATGGTAACTATATGTTTGGTCTGATTGCTGAGGCAGTCAAAGATTTGCCTGAGCAAAAACAAGACGAAGAGTAAATCTCTATAAAAAAGCTGTCTTAGGACAGCTTTTTTTATGCATGATTTTATGAATAGCTTTTATGTATGGCTCTTATATAGTTTTATGTTTTTACCCAAGACTTTAATATTTTAAGGTGAAATTGTGGATAACTTTTGACTTATCCACTGCAACTTATTCACAGATGAATCGTGTCATCCCGATTTCGTTAAAACATTAAAAGCCAAAGACAAGATATTAAATTGAAGCATTTGACGATATCGATTCAAAATCCTGAATAGACTCTCAATATTTAGATCCAAAAATAACATAAGATATGAATCAATTTAAATTAACTCCCTAGAACATATTATTTTTTTAAAAATATCAGCCGTATCTATTGATTAAAAAATGTGCTTAAATTGCATATTATATTTTATTACAATCAATACAATGACAAAATTATCACATAAAGCTTTGATTTTATTTTCCATTCTTTCTTTAAGTAGCCCGTCAGTTTTTGCCTGTATCAATACTTATGCTTTTGAATTAGGGCGAGGTCTAAGCAAAGAGGAGATCAAGGCAAAATTGGCTGAAAATCTAAAAAAACCATATAAAACTGTAGCGCAACAAAATGATTATGCAGTCATTTTGATCTATGATGGACAATATAAAAAAGCCATTCAACTGTTAACGCAACTGGAAAAACAGCACCCCAATTTGGCAAAAACTGCGGCAAATTTAGGAACGGCTTATGAGTTGGATGGGCAAATCGAAAAAGCAAAATATTGGATTTTACAAGGTTTAAAACGTGATCCAAATATTCATCATGGCAGTGAATGGATCCATATCAAAATTTTAGATGCAGAACTAGCCATACAGAAACAGCCAGATTGGTTGAAAAATCATGATGTTTTAGGTTTAGATTTTGGAAAAAAAGCGGCACCTATTGCACATATTGAAAAAATTAGCTTTAATCAGAAAAAATATGATCTTGATCAAGTATTAGAACACAGTAAAATCCAAATGGATCAACGACTTAAATTTGTGAACAAGGATCCAATATCAGCTCAAATTGTGTTCAATATGGCAAATATTGAAGTGGTTCAATATAGCAATGAACAGGATACGCCGATCTTTTTATATGATATGGCAGGAGATTTAAACTACCAAAATCCGAAGCTTATCCACGAGCGCAAAGATTATCTTCAATATTCAAAATGGTATAAATTTAAATCATTTACAATCCAAATTGCGAGAGGGATTTCAAATTTATTTTCGCATTTAATATCAGAAATTAAACAAAAGGTCTAAAAATTCTGTATAGAATGTTTTTATCTGAACAAATACAAAGAAATACTTGAGGTCTAAATAAATGAATATGATCAAGAAAGGTTTAGTTGCGCTGACTTTGGCTAGCACATTAACATTTACAGGTTGTGGTTATAATACGCTACAACAAAAAGATGAGGCTGTGACAGCATCATGGTCTGAGGTGGAAAACCAATACCAACGTCGTGCTGATTTGGTGCCGAACCTAGTCAATGTGGTGAAAGGTTATGCAACGCATGAAGAAAAAGTATTGACCGAAGTCACAGAAGCTCGTGCCAATGTTGCAGGCTTAAAAGTAGATAAAGAAGTTTTGAATGATCCAGAATTGTTTAAAAAATATCAACAAGCTCAATCACAAATGACAGGTGCTTTATCTCGTCTCTTGGCAGTGACAGAAAATTATCCAGATCTAAAAGCCAATGAACAATTTAAAGACTTGCAAGCACAATTAGAAGGTACAGAAAACCGTATCGCAGTTGCGCGTAATCGTTATATTACAACGGTTCAAGACTACAACACTTATGTACGTCAGTTCCCTCAAGCTATGACTGCTAAAGTGATTGGCATGAAAACTAAACCAAACTTTAGTGCAGACGCTGGATCAAATAAAGCACCAACCGTAAGTTTCTAATTTGTTCAAAACAAAGCGATAGGTGTGGATATGCCAGAAAAAAAACCATCTTTTGTTTCCGACATGATCAGGATATTTTCGATCATGTCTTTGGTTGTGCTCGGCTTTTGCTCAAGCCTGAGTTATAGCCAAACCGCGACAGCAGTCGATCAGGAACAAGAAACAGAAGATGCGATTGTGATGAATAAAATCATCAAAAATCAGCAACAAAATAATGCGCAAAGCAAGCAATCTACACCTGCGCAACAAAGTGCAAGTCCTGCATCAGATGCAGTCGCAAATGATATGCAGGAAGGGCAGACTGAACGCCAATTACCTACACTGAACGAACCGATTATTGATCAGGCAAATTTGTTAAATCCACAAGATAAACAAGCTTTATCTCAACAAATTAAAGCATTGCATGATCAAGGAAAAGCGCAGATTGGTGTAATCATCGTGCCGACAACAGGTCAAGAAGATATTTTTGATTATGCAATGCGAGTTGCACAAGCTTGGAAACTCGGCTCAAAAGCACAAGACAATGGTTTGTTGATGGCGATTGCTGTAAATGACCATAAAATTCAAATTTTGAGTGGCTATGGTTTAGAAGGTGTATTGCCAGATGTGGTGTTGAGTCGAATTATACGAAATCAGATCACACCATATTTTAAACAAAATCAATATACTCAAGGCATTCAAGCAGGTATTACAGAAATCAGTAATATCCTCAACCAAGATCCTGAAGTTGCCCAAAAAGCAGCACAGGAGCTAAAAGAGAGACAAGAACAAGCCCTACATGAACAGCAAGCTAAAGAAAATACACTGACTACTGTTGCGATTATTTTAATCGTGGGAATTTTTGCATCGTTTATTGTGGGAAATCGAATCAGTGCAGCAACCGCAGGTGTAGCAGCCTGTGCCGCAGGATTGATTTATGGCTCAGGAATTGTGATGAGTCTGATCATGGGTGTAGGCGTATTTTTCCTCTTGATCACATCGATTGCTCAATTGATATTTCAAATGTTTCTCTCTGGAGGAGGACGTGGTGGCGGTGGTCGAGGAGGTGGCTTCGGTGGCGGCGGAGGCTATAGTGGTGGTGGCGGAAGCTTTGGCGGAGGAGGCGCATCAGGATCATGGTAAGTACTACAGATACAACGGAAATTATTACTGAGCCAAAACTCAATGAAACAGTACAACCGAGTTTAGGACGATGGTTTAAGCATTTTTTCTATATGCCTGCTTCAAAGCGTTATTTTTCCAAAGCTGATCAGATGGCGATTGCTGAAGCAGTGAAACAAGCTGAATTTGGTCATGTTGGCGAAATTCAAGTGGTGATCGAAGGTCATATTCCGTGTTCTACAGCTTATTATCACAATACGCGTCTACGCGCACAGCAACTTTTTGCTGAGCTTGGTGTGTGGGATACGGAGTTTAATAGTGGAATATTACTCTATCTCAACTTATGTGAAAAAAATGTTGAAATCGTGATAGATCGAGGCATTGATCAAGCCACAGCTCAACAACAATGGGATCAAATCTGTCTCCATATCAGTTCCGAGCTTGCGAATAAAAACTATAGAAAAGCTTTGATCGACGGTGTTGCTGAGATTGGTGAGATTTTATCTGATTATTATGATGGTCAGCAGCGTGATCTCGAAAATGAACTGGAAAATAGTCCGATTATTCTTAACTAATCGAATTTATAAAATAGGTAAAAAAGTGACGAAATTTGTCACTTTTTTACTTTTTAGGCGCTATAAAAAATAATAAGTAAACTATAACTTTTTGAAAAATAATAATAATTATAGGTGGCATGCTTCCTGCAATAGAGAAATGCGTTTTTTAATCATTTTTACATTTTGTAGGGGAAATTTATGCAAACTCAAAAGGGTTTTACTTTGATTGAGTTATTAATCGTGGTTGCGATTATTGGAATTTTAGCAGCGCTTGCTTTGCCTGCTTATCAGGATTATACAGCACGTGCAAAAGTTTCAGAGGGGATTCTTGCAGCGTCAACTTGTAGAACTGTAATCACAGAAGCTTCGCAAACTGGATTGAATAAAGCTCCTGTTAAAGATGGGTTTGGGTGTGGAGAAGCAAGTGCTAATGCATTATCTAAATATGTCAAAGTAATCAATACTTCAACATCAGGAGTTATTACTGTTACTACACAAAATATTAATCAGTTAGGGGCGAAAGTTAAACTAGAATTAACACCATATAGTGATGACAAAATGGAAGTCCCTATGGTGGCTGATGATTTTGTAAGTGGAACTGAAAAATCAGTTAAAGCCTGGAAATGCTCAAGCGCTACAGGTACAGATGGTATTGAGGCTAAATATTTACCAGCTTCTTGCCGTTAATCTTTTTTAATAATAATTGATGATAAGGGGTGAGGTTAGCCTAACCTTTTATCATTTTTAAAAATACAAACTCTACAAGATTCAGCTTATAATTCATCCCATGAAATTGGGACAACACAACGTATTATGAAAGCATTCATGCTTCTAATCTCACTGCTTTTACTTTGCCTTGCTTATCTATTGCCGATTCACTACAAACCATGGGCTATTTTCTATGGGGACGTACTGACTTTTGCTTCTGGATTGGCACTTTTAGCTGCTTTTTTTAGAGCGCCATTTAAGATCCCTAAAGCACAATATTTTGGATTTCTAATTGTTCTGATTCCAATGATTCAGTGGGCTTGTGGCTTAGTGATTGATTTTGGTAATGCCTTGCTGTGTTCATCGTATCTATTGATGTTCTTTTTGATGATCATTGCAGCCTATAACTTAGCAAATAGTGAACTCAATAGAGAAAAAACCTTTAGTGTTTTTTCTTTGGCAATGTTGGTGACAGCCGTTATTTCAGGCATTATGGCCATCATACAATGGCTTGATTATGCACCTATTGCAAATTTAGTGATGCGGTTCGTTGGCAATCGTCCATATGCCAATTTTGGTCAACCGAATAATCTCGCTACATTTTTAAGCATTGGTTTATTTGCTGGCTTATATCTGTATGAAACTCGAAAAGCTTCGTTATGGATCTTGATTCCATCTTCATTGTTGATCATTTTTAGCATTGCGTTGACCCAATCAAGAACAGCTTGGGTCGTGTGTTTATTTAGCTTGATTTACTGGGCGATTAAACAGTTTAGACAGAATAAACGCTTAACTCTCCCTAAAATGTTGCTTTGGGTGGGTGTATTTGCTGTCTGTATTGCGATTTTACCAATGCTGACCAGCTATGTGGAGCTATTGTCTAAACAAGATATGGTGCAGACCAGTAGTGCGGTAGAGCGTGCAACTTCAGGCTATCTACGTTTAGATATGTGGCATCAGATGTTGTATGCCATTGCTGAACAGCCATGGTTTGGTTATGGCTGGAATCAAACCAGTTTGGCGCAAATGACTGTGTATCAGCAATTTCCAAATCATGAATGGATCAAGAGTGCGCATAATCTCATTTTAGATTTGACCGTATGGAATGGAGTCATTATCGCATTGCTCATCATTGCATATTTTGTGCTGTGGTTGTTTTGGCTAAATCGCGGGGTAAAAGATAATATCTCGATTATTGCCAGTTTGATGGTTTGTGCGATCTTGATTCATGCCATGCTAGAGTATCCGATCCATTACGCTTATTTCTTATTGCCTATGGGCTTTTTATTGGGAATCATCCAAGCTCAGTATAAGTATTTACCTGCTTTGACATTGAAGCCGTGGATATTGCGTGGTGGAGTTGCCACTGGCGTTGTTATCGTTGCTATTGTTTGCTGGGATTTTGATGTGTATCGCCAACAACTTTATGATGTCGGCGCTGTTCAAAATAAGCTAATCAAGCAAGAAGATTCGAGCTTAGATAAGCCAATTATTTTGTTGACCCAGTTTAAAAATCGTATCGAATGGGTTGAGCTAGATCCGATGAGTCATGTTTCTGATGAGAAATTGGCTGAGCTTAAACCGATGGTGCAAAATAATGCTTCTTCTTATGATCTGAAACGTTATGCAAAACTCTTGGCATATAATGGCAAGATTCAAGAAGCACAACAACAATTGTGGATTTTGCAGCATCTATATGGACAGACCATCACAATTGAGGAGTTGCTTGCACCAGCACAATCGGCTGCAAAGTAGTATCTTTATATGGTCGTAAAAAAGTCCCTCGATTGAGGGACTTTTTTTGACTTGGAAATGTCGTGCATTTTTTAGTCATTGTCACCAATTTGGCTTTGAATATAATTTTCGATGCCTACAGTTTCAGTGAGATCAAGTTGGGTAGTGAGCCAATCCCAATATTCTTCTTCATGTTCTAAAATATCGCGAACAAGATCACGAGTCACGTAGTCGAGTTTTTCTTCAGCAAGTGCAATCAAGGCTTTTTCAGCTTCGATATTTTCTTTTACTTTGCGCACATCACAGTTTAGAACTTCAACAGTATGCTGACCAATATACAATTTCCCTAAATGTTGTAGATTTGGTAAGCCCTCTAAAAATAAAATACGTTCAATAATTTTATCTGCATGTTTCATTTGACGAATTGATTCTTTGTACTCAGCAGAACCCAAATTTTCAATTCCCCAGTCATTAAACATACGTGAATGCAAAAAATACTGATTAATTGCAGTTAAATGGTGATAAAGCACCTGATTAAGTTGATTGATGACTTCACGATTGCCTTTCATTTTGCACGCTCCATTTAATTGCTTGTCTTTAAATCGCAAAAAGACAATGTATAAGCCTATCTTAAACAAGTCCTGAAAATCTTACGAGTAATTTATAGAACGGCAAATGAAAATCGCAATCAAATACAATAGAAAAACGATTTAATAAAAATTTTAGAAAAAAATAACCCGCCTTGAGTCAAGCGGGGGAGGAGGATGGTCATAAGGCCATCTAAAAACAGTATTGTTTTGAGTACTTTGTTTATGCAGCAACAGAAATTCGTGCTGCAATTTCAGCTAATTCTTCATTGATAATACCACGAGCTTCGGGTGCACAGCGTCCACAGCAGGTCCCGAGATCGAGCATATCACGAATTTCACGATAGCTTTCTGCGCCATTAGCAACAGCGTCTTTGATATCCTGATCGGTAATACCGCGACATAAGCAAACGTACATGAGAATTAACCACAAAGTTAAATGCGATAAGAGATATTATTGATAATTATTCTTGTTTGTCAATGAAATTCATTTAAAAACTCATTTATGTTGATTGGCTTTTTGAATAAAAAAATACCACCTGATCGGTGGTATTTAAAATATTTATAAAATCAAATATTTAGAATTTAAGCTTGATTGATGATGACGATACCATCCATTTCAACCAAAGCACCTTTAGGTAAGCTTGCAACACCTAGTGCAGCACGTGCTGGATAAGGTTGAGCGAAATATTCACCCATAATTTGGTTGACCAGCTGGAAATGTGATAAGTCAGTTAGGAAGATATTGAGTTTTGCAAAATCTGCAAGTGAACCACCTGCTGCTTCACAAACCGCTTTAATATTGTCAAAAACACGGCGGATTTGAGCTTCGATTCCTTCAACCAATTCCATACTGTATGGATCTAAACCAATTTGCCCTGAAAGATAAAGTGTATCGCCTACTAAAATCGCTTGTGAATAAGTTCCGATAGCAGCAGGGGCATTTTCAGTATGAATGACTTGGCGGGACATCGTTTTCTCCTTTATTTGATCTCATTTCATCATAGACCATGACTGCTGTTCGTGAAAGCCATCATCGGTTTATCTGATTAACAAGCTTTAGATACTTCATTGATGGCAAGAGGCATCGCCAGACGTGTAATACGTGGGAAGCCAAAATGCATACGTAGTTCACGGATGATTTGGGCAATTTGATTACGGTTGTTTACCACGATATTGACATAGGTTTTATCTTCGTGAGCACGTACAGATTCAACCCCTGTTTTTGATTTACGGCATAGGTAAATCAACTCAGAAATTTGTTCATCACTGAGCAACATGTCGATACTGAGATAAGCAGAGAAGTTAACATCATCTTCATCTTCGGAGGTCCAATGCAGTGCCATGATATTTTCAGGATGCATATGTTGCTCGTGCATGAGATTGTGGCAACGTGCGCGGTGTACGATCAATCCTCGACGAGATAGATGTCCTTGGATTGGATCACCTAAAACAGGATTACAGCAATGCGCATATTTTACATCGACACCATCTGTACCTTGGATTAAACGGTCAGAACTTGGTGTATCGTCCGCTTGATCTTGTGCATAAAGATGATTGGCAACCAACTGGGGTAATAAATCACCTACAGCGATTTGCTCATACAGGGTTTCTTTATTTTCTATATGTCGCCACTGCAGTAAATCGGTCCAATCCTCCTCAGACAAATCTTTAACTGAGCGATTGAACAATTTTAAAGCACGGTTAAGGGCTTGTTGACCGACCAGACGTTGTTCTTCAGGATCTTGTTCTTTGAGAATATTTTGAATCGAACGGCGAGCTTTTTGTGTATTTACAAAACTGAGCCAGTCAGGATTTGGTGTAGCCAATACATCAGTAATCACTTCAACCACTTGTCCACTCACAAGCGGTGTAGATAATGGTTTGATATCACCATTAATCTTGGCACCTACAGCATGATTACCTAAAAATAAACTAGCCGAATAAGCAAAGTCTACAGCAGTCGCACCCTGAGGAAGCTCATGCAATTGACCATGTGGGGTATAGACCCAAATCTTTTCTTGATGCAAATAATCAAGCAAATCATTAAATGTGGTTTTTGCACAATCCCCACCGATCAGAATGTTTAAATTTTTCATCGATGCTTGGATTGCAGAACGACATGCCTGAGGTGCATTTTCACCCAGAACCACACCAAAACGTGCTGCTTTACGCATCAATTCAGTTTGGATCGTAAGTGATAATGTGGTTTTTTCACCTTTTAAGCGAATCATCAACGATTGGTTGCCACCAGGCAATGGGCGACGAATATGATCTTCAAAATGCAAAACTTTGAAATTTTCACGTAATGCTTCGACTAGACGGTCACAGTCAGCAATGCTTTGTAAAATAATTTCGAAAGCATGGCTATGCGTGAGTTCTTGTAAGTCGATTTCATTTTTAACAAAGTGTCTAAGTAGTTCAATATTATTATTTTTCTTTTTAATACGACCCTGAATACTATAGGTATTGAGCAAGTCAGCGAGATTTTGTTCCCAAATGGTTTGATATTTACATCGTTCGGGTTTGGTAATCAGGAGGTTTTCCTGAACATTGTTATACATATCAAGATCAAGGTTTTGATAGCACAGATGTTCAAGGTTATCCGCCATTTCATTCATTCCCACGAGGCGCGCCATCGGAACAAAAATATCAAAGGTTTCTTGGGCAATACGCGCACGCTTATCAGGGCGTAGCGCACCCAAAGTAGTCATATTGTGATAACGATCAGCGAGTTTAATAATAATGACACGAGGGTCTTGTAAAGTCGCTTGCAAGATTTTTCTAAAAGTTGCGGCTTTATTGTATTCTTTATCGCTTGAATGGCTAAGCTTGGTGACACCATCAACCAACTCAGCAACGACTTTGCCAAATTTTTCAGTGATGTCATCTTTAGAAAACTCGGTATCTTCGATCACGTCATGCAATAACGCTGCTTTTAAAGTATCAGCATCCAAACGCATATGCGCCAAAATACAACTCACCGCAATTGGGTGTAAAATGTACGGCTCACCACTTTTGCGTGTTACACCTGAATGTGCAATATCAGCATAATCACAGGCCGCAAGAACACTCTCAACGTCATTTGGTTTTAAATATGCGTCGATAATAATATTGAGTTGTCGTTTGGCTTGGCTGACATCGGAGCCTGGCATATAACACCTATCCTGATACAAAAAACGGAACTTATTTCCTACCCCCTATAATGAAAAGCATATTGACTTGCTTGTCAATTTATAGACGAGAGAATTATTATTTTTTTTAACAAATATTTTGGGTTTTGTCGATGCTATGTCGAATAATTCTCAATAAAAAAGCAATAAAAACCCAATAAAAAAAGCCTAGTTTTTTTAACTAGGCTTTTTTTAGAAAATTGATCTTATTGGAAAGAAAAACCTTCTAGATTCAAATTGTTTGCAGAAAGTGCAAGATCAAGGCTTGAAGTTTGATAATCTTGATCACGTTGTTTCAAGATATCTTTAGTCACATGACCAGCTGCAATTTCACGTAAAGCAACAACTGTAGGTTTGTCATTGTCCCATTCAACTGTAGGCTCAATACCTTGACGAGCGAGCTGACGCGCACGTTTGCTTGCCACTAGTACAAGCTCAAAGCGGTTGTCTACATGGTCTAAACAATCTTCAACGGTTACGCGTGCCATAAGAATTCTCGTTTGAATACAAATTTTTTAAATAGACTGCGAAGTATAAAATGCTTTCGCATGAGACTCAAGTTTTATCCACACCAATCTTAAGATTATCCATATCAATCCTAAGCAAACCCGCATTTTTCTTTACGATTGTGGTGTGATTAATTTTTGAATCAAATCTTTGTGGCGATTGGCTTGTTGCGCTAAAGTCAAACGATTGGCATTTACTACAGCTTCGAGTTCATGCAACGCTTTATTGAAATCATCATTGATAATAATGTAATCAAAGTTGACATATTGTTGCATATCTTCAACAGCACAGCTTAAACGATGCTCAATCACTTCAACTGAATCTGTGCCACGATTGGATAGGCGTTGACGCAAATCAAATTGAGTTGGAGGAAGAATAAAGATTTGTTTTGATTCTGGGAAAAGTTTACGAACTTGTTCAGCACCTTGCCAGTCAATTTCAAGTAAAACGTCATGTCCTTTGGCGAGTTGTTCACGAACAGTGGCTTGTGACGTCCCATAATAATTGCCAAAAACTTCAGCATATTCAATGAAACCGCCTTCATTGACTTGGCCTAGAAAATCATCTTTTGATGTAAAGTGATAATGTACGCCATTGAGTTCGCCAGGGCGTTGACCACGGGTCGTATGAGAAACTGAAACATGCAAATTGCTTACACGTTCAAGCAACGCTTTAACTAAAGATGTTTTGCCCGTTCCTGATGCAGCAGAAACGACAAACAATAGACCCGACATGATATTTTTCCTGATATGATAAAATATCTTCTCTATTTTAGAGCAGACGAGATTCAAACAAAATAGCTACACGCAATTTGTTTGCATTTTTTATTTTAAAGTTGTTAATAGCTGAGTCAGTATTGAGGGTCTTATGGAAATTGTGTTGGCCAATCCCCGAGGATTTTGTGCAGGTGTAGACCGAGCAATTGCGATCGTCAATCGAGCACTAGAGTGTTTCAATCCTCCAATTTATGTTCGTCATGAAGTTGTTCACAATAAATTTGTTGTGGATGATCTTCGTCAGCGTGGTGCAATTTTTGTTGATGAGCTAGACGAAGTCCCTGATGATAATATCGTTATTTTTAGTGCGCACGGTGTATCTAAAGCCGTTCAACAAGAAGCAGAACGCCGTGGCTTAAAAGTTTTTGATGCAACTTGTCCATTGGTTACCAAAGTTCATATTGAAGTCACCAAATATGCCCGTGAAGGTACAGAAGCGATTTTGATTGGTCATGAAGGTCATCCTGAAGTTGAAGGGACAATGGGACAATATGACAAGAAAAATGGTGGTGAGATTTATTTGGTTGAAGATGAAGAAGATGTTGCTTCACTAGATATTCGTAACCCTGAAAAAGTAGCTTTTGTCACCCAAACCACCTTATCGATTGATGACACTGCAAAAGTGATCGATGCCTTACGTGAAAAATTCCCAAATATTCAAGGTCCTCGTAAAGATGACATTTGTTATGCGACACAGAACCGCCAAGATGCGGTACGTGATTTGGCATCGCAATGTGATGTGGTGTTGGTAGTTGGTTCACCGAATTCTTCAAACTCAAATCGTTTAAGAGAACTGGCTGAACGCATGGGGAAACATGCTTATTTGGTAGACAATGCCGATGAACTCGACCAAAAATGGTTTGAGGGTGTGAGCAAAATCGGGGTAACGGCTGGTGCATCTGCACCTGAAATATTGATTAAGCAAGTAATCCAACGTTTACGTGATTGGGGTGCACAAGCACCGCAAGAATTGGATGGTCGCGAAGAAAATATTACCTTTAGCCTACCAAAAGAATTACGTATTTTTGTGAATCAAGTCTAATAAAAATCTGATTTATAAAAAAAACAGATAGTCGCTTTCCGACTATCTGTTTTTTTATGCCTTTTATCTCAATTGTATTGGTTCTGTAAAAATAATATCTAAGATAAAAATATAAATTGGGGAATTTATATTGATTTTAAATATGTAGATGGGGCAATGCATATGGGGCGGGGGTTTACCCTGATTGAACTGATCGTGACAATCTCGATCGTGGGGATTTTGGTCGCCTTGGCTGCGCCCTCGTTCAATCAGATCATACAAAAAAAGAATCTAGAAAAAAGTACTAGATTGCTGGTTTTGACCTTAAATCAAGCTCGTTCTACGGCTATTTTGGAACGTCATGCGGTCACCGTTAAGCTCAATTCATCAGCTCCAGACAGCAATGAAATTTTCAATTGGCAACCCATTGGTAAAGCCAAACTTAAAACAGGTTCGGATATTCATTTTGAAATGACCGGTCTAGTGAGCGAAGGGGATCGTATATTTAAAATCTGTGCATTTGATTCGGCTGATGCAAGCTCCAAAATAATCATGATAAGTCGTATTGGTGTGATCGAATCTATTCAAGAGGGGACATGCTAAATGTTCATTTCTCTCAAAAAACAACACGGTGTAGGACTGGTTGAGGTATTGATTGCACTGGTTATCTTGGCTGTTGGGGTATTGGGTTTTTTGGCGTTGCAATATAGAGCCATTGAAGCCAACAGTGAAGGAGGAAACAGAGTTATTGCGATGAATTTAGCCCGTGATTTGGCTGAAAGAATGCGTGTCAACCCGAGTCAATTGAGTTCATATCCCAAACTCATTGTTGTTGCAAAATCTCAAAATGTGGCTTCTACAAGTTGTTATCAAAATTATTGTGATGCAAGTCAATTGGCAGTTTTTGATGCCTCTCAAGTCGTTGCCAGTGCCAAAAGTTTTGCGATGAGCATCAATATGTTGCCTTGTAATGGCAATGAAAATGAACGTAAGTGCATTTATGTCGCTTGGGGTGAAACCAGTGCAACTGATGGTAGTGAGTTACAAGATTGTACGGATGGAAGTAAGTATCAGACAAATTCAACTTGTTTGATCATGGAGGCATATTGATGAATAACAAAGGATTTACCTTAGGGTGTGTTGACATTTGCAGTATGGAACTTAACCTACAATGGTAACCAAATAAATATACAAGCAAGAGCGACAGCACTTTGATAATTACGCTTTAGCTTGTCATATCGAGTTGAAATTCCTCTAAATTGTTTTAACCTACAGAATGAATTCTCAACTAAGTGCCTGATTTTATAGATATGCCAATCCATATGATCATTGTTAGACTTAGTGTTTGATTTTCTAGGAATATTTGACTTAGTTTTTGTTTGCTCAATTTGAGTCCTGAAGTTGTCTGAGTCATAACCTTTATCAGCACATAATATTTCTGATTCAGTTAAATCTAATTTTGATACCAGATCAGGGGCTATCTTAATATCATGGGAAGTTCCATCTGAAATAATAAACTCAATGGGATTACCATTAGAATCAACTGCTAAATGTATTTTTGAACTATTACCACCGATACTTTTGGAAATATCTTGATTATTAATACCTGAAGAATGCTGGTGTGCCCGTACGTGGCTACCATCAATAAATATCCATTCTTTATCAGCATGTTTACTAAATAATTTAAAAATATTCATAAACTTATCATTTTTAGACCAACGATTGTATTTCTTAAAGATAGAGTTTGGCTTACCAAATTCTTGAGGTAAATCTCTCCAAGGACAACCTGTTCTGATACGAAATAGAATAGCTTCGATAAAATTTCTTAAATTTAGTTTGAGATAAATATTAAAGTGACGGAAAATAGAAAGTAACTTAGACCAGTGTTGATCATTCAGCATTGTACGAGGCATAGCGGGGGTAAAATTGGGTTTGGCGATTTAATTTTACTATCTCGCTATTTTTTTAGGCAACAAATGTCAACAGACCCTATTAGAACTCATGCTTTCGATTGCTTTAGGTCTAATCATTCTTTCTGCTGCACTTATTATATTTATCACAGGGCATAAAAGTTATTTGATGCAACAAGGCAGTTCCGATCTGCAAGATAACGCAAATTTTGGTTTGAACTATATTGTGCATGATATCCGTTTTGCCAATCTCAATAATCCCCGTTCTTCAATCAATGACACCCTTAATCTTGGAGGAGTCGTCATTAGTCAAGCCAATGTACCTGTGCAGGATGGTTTGAGTAGTGACTATCTCAGTAAATCGGTGACAGGACCTTCTGCGGTGACGGAAGGCAGCGGTTCAAGTCTAAAAAGTGATGTTTTGGTCATCCAATATAAGCCTGTTGTAGCAGGCGTTGACTGTGAAGGTAGTGAGATAAAGCCTGATGGCAGTATGGTGATTCAGCGTTATTTTTTACGTGAAGATAGCAATGCTGAAAGTACTGAACCGAGTAAGTTGGCTCTGGTTTGCGATGCAGGACGTTATATCGAAAATAAAAAAATGGACGGTTTGGGGCTTAATAGCCAAGTCATTATGAAACGCGTTGAGTATTTTCGAGTGCTTTTAGAAGTGGTTAATCTCAGTCAACAAACACGTTTCATGGATATCGCCACTTACAATGCCCAAAGCGTAAAACCTCGAATCGTGGCAGTTTCGATAGGAGTGCTGGCACGGTCACCAAGTTCAGTTGGGGCATATAAAAATAACAACAATTTGGATCAATACAAGGTTTTAGATAAGACCGTAAAAGTGAACTCAAATACAAATTCAACCCGATATATCCGACAGGTGATTACACAGCACGTGGCTTTGCGAAATGGATTGGGGGATCGGGAGCAAGATGTTAATGAAAAATAATCAAGGCCATACATTGCTCATGGTCATGTTGGTTTTGTTGATGGTCACGATCATTGGCACGCTCGCCATTCGTCAAAGTCTAGTTTCTTTAAATGTCGCCACCAATGGTCAGGCACAGCAACTTTTGTTGCAAAATTCGGATTCAGCACATTTTAAATTTGAAGAAAAGGTAAGAAAAGATCCGCAATTGTTAGATGTAACTGGCATGTTGGGGCTGATCACTGGGAAATATCGCGGTGATGAAATGCTGTTTTGTTATAAGGGCACGCAAAAAGAATTTTTTGATCTACTGCATTTCGGAACTTTTAGCCTCAAAGGTGAGGATCAACAATTTGCTGATAGTTCAACTACACCGAGCTTTAGTTCATCTTTGTCGACTCAAGCGCAACAAGGCGTATGCCAACTGGATCGGGAAAATGATTTTACTAGTGGGCGTAAAGTCGTAATGACACAGATTTCAGTGATCAGCCCAGAAGAAACCATAGTAAATAATGACATGCCTTTTGCGGGACAAACTCGAGGTACGGATAGTGCAAGTTCAAAATTGATGCCTGATTCAAAAATTATAATAAATGCAGTTTCATTGATGCCTACGCTCAGTCGAGCAAGCACGAGTCAAATCAACCAATGTTTAAACAATTCTTCAGTGTATTTAGAAAATTCTCAAAAAAGTTTAACCACTTGTTTAACTAATTTAAATGTACCTTTTGCGACTTATACCACTGAATATATGTTAAGTCAGGATTTTATATAATGGGGCTAATATAGTGAATAATCTAATAAAAAAGAATAGTCATCATGCTAAAAGAAGATATTTGGCAGTCTGCATTTCAGCCATTATTTCTTATACAGGGGGAATGTCTACAAGCGTTGATGCCAGCGATATTGAAATTTATAAATCTGCAAGTGCAGCTCGTACGACCTTGATGTTGATGCTTGATTTATCTGGGAGTATGGGTTCAGCTTTAACAGCCAGTGGTTCGAGTTATTCTGATGATTATGGGTTAACCAGTTGTGGCACAGCATCGCAAACAACATCACCAATCAATGGGTTGGGACTGTCGTCATTTCAAAATAATACCGCTTATTTTATTGCTTCAACGACCTCGCCATCATATTCGAGGAATTTTTGCTATGTCACTACTGCAAGTGCTTCTTCTAATACTTTGGTAAAGAACAATTGTGAACAAGTCTCAGGTGGATATCGTTGTTATGATCGAATAACTAAATTAAAAGATGGGTTATTTGATTTATTACAGGGAAATAGTGCGAAGGGCGTAAGCGAGATTTCCGAAGATAAATTTATTGGTTTAGCTGTTTTTTCGAGTAATGGCAATGGTCGTACAGGACATATTGTTATACCTGCAAGGGCGCTAAGTGAAAAATTGAGTGGGGTACTCAGCCAAAGACAAGCATTATTGAATGCAATTGCAAGCATGAGTGTGAGTGGTGGTACACCTACCGCAAATGCTTATGCTGAAGTTGCATCATATTTATTGGGAACAACCACAATTGATTCTGTGGATCAAAAAAGCTATCCATATACGTTCGTGCAAAATAATAATTCGAATTACCATATTTGTGTGCAGTGGAATGGTACAAGTTGTGCCGATTGGGGGATAAATTATGCGGGTTACGCTTCATCAATGGTGCAGGGTTTAACTCCTGGAACAGCGAATGTAGAAGGACCAGATGCAGGTTATAAAGGAACGTTTTATTCTCAAATTTCAACAAATGGTTATAGTGGATTTAGCTATTCTGCATTAGATGCAAAAAAGACCAGTCCTACCTCATATTATTCGCCACTTACTGGAATTGTGGAAAGTGGACAGAAAGAGTGTAGTGGGCAAGGGATTTATGTATTAACTGATGGTCTGCCGAATAGTTCTAGTAGCCATTTTGCTGGCTCGTTAATGAGACAGGCTTTAGGCAATTCTTATGCTTCGGCTTTATCATGTTCAGGTACATTATTTAAGGAAACTGGAGGTATTACAGGTTGGTCTTGTATCAGTGATATGTCTCAGCTTTTGTTGGGGAAAAATATCAACGGGACTACGAGTAGTAATCAAACAAACCCCACAGGTTTAGCTATAAAAACAGCAGTCGTCGGTTTTGGACGTAGTTTTCAAGTGACCAATAATTTGGCTTATGATGTTGTGAGAAATATTGATGGGACAAAAAATGAAACAGAAACAATTCGACAAAATATTAATAAAATAAACTCTATTAGCAATTTAAATGAAAATATTAAAAATACCTTTCTTTGGGGTATATATGGTCAAGGCGGTTGGTATTCGGGTTCAAATTCTCAAGATATTGTGGATAGTGTAAATAGCTTTTTGGGAGAGCTAAATACGGAAGTAAAACCTTTAACCACGGGTAAAGTTACGATCGCAAATGACCCACTCAATCAAACCAAATTGGAAAACGTATCTTATTATCCGCAGTTTCAACCCAAACCCAATGATGTTTATCAACTTTGGCTTGGCAATCTAAAAAAATATAATTTAAATAGTATTGGCAGTTTAGATAGCGCTCATGATTTATGGGCATTGAGCTCAGTTGCGAGCCAAGATCAAAGACCGAGTAGTTTATTGGGGGGCGTTGTTGATAAATTGGCTTTAGGTTATCGATCTGATTCAACTGCAAATCGTATCCTGTATAGCAATCGAGATATTACCAAGTCATCTGACAATTATAACGGTAATCGTCTGGTTAAATTGTCTTTATCAGACTTGATTGACAGCAATAACCAAGATCCAAGTCGAGGTTATTTTGTTTCTTTACTTGGCTTTGATGTTGATGCAACTCACCCGGAAAACATAAATAAAACCACGTTGCAGCAAGCCAGTGAACTTCGACAGATAGGTGCAGTGATGCATTCTTCACCTTTATTGATCACCAATTATGCCAAAGTTAAAGATTCAGTTTATTCCAACCGTCAAAACTACGTGGTGTTTGGCACAACTCAAGGTCTACTGCATGTGGTTGATGCGGATAGCGGTGTCGAAAAATTAGCTTTTGTGCCAAATGAAATGGTCGAGAACCAAAAACTGGCTTTTGTACGTCCTGAGTTGAGTTCGGGCGGCGTGAGTCATTTATTTTATGGCGTTGATGCGCCGTGGGTTGCAGATACAGAATATGTTTTAGCTCCAAATGATGCCGTTACTGTGGGTAAAGGTTTATACGAACAAGAAGGTCGTCAAGTCCTCTATGGTGGTCTACGCATGGGAGGTAAAAGTTACTATGCACTTGATCTATCTGATATCGATGCACCGAAACTCAAATTTCAAATCATTCCAAAAGGGTCATGTTCAAGTTCAAATTTAATCGGCTGTATGGGGCAAAGTTGGTCAAAACCCACCATCGCGTGGGTTAACTGGAAAGGTTATAAAAAACGAGTGATGTTTGTAGGCGGTGGTTATGATGCTGAAGGTGACGGAACTGATGCCAGTAAAAATGCGACTGATAAATATAAAGGCTATGAATATGAAGACTATCAGCAGCGTTCAAAAATCGGCGCTGGTGTATATATGTTTGATGCTGAAACAGGTGAATTGCTCTGGACTGCCAGTGCAAATGTCGCAAGTAATTTGAGCAGCTATCATGAAGATCTAAAATATAGTGTGGTGAGCCAAATCAAGACAGTGGATCGTAATGCCGATGGTTTGGTCGATCATTTATATTTTGGAGATTTGGGAGGGCAAGTCTGGCGAGTTGATCTGAACAATACAGCAGGAAAAAATAATGCGAATTTATTTTCCAAAAAACCAGTCCGGCTTTTAAATTTAAATAAATCTGCAAATAGTCCACGGTTTTATGAAGCTCCTGCATTTTCGACCTATAGTGAAAATGGCAAAATTGTGGCAGTGATTTCAATCGGAAGTGGAAATCGTAGTAAACCATTGGCGGATTATGCGAGTGATTCTAGTTATTTAGATGATGCAATCTACAACATTTATGATAAAGATGTCGTGCGATCAGACTTATTTGATGTTGTTGATAATAATTATAAAAATCAAAATGATCAGTTGCTTAGTCATGATATTTCAATTCGTGGGCTGAATGATTCAAATGCCTATCTATATCTTTTAGATGATAACAATCGCTTTTCAAAAAACTCAGTCTATTCAACCTTTGAAAATAATGCGGGTTGGTATTACCCATTCAAAAAGAGTCGTATTCAGACTGAAAAAGTCACTGATAGTCCAATTGTGATGAATTATCGGATGTATGTGAATACATTTGATGCCAGTGCTTCTGGAACGACAGATCAATGCGGCGCTGGGGTCGCAGGCGGTAGTTTTATGACTCTGTTTTGTATGCCATTTGGGCAGTGTGGTTCAGGTGCTGCGAGTGATTATCGACTCAGTTTGGGTTCGGGAATGGTTGGCGGAAGCGTTGGTCCATTAGCTGAGGATGCTCTAAGTCGAAGTTTAGTGACAAATACGGACATATCGACAAAAAATTCGATTTGGACTGATTCACCTAAAACCGCTTTAAAGGTTCGGGTACTGCGTTGGTATGAGCGCACTCAATAAGGTGAAGTCATGAAAATATTATTTTCAAACAAAGGTTTTACGCTTATTGAGTTAATGATCGTAATCGTGATGATGAGTATTTTACTGACGATTGCTATCCCGTCTTATCAGTACTTTATCCGTAAATCATGGGCATCTAAAGCTGAACAGGCTGTGCAGGATATCGCTTTGCAACTGGATCGACATAAGGCGCGAAATTTTAATTATCAAGGTTTTAACTATACAGAAAATGAAATTATCCAAGTTGCCAAACAAAAGTACGATTTGAGCATCGTTGATGGAGATGATGTTTCCAAAAAACTTACAGATCAAGGTGCGATCGGGCGCAATTGGGTGATTAAAGCCAGTACTGATGATATTAGAAATTATAAATTTCTCATGACCAGTACGGGTATAAAGTGCAAAAACCTAGATGCAACTGAGCTTAGCTTTTCAAATTGCGGAGCAGGGAGCGAGCCATGGTAAGTAATAAATGCACTGGCTTTAATTTAATAGAAGTGATGATTGTGATTTGTATCATCAGCATATTACTTGCGATTGCCTATCCGTCTTATCAAAATCAGGTCAGAAAAACCAAGCGTGTGGAAATGAAAGTGACCATGCAAGATATCGTCCACAATATTCAACGTTATAAAGTTGCACATTTTAGTGTGATCGGAGCTCAAGCTTCAGACTTTGATCTGCAAAGCCGTTATCCTGTGCGCGGTACAGCTTTGTATACTTTGAGCCTATCTCCTTTAGATGAAAATAACCAGCTCAATAGCGAAAGTTGGCAATTGATCGCAACACCGATCGCAGGTACGACCCAAGCCAAAGATGGAAGTTTGTTGATGAATAGTAAAGGTCAAAAATGTTGGGCTGAAAATCGTCTTTGCACCCTCACAACGACCTCAAACTGGGACGGTAAATAAATTTAAAATCCAAAATACAGATAACTTAAATTTTGATCTTTCTTTCATAGCAAAGATAACGTAAAATACTGCCCTCTATGAAAGGGGTTTGAGCTGTATCGATGGTCGGTACAAGGATAATCCGTAAAAACTATAAGGTTGTATCATGGTCGTAATTCGTCTAGCACGCGGTGGTGCTAAAAAACGTCCGTTCTATCAAGTTATCGTAACTGATAGCCGCAATGCGCGTGACGGTCGTTTCATCGAACGTATTGGTTTCTTTAACCCTACAGCTAAAGGTCAAGCAGAAAAACTTCGTTTAGATGCTGATCGTTTTGCTCATTGGGTTGCTCAAGGCGCTCAACCGTCTGAACGTGTTGCTTCTTTAGCTGCTCAAGCTAAAAAAGCTGCAGCTACTGCTTAATTATTGATTTAATTAGCGTAGGTAGCCCATGACACCAACACAGAATGTACCCGAAGATCGTATTCAGATTGGACAGTTACGTTCAGCATATGGATTAAATGGGTGGCTCTGGGTCTATTCCAATACAGAACCTATGAGCAATATATTTGACTACTTGCCTTGGTACATTGAGACCAAAGCAGGTTGGCAAATTGTAGATGTGAAACGCTGGAAACCACATGGCAAAGGCTTGGTTGTTGCGCTTAAAGGTGTGAGTGATCGTACTGCAGCGGATAACTTAGTTGGTGCTAATATTTGGATTTCAAAAGCTCAACTGCCTAAGGCAGACGTGGATGAGTTTTACTGGTCAGATTTAAAAGGCTTAACAGTGTTAGGCTTAAATGAAGATGAACAAGAAGTTAATCTCGGTCAAATCCATGAACTGTTTGAGACAGGTGCTAATGATGTCATGGTCGTTCGTGCAACGAGCGATAGCATCGATGGCGAAGAGCGTATGATTCCATGGCATAAAGATGTGGTACAGCGCGTTGATCTTGAAGCTGGTCGTATTTACGTAAATTGGGGCGTAGATTATTAATCCTTTTTGGATTAACGCAGCGGGAAAATAGAGGAGTCTGCGATGTTTTTTGCAGTCATTACGCTTTTTCCTGAAATGTTTGAAGCGATCAAAGCCTACGGGATTAGCGGACGCGCGGAAAAGCGTGACATTGTACAAGTCACTTGTATCAATCCACGAGATTTTGCGACGGGCAACTATAAAAGAGTGGATGAACGTCCATTTGGTGGTGGTCCGGGCATGGTGATGATGGCAGAGCCGTTAAGCAAAGCAATCAACCATGCCAAAGAGCTTGCAGCGCAAGCAGGTTGTGTTCATGCTCCTGTGGTGTATATGTCACCTCAAGGAAAAACCTTAAATGAACCCGCAGTACAAGCATTTGTCCAATATGATGGATTGATTGTACTTTGTGGTCGTTATGAAGGGGTTGATGAGCGTTTGATCCAAAAATATGTTGATCAAGAATGGTCAATTGGAGATTACGTTTTATCAGGTGGAGAACTTCCTGCGATGGTCTTATTGGATAGTATTATTCGGAGACTTCCGAATGTGATGTCAGATGAACAATCCGCCGTGCAAGATTCATTTGTGGATGGTCTGTTAGATTGCCCACAATATACCAAGCCAGACCATTTTGAAGGTTTGGATGTTCCTGAAGTCTTAAAATCGGGACATCATGCCAATATTGAAAAATGGCGGTTTTTGCAGCGTTATCAACGAACTTTAGAACGCCGACCTGAGTTGGTAGAAAAAGTTGAGTTGACCAAGCAGCAAAAGAAATGGCTAAAAAATTTAGATACTTAAACTATTTAAGTATTCATTTCAGGCTCTTTATTGATTCGAGTTTTCGGCAATAAAGGGAAAGA
Source organism: Acinetobacter gerneri DSM 14967 = CIP 107464 = MTCC 9824 (assembly GCF_000368565.1). Lineage (GTDB taxonomy): Bacteria > Pseudomonadota > Gammaproteobacteria > Pseudomonadales > Moraxellaceae > Acinetobacter > Acinetobacter gerneri. The sequence continues at coordinate 319,132 of NZ_KB849545.1, read as the reverse complement.
TAAACGGGTCGATATGCGATTTAGCCTCTATCCCCAGCGGTAGCACAGACCTCTTCTGTCCCGCACATGGAGATTCCCTCAATGAGTGGTAAACATCCTTTAGTTCAAGCTGTTGAAAATGCACAGTTAAAATCTGATATTCCTGCTTTTGCACCAGGTGATACAGTAATTGTTCAAGTTAAAGTAAAAGAGGGTGACCGTGAGCGTCTTCAAGCATTTGAAGGTGTTGTAATCGCGAAGAAAAACCGTGGTTTGAACTCTGCTTTCACTGTACGTAAAATTTCTAGCGGTGTTGGTGTTGAACGTGTTTTCCAAACACATTCACCAATCGTTGCTAAAATCGAAGTGAAACGTCGTGGTGACGTTCGTCGTGCTAAACTTTACTACCTACGCGAATTGTCTGGTAAAGCTGCACGTATTCGTGAAAAATTACCAGCTCGTAAAGCTCAAGCTTAATTCGAGTTGTAGTGATTTAAAAAAAATGCGCTTTTTAGCGCATTTTTTTGTGCAAATATAAAAGTATTTGAGATTATAAGCCCTCAAGTTTTAAGCGGTTGGCATGTTGACGGAACAAATCGACTGGATTGGGTGCAAATAATCCTTTTAGTCCTAAAACTTGGTTCACTTCATCTAAGTGGCTTTGATAATAATTATCACGAATCACTTGTCCAAGATGAGTATTGCAACGACTCACTAAGCCATCATTATCAGAGTTTTTATAAGATAATGGCGCAAGTTGGGAAATCGCCGAATCAGCAATATCTAATATATTGGTAATTTGTGCTGTTCCCGTCCAAGAATAATGATAAACCCCGTTACTTGTTACTTTTTGTCCATTACCGCAATCGGTTGGAATTGCTGCACTCGGATATTTCGCATTAAATTCTGTCGAACCTTTTTCACTAATACTTTGCAATGAACGATTTAAGTTGTTTGGCAGATTTGGATTGCCTTCTAAAAGTGTTTCCAAAGGTGCAACCAGATATTGTCCAACAATGGTCAATACTAGGTTGGCAGCTTTGTTATTTAAAATATCATCTGCAACTTTTGAACCTTTGATTGTTCCTGCGACAGCAGTCAAGGATGCAACTTTGTTTGGTGCAACGATTTCAATATAGCGAATCGTGGGTCCACCATGACTGTGACCGATGAGATTGACTTTTGGAGCACCAGTTAAAGCCAATACTTCGTCGACTTGTTGTAAAAGTTGTTCGCCTCGAACCTCAGTTGATTCAAGAGGGGAAACCTGCGTCGCATAAACATTTGCTCCGTTACGAGCGAGATCTGGGAGCACTTGGTAAAAATAATCGACCCCCAGACTTGATGTACCCAAGCGAGAAAAACCAAACATTCCGTGGTTAAACACGATCGGATATTTGGTTTTTGCATAGTCTGAACTGACATAGCTTGCGTTGACTTTCTGGAGCCCTGATGCTTGTGCATTTATAGCCGTTAATCCGCAGATTAAACTTAGCCCTAGTAAACTGATTTTCTTTTTCATACTGGATTACTCTTTTTGTTTTTCGATGTGTGTTTTACAGTTATTTCTGTAAGTGATTATATTTTATATCTTTGTTTTAAAGGTGATTTCCCTTTTTATCGGGATTTTAAAATACCATTTAAAACAGCTTATTGAGCAAACGGTAATTTTCCTCCTTGATCGTGAACATTTTCAAAAGTTTGGATCCGTAAAGATTCTTGTGGGTTAAATTGTTGATTGCGAAGTTGACTGATCGCACTTTGTTTAGCTGAATCACTCATACTACTTTGCATAATGTTATCTCGTGCTGATAAAAATTGATTGACACGGTTTGACCAATCACTGCGCTGTGCGTCTAAATTTTCGAAGCGTTGTGTTGCCTCAGGTCCAATAAGTTGAGTACGCATATCGTGAATCTCTTGTGCCGAGGCACCTTTAGCTTTGAGTTCTGCGGTTAATTTTCTTAAGTCATCGAGTTGATTGATTTGTTTTAAATTCTCTTGCCAATCTTGTGGTAATCCATCCGAAAGCTGTTTGAGTTTACTGGCTTTTTCTGCTGCATTTAGATTTTTGTCAGCCAAAATATCCATGCGATTGAGTGTGTAATTGTTATAGAGATCCTCATTACCAAAGAGCCCCGCAATTTCGACAGCTGAAAAATATTTCTTCTTTAAATCGTTTATTTTGCTAAATATTTTTCGGTAGTACAGTGCATCATTTTGCTCGACTTGGCTCGCTTGTAAATGACCTAGATCATTACGGTATTTGAGATAACGTTGCCAAAGATCATCAAGCTCAGCATTTAAGGGATTTTCATAATTGGATTGAACAAATTTTAAAAAATCGGCTTTGATTTGTTCAATATTTTTCTCGCCATATTGGGTGAGGAAATATTCAAAACAATCTTTGGTTTGTTCATTGACGATTAAGTGCTTGGATGCATCAGATCGAATTTGACAGTTGACCTGAGTGTCTTGCTGACTTTTTGAAGCGAATGATTGTGCCTGTGCTGAAATTTTTTGTGTGCTAAATGATTCAATATTTGCAGTTTGGCTACTTTGCATATTGGATTGAGTGGGTGTGGATGAATCAGGTTTTAACCAATAAACTAGTGCTAAAATACTGGCAATCACTAGACTGCAAATAAGCCAGATATATTTTTTTTGCATCCCTTGCATATTGAATGATTCCTAAAACTATTATTTTTATTGAATGGCAAAATCATCGGTGATTAAAAGCTATTTTCAAAGAGAAAAATTGTAAAAACTGATGATTAAATTTGGTAAAATGCAGCTCTAGAATATAGAACACTGTTGAATATTTGACATGCCTACCCAAAATCAAAAGATTAAGCGCCGCAACATAAGTGGCGTTTTTTTGTTGAATAAACCCTTAGGTTTGAGTTCAAACGCAGCTTTGCAAAAAGTGCGTTGGTTATATCGAGCAAATAAAGCCGGGCATACTGGTGCGCTAGATCCTCTTGCAAGTGGTTTATTACCTATTTGTTTGGGTGAAGCGACCAAGTTTTCACATTATCTACTGGATTCGACTAAACGCTATCAAACCACTGTCAAGCTGGGTGAAACGACAGCTACAGGTGATGTTGAAGGCGAGATACTCGAAAAAAGAGATGTGCCTGTACTCGATAAAGATAAAATCGAGCAGGTTTTAGCACAGTTTCGTGGTGATATTGAGCAAGTTCCACCGATGTATTCTGCCCTGAAAAAACAAGGCAGACCATTATATGAATTGGCTCGTAAAGGTATTGAGGTTGAACGTGAGGCTCGCCCGATCACGATTTATGCTTTGCAATTGCTTGATTTTAATGAAAACTCAATAACCCTTGATGTGACTTGTTCGAAAGGAACTTATATTCGAGTTTTGGGTGAAGATATTGGACAGGCTTTGGGTTGTGGCGGGCATTTAACAATGTTACACAGAATCCAAACAGGGCATTTTGATATTATTCCTGAATATACTATTGAGTATTTGGAAAGCTTAACAGAACAAGAACGAGAAGCTTTACTTTTAGCAGTTTATTCTCCCGTTGAACATTTTACTCAAGTCCAAGTACCAGAAGGGCGCGCTGAATATTTTTCACGTGGTATGGAAAGCAATATAGAGCATCCTGCTGAAGCTCAAGTGTTGGTTTTTGATGGTGAAAAATGTCTTGGTTTGGCGGAAATTTCAGATAAAAAGCGTTTGATTCCGAAACGTGTTCTTAATTTAGAGTAATGATGTATGGATATGCATTCAATACTGAGTTTGGTCAATTCTGTCTTTGGACTAGAAGCGCATACCATTCTCAGTTTGGTTTTCTTTGCCTTTTGCGCAGGTGCTATTGATGCTGCTGTTGGTGGTGGTGGGCTAATACAGATTCCTGCACTGATGGGCGCATTACCTCATTTCTCTACAGCAACAGTGTTTGGTACCAATAAATTAGCCTCAATTTGTGGTACAGCATCGGCTGCTGTGTCCTATATGCGTCAAGTCAAAATCCAATGGAAATTGCTTGCTGTCATCGGGGTAACTGCATTTATCAGCTCATTTGGTGGTGCAGCATGTGTTTCGATGATTCCTCCATCAGTACTGCGACCTTTTGTACTGTTTATGCTGATCGTGATTGCGATTTATACCTTTACCAAAAAGCAATTTGGTCAAGTGCATTTTCAGCAAAGCATTACGCCTAAAATACTCTTTCTCGCAGGCGTAGGCGGTCTACTCATTGGTTTTTATGATGGGATTTTTGGACCGGGAACGGGCAGTTTTTTCATTTTTTACTTTATCCGCTATTTGAAAGTTGATTTTATCAATGCTTCTGCATTATCTAAAATTGGTAATTTTATGACCAATTTTGCAGCTTTAAGTTTCTTTATTCCAACAGGTCATGTGCTATTTGCACTGGGTTTGACGATGGCTGTTTCTAACGTTGCAGGCTCATTGGTTGGCGTGAAAATGGCTTTAAAATACGGTAGTGGTTTTATCCGCATTATTTTCTTGATTTTGGTGAGCGTGTTGATCGTAAAACTGGCTTATCAAATCTTTACTGGAAGTTAGTCTAGATCTATTTCACATCATTGATCAAATAAAACAGACTCAATAAAAAAGATGGCATGAGCCATCCTTTTTTGTATCAGCCTAAGAACATTTATATTTTCAATCAATAGATTTGCTTGAGCGTAGCGTCACGCCGATCGACGCGAGCATGATGCATACCAAGGCAATCACCTGAAATACCGTGATATGCTCTTTCAATAAAACCATGCCTGCAATCGCACCGATCGCAGGAGATAAGCTTGATAATGTCCCGTAACTCAATTTGCTTAAACGTTTAAGTGCCATTAAATCTAAGGCATAAGGAATCGCAGTAGCGAGGAGCGCAATCAAAATCCCATAGATCCAATATTGTGTGTCAAATAATTGAGTAGGATTTCGGATCGCGGTGATTGGCAGAAGTACCATTGCAGAAAGGGCAATCGCTATGGTCAAGGCATGTAAGCCGATATTTTGACGAACGACGCGCTGACCATAATAGATATACAGTGCCCAACACGCTCCCGCAGCTAAAGCAAAAAATGCACCGAGATAAGAAAAATTGTGTCCTGCCGCATCATGCCAAGGCACCATTAAGGCGATACCAAAGATCGCTAAAACCACCCAAAGATAATCTGACTTTTGTTGAATTGAGAGTAGTGCGAGGGTCAATGGTCCTAAAAATTCAATACCTACAGCGATGCCTTGAGGTAAAAGCCCCAGTGAAGAATAGAACAATACATTCATCAAACAGACTGAACCGCTATAGAGGAGTAGATCTTTCCATTTGAGATCGGGCAATCGTTTAATGATTTTCCATGATCTGAACATCACAAAAATGATGATCGAGGCAAAGCAAAGTCGCAATGTTACAACCGTTAAAGGGTCTAAAACTTCAAATAATTGTTTCGCAAAAGACGCGCTAATCTGATAGGCGATCATGGATAAAACCATGAACATCACCGCAAGAAGTTGGGAGTTTTGCATATAGACCAAGGATTGAATTTTTTAACATCTTAACATTTTTGTAGAGACCTTTGCTGTGTAAAATCAAAGTTAATCGTATTTCAAATACCTGAAAAACTCAGATAGGCTTAGCAGAAACAATCACAATAAAAAGATTATATTTTTATATAATTTTAAAATAATGGGGTAAGATAAATATTGATTAAAAGTATATGTAAAACTTTAGGAATATAAGATGTTGTTGAATACATCAGATAAAATAAATGCTGAAAATATCGAGCGTGATTTGTTAGGGCTTACCCATCCAGAAGCGATTTATCAATGGGTTATTGCGGTAGAACAGCAGGCAATAGCACGTGATCGAGATGAGGCTCAGCAACGGGTCAATAAGCTGGTTGATGCCTCAAATCAAGCTTATGCTCCTGCAAGTTATTTGCTTGGTGTTTGGTATCTAAACGGTCACTATGTTGATCAAAATAGCACGTTAGCGGTGAAGTTTTTTGAGCTTGCTTGTCAGTCGAATGATGCAAATGCTGAATGGATGTTGGCTCAGCTTTATCAAGAAGAGAGCAAAGGTGTAGTCAATTTACAGAAGGCGGATGAGCATCTAAAACGAGCAATAGAGCTCAAGCATCCTGATGCAATTTTGAGTTTGATCAAACAAAATCATGCAGAAGATTCATTGCAAACATTGATTGATAGTTATGTAAAAAACAAACATCAAGAAAGCCTAAAATATCTGGTCGAATCAGATATTTTCCCACAAAAACAGGTGCAGTCTGCACTTGAAGCATTGGCGAATGACGATAGTTTTATTTGTGCAATTTTGGCATATAGCTATATAAAATCAGGCGATGAAGAAAAAGCTTTTAAATATGCCCAAGCTTCTCAAGAACAAAATAGTCCATTTGGTTGTTTTGTCCGTGCCATTATTGAACAACAATCTGCGAATGGTTCACGAGAAATCGCACATGAATTTTTACTGAAAGCTGCGGAATTTGGGCATATCGAAGCAGCTTATTTGGCTGCAATCGAAATCCTGCAAGATATTGATCTTATTGAAGATGAGGTAAAAAGACAAAAAGCTGCACGAGATTCATTTAATTTACTCACTCAAGCTGCGACGCAGGGGCATTCTGAAGCACAATTTTCTTTGGCTCAATGTTATCGCTATGGTTTGGGAACTGAGAAAAATTCAGATTTAGGTTTGTATTGGTTGGATCAAGCGGCACAAAAGTACAATCCTGATGCAGAGTTTGAATTGTCGATGACTTTCCCGATCGAGCACGAATCACATCATCTGTTATTAAGTTCTTCTGCCGAAAAAGGGCATGCTCAAGCCATGTTGTGTATGTATGTTTTAGAGCAAAAACGCGACCAAATGCAACAAGCGCTTGAGTGGTTACACAAGGCTAAAGATCAAGCTGTACCTAGAGCTTACTATTTACTCGCACAACATCATAAGAATGGTTTGGCTGGCGAAGTAGATTGGCAAATGGTGATTGATTATCTGAAAGAAGCTGCAGGTTTGGGCGATGTCGATGCATATTTTGAATTGTATCAAGCATATAGCAATGGTACAGGCGTGAAGAAAAGTAAAAAAACAGCTTTGAAATATCTCAATTTAGCCAAAGAACATCAGCACATCGAAGCAGCAGCGATTGAAAGTTAAAATACACGAAATTTGAAATGCGTATTTTCATTCAATCCTGAAGATAGAGAATAAAAAACTGGGCATATTGCCCAGTTTTACCTTTTTTGATGTGCATTTGGATCTTCCTTGTTTAAAACTCGCCTCTTGCCTTACGTTCTTGCATGATTTTTTTCAATTCCATTCGAGGGAAACTAAACCATAAGGCGATCAATACAAAACATGTCAGGACATAAGCCCAAATATGAAAATGAATAAACAATTCACGCGATGCTTCAATAATAATAAAGAAAGCAAACATCATGAGCATAGAAACACTCGCAGCGACTGTACCTTTAGATACCTCAGAGGACATCAAGGTAAAGCGGTAAAGTACAGAGAAACTAATCCCTTCACCAAAGCTGACCAAACTCATTCCTAAGATCAAGCAAAGGATCAAATACTGCTGCCAAATTGCACCGAGTAGTAAAATAATAGTACCCATCAACATAATCGGTAGTCCGATCATTGTGGTTTTTCCCAATGGATAACGGTCAATGATTTTAATCAAAACAATATTACCGAGTATCAATCCACCTAAAACAGGGAATTGCGCCAAGCCATATTGCATACTGCTAAGCCCTAAGTCTTCAATCAACATGACAGGAGAAAGTGCGATCCACAGCATTAAAGGCATAGCAATCAAAGGCAATGACAGGGTTAAACCTAAAAAGCGTTTGTTTTTAAACACAACTTTAAAGTCATCTAAAATATAACTGATCGGCTGTTTTGGAATACTCACTTTTTGCTCAGGCATTTTACTTTTTAAACCAAACCAGCTTAAAAATGCCAAAAAGGCAATGCTAATAAATCCCCAATGCCATGACACATGATCAATTAAAAATGCACCAAGAACGGGACCGAGCAGAGGTGCAAGCAATGAGATATTTGCCATCAGAGCCATGACTTTGATCGCATCTCGTTCTTCAAAGCTTTCTTGGATTGCAGCATAACCCACAGCGGAAATGACCGATAATCCCATGCCTTGTAAAAAGCGTAGTCCGATAAATTGTTGGATATTTTGTGTGAATAAGATCGCCAAACAGCAAACGACAAAAAACATCACGCCTGCAAGCAAGACTTTTTTACGACCAAGTCTGTCTGATAATGGTCCGAGTAACCATGCCACACAAGCCCCACCCAATAAATAAAATGACATGGAAGAGGGTGCCCAATCCGTACTGACATTGAAGTCTTTGGTGATGGCAAGCATTGCGGGTTGAACTAAATCGTTGCCTATATATACCGCAAACTCATAGAGCACTAAGGCCAGCGGAAACATTAAGGTAGAACGATTTAATGCAGTTGTTTGAACTTTTTGCATTGTGTAACTACTTTTTATTGAAGTGCTGAAAGCCCGCTTATTTTGAAATAAATAAACTTAAGCCCAATGACAAGCACTGTGTTAAATATTTAAATTGTGATTGCGCTAAGGTTTTAGCGACTTGGAAACACTGTATTCACAAAGTGTCTAAAAGATGCGTTTATAAAACGTGAGAATGAAAACTAAACAGAGTACACCCACTCGGTTCGTGGGCGTATTTTAACAAAAGGCTGGGGATTTGTTAACCGTAAAAATATTGTTTTAGATTAAAACTATATTCGGTTAAATATTGCTGTAGTTTTTCGATCTCATTGGTGTGTTCAATAGCACATAAATTAAGTGCTTCGATTTTATCCGTCAGTAACTTTAAAATTCGAACTTGTTCTAACTCAGGGAGTTGAGCCTTTTCCTTTTTTTGCTTCTTAATTTCTAAATAATCTTCAGCCCAATGTCGTAAAGGATCATTTGGGCTGATTTGTGCGAATAAATCTGTGATGAGTAATTCAGGCATGATTCGTTGTGTTGCTAACTCTGCCGACATCAATCCTCGAATTGAATAGAACACTTTTTTATATGTGAAATTATCCGCAGTTTGCATTATATTCATGCCACCTTTGGCAAGAGATAAATAATGATAATACAATGCCTTATAGTCTATACGTTGCAGTAAATCATCTCGAAATTTGTCCCACTCTGGAAATTCATTGAAATAGACAATATGAGCACGAACCCATTCCAAAACGGTTGGATTGCTTTTAGCAAGTAAGCCAAACATTTTGTCTAAATCGAAAGATACAAAGTCAAAATCCCCATCCATGATTTCAATCAAATCGCGGTGCTTTCGATAATCATAGTATTGGGCTTTAGACGGGAGATGAAAACCTCTGACATCATAGTCACTGTCTGGACTTGCCATGCCCCATAAACGACTGCCACTTTCGATATAAAACAGTGGACGTTCATCTCTATTTTCAAATAAATTTTGGATTTCTTGTTTAATATCCATTGATATAACGAGGCTCTTATTTACAATATAATTCTATTCCTATGAACATATAATAATTTTTCATTTTTTAATACTTTTTTCTCAATTTATGTATTTATGGCTAATATGAACTAAAATATATGGATGATTTATAGAATATAGCAATCGTTATGCCTGTTAGTTCAAACCAAGAAATTTTAGATCAAATCATAAGAATCGCTAAGAAAAATAGTTATAAGAATCAATCCAATTACCTTTTATCCTATCCATACTTTATTGAATATTTTAAGAATAATGAAATAATTACACTTGAAAATATTGTCATCGGAATTAGTTTTACATATTCATGGATGCCAACTATTTTAAAAACAATTGAATTAAAAAATGCTGAAGATATATTAAGAATTTTAAATAACGTAAAAAAAGGAATTTTAATAAAAGAAACAGAACTTTGGATCTTAAAAAAAACTTTTAATAACTCACTAGTTGGAACTTCAAAATTATTACATTTCATTAATCCTGAGCAATATGCCATATGGGATAGTCGAGTTTTTCAATTTTTATATCATGAAAAACCATATAAATATAAACTTGAACAACCTGCACTTTATCTTGAATATTTACAGCTCATCCAAAACTTAATTGATGAAACAAATTTCGATATTTTCTTTCAACTAATGACTAAGAGTATTGGATATCAAATTTCTCCATTTAGAGCACTAGAATTGGCATTTTTTATCGGAGAATAATTGAATCACTCCCCTCTATTAAGATAATTGAGGGGAGATTTTAAATGTTGATTTTTAATCAGGATCAAGAGCATTTCGCTTTTTGGAAAGATTTAGTATTGCCACGCATACATTGATATTCTTTTTGAGTATTGACACGTTGCCAGTGACCATCTACATTTTTAAAGCTATAAACAGTACGGATTGAACGCACTGAATCATCAAGCAAATTGGTTTCTGTCAATTTAACTTCGGCGACCGTTGGATTTTCCACACGGTTAAAATATTGACGTAGTTCAACAGTCGAAAGATTACGTTTTAAATCACTACGTTCATTTAACACTTGGGCAAGGGGAGTATCGGAGTTTCCACCGCCAACTTTATTTACTAAATTTTTTGTTGTCGCACAGCCTGAAAATGCGCTTAGGCATAGAGCTGAAATTATCCATATGTGTTTCATTAAGTTATTCCCCAAATGATTAAGGCATAGCCATATGATGCTATGCCTTAACAATTTACACTATATTAACTGTGTAGCTAAACAGCTAAATGATTTATAAATCGAATAATTTACCAGGATTCATGATGCCATTTGGATCGAACACTTTTTTCAAAGCTTTCATATATTCGATCTCTTCTGCACTGCGTGTATAACCCAAATATGGTTTTTTGGTCATACCTACACCATGCTCTGCTGAGATAGAACCATCATATTTTTCAACAGTTTCAAAGACATATTTGTTGACATGCTGGCATTTATCAAAGAATTCATCTTTAGATAAGTTTGCAGGTTTTAAAATGTTTAAATGCAAATTGCCATCACCGATATGACCGAACCAGCAAATTTCAAAGTCAGGATAATTTTCAGCCACGATCGCATCAATTTCTTTAATAAATGCAGGAACGTGAGTGATTAGAACCGAGATATCGTTTTTGTATGGTGTAAATGGTGCGATCGTTTCAGAAATATCTTCACGTAAACGCCATAAGCTATGCACTTGTTCTAAGCTTTGGCTCATCACACCATCAAGTACCCAGCCTTGTTCCATGCAATGCTCAAAGATTTCCATTGCAGCATCCATGATTGGCTCATAAGGTGCTTCAAACTCAAGTAAAACATAGAAAGGGCACTCTGTTTCAAATGGACGTTGCACGTGACCACGATCAATCACTTTTTGCATTGCAAGTTCACCGAAGAACTCAAAAGCAGTCAAATCAATTTTCTTTTGGAATGCGTGTAATACAGGCATGATCGCATCAAAATCAGGTACACCGAGTACCATCACTTGTAAATCATGTGGTTCACGTTCAAGTTTGATTTCAGCTTCTGTCACCAAACCTAAAGTACCTTCACCGCCGATAAATAAATGCTGCATCGCATAACCAGTGGCATTTTTGATCATGCCTTTGTTTAAACGTAGCACATCACCTTTACCTGTCACGACTGTTAAACCAAGTACCCAATTACGTGTCATACCGTATTTGATTACTTTGATCCCACCAGCATTTGTCCCGATATTCCCGCCCATTTGAGAAGAACCTGATGATGCAAAATCAACTGGATAATACATACCCTGATCAGCAGCATAGTTTTGCAACTGTTCAGTCACAACACCTGCTTGGATACGAACCATGCGATCTGCTGGGAAAAATTCTAAAATTTGGTTCATCTTGTCGAAACTAACAACAATTTCACCATTGGCAGCAACAGCACCAGCAGATAAGCCAGTACGACCGCCCGACGGAGTAACGGCTACGTTAAATTGATTTGCCAATTTTACGATGGACTGAACTTGTTCAGTTGAAGACGGAAAAACGATGACTGACGGGTTTGGATCAAAATGTTTAGTATGATCTTTTCCCCAATTTTCTAAGCTATCAGCATCAGTTTTAATGCGGTTTTCACCTACAATTTGAGTCAATTGGGTCAATAATTCAGGTGCTATCGTTACTGGAGCATTCATCGTTGTGCGGACCTAGCGAGATTTAACAAGTGATTTGGCGGTTATAGCGCTGTATTTCCAAGCTTTTATTGAAAATAAATATTTAAAATAAAACTTGAAGATGCAATTTTTTGAAAAGATGAAAATAATTCATTTTTTCATCATTTAGCGACTAATTAAGCGACATTTTACCCTTAAGATAGATCACGATAAAGCACAGAATAGATCTTCACTCATTACATTTCATAAAAATAAAGTCTATTTAACTGAATATTTTTGCAAAAGTTGTGCAAAAAAAGCCTGTTTTACCCTGATAATTCCCTGTGTAGATAAAATATCCACTTTTAAAGTCATAAACGAAATTTCTATAGACCTGTGTCTATGGTATCATACTGCGACTAAATTTGGCCTTTGTAGCGGAGCCGTAATGAGCCAACATCTTTCACTACCTAAAGATAAAATTCGTTTCTTGTTGTTAGAAGGCGTACACCAAAACGCTATCGACACTCTAAATGCTGCTGGATACACCAATATTGATTTTCGCAAAACTGCACTTGAAGGCGAAGCCCTAAAAGAAGCCGTTAAAGATGCGCACTTCATTGGTATTCGTTCCCGTACGCAATTAACTGAAGAAGTCTTTGAAGCTGCGAACAAACTCATCGCAGTAGGTTGTTTCTGTATTGGTACAAACCAAGTCAACCTTGATGCAGCAATGGTACGTGGTATTCCTGTATTTAACGCACCATACTCAAATACTCGTTCAGTCGCTGAATTGGTACTTGCTGAGACTATTCTTTTACTTCGTGGCGTACCTGCAAAATCAGCTTCAACTCACCGCGGTGGTTGGAACAAATCTGCTGTAGGTTCGTTTGAAACTCGTGGTAAAACACTAGGTATCGTGGGTTACGGCTCAATCGGTTCGCAACTTTCTGTACTTGCTGAAAGTTTAGGTATGCACGTTATTTATTATGATGCAGTCACTAAACTTCCTATGGGTAATGCACGTCAAGTCGGTTCTTTAGACGAATTACTTGCTAATGCTGACGTCGTAACACTGCATGTTCCTGACGTTCCTTCTACTCGTAACTTCTTTGCTAAAGACCAGTTTGCGAAAATGAAAGAAGGTGCAATCTTCTTAAATGCAGCACGTGGTACATGTGTTGTGATCGAAGACTTGGCTGATGCGATCAAATCTGGTCACATCGCAGGCGCAGCTGTAGACGTATTCCCTAAAGAACCAAAAGCAAATGGCGAAGAATTCGTTTCTCCACTTCGTGGCTTAGATAACGTGATTTTGACTCCACACGTTGGTGGTTCGACTATGGAAGCGCAAGCCAACATTGGTCTTGAAGTTGCTGAAAAATTTGTTGCATATTCTGATAAAGGTATGACTTTATCTGCAGTGAATTTCCCAGAAATCGCACTTCCATTGACTGAAGGTAAACACCGTTTACTTCACATCCATAAAAACGTTCCAGGTGTATTATCAAAAATTAACACCTTGTTCGCTGAACACGGTATCAACATTTCTGGTCAATCATTGATGACTAAAGGTGATGTTGGTTACTTGGTTATGGACGTAGATGCTGCTGCTTCTCATGAAGCACTTGATATGCTTCATGACGTTGAAGGTACAATTCGCGTACGCGTTTTATTCTAATTTAATTTAGAATCAGAACCACAGGCTTCGGCTTGTGGTTTTTTATTGGAAGTATCCTCGTCACTTGATCTTCATTATTCCGCTATATATTGAAATAAAAAGTAAATTTAGTCTCTATGCTGAATTTTAAAAATACTCCACATCTACAAGCACTGATCTTTTTGTTTATCGCAATGATCAGTATGCAAAGTAGTGGCTCCTTGGCAAAAATATTGTTCGGTCAATTTCCAGTTTTGACCGTTTCAGTAATGCGTCTGCTTTTAGGATCACTAATTTTGGCGGTATTTTTTAAAATTTGGCGCGTCGATTTTAAGTCGGTCAATTGGAAATCAGTTGCCACTTATGGGATCGCTTTGGCAGGGATGAATGCTTTATTTTATCTGTCTATCGCTAGATTGCCATTGGGAATCGCCGTTTCATTTGAGTTTATCGGCCCACTTAGCGTTGCGCTTTTTCATGCCAGACAAAAATTTGATTTTGTTTGGGTTGGGCTTGCGATCTTGGGTATGTTTTTATTATTTCCCTTTGATCAAGCGGCTCAAAGCCTTGATCCAATTGGTATTGCGTATGCGCTCGGGGCGGGTGCATGTTGGGCGATGTATATCATTTCAGGGCAAAAACCGACAGGAATTTCAGGCAATCACACCGTTTGTCTCGGGATGTTTATCGGGATGTTGTGTTTGATCCCGATTGCGATCTATGCAGGCATGCCTTTCGCTGTTTTTGAACCTTCAAATTTTGTTTATTTTATTGCTTTGGCTGTGTTGGCAAGTGCTTTACCGTTTTCTTTGGAAATGATGGCACTACGCAGTTTAACGCCTTTGGTTTTTGGTACATTGACCAGTTTAGAGCCTGCGATTGCAGCACTTTCAGGCTTTGTATTTTTAGGTGAAAAACTACTTTGGACGCAGTGGTTGGCTTTATCTGTGATTATCGCTGCTTCGATTGGCTGTACTGTGACGACCAATCGAGCGAAAAATAAATTGGAAAACTAAACTAAAAAATCGAACTAGAAAACCAAACTAGAAAGCAAAATTAGAAGACTGAGTTTGAAGTCTTAGTTAGAAAAAGAAAAAGGTCGTTATATATACGACATTGATCCATGTATCTCGATGTTGAATTAAGATTCGAATTGCTTGATTTTTCGATCAAAAATAAAAGGACCAAAAGGTAGGATTGATGCAATTAATCCCATGATAAATAAGCGATTTGACCATTTCATTTTTTGGCAAACCCAATATAAAAGTGCTACAAATGCAATAAATAATACACCATGCCCCATACCCACATGCTTAACCCAGATTGGATTGTCCCAAATATATTTCAATGGCATGGCAACAAATAATAAAAGTAAAAACGAAATCCCTTCCAAAAATCCAACTATACGCAAAGTCTTAACATTCATGGCTTTTACATAAATTAAAATGAGAATTAATCTCGATAATATCCTAATTAAATGAAAAATAGAATAAAAATATCGGTTTTGAAACATTCAGTGAAGATTTAAAGTAAAACGGCTAAAACGATAAATAGCGCTAAACTATTTGCGTTTTACTGTATTGATTACTTAATTTCTAAACCTAATAAAATGGATTTTAAATTTAATAATTCAGGTAATGTTTCAAGTAATAGACTGATTTGCTTCAGCGTCAATAACAGCTCATCTGATAGCGTTTCTTGTTCGCTGAGAAGCATAATTTCAGACAATTTCATTTGTATTTGTTCTTCATCTATGTCTTTTTGCTCAATCAGAACATCGGTCAATGTTTGTTTGCACCAAAGTAATAAATCAATGATTTGTTGATCATGTATTTCTGCACGATGGCTTCCCAGCGCAGAGATATAGCTTAACTGGCTATGGCTATACACCAGATAGCGAAAAGCATGATGTACAAGTTCTTGATTTGGATTAGGTTCTGTACTCAAACTCGAAATCATACTGGAAAGTTCAATTTGCGCATTGTGCGCTGCTCGGCGAGCTTTTCGATAATCAATACTGTTATTACGTCCATGTAAGTATTGCTCGACGATTGCATCAAAATAATCTAGTGTTGCTTGACTGCTTTTTTTAATGTTGTTGGAAATATTGCGGAAATCCCAATCTGGCCAGATGAAACTCACTGCAAACCAAGCTATGAAACAACCTAAAATAGTGTCGATAATACGCGGTAAAATGATCGCATAACCTGCACCTTTCAAGTTAAAAATCAATAAAACCATTAAGGTCGCCATCAGAGTTGCCATGGCATATTTTTTAGAGCGCAGATAGAAAAAGTACACACCAAAAACAATGGTAAGCACCAATTGTCCGACGACACTCGGTACGAAATAGAGAATTGGAATCCCTAATACAACGCCAAGTACAGTACCTAAAGTCCGCAACTTTAAACGACTTTTGGTTGCAAAATAGCTGATTTGGCAAACAAATAAACTGGTCAATAAGATCCAATAACCATTTTTGGCAAAAGGTAAAAGTGAGATCGCATAACCCACAGCAAAGACAAAGCCAATCCTGACTGCATGTCTGAATAGGGCAGATTTAGGACTGAGATGTTGTTTTATTTTGAGCCAAAAATCGGCAAAACCGTGTATATCATCATCAAGTAGGTTGAGATTGTCCTGATGTTGTTGATAGTTTTGACGATATTGTTGTTGCTCAATGCTTAGATTTTCAAATTGTTCTTGTAGATTTTTGAGATTGCGTAAAATCAACAATAAGTTTTTAACTTCCCTATTGTTGGGGTTTTGCGCAATCCAATCCTGCATAGAACTTTGTAATTGATCTAAGACATATTGGTGGTTTGGATCAATTTGAAAATTTTCACGATTGAGCACAGATTCAGCTAGTTTTTGGCAAGCCACAGCATGCATTCGAATATTTTTTTGAATGCGATAGATCAAATCTGTACGACTAAAATTACGCTGTACTTGCTCATAATGTAGATAATTAGATGTTGCCTGCTCATGTATATCTTGGGCGAGAAAGTATAAGTTGAGTCCATAAATGGTATTTTTATTGGCTCGAGATGCTTTTAGACGTGTCAAAAGCGAGGCTTTAGAACTATTTAAACATTGGACAACTTGGCTATTTTTAATGGATAAGTCATATAAAAGCTGTTCGACATTGTCTGAATTATCAGGATCAAAAAGTCGTGCTTTACACATCAACATTTCAGATATTGCAGTAAAACTATTGTATAAATTGTCTTGAACGGCTTGGGTCGGTTTGAGTAGATAAAAAACAATAGAACTTAGACCATACCACAGCGCACCTACCACGAAATAAGTCGGTTGAAAGTACCAAACATGTGGCTCACCTAAGCCAAACATGGTGTAAATAGAGAGTAAGATTGTGCCAAAAGAGATCGTTGCATAACGCTGTCCCAAAGCACCCATCAAGATAAACGCTGCACTAGACAGTGATAAATATAGGATAAACAGAAGCTTATAGGGATATAAAAACTCTAAAATGGTACTGACACTAAAAAATAGGACACAAACAAAAAATAGATTGCGTAGACGGATACTTAAGCGATCGTCAAAATCAGTTAAAGCAGTTGCAATAGCACCCAAAGTGACAGGGACAATAAGTTGTTGTAAGCCTAAAGAGTATAGACCTAAGGTTGTACCTGTTAATACGATAAATATCTGAAAACAATATATAAAAATAGAGTTTATTTTAAAGTGCTGAAACAATAATTTTAGACTGTTCACTTTTTTTAAGATGATTTTAGCGTGATCTATAGCCTGAGCTTTTTTATACAAACTGTCAAATATTATAGGAAAATGGATGTGAAATTTTCAGATAAACTTATTGGTTATTTAAGTCATTTGATCGTGAAAAATACAACATTTGTTATACAACAGTTCATGTAATTTTAATCTCACTATGTGCAAAATATAACAATAGATCAAAAAGCTTGGACTTTAAAAAATGACAAAAAAACCAACTTCAGAAATTAAACAACCCGCACATAGAAAGGCTGAGTTGGATGAGCGTAGAAATCTAAAAATGGCGAAGTCCATTCATCGTTATGTCCGTGGAAATACTGCCAAATATTATGAATGGCTAGAAAATGCAGATATAAGTTCTATTCCCCAAGGACCTGCGATTTGGATTTGCGGTGATTGTCATACAGGCAATTTGGGACCGATTGCCAATGAAAATGGCGATATTGAAATCGAAATACGTGATCTAGATCAAACGGTGATCGGCAATCCTGCAAATGACATTATCCGTTTGGGACTGTCTTTGGCGACTGCGGTTAGAAGTTCTGATCTACCGGGGATTGTCACGGCTGAAATGATTGAATCTCTTTATGCTGGTTATGTGCATGCATTGGAAACCAAAGGTCGTCCAACTGAAGATTTTGTTCGTCCAAAATTGATTCATAGTGTGATGAAAGAAGCGATGCGTAGAACTTGGCAAAGCTTGGCAGAAGAACGCTTGGAGGGTTTAAAGCCGAAAATCACATTAAATAAGAAGTTTTGGCCATTAAACAAAACTGAAATTAAAGAAATCAAATCGATGTTTGAAAAACAGGATATGACCGAACTCGCGACCATGCTGAAACATCGAGATTCATCAAGTCATGTGACGGTTTTGGATGCTGCATATTGGGTGAAAGGCTGTAGTTCTTTGGGGCGTTTACGTTATGCAGTGCTTTTAGATTTTGATGATCGTGTCGTCGATGGCGAAGGTTTTTGCCTGATGGATTTAAAAGAGGGCACGACTGCATTGGCACCACGTTATTCAGATGCGGAAATGCCGAAGGATAAT
This sequence comes from Acinetobacter gerneri DSM 14967 = CIP 107464 = MTCC 9824, assembly GCF_000368565.1. GTDB lineage: Bacteria > Pseudomonadota > Gammaproteobacteria > Pseudomonadales > Moraxellaceae > Acinetobacter > Acinetobacter gerneri. The sequence continues at coordinate 300,543 of NZ_KB849545.1, read as the reverse complement.
GCTGTACGAGTTGTAGAAGGCGCGCGACATTTATCGCCGTATTTGGGCAAACGTATGCGTGCAACGAAGTTTATGGATAAATCAGTGATCGTCCGTGAACTTTTACCGCAAGATCTTAAGTTAGAAATCGAAGGAATGGATGCCGATGAAGCTAAAGATTTAGCATTTTATTTGGCTTATGTCGTGGGGCGTGCTCATGTACGACAAATGGATGAAAAGACACGTAAATCATGGTTAAGTTTGTTGAAAAAAACTGAAGCTAAAACGATCGATGCGCCATTTTGGTTGTGGCGTAGCATTGTTGAACTGGTAAGCGTACACGAGGCAGGTTATTTGGAGCATTGTCGTCGTTATGCCTTGAGCCATCAGCGCAAACAACAAAAAGCACCTGAAGAAATTGTAAAATCTAAAAATACAAAGCTGCAAAAAGATCAGCAAGTCGTAGCTTTAAAAGAACACGTGCAGAATTTGGCAAAAGATGTCGTGCCAAAACAAAAGCCTAAAAGCCAAAAGAAAGTAGTTGAAAAGTCTACCAAGCAGAGCAAGAAAAGTGCTTAGTTTGCAGTTGTCTTTAGCTAGATGACTGTTACTAGAAAATAATCTTGAACCATAAAAAATCCCAAATTGATTTGGGATTTTTTTATTTACGTAGTGAGTACTTCGTTTAGTGAATCACACCACAGGCAATACGAGCACCACCACCGCCTAGAGGTTTTGGATAGTCAGAATAATTATCACCACCTGCATGGATCATGATCGCCAAACCCTGTATGTCAGAGAGTTTTAAACGTGGTGCCAGCATGGTTGTGTTGGCATTGCCATTTGCATCAACATTTAAAACAGGTAAATCACCTTTATGACCATCGTTTGGCGTACCGTGATGAGCCACATTGTCAGGGTTGAAATGTCCTCCAGCAGCTAAAGCAGCTGTCATTTTTCCATCCTTTTCAGCAGGTTCACAGGAGCCTTTTTCATGAATATGAAAACCGTGAAAACCAGATGGGAGATTAGATAATTGAGTTTTTATCATCAAGCCTTGCGGTGAATCTTTAAATGCAACCGTTCCAATTTCTTGTCCAATGCCTTGCTCAGAAACTAAATTCATTGTAATGGTTTGATCAGCTTGGGTATTTTTGCTCGGAGTATGTGAAGCACAACCAACGCTAAAAGTAGCAATAAGTGCACATAATGCAGAAATCTTAAAAAAAGATGACATTGCGCAGCATCCTAGATTTGTCTTGTAGTGTTTATTCAAGCAAAGCTATAGATGTCACGCAATAAAATTTAAGTATTTGAATGTATAAGTTTATTAACCAAGACCATTAATCGACATTTTTTGGCGGATCTTTGGGGTCATCAATGTCATAAGCGAGTGTGCCTTTTGGCATTTGAGTCGGTTCTATAGTCTCATGTAACCATTCACGCCAAATAGCCAATAGGATCGCCAAAATAACGGGACCGATAAACAAGCCAACAAATCCAAAACTTGCCAAGCCACCTAATACACCAAACATGATCAAGAGGAATGGAATCTGTGTTGAGCCTGAAATGACCAAAGGACGAATAACATTGTCCGAGGTACTAACGATACAAACACCCCATGCAAATACACCGATTGCTTCGATCATCAAACCTTTTGAAAGAAGCCAAACTGAAACCGCGGTATAGGCAACAGGAGTTCCGAACGGAATCAACGCCAGTATGAACGTTGCAATGGTGAGTACCATCGGATTGGGCACACCAGCAACGAAATAACTCAAACCTGCCAAAATCGCTTGAGCCACAGCTGTTAGACCAATTCCATAAACCACAGCACGCGTTGTTTCTGAAATCGTATCGAGATAATGATGAATACGTGGTCCAATGATCTTTTCTAAGGCTTTGCTCACTTGGTGCAAGATCACACGACCATCACGATAGAAGAAAAACAACGACATGACAGCAAAACACAGTTTAATGAGGTTTTTACTGATTTCATTGAGAACAAATTTGCCATAATTGAGATGCCCTTGTATCCACATCCCGATTGACTGGGACAGACTACGAGGATTCTCGTTGATATCTTGAACAATACGAGCCACTTCTTGACCAATAAACGGTAATTTTCCAATAAATTCAGGAACGTTGAGGTGCCCAGAAAGCAGTTGTTTTTGTAGATCGAAATAGAGATTTCGTCCTTCTTGTTGTAAAAGGAAGATTGCAAAAGTAAAAGGGATACCGACGACTAAAATCAGTAATAAGGTCATCAATGTAGCACTTAAAGTAGAACGCTGTTCGCCACAAAAACTTAAAATTCGTTTATAGAGTGGCCAAGTCATATAGGCAATAATACATGCCCATAGCACAGGTACGATAAAGTATTTAAGTACGTCAAAACCTAAATAGACTAAGATCAGCAATAGCCCAAATAATAAAATACGTTGTATTGATAAATTAAAATCTTGCACGAAAATCTCAAAAAATAATCAAAATGGCTATGAACTTCATATTAACCTAAAAAAAAGCTCAGACAATGCTCTGAGCTTTTTTTCTTTTTTTAAATTTTATCGGCTAAACAGTAAAAATTAGAACCAATTTGACGGATCATCAATGATTGCATCTAAAATCGGCTGCCATTGTTGTTGCATTAAAATATAATTTTTCTGAGTTTTATCGAAAATACTCAAACCTTGCATTGCCAATTGACCATAGGCGCTACGTTCAGAAATCCAAGCCACAGGTTGTTGTTCGACTTTCTCAAAAAACTGTTGAATGTCTTTTGCACTTGAACTATGCGCTTTAACGCGGTTTGCCAGTAATAAAACGTCAACTTTACCTTTTTTAATACGTTTAATATCTTGAATATGTTTGAGAAAACGACGGGTACTGTCGATATCAAAAAAAGAAGGTTGAAGCGGGGTAATGATGGCATGACATTCACTGATCAATTGTTCAGCATGTTCACCATTCAAAGCACCCGGTGCATCGATAATCAGATAATCTAAGTTTTTGGGAGCATCACCAATAGATTTCTCATGACGCCAATCCAGACTTTGAATCGGGGCTGCATTTTCAGGTCGCTGTTTAAGCCACTGTAAAGCTGATTTCTGATTGTCGGCATCGGCAAGTGCAACCTTATAGCCTTTGACTGCGAGTGCCGAGGCAAGCGTAATTGCTGTAATTGTTTTTCCACATCCACCTTTTTGATTGGCAATCAGTATTGTTTTCATCCTAACCAGCTTTTTAAATGGGTAATCGCGTTAGCTTAGATTAGCATTTTTTTGAGAAATGTTGATGACTAATGACAAAAGTCTAAAGCTTGTATTAAATTGTGCAAAATGAAAAATTTAGGAAAGCAGCATGTCCGTATGGATGGCTATGTTAATCGGTGCTTGTATCGGCATCGTTTTAACCACAATCGTATTGAGTAGTACACGAAATGGCAAAATCAAAGCTGAGTATGAGCAGTATATTGCTGAGCTTGAACTTGAGCACCAACAAGCTTTGGCACATGCACAAAAACGTAGTGTAAATACCAGTCGTGCAGTGCTCAAAGGTAAAATGGCGGAGCAGCTTGCACCGATTATGCCCGAATTTCGATATCTACCGAGTGATGCAAAGTTTTTAGGCGATCCTATTGATTATGTGGTGTTTGATGGTTATACCGATTTCCGTGATGGCGATGGTTTGGCAGAAGATATTGAAGTGGTTCTAATTGATATTAAAAGTGGCGGAGCACGTTTGACGAAGGGACAGCAAGCCATTGCTCAAGCCTTGGCAGAAGGGCGGGTGCGATTTGAAACGATTCGTATAGATTTCCAAGATTGAAAAATGTGCTAGAGAGATTTTTAAAGCATTTCTCTTGGTTTACAGATCATATTTTTAGCATGGCTTTCTAGTATTTTTAATCTAGCATTTTTTGTGCGGTCGCCATAAACATACGCCGTCCGACTTTAGGTAGTTTTTCAGCATCAAAATATTGTTTGTCTAAAAAGCTAAACTTGGCATCGTGGAGCAATTGTTCAATATTTCGGTTGAGATGGCAGCCATCCGCGATAATTTTTTGCACTGGTGTCAAAATATTTTGTAAGCGTTTCAAATTTTCATTGTCATGATATTGCACATGTTCAACTAAATGTAATACACCTGTTGGCTTTAAAACCCGATAAATTTCACTTAATGCCTGCTCAATATTGGCAATACTACACATGGTCCAAGTACTGACAATATGCTCTAGACTTTGATCTGGAAATGGTAATTTTTCAGCACTGGCTTGGATATGCTGAACTTTAAACGAGGCTTTGGCGATGCGTTCAGCTGCCAAATGGAAGACTTCAGCATTCGGCTCTAAAGCATATAAATGTTCAATATGTTGATAAAAATCTAAATTGATGCCTGTACCAAAACCTATTTCCAAGACTTGGCCTTGAATATTTCCAAGTAGGATTTGACGGCTCTGCATAAAGCTTGGCGTCTGCATAAGCTGATTCAATAAATGTGGAAAAATATGCTGCTGATAAAATTTATAGATCATTTTTAAGTTTTCTACTTTGATTTATTGATTTAAATATTATGTGAATAATAAGAAGCTGTCGACAGCTCATCGTCTGGATAAAATTTTGCCAGAAGAACGCATAAATCCAAGACAAAATAATGACGAAACTGTCCAATATTGTTACCAAAGCTTAACTTTGAATCTATTTCTGTTATATATGATACAGCGATAGAAGTTTTATGTTTTTGATGGTGAAAAGGGGATAATTCTATGAAAAAGCGTTTTATCTTCAGTATGTTAATTGCGCTGAGCACAATGCATGTGCAAGCCTCTCAATCTGTTGAATATAATATTGCCAATGGTTTAGCGCCTGCCGCTAAAGAACAAAGTATTTCAGTACTTGCACCATTTCAGGGTGATTTTCGTATTTTAGGTTCAAAAACCTACAATAATGATGAGCAAGCGAAGTTTTCTCCGATTGATTACGCAGTGACTCGTGGCTTATTTACAGCCCCTGAGATTGCCAGTCAAATTCAATTTAGCCAATATGATCGTTATCTCAATTGGCAAATGGCACGCCCACCTGTACCACCCAAATTGGCGATGCAACTGGTTTCCAATATGCATATCATTCCTGGAAATCCAGAAGTAGCCAAAGAGATCAAAAAAGTTAAACGTGGTGATTTGGTACGAATTAGTGGAAATATGGTCGAAATTAAAGACAAAAATTTAGTTTGGACTTCTGCGATCGGTTGGGATGGCTATGGTGATGGTGCTTGTAAATTGATTCAAGTCGATTCTATCTCATGGGTCGAAAAGCAAAATATTTAAAAAGCATATTTTGTCTGGTCAAATTTAAATGCTATATTTGTCCAATATTTAAGCTGAAGAATGGCTTGTTTCTATTTCAACTGAACCTATAAATAATGTGTCAGTGTGGACATGATGTCCTTTTGAAATACGGGCAAGCCGATAAGTGAAGAGAAAGTATTTAATGAAAAAGATAGTGTCCATTTCAGCTTTTATTTTGGGGTTAAGTTTTATTTTGACTGCATGCCATAACTCAAACAATTCGGGTTTGGCAAAAACTCACGAATATAATCTCAAGCGCAAATGTCCAAGTACTTTGGTAATGAAATCTGGTGAAACATTGGTGTTTCGAGCACCTGAAAACCCATCTACAGGCTTTCAGTGGCAGACCATGCAACCGACTAAATTGTTTACAACTGAAGAAATTTATACGGCCAAAGCAGAGATTAAATCAGAAGGTAAGCAAGAACTGAATGCAGAGGGTGAGCGTATTTTTCGTTTTACCGCATTGAAAGCTGGCTATGAAATTATTGATTTAGCTTCTGTACGTCAAGCAAATAGTTCACGTGAAACAGACAATATTTGGCAATGCCATGTTCGAATTTCATAAGCGCATAATTTGATTGCTACATCACAGATGATTATTTGATTTGGATCTGATCAACTCATTATGTGTTGAACCTTATGTAGATTTCTCACATTTAAACCCTTCAAGTTGAAGGGTTTAAATCATTTCAAAGTCTCGATTTATGACCTTGGTTGTGATGCTTTCCATTGCTGTAATTGTTTTTGTGCTTGGAGATATTGGTCTAATGACGAGTTTACATAAGATGCATTCGGCTGAGCTTGACGTTGTTTTAATACCGTCTGCTGACCTTCCCAATATTGATATAACAAACCTTGAATATAACGCCCTTGTTCAGTTTTAAGATCTAAAGCTTTAAGCATAGAAAATGCGGAGTTGATGACATCTTTGCGGCGTTCAATTTCAAATTCGGGTGTTAAATTGCCTTCTTTTTGCATGGTCATCAGTTCATTTTCCATCTCATCACTCATGTTGGAAAAACGTTCCTGAAAATCGATCAAAGTTGCAATATCTTTCCCATCATTTGGCGTATTGGCAAATTTTTTAGTGGGTTGCTGCTCAATTTGCTTTTCGATTTCGGATTTATTTTCGGTTGTCGTCTCCTTAGTTTCCTGTTGTTTTTGACAGGCACTCAATACTAAACAAGATGATATCGCCAAGATCAAAGCGTTTGATTTCACATGAAAAGACATTTTAATTTTCCTCTAAAAACTTTTTAAATTTTATGAAAATGGTAAGCATAAGTAATATAAGGAAATTCTATCTCATCTTGTGCAGTTTTCCCTGTAAAATCAAATACAATTTTTTCAAAATTTTGCTTCATTTCAAGCTGTTTTTCTTGAGACATAGCCGCGATAAAACTGGTCGATAACAGACGATTCGATACCACATTTTCCACAGTTCCTTTTTGAAGCTGCGAGTAAACTTTGACATCGGTTAGTTCAAATAAGAACTGATTTTCAAAAACTTTTTTCCATTGATCACTATGGTATCGCGGGGTATCACCTTCAAATTGAGCGATATAATCGGCTAGTGCTTTAACCCAATCGATTTCTACATCACGCTGATTCCAGATCAGTCCCAGATGCCCTTTGGGTTTTAGTACCTGATGAATTTCATTGAGTGTTTCGATATTTGCAAACCAATGAAAAGATTGTGCACAAAGTACAGCATCGATTGATTCAGAGTGGAAAGGAAGCTGCTCGCTACTGGCTTGTACCGATTTGACCGAAGGATATTTTTTTCTGAGTTGCTCTAACATTTCAGTGACAGGCTCTACAGCAATGACCTCTGAACCTTGCGCAATGAGATAAGGTAAAAATTTTCCAGTACCTGAACCTAAATCAATAACAGTAGAATTTTTATTAATTTTAAGGTCGCTTTCTAGCCAATTTTTTATCTCTTGTGGATAACTTGGGCGGGTTTGTTGATAAAGTTCAGCAGCAGAACTAAAGCCTTGCTGTGCAGCATGATGAATATTATTTGGCATATTTTCATACATTTTGAAGAAATATATCTTTTATCATTGGGCTAAAACATATAAATGACAAGCATTTTCATTCACATTGACGACTATTTTTATGTCTGAAATGTGAATTTTGGTAAAAAAGCAACCTGAAAGTAACAATTTATGTAAATGTGGAAGATTATGTACTTTTTTATCTGTGTGGCACAGCTAAAATAGGGCACTTAGGCTTGCATACTTCTTTGCATGACAACTCATTTTTTGAGTGCAATTGTGCTATTCCCCAACTTTTCGGTGTTTCGATGGAAAAAAAAATCATTTTTGAAGATGAACAAATTCGAGCGATATATTTACAAGGATCATCCGAAACATTGGTGCTGTCATTTGGGGATTTGATTACTCGTGCCAAAGGGACTTCAATTAATGCCGAAAAATCATTAAGTAAGTATGATTTTAACGTGATTGGAATCATGCCAAAACAAAAATCTTGGTATCCTGAATCAAGTATGTTGGCACTTTTTGAAGTACTCAAACCCTATTTAGAACAATACTCATCGATTGTGGGCTATGGGGGGTCGATGGGTGGCTATGCTGTTGTTAAATATGCAAAATTGTTGAAAATGACACGCGCTGTTGCCTTTGTGCCGCAATATTCAATTGATCCTGAAGATGTTGAAGATCGCCGTTATAGCGATTTTTATGATGTAGAACTTAACCGAGATATGCATATAAAATCTGAGGATATTTCAAGTGAATGTGAATACATCATTGTCTATGATCCTTACTTTGAAAATGATCGTGAAAATTACCTTAAAATAAAGCCACTGATTCCCCATTTACATACTTTGAATCTGCCTTATTCGGGGCATGATGCGATTTCAGTTTTAGCAAGTTCAGCTTTGCTCAACGATTTTATTCGCCATCCATTTGATCAAACTTATTTTTATAAGCAAATGCGGGAAGTGAAGAAAAATAATAAATTTTACTATCGAAATGTCATCGCTCGTTTGCTGGGAACGCACAATGAAGCGCTGGGCAAGATTTTAAAAAGTACTGATCTGCAACTTGATGGCAGTTTTTTTGATAATAATCTGAAGCAAATGATTACTCGTATCTTGCTCACTAATAAACGGGTAGATGAACAGGATTTGATGAAGCTCGGAATTTCTGTGAATTTTCCAATAGAAAAGAAAGAGCAGTTGCAGGATTATTTTGGTAATTTTCTAGTATTTAATGTGATCACCCAAAAAATCGAAAGCTATAGTCAGCAAGTGATTGATATCAATAGCAAGTATCTTTGCGCTATTCAAGTTAAGGCAACAGGTTTGACCTTTATTGATCTAAATAAAGAGGACTATTTCTTGGCAATGAATGATCGCCAAGTGATTAAACTTTTCAAACAAAATGATGCCTTATCTTTGGATATGAGTCCGATCATTACCAAGAAATATCCTGAGTTTTACATTTTATCTTATAAAAATCTAAATCTGGGTTCTGACTTATTTGGAACCTGTAAATTTGATTATGATTCTTTTGAAGATAATGTAAAATTTATCTTGGCTTAAAGACATTTTTTTATTTCTGTTATTGGAAATAACGCTTTAAAATCATTTAGTTCCTGCTGAGTTTTTGGATCGGCAGGATCTAAATAGACAGTACCAGATAGATAAATATCGGTGATATGCGCTAAAGAGCCTTCTTCTCCCTTTTCATATTTGTATTGGTAAGTTCTTTCTGCTGCCGATACGATCCCTTTTTGATTGAAAATATAGCTAGTCAGAATTTGATGATTGGACAAATAAAAACGAGCTTCAATTTTGCAGCCATGTTTGTTCTTAGATAATACAAATTGATTACCTTCGTCTGAATGATATTGCTCTACATTGGCAAGAGATTGTAAAACCAGTTCAGCATTGTCTGTTGCGTGAGCAGTACTAAAATTTATGATAAAAAACAAAAGAATGAGATGCTTGAACAGTCTGGCTTTCATCATTCAATCTCGATCATTTGGGATAGCATTTTTGAAAATCTGCAGCATTAAATCTAGCTTTTAGGTCTTTAAACTGTTGCAGGATTTTGGGATTTTTGACATCGAGTTGTATGCTTTTTTCCAAACTTATTTTTTGCTTTTTGAGTTCTTGAAAATCTTCATCAGTATAGTCATATGTCGCATAAAAATGATTCGTTACTTTTGAAGTTTTCAAACTATTTTGATCAAAATCCCAAAACTGTGTTGTACGATAGAGTACGGCCATACTATCGGTTACGATACGACAGCCCTGTTTTGTTCTATACAGACCTGAATCATTATCGTCATTTTCATCGGTTGCATAATTGGGGATACTGCTAATGTAATAACCATAAAGTGGCTCCTCTCCAGCATAGGAATTTGTTAAAAAAGTTAAACTACTGAGACAAAGCATGGGTGCTAAAATTATATTTTTCATTTGAACATTATCCAAAAATGATTGGTTTATAAATTTATAAAGTGAGATATAAATACCTGAAATAGAGTTAATATTCAAATAATTTAATCAAAAATATATTAGGGTCTGCTTGAAATTTAATGATAAATAACAAATAGTAAGACTTTGGCTTTCGCTTGTTTAATACGGTTCAATTTAAGGAAATAATATGAAAGCGGTGTATTTGGATTACCAAGCTCTAGATAAAAATGATTTAGATTTTAGTCAATTAGATGAAGTTTTTGCTGAGCTGATCCTTTATCCAATGAGTACTCCAGAGCAGGTTCTTGAACGTGTAAAAGATGCGGATGTGATCATTAGTAATAAGGTTGTGATCGACTCAAATACGATAGAACAGTGTCAAAACTTGAAATTGATCTTAATTTCGGCGACAGGAACCAACAATGTTGATCTGATTAAAGCCAAAGAAAAGGGTGTAGTGGCATGCAATTGCCAAGGTTATGGCACAGCAGCAGTAGCTCAACATACGATGAGTTTGATGTTGGCATTGGCGACATCGTTGTTGAAATATGATCGTGCTGTACAACAAGGGCAGTGGAATCAGTCTCCGATTTTTTGCATGCTCGGTTATCCAATCGTAGAGCTTTCAGGTAAAACCTTGGGAATCGTTGGCTATGGCGAATTGGGGCAAGCTGTCGCAAAACTGGCAGAAGCTTTTGGCATGAAGGTATTGGTTGCAGCATTGCCAAATCGACCAAGCGACGCTTCACGAGTTCCTTTTCATGAATTGCTGACACAGGTCGATTTTCTAAGCCTACATTGTCCTTTAACGGAAGAAACACGTGATTTAATAGGTGAAAAAGAATTTAATTTAATGAAGAATTCTGCATTTTTGATCAACTGCGCGCGTGGTGGGGTTGTCAATGAGGCAGCATTAAAAAATGCATTGCTTGATCGTCAGATTGCAGGAGCAGCAATGGATGTGTTGACAGTAGAACCACCCAAAAATGGTAATATTTTGCTTGATCCAACGATCCCTAATTTGATCATCACACCACACAGTGCATGGGGAAGTGTGGATGCTAGGCAGAGAATCGTCAATCAAATGCTAGAAAATGTTCAGGGATTTATTGCTGGAAAAATTATTAGACAAGTCAATTAATCAACAGACCCTAATCATCTAAAAGAACGAAAGCCTACAGGCGTAGGCTTTTGCAAAACTATGTCAAAGATAAAATAACTTAATGCGGATAATCATTTTCCTGATCAGCTCCACCTACAGGGTTGTCTTTGGATGTATTGATTTCAGGTGCTGCTTGAGTTGGCGTAGCAACTTGACTGCTTGCTTGTGGAGTCGCAATAGAAGTAGAGGTAATCTGCCCAGATGAGTCGCTATTGGCTTGATTTGGAGAGCTTACTGGATTGTTTGAGATGATTGGAGCTACGCTGTTTGGCTGAGCAGGATAATTGGATTGGCTTAATTGTCCTTGTTCAATCGGTACAGTTCCACCATTCACTCCAATGACCGAATCTTTTACATTGATTATTTTTTCCACAGCCTTGTCTTTGGCTTTGATGGTATTTTCTTTGGCAATTTCAGCTTGTTCTGCTGAATAAGTCTTGGTTTCATCCCATGAATTTTCGACTTTAGGTTTTATTTTTTGAATACCATGTTCAGTCGCCGCACCAACTTTATTGGCTGTGTTTTGTACGGCAACTTTAGTTTTGTGTCCCAAAACAACGAAAATATTGGGATTGTCCCCATAAGGTGGTGGTGTTTTTACAGTTGGTGTTGTTTCTGCATAAATTGATACAGAACAGAGGAGTAGACCACTGGCAAGCGTATATTTCATTTTGTTCATATTGACCTATGTCCCTAAATTGTTAAGGGAATTTGTTGCATTATGATATGAGCCCATATTAATGGTCAATTTGAGTTTAATGTGGCTTTGAGATAAAACTGATACAGCAATCTACAATAGTGAAACAGTTGTGATGAAGTTGTGAAAGATTTGTTTAAAATATATTTGATGATTCAGTTAATACTGGGTAATAAATACGCTTTCAAATATATGAAGATTCAACAATCCAAAGGAAATGAATTGTTGAATCTATTTCTTTAATTTTTACATTGATCTAGATTGCGCTGTTTAAAATTCTTTGCCAGTGAAGCAAAATTTGCCTGTCTTTCAGCACTTGCGATATCAAAAACTGTTTGTTTGTTTTCTACATCAGCATCGACATTTGAAAATGCTGAAATGAGTTGATCGCCTTTAAAGATCCAGTGTTCTGTGGCTTTGCCTGTCGAAAAGTTGCCTGTAAATTCGATCACGCAGTTATCACGTTGTTTGATCAAACGCGCAAGGTTGTGTTTAGTCGTCGGCTCGGCTTGGATGTTTTTGTGTTGTTCTAACACGACTGGGGCATCTGGGTTTTTGGGTGTAGTTGAGCAAGCGCTGAGGGTGAGACCCGTGAGTATACTTAGGATTATTTGAAGTTTCATATCGCTTAACTTTTAATGAATGAAATTCAATAAATTATAGTTAATTTATTGATGTAACAAAGGTTTATTTGGTTTTTATTGGTAAATTAAAATAAAAAAGCTGTATAAGCTGTTATGCCATGTTATTTAAAAATGATCAATCTAGATCGCTTTTATAAATTGAATTATAGAATTATTTATTTTTTACAGTGTAGCTCCTTCTGTTTTTAAAGGATGAAGAATATGTTCTGCAAGAGGGGGAGGATTCTATTAGAAATTTACCCTCATCCTAACCTTCTCCCAAAGTGAGAAGGGACTTCCTATATTAACTTTAAAAATAATTAATGATTGTATATTTTTAATTTATAAGAGAGATCTATTTTATTGGTATCATTTTATGTTGAGTAGTTGAGTGGTTTTATTTGGATGTAAGCTAAAATTTTATAAAAGTCAGTGTATTAAATTTTTAAATTGATCGAAATTATCAACCTATTCTATTGAGAGCTATTTTCTAAATAGAATAGGCTTTTATTTAAGATACAAATTATTGTTCAACTACAAAAACAAAATATGGAGATGACACGCCTTTATTTGTTTGAAATACACCAATGCAAAGATCATCGGGTGATTCTATATAATAATAGTGATTCAGTTGGCCAGAAACTTTACATGTTTTCTGCTTGCTTTCACTGAGTTTGTCGATATTGATTTGATGTTGCATATCCAAAACCAAAACTTTAGCCAGTGCAGTAAAAGCAGTATCAGCATCTTTTAAATACATGGCATTTTGATTGTTATCCCATTCAGACAAAGTTGCTTTTTTTTCTTTCACATAATGATAAATACGCTTGGTATTTGCATTATTATCTGCTGCATTTTTAAACTGGGCTTTAAGTGAAAATGCAACAGAAACATCAGGCTTATTGATAAAAGAAATTCGAGAATAAGGCGTCACTTTAATATCTGAAATCTGATTTATAGCTAAAACTTTCAGAGATGGATCTATCTGATTTGAACTGAGTGCATTTTGAATTTTTTGATGTACCAATTGATCAAACTTTATCGCTTGATTGAGACTACTTTTTTCTATCGCTGAGGCATTGTTTCGTTTATCGATTGCGGTAGCAACCCCAACGCCAATGAGTCCAAACATATTTGATGCAGGGTTGTTCAGTGCACGGCTGGCATCGCCTACAGTGATTTGGCTATTGTTAATAAAATGATCACCTCCACCTGATTCAGTCATGCTTGAGATTTGTTCAGAAGAAACGGATACTGTGCTACTACTGCCCGAAACAGGATATTGCATAGATTTTGTTGTTGCACACCCAGTTAAAAAAATGACAGTTGTTGTTAATGAGAGAAATGTTTTAAGCATTTAAAAATAATCCTAGATGGATAAAGTTTCAGTAAATAATTTTTTAAAAAATAAATCTTATAATAAAAACGCTACAAAAAATTCATATTTTATTCATTTTTTATCGAATTTTATTGATATAGGTTAGTTGAGAAATTCATAAAATAAAGAATAAGTTTCATTATATTTATTTGATTAATACGGGTGTTATAAATTGGATAAAATTAAAATACTGTTTCCATTATTATTATGTTTTGTTTGTTTTTTTGTATATTTATTTGAAAAATAAAAACTCGGTATATAAATAATCAAACCAAGTATGAAAAATATTTGTTTGGAATAGAATAGTTCCGTATTCCAAATGTTGAAGCTGATGATTGTACTTATAAAAATATAATATATTGAAAGTGAATATTTTATTTTAAATATTAATCTCGATTTGGTTTTTTTGAAAATGAAAATAACAAAAGGAATTGAGAGAATTGCCATAATTATGATTTGTGGGAAAAAGACGATTCCCATCATACTGTTGTCGTATGAAGTGACAGGGTAATTTCTCATCAAAATAATAGAGAGTAAAAATAGCATCACTTGAATGGAAATGATCAATATATCTAGGCAGACTAAAACTTGAAGTGCGACACCCCCAACCTAATATAGGTATAAAGGAGTGTCATATTGTCATACATACATTTAACAATAGTTGAACGAACTGCACTAATGCTAGAGTTTAACAAACCCAATTTTTCTGCTCGAAAATTTGCTAAACAAATTAACCGACATCACAGTACAATTTCTCGTGAATTAAATAAAAATTGCGGTTCTGTTCATCAATATAGTGCTGAACAAGCGATTGAATTTTCGCAGCAACGACGCAGGCGCGGTCATACAAAAATTTATTTGGATTCCTTACTATGGAAATTTATTGTAGAAGCCATAAAATGTTTATGGTCGCCTGTACAAATTTCTAAGTGGCTCAAACGACAATCAGATGATAAAGAGATGAATATTAGCCATACCACAATCTATTCAACAATCAGAGCTTTACCCAAAGGTGAACTTAAAAAGGAGTTATTATCTTGTTTACGTCGGGAAAATAAGAAAAGAAAAACTGAAAACCTGCCACAGAAAGATAGTATTTTACAGGATATAAAAACAATTCATGAGCGTCCATTAGAGGTCTTGGAAAGAAAAATACCAGGTCATTGGGAAGCTGATTTGATCAAAGGAAAAGATAATAAAAGCGCAGTAGCAACTTTGATTGAACGTAATACACGACTCTGTTTACTAGCAGTTTTACCTGATGCTAAGGCAGAATCTGTACGTACAGCCTTGACCGAAGCAATGGCTTACCTGCCACCTGAGCTGAGACAAACCCTGACTTATGACCGAGGACGAGAAATGGCTCAACATAAGCAATTGGAGGAGGAGTTGGATATAGATGTATATTTTTGTGATCCACATTCACCGTGGCAAAAAGGTACAATTGAAAATATGAATGGTCTTATACGGCAGTATTTACCGAAAGGAATTGATTTAAACCAAGCTGATCAAAATTATTTAAATCAAGTTGCCATGTCATTAAATACACGACCAAGAAAAGCATTAAACTGGTTGACGCCATTAGAGGAGTTTTCGAGACTAACTGATTATCACAAATGTTTTAAAACTGTCGCACCTCATGTTTGAATCCACCCTACCTTAAAATATCGAAACATTGTTATCTCCTAAAATACTCTTTGTACAATTTAACATCATCAATTGTTGTTATTCACGATAAAGGTAAGCGTCCATGTCACCATCAAAATATAATGTTGAGTAAATGATTATTTAAGCCAAGCATTAAAGTTTTGGTAAGAAAAATATGACAATAAAAGCAGCTAAAATTCCAATCAAGATGAGCCAATCTTTTTTGCGCATATCCGCAACACGTATGATAGAGAGATAGAGGCTGCTAAAAAAGATTACAATAAAAACGATTAAAACCAATGGATTATTGAAGAAAAACTTACTGATACCGACACAGACCAAGATAACCGAGCTAGAAATCCAATATATAAACGCAAAAAACAATTTGTATAAAATGGGATGGCGTAAAGTTCGATCTAAACGAGGTAGGCTGACTGCCAAAACAATTAACCCGATGATTCCGCCTAGTACTGAAATGATCATGAAGAATAGACCACTCATATCGGGTTTGGTTTGTATATGAGGATAAATTTTCCACAATGCAAAACTGAGTGCGAGTAGCACAGTGTGGCAAAGTACAAGATAAACATCGATTTTATAAAAGTTTTTAATAGGTGTTTTATTTGTCATTATTCATCTAAATTTTCATATAAAAAACCCCACTATTTCTAGCAGGGTTTTGACTTTATTTCAAATCTTTAGCTTAGTGCTGCAATACTGAAATATCCGCAATACTGGTAAATAATGCACGAATTTGAGCCAACAAACGTAAACGGTTTGCTTTCAATTCAGCATCATCAGCCATCACCATGACATTATCAAAGAATGCATCGATTGGTGCACGAAGCGCAGCAAGTTGAGATAGAGCAGCTGTATAGTCTTTAGCAGCCAATAAAGGCTCGATGACAGGTTTCACTGCTTTAATTTCTGCATAAAGCGCTTTTTCAGCATCTTCAACCAAGTTCGCTTCTACAACATCACCTGTTGGAGTTGCTTCTTTAGCCAAGATATTGGCAACACGTTTGTTTGCAGCAGCAAGTGCAGCAGCTTCAGACAAGTCACGGAAATGATTAACAGCATTTACACGTTTATCAAAATCCACTGGTGATTTTGGAGAAAGTGCTTGAACTGCTTGAATCACGTCAACTGCAACGCCTTGGTCTTCATATTTTGCACGGTAACGACCTTCAAGGAAGGCAACTGCGTCAGCACGAGTTTTGTCATGATCTTTGATCACGTCACCATAAGCACCCAATGCTAGATCAATTAATTGTTCAATTGAAACATCAAGGTCATTTTCAGTGACTAAACGCAAGATACCAATCGCAGAACGACGTAATGCAAATGGATCTTTAGAACCTGTAGGTGCTTGACCAATACCAAAAATACCCACCAAAGTATCTAAACGGTCAGCGAGCGCAATCGTTGTACCTGTTTTGGTTTGTGGTAAAACATCACCCGCAAATTTAGGTAAATATTGTTCGCCTAGTGCTTCAGAAACTTCATGATTCTCACCCTCAAGGCGAGCATAATAAGTCCCTGCGATCCCTTGAAGTTCAGGGAATTCCCCGACAAGCTCAGAGGTCAAATCACATTTTGCAAGCAGGGCAGCTTTTTCAGCATCAGCAGCATTTGCACCTGTGATTGGTGATAATGCAACTGCAAGTTTAGCAATACGTGTTGATTTATCCCAAAGTGTACCGAGTTCAGCTTGGAACACCATATTTGCCAATTTTTCTTTACGAGATGCAAGCGGTTGTTTTTGATCTTGCAAAAAGAAAAACTCTGCATCTGACAAACGTGGACGAACGACTTTTTCATTACCTTCGATAATTTGAGTTGGATCTTTAGACTCAATATTTGAAACGGTAATGAAATACGGTTGTAGTTTGTTGTTGCTATCAACCAAGCAGAAGTACTTTTGGTTGTCTTGCATAGTTGTGATCAATGCTTCTTGAGGCACCGCTAAGAAACGCTCTTCAAAGCTTGCACGAAGCGCAACAGGCCATTCAACCAATGCGGTTACTTCATCACGTAAATCACTTGGTACGATCGCAGTCGCATTAACTTCATCAGCCAAAGCTTTAACTTGTTGATCAATAATCGCTTGACGCTCTTCAAAATCAGCAATCACATGGGCTTTACGCAATGCATCTAAATAGTCATTTGCAGTATTTAGCGTAATTGCTTCAGGCGCATGGAAACGATGACCATAAGTCACATTGCCAGCTTGATGATCTTGAATCGTTGCATTGATGATTTGATCATCTTTTAACAAGACTACCCATTTTACTGGACGTACAAACTCAGTGCGGCTTGCTGCAGAACGCATACGTTTTGCAATCGGCAAGTTATCTAAAGCATGTTGCAAAATTTGTGGAAGTAAAGCATCTAGGCTTTGACCTTTCACATCTTTTAAATAACAAACTTTTTCAACTTTACCCGCTTGGAAAGTAGAAACTTGATCTACAGTAATGCCTTGACCACGCATAAAGCCTTCAAGTGCTTTAGTTGGTTTGCCTTCGCTATCATAAGCAGCTTGAACAGCAGGGCCGTCGAAGCGTTTTTGAGTGTCTGCTTGTGCGCCATCAACATTGATTATTTTTAATGCTAAACGACGTGGAGCTGCATAAGCTTCAACGCTATCAAATGCAAGACCTGCATCATTTAAGCCTTTTACAGTTTCTGTTTTTAATGCATCACGTAAGTTTTTTAGGCTTTTAGGTGGTAATTCTTCACAACCGAGTTCGAATAAAACTGTATGTTTAGACATTATTTATTCTCCTCTTTTGCATTTTTTGCAGCATCGCTTTCCGCCTGAGCTTTAAGCTGTGCCAATACTTCATCACGTAAATGTGGTTCAGCCATAGGGAAACCAAGTTCCGCACGAGCATGAACATAACTTTGTGCAATAGAACGTGCCAAAGTACGTACACGTAAAATATAACGCTGACGTTCAGTTACTGAAATCGCACCACGTGCATCAAGTAAGTTAAAGGCATGAGATGCTTTAATTACTTGCTCATAAGCTGGAAGAGGAAGTTTTGCTTCGATTAAACGGTTGGCTTCAACTTCATAAAAATCAAATAGCTCAAACATTTTTTCAACATTTGCGTATTCAAAGTTATACGTTGATTGTTCAACTTCATTTTGATGGAACACATCACCATAAGTCACTGTACCAAACTGACCTTTGGTCCAAACAAGATCGTAAACAGAATCTACGCCTTGTAGATACATTGCCAAACGCTCTAAGCCGTATGTGATTTCACCAGTCACTGGGTAACATTCAACACCACCGACTTGTTGGAAATAGGTGAACTGTGTCACTTCCATACCATTGAGCCAAACTTCCCAACCTAAGCCCCAAGCGCCAAGGGTAGGTGATTCCCAGTTGTCTTCTACAAAACGGATATCATGTACCAAAGGATCAATACCAATGGCTTTTAATGAATCTAAATAAAGCTGTTGGATATTGTCTGGGTTTGGTTTAAGGACTACTTGGAACTGGTAATAGTGTTGTAAACGGTTTGGATTTTCACCATAACGACCATCTTTAGGGCGACGTGATGGTTGCACATAAGCTGCGTTCCATGTTTCAGGCCCGAGCGCACGTAGGAAAGTTGCAGTGTGGAATGTCCCTGCACCCATCTCCATATCGTAAGGTTGTAACACGACGCAACCTTGTTCAGCCCAGTAGTTTTGTAAGGCAAGAATTAAGCCTTGGAATGTATCAATATGCGATATGGCGCGACTCATGCAGCATCCACTATAAGTATTAGAAAAAATTGCTTCTAAGTATAAGGATTTTGGGGGAGTGTGGCAAAGGTTAGTCAATAAAATTGTGCCCAGTTCATTTTGAGTTTTTTTGATGTGCTCTAAAAAGTAAAACCCAATAAGTGATCACAATAGGAACTGCGAACAAACTAAAAAAAAGAACAGATAGACCTATGTCAGATAGGTTCCATGTCAATAGAGTTGAATACAGCGCAAGAATCACAAAAGCACTTGCTAGCGTTGTATAAAAATTGAGACATTTTTTACGTAATAAAAAGGTTTGAGATAGATGTGCAAATACATAAACAAAAGTTAAATAGACTAAAAAGACAATGACTAAAAATAGTAGAACGGAGACAATCAGTTTAAATAATTCAGTTGTAGGATATTCAATGATGAAAAAAAAGTAAGCACATAGCAGCGGATATGCAACAAGTGCAGTATAGAGGGGAGCAAGCAGTAAATTGTGGCTAATATCCTCTATCGAAACATTCAGATGTTTTTTTAGGTTTCTGAAAAGTTGGAGGAATTGAGTGAGCATTTATAGACTTGTTTATTGTTTTAAATTGATCTTTAGAATAGGGGAATTTGAATATCTTAATCAATAAATAAGTTAGAGATATAAATAAAAATAGCATGAAAAAAGATAAGTCTCAGTCAGTTTGGATGAACTAATATTTTCTATTTCTTATGAATGATCTGATTTGCCTGCTTTCTTGCTTTAAATAAGCCTGATAAGCGAGATATCCATTTGCAATTGCTGTAGGGACAGAAAAAAATGAGATCAAAAATAGGTTGGTTTGAAAGCTTTTTTCAAGATTGTCAGATAGACTAAACGTGATATAGGCGAAAGCAAGAGTTAAAGCGATACAGCAGAGAGCAATGCTAAAGAGACTAAAAATCTTAAAATGATTTAAAATCAATTGAATAAATAACAGAAAAGGGAAAATAAAAATGAGATATACAGCAAATATGATCAAGCTAAAACTAAAGAATGTGAAAATTAAACTTAAAATCAGTCCAAGCAAGATTTGAAATATTGCCCAAAGCATCACGACATGAATAATAATAATCATTGCCCCAACTGGAGCCAATAATAGGTTTTTTACAATATCTATATTTGTATTTTTTAAATCACGGAAGATGATTTGAAACATTGTTCATTCCCCAAAATGAATGCGCTTTAAAATCCAAAGTTAAAATTTAAAATGATTATAATTTAGTATGTTATCGTGATATTTTAAGCTAATTTTATTGGATAAACCAAGTTTTAAATATATTCAGGCTTAAACGGGCAATTTATTTGCCTGTTAATTTTTTCAAAAAAAACCAATAACAAATCCCTGGAATTAAAGTTATGCAAATGGATAAAGGATTGTAAAAAGATTCCCACCATTGCACTGTAATATTGCCAGTATGTGCCCAACCGAGTAGTAAAAAGAACAGTGTTGAAAATAACATTGAAAAAATACAAATTGTTAGTAAGTTGAGTGCATTTGAATAAGAAAGAGTGAAATCACAAAAGAGAAAGGAATCGTTAAAATACAATATGCGATATAAGCCAGACTGTGTCCGAAGAAGGCAACAGCGATTTCGTACAAACTAAATTGATGATTGGCGATAATAAAAACAATAGCTGAAAACAATAACAAAGGAAGTGGTGCAAGCAACAATCCCTTAAAGATATGTTCTTTGCTATATTGAAGTTTCATTTTTATAATTCGAATAGATAATGAGCGAACCATACTTGAAAATTCTAATGATTCCTAGCCTATTGATTGCAACAAATCTTTATAGGTAAACCTAAATTTATGATATTTATGGTCAATGCGTAGATCGAAAATTTAAGAAATAAATTTAGACGGTATTAACACTATGGTGGTTGATAGTTTTCACAAGCAAGCCAAGTCATTGTATAAAAATGACTATCAAATGAATCGATAAGATCCAGATACATTCTAGAGAATATCTAACCCCTCAAAGAATTTGGCTATCTTCGGTACGAGTTCTGGCTTTGATAGACATATAAAAAACATGCTAAATAGCTTAATGAATATACAAATTAAAAAAAGAAAATCAAACAAAAAAACTCATCAATAAAAGATATATAATCAATGCATCTTATACCAACATAAAGGTATAATTCACACAATTTTATGCTTCAAAGCAAAGGAAAATTGTGTCTGATACACCCCTTCAATGGCTCAATATACTCAAACCCAATTTTAAAGTTTTACCTCTAAAAGAGCGCTTGCTCTGTGGTCTAGGTGCATTACTTGGTCTGGTGATTTCATCGTTGATGAGTTGGTATGCGCTAGGCGGCTTCAATGCTTGGTATATCGCTCCGATGGGGGCTTCATCAGTATTGTTATTTGCAGTTCCTGCGAGTCCTTTGGCACAGCCTTGGAACATGATCGTTGGCAATATTATTGCTGGCATTATTGGTGTGACTTGTGCTTTGTATATACCTAATTTGACCGAAGCATTTAGCTTGGCTGTCGCATTGTCGATATTTTTGATGATGACTACAGATTCACTCCATCCACCAAGTGGTGCTGTCGCGATTACAGCTGTTTTAGGAGGGGATGCGGTACATCAGCTTGGTTATCATTTTATATTTTATCCAGTGCTTTTAAATTCGGTTCTATTGCTAGGCTGCGCGATATTGTTTAACCGTATGCTAGGAAAACAATACCCCCAAGTGGCACAAATCAATCAACGCTCCAAAGATCCTACACCAACGCAAAAAGTCACGATTCAACCCAAAGATATTCATGAAGTATTAGAGCAACACACTGAATTATTAGATATTAGTGAATATGACCTGCAAAAAATCATTTTAGAAGCGCAGGAAAAAGCCAATGCTCGCACGAGCACCAGTTATCTGTGCCAAGACATCATGACCAAAGATGTGATTTGTTTAAATGAACAAGATGATATTCATCAGGCATTAGACAAATTTAAGGCGGTCAATTTGATGAGTTTGCCTGTAGTTGATACACAAGATAAATTGGTGGGAACGCTTGCACTTTATGATGTAGTCGAATGGTTTAAACGGGCAGAGCATGGCGTGCAATGGCAACATCAAATCAAACAGATTATGAATTTGAAAGTTGTAACCGTTCGGCCTACACAGCCGATTCAGGATTTGGTGCCATATTTTGTAGAAAAATCATTCAATTATATCCCTGTGATTGATGATGGAAAATTGGTTGGTATCATCAGTCGGGCAGATATGATTGCGGTTTTACAGAAACAATTAAGTGTGGCCATACAACTCTAAGCTTTAGAGCGGTATGTATTGATAATACTTTGAAAAATATAAAGCGATGAATGATGATATTCATCGCTTTTTTTGCTTTAGGAACGGGGAGAAATTTTTATCAATCATCAAAGCTAAACGTATTTTGATCTCTAAATGATCATCGTTTGGCACATTTTAGTGATGATATTGATCTTGATTTACAGTACGCATCGGGCGTTGATCGTTATAAGGCGCATCAAGAGGAGAATTTTCTCTTTTTGGCATAACGAACCATAAAATTAAATACACCAAGATCCCAGGAAAAGCCGCACTCATACATGAAACAATCACGAAGATCAGACGAAGTAAGTTTGCATTCCAACCAAAATGTTCAGCAATACCGCCCATAACACCGGCGATCATATGTTGTCGGTTAGAACGATATAAACCTGATTTGGTCATTGAGGTCTCCTTAAAAAACCAATAATAAAAAGTGAAAATTCACATTCATCGAGTTCAAATTAATTCACTCATAATGAATATATAGTGCTTTTTTGGGAAAATAAAAGCCGTGTAAAAAAGCATTTTGTTGAGCCCATGTAAAAAAGCCTACACGATTTATTCATGATATCAAAACATGTATTTTTTTTATACTTTTGTAAAAAGAGCTGAGGAAAATTATGTGCTTAGTATAAAAAATACTATCATAGTAAAAAATTATGCAAACTCAGATTTTTAAAATTTTGCATTTTTTGAATTAATTTTCGTTCTTAGGTTATCTATTAGCTTCGATGCGTAATTCTCCTATTTATTCTCTCATTCTAGGCGCGTTCATTGTATTTGCACTTGGTGCTTGTAGCGATGATATGTCAAATAAAGCAAATCAGAATGTTGCTGCAACAAGTACATCTAATCCCGAAGATGGGGTTAAGCTACGTGATGTTGCTGGCCAAGCGACTTTGCCTGCGACAGCGACCAATGAAGTCAAAGTGGTCAAAGTGCTTGATCGTCGTTATGCAGGGCGTTATCACACCCAGATGAGTTGCTATGATTTATTTGCAAAGTGTAAAGATGGTAATGCAGAATTTATTATCAATCTGCTACCTGATGGATCTGCATATCGCACCTTTGTGTATTTTGGACGAGTGAGCAATGATATTTCAGGCGCAGAAGCACCTGTAGTTTCTGATTATAACCATCAAGATACTTGGGAATATAATGCTGAAACCAATGAGATTATTGTGCATCGTGCTGAGGGTGTAAATTTCTATTACAACGTCAAAGATGACCAAACCATTCAAATGAAGCGTGAAAAAATCTTAAGGGGTTCTCCTGAGAATATCGCTTTCTTTGCCGCAGGGCATGTCGCGCCTGAGCGTTCTTATACTTTGACCAAATATGATGATTAGGCTTTTGAGTAAAAGGATGGTGTAGGTATATTTTAAGAGATGCGATTAAAAGACATCTCTTTGATCGGAAATGTTTGATTTAAAAGAAAAATTAAAACAGTAAAATTATGTTTATCAAATATATAGTGTATAAAAATGGAAAAATAATTTTAGATTCAAATAACAAAGGTTTTCTTGATCGTTTGATTAACTAAGGAATTTTTATGCAAATTGAATCATTTCAATGGTATGCATTCTTAATAGTTGGGTATGTATCACTTTTCAGTTTAGTGTTCGCTCTATTGATTTTAATTAATCCTTCCATTTTTCACATCATTAAATACTGTAAAAATGTAAATAGAAAAACATCACTCTATTTTTTTATATTAGCGGTCATTCTATTCTTCCTCGCAAATTTGCTTATTCCAGCTGATTTTCCTTAAATACATTTGATATCAAATGATCCTCAATGATTGTATCTAACTCTTTCGCATAAGCAAGAGAAAGACCTATTGCCAATTGATCCCATATGATTCTGGATCACATTATAAAAAATCAAATATTCGATGATACTGTTTTACATTTCTTTACAGAGCAAGATGCACATTTTGCTTTGCTTATACGTCTACATATATAGAAAGCACAATTAAAGAGGAAAAGGCGATGAATGCAGCAACTGATAAAGTCATGGAAACAAGTCTCATGCAACGTTTAAAGCAAGAAACAGCTTTTTTGCATGACCGTATGGAAGAGTTGATGGCACAGGCTGAGGTTTTTGAAAATAAAGATAATTATAGACAGTTCACACTCTCACAATACTATTTTCAAAAAGATGTTGAACATTTATATGAAGATTCACAAGTTCAACAATTGATTCCTGACTTAGATGTTCGTGGACGTTCAGAAGCGGCATTACAAGATTTGGCGGATTTGGGAATCAAACCTGCACTGAGCACGATTGCGACAGAATCGGTGCAATATCCTCAGTCTTTAGGCTGGATTTATGTATCTGAAGGATCAACGCTTGGCGCGGCATTTTTATTTAAAGCAGCACAAGAAAAATTTGGCTATAGCGCAGATTTTGCTGCAAGAAATCTGGCTGCATATCCTGAAGGACGAGCAATTGTATGGAAACGTTTTAAACAAACGCTAGATGATGCAAATTTTTCTCAGCAGGACCAGCAGCTCATTATCGAAGGAGCAATGCAAGGATTTCATCGTTTCGGTGAGTTATTAAGCCAATTAAAAGAACTGAAATAAAGTGCGATTCACGCATTGTGTAGAAATTTTATGAAACAAGCTGAGTCTAAGATGAAAATGACCACACCGTTAAATGAACATAAATTGGCAAAAAATATTTTTGTTCGTTGGATGTGTATTTTTTTAGCTTGGCTTTGTTTAATCCTCGGTACGATTGGGCTAGTTGTACCAGGATTACCTGCATTTGATTTCTACTTTTTAGCGGCTGTTTTTGC
This sequence comes from Acinetobacter gerneri DSM 14967 = CIP 107464 = MTCC 9824, assembly GCF_000368565.1. GTDB lineage: Bacteria > Pseudomonadota > Gammaproteobacteria > Pseudomonadales > Moraxellaceae > Acinetobacter > Acinetobacter gerneri. Next base: position 275,370 of record NZ_KB849545.1, on the reverse strand, counting down.
TGCAAAAGGTTCAAAGAGAATGCATGCATGGATTGTAAATAATCGTGTCATTGCACCTATTTTAGAGCAATGGCAAAAAGAGAGAAAACTACCGCGTAAAGTTAAAATATTCTCCTTAGTGAGTATGAGTATTGCGGCGTGTATTTTAATTTTCACAGTGCCTCATCCTTGGGCTGTGGCGGTGATTATTTTGATTATGCTGATGGTGCAACTCTGGATGTGGTTGAAAGCTTAGTAAACGAGTTTATGAATTGATATTAACTTAATTTTTTAAAAGAAAAGGAACATGAAAAGATAATTGAAAATAAAAACATTTTAAATGATAATAAGAATCATTTTTATCTGTCTGGTGAAGGCGATGAAGGATTCTGTACTCTCCCAAAACAGCAATCTTGTGAAGCACTATGATGAACTCGTGGATTATATCAGTAGTAAAATAGGCAATCGACAAATTGCTTTAGATGTGGTGCAAGAAACGTATTTGCGGGTATTTCAACGCCCAGAACAGTTTATAAATTTGATCCATCCGATTGCTTTCTTAAAAACAGTGAGCAGCAATATTGCTTTAGATCATTTGCGCAAAGATAAAAACTATCAAAAATATTTTGATGTACTCGAACATGATGAAATTGAAGTTGCATGGCAAAACACTGAGCAAGAGGACAAAGCATTTTCGGAGCAAGAATTGTGTGTTATTCGACAAGAATATACTCAGCTCATTTTAAAGCAGATCAATGAGCTACCGCCTGCTTGTCAGGATGTTTTTTTATTGATCCAGTTTTATGGCATGACACAAGTGGATACGGCTGAACAAATGGGGATTTCACGGACGATGGTAATCAAACATTTTACCCGTGCTTTGCAGTCCTTTAGCAGTATTTTTTTAGAAGAAAAGGACACTTATGAATCCGAAAAAACTCAATAAAAATAATCAACCGCTACATTTAAATGATATTCAAAAAATGTTGGCAAGTTTTGAAGATGATATTTTACCGAATATTCCCAGTAAGGATGCGATTTTACAGCGTGCTAAACAACGCAAGCTGAAGCAAAAATATATCGGCGGCGCGCTTTTTGCTATTTGCGCGATGTGTTTTGGATTGTATAGCGTGAATCCGAGTTATCAACAATATACAGTGACTACAGAACGTGGGGCACAAAAGACGATTAGATTATCTGATGGAAGTCAGATCATGCTCAATACTGAGAGTAAAATCTTGGTTCAACAAAGAATACGTAGTCGGGACATCATTTTACAAGAGGGTGAGGCGAGTTTTCATGTCGCACATGCTCAAGGTTTACTTTCGGGCTATTTTGAGCGGACTTTTCAGGTCAATGCCGGCAAGATGCATATCGTTGATATTGGTACGATTTTTAATGTGCAAAAGCTCTCTGCAGCAGATGCTTCTGTTAGCGTGTTGCAAGGGGAAGTTGCTGTTGGGATTTTGGGTGACAAAAAAGGCATGATTCACTTAAAGCAAGGTCAGTCATTAAGTAATCAAAATGAAAAATTAAACCCAATACTGCATGTCGATTTAGATATGGTTCAAGCTTGGCAAACAGGACATATTATTTTCAATCAAACGCCTTTATCTAATGCATTGGAAAACTTTCAGCGTTATAGCGATTTTAAGGTTGAACTTTCCGATCCTACACTTAAAAAATTACCCATCAGTGGGCAGTTTAAGGCTGAAAATTATCAGAACTTTATGCAGGTTTTACCTTATGTCGCAGAGGTGAAGGTAAGTAAATCGTCTGAAAATATTTGGGAAATTGAAAAAAAATAAATTTTTAGGTTTACATTTTTCCTACATCAAACGTCTTTGTAAATGAGAATCATTATTTATAAAGGCGAGAGTTAAATGGGGATTTATCTACAGCGGGAAAAGTCGAGCAAACAAAAGATCAGATATAGACAGAAAACATTGAGTCTGATGATCGTTGCAACTTTATATTCTACCCAATTATTTGCTCAAAATGTTGAATTGAATTTGCCGAGTCAGCCTTTGCAATCTTCTATTCAACAATTGGCAAAACAAAGCGGTGTTGAAATCATCTCAGCAGGACCGATTTTAAACCATAAAATTGCACCTGCGATCAAGGGCAATGTTTCTGTTGAATATGCATTAAATACCATGCTGAAAGGCACAAATTTAACAGTGCAAAAACAAGGGAATGTTTATGCCATTGTCGAAAAGAAAGCTGAAAATTCACCTGCCACAGCACCACAAAAATCCGTAGATTCTTCAAGTCATGATGTTACTGCTCAAGAATCAGATTTGGTTCAACTACAACCAATCACTGCCTTTAGTGAGGTTGATCGTGACACTCAGGGATATGAGGATGTATATAACAAAAACTTTTCGAGCGTATATGCAGGTAAAGATCTGATTGAGCGTTTTAAAGGAACAACGCCGTCTGATTTATTTAAGGGAATGTCCAATGTTTATAGTGGCGATGCGCGTAATAGTGGCGCTTTAGATCCGAACATACGAGGCATGCAAGGACAAGGACGCGTACCTGTGATGATTGATGGCACAGAACAGTCTCTAACAGTGTGGCGTGGCTATAATGGGGCAAATAGTCGTAGCTATATTGATCCTAACTTGATCAGTTCAATTCAAGTCGTCAAAGGTTCATCACTCAATAGTGATATTAAAACGGGGATAGCGGGCGGTGTTTCAGCAAAGACATTGGAAGTTGATGACATTATCAAGCCGGGGCAAAGCTTTGGCGCTGAAATAAAAATAGAAGGGGCGAATAATACAACAAAAGAACGCCTCCCACTTTCTTATGCAGGTCAAGATTATCGTGATGTGATGGATCAATTAGGCAAAACAGGCTGGACCAACGTCTATGAAGATCCTTTGACCTCTATTGATCCAAAGCATCGTTCCGATAAAAACTTTTTAAGCCTTCAAGATCAGGCTTATCGAATAGCATTGGCGACCAAGCAAGATAGTTTTGACTTATTGGCAGCCTATGCTTATCGAAGTCGCGGAAATTATTTTTCTGGGAAAAGGGGAATCAGTTTTTTTGAGGATGAAAATATAAAAGAAAATAACAATGTCATGGTTCCAAACATGGCGAAATATTTTCATGCCAATAGTGAAGTCAGCAACACTTCAAATGAAATGGAATCCTATTTACTCAAAGGGACATGGCGACCAACCGATGACCAAGCACTACAATTAACTTATCGGGATTCAAGTACGACTTATGGTGAAATCATGCCATCGCGTATTTGGTGGTATACCTTGGATGGTTTGCCACAATGGCCATTGAGTAAAGTCGATACAAAAAGCTATAGCCTAGAATACAAAATCAATCCAGAAAATAGCCGTTGGCTCAATTTGAAAATGAATCTTTGGCAGACGGATACGGATTCAAAAACCTATAGTTCGGGCGGATTTGTAAATACGGTCTTGGGTGGTTTTGATAATGTTTATACCTTTTGTCATCCTAATGAATCATTGTTAACCCCAAGCCAGCTGGAAAACTATCAAAAGCTGTGTAAAGTATATACAAATATGTATGGTACGGATCGCAATCCGAAGCAATCTTTTATCATACGAGACACGGCTTATACCTCATCACAAAATACACGAAAAGGTGCGAGTTTTACCAACAAGTTTGGTTTAATGGATAACTTAAACTTGACTGTGGGGGCAGATATAACCAAAGAAAAACTCACGACTGAGGATGAATACGTCAATGATATGACTTCATCACAAGTGAATTTTAGAATGTTGCCAAGAGCAGGGCGCCGCTCAGAAAACCAGTATTATTTCAATTTTGATTGGCAACCGACTTCATGGTTGAGTTTAACAGCGGGGGCTAAGTCGGTTTCATATTGGTCATTTGATGATTTTTTAAACAATAATAAGAATAACCCAGATATAAAAGGCATAAGTTCATATACAAAGGAAGTCGGCAAAAAAATCGTCTATGCAGTACACGTAGATAACTACACTCAAGAAATGTTGGATGATGAAGTACGAAATCAACTCGCTAGCGTAAATGATTTCCATGCCAAAAATAAACTTGGTCAACCGAATACGTATAAACGAGTGGTGTATTGGACTCCAGATGAATATGGAAAATATACAGCAGCCACGAATCCTTTTTTAAATGGCACCATTAAAATAGATGAGTTAGATTTAGTTGATCGTAATCCTAGTAATGGTGTTTATTATGATAAATACCGCCCAGGGATATATACGTCTGACTCAAATCAAATTGTAGAAAATGGTGAAGTTAAAAAGAAAAAAGACCATAAAAATTGGGCGCCTGCATTATCAGCGACCATTCAGTTAAATGAAAACAATCGTTTTTATGTAAACTATAATGAAGCATATCGTTTACCGAGTTTATTTGAAACTACACTGGGGTTTTCAGCATCTCAATCTGGATATGATATAAAACCTGAGCATGCCCATAACTGGGAGCTTGCTTATGTCTATAATATGGTGGATTTGTTAAAAATAAAACAAGGCGTTGCTGATATTAAAATCGCCTATTTTAATAATAAAACAGATGATGTTATAGAGCGAAATAATCGCTTAAGATTTAGCAATGTCGATCAGCAAAAAATAGCAGGTTGGGAACTTGCTGCACGTTATGATAATGGAAAAATATTTGGTGACTTGTCTCTAGTCTGGAATAAGCAAAATAAAGTTTGTGATGAAAGCTCAGGCTTAACCGCGAATAAAGAATCAATGCTTTACTCTGGTGCTGCAGTAACTTGCGTTGATTATGGCTTTCAGACGGGTTACTTAGTCAATATGGCATTGCCTGAGTATCAAGCCAATTTAACGCTGGGCACACGATTATTTGACAATAAACTCGAGCTAGGCACGCGGATCGCTTATTTTGAAGGATTTAATAATCCCTATTTAAATGTCCAAGATATTTCATGGTTTAACCAGCCTTTACAGTGGCGTGATACTTGGACGGTAGATGCGTATGCACATTATCAACATAATGAAAGTTTATCTCTTGATTTGATTGGAACGAATATTACCAATCAGTATTATCTCGATCCGATTAGCCGTACAGCATTGCCTGCACCAGGGCGGACTTTAAAAATGGGGTTAAGTTATAAGTTTTAATTATATTATGTTTTAAATGCTTATATTTATATTATTGGCTTAAGCTATATTATAAAATTGAGTAAAAACTTAAATATATAATCAGCTATTTTATGGGTATAAAATAGCTGAGCTTGCGTGTATTAATAAAAATATGATTAAAATATTTAATTGTAATTGATTATAAATAATGCTTGCTAAATTAAAATAATTAGATTAGTTTTAATTTAAGCAATATATGAGAATGATTATCGTTATCATATATTGCGATAAACATTAATCCATGATCTTTCCATTTCACAATCAAGCAAGTAAATGTGAAAGCATCAAATAATAATGTTTATAAGTTGATTTAAAAATAATTTTTAAATCTAAAAATTAAAAAATATTTAAAGGTACTAACATGAAACTTAAACAAATCTCTTGTGCTGTGATTGCGACTCTTGGTGTTATTGGTTCTGCACATGCTGCGATTGGTGGAGAAAAGAGTCAGTCATTTGGTTTAATCCTTTCAGATACGGCTGTAGCTGTTGGTGTTCAGGGTTCTTTTGGCAATGCACCGATGGATTTCTCTCATTTAAAAGCTTTTGGCGCAAATGCAAACGGTGTATATCATTTTGCAGGTTCAGATATTCCTGTTAGCTCACATCAAGGTTTAGGTGTCTGGGATTTTAAACAAGTAGGTGCTAAAGACATTTATTTTGGTGAATGGGCGAAAGAGGGTCAAGACAGCGCAGGAAATTATACCAAGCAGGCTGATCCTGCAACACATACGGTATTTTATATTGGCAATAATGCCGATAGCAGTATTACATCTACAGGTTCGGCAACTTATACCGTTTCAGGCTTAAATGGCGGTAATTATTATGCCGGTAGCTACAATGCAAACTTTGCGACGAGTACGTTGACAGGCTCCCTAAGCAATGGCACTGATACCTTCAATCTTGGTACAGCCAGTATCGGGAGTGATGCTAAAATTAATGGTAATAATGCCTCGTGGTCAGGTGCAAACTTAAATGCAACGGCTGGTAAGGTATCTGGGCAATTCTTCAATAATCAACAAGATTTAGCGGGTATTGCTACCTTTGCTGACAGTAAAAAAGACATTGCATTTGGTGGTTCAAAATAAGATTTAGATGAGGGTCTGTTGATATTTCATAACTGAATTGCGTTGTTGGCTAAAATTGAGCAGGCAAGGCACGAAATGCAGAGAATGGCGAGACCATTTTCAAGTTTCGTAACGAAGCCTGAGATCATTTTAGCCACAACCCTTCGGGACGAGAGTATTTTTTGATGCTATTTCGTTGTAGCTTGATCATTTAAATGACTAAATTTCTCAATCTACGCCTCATGTCACCTAAAAAATACTCATCGTCGCAACCAATTTGAAATGTCAACAGACCCTAAACGAAAGACTTGCATTAAGCAGGTCTTTCTTTATTTTGCATAGCCAAAAGGGTAGTGTGTTTTGAAAAAAATAAGTTTAATTTGTCTAGTGATGAGTTCATCCATACTTCATGCAGCAGATGACGATACACGTTTTCGATTGGATCAAGAATTATTACAACAAAAAAAACAACAGCAGCAACCTTTGCTTCAACAGCAAAAGCAAGATCAATTACCGACGATGGTCATTGATGGCGAAAAAATAGAAGTGAAGAAAAATAGCAATGAACTTGGACGAGCTTTATACATTGCAGTGATGCAAAAACAATGGCAAGCAGCCAGTATATATTTGGAACATTATTTAAAACTAAACGATCATGATCCCTCTTTGGTTTATTTTGCACAAGGTGCTTTGCAACGTGTGCAAGGCAACTTGTCTCAAGCAGAGCATGATTTTAAACAGGCACTAGATTTACAGCCGCAAAATGCGATGATCAAATTGGAGTTGGCACGACTCTATACCGAAAGACAAAAAAATAATGAAGCTAAACAGCTCTTTGAACAAGTTAAACATCAATTGGGGGATACAGTCGATCCTACGCTGTTAAATATTCATCATGCGATTGATATATATCTAGATGGTTTGAAAAAACGTGATGCTTGGCAGGGTTCTATCAATTTGGGTATACGTTATGCAACCAATATCAATAGTGCGACCGAGAAAACAACAACTTGGACGACATTTGGCAAAGACCAAAATGGCAATATTATTCCGATACAAATTACACGCGGTACACCTGATCCAATTGATGCGACAGCCTTTGATTATGAGGGAACTTTGAGTAAACGATGGTCACTGCAAGAAAATCATGGCTTGGCACTTAAAGCCTTTGCTTATGGCCGTGTTTTTGATGGGCATAAAGATTTTAATGAAATGACACTCAATCTAAATGCAGGGTATAGCTTTCAAAATCAACGTAATCAAATCTTAGTCGCCCCTGTTTATGAGCATAGACGTTATAGCAATGAAACATTTTCAAATGCTTGGGGCGGGCATTTAGAGTGGATGCATTTTCTTGGACATGACAAAGCATTTAAATTAGAAACAGAAATAAAAGACATTAACAATACAAAATATTCGACTCAAAGTGGTCTTGAAAGTTCGGTCTATAGCACTTTCTGGAAAGTATTACCTCAGAACTGGACAGTCTTTACTGGTCTGGATTTTACGGATCATCGAAGCAAAGAAAAAATCTTTAATCAATACCAACAGCAAGGCATACGTTTTGGATTTTCCAAACAATGGAATACTGGTTTTAATGCAACAGCATTTAGTTCTTTTCGATGGCGTCAATATGCAACACAAAATCAAGTTTTAGGCGGTGAACGCCGTCATGATTTTGAACAAAACTATACAGTGGTACTGTCAGCACCTCGATGGCAATTTTATGGTGTGATTCCAAATTTGACTTATCAATATAATAACAACCTGAGTAATATTGATTGGCTCTATAGCTACGACAAACACAATGTAAGTTTAAGGCTCGAGTATCGGTTTTAAATTTATATTCACATATCTCTTAGATAAAGGGAGGTATGTCTTAGACCACACGATAAGCGTCTATATGTGCTATATCAGAGTGGGGGAGAAGTATCGTGAGTGATGGGTACTAAAAATAATTTGAGTATAAAAGTGATTCGGAGATTTATCGTTTTATTTTAAAAATCTGGTGGGTCGTGAGGGGCTCGAACCCTCGACCAATGGATTAAGAGTCCACTGCTCTACCAACTGAGCTAACAACCCTGAACAATACTGTTCCACTCAAAGTAGAACATACAACGTAAAGGCGAGGCTAAACCATATTAGGTACTGTACTGATCATAATACAGTTTAGGAGCGTCTTGGAAATAAAAAAAAGCCTGTCAAAACGACAGGCTCTTTTTTTAGAATCTTGGTGGGTCGTCCGCGACTCGAACGCGGGACCAATGGATTAAAAGTCCACTGCTCTACCAACTGAGCTAACGACCCATCTCGTTTTGATGTTGCGTATTGTAGCAACATCTGAAACGAGCGCAAGTAAAAATTGCAAAATTTACTTACGTTTGATTATAAATACGGCAAATCTTGTTTTTATAATCAAAAAATGTACAAAATGGGCTTAAAAACGGTATTTATACGCTTCAATATTGCTAAATATTTCAGGTGAAATATCACAGTAAGCACTTTGACCAGGTAATAAAACGAGCAAACGATCGCTAGTTTTGTTCGGATCGAAGGCTTGTTCTTTCAGTTTATTTTTCTGATATTTAAATGTACCTGTAGTTTCGACGACTTTTTGTACACGTAAGAACACGGGTACGGCATAAGGCGGTAGGTCTTTCTTAAAGCTAGTGACCATATCTGTTAAATCTTGATCATTCAGCTCAGCACCATCTTGTAAAGTGATGGCTGCCATACCTGCACGTCCATTGGTATTTGGGATCTCGACGCCATAAACAACGGCTTCAACAATTTTTGGATATTCGCTACAAATATTTTCGACTTCTGTTGTTGATACATTTTCACCTTTCCAGCGGAAGGTATCACCCAAACGATCGACAAACTGAGCGTGTCTAAAGCCAATATCACGAACTAAATCGCCTGTAATAAAGTAAGAATCACCTTTTTTGAAGACATCTTTCATGATCACAGACGTATTGTTTTTTTCATCTGTATAGCCATCAAATGGTGAGCGACTGGTAATTTTACCTATCAACAAACCGACATCACCTTTGACCACTTTTTTACAAAAACCTTTGCTGTCATGCACGGGTTCATTTTTTTCTTTATCGAACTGGATAATGGCATAAGGAGTAGGTGAGAAGCCGACAGTATTGTCAAAGTTGAAAATATTGCTAAATCCAACATTTCCTTCGCTTGATGCATAAAGCTCTAAAACTTCTTCTATACCGAAACGCTCTTTAAATTTGCTCCAAATATTTGGGCGCATACCATTTCCGATCATTTTGGTGACGCGGTGAGCACGATCACTTTCTGAAGGAGGTGCATCCATGAGATAACGACATAGTTCGCCAACATATCCGATCGCTGAGGCTTTGTATTTGCGTACATCGTCCCAGAATGCCGATGTAGAGTATTTTCGGCGTATAGCAAGGGCAGAGCTACCAGCAATCACACCACACCAGCATACGACCATTCCTGTCGCGTGGTAGAGCGGTAGAGTGACATACATGACATCATCTTCATTCAGACCTAAGATGTGTCCATATGTGCCGTATGCGAGCGTCCAGCGGCTATTGGTGAAAATCACAGCCTTAGGCAAACCTGTAGTGCCTGAGGTGTAGATATAAAAGAGCCCATCTTTACCTTTTACAGTTTGCGTGGTTGCAACGTTAAACATTGGGAAAGATAAAATCACTTCAGCAAGGTTGTGATAACCCTGTGGTGCTGTGCCTGCATTTTCACGGGTTGCTTGATCTGCAAACCAATAGAAGTGATTTTCATCAATATTTAAATCTTGGCGAATATCATCAACTGCTTGACGACATTCTTCACCCACGATCAATGCTACAGGTTTAACCAAATTGACACTATGTGTAAGTACTTTACCTGTTTGCGAAGTATTGACTAGAGCAGAGGTCACCCCGATTTTAGCTAATGCAACAATCGTCGCAACAAGCTCGGAGCGGTTTTCGATGATGACAGCAATGACATCACCTTTTTTAACCCCTTTAGATAAGTAGTAATGTGCAATCTGGTTTGCCCATTGATTGAGTTCTTGATAGCTATAACGCTGATCTTCAAATAAGAGTGCATCCCCTAAAGGATTACGTTTGACTGCTTTTTCAAAAGCCAGACCTAAGCCCGCTGGGGTGTTGGGTGTTCTCAAATATGCTTGTTTAAGCCCAGTCAGAAGATTGGGTACTTTATTTAGAAATTTGGGTATTCGTGCTGCCACATCAGAGATATGGATCAGATCGGCTTTTGCTGCTTGAGTCATATGTATCCTATTTATTTTTCGTAATCCAATACGGTCATTATTCGCATCAAAAGATGTAGCGAAATATACACTTGTCCTTTTTAATGGTATTAGTCTAGTGCAATCAACCTAATCTGACACAAAATATCAAAAAAAGCCCAGTCACCGAAATGACTGAGCTTTCTTTAATTGCGTAATTTTATGCAAATTATGCTTCTGGAGTTGCTTTTTTTGGTGGACGTCCACGAGGGCGACGAGGGCGAGCAGGTTTTTCTGCTGTATCTTCTGTCACTTTGCTTTCAGTCTTTTTCGTTGTTTTTGGAACTACTTCAGCATTTTTAGCGTCAGCATCAAGCTCTAAAACTTGCTGAGCTTCATCTGATGCTACGGTTTCAGCTTGAGCAGCTTCAACGGGTTTAGCTTCAGATTTGCTTCGACTTGCTTTTGGCGCTTCAGCTTTTTCTGCTTGAACCTGTTCAGTTGCAGCTTCAACTGGCTCAGCTTGAATAGCAGGAGCTTCTTCAGCAGCAGGAGCAGTTTGTACTTCAGCTTCTGTCGTAACAGTTTCAGCTACAGGTGCAGTTTCTGGAGCAGATACTGTTTCTGTTGCTTTTTGTTCAGCTTCAACATGCGACTGTTTAACTTGCTCTAAAGCTTGTTCAGCAGCTTGTTTTGCTAAGCGACGACGTTCACGAGGATCGTTTGCAACACGTTTTTCTGACTCTGTTTTTGGTGGAGTTAATGGCAATACTTCGGCAGGTTCTGCTTCAGGTTCTGCCTTAGTGACTTCAACATCACGCGTAACAGGTTTTTTCTCTGTAGGTTCTACAGAAGTTTCAGTCACGATCGTTGCTGCATACTCTTCAGTGAATTTTTGCAATGCACGATTGAATGTTGGAATTAAACCAAATTGTTCAATCAAAACAGAGCAATCTTCACCATAGACATGACGAATCAAGCTACCTACAGTATAAGCTGCTAAAGTAGGCACTTGTGATGGTGCTATTTTAGGTGCTTCAGCTTTCGCTTTTTGTGCTTGACGTTGTTCACGACGACGCTGACGTGGATCGTTAGTTGCACGTTTTACTGGTTGATTTTGCTCTGCTTTGGCTTGTGGTTCAGCTACATTTTCTTTTTCAGAACGCGTAGCAACTACAGGTTTTTCCTCAGCAACTTCAGTTTTGGCAACAGCTTCAACTGGTTTTGCAACTTCAGCAGGTGCATGTGGGTTCAATGCCACAATTTCACTTTGAGCTTGATCAACATTGATCACCAAAGCAGTCGTCATCACTTCATGCTTAGGTGCATCAACCACATCAATCTGAACATGCTTTTCGTCTCTAACGGCAGCAGGAGCAGCTTGGTTTTGTGGTTCGTTCAATACGCTTTGATCACGTTGGCGATTTGGGCGTTGTGGACGTTGTTGGTTGTTGCGATCACGACGTGGAACAGCTTGCTCGTCTTTCGCCTCAACATGTTGCTCTTGTTGTTGACGATTTTTGTGCTGACGTTTTTGCTCACGCTGTTCTTGGCGTTGCTCTTGACGAGTCATTTGAACAACTTCTTCAATTACTTGATTCGATTGTTCTACAACAGGTTGTTCACGTTGCTCTTTGTGCTTGTTGTTATTGCCGCGTTTTTGCTTGTTGTTACGTTGCTGAGGACGTTCGTCTTTTTCAGCATGTTTTTCAGCAAAATCACGTTCTGGTTTAGCAGGTGCTTGAGATAGATACGCATTGGTATCTTGCTGAGCAACCGGTTGAGCTACAGGCGCTTGGTTCACTTGACCAAATTGACCACGACTAACAGCTCCACCATTCACCATTTGTTCAATAGCGGCTGCAGCGTTGTTTGCGCTACGTGATTGATCAATTGTTTGTGCTTGTTTTTGCACAAACAAGTTTTCTAACCATGCACATGGACTAGATGATTTAGTCGCTTGAGCTTGCACAGGTGCTTGTTGAGCAGGCTGCTGTGCATTTTGTGCTTGGTTGAATGGCTTTTTCTTGTTGCCATTACGTTCTTGTTGAGCAGGTGCAGCATTTTGCTGAGCATGCTGTTCTTCTTCTAAATGCCACTCTGAAGATTCATATCCCAATTCTTTTTCACTTGAACGTGTTGCTTCAGTACGTTCATAGCTTGTAGGTGCGAAACCTTCTGGGTTGTATGAAATTTCATAATGTGGAGTTTCTAAATGTGGATGTGGCAATACAGTCACACGAACATTTGAAGTTTGTTCTAGGTAAACAAGGCTATGACGTTTTTCGTTGAGTAAGAACGCTGCAATTTCTACAGGTACTTCAACTTGAACTTCACCATGACGTTCACGTAATGCAATCTCTTCAACTTTACGCATAATTGAAAGAGAAAGAGAACGTAAATCACGAACCATACCAGTACCGTGACAACGCGGGCAGACATAACCCGTTGCTTCTTCTAATGAAGGACGTAAACGTTGACGGCTCATTTCCATCAAACCGAAACGTGACAATTGACCAAATTGGATACGTGCACGATCGCTTTGAGTTGCTTCACGAAGTTTTGCTTCAACCATACGTTGGTTGCGGTCTTTGGTCATGTCGATAAAGTCGATCACAACCAAACCACCAATATCACGTAAGCGAAGTTGGCGTGCAATTTCTTCAGCAGCTTCTAAGTTTGTGCTGAGAGCTGTTTCTTCAACATCGTGACCACGAGTTGATTTTGCAGAGTTAATGTCGATAGACACTAAAGCTTCTGTTTGATCAATCACGATCGAACCACCTGAAGGAAGTTTAACTTCACGTTCATAAGCAGTTTGGATTTGGCTTTCGATACCAAAGTGAGCAAATAAAGGCTCATTAATAGTATAGGTTTTGAGTTTGTCGAGTTGACGAGGCATTACCGCTTTAACAAAGTTATAAGCTTCGTTATACGCTTGCTCGTTATCGATCAAGATCTCAGCAACATCATCACGTAAATAATCACGGATAGCACGAGTAACAACACCGGCTTCTTGATGAACAAGCATCGGAGAAGGACCAGAATTTGCTGTGCTTTGAATTTGTGCCCAAAGATCTAACAAATGTTGTAAATCGAGCTGTAATTCTTCTTGGCTACGACCAATGCCAGCAGTACGCACGATAACGCTCATACCACGAGGAACATTGAGAGAAGCCAACATTTCTTTCAATTCTTCACGAACTGAACCTGAAATTTGACGACTGATACCGCCACCTTTAGGGTTGTTTGGCATAAGAACCAAATAACGACCTGCGAGTGAAATAAAAGTAGAAAGTGCTGCGCCTTTATTGCCGCGCTCTTCTTTTTCAACTTGAACGAGAAGTTCTGTGCCTTCTGTGATCAATTCGCGAATGTTTGAAGTTTGGCGAGGGTCAGCTTTGTAATATGAGTTGGCAATTTCTCGCATAGAGAGGAAGCCTTGACGGCCTGCACCATACTCAACAAATACAGCTTCTAAAGAAGGCTCTACACGGGTCACATGACCTTTATAGATATTTGCTTTTTTTTGTTCGCGAGTGCGATTTTCTAAGTCAAAGTCGTAAAGACGATGTCCAGTGATAAGTGCAACGCGAACTTCTTCGGCGTGCGTTGCATTAATCAACATACGTTTCATGGGTGTAACACCTAATAGTGACCCACATCTATCCATCGCTTTTCTGGGATAGCGAACATCTTATAATGGTTCAATCAGCAAATTTCGAGAAACACATTCGAAATTATGGACCTGTTCTAAGTACCAAGGATATTTCCAGTCAAATAAGCTATATTTGCGACTTATTTGGCGATATATATTCGAAATATCAACAGCGCTTAAATGTCACGGCACAGGGTTGATCGTCTTATGGATGTTGCCAAGACTGCTTTGATTTTATCAATCAAAGTCCCAATGTGTTTTCACTGGAATACTAAGCGGTGCATTGGATGATGACTTTCACTAGCACATTGCTCTAAGAACATCTCATCAATACTGATGGAGTTTCTTGATACGGAATTATCATCGTATCTTTACAAATGGCTCAGTTCCAATGCCTCAAACACTTCTTTCCTGAAATACACTCGGTTACGATAAATCGACGTGAATCAGTTTACGTTTAAAAACCAACATTAGGGTTGGCGTCATATTTCTTTAAACAAACTGATTTATGTGCAAAAGCACAATTAAACGCAACAGTTTATCTTTTTTGCCGATATAATAAGCCTTCGGCGTCGGCATATCTTTTAGGACCGTTCCAAGTTTATTTTGAATAGCAAAAATAGCTGGAAGTTTCAATAATTTTTGAACTGGCTAGATTTTCACTCAATTTTGGTGGTATCCGTACGCTGACTATAGCAAACCTTGCATCATCTGCCTATGGGCTAAGCTCATGTTTATTGTGAAAAGCATAGTCTAAGTGATCAGTTTTTAATCAAATTTCGTAAATTTTAGGATGTTTTTAGCTGTATGAATTCTACACAAGAATGGCAAAGCGTGACTTGGTTTGAAGTGGACGAGCATCAAGCGGGTCAACGAATTGATAATTTTTTATTTAGTCGACTCAAAGGTGTGCCAAAAAGCCGCATTTATCGTTTAATTCGAGAAGGGCAAGTCAGAGTCAATAAAAAACGAATTAAAGCTGAAACAAAATTGGCTATTGGTGATCAAATTCGAGTTGCTCCGATTCGCTTTGAACAAAAAGATGAATCACCAGTTCCTGTTTCAGATAAAGTTGCACAAGGTTTGCTGAGTCGTGTGGTATATGAAGATGAAGGTTTGATGGTCGTCAATAAACCTTCGGGTATTGCTGTGCATGGTGGCAGTGGCGTGGCATATGGCTTGATTGAAGCTTTGCGAGCGGCTACAGGCAAAAAATATCTGGAACTGATTCACCGTATTGACCGTGATACTTCTGGTTTGGTCATGATCAGTAAAAAGCGTAGTACTTTGAAATTATTACAAGATTTATTACGTGAACATAAAATCCAAAAAACCTATGCTGCGATTGTTAAAGGACAAGTTAGTTTAGACAATCAGTTGATCGATCAGCCTTTATTGCGCTATGAATTATCAAATGGTGAACGCCGTGTACGCGTCTCAAAAGAAGGTAAAGAATCGAAAACCAAATGGGTAGTCGCTGAGCGTTTTCGTCATGCCACTCTGGTGCATGCTTCACCACTTTCGGGTCGTACCCATCAGATCCGTGTGCATGGTTTGAGTATCGGACATCCTTTGGTTGGGGATGATAAATATGGTCATCAAACCGAATATAAAGGTCCTGAAGCACGTCGTTTGTGTTTGCATGCAATGCGACTTGAGATCCCAGGTTTTCCAGTAATCGAAGCACCATTACCTGAAGATATGCAGAGTTTGGTGGCGCAGCTAAGAGCATTGTCGAAGTAATGATTTAAAAATTAAATTCCCTCTCCTTTTTAAAGGAGAGGGACATGTTCCGCAAGAGGGAGTGGATTTATATGAAAAACCACCCTCATCCTAAGCTTTTCCTCACTGCGTCTTGCGCTGCGATCAAAGCAGTGCTTTGATTTTTGTTCAGGGAGAAGGGACTTTCAATATTAATTTCACGGTTAATTTTTGACTTTTTGATAGAGCTTATCTCTTTCACCTCAGCAATTTTTTAAAAAACTCACTGAACATGATTCCCTTTCCTTTTAGGAGAGGGCTAGGGAGAGGATTTATATGAAAAATCACCCTCATCCTAAGCTTTTCCCAACAGGAGAAGGGACTTTCAATATTAATTTCATAGTTAATTTTTGACTTTTTGGTAGTGCTTAGCTCTTTCACCTCAGCAATTTTTTTAAACTCACCGAACATGATTCCCTCTCCTTTAGGAGAGGGTTAGGGTGAGGTTCCTTAAAAATTTTAAACTTAGCTTTTAGTGCTTCATTTGTATTATCTGATTTACAGCATGCAAGCTGTCACATTTTTATGCTAAATTGAGCCCCATTCAATTTTCCCTTGATAAGCTTTTAAACCAAGCTGAACCCTTGTTATGACTAAACCTGTAGAACTGATTATTTTTGATTGGGATGGCACATTATTTGATTCTGTCGGTCAAATTGTGGATAGCTTAATGTTTGCTGCCAAAGCATTTGATCAGCCGTTAACAAGTGAAAATGCGAAAAGTATCATTGGATTGGGATTGCCTGAAGTTGCCGAAGTTTTATTTCCTCAAGTTCCTGAATTACATACCCAGATTTTGAAAAGCTACGGTGATCATTATGTTGAACATTCTAAAACAGATGTTTGGTTTGATGGCGTATCCGAGTTATTGCATGATTTAAAAAATCAAAATGTGAAATTGGCAGTTGCAACAGGGAAAAGCCGTCGTGGCTTAGATCGAGTGCTCAACCAGACTGCGAGTGTTGAACTTTTTGATGTAACTCGTGCAGCGAGTGAAACACGCTCAAAGCCAGATCCATTGATGCTTGCTGAAATATTGGATTACACGGGTGTTCGCCCTGAAAATGCGATCATGGTAGGCGATACTTCTTATGATTTGGAAATGGCGCGTAATATCGTCATGCCGAGAGTGGGCGTGAGTTATGGCGTACATAGTGTGAATATTTTAAATCAGTATCAGCCTTTGAGTATCGCAGATGACGTTGCTCAACTTCATGATTTTTTAAATCAGCAAGTGCAAGCAAAAGTTGAAGCCTAACCAGCATAAAAGGAAAAGTGAGATTTCATTTTTCCTTTTCGTTGAATCAGATTAAAAATCGACAGGGTGCTAAAGATGCCCGAGATCATTCCTCCTCGTATTAGCTTTTAGTCGTAGAGCTTTGGCTTTTTTTATTTTCCAAAAAAATTAAACCTTAGTAAATTACTTGTCTTTCTTGTTGATTTATAAGCTTTGTTTTTATTGCTTGAATTGTAAATAAAGATTTATAGCTTCTAACTATTGTAAAAAATAAAATAAGTATTGGCATAAAAACCGCATTTTCTTGATTCTTAAATTGTTCATAAATGTAGATGTATTTCACAGAAGATCAGATGCAGCCAAGAGCGCTGTAAGGATTGATCTGATCGTATAGAAAACTCTTGAATCTTCACTCAATTATGCATCATTGCAAAAGCTGAGTTGAGTCCATTTTTTTGCAGTTTAAGGAAACATTGATGTCGAATTCTGCTGTTTTTGAAACAAGTGTTAAATCCGTTGCACTTGCACTTCGCAATGCCGAATTATCTAAAACTGCGATCGCACCTGTTCGTCCACAATTGGGCGCAGAAAGTGCTGACGTAGATACCGCTTATGCAGTTCAAGAAGAAAATACTAAACGCGCGCTAGCTGAGGGGCGTCGTTTGGTTGGGCGTAAGATCGGCTTAACTTCTAAAGTAGTGCAAGCTCAATTGGGGGTGGATCAACCTGATTTTGGAATGTTGTTTGCAGATATGGCTTATGGTGATGGTGAAGCCATTCCTGCAGGTTTATTGATTCAGCCAAAAGTTGAAGCGGAAATTGCTTTGGTCATCAAAGCAGATTTAACCAAAGAAAAACATACTTATGCTGACATTATCAGTGCAACAGATTATGCGCTTCCTGCTGTAGAAGTGGTTGATAGTCGTATCGAAAATTGGAAAATTTCCTTGATTGATACTGTTGCGGATAATGCATCTTCTGCGGCTTATGTACTCGGCTCACGTCCTGTAAAACTTGAAAATCTTGATCTTGTAAATTGCAAAATGACCATGACTCGTGCAGGTGAAGTTGTTTCATCTGGCGTGGGTAAAGCATGTCTGTCAAATCCATTGAATGCTGCAATTTGGCTTGCGGATGAAATGGTACGTCGCGGACGTCCACTTTTAGCAGGTGACATTATTTTAACGGGTGCACTTGGACCTATGGTTGTTGCACATGCAGGCGATGAATTTACCGTAGAAATCGAAGGTTTTGGATCGGTTGTTGCTGCTTTTGCTGCTGAATAAAACGGAATTTTAAAGAGAGTACTTTAATGAAAAAGATTAAATGTGCATTGATTGGTCCGGGTAACATCGGTACAGATTTGCTTTATAAACTTCAACGTAGCGACGTATTAGAACCTGTTTGGATGGTTGGGATCGACCCAACGTCTGAAGGTTTGGCACGTGCTGCGAAAATGGGTTTGAAAACCACTTCGGAAGGCGTGGATGGTTTACTTCCTCATGTACTAGAAGACGAAATCCAAATCGCATTTGATGCAACTTCAGCTTATGTTCATGCTGAAAATAGCCGTAAGCTCAATGACCTTGGCGTGCAAATGATCGATTTGACACCTGCTGCGATTGGTCCATTTTGTGTACCGCCAGTCAACCTTGAAGCATTACTTGAACAAGGTAAATTGCCAAATGTAAATATGGTGACTTGTGGTGGTCAGGCAACCATCCCTATGGTTGCAGCGATTTCACGTGTTCAAGCTGTAAATTATGGTGAAATTATTGCGACTGTTTCTACTAAATCTGTAGGACCGGGCACACGTAAAAATATTGATGAGTTTACTCGTACCACTGCTGGCGCAATTGAACAAGTTGGCGGAGCAAAACAAGGTAAAGCGATCATTATTATCAATCCTGCTGAGCCACCACTCATGATGCGTGACACAGTGCATTGCTTGGTTGAAGGTGAGCCTGATCAAGCTGCGATTACTAAATCTGTGCATGCCATGATTGAACAAGTTCAAAAATATGTACCAGGTTATAAACTTGTGAATGGTCCAGTATTTGACGGAAATCGTGTTTCTATATTCCTTGAAGTTGAAGGTCTAGGCGATTATTTACCAAAATATGCAGGAAACCTTGACATTATGACTGCTGCAGCTGCACGTACTGCGGAAATGTTTGCAGAACGTTTGCTTGCAAATCAAAGTGTTGAAGCATAAGGAGCATCACATGTCTAAGATTATTATTAATGATATGACTTTACGTGATGGTATGCATCCGATGCGCCATCAGACTACACCTGAGCAAATGGTTGCGATTGCGACTGCGCTAGATGATGCGGGTGTACCGTTGATCGAAGTGACACATGGTGATGGATTGGGTGGGAACTCAGTCAACTATGGTTTTGCAGCAGCAAGTGATGAAGAATATCTCAAAGCGGTCATTCCAAACCTCAAACAAGCCAAAGTGTCTGCGCTGTTAATTCCAGGTATTGGTACAGTTGATCATTTGAAAATGGCATATGATGCAGGTGTTGCAACTATTCGTGTCGCAACCCATTCAACTGAAGCAGATGTCTCTGAACAGCATATTAAGGCTGCTCGTAAACTGGGTATGGACACCGTTGGCTTTTTGATGATGGCTCACATGGCGAGTCCTGAAAAGCTACTCGAAGAAGCCAATAAAATGGTGTCATATGGTGCAAACTGTATCTATGTGACTGACTCAGCAGGTTATATGCTGCCTCAGGATGTAACTGATCGCGTTAGTATTTTACGTCAAAATTTGAGCCAAGATATCGAAATTGGTTTCCATGGTCACCATAACTTGGGTATGGGTGTAGCGAACTCTGTTGCAGCTGTTGATGCGGGTGCAGCACGTGTGGATTTGGCATCTGCAGGACTCGGTGCAGGCGCAGGTAATACACCGCTTGAGCTTTTTGTTGCGGTTGCAAATCGTATGCAAATCGAAACAGGTGTAGACTTATTTAAAGTTCAAGATATTGCCGAAGACCTGATTGTACCAATGATGCAACAACCGATCCGTGCAGATCGTGATGCGGCGACATTGGGCTATGCAGGCGTATATTCATCATTCTTGTTATTTGCCAAACGTGCAGAAGCAAAATATGGTGTACCAGCACGTGAAATCTTACTTGAACTTGGTCGCCGTGGTACGGTGGGCGGTCAGGAAGATATGATTGAAGATTTGGCGTTGACCATGTCTAAAGTAAAAGAAGCAAATGCATAATTGCTGATTGATTCAAAATCAAAAAAAATAGGTACGACATGTCGTACCTATTTTTTATTCTACAAAAGCATTTTGAGATAAAAGCAAAACATGTGCTTTTAAATCTTCAGGAAAATCGGCGATTAACTTGATAAATTTAGCTTTATTGTCTTGATACAAGGCACGAGTGGCTTCCTCAAAATGACTTTCATTTCCGAGCATTGCTGCCATAAAACGATCTGTTGC
This sequence comes from Acinetobacter gerneri DSM 14967 = CIP 107464 = MTCC 9824, assembly GCF_000368565.1. Taxonomy (GTDB): domain Bacteria; phylum Pseudomonadota; class Gammaproteobacteria; order Pseudomonadales; family Moraxellaceae; genus Acinetobacter; species Acinetobacter gerneri. The sequence continues at coordinate 254,809 of NZ_KB849545.1, read as the reverse complement.
TTGTTTTGCTAGCATGATGTTGTATTCGGAAGCATGATTTTTCATTTCATGATCAATCAATTTTCGAAGCACTGCCGAAGCACTTGAACTTTGTAGATCTAACCAATCCCAATGTTTTTGTTGCAAGGTAATTTCACGTGAAATCACCCCTAATTTTGGACGACCGACTTTTTTCGTCGGCATCTCTTCAGCATAACGATCTGCCACATCTTGAACAGTACCAGTCAAATCTAAATCAATTTGCTTACCTGTTTGATCTTGAAAAATCAAAATCGGTTCATCGGTTGTAACTTGAGTTTTTAAATACGTTGCGACTTCTGCAACTGAAGCTGTGATTAAAAGCTTTTGCCCTAAAAATGCACTGATTTGCTTTTGCATAATCTCCTCCTTTGAAGTAAAACAATCAGAAATTATTTTATATGTGTAAAATAATATCATCTGGGTAAAAACAATATTATCAGGGTAAAATTAAAAATCAATCAAAATTTATACAACATCGACTTGATGAGTCTGCTCAATATAAAAATATGTTCCAAGATGAATGACTTAGAGATATAGAAAATTTCTTTCACTTAAACGCTTTTTCTTATAAATGAAATCTGCTTTGCACTGGATAGATAAAATCATTAAAACATAAAAGCACTAAATCATCGCTTTGTGCATAGGCTTCAGGTTTTATTTATTGTATTTGAGCGGGAAAATACATGATCAAAATCATAGCGTGATAATTGAAAGTTAAAATATAAATCTTCAATAAAGAGCTAAAAAATATAGCCAATTTTCGAGTTAAATTTTATGTGATTTTTATCGGGAAGATTTAAGACTGTGGTCGGATTTTTTTGCTAGATATAGTTTTGCATGATGACGCTATACATTGTTTTGATCGTGGGAAATGTGACAATGCGTCGTCAAACTTTATGGATAGCTTTAACTTCTGTGCTTGTTTTTGGATCAACAGCGTCTTATGCAGATTTTATTGACGATAGCCAAGTGCAACTCAAATTTAAGAATTTTTATCTTGATCGTCAGTATGATCACGATGCTAAACCTGATTTTGGGAGTTGGTCACAGGCAGCAACTTTAGATGCAAAATCTGGCTATGAAAAAATTGGTCCAGTAGAAGTCGGTATTGATGTTTTGGCTCAATATGCTGTGCGACTCAGTTCAGATCGGGGAACCGCAGATTGGGTGATGCCTTTTGAAGATGGCAAACAAAAGCGTGATAATTTTAAAATCGGTGCGACTCTAAAAGCGAAAGTGTCAAAGACTGAGCTGAAAGTAGGGGAGTTATTGCCGATTTCACCTGTTTTGGTTTATGACCCATCTCGTCAGTTATTGACGACTTATGATGGTGCATGGCTCGAATCAAAAGAGATAAAAAATACAAAAATTACCTTGGCTTATATTGATGGTATCAATACCCGCTACGGAGATCAGTATCAAGAGCTGACCCTATTTCCCTACAATAATGTCGATCATGCTACGCCAAAGCAGCAAGCTGATGGGATGTATATCGCAGGTGTAGACTACCAAGCAACTCAAGATCTAGGACTAAGTTATTGGTTTGCCGATGTAAAAGATATTTATCAGCAAAATTATGCGGGTGTGAGTTATAACACCAATTTAAACGATAAAACTCGGTTGTTAAGTCATGTTCGTTATTTTGATAATCGCAAATCAGGTGATGCTCTATATGGCGATATCGAAAACCAAGCCTTGTCGATTGGAGCAAAAGTAAAAACAGGTCCGCATAGTTTTGGTTTGGGCTGGCAACAAATGTTTGGTCCAAATGGCGGCGTAACAGGTTTAATGCCAACACTCGGAGGTTGGGTGCCACAACCTTATTTGGTGAACTGGTCGATTGCAGGTTTTATTCGTAAAGAAGAAAAGTCTTGGCAAGTTTCTTATGGTTATGATTTTAAAGATGTAGGTTTAAAAGGTTTGACAGCAGACCTCTCTTATATCCGTGGTTTTGATGTCAATAATGGTGCAGGCAAAGATAAGGGGCGTGAGTCAGAAACAACATTCGTGCTCAATTACACTGTTCCCGAAGGGAAGTTAAAAGGTTTGGGATTCCAATGGATGTATATGGATTCTAACTATAAAAATGTAAATGCCGCGAGTTTGGTTGAAAATCGTCTTGCAACGACTTATACCTATCATTTCTAAGCAAAAAGATCATTTGAATTATAAAATAAAGGTGACAAAATTTTGTCACCTTTTTTGTTATGACAATAAGCCATATCCTGATAAAAAATACGGGATTATTAAAATGAAAAATAGATAAAAAACATAATGTTAAATAATCGTTTTTTTATACTTTTTCATCGTAAATTTGTATCAGTTGTAACTCAAATCACAGGTAATATGGAGTTTAAGAATGGATGAAATCTCATCTCATTGAATCGAAATTTGAAAAATTGGCTGTACGAGGAGTAAGTATGAGCACTGTGCAAATTCCAGATTATAAAACTGATGCTTTTTTTGGTTTGGAAGATAAATGGATTGAAACTGCAGAAGGTGAATTGACGCATTATCACGAAGTGGGTGAGGGTACACCGATTCTGTTTTTACATGGCTCTGGTACAGGCGTTTCGGCTGCAGCAAACTGGTGGCTGAACTTGCCACAAATCGGTGAGCAAGCACGTTGTATCGCGATTGATTCTATTGGTTATGGTCAAAGTATTGTTGCACCCAATACTGCCTACGGGATTCGTGCATGGGTTGATCATGCGGTACGTACTTTAGATGCTTTAGGCATTGAAAAGACTTGGTTGGTGGGTAACTCACTTGGTGGTTGGTTGGCATTTCAAATGGTGCTTGATTATCCAGAACGTGTATTGGGTATTGTTTCAATGGGTACAGGTGGTGCAAAACAAACGGCTGCATTGAAAGCACACGCAAACCCAGTTTTGACCGAAGAAGGCATCAAAAAAACGCTTTCTATGTTTGTGGTAAACAAAGATTTGATCACAGATGAATTGGTTAAAGTACGCTATGAAGCTGCAAAAAATGACTATGCTTCAGATCGTTTAATGGATGTCGTGGGTGCGCGTGACCGTGATCGTTTCGAATTTCCACTCGATTTTGAAAAAATGAAAGACATTACTGTGCCAGTATTGTTGATTCATGGTGTGCAAGATGTAGTGATTCCCGTATCGCGCTCATGGGATATTTTAAATACTGTTCCGCATGCTGATGCTCATATTTTCAGTCAATGTGGTCACTGGTCACAAGTTGAAAAAGCTGAAGAATTCAATACAGTCATTAAAGATTATTTAACTGCGCGTGGCGTAAAATAATCTATAAATGATTAGATTAAAAAAGGATGGTCGATGTGCCATCCTTTTTTTACCTAAATGAAATATTGTTTTATTGAGGTGTTAAAAAGCTGGCTGCCACATTGATACAGATCGCTAGAATGGTTGTATTAAATCCATAAGCGATCAATAAATGTAAGGTATTGACTATTCTCATTGATTTAGAAGTGATTGATACATCTGCTGTTTGAGCAGAAGTACCGATGATATAACTAAAGTATAAGAAATCTGGATAGACGGGATACTGTGTTTTTGGAAAATCTAAACCGCCCTCATGCTGAGTATCTAAAGCAATATAAAAATCATGTGCATAATGAATCGCAAATACACTATGCATAAACAACCATGATGAAATAATCGTAAGAATAGACAAAACAATATGTCCAATCTTGGCAAAGTGCTCTTTAGGGAGTTGCAATAGCTCAACGATAATGGCAACTAAACACATGATAATCGAACAAAAAACCAGAAAAATAATGATCCATTTACTTGGGTCTTGTTGTTTTGCACGCTGTAAAATGTGTGCATGATCAGAGTTCCATAATGAACTCATGGTCATGACCAGATAGACAAAGATACTGAGATTCCAGCTTAAAAGCAGTGCTGTAGACCATGTCCAAGTCGTAAATATTTGCAGTAAAACGAAAATAAGACTCGAAGCAAAGATGGCAAGGAAGAAACGAGGGCGGTAGCGCACGCCATTTTTTAAACGTTTAAATGTATGAATCGGCATTTTATTATCCTTATGATTCATTTTAGCTTGGGTACATCATTGGATTGTAAAGTGCGAAACTTAAAAAGATTAGACTTAAGTTGTAGTAAATTGCGAGAAAATGAACTTTAATTTTAGAATTCTGTTTGAACAAATAATCACCGAAAAATATAATATACGATGAAAAAACAAAAAAATAATTGATTAAAAATAAAAATATAGTGAATTACTTCACAATAACGCTTTGCTAGTATTTTTTTTCGAAATACGTAGAAAGCGTTATGGGATTATAATTTGATTAATTGTCTTCGCGATTGAAGTCGAGATAAAAGACTTTGGTTAATAACTCTATAAATTTCTCGACCGCCACAGAGCTGGTATTTTTACGATAACTGACATATAGATCAAGATAAGGTAGTTCGACATCCAAAGGGCGAATAACAGTATTGTTCATCGTCAAAGGCGCAATATACCCAGGCAAGATGGTACAGCCTAAACCCATACCTATCGAATTGATATTGAATAAGATATTGTCAGCTTTTTGCACAACATTAAGCTCGATATTTTGGGTTTTAGCAAAATCTAAAATAATGTCATGCAAGGTGAGCGATTGTTCAGCTGCTGGAATAATAAAATCAATACCATCTAGTGCTTTTACTGGAATTCGCTCGTATTTAGCAAGAGGGTGATCTTTAGGCAAGATAAAAATAAGTGGTTCTCTTAGCACGAATTTACTTTCAATTTCTTCGCTATGGAAGTTATTTCGAGTAAAGGAAATATCCAATTCGCCTTTTTTCAAAGAACGCATTTGCTCGGCATTATTGAGGCTTAGAAGCTCAATTTTTAGATCAGGGTTCTGTACGCGTAGGTTAGGTAAAACGTAGGGGAAAACCTTCATTTCAGCCACTGGTACAAAGCCAATACGCAATAATTGCTGTTTCGCTTGAGAAACTTGACGTGCCATAGCCACAGCCTTGTCTGCTTGGGCTAAAGTCAGGCGAGCTTGCTCTAAAAAAACAGCACCTTCTTCGGTCAGTTCAACTTTTCGTTTGGTGCGGTTCAGCAGTTTTACGCCTACATCTTCCTCTAAGTCTTTGATTTGCTGGCTTAAAGAAGGCTGTGCAGTATAAAGTTTCAAGGCAGCTTTACTAAAATTTAGTTCCTCTGCAACCGTGATAAAATAGCGTAAGTGGCGTAATTCCATATATAACCGTCCAAAGACTAATCCAAAAAATGTCTTAAAACACTTTATCGAAGTATAATCTATAAACAACAATTACGTGAAGATTATTCTGTCATTTAGAAAATAAATGATAGTGAAAAACATGTACTTCTTTACTATATAGAAAAAAACTTTGCTAATAATTCAAAAAACTTCTTATTTGAAACAAAATAAATATTTCCCTAAAGCTTGTCTGAACAGCGATGATTTTGTGAAGCGAAGTCAATTCGTGTGTGACCCCACGTTTATCGCAGGAGAGCTTTTCATGAGTGGAAAAATTGATGTGCGTGAAATCGATGCTTTAGTCGATGCGCAAAATGGACGTATTTCGCCATCCATCTACACAGACCCAGATTTATACGAACTCGAACTTGAGCGAGTATTTGGGCGTACTTGGTTATTCCTTTGTCATGAAAGCCAAATTCCAAAAGCGGGTGATTTTTTCAACACCTACATGGGTGAAGATCCAATCATCGTGGTGCGTCAAAAAGATGGTTCAATCAAAGCATTACTCAATCAATGCCGTCACCGTTCAATGCGTGTCAGCTTTGCAGACTGTGGTAACACACGTGCATTTACTTGCCCATACCACGGTTGGTCTTATGGTACGGATGGTTCTTTAAAAGATATTCCATTAGAAGATCGTGCCTTCCCTCAAGGTGCTTGCAAAGAAAAATGGGGCTTGATCGAAGTCAACCGTGTTGAAACATATAAAGGTTTGATTTTCGGATGCTGGGATGAAACCACACCAGATTTAACAGAATATATGGGCGATATCGCTTGGTATTTGGATGGTGTACTAGATCGTCGTCCGGGTGGTACTCAAATCATCGGTGGTGTTCACAAATGGGAAATCGAGTGTAACTGGAAATTTGCAGCTGAACAGTTTGCATCTGACCAATACCATGCCTTGTTCTCACATGCCTCAGCGATCCAAGTTTTGGGTGCAAAACCAGATGATGAGGCTTCTAAACAATTAGGTGCAGCACAAACCTCACGTCCTGTTTGGGAAACTGCAAAAGATGCAATCCAATATGGTTCACGTGGTCATGGTTCAGGTTTCTTCTTCACTGAAAAACCAGATGCAAACGTTTGGGTAGATGGTGAAGTTGCCAATTATTTCCGTGAAACTTATGAGGAAGTGAAAGAGCGTTTAGGCGAAATTCGTGCTTTACGTTTGGCAGGGCATAACACGATGTTCCCAACACTTTCGTGGTTAAACGGTACAGCGACACTTCGTGTTTGGCATCCACGTGGACCAAACAAAACTGAAGTTTGGGCATTTTGTATTGCGGATGCAGATGCACCTCAAGATGTAAAAGAAGCGTTTGAACGCTCTGCAACACGTGCTTTTGGTCCTGCAGGTTTCTTGGAACAAGATGACTCTGAAAACTGGATCGAGATTCAAAAAGTTTTACGCGGCTACAAAGCACGTAAAAACAAACTCATTATGGAAATGGGCTTGGGTAATGAAAAAGTGCGTGAAGATGGTATTCCGGGGATTACCAACTACATTTTCTCAGAAACAGCAGCACGTGGTATGTACCGTCGTTGGGCTGATTTATTGATCCATGAAAAATGGGAAGACGTGGAAAAAGCAGCTGAGGTATATGAGAAGGAGCTTGTGAAATGAGTTTGGTGAGTCTAGAGCTACAACACGAAATTAGTCAGTTTTTATATCGCGAAGCAAAACTTCTTGATGACTGGAAATTCCGTGAATGGTTAGATGTATTTGCAGAAGATATTTCCTATACCTTACGTACCACTCCAAATGCACAAACACGTGATCGTCGTCGTTCTATTGAGCCACCGACAACATGGGTGTTTAACGATAACAAACATTTGTTAGAACGCCGTGTTGCTCGTCTTGAAACAGGTATGGCTTGGGCTGAAGAACCTCCTTCAAGAACGACACATATGGTGAGTAACGTGATTGTCGAACCGTCTGAAAATGCTGGGGAATATGACGTCCACGTTACCTATTTGCTTTACCGTACGCAAAAAGAAAAAGATGTGACCATTTATGTGGGCAAGCGTCTGGACAAAATCCGTAAAGTTGAAGATGGCTTAGGTTGGCAAATCTTTAACCGCAAAATTACTTTAGATCAAGTGACTTATAGCTCACATAACTTGAGTGTGTTTTTCTAATGAACAAAATATTTGTATGTCAAATTGATGAATTGGACGAAGGCGAAGCACTGAAAGTTGACTGTAATGTTGGCGGTATTGAAGCTTTGGCAGTGTTCAATAATGGCGGTGAGTTCTTTGCGATGAATGATCGCTGTTCACATGGCAATGCTTCTATGTCTGAAGGTTATCTTGAAGATGATGGAACAGTAGAGTGTCCACTTCATTCAGCACGTTTTTGTTTGAAAACAGGTCAAGCCCTTTGCTTGCCTGCGACAGATGCTATTCAAACCTTCCCCGTTGTTGTTGAAGATGGGGCTTTATTTGTGCAAATGGAGGCTTGAGCATGGGATGGCTTGAAGGTGAAGTCGCACTGATCACAGGTGGTGGTTCTGGTCTGGGTTTGGCTTTGGTCGAGCGCTTTTTAGAAGAAGGCGCACATGTCGGCGTATTGCAACGCTCACAAGAAAAAGTCGATGCATTGAACAAACGTTTCGGGGACAAAATTGTTACTGTTGCGGGTGATGTTGCAAACTTTGCTGACAATGTTCGTGCAGTCAATGCCACAGTTGAACGCTTTGGAAAACTCGATTGTTTCGTTGGTAATGCGGGAATCTGGGACCATTATGCGGATATCGTCAATATGTCGGGTGAGCAACTGGACAAAGCCTTTGATGAGATTATGGGAATCAATACCAAATCACTCATTTTAGGTGCGAAAGCTGCATTGGATGCATTGATAGATTCTAACGGTTCTATCATATTTACTTTGTCTAATTCGGCACTGTACTCAGCAGGCGGAGGCCCGATCTACACTGCATCTAAGCATGCAGGAGTCGGTGTAATGAAAGAATTAGCCTATGAACTTGCGCCTAAAGTACGAGTGAATGCGGTTGCTCCATCAGGTATGAATGTCAATATCAAAGGTGCAGCATCATTGGGTCAAGAAAAGCTTGGTCTGCTCGATGCTCGTGATCCTGAGAAAATCGCTAGGGGAATGCCTCTAAACTTCTTACCTGAGCCTGAAGATATGACAGGTTCTTATGTATTGCTTGCTTCTCGTCAAAATAACCGTCCACTCACAGGTGTACTCATCAATGCTGAATGTGGACTCGGGATTCGTGGTTTACGTCAACCTCGTGCAGGATTTTTTGACGAGTAAGACTCTAATATCTCTCAAGTAAAGGACTAATAAGGCAGGACTCACTGCCTTTGTTTCGGAGTCAAACATGACCGTAAAACTTATTTGTGCTTCACATAGCCCTTTAATGGAATTTGCTTCGCCGCAAGACCATTCTCAAGAATTAAAAGTGCGTGAAACTTTTGCAAAATTGGCTCAGCAAGTTCAGGACTATGATCCAACCTTGATTATTTCATTTGGTCCCGATCATTTTAATGGTTTCTTTTACGATCTTATGCCAAGTTTTTGCGTGGGTATCCGTGCAACTGCGGCAGGGGATTGGGATTATGGTCCCGGTGAAATCCAAGTTCCTGAAACACGTGCGATCGCATTGGTACGTAAAGTGCTTGATGAAGGTGTGGATGTTTCGTATTCATATCGGATGCAAGCCGATCATGGTGTGACTCAACCTTTACATTTTTTGTGCAATGGTCAATTAAACCGTTATCCGACCATTCCTATTTTTGTGAATGGTGCGGCAGCTCCAATGCCAACGACTAAACGTACCATTGCTTTGGGCCGTGCAGTTGGACAATTTATCAAATCATTAAACCTCGAAAATGAACGCGTTTTAGTCTTGGGAACAGGCGGATTGTCACATGATCCACCGACACCACAAATGGGTTCAGTACCTCCAGAAGTCGAAGAGTTTTTGATTTGTGGACGCAATCCAACAGCTGAATCTCGTGCCAATCGCCAAGCAAAAATTATCTCAGTCGGTCAACGTTTAGCGGCTGGAGACAAATCTGTATCCGTCCCTTTAAATCCTGAATGGGATTTGGCTTTACTCGATAAATTTCAACGTGCTGATTTTGCAGCATTAGAAGCCATGACCGAAGATGATATTCGCAAAGAAGGTGGTCGTGGTGGTCAGGAAGTACGTGCTTGGATGGCGGCATTTGCTGCATTTTCAGAGTTAGGTGAATACGACATGACCATTCATTGCTATCAAGCGATTAGTGAATGGATCGCGGGTTTTGGCATTGTATCTGCCGAATTGAAAGATTAAGGAATCAAATATGAGCGCTCAAACCATCATTATCGTTGGCGCTGGTCAAGCAGGTGCCAGCGCGATTTTAGAACTTCGTGCCAACAAATACGAAGGCAAAATCATCTTGGTTGGTGATGAAGCGCATCTGCCTTATGAGCGTCCGCCATTATCCAAAGATGTGATCCTAAAACCAGAAAGCACAAAAGTTGAAATTTTATCAGCAGAAAAGTTGCAACAACTCAATGTTGATGTGATTCGTGGCAATGCTGTGCAAAAAATCCATGCTGAAGATCACAGCATCGTATTGGCAAATGGTGAGCGATTGAGTTACGACAAGTTGTTACTTGCAACTGGTGGTGCTGCACGTCGTTTGCCATACTTGGATGCTTTGGGCAAACATATTTATACCTTACGTAATCTAGAAGATTCACAAGCCCTTGTTCCAGTATTGCAAGCAGGGAAACGCATCATCATGATTGGTGGTGGTGTGATTGGTTTGGAGCTTGCGTCATCAGCACGTTTTAAAGATTGTTCAGTGACCGTGATTGAACAAGGTCCAATGGTGATGGGGCGTTGTTCACCTACAGTATTAAGTGAATTTTTACTTGAACAACATCGTGCCAAAGGTATTGATGTACGCTTATCTACAAAAGTTGCAAATGCAGAACTTCGCGGTGAAGAAGTACTGATCACTTTAGAAAATGGTGAACAGTTATTTGCCGATGCTGTGGTTTATGGAATCGGCATTATTCCAAATGCTGAACTTGCAATCGAAGCCAGTTTAGATGTGGATTTTGCGGTAAAAGTAAATGAAAACTGCCAGACCTCGAATGCCGATATTTATGCTGCAGGCGATGTGGCAACACAGCTTCGTGCCGATGGCGTCTATCGCCGTGTCGAAACTTGGGAAAATGCCAACTTACAAGCAGGTATTTTTGCACGACATGTCATGGGCGTTGAACATCCAAAAGCAAATCCAGCATGGTTCTGGACAGATCAATTGAATATCAACTTCCAATTTGTAGGTGATATGGCTGCACAAACTTGGCATATCCGTGGTGAAATGGATGTAGATCAAGGCGCAGATTCTTCATTTGTGATGTTTGGTGTCAATGATGATCAAATCGTTGCAGGTATTACTGTCAATGCAGCAAAAGACATGCGCCATTTGAAAAAAATGATCAGTAAAAACACTGCTTTTGAAGCAGAAAAACACTTAGATATGACACAAGATTTACGAAAAATTGCTTAATTTTTTTACTTAAATCAAAGTAAAATAAAAAGAGAGCGACATGCTCTCTTTTTATTTATTAAATGTTTCATGTGGAACATTGATTTAAAAGAAATAAAAATCCATGAAAAATAAAAAGCTTTAAATGGCGAGTATTTATACAACTACATGCAATCAACATACAAAAAATAAAAAACTGAGCAAGGCGGATTGGTTAAAATGAACGAGATCAAAATTAAAAATAAATGAACGTTTTTGATCATAAAATATCAGGACCAAAATTGAATGGCGGATTCAAACAAACTGGTTGTCTATGCTGCACTTGCAGGCAATCTGATGATTGCATTGGTTAAGTTTGTTGCAGCTTATATAACCAACAGTTCAGCAATGCTCAGTGAAGCAATCCACTCGGTGGTGGATACTTTAAATGAAGTCTTACTTTTACACGGCTTAAAAAAATCACAACAACCTGCAAATGCAAAGCATCCATTTGGCTATGGGCGTGAACTGTATTTTTGGGCATTTATCGTTGCCTTATTGGTCTTTGCTTTAGGTGCAATTGTGTCGATTTATCAGGGCATTCAACATATTCGCCAGCCTGAAGAAATGTCTTCGCCTATGGTTAATTATATTGTTTTGATCATTGCTATGCTTTGTGAAGGAACTTCATGGTTTGTGGCATTGAAAACATTTAAGAAAACCAAAGGGCGTTTGGGCTACTTTGAAGCATTTCGCCGCAGCAAAGATCCAACTACATTTACTGTTTTATTTGAAGATTCAGCCGCATTGATTGGTTTGCTGATCGCATTGATCGGCATTTTCTTAGCACAAATGTTACACATGCCGATTTTGGATGGGGTGGCATCTATCCTCATCGGGATTGTTTTGGCAATATCTGCATTTTTATTAGCCAGAGAGACTAAAGGATTATTACTTGGTGAAACAGCAGACCCTAAATTAAGACATAATGTTTTGCAGGTCGCTCAAGATGATTTTGCTGTGCAATCGGCAAATGGCGTTTTGACTGAACAAATGGGTGCACATCAAGTGATTGCGTCATTGAGTTTAGAGTTTAAAGACAATTTGACTTCAGATGATATCGAGGCTTGTGTGAATCGTATCGAAGCCAAAATTAAACAAATCCATCCTGAGATTGTGGCGTTATTTATCAAGCCCCAAACACAAAAGGTGTGGCAAGAAAAAATGAAAGGACGTTTAGAGTAGTAATGTCGAAAGAAATGCGCGATGAACAAGAGCTACAAAGCTCAGCAGAAACTGAACAGGTCGAAGCAAAGGAAAAACAACTTCCTTTGCCAGATCAGACTTTGCATTTTCAAATTCCGACTGAAGAGTGTATGTCCCATGTTTGGTCTAAACCTCCTAAAATAACGCCACATACCCCGAATCATAATGGTTTACGCTTTACCAATTTGACCCCAAAACCAGAGGGTAGAAGTCGTAATGATTTGTTTAAATGGCTGTTATTTCGCAAGTCATATACTTGGAAAGTCGATAAGCAAAAAGAATATGCTGACTTTTTTGCAGTCAAAAAAGCGTTGCCACAAAATCGACCTCAAGCTGATAAAAATGATTGGCAAGTGTGGTTCGTTGGGCATGCAACGGTATTGTTGCAAATTGGACCGTACAACTTTTTGACTGATCCTGTTTGGGCAGAACATGTGAGTCCGAAACAAGGGCGAGGACCGAAACGCGTTTGCCCTGCAGGCATAGCACTCGAAGATTTGCCAGAAATCCATGCGGTCTTATTAAGTCATAACCATTATGATCATATGGATATCGCAAGCTTAAGATGGTTGCACAACAAATTTAAAATGCCGATCTATACAGGACTGGGCAATGCTTATTATTTGCCTAAAGAATTTCGTGTTATTGAAATGGACTGGTGGCAGTCAGCATTGTTACATGACCTAAAACTGGTTTATACCCCAGCACAGCATGGATCGGGACGTGGTTTACGTGATCAAAACTATGCGCTTTGGGGCGGATTTTCGATTATTTCTGAGCATGGGCATTGTTTCTTTGCAGGGGATACAGGCTATGCCTCACATTTCAAAGAAATTCATCAACGCTTAGGTGCACCACGCGTGGCATTGTTACCGATAGGAGCCTATGAGCCAAGAAAATTGATGCGTTATATGCACATGAATCCACAGGACGCTTTTCAAGCACACTTGGATCTCAATGCAAAACGCTCATTGGCGATCCATTATCGGACTTTCCAGTTGACGGACGAGGCACGAGAACAACCTGAGCATGATTTGACCTTGACCATGAAAAAACAGTCAAAATTACTCAACCCATTTTATTGCGTGCGAGAAGGGCGACGCTTGATTGTTTAAGATTATTTTGATCAGCAAAACTGATTGCTGATGGAAATAGATCGGCTGTGAAATAAAACACATGGGATAGATGTAGTTATTTGAAATTACTACATCTATTTTTTTTTATTTGATGGAAAATAAGGCTCAAAATCATTGAAACCTGTTATGAAATTGTAAATTGAAAATACATGAAAAGTGTGAAATGTATCCGATTTTGTAGACAATAAAACAAGGATGTGTCGATAAGTTTTTAAATTATCAATAACAATTGAAAAGAATAAATCTATTTTGTTGTAAATACGATCGTATTTTTTATTTGGATTGGCTAATTCGATTATGTCTATTTGTTAAATCCGCTTTAGATTGTCATCAAAAACAGCTATTTTGGAAGAGTAGGTAAAGAATTAACGGTTCTATTTTAAGTGAAAAATTACTTGATTTTTGGAGAATAATTTATGGATAACAATAAGCAAGCTTCAGGTTGCCCATTTCATCAAGAGGGTGCTAATACTTCTGTAGCCAGCTCAAATGATTGGTGGCCAAATGCACTAAATTTGGACATTCTTTCTCAGCATGACCACAAAACAAATCCTATGGATCCAGACTTTGATTATGCCAAAGCATTTAAATCATTGGATCTTGAAGCCATCAAACAAGACCTCCGCGAATTGATCAATAGTAGCCAAGAATGGTGGCCATCAGATTATGGTAGCTATATTGGTATGTTTGTTCGTACTGCTTGGCATTTGGCAGGTTCATACCGTAAGCAAGATGGTCGTGGTGGCGCAAATACAGGTAACCAACGTTTTGCGCCATTGAACAGTTGGCCTGATAACGTTAATACCGATAAAGGTCGTCGCCTACTTTGGCCAATCAAGAAAAAATACGGCAACAAAATCTCATGGGGCGATTTGATCGTCTTGGCTGGTACAGTGTCTTATGAAGTTGCAGGGCTGAAAACGTTTGGTTTTGGTGGTGGTCGTCTAGATATTTGGCATCCTGAAAAAGATATTTATTGGGGTTCAGAAAACAAATGGTTAGATGCAACTAAAAACCGTTATGAAAATGACCAAGATCGTAAGTCACTGGAAAATCCACTTGCAGCAGTTCAGATGGGGCTCATCTATGTCAACCCAGAAGGGGTCGATGGCGTCCAAGATCCGCTACGTACCGCACAAGATATGCGTGTAACCTTTGACCGTATGGCGATGGACGATGAAGAAACTGTCGCATTGACGATTGGTGGACATACTGTTGGTAAATGTCATGGTAATGGCGATGCCGCAAAACTCGGTAAAGATGTTGAAGGTGCGGATGTAGAATTCCAAGGCTTAGGTTGGCATAACCCAGAAGGTACAGGCAATGGTCCCAACACCATGGTCAGTGGTCTAGAAGGTGCATGGACAACTCACCCAACCAAATGGGATAACGAATATTTATACTTATTGTTTACTTATGAATGGGAAAAAACCACAAGCCCAGCAGGAGCTAAACAATGGGAACCGATTAACATCAAAGAAGAAGATAAACCTGTTGATGCCCACAATCCAAATGTACGTCGTAATCCAATGATGACAGATGCGGATATGGCCATTAAGGTGGACCCTGAATACCGTAAAATTGCTGAACGTTTCTATCAAAATCCTGATCAATTGGCAGAAGTCTTTGCACGTGCATGGTTTAAATTAACTCACCGTGATTTAGGTCCAAAATCACGTTATTTAGGTGCTGATGTTCCAGCAGAAGATTTGATCTGGCAAGATCCAATCCCAACAGTAGATTACACTTTATCTGATGTTGAAATTGCTAGCCTAAAAGTTAAATTGCTCAATAGCGGTTTAAGTTCTGCAGACTTAATCACTACAGCATGGGATAGTGCACGTACTTATCGTGGTTCAGACTTTCGTGGAGGTGCAAATGGTGCGCGTATTCGCCTTGCTCCACAAAAAGATTGGGAAGGCAATGAGCCTGCACGTTTAGCAACAGTTTTAGCTAAACTCGAAGAGATTCAAGCAACGCTGGTGAAAAAAGTTAGTATTGCTGATTTGATCGTGTTGGGTGGTACAGCAGCCGTTGAAAAAGCAGCACAAGATGCTGGTGTGAATGTACGTATTCCATTTACACCTGGACGCGGTGATGCAACTCAAGAACAAACTGATGTTTATTCTTTTGAAGATCTTGAGCCGAAACATGATGGCTATCGCAACTACGTACAGGCAGATTATTCAGTACAACCTGAAGAAATGTTGTTAGATCGCACTCAATTGATGGGCTTAACTGCACCAGAAATGGTGGTGTTGGTTGGCGGTATGCGTGTACTTGGCGCTAACTATGCTGATTCAAAAGATGGTGTGTTTACCGATCGAGTAGGCGTGTTGAGCAATGACTTCTTTGTCAATTTGACTGACATGGCGAATACATGGAAACCGACTGGTAAAAACTCGTATAACATCGTCGATCGTGTAACAGGTCAAGTGAAATGGACTGCAACACGTGTGGATTTGGTTTTTGGTTCAAATTCAATTTTACGTTCTTATGCAGAAGTATATGCGCAAGATGACAACAAAGAAAAATTTGTACATGACTTTGTTGCAGCGTGGAATAAAGTGATGAATGCCGATCGCTTTGATGTGAAATAATTGATTTAAAATATAAAAAACCGCCTAAGGGCGGTTTTTTATTGATAGATACTATTTTTTTACGATGAATGTGTCCCTAGCAATATTTCCAACAGTATTCGTTGTGACAGAATCAAACGTTGCACCTACGATTCCACCAAATAGAGGAATAGCCTTGCCCAAATTAATTGCACCTTTTTCACCAAATTTAGTTAATAGGCGAAAACCAACTTTTTTATTTATCGCATAGATTGTTTTCCCACTAATATTTTTAATTGCATTTTCAGCAAGTTTTTTTCCTACAACAATACCTACATCTTTTAAGATATCTTTCGCAGCATTTCCTGTTAAACAAATAAATATAATCGATTTCACTCGATCATCATTTAAATTATGCCCACCCATATGAGCGATCGCAGCAATCATACGAATTTGAACAAACATGACACTGGCGATATTTGCAGGAATAGCTACTGGCAGAGTAATAATTCCACCTAATCCAGTTAAAAATCCAGAGGTTCCTGCTTTGGTATTTTGCCATCTGATTAATGCATTTGTTTGATTATAGAGATTGTCATTGGTTTTCATATAATCACTAGCTAGATCGTAAGCAGAATCGAGTCCAGCAACACCATTGACTGCTTTTTCATACGACCAGTTCAGAACTTCCATGATTTTACTTTCTGTTAAATTATTTGTCATAAATACATTTTTAGCTTATAAAGTGATAATATTATTATAGATATAAATAATATAATTTTAATAAAATTTTGAAATATTTTTTATTTAGCAATTTATATTTATATCATTAGATATTTATGTTTTGCAAAAGCTATGTCACCGTAGTAGAGCAAGTGTGAGGCAATAACAAGGATATGCTTATTTTGCAAAGTGAATAAACCCTAAATTACAGATTAGAGATGATGAAAATATTATTTACAATCATAGGTTCGATTCTAATTTTAATCGCTATTTTTATATGGCTTTTTTTGAGTGGGATGGGGTGCATGTCTTCTACGGGATCAAGTCTAGGGTGTAATAATCCTTTACGCGTTTTTGACCACTTTGATGATTATAAATTTGTTTTAGTACCTTTTATTTTGGGATGTATATCGCTCTATTTTGCTCATACAAGAAAGCCTGCTAAAAAGTAATTATAAATGCAGACCTTTTAATGCGAGCAAAATATCCTCTTCTAAAACCTCCCATTCTGCAAACTCAGGTTCTATCAATAAAGTCTGAGAGATAAAACCGTAGCAAATACGTTGTACATTCAAACTTAGACGTTGTAACGCAGTTTCATTGTCAATATATGGCTCTAAAATACTCTGCCACATTTGAATCATCATCACATAACTTTTCTGATAAATTTCAATGCTTGAAATTTGCCTTTCCAATAAAAATGTTTGTGCCCATAAGTGTTGTTGTGCTTCAACTTGTAGGATCTGGAAATGGATCACTTGAGCCAAATAGTCCTGACAACTCAATTTTGTGGATAACTGTGTTTGGCTTTGTGCATAAGTTTTCAGTGTTTCAGCATTATTTTTGACATGTTGATGGATCATCAGTGCGATGAGATCGTCTTTTTTACTAAAATATTCATAAAAAGTACCCAGCCCAATCCCTGCTATATCGGTCATTTCCCGAATCGTGATGGCATTGGCTGGTTTTTCATTTAAAAGCCGAACAAAAGTATCAATCAGGGCATCTTGAGTCATTTTTGCCCGTGATTGCTGGGGTTTACGCCGTACTTGTATGGTTGGCTGCTTCATATAAAACCGAACATCAAGGTCTAGACATTCATTTATACTGGTCTGAAATGGAAAAAACAACAGCTTGGGAAATCAAAATGAATGCATGGCAAACCCATCAGATCTCAAATCAAGTCGATGAATTACAAGATTATAATGTTTTTGAAAGCGATCAAATATTAGATGAAATATTGAATAGATATGGTAGCCAAGACCAGCAAAAATTGCGTGATTTTGGAGAGCGAATTGGATCTAAACAATATTATGAATATGCAGAACTCGCCAATCGACATACCCCAGAGCTACATAGTTTTGACGCGCGTGGTCGTCGCATTGATTATTTAGAATTTCATCCTGCTTGGCACAAATGGATGGGACTCAACCGCCAATATGCAGTACATGCACATCCTTTTATCGAAGCAAAGAGCCCATCAAAATGGGTCGATTGGGCGGCACGCTTTTATCTGAGCGGACAGGTTGAATGTGGAAACCTATGTCCAAATGCGATGACTTTAGGCAGTATTCCTTTGATTCAGCGGGAAGCTCATTTGTGGGAACAATTAGGAGAAAAACTCCTTTCTTGTGAATACGATGAGCGTGATCTACCGATTTCCCAGAAAAAGTCGATTTGGTTAGGTATGGGAATGACTGAAAAGCAAGGGGGATCAGATGTCCGAGCCAATGAAACTTTTGCTGTGCCCGTTGAGAAAAGTGGCCGAGGGCAGGCATATTTGATCACTGGGCATAAATGGTTTTTTTCAGCGCCAATGTGTGATGCGCATTTGGTGGTGGCTAAAACTGAACAAGAGAGTTTGGCTTGTTTTTTTGTGCCTAGATTTTTGCAAGATGGCAGTAAAAACGCCGTGAATGTGCAACGTTTAAAAGATAAAGTCGGCAATCGAAGTAACTCAAGCTCTGAGGTTGAGTTTCAAAATGCGTGGGGCATCATGATTGGTGAACCGGGGCGAGGGATTCCAACGATTATTGAAATGGCGAACTATACGCGTTTGACTTGTTCGGTTGGTTCGAGTGCGATGTTGCGTCAAGCTTTAGTGCAATGTATTGCCTATACTCGGCAACGAAAAGCCTTCGGTAAAAATTTGGCAGAACAACCTTTGATGCGGGCAGTACTCAGTGATTTGGCTTTGGAGTCAGAAGCCGCGACACAACTCTCCTTTTATTTGGCGCATTGTTATGAACAGGATGATGCATTGTCCGTGGCTTGGAAACGCATCATGACACCTGCAGCTAAATTCTGGATTTGTAAAAGAACAGTCGAACTCTCTGGGGAAATGATGGAAGTATTTGGTGGCAATGGTTATGTCGAAACAGGCATTCTGGCACGAATTTTTAAAGAAGCACCTGTCAATACCATTTGGGAAGGTTCTGGAAATGTCATGTGTTTAGATGTTTTACGTGCGATTTCACGAGATAGAGAATCTATTGAAGTGCTGTTCCAATCCTTTGCAGAAGTCGCTGCACTCGAGCCAATTTTACAAAATGAATTGCAGCAGTTATTTAAGTTATTTTCAGCATCGAGTGCGGATGATTTGCAATTTATGGCGCGTAGCTTGGTGAGTCGTTTGGTGATTTTAGCTCAAGCCATTTTATTGAAACAATATGCGCCAAGTTATGTATCCGATGCATTTATTCACACGCGTTATACAGCATTTCATGGGCGTGTAGTGGGAATGTTAGATACAAAATCAGTGGATGTTGAACGGCTTTTACAACGTGCTTATGCAGCTTGAGATATTGAAAATTAGGCTTTAAATAAAAAATCCACTGTCATTTTTCAGTGGATTTTTTATTGTTGAATAGCATAAAAATGTTTGAATCATTTTTATGCTATAAATTTTATTTAAAAATAAGTTATAGCAAATTGTGGTCATGCGCTTGAATCGGTGGAGGCGTTGGTTTACCCAAAGTACTGAGTAACTCAATTTCAATGGTTCGTACCATTGCATCCAAAGGCAAGTCATTGCTTTGTGTACCAAAAGGTTCTTCAATTTCTGAACTTAGGGCATCTAAACCTAAAAAGGTATAAGCCAAAATCCCAACGAGTAAAGGTGTTGCTAGACCCAAAAGTGAACCTAAGCTAAACGGCAACATAAAACAGAAGAAATAAACAGTACGATTGAGCAAAACTGAATATGCAAAGGGTAAGGGCGTGGTTGCAATACGGTCACAGCCAGTTTGCACCATACTCAAATCAACGACGTATTTATTCATTTGTGTATAAATAATATCGGAAATTTCACCTTCTTTAAGGGCTTGCATCAATTCCCATTGAATCAAACTCAAGGTGTATTGCGGGGCATTGGTATGTTGATAAAGTTGGGTCAGCGCTTGTTGGCTCATACCACTGGTTTCAATCAATGCGATAGGATTTGCTGTTTGATGTCTTAAACGATCTCTTAAAACATTGGCAAATACAATCACATGTTGGATCACACGTTCACGACGACCTTGCGGTAAAATTCGGCAGTCCCGATCATAGTGTCGTGCAGTTGCAATGAGACTTCCCCAAAGCTTACGTGCTTCCCACCAACGGTCATAACATGCACCATTTTTAAAGCCTAAAAATATCGAAAGCACAACCCCAATTAGGGTGAAACCAACCAAAGGCAGTTCGGGAAAACGATAAATATCGGCATATTCTATCCCGCCGACAATGGCTGAGATCAGCATAACCACACCGAGTGGTGGTAAAACTTTAGGTAAAATTGTGCCGCGCCATGAAAACAGCAGTTTAATGGTATCGTTGGGTTCCCGGACTATCATGTAAATCTAATCGTAAATGATCTTTTGAGATGATCTTCAGTGTTTCAAATTATAAAGTCAATCGCATTTTAATTTTCAACTAAAGTTTATCCATTAAAGCATGCTCCGCAAATGAATAAGAGCAGGTTTTACTGATGATCATATGATCCAATAAACACATTTCAAGCAGTTGACAAGCACGGTAAATGTCACGAGTCATTTGCATATCTTGTGCTGAGGGTGTTGCTTCGCCAAATGGATGATTGTGTACGATCACGATATGAATCGCTTGCTGGGTTAAGCAAAACCGTAGCAGTTGATTCATGGAAATATCACAATAATTCAGGGAACCAAAAAACAGTTTTTTAAAGCTAATTTTTCTGAGTTCGGCATCTAAGCACAGGACAGCAAAGACTTCTTGTTTTTCACCCAACATTTCATATCGCAGATATTGTTGAATGAGATCAGAACTACTCAAATCTTGGCTTTGGTTAATATGATATTGCAAATAGCGTCTGCCCAGCTCTTTGACTGCCATAAGCTGAGAATACTTGATCGGCCCGATACCATGGAATTGACTTAAATCATCAAGACTTGCATCAAATATAGGATTGAGTCCGCCAAAATGATTGATCAAAAGCCGAGAAAGTTCAACGGCTGAATGTTGTTGAGATCCCGATCGCAAAAAAATTGCCAAAAGTTCTGCATCAGAAAGACTCGTTGCCCCTTGCCTTAATAGTCGCTCTCTCGGGCGCTCATTTTCAGGCCAAAATTTTATAGAATTGTGCATTTTATTTCACAGATAAAAATTATTTTACTTTTCAAATTTCCCTTGCGAACGCTTGGGATAACGATTATTTAATGCTATTGTGAGCGCCACTGCAACAAAAAGGTGACTTGATTGTGAGCTTTGACCTCAGTGTGACATCTAGTAAAAAAATTATTCTCGCGGTAACTGGTGGTATCGCTGCATATAAAAGTGCGATCTTGGTTCGCCGATTAAAAGATTTTGGTTTTGATGTCCGTGTTGTGATGACACGTGGCGCACAAGCATTTATTACCCCACTCACTTTCCAAGCTTTGTCTGGCCATCCTGTGCATACAGAATTGTTAGATGCCGAAGCCGAATCAGGTATGGGACATATAGAGCTTGCACGTTGGGCTGATTTACTGTTGGTTGCACCTGCAAGTTGCGATATTTTGGCAAAATTTGCATGTGGTTTGGCTGATGATTTACTCAGTACCTTATATTTGGCAACCAATGCACCTGTTTGGGTGGCACCTGCGACCAATCAACAAATGTGGGCTGCACCAGCAACACAGCGCAACTTGAAAACTTTGGTAGAAGATGGCGTACATGTGATCATGCCTGCATCAGGATCACAGGCTTGTGGCGATGTTGGACTTGGCCGTATGCCAGAGCCTGAAGATTTGGCTTATCAAGTTATGGAATATTTCCATAAACAACAACGTGCGATTGCTGAAAAATTTGGCTTGCTTGCGGGTAAACGTGTTGTCATAACAGCAGGTCCGACACGTGAAGCAATCGACCCTGTACGTTATATTTCAAATCATAGTACGGGGAAAATGGGCTTTGCACTTGCAGCAGCATGCTATGCCGCCGGTGCAAAAGTGACCTTGATTTCGGGTCCTGTATCACTCGATACGCCAAATGGGGTAAAACGCCTGAAAGTCTCTTCAGCGATACAAATGCTTGATGAAAGCATGCAAATGCTAGATAAAGGCTGTGATATCTTCATTGCTACAGCAGCGGTTGCCGACTATAGAGTGGCAGAAGTCGCAGAGCATAAAATCAAAAAAGCAGGTGATGAGTTAGCTGTTTCATTGATCAAAAACCCGGATATTGTGGCAACTATTGCACAGCAAGAAAAACGTCCATTTATGGTCGGCTTTGCTGCTGAAACACGTAATATTGAAGAATATGCGGCTGGAAAATTGGTTGCCAAAAAACTGGATATGATTGCATGTAACGACGTTTCACGTGCTGATATTGGTTTTGCTTCTGATGAAAATGCCATGATTGTATTCTTTGCAGATCAATATCATATGGAAAAACGTGAGCTTGAAAAAGCATCGAAACAAGATATCGCTCAACAATTGGTTGAAGCGATTTCGGATGCGATAAATCAAGAACAGCAACCAGTCTAGGATTCTACGTTGAATTTGATAAATTAATTCATACAAATCGTCTTTGAAAAAGCAACTCGAGAAGTTGCTTTTTTTTATATTATTCATTTATAAATCCTATCTAGCCAAGCACTTTTTATCGAAAGTGAAACTCGCCAAACAAAGGGAAAATTTATGTTAAAAAGAACATTAGGAGCATGTGCTATTTTTGCTTCGGTTGCACTCAGTTCAGTGACAATGGCAGCCAATCTTGAGCAAAACATGGTGACGATTGCAACCAATTACAAAGCATTTAATGATGCTAAAACAGCTCAAGATGCAAATAAAGCTTTGGATCAAATGCGTGCTGCGAGTTTGGATTCAAAAAAATCAACACCGATGAAATTGATAGGAAAAGCGGATACAAGTCCTGAAGTTAAAGGCTATAAAGCTGGGTTAGACAGTTTGGTTGCACAAATTGATAAAACCAAAGCTTTGGTCAATGCAGGAAAATTAGACCAAGCAAAACTTGAAGGAAAAAAACTACTTGCGATTCGAGATCAAGGTCATAAGCTTTATAAGTAATTGACTCTAATCGTTTGATTATATTAAAACCGCATTGATTGCGGTTTTTTATTTGAAACCTTATAAAAATGAAAACACAAGATTCGGATTTTATCTTGAAGAGCATCTTGTTAAGGTAGAGATATAGCAAGATGAGAATGACGGAATGCAAAAGCATCTACAATATGAGCGTATTGCCCAAGCCATAGAATACATCCAAAATCATTTTAAAGATCAACCAAATTTGGATGAGGTTGCTGCACATATTCATTTGAGTCCGACACATTTTCAAAAACTATTTAGTGAATGGGTTGGTACTAGTCCTAAAAAGTTTTTGCAATACACCAGTTTACAATATGCCAAAAATCTACTTAAACAAAAACATAGCATCCTAGAGACAACACATGCGACAGGACTTTCAAGCTCCAGTCGTTTGCATGAGATGTTTATACAAATAGAAGGTATGACACCCGCTGAGTATAAAAAAGGTGGCGAACATCTAAGAATAAATTATCAATTTGCTCATACATTTTTTGGAGAAATGCTTATCGCATCAACCACGAAAGGCATCTGTTTTATGGCATTTATTGAAAATAGAAAAGATGCTTATGGAACATTGATGGAACGATTTCCAAATGCTGTATTAGTAGAAGAATCAGATGAATTGCAGCGCAATGCTCTAAAAATATTTTCAACAAATCATGATGAATTA
This sequence comes from Acinetobacter gerneri DSM 14967 = CIP 107464 = MTCC 9824, assembly GCF_000368565.1. Lineage (GTDB taxonomy): Bacteria > Pseudomonadota > Gammaproteobacteria > Pseudomonadales > Moraxellaceae > Acinetobacter > Acinetobacter gerneri. The sequence continues at coordinate 231,149 of NZ_KB849545.1, read as the reverse complement.
TCACAGATTAAATTGCATCTTAAGGGTACAGATTTCCAGCTTAAAGTTTGGGAAAGCCTACTGAAAATACCCATGGGACAGTTAGCAACTTATGCTGAAATTGCCCAAGAGATTGGCAAACCTAAAGCTGCGCGTGCAGTAGGGGGTGCGATAGGATCAAACCCTGTAGCATTTTTGATCCCGTGTCATCGTGTGATCCAGTCCTCTGGTATTTTTGGTGAATATCATTGGGGCAAAGCACGCAAAACGGCGATCATTGGATGGGAAGGGGTGCAGTGTTATGAAAATAATGAGCGAGAGGCTTAAAAGTCCTCAGTTTGCTATATATTCTTGAATAAAAAATATAGCCTATAGCCCTAAAAATAAAAAATACTTTATAAAACCGTAGATTTGCATTATATATAGCTCAGGTTGCTGAATAGGCGACCGGTATTAGGACATAGGCAAAAGATTTTAAAAATTGAAAATTAAAACGATGAAAAAAATATTGACTTGTATCGTGCTGTCTTTGAGTCTCAATTTGGGATTTTCAGCACATAGTTTTGCTGGTTTCTATGATATGGAAGATGTTGAGCAGCATTTTAATGAATATAAAAAAGCCAAATCAGCAGATGAGGCTTTGACTGCGTTATTTCATATGAAAAATGCGACAATTGATTGTTGGGTAAATCTTCCACCAAAATTAAATCAACTAAACCAATATGATCCGAAAGTTCTGGCTTATCGTGCAACAATAGACAGGTTATTAGAACAAGTTTATTTAGCAAGACAATTGGTGCTCGATGGTAAGTTTAATGAAGCACAGAAACTTGCCAAAAAAATGGAAGAGATCAAAAAAGAAGGGCACAAGAAGTTTAAATAATTTGATTTATTTTAAAAAAGGCAAAAAAAAGACCGCATCAAGCGGTCTTTCAATAGTAAAGCTAAATTAAGCTTGACCTTCAGCAGCAGCTTCTTGAGCACGTTGCATATTCGCTTCAAACTCAGCATCAAAATTGATTGGAGTAAGAAGTAATTGAGGGAAGCTACCTTTAGTTACAAGGTCATTTACCGCTTCACGCAAGAATGGGAACAAAATGTTCGGGCAATATGCGCCAAGGATATATGGAAGACGCTCTTCTTCGATATTTTCGATCAAGAAAATACCAGCTTGAGTGACGTCAACGATAAAAGCAGTTTCGTCAGCATTTTGTGCTTGAACGACAACTTTTAAAGCCACTTCAAAATGTGTTGCATCAATTTTCTCAGCAGCAGAAGAGAGATTGATATTGAGTTCAGGCGCCCACTCTTTAGTAAAAACGCTAGCCCCAGGTACTTCAAATGAAATATCTTTAGTATAAATACGTTCTAAAGCAAGTTGTGGTTGAACTTGTTGTTCTTCACTCATTTTATTTTCCTTAAATTTCAGGAGGGTTAAATTATGCCAATAAGTCGTCGAGTTTGCCTTCTTTCTCTAATGCATAGAGTTGGTCAAATCCGCCAATAAATTGATCTTTAATGAAAATTTGCGGTACAGTTCGATGATTGGTACGTTGCATAAGTTCAACACGAACTTCAGGTGCTTCTTGAGAAAGATTAACTTCCTTATATGCAACGCCTTTACGTTCAAGTAGTTGTTTTGCACGTACACAATACGGACAGAAAGTGGTTGAATATACAGTTACTTCAGCTGTCATAACTCGAACTCCTAACGCTTATTTGCTTTTAACTAATGGTAAACCTTGAGCTTTCCAATTGCTGATCCCACCATCAAGACGGTAACTATCAGAATGTCCAACTTGTTGTAATGCACTACCTGCGACTTGACCTAAATTACAGATAAATACGATTGGACGTTCAGCAGCTTTTAACTCGTCTTTATGACTTGCAATCTGGCTGTATGGGATATTACGGCTTCCACTGATATGACCTTCGCGGAAATCTTTCGCATCACGTAAATCAATTAACATCGCATTTTTAGCTTTCACTAAAATACCAAGCGATTGTGGAGAAATTTTACGGCCGTTGCGTTGTCCTTCAAAAATGAAAAACAATACAATCAGAACCCCTAAAATACCAAACAAGAAGGGGTGATGCCCCATAAATTCAAACCAACGTTCCACAAGTCACCTAATTACAATCACAATTGCCTCAAGTATAGCGTATATATATGGTGATCAAAATCACTGCTTCAAGGCTAATATTCAAAAAACTAACTTTTTTGTTGCGCCTCAGTAATTTCATCAATCAAGCGCAGATAACTTGTTAAGCGTCTAGCGAGAATTTTATTTTCTTCAACTGCTTGTTTCAAAGCACATTTTTTCTCATGCGTATGTGTGCAATTACGATATTGGCAATGTCCAAGCACATCAGATATTTCAGGAAAACCTGCATCAATTTTTTCTAAATCTAAATGCCAAAGACCAAACTCTCGGATCCCTGGAGAGTCAATGAGCGCACTATTTTCGCCAATTTTAATTAAACGAGTCGAAGTCGTCGTGTGCTGACCCAAGGCTGAGTTTTCAGAAATAATATTGGTTTTTTGCAATGCTTCAGGAACGATACTATTAATTAGTGAGCTTTTGCCTACGCCAGACTGCCCCACAAAAGCGACGGTTTCATTTTCCAGACGTTGTTTAAGCTCAGTTAAATCACCATCAGACTGAGTTAGCATGACTTCATAACCCAAATCTCGATATTCTTGAACGAGTTTCAGTAAATGGTCATCATCGTCTTTGAGCAAATCTGTTTTATTTAAAACCAAAAGTGCTGGAATATCGGCATCATTACAAGCCACCAAATAGCGGTCGATCAATGTTGGTGCAGGTTCAGGCAATACCGCAAAAACAATCACAATCAGACTGACATTTGCTGCAACAGGTTTAACTTTATGATAACGGTCTGGGCGGGTTAACAGGGAAGTTCGAGGATGTATAGCAGTGATAATACCAAGCCCTGTATTGGGATCTGCTTGCCATTTGACTTTATCACCTGTTACCAATAATTCTAAATTGGTACGAGTATGACAACGCCAAACGCTTCCGAGTTCAATCGGCTTCCAAAAAGGTTCAGGTTCACCCGTGGCAACGATCGGTTTTTCAGGGTGAGGATTTGGAATAGTTAGGGCTTGTACTTCGAGCTGTCGTCCATAATGCTGGACAACCAGACCTTCTAAATCATTGGAAGTGTCAAGTTCTTCTTGACGTGATTTATGCTGTTTTTCTATACGTCGCTTTTGTTGATCAGTTAAACGACGTTTACGAATTAAAGCCATTCATATCCTAAAAACCTTAGATTTGGAAGGCAAAAATAGCATGATGGGGCAAGGAATTACAGCAGAGATGCAATAAATTTGCTACTATTAATGTTTTACAGCCTAATAAGATTGCACTATATGAGCAGCACCCCTGACACCCGCTTAATTTGGATTGACCTAGAAATGACAGGTCTTGATACTGATAATGATCAAATTATTGAAGTTGCTACAATTGTGACGGATGACAACCTCAATATTTTAGCGGAAGGTCCAGTATTGGCGGTGCACCAATCAGATGTGATCTTAAATGCCATGGATGAATGGAATACCAAACAACATGGACAATCTGGCTTGATTGAACGCGTTCGTCGTAGCAAATTGACTGCACGTGATGCAGAACAACAAACCCTCGAATTTTTAAAAAAATGGGTTAATCCAAAAGCATCACCAATGTGTGGTAACTCGATTTGCCAAGATCGCCGTTTCTTACATCGTTTAATGCCTGAAATGGAACAATTTTTCCATTATCGTAACCTCGATGTATCCTCTGTTAAAGAGCTTGCAAAACGCTGGCGTCCTGAAATCATGAGCGGATTAAAGAAAAATGCATCGCATTTGGCAATGGATGATATTCGTGATTCGATTGCAGAACTTAAATATTACCGTCAGTATTTCTTTATTATGAATAATGACGAATAGACCACTATTTCGTGTTATCTAAGAGGTCAAATGACCTCTTTTTTAATGTTGATTAATTTGCTATGTTAATACAGAACATTTTTTAAACTGTTTTTGTAGCTTAGCATGACCAATGCTTACAAAATAAAGCAGATTATTCATCAATTTGAAAATGAAACCATTTATTATTTTTCTATAAATTAAGATTATAAAAGAGTGCTATTTATGCAAAGTAATAATCCAATTTTGACTCGGGTTGAAACCTATAGTGATTTTAACCAACCGATGACCGTACAAGGGGCAGTACAAAAATCTGTCATGCTGACGGTCATTTCAGCTGTCGTGGGTATTGCGTTTTTTATTTACTGTGCAATGTCTTTGGCAAGCAATCCTGCTGGTGCTTTATCCTTGGCAAATATTGGTGCTTTGGTTGGCGGTATTGGCGGTTTTGTATTGGCATTAATCGCTACGTTTAAACCGACAATGGCACGTACACTAGCAATTCCTTATGCATTATTTGAAGGTGCATTTTTGGGTGGTGTATCGCTGATTTTCCAATTTAAATATCCTGGCGCACCTGTTCAGGCTTTGATTGCAACTTTTGTCACTTCTTTGGTGATGTTTGGTTTATATCGCGCACGTATCATTCGCGCGACTGAGAAATTTAAATCAGTGGTGATGTCTGCGACCATTGCGATTTGTCTCGTATTTGTGGTGCAGTTAGTCATGCGTTTAGCATTTGGCTCAAGCATTCCATATATCTTTGAGAGTAACTGGCTTGGCATCGGCTTGGCTGTTTTTATCGCTGTAATAGCTTCATTGAACCTGATTTTAGATTTCGATTTAATTGAAAATGCAGCTGCACAAGGTGCTCCAAAATCATTCGAATGGCTATGTAGTATTGCCTTACTCGCGACTTTGGTTTGGATGTATATTTCATTCCTTCGAATTATCGGTTTGGTTCGTAACTAAACTGAATGCTCATCAAAAATCGTCTCTTCTGAGGCGATTTTTTTTTATGAATTTACCAAACAACCAAAAAAAGGCGCATTATGCAATTTCTTAAAGTCTAAAGACTTGGCATTATGCTTTAAAATTATTTTCAGGTGAAAGATTCATGGCACAAGGACTTTTAGCGGGTAAACGCTTTTTAATCGCGGGTATTGCTAGTAAATTGTCGATTGCATTTGGTATTGCACAAGCTTTACATCGCGAAGGGGCTGAACTTGCCTTTACTTATCCAAACGAAAAATTAAAAAAACGTGTTGATGATTTTGCAGAACAATTCGGTTCTAAATTGGTTTTTCCTTGTGATGTTGCAAACGATGCTGATATTGATCAAGCATTTGCTGAACTTGCAAAACATTGGGATGGCTTGGATGGCGTTGTGCATTCTATCGGTTTCGCGCCAGCAAATACTTTAGACGGTGACTTCACAGACGTTACAGATCGTGAAGGCTTTAAAATTGCACATGACATCAGTGCTTATAGTTTTGTTGCGATGGCTCGTGCAGCAAAACCTTTGCTTGTAGCTCGCCAAGGCTGTTTATTGACATTGACTTATCAAGGTTCTGAACGTGTAATGCCAAATTACAACGTGATGGGTATGGCTAAAGCGTCTTTAGAAGCAGGCGTGCGTTATTTGGCATCAAGCCTTGGTGCTGAAGGTATCCGTGTAAATGCGATTTCAGCAGGTCCAATCCGTACTTTGGCTGCTTCTGGGATTAAATCTTTCCGTAAAATGCTTGATGTAAATGAGCAAGTTGCACCTCTTAAACGTAATGTAACGATTGAAGATGTAGGTAATGCAGCATTGTTCCTTTGTTCACCTTGGGCAAATGGGATCACAGGTGAAATCTTATATGTAGATGCAGGTTTCAACACTGTAGGTATGAGTTCTTCATTGATGAATGACTAAGTTTTATTAGGCATTTATATTTTAAAAATCGGCATTTCATATGCCGATTTTTTCTTTATATGAAAATAAATTTATCTATAAAATCAAAATTATAAATGATATTTGCGGCTATTGCGGGCTTTGATATATATCGGCTTGTATATAAAAAAGATTTGAATAGTAAGAGGCGGGATTCTATAAACCACGAAGTTATTTTAACTGCTCTATATTTTTTATAAAATGAGAGGTGTTTGCTTTAGAATATATGAAAGAATAAATTTTTCTATAAAGAGAGAAAGTGATGAAATATTTTAGCATTATTTGCCTATGTGTTTTTGGGGGAAACGTTTGGGCTATGAGTTGTGCAGTGCCACTCAGTGATGGTGTTCTTCATACAGAAGCGATATATCCAAATTCAGTTTTTTGGATATCACCAGTATATGGAGATAATATTCAGGATAAATTTGTAACCTTAAATTCTAAAAATGATAAAGATAATAAAATGCTATTAGAATATCTCAGTGATCAAAAATTAATAAAACTCACTCCAAAAAATAAACTAAAAAATGAAAATTATGAATTAAAATCATCAGTTATCCCAAGTTATGTAGAAGGAGGAACCTATTTGGTTGAAGTAAATACTCCTGTACATATTGAAAAACTAAAGTGGGTTGAAAAACCCCAATTAATTTCAATAAAAAATAATAAGAATTATTCCTTGCTTTATGGGAATACTCAGCAGAGTACAAGTATTTTATTTAATTTAAAAACTAATCTAGATTCAAAGCAATATCTTATTAATGTAAAATCTTATAAAAATCAGAATTCTGAGGATTTTGAATCTTATGTAGCTCGTCCTTTTTCATCTAAAAATGGAGTAGAGAGTTTTGAACTATAGTCTGATTTTAATTCTGGATGTCCTTCTGTACGTAAAACACAAAATTTTAGCTTTCAAGAAGGAAAAACTGTTTATTTGAAGTTTGATCTAATTACATACGATGGAAAGATTATTCCTTGGCAAGGAGATGCAGAAGCTTATAAATTTGATGGTCTAAAAAAATAATTATGACTATTAACTTTTGATTTTAAGGTGAGATTTCATATTTGATAGTTAATGAAATGTAATGTCTATTATATTGGTTTTTTAGTGATGGAGAATTTTTTTTGGGAATGTTAGTAACACAATATCCATTTTCATAAAGTTTGTTTTATTTTCTATAGTCTAATTTTTTGATGCTATAGCTTATAAAGATAAAAGAGTGCAGTATAAAATTGATCCTAAAAATATACTTGTGATACCGTTTAATTTATATAACTTTTAATTTTGAGGTGCAAAATGCTTGATAATATTTATGCTGGGCTTTTTTTATTTTCTGTATTTATGTATTTTGTTACATTAATTCTTTTGCATTTTACATTATATAAATTTTTTTTGAAAAATAAAATGGCAGAAGATTATGGGGATTTTATTTTAAAAAGCCCAGTGCATTATAAGACTGTTTTGAGAGTTTCTTTTAAAAATAAAGGTTTGGATGATTTAAATGGGAAGAGAGTAAGGCAAGTTTTTTTATAGGTTGGTTTTTTTTTAATAATGATTTTTGTATTGATGTTTTTATGGTTTTAGAATTGTATGGGAAATTTTAATAATTAAAGATAAGGCTAAAATTTTGAAAAAATATTAATTTAATATCAAAAAAAATAATAATGAAATTGTTATTAATACTGATCAGCTTAAGAATGGTGTAATTTTTGAATCTGTTTGTGATGTAGCGAGTGGTAAAGGACAATTCAATATATACAGAAAATAGACTAAAAAATGTGATCTAAAGATATCTTAATACTTGCTAGCCAATAGATTTTGGCTAGCAAGACAATAATGATTAATCATTAATAGTTGGCAAATTCTTCACCGGACTTCCACCCAATGCTTGCATCAAGGTTACATAAGCTTTGTATTGATTTTGCTTGGTTTGGATCAAAGTCAAACGAGCATTACGTGTGGTTTCTTGAGCATCCAAGACGTTTTTTAAAGCAACAGCCCCGTTTGTATAGCGGACTTGATTGAGGTGTTCAGTCTTTTCAGCGAGTTCAAGATTACGTTTTTGAAATGCGACTTGCTTATCGAGCTCAGTACGATTAGATAAGGCATTTTCAACATCAGCAAAAGCCTGATAAAGCGTTTGACGATATTGCACAATGGCTTTTTGATAATCTAAGTCACTAATTTTCAGATTTTTTTGCATTTGATTGTATTGTAAAAATGGCAGACTTAGACTTGCACCAAGTGCTAAGGCTGGATTTTTTACAAGTTCAGTCAGTGAAGTGCTACTCGATCCTAAACTACCCGTAAGACTGATCGATGGATAATAACTGGCTTTGGTCGCATCTTTATTTGCCAATGTTTCACGTAAACGCAGTTCAGATGCTTGTAGATCTGGACGACGAGACAAAATATCAGCAGGTAATCCAGCATCTATATTCGGCAATCGAATATCGGGCAAACGTTTTGGTTCTTGGATATTTAATTGTTGAATTGGGATTTGCAATAGCACCGCCAAAGCAGTACGTGCTTCGACACGTTGCTGATCAATTTGACTTAAAGTTGCTTTTTGGCTTTGTACAGATTGTTCAGCTTGAGTGAGATCGAGTCCAGATACAGCCCCAGCTTTATATTGTGTTTTAACCAAATCATACAGCTTTTGTGATGTTGCTAAGCTTTGCGCAGCTGTCGTGTAGCGTTCGTTGAGATAACCCAATTGCCAATACAGCTGTGCAGTCGTTCCAATCAGGCTTTGACCTGTTGCTTGCAAATCTTGTTCAGTTGCCAATGCTTCCCATTTTGCGGCATCTGTTTGGCGAGCCAGTTTACCAAACAGATCAAGTTCATAACTTACACCTGCATCGAGCGAAACACCTTTAGAGGCATCATTGCCTGAACCTAGATTGATGCTATGCCCAGTTGATGCACCAGCACTGACTTGAGGCAATTGTTGATCTCTTGCTAAGCCTGCTTTTAAACGGGCTTGTTGCAAATTGATCCCTGCAACTGATAAATCTGTGTTTTGTGCCAAAACTTGATCAACCAATTGATTCAGTTGTTGATCGCCAAACAGCGTCCACCAACGATCGGCATAGAGATCAGCATGCAGCTGATTTGCTTTTGATTTGTCATAAGCAAAATTTGCTGGCGTAATAACTTTAGGTGATTCATAAGGTGTTTTGACCACTGCCGCACATCCCACCAGAGTGCTACCAAGAAACAGGGCAGTAAATAGCTTTGTAAAATGATTCTGCATAATCTGATCCTTATTCTCGTGAAAGTGCATCGACTGGGTCGAGCTGTGCTGCATTTCGTGCTGGTATAAATCCAAATGCCACTCCGATCAATGTTGAACATACAAATGCGGCAACAATAGACGTTGTCGAATATGCCATTTCAAATGAACCTTTGGCGAAATGGCCAATGAGCTGTCCAATACCGAGTGAGAGTAACACTCCCAAGATACCGCCGAGGATACAGACCAAAATCGCTTCAATCAAAAATTGCTGTAAAATATCACTTTGACGAGCACCAACGGCCATACGCACCCCGATTTCTTGAGTACGTTCAGTCACAGAAACCAACATAATATTCATCACGCCAATCCCGCCCACGATAAGCGAAATCACCGCAATAGCAGAAACCAATAAGGTCATGGTACTGGTGGTTTTTTCGATGGTTTGACGAATACTGTCACTGTTCATCGTAAAAATATCTTGTTGACCATGACGTAAAGTCAATAAGTTCACCACAGCATTTTCAGCAGCACTGGTCGAATATTTATCATTGATACGAACAATAATATTTCGGACATTGGCTTGACCCAGCATACGACTCATAACGGTTGTATAAGGCATATAAACATTCAAAGTATCATCAGAACCCATTGCACTGTTTTGTGGTTCGACGATGCCAATGATTCGAGCAGGAACACTGCCTAAAAGTACAACTTGACCAATTGGATTGGTATCACTAAAAAACTGCTTTTTAGTATTGGTATCAATGACAACATCTTGAGTTCGATCATTGACACTTTGTTGGTCAAATGATTGACCATCTTTAAAAACTAAACCTTTAACATCAAAATAATCGTTGCCGACCCCATTGATGGTGGCACTCGCTTCATTTTGTTGATAGCGAATGGTTTTAGACGTGCTGACCATCGGACTAACGGCAGATACATAGGGCTGAGTTGCCAAAGCATCTGCATCACTCGGAACTAAGGTTTTGAAACTGGCTGTTTTCGAGTTATCACCAAATCCACGCCCCTGAAATACTGTAATGGTATTGGTACCTAAACTACTAATATTTTTTAAGATCTGTTGCGATGAGCCATTCCCTAGCGCTACGACTGTAACGACGGAAGCAATACCAATGATAATCCCAAGCATAGTCAAGAATGTTCGCATACGATGCGCATTCATTGATAACAATGCCATTCGGAATGCTTCATTTAAGCGGTCCAGAGTTGATCGCCATCTGGAAATAGACTTGGTTTTTTCTTGTTTGGTGCTAATCGCAGGAGCTGCATCAGGATCAGGTTGTGATGTAACCAATTCAGCTTGAACGTTTGGCTTGTCACTAATGATCGAGCCATCACTGATTTCGATGATACGTGTTGCATTTTTTGCAACATTCATATCATGTGTCACCAAGATAATGGTATGTCCTGCGGTATTGAGTTCACGTAAAATACGCATCACTTCAACACCGCTATTTTTGTCGAGTGCACCTGTTGGCTCATCGGCTAAAATAACGTCACCACCATTCATCAAAGCACGTGCGATCGAAACACGTTGTTGTTGACCACCTGATAATTGGCTTGGTCTGTTTTGGGTTTTAGAACCCAAGCCAAGTTCGGTCAACAGTGCAGTCGCACGTTGTTTACGTTCTGCAGGTGCAACACCTGCATAAACTGCTGGAACTTCGACATTACCATCGGCAGTCAAATCGCCAAGCAAATGATAACGTTGGAAAATAAAACCAAAGTATTCCCGGCGTAATTTGGCGAGATCATCGGGTTCCAATTCACCTGTTTCTTGACCATTGACTTTATAGCTACCACTGGTTGGTTTATCGAGACAGCCTAAGATATTCATTAGGGTCGATTTACCAGAACCAGATTGACCTACGATGGCAACCAATTCACCTTCGTAGATGGTCAAATCAATGTTTTTTAAAATTTGGACAGTGCTATCACCAGCAGGGAACTCTCGAACCAGATTGCTGACTTCTAGCATTGCTTGCTGAGTCGTCATGCTTACATTCCCATTGGTGGACCATTACGGCGTTTATTACCACTATTTGCAGTTGCAGCAGATGTGTCTGAACTATCGGCAATCACCACTTGATCACCTTGTTTTAAGCCAGCTAACACTTGCGCATTTACACGGTTATTGATGCCAATCAAAATTTGTTTAGGGGCTGCTGAACCATCTGCTTGTAAAACACGAACCACACCTAAACTCGCTTTACCTTGCTCAATAAGTTGTTTTTGTTCAGCACTTAGATTTAAGCGTTCTAAACGAGGTGCATTGGTTTTTTCTGAGCTTCTTGGTGTAGATGCTGCTTGGTTTGCATTCGAAGTGTTAGATTTATTTCTTGCATTGGCAGGACGAGTTGAAATAGCCGAAGATGGAACAAGTAAAGCATTTTCAGCAGAATTAAGCACGATATAGACTTGAGCCGTCATATCGATACGCAATTTACCGTCAGTATTTGGTACATCGAATAAGGCATTATAATAAATCGCTGTTGAAGAGCTGCTACTAGAAGAGTTTGATGATGTACTTGATTCTGATGAAATTGAATCTGGAGCAGGCTCAATTTGACGTAAAGTCGCATAACGTTTTGATTCATCACCTAAAGTTGTGAAATAAACTTTTTGTCCTTTCTCAACTTTCATAATATCTGCTTCACTGACCTGTGCTTTGATCGTCATATTTTGCAATTTTGCAATTTTAACAATCGTTGGCGCACTTTGGTTGGCGTTTACAGTTTGACCTTCTTCAGTCACGATTGCCACAATCGTACCATCGGTTGGTGCAACGATTTTGGTATAGCCGATATTGGTTTGAGCTGTCGATTTAGTGACTTTTGCAGACTCAATTTGCGCTTCAATCGCTTTAATTTGTGCTTGAGCTGTCTTGTAGTTTGCTTCAGCTGCATCTAAATCTGCTTTAGATGCGGCATCTTGTGCATACATACTTTTTTGGCGTTGATAATTTAATGATGTTTCATTTAAATTTGCCAATTGTTGTAAGCGCTGCGCTTCCAGATTTTTGATATTGGCTTCGGCAGTTTTTAAACTATTTTCTTGTGTAATCGAATCAATTTGTGCAATTAGCTGACCTTGTTTAACTTCATCACCCAGCTGAACATACATTTTTTTAACCTGACCAGATACCTGAGCACCGACACTCACCAATTTGGTTGCATCGAGTGTCCCTGTTGCCAATACGGTATTTTCTAAATCACCTCGTGTAACTTCAGAGGTAATATATTGCGGTTGATCCTTTTTAGGTTTTAAAAACAGCCAACTGAGGGCTGCAATAATCGCGATACAAATAACGATGATGATCGCTTTGGCAGGTTTTATTTTTGGCATAATCGTCTTTCGTTCAAGCAGATGATGAATAATAGGCAAAGTATAAAATTGAAATAAGGATAGAGTGTGAACTAAATGAGAATTATTCTATATATTCACTTTATACAATGATAATTTAACTTAAGAATAATGTTTTTCCGCAGAGTTCTGCAATGGCTTGCTGTATTAGATGATTTGGATTTTCATTGCTCATGCCTTTGATTGAGGCATCAATTCTTAAAAGTAGAGCAGGCCATGATAAAAATTGTTGTGGGTTTAGTCGTCGCAGTGCTTGTTGATAGCTCGACACTTTGTTTTTCCAAATACCAATTTGTAATGCATTTTGTGGTTGCTCAAAAAGCTGCATTAACAAACGCATTTCTTTACTGATTGTCCATAAAATCAGGCTAGAAGGCTCACCAGACTCGATCAGATATTGAAAAATTTTAATCGACTGCGATAAATTGCCCTGAATCAAACTATCACTGAGATCAAAAGTGCTATAGCGTGATTGGTCTTGAAGGCACGCCTTTAATTGTTCTATGCCGATGCTACTTAAGTCTGGAAAGGTATCGGCAACACGCATCAAACTATTTTTGGCTGCCAACATATTGTGTTCATGGTGTTGTTCAAGCCATGTCCATGCGTCTTGTTGTAATTGCACACCAATTTTTTCAGCTTCAAGACTTAAAATCCGTTGTCGATCTTGTGGATAATGAGCCGTTAGCGGTACAACCACGCCATTGGCTTCAACCGTTTGAAAGAAACTGGATTTTAAACTGCTTGAATCTTGCTTTGGCATAATCACCAAAAGCAAGTTGTGTTCATTGTGCTGAATATATTGTTTGAGTTGTTTGAGCGCATTGGCATCAGGTTTGATATTGCCATGAACTTCGATGGCTAAATGCTCTGAAAATAGCGATAAACTATTTAAGGCATTGAAAACATTTTTCCATTCACCGACATTGTTTAAATCATAACGTTGTCTTTCAATTGAATGGTTTTGCCAGCTTTTTCGAAAGGCATCCAACAAATTCTGCTCAAGCAAAGGCTCTTGACCATGCATAATCCATGCGCCACGAGCTTCATCGACACGTTTAATTGCTTGTAAATAATCGAGTTTCATTTGAGCAGTATGACTAACCTAAATTTAAAAAACTATCGAGTTTGTGGCGTAACTGGAACAGTAGCGTTAATTTTCGCTTTAGGTAAACGGTTTGCTGAAATCTGACGAGTAATCTGTTGAGCGATATCGTCAATCAAAATTTGTTGTAAATAAGCATTTTGCTGATCGTCTGTGTTGACTGTTGCTACGTCATATTGATAACTACGAGAAGCGGTCAAAGTACGTGGTTCAGTCACAGGATTGCCTTGCTGATCTTCAATTTGGAAAGTCACAGTCAAACGAAGCAATGTTTCAACCAACTGACCATTTAATTCGTGACGAATCGGTTGATAGTTGAGAACACGCAGTACATAAGCGTCAGGATTGTGGCTGAGTTGCACACCAGCAGCAGTCAAATAAACACTGAGTTTGGTTTCTAGATCTTCAGCATTGCGTGGCAATTGCAAATTTAATTTTGTATAAATCAGAGGGGTCGCCGTCGGATTTGTTCCTTTAAGATGGAAACCACAACCGACTAAACCTGCGCTTAAACCTAAAGTTAAAATAACCGCAGCCACACGTTGGACTAAGTGCATGTTTATTCCTCTTGGATATTTACTCGAAACGATCAGTAAATTGAATAATTTTTAATGTTGCCATTTTAAAGATAAAGCGCGTTGCTGACAACGCGCTTTGTAGGCTTTTAGTTCCCACTCTTGGATAAGCGGGGCGAGGGAGAGGTTCTTTGATAAAAGATTCCTCATCCCAACCTTCTACATAAAAAGAAGTAACGCTGTGGTTTTTAAACCACCAAGTTAACTAATTTGTTTGGTACCACGATTTCTTTCTTGGTCGGACCTGTCAAGAACTGTTGAACTTCTGGCAAAGCTTTCGCTTGTGCAAGTAACTGATCTTTAGCGATATCGACTGCAACTTCTAATTTACCACGAAGTTTACCATTCACCTGTACCACGATTGTTTGAGTGTTACGTGTCAATGCAGATTCGTCAACTTCAGGGAATAGAACTTGCGTTAAATCTTGACCAAACTCAGCCAATAAAGTTTGGCTTACGTGTGGTGCAAATGGAGCAAGTAAAGTCAATAAAGTCACAATCGCTTCACGTTCTACAGCAGCGTCATTGTCAGATTTTGCTTCAAACTTAGATGTTGCATTGAGCAATTCCATCAATGCTGCAATTGCAGTATTGAATGCATGACGACGTTCAATGTCATCACCCACTTTTTGAATGGTTTCATGTGTTTTACGACGTAAATCTTGCGCTTCTTTTGAAAGCGAAGCTTTGTCGATTTGTGCAGTTTGATTGCCTTTTTCAAGGTATGCAAAAGCCAAACGCCAAACACGTTTCAAGAAACGGTTAGAGCCCTCAACACCTGCATCAGACCATTCTAAAGATTGATCTGGTGGAGCAGCAAACATCATAAAGACACGTGCAGTATCTGCGCCGTATTGATCAATAATCGCTTGAGGATCGATACCGTTGTTTTTCGATTTCGACATTTTCTCTTGACCACCGATCACGACTTCTTGACCATCGCCTTGGTATTTCGCTGAAATGATGCGACCTTTTTCATCACGTTCAAGGTCAATATCAGCAGGGTTAAACCAAGTTTTTTTGCCAGATGTTTCTTCACGGTAGAAAGTATCAGCTAAAACCATACCTTGAGTAAGGAGGTTGCTAAATGGTTCATTGCCTTGAACAACACCTTCATCACGCATCAATTTGTGGAAGAAACGTGCATAAAGTAAATGCAAGATTGCGTGTTCTACACCACCGATATATTGGTCAACTGGAAGCCAGTTTTGAGCAGCTTCTGGACGTACCATACCGCCAGTAAAATCAGGTGATGCATAACGTGCGTAATACCAAGAAGACTCTACAAAAGTGTCTAAAGTATCGGTTTCACGACGTGCTTCGCCACCACAGCATGGGCAAGTGGTTTGATAAAATTCAGGCATTTTATTTAAAGGATTGCCTGAGCCATCTGGCACAACATCAGTTGGTAAAATCACTGGAAGTTGATCTTCTGGAACTGGAACTTGTCCACATTTTTCACAGTTGATCATCGGAATTGGACAACCCCAGTAACGTTGACGAGAAACACCCCAGTCACGTAAACGGAATTGAACTTTACTATTTGCTAAAGATTGAGGTTCAAGTTTAGCCAAGAATGCATCATAGGCACCTTGTAAATCTAAGCCATCAAACTCTGCTGAGTTAACCAATTTACCCGCTTTAGAACCGTACCATTCTTGCCATTGGCTCGCATCATAATCTGCATCGTCAGCACCCTTGGCATCAATCACTTGTTTGATTGGCAAATGGTATTTGTTGGCAAATTCGAAATCACGTTCATCATGTGCAGGAACCGCCATAACTGCGCCTGAACCGTATGACATCAAGACGTAGTTTGCAATCCAAACTGGAACTTCTTGACCCGTTACAGGATGCTTAACAGAAAGACCTGTTGCCATGCCTTTTTTCTCGGCAGTCGCAAGATCAGCTTCTGCCACAGAACCCATGCGGCATTCTTCGATAAATGCTTTAAGTTCAGGATTGGTTTCAGCAGCCTTAAGCGCCATAGGATGTTCTGCTGCAACAGCAACATAAGTCACACCCATCAAAGTATCGGCACGTGTTGTAAATACAGTTAAACCATCTGCATATACTTCAGGATTTGCAGAAGGGAAAGTGATTTCCATCCCTTGAGAACGACCAATCCAGTTACGTTGCATGGTCAAGACTTGTTGTGGCCAACCGTCTTTTAAGGTATCAAGATCATCCAATAACTCTTGCGCATAATCAGTGATGCGGAAGTAGTACATTGGAATATCACGTTTTTCAACCAATGCACCTGAACGCCAACCACGACCATTTTCAACTTGTTCATTGGCAAGTACTGTTTGGTCAACTGGATCCCAGTTCACAGTAGAAAGCTTGCGATAGATCAGACCTTTTTTATACAGCTGTACGAATAACCATTGTTCCCAGTGATAATACTCAGGTGTGCAAGTCGCAAGTTCGCGATCCCAATCGACAGAAAGACCTAATTTTTTCAATTGGTCACGCATATAAGCGATATTTTCAAATGTCCATTTTGCAGGAGCGACTTTATGCGCAATCGCTGCATTTTCAGCAGGAAGACCGAACGCATCCCAACCCATTGGTTGCAACACTGATTCACCTTTTAGACGGTAAAAACGGCTGATTACATCACCAATGGTGTAGTTACGCACATGACCCATATGCAGTTTGCCGCTTGGGTAAGGGAACATCGATAGGATATAACGATGCTTACCTTCAACTGTGTCGGCAACTTTAAAAGATTTGCGATCATCCCAGTCTTTTTGGACTGTCGGCTCAATCGCACTTGCTTGATATTCTGGGTCAATGTGAGGAGTAGTCATAAACTTTAGGTATATAAGAACAATGGTTAAAAAATTAGCCCTACAGCATAGCGCAAAATACACCTAAAAGTGAATTTTGCGACGAGCTTATTTATCAAAAAAATGTAGAAAGATAAAAAATGCGAAATTATCTGGATATTTTCGTCATTTGTTGGATCAATTCATGACAGGTGAAACAGATGTATGGGGGAATGTTTTTGAGCTTGGAGCGGGGGCTGTATTCGGTAATGTTGTGGCAGGTGCAAGTGCAGGTTCAGGCATTTGATGAGTTGCAGGATTATTTTGTGATGTTTCAGGTGCAATTGCGCCATCGGGATGATTGAAGGTTTGATTATTTGTAGGGACAGGACTTTGTGAAGGTGCATTGGTTGGTGTTTTCCAGCCATAGGTTTCCACGACCGTTTTATGACGAATATTTTTAGGTGGTGGGGTGCGGGTATAATGTGTAGAGCCGTTGGCATCGACCCACTTATAAAAATCCTCTGCAAAACTTGAAGTTGAACAAAATATGAAATAGATCACAAAAAATATTGATAATGAATATTTAGCAGAAAAATGGTTTTGCAGCATTACACACCCCAAAAAACAAAAAAAAATTTAAAAAATAGAAACAAAATTGAAAAAAATCGTCGTCGTACAGCAAAAATATTGAATGATTTTATTTTAACCAAATTTGCAGGCGAGGAAAGGATTTCTTACTGAAATTTATTTATTTATAAGTCATTGAAATATTTTTTATAAATGCATTAAAAAAAAGGAATGGTTTAAAAAAACATCGTTTGTTAAATAATCAATAAAAAGCGTGTACTAATGCTTGACAATAGTGCTTTTTACTACAAAAATGCATGTTTTAGTTTTGTTGTTTTTATTCGATCACCCTTCGAATAAATAGCGATGCGAGCAGTACCATTTTCTCTAAGCCGAGAAAATGCCCCTTACTAAAGTATGTTTATCCCAACATACTTTCGTTGTTAATGTAGCTTAAACAGCTATGTAATCAAAAAATTAATTATTGCTGCAAAACTACTGAGCATGTGTGCTATAACAGAGCACGCAATCAATGAATGAATGCACGCATTATGTCTCCCATAATGTCGTGGAATATAAAGATAGGGTGAATACGTTGGAACTTTTATCTGGTGGTGAAATGCTTGTTCGCGCATTGGCGGACGAAGGCGTTGAACATGTTTTTGGATATCCAGGCGGCGCAGTACTCCATATTTACGATGCGCTATTTAAACAAGATAAAATTAATCATTATCTAGTGCGTCACGAGCAAGCTGCTGGTCATATGGCTGATGCCTATTCTCGCGTCACTGGTAAAACAGGCGTCGTGCTAGTCACTTCAGGTCCTGGTGCAACCAATACAGTTACTCCGATTGCAACTGCATATATGGACTCAATCCCAATGGTGATTTTGTCTGGTCAGGTTGCTTCGCATCTGATTGGTGAAGATGCATTCCAAGAAACAGATATGGTCGGTGTTTCACGTCCAATCGTAAAACACAGCTTCCAAATTCGTCACGCAAGCGAAATTCCTGCCGTGATTAAAAAGGCATTTTATATCGCTTCTAGTGGTCGTCCTGGTCCAGTTGTTGTTGATATTCCAAAAGATGCAACCAATCCAGCAGAGAAATTTGCTTACGAATACCCAGAAAAAGTGAAGATGCGTTCTTACCAACCACCTCATCGTGGGCATTCTGGTCAGATTCGTAAAGCGATCGAAGAACTTGTAAATGCAAAACGTCCGATTATTTATACGGGTGGCGGTGTTGTACAAGGCAATGCTTCAGAATTATTAACTGAAATTGCACATCTTTTAAATTATCCAGTAACCAATACATTGATGGGCTTGGGCGGTTTCCCAGGTAATGACCCTCAATTTATCGGTATGTTGGGTATGCATGGTACATATGAAGCCAATATGACGATGCATAATGCGGATGTGATTTTAGCAATTGGCGCACGTTTCGATGACCGTGTAACCAACAATCCTGCAAAATTCTGTCCAAATGCAAAAGTGATTCATATTGATGTCGATCCAGCAACGATTTCAAAAACCATCATGGCGCACATTCCAATCGTAGGTGCGGTTGAACCTGTTCTTCAAGAAATGTTGGTTCAATTGAAACAAATGAATGTTTCAAAACCAAACCCAGAAGCGTTGGATGCTTGGTGGTCACAAATCAATGAATGGCGCAAAGTCCATGGTTTGAAATATGAAGCAGGTCAAAATGGTGTAATGAAGCCACAACAAGTTGTTGAAGCTTTAGATAAAATTACCAATAGCCAAGCGATCATCACTTCGGATGTGGGTCAGCACCAAATGTTTGGCGCGCTTTATTATAAATATACGCGTCCTCGTCAATGGATCAACTCTGGTGGTCTAGGTACGATGGGTGTGGGCTTGCCTTATGCAATGGCTGCGAAGCTTGCATTCCCAGATCAGCAAGTGGTTTGTATTACAGGTGAAGCATCGATTCAGATGTGTATCCAAGAGCTTTCTACATGTAAGCAATATGGCTTAAATGTAAAAATTCTATGCTTAAACAACCGTGCTTTGGGTATGGTAAAACAATGGCAAGATATGAACTATGAAGGTCGTCATTCTAGTTCTTATGTAGAGTCATTACCGGATTTTGCAAAATTGATGGAAGCTTATGGTCACGTAGGTATCCAGATTGATCATGCTGATGAGCTTGAGTCTAAGCTTGCTGAAGCTATGGCAATCAACGATAAATGTGTATTTATCAACGTCATGGTTGATCGTACAGAACATGTATATCCAATGTTGATTGCAGGTCAATCTATGCAGGATATGTGGTTAAGCAAAGGGGAGCGTACTTCATGAGACACATTATTTCTGTACTCGTTGAAAACGAAGCAGGTGCGCTTTCTCGTTTAGTCGGGTTGTTTTCACAACGTGGTTATAACATTGAAACCTTAAACGTTGCACCGACTGAAGATCCTACGCTTTCGCGTCTGACTTTGACGACATATGGTAATGAACACAAGATTGAACAAATTACCAAGCAACTCAATAAACTTGTTGAAGTTGTAAAGGTTGTAGATTTATCTGAAGGCGCACATATTGAGCGTGAATTGATGTTAATCAAGGTGAAAGCATTGGGTTCTGCTCGTGCTGAAATCAAACGCACATCAGATATATTCCGTGCTCAAATTGTTGATGTAACGCCAACAACGTATACAATTCAAATTGCAGGGACAACAGAGAAAATAGATGGTTTTATTGACGCTCTGGCTGAAAACACCATTCTAGAGGTCGTTCGTTCTGGCGTATCTGGTATCGCCCGTGGCGAAAAAGTTTTAACCATTTAATTTTCATACCTTTCATACCTCTACTTTGATAGAGGGGAATGGCTAAAATTTACAGAAAAACATTTTAGTCATTCCGAAAGAAAAAAGCATTTTAGCGGAGACAACAATGCAAATTTTTTACGATAAAGATTGTGACTTATCTATCATCCAAGGCAAAAAAGTAGCAATCATTGGTTACGGTTCACAAGGTCATGCACATGCATTAAACCTTAAAGATTCTGGCGTAGACGTAACAGTTGGTTTACGTGCTAGCTCAGCATCTTGGAAAAAAGCAGAAAATTCTGGCCTTAAAGTGGCTGAAGTTCCTGCTGCTGTAGCTCAAGCTGACTTGGTTATGATTTTGACTCCAGATGAATTCCAAGCACAACTTTACCGTGACGTGATTGAGCCAAACATCAAAGAAGGTGCAACACTTGCATTTGCTCATGGTTTTTCAATCCTTTATAACCAAGTTGTTCCACGTAAAGATTTAGACGTAATTATGGTTGCGCCTAAAGCTCCTGGTCATACAGTTCGTTCAGAATACCAACGTGGTTCAGGTGTTCCTGATCTTATCGCTGTACATCAAGATGCTTCTGGTAATGCACGTAACGTAGCACTTTCTTACGCTTCTGGCGTAGGTGGTGGTCGTACAGGTATCATCGAAACTTCATTCCGTGAAGAAACTGAAACTGACTTATTCGGTGAGCAAGCAGTTCTTTGTGGTGGTGCTGTTGAATTGGTTAAAATGGGCTTCGAAACTCTTGTTGAAGCTGGTTATGCTCCAGAAATGGCTTACTTCGAATGCTTACACGAACTTAAATTGATCGTTGATTTGATGTTTGAAGGCGGTATCGCGGACATGAACTATTCAGTATCTAACAATGCTGAATATGGCGAATACGTAACTGGCGTTGAAGTAATCAACGAACAATCACGTGAAGCTATGCGTAATGCACTTAAACGTATCCAATCTGGTGAATATGCAAAAATGTTCATCCAAGAAGGTGCGCTTAACTACCCATCTATGACTGCTCGTCGCCGTCAAAACGCTGCTCACGGTATCGAAGTAACAGGTGAAAAACTTCGTGCGATGATGCCTTGGATCCAAGCGAACAAAATCGTTGATAAAACTAAAAACTAATTTTTAGTTTTTGAAAAAGAAAACCCGCATTTTGCGGGTTTTCTTTTTTGTGTCGGAGTTGACATAATTAATATATTTTTATACTAAAAAATAAGATTAAATTTTTCAAACAGTTAATCTTGAATAAAGTAAGTGTAATGAAATGTAAAAGTTGTTGATCTCAAAAAACCGTGAAAAATAATAAATTATTGAAACATATAATAAAAAATTTAGAAGTAAAATTCACAAGAATTGGTGATTGACAAAAATATCATTAATAAAAAAAATTAATAAATACTATTAAAACATATAATTAATTCGGTGTGTAAGTTTAAAAGAAACATTATGTGAAAAGTCAGTCGATCAAAAAACACTCATATCGTTGATATAATTAATTCGTGGCTAAAATTAATTCAAATTTAATCTTTGAGTTATATGGGGAAAATGTCACGTAAATAATCATGATGAACATAAAAAAGGGGATTCTTATGTCTAAATTTATCAAAACTGCGCTTTCTATATTGATTTTAGGAACAAGTTCAACAGCGGTTTTTGCAGAAGATTTATCTGCTGCAAAACCAGGTGGAAGCAATAACCAGGGGGGTGCCCATCAGGGGGGAGGAACACAAACAGGGGGATCTAATTGTGGTTCTGGGCGTGGTACAGAAACATGTAGCGGTCAGATTCCAATTTATGTGACTGTGCCAACATTATGTGAATTGCAGGTCGAAACAGATGACATCACTTTTGCTGATGGCGGAACAGGTACAGGCACTTTCAATGTTAAATCGAATGCCCAGTATAAAATGAAACTGACGACTGATAATAATAGTAATGCACGATATTCAGAAAATGGGACTATTTTTAGTATTCCACTCAATATTACAACAACAGGTAATGGTGGCGTGAATTATGATTTAAATCAGGAATATCAAAATATTCCTAGATCCTTTACCGGTTCTCAATATACGGTTTCTGTCACTAATACTGCTGTTGGTATTTCTAAACCGGCTGGAACATATAAAGAAAATTATAATATTGCAGTTTATTTCTAGAGTATCACTAAGTGGGATAGTTTTTAAAAACTATCCCACTTACGTTATTAATGAATAACTTCTAAATAAAATGAAACAGGCAGAATTATGAAAAATTTCGCTTTAGTGTCGTTATTGCTTATTTTTTCAAATCTAAGTTTTGCTGGATTGCAGATATCACCGATACAGCTTTATCTTGATGAAAAAATGAATCAACGAAGTGTAACTGTGGTCATGGAATCAAAAGATATTAAAACAGAAAAAATATTTGAAATGTCTGCGGTAAAATGGACACAAGATGAAAATGGCATTGATCAATATGAAAATGTTGGTGATGATCTGATTATTAACCCTAAAAACTTTGTTATTTTACCCGGAAAAAAACAAATCGTCCGTATCGGGTTTACTCAACCTATTCGTGCGATGAATCTCACAGATGAACAAACTTACCGTATTACATTTAAAGAAGTTGCACCTGTAGTAAAGGCTTCAACTATGAATTTTTTATTTAATATCTCATTGCCACTTTTTTTGGGGAAGCAGGATAGTGTAAATATTAAAATAACTACACAGTATAGTAATAATCACTTGAGTTTGAATATTAAAAACAATGCTCTATCACATATTCAAATATTAAAAATTACTATTTTAGATAATCATGGTAAAAAGGTTGTTGAAAATAATGATATGAAATATTTACTCAAAGGAAGTAACTGGGTTTTTAACCTAGGTCAAATTAATTTGAGTGATTTGAGACGATATAAAGCCATTATTGAAACAGATAAAATGAAAAATGGAATACCTCTTGAATATCAATTAGGAGGTTAGTGTGATGTTAAAACTCAAAGATGTTTTTCCTCTTAGTAGTTTTTTTATATGTATCATCGCGTATGCAGAAGCGGAACAGCATATTGTATTGATGAATCTATGGATCAATGGGGTGGATCGTCAAACAGATAGCTTGATGTTTGTAGAGGACGGTAAAAATTATGTTGAATGTAATGTGCTTGAACATTTGGGGATTAAAAAAGAGGCATTAAAAAATCGGAGTGACAAAAAAGAGTTTTGCTTGGTTTCGGGGAATGAATTTAGTTCTGAAAAAGATGATGGTTTGCAAGCAATTAAAATCAATGCACCTGGACATTTTTTTAATGATCAAAACTTTGGCTCGCAGGTGTTAATGCCTGTGAAGGCTAATTTTGGTGGTTTCCTTAACTACAATACATTTTATAATCAAGATAATAGCAGTCATCAGTTCAATGCGATGACAGAGTTGG
Organism: Acinetobacter gerneri DSM 14967 = CIP 107464 = MTCC 9824; assembly: GCF_000368565.1. Lineage (GTDB taxonomy): Bacteria > Pseudomonadota > Gammaproteobacteria > Pseudomonadales > Moraxellaceae > Acinetobacter > Acinetobacter gerneri. The sequence continues at coordinate 207,429 of NZ_KB849545.1, read as the reverse complement.
GTATTTTTAAAGATTATTGGATGTTTAAAAATGGCTTGTTTTATAAAGAAAAAGCCAGTGATGATCATCTAATACGGCTGGACACGTCCTTGAGTTTTGAATTTCCGAATCATTTTTCACGCTTAGTGATCGGGGATACCATTACTACTTTTAATACACAGCTTTCATCATTTCGGTTTGGTGGATTGAGCTTTGGCACCAACTTTACTGAAAGACCAGATTTTATCTATTGGAATGTCCCAGCATTGAATGGTAGTGCAACTTTACCTTCTACAGTTGATTTGTATATCAATGGGGTGCAACTCTATCGGCAAAAAGTGTTACCTGGAAATTACTCGATACAGTCGGGTGCATCAATTCAGCAAGGCGGAACTGCACAAATTGTCGTGGAAGATATATTGGGAAATAGGACTGTTCAAAGTTTTCCTGTTTATATTAATAACCGTCTGCTTAAACCTAAGCTTGATGAATACAACATTTCTTTAGGTAAAATCCGTTATAACTATTCAGATCAAAATGATGATTATCGAGAGTTTTTTTCAAGTATCTATTATCGTCGAGGTCTTACTGATAAAACGACATTAGGCACGACACTTTCATATAGTGAAGAAGCAAAAAATTATAGCTTTTTATGGACTCAGGCATTATCTCGATTTGGACTTTTAGATTATTCATATACCTTAAGCCAGTATAAAGGTCAAAATGGTTACAATATGAATACTTCATTGAGTAATCAAATCGGTCGATATTCATTTGGTATTAGCAATCAATATTATAGTCAGGATTTTAGGCGTTTAGGTGATCTAAGTTCTCAAAGGGTTAAGAGCGATACTTTGGTTTATATAGGGTTATATGAGATCCCTTATTTTAATAATATGTATCTTAATTATGTGGAACGAGATTATTATCCAAATCAAAATTTTAATGTATCAAAAAATCGTATTCTCAATCTTTCATTTTCAAAAATTGTCAATAAGCAGTTTTCTTATAATATTGGGTATTATAAGGATCTAGAAAATAACGCAAACTCAGGTTTTTTACTTTCAATGAACTATTATTTTGATAAAGGACGAAGTATTTCAGCATCTCGAAATAATAGTGAAATCAATCGAATGAGTTATGTTAAAAATTCAAATTATCAAACAGGTCTAGATTATGGTATAGGTGTGACCAATCGCGATAGTGATTTCTCTTATAGTGGTTATGGAGTTTATAAAAGTAATTATGGTGATCTGAGGGTTTCTCATGATCGCAATGATCGTTTTCATAATACCCAAGCTTCTTATGAAGGGGCTTTGGTTTGGTTAGGTAAGCATGTTGCTGCAACTAAATATGTGGATAATGCTTTCGCTGTGGTTAATGTTGGGGATTATAAAGATATAGATATATATCGGACGTCTTCATTGGTGGGTAAAACAAATGATAAGGGATATATGTTTGTACATAATATTATTCCTTATGTGAATTATGATATTTCCTTTAATCAAAACCAGCTGCCACTTGATGAAAAAGTAGATGTTGAGAAAAAAAGAATTATTACTTTAAATCAGCGCGGATATTATGTGGATTTTCCTGTTTATCACACACAAATGGCGATTGTACGTTTACACGATGCAGAAAATCATCACTTTGAAAGAGCAACGGAGGTCTATGTTGGTGATGACCCAGAATATTATCCAATCGATGGCGAAGCTAAGGTTTATCTCTATGGTTTAAAACAAGATAAATATGATCTTTTGATTAAAATGCCCGGAAATAAAAGCTGTCATGCCTCGTTGGATTTGAGATCAAGACCTGCATCAGATGCAAAGCAGGTGATTGATTTGTTATGTCAGTAATTGAGGAGAGCAAAATGAAATATTTCAGTATTTTGTTGCTCAGTATTTTGAGTACACAGAGCTTTGCAAGCGCTTGTACGATGGGGAGTTTTACTGAGCCAGTGATGCATTTGCCTGCAACTTTTCGAGGTCAATCAGCCACGTCTTTTATTGTAAGTTGTGAGCAAAATTATACCGTTCAATTTAGCGCGTTAAATTTACGTTCACCACAAGGGGATAGTGTTGTGACGGATTCGTCAAATAATGCATTAAAAACACGAATGAGTATTTTGGGGGCAAATAGCAATATGTGGAATGTCCCTTTGAGTCCCATTTCAGCAGGACGAAATAAATTTACAGTGATTGTTGAGTTGTTGGATACGCCAAATATTCGGGTACCTGCTGGCGAATATCGTGATCTGCTTTTTGTAAATCTTAACTTTTAATCAGGCAGAACTTATAACGGCATCAAAATAATTGAAAAATAATCAAAGAGGTTTTCTTTTTAGAAAGCCTCTTTTTTTAATGCTCTTTCGGGCATAGACTCTGCTGGATTTAATTTATGATAAATTAGATCGTATTAGTGGCATTTGCCATAAAGTCGGTTAAGAGATCGCTGATGAAATTGAAATACTTTATGTTTGCATCCATCATGAGTTTGGGCTTTGCTCAGGGGAGTCTGGCTGCGCCAACTGACACAGTGCTTGAACCGATTCCATCGGTGACAATCAGTATGCAACGTATGTTGCGCTCGACAGATGGTCAGTATTTTCTTTCACTTTATGCAGGAAAATGGAATCCGCACGGTACACTTTTCAACCTTCAAACTCAGAAGGGAGTCAGTTTTGAAGGGCTGCAAAAAGGCAATCAGATCAACTTAAAGTCATTTGATCCAGAAGTGGGTGATGCTGCAAATGGGCTCTATCAAATTGATGCACATCTTAATGCAAATACGGGTTATATGACGGCTACTTTAGCTGATCAAAGTCAGCATTCTTCAGTTTTTCTAAATTTTGAACCTGCTGTTAAAGTGGAAAATAAACCTGCATTTATCTTTAAATTTTATGGTAAAACAGATCCTGAAACGCATGCAACTTTGATTCAACGTGTGGATGTCATCAATAAACTGAATAACCAAAAGGTTCAACAACTCGATGGGTTTTCAGCCTTTTCTTACTCGGTTGATTATAAAGACATCAACTTTGATGGTTATTTTGATTTGGTTTTAGGTGATGCGTCGAACCAACAAAAAGTTGAAGACAATCGTTATATTTATTGGATTTACAATCCTAAAACCAAGCAATTTCAACACTCTCCACAATTGGATCGTATCAAAGGTTTTGCACATTTAGATGGTGTTAATCAGCAAATTAATTTTGGTGAAGGTCGAATTTATCAAGTTGAGAATGGCTTACTCAAAGCTTTGCCCTAAAGTCTAGGCTTTATTGTAGATTTAAAAAACGATAATAAATTTTATTTAAATTGATGAAAAATATCGAATATATCAATTTTATTTCGATATTTTTTGTCAAAAAAGTGTCATTGAATAAACATAAAAATGTAAGAAAATTCCTTTAAAATTTAATAAAAATCACTGAACGGTGATCTGAGTGAATAGTCGTTATATTGATCCATTATTAGAAAAAAACCTTAATTTTCCAGAACAATTTAAATTTTATTTAAAGAATAAACAGTGTGAAATTTCTCACAATAAATTGAATGATTTAAATGAATTAGTTCGACTTCGACTTAAAATTGCCATCGTGACAGAAACCTGGCCTCCAGAAATCAATGGCGTGGCTTTATCTCTGATGCAACTGTGTAAAGGCTTGCAGCGACGTGGACACAAAATTTTGTTGGTTCGTCCGGCGCAAAAAGCGCCATGCGTTGATTTTAGTCCGTATAGAGAATGTTTGGTCAATGCACAAGCCATTCCTAAGTATCCAAGTTTGCAATTTGGCTGGCCTCAATATCTTAAAGTTTCTAATGCCTTAGGCGCATTTGATCCAGATGTTGTACATATAGTCACGGAAGGGCCTTTGGGTCTGACGGCATTGCAGGCGGCAAAATCTAAAAATATTCCAATTTCCAGTGGTTTTCATTCGCCATTTCAAGATTTTAGTCGTTATTTTGATTTGGCATTTATGGTCAAACCAGTACAACGTTATCTGCGTTGGTTCCACAACAATACTGCATTGACCTGTGTGCCAAGTCAGGGCACTTATGATGCACTGCGCAATTTTGGGATTCATTGTCCAATGCAGGTGGTTGGGCGCGGTGTTGATGTAGAGCGTTTTTCTGCCAAACATCGCTCTGAAAGTTTAAGAAAAAAATGGGGCGTAGATGCAGATACCACAGTCATGCTTTATGTCGGACGTTTATCGCCTGAAAAAGAAGTCGATGTATTAATGGACGCATTTTACGCTATGCAAAATGTCCTCAATCCAGTAAGCCAATTTAAAAAAATCAAACTGGTCTTGGTCGGAGATGGTCCTGATCGAGATCGTTTGCAACACAAAAAAGGTGCAGATCAAGTTGTTTTTACTGGCAATTTGACAGGGCAACAGTTAGCTGAAGCCTATGCTAGTGCAGATGTTTTCTTATTTGCTAGTCAGGTAGAAACCTTTGGAAATGTGGTCCTCGAAGCCATGGCCAGTGGTTTGCCCATCGTTGCTTATGATTATGCCTGCGCTCAACAACATGTCGTTCCTGAAAAAATGGGATGGCTGTGTCCTCTAGGTGACACGGCACAATTTATGCAAGCTATTTATCAACTCCCAGAACTGAAAGTACTGAAAAAAATGGGAGCTGATGCAATGCAGGCTGTACAAAAAGTTGGGTGGCAACACCCAGTTCAGCAACTCGAACAAGCGTTATACCAAGTGGTTCAGGAAACATATATGGTCACTTAGATTGCTTTCGGAGAGAAAAATGAATTTTAAAAATGCAAAAATAAAAATACTCGATTTAGACCTGAAAGGTTGTCTTTATTTAAATCACTTATCCCATTCACAAAGAGTCTCATTATTTTTTAAAATAGTGAGTCGCCTCGGTGATGGTCCATTTTGGTATGCCATGTTATTTGCAGTGTGGTATGCGCATGGTTTGGATTATGGGATACAGATTTTATATGTGATTTTGGCAGGTTCTATCGGGACAGCTATTTACAAATTTTTGAAGCACAAAACAGTACGTCCTCGACCTTATCAAGTTCATCAAGTGATCGTGTTGGGTGAGCGACCATTGGATCATTTTAGTTTTCCATCTGGTCATACCTTGCATGCGGTAATGGCAACCATTGTCTTAGGTTATATGCTACCTATACTCTTGATTATTATGGTGCCATTTACTGTTTTGGTTGCACTTTCGAGAATGGTGCTTGGGCTACATTATCCGACCGATGTCCTTGTAGGTGCGGTAATTGGTGCAACGGTTGCCAGTGGTATCATTGCCTTTGCACCATTTTTAGATCTAGCCTTGTGATTGCTTGGTATTAAAGCTTTCTCTCTTTGGGGAGAATCATTGAGTACGAGCTTTGGCATTGCTTCAATGAAAAGCAGACCCATCAAGGCTTTTACGCACTATGAACTCAATTGTGCTTCAAACAAAACTGCAATTTTGCTAAAGTAATGCTTTCCCTTTTATTGTTTAGGAAGACTTATGGGTTTACGTTGGACAGATACTATTGATATTGCAATCGAGCTTTCTGAAGCGCATCCAGATGTCGATCCACAATGGGTACGTTTTACAGATATGCATGCTTGGATTTGTGCTTTACCTGAGTTTAGCGATGACCCAACCAAGTCAACTGAAGGTCTTCTAGAAGCCATTCAAATGGCTTGGATCGATGAACTCTAATAAAAAATCGTTAAAATCTGACAAAAAGTCAAAATTTTTACATTTGCAAAGCTGATAGTTCCGCATGAAATCGGTATAATGCGCAAAATTTTTTTACCTTTAAAAAACTCAAAGGAGCCAATCATGGCTGTTGAACGTACTTTATCTATCGTTAAACCTGATGCTGTAGGCAAAAACCACATCGGTGATATTTTTGCTCGTTTTGAAAAAGCTGGTTTAAAAATCGTTGCAACTAAAATGAAACACTTGTCTCAAGCTGAAGCTGAAGGCTTCTATGCTGAACATAAAGAACGTGGTTTCTTTGCTGACTTAGTATCTTTCATGACTTCTGGTCCAGTTGTAGTTTCAGTTCTTGAAGGCGAAAACGCTGTTCTTGCTCACCGTGAAATCTTGGGCGCTACTAACCCTAAAGAAGCTGCTCCTGGTACTATCCGTGCAGACTTCGCTGTAAGCATCGACGAAAACGCTGCTCACGGTTCTGACTCTGTTGCATCTGCTGATCGTGAAGTTAACTACTTCTTCGCTCAAACAGAAATCTGCCCACGTACTCGTTAATCGGCAGTTTAAAAACCAGATAAGTGTTATAATGCTTGTCTGGTTTTTTTATTCTCTCAATATTTTTTTGCTCAAATTGTGAGCTAATCTATTTATCCCCCAGACATTGTTTAGGTAATTCTCATGAGTTCTGAAGCCGTGATTTCATCTGTGACTATTGATGAAAATACAAAAGCGCCATCATCTACATCTCAGGACGCAGTTCAGAAAGTGAATTTGCTCGGCATGTCGCGTGCTGAAATGGAAAAATTTTTCGAAGAAATGGGCGAAAAAAAATTCCGTGCAGGACAGGTGATGAAATGGATACACCAATTTTTTGTGACTGATTTTGCTGAAATGACCAATATTTCAGGGAAATTGCGTGCGAAACTAGAACAAATTTGTGAAATCAAAGCACCAGAAGTGGTACACCGTAACTATTCAAAAGACGGTACTCGTAAGTGGGTCTTCCGTGTTGGTGATGGTGATGGATCATTGGTTGAAACCGTATTGATTCCTGCTGAGGACAAAACAGGTTCACGTAAAACCTTGTGTATTTCGTCACAAGTCGGTTGTGCCTTGGATTGTTCATTTTGTTCTACAGGTAAACAAGGCTTTCAACGTGATTTGACTCAAGCTGAGATTATCGGTCAACTTTGGATGGCAAACCTTTCCTATATGGAAGATGTGCCTGTGATTGAGCGTGAACGCTCAGTGACCAATGTGGTCATGATGGGCATGGGTGAACCATTGCTTAACTATGATGCAGTGCTCAGTTCAATGTCGATTATGTTAGATGACTTTGCTTATGGCATGTCTAAACGCCGTGTCACATTATCAACTTCAGGCGTCGTTCCTAAAATTGATCAATTGGCTCAAGATATTGATGTTGCCTTGGCGATTTCTTTACATGCGCCAAATAATGAATTACGAAATGAATTGGTTCCGATCAATAAAAAATATCCTTTGGAACAATTGATTGCAGCTTGTCAGCGTTATATCGGCAAAGATGGCAATGAAAGCTCACGCAAACACGTCACAATCGAATATGTCATGCTTGATGGTGTCAACGATCATCCTGAACATGCACAGCAATTATTGAAATTATTAAAAAATTTACCAAGTAAAATTAACTTGATTCCGTTCAATCCGTTTCCGCATGCACCTTACGGTCGCTCTAGTCGAAACCGAATTATTGCATTTCAAAAAACTTTATCTGATGCTGGATTTGTGTGTACGATTCGTCAAACACGTGGTGATGATATTGATGCAGCATGTGGTCAATTGGTTGGGCAGGTTGCTGACCGTACGCGTCGTGCTGAACAATGGAAAAAGAAAATCGCTGAGAAAAGCGAGATTATTCGTACAGAAGGGTAGTAATTTTTAACTACCTCTGTTTATTTGGGGGTAATATTTTGAAGAAGCAGACACAAAAACTTACTGTTTTGGTTACAGTTTGTATACTTGGGGTTGTGTTACAGGCTTGTCAAACGTCACACTCTGGTTCGATCAGCCAAAAAGATCCAGAGAAATCTGTCAAAGTAAGAACGCAGCTTGCCGCGGAATATATACGTTCTGGCGATTTTGATGCTGCAAAACGTGCGTTAGATCAAGCTTTAGAGGTTGATTCGAGAGATACAACAGCTAATATGTTAATGGGCGTATTGTTGCAGCATGAGGGTAGTCAGCTAAATTTAGAAAAAGCGGAGACTTATTTTAAGCGTGCAATTGCTGTAGACTCAAAAAATGCGCAGGCTCGAAATAATTATGGTACTTATTTATATGAGCTAAAGCGTTATAATGAGGCGATTAACCAATTTAATATTGCTGGCGCTACTTTAGGGTATGATCAGCGATATAAAGCATATGAAAATATGGGTCGGGTTTATTTAAAGTTGTTTGATATTGCAAATGCTGAAAAATCATTCAAACAAGCCTTACAAGTGAATCGCGATTCGATCGTATCAATGTTAGAGTTGTCAGATATTTTTTATCTACAAAAAAAGACTTCTGCTTCGACACAATTGTATGAACAATATGTCCGAGCAGTGGGTCAAAATAACCAAAGTGCAAGAGCGCTCTGGTTAGGTATGCGTTTAGCGCGTGCCAATGGTGATCAGATGGGAATGCAGGTTTTGGCCAATCAACTCAAAGCCTTGTACCCTGATAGTCAAGAATATCAACGTTATATGAAATTACAGTACACAACTGAGGCCGTATGGAAGTAAATCCTAATTCACAGCAATCTACTGGTTCAAGCGTAGCACCTAATGCTTTAGGAAATGTTCAACGTCCGGGTGAGTACTTGCGACAAATTCGTGTTTCACAAAACCGCGATATTGAATCTGTTGCGAAGGATTTGAAAATTCAGTTAAAAACACTGAATGCATTGGAACAGGATGATTATAAAGCTTTGCCTGAAGCGACATTTATTAAAGGTTATTATCGTTCATATGCGAAATACCTCAATGTCGATGCCAATATCTTGATTCAACGTTTTGATGAGATTTATCAAAATGATACAGGTTTATTGCCAAATCATGCATTAAACAACTCCCCAATTAAAATCATGGGTAAATTGCCAGGATCAAATAGCGAACGTAACCGTAAATGGGTAAAACGTGGTTTGATCGCTTTGGCGGTTTTGGTGATTTTATTCTTGGTGGTAACAGGAATCCAAAAATGGTCTGCTAAAAAATCAGCAGCTACGGATGCCAAACCACAACAATCAGATGTTCAAGTCATGGCGATGAATGATGGTGGTGCATCTTCAGAAGCGGGTGATCAATTGGTCTTGAATTTTAACCAACCGACTTCTGTGAAAATCGTAGATGGTACTGGTAAAGTTTTGGCAACAGGTCGTCAAGATTCAACCTTGACTTTACATGGTAGCTCACCATTCCAAATTCGTCTTGATGACGCTAAAGCAGTGTCATTAAGTCTTAACAATGAACAGATTTCATTGTCGCCGTATACAGTCAATGGAAAAGCAGAATTCCGTTTGTCACGTTAAAATTGAATAGTCGAGCGATACAATGATAGAAAATCCGATTAAACGTCGTCCTACTCGTAAGATTCGAGTAGGTTCAGTTTATGTTGGTGGCGATGCTCCGATCAGTATCCAGAGTATGACCAATACTGAAACTTGTGATGTGGCTGCAACGGTTGCGCAGATTCAACGCTGTGCGGATGCAGGTGCGGATATCATGCGTGTTTCGGTGCCTTCAATGGAAGCAGCAGAAGCGTTTGGTGAAATTCGTAAGCGTGTACAAGTACCGTTGGTTGCTGATATTCATTTTGATTATAAAATTGCTTTACGTGTCGCAGATTTGGGTGCGGATTGTTTACGTATCAACCCAGGTAATATCGGTTCTGAAGCTAAAATTCGTGAAGTGGTTGCTGCGGCAAAACATCATGACATTTCGATGCGTATAGGGGTCAATGCTGGCTCGCTCGAAAAAGATTTACAAAAGAAATATGGTGAGCCTACAGGCGCTGCTTTACTTGAATCAGCTCTACGTCATATTGATATCTTGGATCGTCTCGATTATCACGAATTTAAAGTATCGGTTAAAGCTTCCAATGTATTTTTAACCATGGATGCTTATCGCTTATTGTCCAAAGAAATTGACAATCCTTTGCATTTAGGTGTAACAGAAGCGGGTATTTATCGTACAGGTACGGTAAAATCTGCGATCGCACTCGGTGGATTGCTCATGGAAGGGATTGGCGATACTATGCGTATCTCGCTTGCAGCAGAACCTGAAGATGAAGTGAAAATTGGATTTGATATCCTCAAGTCTTTAGGTTTGCGTTCTAACGGGATTAACTTTATTGCTTGTCCAAGTTGTTCACGCCAAGAATTTAACGTGATCAAGGTCATGCAGTCGCTAGAAGAGCGTTTAGAAGATATTCGTACACCAATGGATGTATCAGTCATTGGTTGTAAAGTGAATGGACCGGGTGAAGCCAAAGAGGCTGACATCGGTGTTGTAGGTGCTGCACCTCGTTCACTGGTTTATAGAAATGGTGAAAAAAGCCATTTAATTGATACCAATCAGTTAGTTGATGAAATCGAAACAATGGTTCGTCAACGTGTTAAAGAGCTTGAAGAAGCTAAATCTAAAGAGATCATTCGTAGTTCATCATGAGTTCAATAGTCGCAATCAAAGGTTTTAATGACATTCTCCCAACGCAAACGCCAGCGTGGAGACGTCTTGAGCATCATTTGTCAGCATTGATGGATGCTTATGGTTATCAGCAGATTCGTTTGCCGATTGTTGAACAGACTCATTTGTTTAAGCGTTCGATTGGTGATGCAACTGATATCGTTGAAAAGGAAATGTATACCTTTTTAGATAAAAGTAATCCGCCAGAATCATTGACTCTACGCCCAGAAGGGACAGCAGGGTGCGTACGTGCCATGCTTGAGCATAACTTGCTTCGTGGTGCAACACCGCGTGTGTGGTATATCGGTCCAATGTTCCGTTATGAAAAACCACAAAAAGGTCGTTATCGCCAGTTCCATCAATTTGGTGTGGAAACTTTTGGTGTAGCAACGCCTGATCAAGATGCTGAACTGATCATGATGACTGCACGTTTGTGGAAACGCATGGGTGTTTCTGACAAGGTTCAACTTGAGTTAAATACGCTAGGTGAGTCTGACGAGCGTGCACAGTATCGTGCTGCATTGGTTGAATTTTTAACTGATCATAAGCATGAGTTGGATGAAGATTCTCAACGTCGTTTAGAAACCAATCCGCTTCGTATTTTGGATTCAAAAGATGCACGTACCCAAGAAATTTTAGTCAATGCACCAAAATTGCATGATTTCTTAGGCGAAGATAGCTTAAGCCATTTCAATCAGTTACAACAATATTTGACTGATGCTGGTATTTCATTTGTGATTAACCAAAAATTGGTTCGTGGTTTAGATTATTACAATAAAACTGTATTTGAATGGACTACAACCCATTTGGGTTCACAAGGTACAGTATGTGCTGGTGGTCGTTATGATGGTTTGGTTGGTCAGTTAAAAGGAAAGGCTGATCAATCTGTTCCTGCTGTTGGTTTTGCAATGGGAATGGAACGCCTACTTTTACTTCTTGAACAAGTAGAAGATAATACGCCAGTTCGTGATTGTGAAGTATTCTTATTGGCTGATCCTGCCTCTCAAGGTAAGGCACTTGTACTTGCTGAACAAATCCGCAACCAACTTGAAGCGGCAAATAGTTCGATCCGTTTAAAGACAGGTTCACAAGGCAGTATGAAAAGCCAAATGAAAAAAGCAGACCAATCAGGTGCTTTATTGGCGTTAATTTTGGGTGAACGTGAGTGGGAAGCCCAAAGACTAAGCGTAAAAGAGTTAGCAACAGCAGATCAAAGCGAAGTCGCTGTAGCTGATATTGTTAAATTTATAATAGAAAAACTTGCCTAATTAGCAGATCGAAAAGGACAATCAGATGAGTTCATTAACTGATACTGAACAACTTGATAATGCAAAATCCTTCGCCAAGAAATATGGTTCATCAATCATTACGGGGATTTTAATCGCGTTGATTGCCTTTTTCGGTTGGCAGTACTGGCAGAAGCGCGGTGCAGGAAAAGAGCAAAAGCATACAGCTCAAGTACAGCAATTGATGGATGATGCACGTTCTGCAGGAACAGATGCCAATGCCTTCAATTCGCTTTCTGCTACAGCAAACAAAATCACTGAAAAATCACCAGACTCAGTGCATGCGATCCAAAGTCAATTTGTGATTGCAAAACTGGCTTATGACAAAGGTGATTATGCAGCAGCAGAGAATGCTTTGAAAAAAGTAGCAAATTCTTCGATTAAAGATGAAGGTTTGTTATCTCTTGTAAAAATCCGTCTTGCAGATGCTGAGCTTGCGCAAAATAAAAATGATGCTGCACTCAAAACCTTGGCAGAAGTTACAGATCCCGCATTTAAAGCAACTGTGGAAGAAGCTAAAGGTGATGCTTATGTTGCTAAAAATGATATTGAAAATGCTAAAAAAGCATATCAAAGTGCATGGAACGCAGTGCTAGAACGTAAACAAGATCGTCAAATTTTACAAATTAAACTCGAAAGTGTTGGCATTTTAGTTGATGATCCTGATTTTGAACGCCCAGTTATACAAACTCAAGTGGATGAATCTTGATGGATAGAAAATATAAAATACCTTTTGCCCTTGCAATCTTAACAACTGCTTTAGTAGGTTGTTCGAGTCATAAAGCAAAAGAAAAAGAAGTTAAGCCAAATCCACTACCAAAAATTGCAGTGAGCCAAAGTTTGGCACCTGTATTTTCGATCAATGTTTCGCAAACCAATAAAATTGATCCACTCCGTTTGCGTTTAGATACTGAAAATGGTGTTATTTTTGCTATTGATCCTAAAGGGGAAGTTGAAGCCTATAAAGGCAAACAACGTCTTTGGAAAGTTAAAGTCAATAAACATGGCTTAACTTCAGGGATTACTGCTGCAAATGGCATGCTATTTGTTGGTGATGCAAAAGGTCATTTATATGCTTTAGATCAAGAAAATGGTCAGCAAAAATGGATTGCACAACTTTCAGGTGCAATCATTAGTGCTCCATTTGTACAAAATGATCGTGTGATTACCGTTGCAAATGATGGCACTATTTTCGCCAATGATATTGCTTCTGGTGAGCAAACGTGGACTTACAAGATGCCAGATCCGCAGCTTAGTCTGCGTGGACAAGCAACTCCTGTAGCGCTTGATCCTCGTACCGTACTTGTTGCAGGTGCAAATGCTTATATTTACGGTATTGATACCGTGACAGGTATTCCGCGTTTCCAACGCCGTGTCGCAGTATCGGATGGGCGTTCTGATATACAACGTTTGATTGATATTGATGGTCAACCCGTTGTTTCTGGTCAATATGTGGTAACCGTGAGCTATCAAGGGCAGGTGACTGTACTTGATATGGCTTCACAGCGTGTTGCTTGGAGTGAAGATACCAGTAGCTTAGTTGGACCAGAAGTTGCAGAAGGGAAAGTATTTGTTTCAACAAGCGATGGTAAGATTGAAGCATATGACTTGGCTTCAGGTCAAAAAGTTTGGAGCAATGAAGAGTTGCTTAACCGCAAGCTCAGCAATCCAGTATTCTTTGATAATAGTTTAGTCGTTGGTGATCTTGATGGTTATTTACATCTTGTAGATCCAGATACAGGTAAATTGCTTGGTCGAGCTAAATCAAGTGGTGAAGTCCGTACTTTACGTGTAGTTGATGCTCAGCTTTATTCAGCGACCAGTAAAGGTGCGATGACGATCTGGCAGAAACGTTAAGCTTGATACAGCAAATTTATTGAGTCTTGTGTTAAACTAAGCAAATAAATTTTTTAGGACTCGGGGTTTGAATCGTCAATACCCCGTGTTTTTTATTTGAATTGTCGAAAGACAAAGGGCTTTGTCCCATTTTCCCTCCAATTTATCTGATGTTCAGACCAGTCCAACTGGCTGATCTTGAATTAAGGTTAATCTATGAAACCCGTAATCGCCCTTATTGGACGTCCGAATGTCGGTAAATCGACGTTATTTAACCAGATTACCAAAAGCCGCGATGCGCTCGTTGCAGACTTTGCTGGGCTGACTCGTGACCGAAAATACGGTGATGCTGTATTCCAAAATAAATCTTTCATTGTTGTTGATACTGGGGGTATTGGCGAAAATGAAGGTGGTATTGATTCATATATGGCGGAGCAGTCAAAAACTGCGATTAATGAAGCCGATATTATTATTTTTGTTGTAGATGCGCGTGCAGGTTTGCTTGCATCCGATGAACAAATTGCACGTGAATTGCGTACTTTAGGCAAAAAAGTATTCTTGGTTGCCAACAAAGTTGATGGTGTACACGCAGAAGCTGCTTTAGTTGAATTTTTTAAACTGGGCATGGGTGAACCATTGCAAGTTGCTGCGAGTCATGGTCGTGGCGTACAGCAAATGCTTGAGGATGTTCTTGAAGATATTCCTGAAGATGAAAGTGAAGAAGAGCACGACAAAGCAACAGGTTTGCGTTTGGCAATTATTGGTCGTCCAAATGTAGGTAAATCGACTTTGGTCAACCGTTTGCTCGGTGAAGATCGTGTCGTGGCATTTGACCAACCTGGAACAACGCGTGACTCAATTTATATCCCATTTGAACGCGATGGTCGTCAATATACTTTGATTGATACTGCAGGTGTGCGCCGTAAAGGTAAAGTGGATGAAATGATCGAGAAATTCTCGGTTGTGAAAACACTACAAGCAATGAAAGATGCGCATGTTGTTGTGGTAGTAATTGATGCACGTGAAGGGATTGTTGAGCAAGATTTGCATCTCATTGGTTATGCACTTGAAGCAGGTCGTGCCATGGTTATTGCCATTAATAAATGGGATAACATGAGTGAATACGATCGTAAACAATGTAAGCTTGATGTAGAACGTCGTTTTGACTTTATTCCTTGGGCTCGTATCCATTTGATTTCAGCTTTACATGGCACAGGTGTTGGAGAGCTTTATCCTTCGATCCACCGTGCTTATGATTCATCTCATTTAAAAGTTTCACCTGCGAAATTGACACAGATTTTAAATGATGCAACTGATGCCCATCAGCCACCAATGATTAGCGGTCGTCGTATCAAAATGCGTTATGCGCATATGGGCGGACAAAATCCACCAACGATTGTTATTCATGGTAATAAGGTTGATAAAACACCTGCAGATTATCGTCGTTATTTGGAAAATGTCTTCCGTAAAGTGTATAAGCTTGAAGGTACGCCAGTCCGTATTGACTTTAAAACTTCTGAAAACCCATTTGAAGGTCGTAAGACTCAAGTTGATGAGCGAGTGGCTGCGCGTAAACGTCGTTATGTACAGAAGTTCAAAAAAGCTGAAAAGAAATTTAAACGTTAATTTTTAAATCTCGAAGCAAAACCCAAAGTGATCTTTGGGTTTTTTTATTTTATGATGATAGAAAATATCAGGATAATGCGCTGTGAGTAGAATCATTCGAGTTGATGTGAGCCCATTGGAGCAAATTGTGCCAAGCATCGCGACGACTGATCGAAAGCAATATATTCAACAACAAAAGCAAGCTATATACCAATACCGCAATCAGCTATTAACCACATTTCTTGATCAAGCAATTGATTTAGATCAGTTTGCCAAAACTGAATTTGGTAAGCCATTTTTACCCGATTTTCCTCAATTTTCATTTAACCATTCACATAGTCAAAAGCACTATGCTCTAGCAACCAGTGACAAAATCCGAGATTTAGGGGTTGATATAGAAGATTTAGATCGTAAAGTGCGTTTTGAAGCTTTGGCAAAACACGCTTTTCATCCCGAAGAATGGGATAACTGGAAATCGCTCGATTTTGAGTTGGATTATTGGTTTAAAGTTTGGACGACTAAAGAGGCGGTGCTAAAAGCATCAGGCATTGGTATTCGTTTGAGTTTAAATGAGCTAAATACGCATATTCATCCTGAGCAAGATGGGGGAATGTGTGATCATCAAATGATTGGGCATTTTGCCTATCAAAATTTTACTTTGCCACATGCCATGCTTACAGTCGCTTGGCAAGCAGACTTGTCTTGTCGAGGTTTTGCATTTCCGAAGATTCAGATTGTACAGGGATAATTGAGATTGGATTGATTCTTAAAGTTGATTCATAAAAAAAAGCCAGTAAATGAGATTACTGGCTTTTTTGATTTAAAAATGAAATCTAAAAATTATGGAATGTCATCTTCAAATTCTGGTTTAACTTGAACAATAAAGTCTTGACGGTTCAGACCACGCCAAAGCGCAAATGCAGTACCAATATAAATAGAAGAGTAAGTTCCTACAAATACACCGATAAACATTGCGATCGAGAACCAATGCAAGCCATCACCACCCAAGAACATCATTGCCAATACAACAAGCAATAAGGTTGCAGAGGTGTGGATAGTACGACGTAAAGTTTCAGTCAAAGAAATATCGACGACTTCACGAGGTGTTGCACCACGGATTTTACGGAAGTTTTCACGGATACGATCCGATACCACGATATTATCGTTTAACGAGAAACCAAGTAATGCAAGAATCGCTGCAAATACAGTTAAGTCAAACGGCCATTGCATCATGGCAAAAATACCAATAGTCACAATGATATCGTGGAATAACGATAGAACAGCACCCACAGCAAGCTTAAATTCAAAGCGAATCGTTACATAGATCAGCATGAGAATCAGAGCTAAAGCCACTGCACCTGCTGAACGAATGTAAAGCTCATTACCAACTTGACCACCAACAGAATCCACTTTGTGAACGGTAGCGGTGTTGTTAGGCAATTGAACGGCTTGAGTCAAAGTACGACTTAAATCTTCAACTTTGACATCTTGCGGTGGCATACGAACCAGTAAGTCTTTATTTGTACCAAGTGTTTGTACCACTGCATCTTTAAAACCAGCTTTGGCTAAAGTGTCGGTCACTACTTTTTGGTCTGCTGGTTTTTGGTAGTTAATTTCAGCAGAAATACCACCTGTAAAATCTAGACCTAGATTTAAACCTTTGGTTGCAATAAAGAAGATACTTGCAATCGTTAACAATATAGAGATGATTGCCGCAGGTTTGGCAATCTTCATAAAGTCAATTATGCGTTCGTCATCTGGGCGACCGTATTTCTTTTTAGGTTGAGTCACATCAGTCATCATAGATCTCCTATATGCTCAACTTTTTCAAGTTACGACGTTTGCCATAGATCAACTGTACGATTGCACGAGTAACTGTAATTGCAGTAAACATCGAACAAACAATACCGATCATCAAGGTTACAGCGAAGCCTTTGATTGGACCTGTACCGACCGCAAACAAGATGAATGCAACGAGGAATGTGGTTAAGTTAGAGTCGAAAATCGTGTTATACGCTCGATCATAACCTGCAACAATCGCCTGCTTAGGCGAGGCGCCCCATTTTATTTCTTCCCGTATTCGCTCACAGATCAGAACGTTGGCATCGACCGCCATACCAATGGTAATGACGATACCCGCAATACCTGGCAAGGTGAGAGATGCTCCGATCCACGACATAACTGTCAAAATCATGGCTAAGTTTACGACAAGGGCAAAGTCTGCAATCAGACCAAACAAGCGGAAGAATACCACCATCCAAATCGCAACGAGGATGAAACCAACCACAGTCGATAAAACACCTTTATCAATGTTTTCTTGACCAAGGCTAGGACCAACCACACGTTCTTCAACAAAGTACATAGGCGCAGCTAAAGCACCTGCACGAAGCATCAATGCAAGCTCAGAAGCTTCTTGAGGCGACGCAAGACCTGTAATACGGAATTGAGAACCTAAAACAGCTTGAATGGTTGCTGCATTGATTACAACAGATTCTGTATATGGTGTGCGAACTTCTGTTTTTGCACCAGTAGTTGGATCTGTGACATAGCTGATTTTTTGTTTATTTTCAATAAACAAAACAGCCATACGTTTACCCACAGCATGACGAGTTGCATCTGCCATGAGCTTACCACCAGCGCTGTCCAAAGTAATATTAACTTCAGCACCACCAGTATCTTGGCCAAATCCACTTTGTGCATTTTGAACACGTTCACCTGTCAAAATACGGTTACGATTCAACAAGAGTTGGCGACCACTGTCCAAAGATTCAAAAGCAAAGGCTTCAGTTCCCGGAGGTGTTGGTTGACCAATCACATATTGATCATTTTGATCTGCAACTAAGCGGAATTCTAGGTTCGCAGTACGACCAAGGACACGTTTTGCTTCAGCAGTATCTTGCACACCCGGAAGTTCAACTACGATACGGTTGCTACCTTGGGTTTGTACTAATGCTTCAGCAACACCAAGTTCATTAATACGATTACGTAAAGTGGTCAAGTTTTGGTTCAATGCATAAGATTGAATTTCTTGTTTACGTGTATCGTTATAAGTCAAACGAAGTGTAGAGCCATCAGTTGTTGCAATCGCTTGCTGAATGTATTCGTTGCCATTACGACGTAAAAAGTCCATCGCAGCTGAACGATCATTATTGTTAGCAAATTGAATAGTGATGGCATTATTGTTCAATGACAAACTATTAAAATTGATTTTGTTGTCACGAAGTTCACGACGGATATCAGTTGCAGACGTTTCCATACGCTGAGCGATGGCTTTATCCATATCAACTTCAAGCAAGAAGTGAACACCACCACGTAAGTCCAAACCAAGTTTCATTGGTTTAGCACCAATTTTTTGCAACCATTCTGGTGTTGTTGGAGCAAGGTTTAATGCAACAACATATTGATCACCTAAACCTCGGCGTAAAGCGTCTTGAGCTTTAAGCTGGGCGTCAGATGAACTTACACGAAGAAGGGCAGCATTATTGGTAAAGGTATTGTCGTGAGTGGCAATATTGTCAGTTTTTAATATTTGCTCTGCTTTTTGTAATACGCTTTGATCAATTTGAGTCCCTGCCTTGGCACCAGAAATCTGAACCGCAGGCTCATCTGGATACAAACTAGGCAGTGCGTATAATGTACTGATAATCAGAACCACGATGATCAGTATATATTTCCATGCTGGGTAACGCATTCGCTTTCTTCTTAAAATGAAAAGTCGTGCTGTAAGCACGACTCATTAT
Organism: Acinetobacter gerneri DSM 14967 = CIP 107464 = MTCC 9824; assembly: GCF_000368565.1. GTDB lineage: Bacteria > Pseudomonadota > Gammaproteobacteria > Pseudomonadales > Moraxellaceae > Acinetobacter > Acinetobacter gerneri. The sequence continues at coordinate 188,584 of NZ_KB849545.1, read as the reverse complement.
GATTAAAGATTATCTAATGTGCCTTCAGGCAAAACTGAGATCACACTTGCACGTTGAATTTTAACAACATTACCTTTGTTAAGTTCAACGACTGCAAAATCACCTTCAAGTTTTGTAATACGACCCATTAAGCCACCAGCAAAAACAACTTCACTGCCTACACCTAAACTATCGATCAAACTACGATGTTCTTTCGCACGTTTTGCTTGAGGACGCCAGATAAGAAAATAGAAGATCGCGATAAAAACAACGATCATTAAAATACTCATATACGGGCTTTGTGCTTGTTGTGCCGCTGGCGCAGCATACGCATTAGAAATAAAAAGGCTCATTACAATTTCCTAAACTAAAAATTTAAGTCAATTTCTGACAATTCTATAAACATGATCAGCAATTTACATTGTCTTTTTGCGAAGCGCAAATGCTGAAAGTTCAATCTTGTGGACAAGCTGGAACTTCAAGCCCGCGGCGACCATAAAAATCGGCAACGAAGTCATCAAAAGTCCCATTGTCTAATGCATCGCGAATATCTTCAGTAAGGCGTTGGTAATAACGTAAGTTATGAATGGTGCCTAACATCGAGGCAAGCATTTCGCCACACTTTTCCAAGTGGAATAGATAAGCACGAGTAAAGTTTTTACAGGTATAACAATCACAATGTGGATCAAGCGGACCTTGATCATGACGGTATCTACTGTTACGGATACGAACCAAGCCGTCAGTCACAAAATAATGTCCATTTCTGGCATTTCGTGTAGGCATCACACAGTCAAACATATCGACACCACGACGGATGCCCTCAACGATATCTTCTGGTTTACCAACACCCATCAAATAACGTGGTTTGTCTTGTGGCATTTTATTTGGGAGATAATCAAGAACTTTGATCATTTCCTCTTTTGGCTCACCTACAGATAATCCACCGATGGCATAACCATCAAAATCAATATCCAATAAACCTTTCAATGACACATCACGTAAATCTTCATACATGCCACCTTGAATAATGCCAAATAAAGCATTTTTATTTTGTAAGGTGTCATGATGTGCAGTCTTACAACGTTTCGCCCAGCGAAGCGATAACTGCATCGATTTTTCAGCTTCTTCATGTGTCGCAGGATATGGCGTACATTCATCAAAAATCATGACGATATCTGAGTTCAAAGTTTTTTGGATTTCCATAGAAATTTCAGGAGATAAAAAAACTTTTGAACCATCAATCGGAGAACGGAAAGTCACACCTTCTTCTTTGATTTTACGCATTGCACCAAGACTAAAGACTTGGAAACCACCAGAATCAGTCAAAATAGGTTTATCCCATTTGATAAACTCATGTAAGCCACCGTGTTCTTTGATGACTTCAAGACCTGGGCGTAGATAAAGATGGAAAGTATTACCTAAAATAATTTGCGCTTTGATCTCTTCAATATCGCGTGGGAGCATGCCTTTGACCGTACCATAAGTACCGACAGGCATAAACACAGGTGTTTCAACGACACCGTGTTCTAAAGTTAAACGACCACGACGGGCACGACCCGACTGACCCAGTTTTTCAAACTTCATAAAGTATCCAAATCAAGGCGAAAAAACAGTTCGCTGATGTGTTGCTAAAGCGCTCTATTTTCCTTGATTATGGGCTTAAATGCTAGGCTTGTATTATTTCTAAGCGAATTTTTAATGACATTTATACAAAAAATTCATGTTTTTCTATCAATTTAAAAATCAAAAAACTTGTGAGCAGATGAATGCTCAAAATTTGCTTTATCTCTAGCAAAATAGATGCTTAAAAAATGCAAAGTTTGCAAGATTTTTTGAAACTATAAAATGGGCAGGGTGTCGTTTGAAAATGCAAATCAAGCGAGCCGTAGTGACATGATAAAAAATGCGCCTGTCTAAAATAAAAGATCAGGCGCATTTAAAAACTTATAAATCAATCGTTATTTTTTGTATTTTAATATTTTACAATGCTTTATCGATAAGCATCGCATCGCCATAACTGAAAAAGCGATATTTCGATGCAACTGCATGATGATAAGCATTTAAAATATTGTCACGATTGGAAAGTGCAGATACCAACATCAATAAAGTAGATTCTGGTAAATGGAAATTGGTAATCAGACGATCTACCACGCAAAATTGATAGCCAGGATAGATAAAGATTTGAGTATCCCCAGTCCATGCACCAATTTTACCACCACAAGCCTGCGCTGCACTCTCTGTTGCACGAGTTGCTGTTGTACCGACTGCAATGACTTTATTGCCACGAGCTTTGGTTTCAGCAATCAACTGCGCTGCTTGCTCTGATACTTCACACCATTCACTGTGCATGATGTGATTTTCAATATCTGTGGTACGTACAGGAAGGAAAGTCCCTGCACCGACATGCAAGGTCACAAAAGTTTTTTGCACGCCTTTTTGTTCAAGTTTTTGAAGTAGATCTTGGTCAAAGTGCAAGCTGGCTGTAGGAGCTGCGACACTGGCAAGCTTGGTCGGATCATTAAATACAGTTTGATAACGCTCAGTATCAATTGCCTCAGCTTCTCGGTTGAAGTAAGGCGGGATAGGGAGCTGACCATATTGATCCAAAACATTTAAAATCGGTTGTGAAAATTCCACCACAAATAAATTTTCATGACGGCCAGTCACAGTAACTTTAACTTCGTCAGGACCGATGAACAGCTCTGCGCCAGCTTTAGGTGCATTACTTGCCTTGATATGACAATGTGCAATCGTCTGATCGAAAATACGTTCAACCAAAACCTCTACAGCACCACCCGTTGCTCGTTTGCCTTTTAAGCGAGCCTTCATGACTTTTGTGTCATTGAGCACGAGTAGATCACCTGGTTCAAAAATATCTAAAATATCGGTGAAATGGTGGTCTTGGTACTGTCCATCTGCTTTTAAATGCAATAAACGCGATGCACTACGAGTTTCAAGAGGGTAACGAGCGATGAGTTCATCAGGGAGGTCAAAGTTAAAATCAGAGAGTTGCATAAGAAGCTTAAATCAAAGGTACAGATTGAAATTGCTTGCTAGTATAGTCTTTTTTCATTTTTATGGCTGATTTTGATGCTTTAAACAGCAAAAAAACATTTTATGATTTAAAAATAAACAAATGTGAAAACTTGTCGTTGACATCATTTTCAAAAACGTTATTATAGCCACATCACTTCCCGAGGTGGTGAAATTGGTAGACGCGGTGGACTCAAAATCCACTGTCAGCGATGACGTGTCGGTTCGAGTCCGACCCTCGGGACCAAATTAAGAATCATGAGATTCTGTGAAAAACCCCAAGCACATTCAGTCTTGGGGTTTTTTATTGCCTGAAATTTAGTTCGAGTCCGAGGGGTGGACTCGAATGTGGTTTTACTCAAACTTGTAAAATAAAAATATTATTAGTGGGCTATTTTCACTTTGGGGCTGAGTTTAATCATATTTTATAACAGACAGAAAAAGAGTAGACATAAAAAAGCCAGCGTGAACGCTGGCTTTTTTATTATTGAATATTATGCATTTGCTGCATCAAGTGTTGCATTCAAAGTAGTACTTGGACGCATTACCGCGCTTACTTTTGCTGGATCAATAGCATAGTAACCACCGATATCTACTGATTGGCCTTGAACAGCTGAAAGCTCAGAAACGATTTTGTCTTCATTTTCAGCTAAAGATTTTGCAAGTGGAGCAAATTTAGCTTTCAATTCTTGATTTTCGTCTTGTGCTGCAAGTGCTTCAGCCCAGTACATCGCTAGGTAGAAGTGGCTGCCACGGTTGTCCAATTCGCCAGTACGACGTGATGGAGATTTGTCATTGTCGAGTAACTTGCCAGTTGCTTGATCAAGTGTTTTTGCAAGAAGTTTTGCATGAGCATTATTTTCTTTAATGCCAAGCTCTTCTAAAGACACTGCAAGCGCAAGGAATTCACCAAGAGAATCCCAACGTAAGTGGTTTTCTTCAACCAATTGTTGTACGTGTTTAGGTGCTGAACCGCCTGCACCAGTTTCGTACATACCGCCACCTGCCATCAATGGAACGATAGAAAGCATTTTCGCAGAAGTACCAAGTTCCATGATTGGGAACAAGTCAGTGAGGTAATCACGTAAGATGTTACCAGTTACAGAAATTGTATCTAGACCACGAGCAACACGTTCAAGCGTATAACGCATCGCACGTACTTGTGACATGATTTGGATATCTAAACCAGCAGTGTCATGATCTTCCAAGTATTTTTCAACTTTTTTGATCAATTCATTTTCATGTGGACGGTACGGGTCAAGCCAGAAGATTGCAGGCATACCTGAGTTACGTGCACGAGTTACAGCAAGTTTAACCCAGTCACGGATCGGCGCATCTTTAACTTGACACATACGCCAAATATCGCCTTGCTCAACGTTTTGAGACATCAACACTTCACCTGTTTCAAGGTCAGTGATGTTTGCGATACCCGCTTCTGTGATTTCAAAAGTTTTATCGTGAGAACCGTATTCTTCAGCTTTTTGCGCCATCAAACCAACGTTAGGTACAGTGCCCATAGTACGTGGATCGAAGTTGCCATTCCATTTACAGAAATTGATCATTTCTTGGTAAATACGTGCGAAAGTAGATTCAGGCATTACCGCTTTACAATCGTACTGTTTACCATCAGCACCCCACATTTTACCGCCACCACGAATCATTGCAGGCATAGATGCGTCAACGATGATGTCGTTAGGTGAATGGAAGTTAGTGATACCTTTAGCAGAATCAACCATTGCAAGTGCAGGGCGGTGTTCTTGGCACGCGTGTAAATCTTCGATGATTTCTTCACGTAAAGAAGTCGGTAAAGTTTCAATTTTTTCGTATAGACCAGCCATACCATTATTGATGTTAATACCTAGCTCATCAAACAATTTACCGTGTTTTTCAAAAGCTTCTTTATAGTAAATTTTTACACAGTGACCAAATACGATCGGGTGAGAAACTTTCATCATTGTCGCTTTCACGTGCAATGAGAATAAAATTCCTGCTTCACGGCAATCTTCAAGTTCTTTTTCATAGAAATCACAAAGTGCTTTCTTGCTCATGAACATTGAATCAATGATTTCGCCGTCTTGTAATGCAACTTTTGGTTTAAGAACAATGGTTTCACCACTTTTCGTGATCAATTCCATTTTTACATTGCGAGCGCGGTCAAGCGTCATTGATTTTTCACCATGATAGAAGTCACCTTCAGTCATGTGTGAAACGTGAGTTTGCGACCATTGTTTCCACTCGTTCATAGAGTGTGGGTGTTTTTTCGCGTAATTTTTTACAGCAGCAGGTGCACGACGATCAGAGTTTCCTTCACGAAGAACAGGGTTTACTGCAGAACCAAGACATTTGCTATAACGAGCTTTAATTTCTTTCTCAGCATCAGTCGTTGGATTTTCAGGATAATCAGGAAGTGCAAAGCCTTTAGATTGAAGCTCTTTAATACAAGCAGTCAACTGACCTACAGATGCACTAATATTTGGAAGTTTGATGATATTTGTATCAGGATCTTGAGTTAAACGACCAAGCTCTGCAAGGTTGTTTGGAACTTTTTGTTCGTCGCTAAGATAGTCGTTAAATTCTGCAAGCACACGTTCCGCTACAGAAATGTCACTTTTGACGATCTCGATGCCAGCAGGCTTAGTAAAGGTTTCAATGATCGGTAGTAACGAATAAGTCGCCAACAATGGCGCCTCGTCGGTCAGAGTGTAGATGATAGTTGACTTTCCACCAGCCATATGTAGCCCCTTGCTTCAGATTGATTATGTTGGGACTGAACTTTTGACCCAGTCCCGCGAACCGGTTTGTTTAAATAAAACATATAAAGTTTTGGTGCTTGTTACACCACAGCCAAAGCACTATGTTTTCATCATGCTTTTACTGACAATTTGTACAAAACAGCATTGTTCACTAATGTCAATATTCTACGTGAAATTTTCTTTAATTTCGACTTTGCACAGCATATCTCGACTGTGAAATAGGAGTAAATGGCATAATCTTCAATAAAAGCTGATTTCACAAAGAAATGCCTTATAACTGATATGAATCAATTAATTAAGGTGGTTCTTGAGATTTAATTTGTATAAAAAATAGTCTGAATAATTTTCAAAACGGTGTATCAATTTCCTAGGACATGTTGGGTATCATGAAAATAAATTATCCAAACTTGGAAATGCTGAAAATTTCTTTTTAAAACTCGGCAGGCGATTTTTAGAGAATAGGACTCATTTTTACCATAATTATTGTATTTCTTACACTGAATGATAAGGGGCATGCTAGCTAACTTTGTCATCATTCTAAACAGCGAAATGCATGCTGTTTTTGCATATAACGACTATAGGGCAGTTATAAACAAGCCGCGAAAAAATAACAATGACAAAAATAGGATTAATCATGTATTTTCAGCAAATTTAAGTTCTTTTTAAAGTAATTTTTTTACTATACACTAAGGGTCGTGTAGTGCTATTTACACGGGAAAAATTGATAAACTTCTAAACGCATTTCTTTGGCAAAAATACAATATAAGTCATTGGGTTTGGACAAATTAAAGTTGTATTGAGTGTGTAATGAAATTGAATCTGATAGATCTTAAATATGCAGAACAACTCAGTGCTTGTCCCACTGCGATTTTACTCGATGTTTTTACCCCAGATAATGAGCTTGAGGGATTTTTAAAACTGGCTCGGGGTATATTAAAAACTGAAAATGCAATATTAGCTTTTGATGATGAACCTTATATTTGGTTTGACCATGCCGATCAATTTCATGCAATGCATAAATCAATAAAATCAAAATATATCGATCAACAAAATTTTTTCGAACAAACACTTGTGATTGATCAAGGCAATCCAAACTATACGCATTTTTCAGATTATGTAAAAACATTAGGTGTACATCATGGTCGTATCGTATCTTTTGATTTAAGACAAAAAAAACATAGTCTTAGTTATGGTCGAGTCACATTCTTTGATCAAAATAATACATATTTTCAAGATCAAGATGTTGCATTGGTGGCTGAATTTATTCAGCAGATTGTGAAGTTTATCGCTTTAAAATTTGAAAATTCGATCCTGAGCGAACAATTTGAACAGCAAATTGCGATCAATAAAAGTAAAACAAAATTTTTCCAAATTATTGCACATGATCTACGAGCACCATTTCACGGCTTACTGGGTTTTTCTGAGGTTTTGGCTGAGGAAAGTGATACCTTAGAGCAAAAAGATGTGCTGCAAATAAGTGAATATTTACATGATACAGCGCAGTCCACATATAATTTATTGGAAAACTTACTTAATTGGGCAATGGCTGAAGATGGGCAATTTGTTTACCATCCGATCCGTTTTAGATTAAGTCAGGTTTTAGAGATCGTTTATAAAATTTTAAATCCATTGGCTATCAAAAAAAATATCAAACTCAGTTTGGATATTTCTGAGCAATTTTATGTGATTGCTGACATAAATATGGTGACCTCGGTGATTCAAAATTTAGTGTCAAATGCACTTAAATTTACGCATGTTGATGGAACTGGTGTTGTTGAGCTTAAAGCTCGACAAAATGATCACCATATTGAAATTATGATTCGTGATAGTGGCTTGGGAATGTCTGGTCAACAAGTCAAAAACTTATTTAAACATAATATTAAAGTCAGCCAAAAAGGCACATCTGGGGAAAAGGGAACAGGTTTAGGCTTGGTTTTATGCCAACATTTTTTAGATTTAAATCATGGCAAAATTGATGTTGAATCAGAAATTGGTGTAGGAACAACATTTATTGTGTCCTTGCCAAGTGCTTCGACGCATACTGATTATGAGATTTAAAACATTCATTTTGTTTATTTAAAAATATTTTTATAAATCGGTTTTTATGATTATCTTTTCATATTTAGATTATTTTAATTGTCTTGTTCATTAATTTCATTGATTTATATGGTGAATATTTTATTTGTTTAATTAATTTAAATAATTAAAAATCAATATTTAGTAAAAACTTAAATATAAATCAATTTGTTAAGTGGTTTTTTATTTGTAATTCGTATTTTTCATATTATTTGAATTCTAAAAAAATATATTTCATGTAAAAGTATGTTATTTTTATATTAATATTGTTATATTGGTTAGGTTATCTGTTTATCCGCAATAATAACTCAATAAAGCTATAGCAAAAAAATGGAGTGGTGAAATGAGATCGCAACTCAAAGCAATTGATCAGCCTGACCAACTCAGTGCTTGCAAATTCTCTTTATTATTGGGGGTTTATACAACAGATAATAAAATTGAGCGATATTTACGTGTTGCTCGAGGTATTTTAGATATCAATAATGCGATGTTTTCATTTCATGATGAGCCTTATTTTTGGTCTGCATCAGAGCAATGTGATTTCATAGCCTATATTGCAGCGAATCGAAAAAAATTATCTCCATATTTTCAAGGTCATTTGATGATTGATCAAAGTCATGAAAATTATGGAAAATTATCTTTGTATATGCATAATTTAGGGGCTGAACATAAGCGATTATTATGTTTTGATATTAAACTGGATACTGGTGAGTCTATTGGTCAAGTCACATTTTTCGACGATCGTGATGACGAGTTTACTCAAAAGAAAAAAGATTTACTGGAAGAACTGACTTCTGGTTTGATTTCTATTTTGCAAAGACGTTCTGAATCTGAAAATTTTTATGAGTTATATGAAGAACAACGTGCTTTAAATTATAGTAAAACTAAATTTTTTCAAATTATCGCACATGATTTACGTGCACCATTCCATGGATTAATTGGTTTTTCTGACGTCTTGGCACATGAACGTGAATCTTTAGATGCAGAAAGTTTGCAAAATATCGCAGATTATTTGCATGACACGATTTATTCTACTTATAACTTATTGGAAAATTTGCTGAATTGGGCGATCGCAGAGGGCGGTCGTTTTGTTTATCACCCGATCAATTTTAAAGTCAAGCAAGCTTCTCAGATCGTTTATGATGTATTAAATACTTTGGCTGTAAAGAAAAATATTGAATTAATTGAAACAATTCCAGCGGATTTAACCGTATTCGCCGATATCAATATGATTACTTCGGTGATCCAAAACTTGGTTTCCAATGCTTTAAAATTTACCAAGACCGATGGTACTGGCAAAGTTATCATTTCAGCTTGCCAGACAGATCAAGGTGTAGAAATTACAGTTCAAGACACTGGGCTTGGGATGAATGAAGCGCAGATCAAAAGCGTATTTGAACCCCAGATTAAAGCCAGCTATAAAGGAACGATCGGTGAGCGCGGTACAGGGCTTGGCTTGGTGTTATGTAAGCGTTTTGTCGATATGAATAAAGGTCATATTTCTGTGAGTTCAAAAAAGGGTTGTGGCACAACGTTTAAAGTTTCTTTGCCTAAGGCAAATGCCACACATCAAGTTTTGTTGACTAAGGATTTAAATCTAAAATCTGAACGTATCGAGACCGAAACTTAAAAAAGCCATTGATAAAATCAAGTAACCTGATTTTTTAGCATAGAGCTTTATTTGATGTTGCTCTATTTTATTCTTTATTTGATAAAAATATTCCCCAATTTCCTCGCCAACTGATATAAATAAAATTATAAGATTTATCAGTTAAGGCTTTTTTCAATGAACGCTGAACAATTGCAAAAAACATTACGTGCAAGTCAGTATGCAGAACAAGTTTTAGGATTACACCGAGAATTATTAGAACAAGATTATGCAAAAGATCAATTTTTAGAGTCGCTTTCGACCGAGCAAATTCAGCAACAAGTCAATGAAGTTTTATTGGATATTTCAGATGAATCCATGTGGATGCGTTTGCTACGGATTTTACGTGCGCGTTTGATGTTTCGCTGGATTTGGCAAGATGCCAATCAATTAACTGACGTTATCACTTTGACACGCGAGTTGTCTGATTTTGCTGATGCATGTATTTGTGCGGCCAAAGATTTTGCACGTATTCCACTGATTGCAAAGCATGGAGAACCGATTGGTTATAGTGGAAATTTACAAGATTTAATCGTGATTGCTATGGGTAAATTGGGTGCTCAAGAACTCAATTTATCCAGTGATATTGATCTTATTTTTGCCTTTGATGAACAAGGTGAAACCAATGGTCGAAAATGCATTGATGTTCAACAATTTTGTATTTTGTGGGGACAAAAAATCATTTATCTGTTGGAACATATTACTGCAGATGGTTTTGTGTTTCGGGTAGATATGCGACTTCGTCCATGGGGTGATGGTTCACCACTAGCGATTAGCCATATCGCATTTGAGAAATATCTCAGCCAGCATGGACGTGAATGGGAGCGTTATGCATGGATTAAAGCACGAGTTGTTTCGGGCGATGAGCAAGGCGAAGAATTGTTGGAAATGACGCGTCCTTTTGTGTTTCGAAAATATGTCGATTACACTGCTTTTGAAGCAATGCGTGAAATGAAAGCGATGATCGAACGTGAGGTCGCACGTCGTAATATCGCAGATGATATCAAGCTAGGTGCAGGCGGAATTCGTGAAGTCGAATTTATCGTACAAGTATTTCAGTTGATTTATGGTGGTTCAAAACTTGAGTTACAAGACCGTCAATGTTTGATTAGTTTAAAACATTTAGGTGAGGTCGGTTTGTTGGATCAACAAGCTGTAGAAGATCTCGAAGATGCTTATTTGTTTTTACGTCGTGTAGAACATGCAATTCAGGCTTTAAATGATCAACAAACTCAATCTTTACCGACAGAAGACGATTTGCGCCAGCGTATTGTGGATACATTGGGCTTTGATAGTTGGCAAAAATTTCTAGATGTATTAAATGAAAAGCGCACTAAAGTAACCTTCCAATTTGAACATTTAATCAAAGAAAAAGGCTTAGATTCTCCAACTGAAAGCTTTAGTCAGTTAGAAAAACAACTTGATGAAGTGCTCGATGATGGCGCTAAAAATCTGATCCATGAGTTTTGGCATGGTCATGCTATTAAAAAATTGCCTGCCAAAGCAGTTCAGCGTTTAAAAGAGTTTTGGCCACATTTAATAGAAGCCATTTTACAATCGGACAAGCCGCAAATCGCACTGCTTCGGTTGATGCCTCTGGTTGAATCGGTGATGCGCCGTACTGTGTATTTAGTCATGTTGATCGAAAGTAAAGGTGCTTTACAGCGTTTGGTTAAGATGGCAACGGTCAGCCCTTGGATTTGTGAGGAATTGACGCATTATCCAGTCCTTTTAGATGAATTTTTATCTATGGATTTTGAATTGCCAAAACGTCAAGATCTTGAAGATTCACTGCGCCAACAGCTCCTTCGCATCGAAATTGATCAAGTTGAAGATCAAATGCGTGTATTGCGATTATTTAAAAAATCCAATGTGCTTGCCGTCGCTGCGAGTGATGTGTTGGCAGAAAGCCCACTTATGAAAGTGTCTGATGCACTAACAGATATTGCTGAAGTATCGGTGAAAGCAACTTTGCATCTTGCTTATCAAATGATTGCCAAGAAAAATGGTTATCCTTTAGATGCCAATGGTCAGCGTTGTTCACTTGATCATATGGCATTTGCAGTTGTGGGGTATGGCAAAGTCGGTGGAATTGAATTGGGCTATGGTTCTGATTTGGATTTAGTTTTTATTCATTATATGGATGAACAAGCCGATACCGATGGTGCTAAAGCAATCAGCGGATTTGAATTTGCGATGCGTGTTGCACAAAAATTTATGTCACTCATGACCACACAAACCTTAGATGGACGAGTGTATGAAATAGATACACGTTTGCGTCCATCGGGTGAAGCGGGCTTATTGGTCACAAGCTTAAAAGCCTTTGAACAATATCAACTCAAAAGTGCTTGGGTTTGGGAACATCAAGCTTTGGTTCGAGCGAGATCTATCGCAGGTGAACAGACCTTAAGAGATACTTTTGAATCTTTACGTTGCCGTATTTTAACTTTACCAAGAGATGAAGAAACAGTACGACAAGAAGTTTTAAATATGCGTCAAAAGATGAAAGATCACTTGGGTTCATCTAAAGAACAAAAAAAACATGGAATTTTTCACCTAAAACAAGATGCAGGTGGTATCGTTGACATAGAATTTATGGCACAGTATGTTGTATTAGCCTGGAGTGGGACGAATCCTGATCTCGCCCATTATTCCGACAATGTACGAATCCTTGAAGATGCCAAAAAAGCAGGTTGCTTATCCAGCGACGATGTATCCGCATTGATTCAAGCTTATCTCAGTGAACGAGCCGAGAGCCACCGATTAGCACTTGCAAATCATAATATGCAAGTCAACGCTATGGATTGGCACGATACCCGAGAGGTCGTTTGCAAGTTGTGGCAAAGATTAATTGATCCAACAGCGACTTTCGCGTTGGAAAGTGAATAATTGTGTAAAAAATTTGGAGTGTGTGCCATGAACTTGGCTGATCGTGATGGTTTTATTTGGCAAGATGGACAATTGGTTGACTGGCGTGAAGCAAAAGTTCACGTTTTAACTCATACATTACATTACAGTATGGGTGTCTTTGAAGGTGTCCGTGCCTATGAAACTCCTAATGGAACTGCGATTTTCCGTCTCCAAGATCATACAAAACGTTTGCTTAACTCTGCAAAAATTTATCAAATGAAAGTTCCATTTGATCAAAAAGCAATTGAGCAAGCTCAAATTGATGTAGTACGTGAAAATAAATTAGCATCTTGCTATTTACGTCCAATTATTTTTATCGGTTCAGAAAAATTGGGTATCGCTGCAACTGATAACACGATTCGTGTTGCTGTTGCTGCATGGGGCTGGGGTGCTTACCTTGGTGAAGACGCGATGGCAAAAGGTATTCGTGTTAAAACTTCATCATTTACACACCATCATCCAAACGTGACTATGTGTAAAGCAAAAGCATCAGGTAACTATACTGTGTCAATCTTGGCTCACCAAGAAGTTGCACAAGCGGGTTATGACGAAGCTATGCTCATGGATCCACAAGGCTTTGTATGTCAAGGTTCTGGTGAAAACGTATTCTTAGTTAAAGATGGCGCATTACATACACCTGATCTTGCTGGTGGTGCTCTTGATGGTATTACTCGTCAAACTGTGATTACGATTGCAAAAGACTTGGGTATCGAAGTGATTGAACGCCGTATTACTCGTGACGAATTCTACATCGGTGATGAAGCATTCTTTACAGGTACAGCTGCTGAAGTGACACCAATCCGCGAATACGATGATCGTCAAATCGGTGAAGGTCGTCGTGGTCCAATTACTGAGAAAATTCAAAAAGCATTCTTTGATGCTGTTCAAGGTAAAGATCCTAAATACGCTCATTGGTTAACTTACGTAAAATAAGTTGATCGGTTAAGATAAAAAGGCGAAGCTGATGTTTCGCCTTTTTTTTATTTTTGAAATCAAGCTCTAAAAGGAAAATATATGCACATTGTCTATGTGAGTGATGGAAAAGCTGGACATCGTTCTCAAGCATTAGGCTTATATAAAGCAATGCAAAGACAAAGTGCAGAGGATGTGACTTTTGAGGAGGTTTCAGTTGAAAAGTTGGATATTTTTAGCCTTTTAATCAGTGTTTTTAAGCATTCAAATTCAAGTATTAGCCAAGCACCAGATTTTATTTTTGGAGTGGGAAGTCATACCCAGTTAAGAGTGCTACTTTTAGGGAAAGTATATTCCAAAGCAAAAACTGTAATCCTGATGAAGCCAAATTTTCCATTTTCTTGGTTTGATTATGCCATTATTCCTGAACATGATGATGTTCAAGCTTCAGCGCAGGTGATTACAACTAAAGGTGCATTAAATCCAATTGTTAATGAACAGGGTCATCAATCCAATCGAATTTTGATTGCACTCGGTGGTTCTTCTAAGCGCCATCAGTGGAATAATGAAAAAGTTTTAGATGCGATTAAAAAAATTGTATACGAAAATACACGTTCAGAAATCATTTTAACGACCTCACGACGCACGCCGAATGCGTTTTTATTAAGTTTAAAATCACAGGAATATGCAAATAAATTATCTATTTTTCCTGTGGAGGAAACCCCGCAAGGATGGATCTTCGAAGAGATGCAAAAGGCCGAAGCCGTTTGGGTAACCGAAGATAGTATTTCGATGATTTTTGAAGCACTAACAGCAGGATGCCGTGTTGGCGTGATTAAAATTGATCGAATTAAAAATGACAGGATTACAGAATCAGTAGATCATATTATTCAACAAAATCTTGTTTCGGATACGACCAAAATTGAAAAATTACCAGCTGCTGCATTATTTCGTGAAGCAGATCGTATCGCTAAGCAGTTGCTATAAATCATATTTATTTAAGTAATAATAATGTGAAACTTATTGATTTTAAATGTTTTTAAATCATGTGAAAATTAAAATAATGCAAAAAAGGGTGCGTAGGAAAGCAAAAAAATGTATGCAATAATGCGCCAAATTTGCACTCTCCTTGATTCATGTGTACGTCTATTTTTAAATTATATTTTTTCCCATTTTTTCTTTCTTTGGGTTTTGGGGTTGGTTTGGGGTATTGGGAGTCCTTATTTGAAGCGAAGGAATTCTTATATTTTTTAATCGGTTTAGTGATTAATACCATTTTTTTAATTTTTATTCAGCAGAGCCATTCCATACGATTAAAATGGTTTTTTATTACCACGATTATGCTTTTCTGTGGTTATATTGCGAGTTCAACGGGCTTTTTACAAGGGCATATGTCTTTGGGAATTGTTGCATCACTATTCCAGACAGATCATGCTGAAGTAATAGAGTTTTTATCAAATATTAATTATAAATTTATTGGTTATTCAATGCTCTTATTGGGGTTGACCTATTTTTATATTTTTAAATATAAGACTTGTTTCAAGTTGAATTTTAGGCATAAATTTCTATATTTTTTATTGATTTTTAATGTATTTAATGTTTTTTTAGTCCAAACCGTAAAAGCAACTTATTTATATAAAAAAGAAGAACAAGATCTATTAAAGGATTTTAGCCAAAAAGTAGATTGGAAAGTAAATCATGTAAATCCCAAATATAAAAATCAAATTTTTATCATTGGGGAAAGTGTGCACCGAGATTATTTGTCGTTGTATGGCTTTAAAGAGAAAACGACACCATTTTTAGACCGCATGCCACTGACTATTGTTGATCAATATATTTCAACTGCGCCGAATACTGTAACAAGTTTATCTAGAACCTTGGCAATGGTTGATCAAAAAAATGATGATATTAATATTGCGATGAATGTCGTTAGTTTAGCGAAACAAGCACAATATAATACTGTTTGGCTTTCAAATCAGGGGTTTATGGGGAAAAATGATACCCCTATTTCAAAAATAGCCATTCATGCAGATCAGCAAGTTTATCTGAAACATGGAAGTTATCAGTCTAAAAATATTGATGATTTTGAATTAATTCCGTTGTTAGAAGAGAGTTTACAGAAAAATAGTCATCAAAATAATGTGATTTTTATTCATATGATGGGCTCACATCCTCAAGCTTGCGATCGTTTATTTGGTTCAGCGAAAAAGTATGGTAATTATCCAGAGACAATAAACTGCTATTTATCAAGTATTAATAAGCTAGATTCTTTTATAGAGCAAAGCTATAAAATATTAAAAAAACAAAACAGAAGTTTTTCGATCAGTTATTTTTCTGATCATGGTATGACAGTAACGGATGATAGTTATTATGTGGATAATGATACCAAGTCTAATTATAGAGTTCCATTTTTCCAGTTAACCAGTGATGCTAAACGTAAGCATTATTTGTATAAAACAGTGAGTGCTTATGATTTTCTCAATATTTATGCGTCAATTTTGGGGATAGAAACACCGTATTTACAAAGTGGTCGTAGTTTAGAAAAAATTAGAAACAATCGAGATGTTCAGGTGTTTAACTGGGATAAATATCTTAAATATAATGAATTAAGAGAATGATTTGTGTAAACAAAAATCGAGCCTGTCATATTTTTTTAGCTCAAACGTGCAAACTCACTGTAAAAAGCGAGGTGATCTATTTTATAAATATGCAATTTAACGATAGGACTTGTGATAAAGCATCAAATCCTTACTTTTAAAGATTTTATGCATGTGGCAACATAGACTTCTAGTCATGTATTTAAAATTTATTAGGTCAATCACGTGATTTATATATTTATCATTTTGCTTATTTTATTCATTGCGTTTAGTTATAAATATGCGTGGTGGAAGCCGTCGATTGATTATAAACGTCCACGAATATTGATGTATCACATGATTCGTGAGCATATTGATGGGGCAAAATTTAATAAATTAAGAGTGAAGCCTGCCGAATTTGAAAAGCAAATTCGATATATGAAAGAGCAGGGATTTCATTTTGTTACGATGCATGAATTACGTGAAAATTGGGGCAATCATCCAGAAAAAACAGTGGCGATTACATTTGATGATGGTTACTTGGATAATCTGGAAAATGCTTATCCAATTTTAGAAAAATACCAAGCAAAAGCAACTATTTATGTGGTGGTAGATCGTCATGATCGTGATTGGTCAACCTATAAAAAAGCACATCATAATAGTGGTGAGTTGATGCACGAAGCTAAATTAAGTGATGAGCAGGTCCATTTTTTAGCAAATACGGGTCTGGTCGAAATTGGTTCTCATACAATGAGCCATGCAAATTTGGCAAAATTGACAGATCAACAATGTTTAGAGGAATTAAGTCTGTCTAAGCAGCAGTTAGAGCAAATGACTTCGCAAGAAGTGACCAGTTTTGCTTATCCATTTGGTATTTATTCTGACCGTGATGTAGAGATGGCAAAACAAGCAGGATATCGCAATGCCGTAACGACAAAAGAGGGAATTGATGATTTAACCCCTGATTTTTGGCAATTACAACGAATAAAAATAAGTGGCAAAGATGGCATGTTTGCTGTCAAACTCCGTTTAAAACTTGGCAAACGTGAGGGATAAGCATGCGCATAACGATGGTGATGGCAAGTGCCGAAGATGGTGGCTTGGAAAAGCATGTGATTGAACTGAGTAATGGTTTGTCTTTGGATCATCAAGTAAGTTTAATTGCGCATTTACGATATCGTGATCAAGTTGATTCTAAGGTTAATTTTATTGAAATGGATCTTAGCGGTAGTCGCTATAATCCATTTACAAAGATGAGATTAAAGCAGAAAATTTTGCAGTCTCAACCAGATGTTTTGCATGCGCATGCTTCAAAAACAGCAAAATTTTTACAAAACATGCTGAAAAACTTCAACTTTCCAAGTGTCGTGACGATGCATGGATTGAAAAGTAATATCAATGCATATTTGGCTTTCGACCAAATTATTGTTGTGAGTCAACGCTTAGCTGATGAGATCAATTTACCCAAAAAAGTGACGGTGATCCACAATGGCGTGACATTAACTGAACAGGCAAAGCCGTGGCTAAGAAATCGAAAATTTATTGCAATTGGGCGTTTAAATGAAGTGAAAGGTTTTGATGTGTTGATTGAAGCCTGGAAAGATATTTCACATGAATTGTTAATCGTTGGGGATGGTGAGGAAAAGTCAAAATTGCAGCAATTGATTGATCAATATCAGTTGAATGATCGTGTGAAATTGTATGGATATTCAGATCATATCCATGAGCAAATAAACCAGTCTGAAGCTTTAATTATTTCATCATTTCGTGAAGGTGGACCTTATACTTTAAGTGAAGCTTTATTGCTAAAGCGTCCTGTTATCGGTACTGATGTTGGTGTTTTGCCAGAGTTTATTCCGCAACAATTTATTTGTGCACCACATGATGTGCCAGCTTTAAATCAATTAATACATGATTATTTAAGTGAAAATAAGATAGAGCAGAAATTTGAAATGGCTTTTTCACAAGCTCAAGAAAAACTTAGCTTTAACAAGATGATCGAGCATACCCTAAGCCTGTATCAAAGATTAAAATCTTAAAATATATTTATTGAATAAAGTTGAAACTTCATTCAAAAAGTTAGATATCTTAGACTTGCTTATAGTGGATCAGCTGGATAAATTTTTTGAAAAAACTTTGAAAAATGGGTGGCATATAAGCAGAGCTAATAAATTTAGTGCTGACTTCATCTATGTTGAGCATTTTACAGAACATAATGCGATGATGTCCTTGATTTAATTTATCTTTTACACCCATAGAGCGACATAGCATGATGTGCATCGGGTAATTGAAATCGTAGCCATTTTCTTGAAATGAATGATAGAGTTTATCGTAGCGTTCTTGACGTTTATCTTCATCTAAGCGCCAGCGACGGTTAGTCCAATTATAAGCCGTTTCTGGCGTCTTAATATTTCTTTCTAGCTGATGATCAATAATATCTGTGAGTAAAATGCGATAGTTTTCTGAACTAAAATTTTGTCTTGTAGAACGTACTTTTTTAATAAATGAGCCAAAAAAATCAAATAAAAAACCATTGGTTTGAAATGCAAAACGGGTTTTTAGGCGTGTTTGTTTCAATATATTGGGTTCTTTTAGATAAATGATACTGTCTTTATATTGATTTTGTTCACAAGCCAACAATACCACGACATCACACGCTAAGCTTTGAATATCCAAATGTGGTGCTACATCTATGATCGCTAAGTGTTTTAAACTTTCTTGGTGAACATGGTAGGTTTCCGAAGATAGTCCAAACATCTCTTTCATAGTTAAGGCTCAAAAAAATTATGAAAATAATTATAGCATTATAAGCAATTTAGCAAAAATTTGAGTGAAATAAAAACTATAAAATTCTCATATTTTGATTTTTATTACTATATTTATTCATTAATTATTTAAAAACAATATCATTTGTGGTTAAATTTAAGAATTTATTAATTGGATTTTAAGTTTTTAAGAATTTATTTTAAAGTTGAGGTTGTTGTGACGAAGAATATTCGATACGTAGCTCTCGGTGGATGTAACACCATTGGAGAAGTAAACAATATGGGCTGTGCCTACCCTGAACAAATTGCAGAAAGTATGGGGTGGAGCCTAGAAAACTATGGTTATACGATGTGCAGTACACGTGAAGGGATGCAATTTTTTGATTTAAAAAATTGTAAAGATGCGGATGTGTTAAGTATCCAATATGGTGGTGTAGATTCTTGGTTGACGTTTAAGGGTTCACCATTTGTGCTTTATTATCCCGATAGCCCTTTCCGTAAATTTTTTCGAAAAATCGTTAAAAAAATTAAGAAAATTGCGAGAAAATTCAAATGGCACAAATTGGTTGGAAGTATCAATGTTGTGCCTAAAGACGAGTATCGAAAAAACTTGCAATATATGCTGAGTAAGAGTCAAGCAAAGATTATTCTATTGATAGATACTTATCCAAACCGTGATATGACCAGAGAAAAACGTATCATGGAATACAATGAAATATTGGAAGAATTAAGTGATAATAAACGTATTTTTCATGTAAAAAATTATGAAATTTTAAAGAAAGATATGAAGAAAAATTACGATGATTCAACCCATTTATCTAAGCAAGGACAAAATATAATTGCAGGCGAGTGTTTAGATAAAATAAAATCTATGACCTCAATATAAAATGGTTAATTATATTATTCATTGTTAGATTATTATAAAACAATAATACTTATATAAAATAACAAAATTGATTAAGCTTGCCCCATTTAAGTAGAAAACTTAAAAACTTTTTAGATGAAAAATTGAGTTAAAAATCTCATTGATTTTATCTAATTAGTTTTTTAAATTATGCGTAACAAAGATTAGTTAACTTTGATTTTAAAAGCAGCATTTAAGTTGTGATAAATAAATAACTTATATGCTGTGAACTGACAAGTTTTGCATAGTTGCTTAAGAGGGGACCAATGAACACCAATCAAAAACAAATTATTATATTGACCGATGGTCGTTCAGGACACGAAACTCAGTCTTTAGGAATAACTACAATCCTCAATAAAGATCAAGTTTTTGATGTTAAGTTTATAAAAATAAAAGAGATTTCTAGATTTAAAAAAATTATATTTAAGTTCTCCCTCAATTTATTTCCTAAAGAGTGGTTATTAGGCCAGTTATTTGATGTGGAACAATTTGAGCATTTAGACATTGATCAGATTGCCTATATTGTATCTGCTGGAGGTGATACTTTATTGCCGAATGCCGTATTAAAATCTTATCTAGTATCTGTCGGTGTCCATGTAAAAAATGTGATAGCAACTTCTTTACGTGGTATGCCAGAATCGGCTTTTGATGTGGTATTTACAATTGATAAAACCAAATCAGAAAAAAAACCTTATATATATTATCCTATTGCACCAAATAAGCTGTTAAGTTTTGACTTGGCAACAGATGAAAAGCTTGCAAGAGAAAGACTAGGTTTAGATCAAAATATAGGAGTTTGGTGTGTACTGATCGGTGCTAATTCACATGATGTCAGCATTGGTTCTGTAGAAGAATGGATTATTATGCTAGAAAAGTTAGCACAACAGTTTGCAGCTGATGTTTTCTATGTGTCGACTTCAAGAAGGACGCCGAAAAACTTTGAGCAATCTTTGAAGAATGTATTAAAACAATATAAGAATATTCACCTGATTTTAGTCGGGGAAGGTGATAAAACTCCAATTAAAGATTTAATGTATGCTGCAAATATGCTGATTTGTTCGCCTGACTCTACCTCCATGGTAAGTGAAAGTTTGATGTTAGGAAAACCTTTGTTTATTGCAAAGTTTGACAGTACTGATATGAATGATGAGTTTAAGCTTTTTTATGAAGATAAAATTTCAAATGGATGGTTGCGAATGGGCTTGGTAGATGGTGATAGTTTATTTGATGATTTGAAAGAATTTAACTATATAAATCATGCAAATAGCTTATATGAATTATTTGAAAATAGATTGAAAGATGTATAAGATATTTAAGTGTATTGTTGATATTCGACTAAGGACGATCATTTTATATATTTAGTCATTGTTAAGTATTACTCAGAGTGTGATGTTTTATTACTATTGAATATACTGATTGTATTTAGTTTATTTGGGCGTGTAATTTTCTTTTATTATAATTTGATTATATTTACTATTTCTGTGAAGTATCTATTAACATCGTTATAGTATAATAGTCGAAGAATCCTTTTTTTGAGTCATTTGGATATGAAGTTTCTTGTTACGGGTGGTGCTGGCTTTATCGGGTCAGCAGTGATTCGAAATATTATTGAGAATACAAATAATGAAGTGCTTAATGTTGATAAATTGACATATGCAGGAAATTTAGAATCATTAAAAGAAATTTCACAAGACTCACGTTACAAGTTTAGCCAAACAGATATCTGTGATCGTGCTGCTTTGGATCAACTTTTTGAAGAGTTTCAGCCTGATTTTGTTATGCATCTGGCTGCAGAGTCACATGTTGATCGTTCTATTTTGGGACCTGGGGCTTTTATTGAAACTAATATTGTTGGTACATATCAGTTACTTGAAGCAAGTCGTCATTATTGGTCAAATTTAAATAAAGATCGTCAAGAAACATTTCGTTTTCACCATATTTCGACTGATGAAGTATATGGTGACTTAGATGGAACCGATGATTTATTTACTGAAGATACCTCTTACGCTCCGAGTTCTCCTTATTCAGCAAGTAAAGCGAGTTCCGATCATTTAGTACGTGCATGGCATAGAACCTATGGAATGCCAACTATAGTAACAAATTGTTCTAATAATTATGGTCCTTTCCATTTTCCTGAAAAATTGATTCCTTTAGTCATTTTAAATGCGCTAAATGGTAAAGAATTGCCAATTTACGGGAAAGGTGAACAAATCCGTGATTGGTTATATGTTGAAGATCATGCGAGAGCTTTATATAAGGTCGTCACTGAAGGAAAAGTTGGGGAAACTTATAATATTGGTGGGCATAATGAAAAACAAAATATTGAAGTTGTAAAAACGATTTGTCATATTTTGGATCAGTTGAGACCACAAGAATCTCATCAGTCCTATGAAAATTTAATTACATTTGTGAAGGATCGCCCCGGTCATGATTTGAGATATGCCATTGATGCATCAAAGATTTATGATGAATTGGGTTGGAAGCCTTTAGAGACTTTTGAGTCAGGGATTCGAAAGACGGTTGAATGGTATTTAAATAATCAAGAATGGGTTGACCATATCAAAAGTGGTGAGTATCAATCTTGGCTCAATCAGCAATATAAAGGTTAATTATGAAAATTGTATTGCTAGGAAAAAATGGGCAAGTCGGTTGGGAGCTTCAAAGAGCCTTAGCACCACTGGGGCAGGTGATTGCCTTAGATCGAAGTCAGGTTGATGGATTCTGCGGAGACTTAAGTAATCCTGAAAAAGTGTACCAGTCTATTTTAGATATTTCTCCTGATGTCGTGATCAATGCAGCTGCATTTACGGCAGTGGACTTGGCTGAAAAAGAGCAGGAACAAGCAGACTTAATTAATCATCAAGCCGTTAAATATATTGCTCAGGCATGTCATAAAATCAATGCATTATTTGTTCATTATTCAACGGATTACGTTTTCAATGGGCAAGGTGATGTAGCGTTCCATGAAATGGATAAAATAGATCCATTAAATATTTATGGTAAAACAAAAGCGCTTGGTGAAGCTTCTATACAGCAGTCGGGGTGTAAATATTTAATTTTCAGAACATCTTGGGTGTTTGCAGTCAAAGGTAAAAATTTCTTAAAAACGATGCTGAATTTGGCACAACAAAAAGAAGAATTGTCTATTATTAATGATCAGATTGGTGCTCCAACTTCTGCTGAATTAATAGCCGATATTACTGCACATACTATAGCTCAGGTTATGCGAGATGATCATAAGCAAGGTATTTATCATCTTGTTGCAAGCGGGACAGTGTCCTGGTATGAATATGCGCGTTATATTTTTGAGCAAGCAAGATTAATTGGCGCTGAATTTCCATTAAAGCAGGTTCATCCAATCGCGACTACAGCATATCCAACTCCAGCTAAAAGACCATTAAATTCTAGATTAGAAAATCAAAAAATCCAGCAAACTTTTAATTTACATCTTCCTGCATGGCAACAAGGTGTAAAGCGCGCAATCGTGGAGCTATTTGACAAATGATAAAAAAACGTAAAGGCATAATTTTAGCTGGCGGTTCTGGTACACGTTTGCATCCAATTACCAAAGGCGTATCGAAACAGCTCTTACCAATTTATGATAAACCGATGATTTATTATCCGTTATCTGTCTTGATGTTGGCTGGAATCCAAGAAATTTTGATTATTTCAACACCTGAAGATTTGCCAAATTTTGAGAAACTTTTAGGTAATGGTGCCGATTTCGGTATAAAGCTAAGTTATAAAGTACAGCCGACTCCTGATGGTTTGGCTCAGGCATTTTTAATTGGTGAAGAGTTTATTGGCCAAGATGATGTATGCCTGATTTTAGGTGACAACATTTATTATGGTCAAAGTTTTGGTAAACAACTTGAAACTGCAAATAATCGTGAAAATGGGGCAACCGTTTTTGGTTACCATGTGACAGACCCTGAGCGTTTTGGTGTGGTTGAATTTGACCAATCAGGTAAAGTGTTAAGTATTGCTGAAAAGCCTACGCAACCAAAATCGAACTATGCTGTTACAGGCCTATATTTTTATGACAATCGTGTGATTGAATTTGCAAAGCAGGTTCAGCCATCCGAGCGTGGTGAGCTTGAGATTACAGATATTAATAATGCTTACCTAAAAGATGGTTCACTCAATGTTGAATTACTCGGAAGAGGTTTTGCATGGTTGGATACAGGCACACATGAGTCTTTGCTAGAGGCTGGACAATTTGTATATACCATTGAAAAACGCCAATCTTTAAAAGTTGCTTGTTTAGAAGAAATCGGATTTCATAATGGTTGGATCGATCGAGATCAGTTGAAATCTTCTGCTGAGAAACTCAGTAAAACTGAATATGGGCAATATCTTTACAAATTATTGGATGAATCAAAATGAAGGTTGAACAAACAAAAATTGAAGGGTTATTAATTATTCATCCAACAGTTTTTGGTGATGATCGTGGTTGGTTTATGGAAAGTTTTAACCAGCAACGATTTGCAAATGCATTACAAGAATTGGGTTTAGATGTACCTGAGTTTGTTCAGGATAATCATTCTTTGTCACAAACTGGAGTTTTGCGAGGTTTACATTATCAAAATGCACCGTATGCACAAGGTAAACTAGTCCGTGTAGTACAAGGTAAGGCTTGGGATGTTGCAGTTGATATCCGTAAAGATTCAAAGACTTATGGTCAGTGGGTGGGTATCGAATTAAGTGCTCAAAATAAGACAATGTTTTGGATTCCAGAAGGATTTGCACATGGTTTTATTGCACTTGAAGACAACACACAATTTTTATATAAAGCGACAAATTATTATGATAAAGAAAGTGAAGGCGCTATTCTTTGGGATGATCCAAGCTTAGCTATTGAATGGCCATTAGAAAATATCGCAGAAGTCTTAGTCAGTGATAAAGACAAAATCGCAGATGCATTTCATTTATTGAAATAAAGGGGTTAATAGATGATAGATTGTATTTCTATCTATCATCTATTTATTTAATACCTTTTAAGTGCATTTATTAAAATAATGTATGCTCAATAATTTAAGCATGCATTATATTTTGATTAACTTTTAATTTGTTCTTTAATTTTTTGAAGGCTTTTTTCGCTCATTGAAGAATAACTAAAGTTACAACAATTTCTATTCCAAATCGTTGATGGAATATTTTCCTTATGTTCAACAAGATAGGGTAGTGTTGTTATCACGTTGAGTTCTGATTTTTGTTCTATATAGCGATCAATAGCATTGCAATCTAGATTAAGATTTTTTTCGTTCCACTCTAAAATATAATCATAAATTGAGTGATGATAAATATCGCAGATTCAAATCCCAAGTGCAACACACTTGTAGTTAGTTGAAAAAGTTAGGTGTATTCATAGAATCATTAGACTTTTTCAACTCGCAATTGGAAAGCACACAATGAAGAAATACACCCAACTTTCTCAAGATGAAAGATACGAAATTTATGCTACTTTGAAAAGTAAAAGTTCAATCGCTAGCCTTGCTCGGGAGTTAGGGCGTTCACGATCAACCATCTACCGTGAGTTAAAAAGAAATACTGGGCAACGTGGATATAGAGCTCAACAGGCAGCGAAATTTGCAAGTCAAAGACGGTACCATCCTTCATCATCCATGACAGCATTTGCCTTCGCTTATATTGATTACTTAATTGGCTTAGACTGGTCACCAGAACAAATTTCAGGTGCTTTAACACAACGCGGTTGGCTGGATGTACCTTCACATGAGTGGATTTACCAGCACATTTATCAAGATAAATCACAAGGAGGTAACCTCCATCTACACTTAAGGCATCAGAAGAAATATCGAAAACGAGGTTACAAAAACACGGATCGTAGAGGGCAAATCATTGATAAAACAAGTATTCATTGCCGAGACCAGGTCATTGATCAGCGACAACGTTTAGGAGATTTCGAAGGTGATACGGTGATTGGTAAACATCATAAAGGAGCTTTATTAACCCTCGTTGATCGAAAGAGCCTGTACGTACATATTGTTCATTTAGGGTCAACGAGAGCATCCTCTAAAACGATTACTTGTGCATTAGATCGTTTACGAATGAGCCATGCTTATAGTGTAACATTTGATAATGGAAAGGAATTTGCCGAACACAAAAGAATTACTGATGTCGGCATAGATACTTATTTTGCTGATCCTTACAAGTCTATTCAGCGAGCTAGAAATGAAAATACGAATGGTTTAATCCGGCAATATCTGCCAAAATCATCATCGTTTGATGACGTGTCAAACGATGAAATAGAGCAGATAGAATTTTCACTCAACCATCGTCCTAGAAAAACACTAGGCTGGTATACGCCAAGTGAAGTTATGGCTGGTTTTTATACTGTTGCACTTGCTGCTTGAATCCGCCTATTGAATAACATACCAGTTGTTTTGGTTAACGCTATATAAGTAAAGTTACTATCTTTGTCTATTGGTTCTATGGCTGATGAATCATCCAAATCTGTTACATGACCTGAAAATATATCCCATTGATGCGTTCGCTTATCTAGAAACTGATTTATATCTTCAAACTTTTCTTTAAATCCTTGAGGTAATAGAACATCATCTTCACATATCGTAATATTCGGTAGCTTATTATCTTTTGCATAACGAATAATATATTTATAACTCATACCACAGCCAATCCATGGTTTGGTATGACGAATGCCGGGGAAACACCAGATCTCAGAATATTTCTCTAACTCTTTACAAAACTCTTGTTTTCTTTCAATAGATTCAGGAAGACCCAGTGACCAAAAATTAGATTGGGGTTGCCACAGTTTATGCGTGTTTTCATAGAAAAAATCAAAACTGATTAAATCAAGTGAAAGGAGTACACGATAGAAATAATAGTTGAATGGACTATGTTGTTGCTGTATATATTTTGAAATACGTGATTTAGCTTGTTCAAACTCATTGATATTATTTAAGTAATAACTTATTCGCGTTATCATTTGATTTATATCACCAACATCAACAAAGTCGATCAGATTTATTAAATCGGTATGTTGATTAAAGTCTGCACTTTTTTCTGAAATAACAAAAGCATGATTTGATAAACATTCATAAAGTCTGGTTGTTTCAAGTAAAGCATCTTCATAGTAGTGTATATTGACAACGATTTTACTTTTTCTGATTTCATGCCAAATCTCATTACCAAAAGCATTATTAACGATTTTAATTTTAAAATGTTTACTTAGCTCTTTAATATACTCTTGTCGACGTTGATTATTTGTATCTCCATAAAAAAGCACATCATATTCATACTCACGGTGACTTTCTCTGTCTAGTTGGATAGGGGAAATAGGAAGATAATATAATTGTGAAAATGGAAGTTTGCTAGTTAAATATTCAATGTTATGAAGTGAGTAATCAACAACTAATAATGAGTTTTTTAACTTTACCATTTGCTTCTGAGTAAACCATCGGTCTGAAACAGTTTGTTCTAATTGGAAGGCAATATATGTTTTGGGAAGTTTTTTATAATACTGAGGGCAAATGACAATATATAAATCATCGTCATTGTATTTAATTTCTGTTTCTTTAATCGTGATTTTAAAGTGAAGGTCTGTTTTTTTAAGTGCATTCACAATTAATTCAGCAATAAAACATGTATGTGGTGTTGCTAATATTTGAATGGTTTTATTTTCTCTCTTTTTCCATTGTTCTAAATTCGCAAGGTTTTGGAATTTTTTCCATAAATAACGAGTAGACTCTAAATTATATTGATTGAAATGGCGTCTAAACAACTGCCAGCATTTACCAAGGCTTTTTTGGTCTTGGTATAAATATCTGAAAGTTTTTATCAGGTCGCTCATAAGATACTCTAATTGATGTGAATATTGTTGAATAAAGTATGTTTAATTATGTAGTGCTATTTAAAATTGCCTGTGAGAATTTTATAAGGAGCAACAAAGAAAGTTGCAATTATAAATTGGATAATCAGCAGTATTATGTAAAATGGTAATATATACCAAGATAATGTTTTAAATGCAGTTAAACTTGTTGGTATGATTTTATCATAATAATGCCGCCTTATAGCAAGTGACGCATTTTTTCTCAGATCTTGATTTAACTTTTTCTGATTTAAAACATAAATAAGCTCAGCATTTATATTTTTCTTTCGATATGTATTTAGAAAGTCAGACATATTTTCACGAAATAAAATCACTTGTCTACGCACTTCAAAATGATCTTTTTTTTGTCGAGCTTGTGCAATAACACTCGTATTGTGATATCTGAAATAATTTAGACATTCATGTGAAAAGAAAATATCTCCTTGGGTGACTATTTTTGACCAAATTTCCCAATCCCCAATGAATTTTAAGCTTGCATTTGCACCACCAACATCAAGATAGCTTTGTTTTTTAAATATGACACCGCTAGCATTGGGGATAGTATTTTGATTATTTAAAAACCTAGCAAAATATTCTAAACCAGACATAGAAAAATCATTTTCGAAAAGAATAGGATCTACAGCATCTGTGAAATCCTTCCAAGTACCTGTAACTTGTCCCTCAGCATTCATACGATTTGATTGACTATAGGCTAATACTAACTGGGGATTTTTATCAAACTGTGGCACAAGTTTCGCTAAGAAATTAAGATCGGCAACGTCATCAGATTCTGCAATCCAGATCAAGTCACCTTTAGCTAATTGAATACCTTTATTCCATTGAGCAAAGGTAGAGCCTGAATTTTTTTCATTGATAATACAGTGTGAGACTTTTGGATGGTGGCTATATTGCTTTAAAATTTCAGCACTATGGTCTGGTGAAAGATCATCCAATAAAATTACTTCGAAATCTTCAAAATTCTGATTTAGAATGCTTTCAATCCGTGCTTCAAGATAAGGAGCATGGTTATAGCTAGGGACAATGACACTGACGAACACGAGAATAAGAGCCTTTAAATATCGGTTTTTAGGAGAGTAAAATTTCGGATAGATAGATCAACCTATGTTTATAGGTATGATTTTTTTGAACTTTATTCATTGCGGATGCAGCATCAATACTCGATTGATTTAACACGTGTTGTAATTCTTCTGCTGAAGAAAAAGTAATAATATCTTGCTCAAGGTCAAAGGAATATTTTAGATCTTCTACAAATTCACTTACGAGAATACTTCCACATGCAGGCGCTTCAAAACAGCGCATATTCATACCTTGACGAATATTTTTTTTGTTTATTAGATTTAAAACATAACGATGCTGGCGATAAAGTTCAGCAACTTGATTTAAGGGAATATTATGAGGGTGAATTGTACATTTGGCTTTTTTCAATTGATCCCATCCTTTTCCGTAAATACTCATTGGAATAGGTATTTGTTCAATTAATTCTTGGCGATTTGGACTCCATGCTCCAATAAAGAGTAGGCGATCAGATTTTTTAGAATCATTTTCATAAAAAATTTTAGGATTATAAGCAAGCGGGAGGTAGGTTGTATGATCTATTCCAATCTGCTTTGCATCATCTATAAATGTAGAATCTGTAAAGCAAAATAAATCAATGACATCTTTTGCAACCGCTAATCGTTGATCAAAAAAATCTCCTATCCAATGTACTTTTTTTGCATTTGATTGAGACAAGACATTTAAAATAGGTGCATCAAAATAAAATAGGTCAGCAATCAAAATTAAATCAGGTTGAAATGATTTAATTTTATTGTTTAATAATCGTGCAGTATATTTGCTTTTATTCAGAATAATTTTTTTTATGAGTCTTTCTTTACTATTGTTATGATTTAAAGCAAATCCTTGAATCTCCATGTTTAAATTTGACGTGTCGATATCAAGGATATTTTCAAACCATTGTAATATGCCATTTCTTTTACCGATAACAAGAATTTTTTTCTTTGGCATTATTGTTTATCCGCATTTCCTTTAATTACGATATAGATCAATGCACCAAAAATAAGAAATGCGCCACCAAAAGCACTTAGGCAGAAATAAAGAATTCGATGATATGTATCCAAACCAAACAATTGATGGTTAATAATATATTGCACAAAAGCCCATTGAATGACTGCAAATGCAATAATAATAATGGAATGACGACGAACATCAGGACGCATAGCCATGGGAGATATTCCTAAAAATTGAACCCGAACATTATGCCATTTTAGTGATGTGATCACAAATAATGCTTGTATTCTAAGTGTTTAAAAGTAGGGTAGTTCAACTACATTACCTATTTATTTATCAAATATCAGAAGCTTAAATTTTCAATGCTGAATTGGTTTTTATTGCGGATCTATTTATTTTAGAGCTTAAACGAATTGCATCCATAATGATAAAGTTATTTACAATATTCAAAGTATGACAACCATCATCAAGTTTATTCCACTCTGATGAAATTTTTTCGATGAATTTTTCACTATATTGTGTCGGGCTAAGTTCGATGATCTCCCTTAACTCCAGTTCTGCACCGTAACGTTTTAGCGAATTTTGTACTGGTCGTATAAGTTTGTCATTATGATAAAAAGGTATACCTGCCATTCGCTGGTTGAGTAGGCCTTTACATACAGGATTTTGTGGGTGAGCTTTCCAGTCCGGATTGAGTAAATCTTCAGTATAAAAAAGATCTAGATGATTACCGAATTTTTTGCATTTTTGGCGAAGGGAGGTAAATAAGTACCAATAGCCTTCGTGAAAAAATGGAATAGAATCGACTGCAATAACATCTTCCATCAAATTACTATGTTTTTCCCACTCATATGGAAATTTGTTTGACTTCCATAATTCAATTGTATGATTTTTAAAGCTTTCTGGAACCATATACCATTCCTCAGCAATCTTGAAAACGCATGGGAAAGATAGGTGGTAATCTAGCTTCATGATCGGCTGTGGTTGAGTATATGTACCATCTTTAAATATCTCAATGACTGAAATAAATCCATCTGGGTGAGTATTATTAATTTCTTCAATAAAAATATATTCTCGATTTTCATGTTGAGCATAAAAACCATCTGCATATAGATAATCACTTGAAGTAGGGTGAATTTCATATAAATTTTGTATTTGTGATTTGATATCTTGGTTTGGGTCTATCCATCCAAAACGAATATACCAATGAGAATTATATTTCCGCTCTTGTAGCTTATTTAAAAGCTTATATATTTTTTTCTTTAGGTATTGGATGAAATACATTTTAGGACAATATGAAGAAATAATGGAATAATTGTATTTATTTTTTTTCATAAAAAGAATGATGCTCTTATATATTATTTTTCATCTTTTAAATATAAATGAATGTTTTATGGTTTGTATAAAGGTATAAATATTTTAGTAATGTAAAAAGATATTTATGGTCTGTTGATATTGTATTAAATAAATAATCATAAAAAAGCCCTGCTTAGTGCAGGGCTTTTTTATCAAAAAAAGCTTAAGCTTCTTTTCCTTCAGCCTTTGGTTTTTCACGTAAACGTAAACCTAAGTCACGAAGTTGATTTGCTTCAACTGGAGCAGGTGCTTGAGTCAATGGACATTCCGCTGTTTTAGTTTTAGGGAATGCAATCACATCACGAATAGAAGATGCACCAGTCATGAGCATCACTAAACGGTCAAGACCAAATGCCAAACCACCGTGAGGAGGAGCACCGAATTTAAGTGCATTGAGCAAGAAGCTGAATTTTTCTTCGGCTTCTTCTTCACCGATACCAAGTGCTTCAAAAATAGCTTTTTGCATTTCTAAAGTATAGATACGAAGTGAACCACCACCGATTTCAGTACCATTCAGCACCATGTCATAAGCAACTGAAAGTGCTTGACCTGGATTGTTTTTCACATCTTCAACGCTTGATTTTGGAAGTGTGAATGGGTGGTGAACAGAAGTCCATTTGCCATCATCAGTTTCTTCAAACATTGGGAAGTCGACAACCCATAAAGGTGCCCATTCTTTAGTTGAAAGTTTCATGTCATGACCAATTTTGACACGAAGCGCGCCCATTGCATCATTTACAACTTTTGCTTTATCAGCACCAAAGAATACGATATCACCATTTTCAGCACCAACACGTTTCAATAGATCAAGCACGATTGGCTCGATGAATTTAACGATTGGAGATTGAAGACCTTCGATACCTTTTTCAAGTTCGTTGACTTTGATATAAGCCAAACCTTTCGCACCGTAGATACCTACAAATTTTGTATATTCGTCGATTTGGCTACGTGGAAGAGAACCTGCACCCGGTACGCGAAGTGCAACAATACGACCTTTAGGATCTTTTGCAGGACCAGCAAATACTTTGAACTCAACGTCTTGCATCAAATCAGCAACGTCAACAAGTTTCAAAGGAATACGCATATCTGGTTTATCAGATGCATAATCACGCATCGCATCTGCATAAGTCATACGTTCGAATTTGTCGAATTTCACGCCAAGAAGGTCGTTAAATAATTTAACAGTCATACCTTCCATCAAATCCATAATGTCATCATCAGTTAAGAATGATGTTTCAATATCGATTTGGGTAAATTCTGGTTGACGGTCAGCACGTAAGTCTTCGTCACGGAAACATTTTGCGATTTGGTAATAACGATCAATACCACCCACCATTAACAATTGTTTGAATAATTGTGGTGATTGTGGAAGAGCATAGAAGCTACCATTTGAAACACGACTTGGAACGAGGTAGTCACGTGCACCTTCTGGAGTTGCACGAGTCAAGATCGGTGTTTCAACATCCAAGAAACCATTTTCATCAAGATAGTTACGGATCAAAGTCGTTACTTTTGAACGGAAACGTAAGCGATCTAACATTTCTGGACGACGGATGTCTAAGAAACGATATTTTAAACGAACATCTTCAGATACGTTTACATTTTCATCGTTTAATGGGAATGGCGGAGTTTCAGAAGATGCAAGAACTTCAATTTCTTTGCCTAAAACTTCGATTTGACCACTCACCATATTTGCATTTTCAGTGCCTTCATAGCGACGACGAACACGACCTGTAATTTTTAATACATATTCAGAACGTGCTTTATCAGCTGTTGCAAATGCTTCTGGAGTATCTGGGTCGATAACCACTTGAACGAGACCGTCACGGTCACGCATATCAAGGAAAATCACACCACCGTGGTCACGACGACGGTGTACCCAACCGCAGAGAGTTACTGTTTGATCAATTTGGGCTTCTGTTAATGAGCCGCAATAGTGAGTTCGCATCATAGCGCAAAAAATCCAACTATATGGGTTATGAAAAAGCGAATACGTAAACAGCGTACCGCCTTAAAAGTAATGTACGATTATGCCTCTTTGAGCCATGACTCTCAAGGACTAGCGATAAAAACATCATTTTTTGTTTAAGATGATCTAGATATATTGACGAATTTTCAAAATCGAAAAGACATTTAGCGCATGTATAACAGTATCATTTCAAGTCTAGTCGATTGTCATGACATGGTTTGGTCAACCTAGGTCTTTACGCTCAATAAAAACTCTAAATACCAAGCAGAGTAGAGTGAAACAAATAAGTGCGCCTTGTGAAAAGAACTTGAAGAAAAATCCAAATACATCATAAAGATCATTACTCTGGGGAATAAAACCCGTATTTTTTGCTATATAAATGTAGTAAATACAACCGACTATAGAAGAAAAAATAAGGATAAATATCCCAGTATTTTTCATTAAATGAGAGTTTGTTAAAGCAATTTTATATTTAAAATAATAATGCAAGGTCATCCATGCTAGAAATGGCAATGCAATAGCGGAGGAAGCGATCTGTAAAACCCGATGCATAGGATAAATTGTAGAAAAAATGTGAACTGGACGAGCCAAAAAACTCTGAAATGCCAAGGTTCTAAAATCTAAATGAGTTAAACCATCCCAAATAATATGCGTACAGGTTCCAACTATGATAGCAATACACATCATGAGGATAAATTTAAAATACGCTAAGCTTGAGTCGAGTTGCAGGTCATCTTTGATGGCTAAAATTTTATAAATAACGGGTCGATATAAGCCATACCACAATAAGCAAAAAAATAACCCAACCCATAAATCAGGTTGAATCAGCCCTTTAAATTGATGATTTACAAGGATCTCTGTTTTACTCATGATGCGATATAAATCAGGCGTCATTGTACCTATTGCAACTGCTGCGATGGGCAAACGTTGACCACTTAATTTAGAGATAGGAGGGGCTAAAACAGCATGTGATAATGTGAAGGGCATAATATAAAAAGGATTGAAGACATCAATATAATACGTGATCATATTTAAATTAATGATTTTTTTTGTAATGTAAAATATTCACTTAAGTAAGTGAGTGAAATAAAATGTATGTAGGAAATATCATTTCATTTCTGTGTAAAAATATAATTAATAGATAGAAATTGACTTTTATAAATGTATTTACTAAGGAGGGTATTAATTTTTATAATATGATTCCGATCTAATATATTTGATCATTCGCATAAATGGATTTTAGGTTAAGGTGATATTTTACAATGAACTTTCTTCTCCTTTCTTAAAAGATCGGGAACATGTTCGCAAGGCGGATTCTATTATAAATTTACTCTTATCCTAACCTTTTACTCACTAAGTCTTGCACTGCGATCAAAGCAGTGCTTTGATTTTTGCTCAAGGAGAAGAGTCTTTCTATATTCATTTTATAAAATAATAAATGATTGTATTTTTCCGATTTATGCAAGAGATCTACTAAACTGTTGTGATGAATTATTAAGAAAAAATATTTTATGATGTAATCAGCTTATTTTTGTGAATATTATTTAAACAAAATGTGATTATTTATTATTCGTGTACATATCAATGCACCCACATCTCAAAGCTTATACTTGTTGTCATTGATTAAATTCAGTGTTTCATCTCTTTTAAACGTAATCGTATTATTTTAATTATATTCGGTTGATCTTATGTGTTTACTCAGATACGAAGATTCATAAATATTTCAAAAAGATAAATGATAAATATTGTAGGAATTGTCAAATTTTTTAGTAAAAAGGTTGATTAATGTTATGTTATAACATATCTTTCACCTAAGTTTAGGGGAATGATGATGACTTTTCATAAAAAAATACTCGCGCTATCCATTTTATCTGTGCTCACACCGACTGCTTTTGCTGAGGATGAGGTGGAAGTGCAACAAATTACTGCAATTTCTGCTACAGCAAGTAAAGACGATGCTGATGATTCTTCAAATCG
This sequence comes from Acinetobacter gerneri DSM 14967 = CIP 107464 = MTCC 9824, assembly GCF_000368565.1. Classification (GTDB taxonomy): domain Bacteria; phylum Pseudomonadota; class Gammaproteobacteria; order Pseudomonadales; family Moraxellaceae; genus Acinetobacter; species Acinetobacter gerneri. Next base: position 153,849 of record NZ_KB849545.1, on the reverse strand, counting down.
TTTACTTCTGTCATCTAGCGATACATTGCAATCCAGTACAACGATTGGTGAAGCCCTCAAAGATCAGTTGGGGATTTATGCAGATTCGTTTGGGGCAGGTGCCAGCCGCCCAGTGATTCGTGGTCAAGATGGTGCGCGCGCCAAAGTACTCCAAAATGGCTCTGACACCATGGATGTTTCAACTTTGTCACCTGACCATGCAGTGATGGTTGATCCTCAATTGGCTAAAAAAGTTGAACTGATTCGTGGTCCAGAAACCTTACTTTATGGTGCAGGTTCTGTTGGTGGTTTGGTCAATGTGGTCGACAATAAAATTGCAACTGAAATGCCTGCAAAAGGTTATGAGGGAACTGTCGGACTTCGTTATAACACTGGAAATGATGAAACGCTGGCTCAGGCTGGGGTTACGGTTGGTCTAAGTGATCATATTGCTTTGCGTGTAGAAGGGCTTAGCCGTGATGCGAACAATTATATTGTGCCAAATTACTCAGTGATTGAAGATCACGGTGATCATCAACATGTAGATCGACAGCGTCGTGTGGCAGATACTTTTGCTAAGTCTGACAATTTTAACCTCGGTTTATCTTGGATTGGGGATCGTGGTTATGCAGGCGTGTCCTATAGCAATCGCCAAGATAAATATGGTTTGCCGGGACATAGTCATGAATATGAATCATGTCATTTACATGGTTTGAGCCTACATTGTGGAGATCATGATGACCATGATGAGGATGGACATGACCACGATCAAGCGCATAGTCATAACCACGGGCATGGGCACGAGGAAGAAGAGCACGATCATGCAGGTCCATGGATTGACTTAAAATCAGAGCGTTATGATTTTCGTTCAGAGTTAAATGATCCATTTGCAGGATTTAAAAAATTAAAAGCGTCTGCCAGCTATACCGATTATCAGCATGATGAAATAGAAGAAGGTCAGGCGATGACGACTTTTAAAAGCAAAGCTTATGATGGTCGTCTCGAATTATTTCATAATCCAATCGCAACATGGGAAGGGGTGATTGGTCTAGAAGCAAGTCAGCAGAAACTAAATATTTCAGGTGAAGAAGCGACTCTAGCGCCCAATAAGACGCAAAAATGGAGTCTATTTGCAGCCGAGCATAAGCAATGGAATGAGATCTTATTCCAAGTTTCATCACGCTTTGATCAGCAAAAAATAGACATTTCATCAGCACAAAAAGACTTTGATGAAAATGCTTTTTCTTATGCTGGAAGTGCGACTTGGTCATTTGCGCCAAATTATAAATTAGCTTTAACCGCATCACATCAAGAACGTTTGCCGCTTGCCCAAGAGCTTTACTCAGATGGTAAGCATTTTGCGACCAATACTTATGAGCTAGGCAATGACAATTTAAGTAAAGAGAAATCTAACAATCTTGAGCTTGGATTAAATTTTGATGCTGACAAGTTCAGTTATGGCATCAATTTATATCATCAGTGGTATGACAACTTTATTTATGCGAAAACTTTAGATCAATATAAAGATTTTCGTCTGATTCAATACAGCCAAGACAAAGCTCGTTTTTATGGTGCAGAAGCTCAAGCTGCTTATCAAATCACGGATCGCTATAAGTTAGGTGTGTTCGGTGATTATGTCCGTGGGAAAATTGATAATGAAAATGCACCACGTGTCCCAGCAGGGCGTTTAGGCACAAAAGTTGATGCGCAGTTTAGTGATGCGTGGACAGGATCGGCTGAGTATTATCATGTTTTCAAACAAGATAAATTTGCATCTTATGAACACGAAACTGAAGGTTATAACATGCTCAATTTGGCCTTGGCTTATGCAGGCAAATATAGTGATGATGTAAATTATAAAGTCTTCTTCAATGCCAACAATTTATTGGATGATCAAGTCTATAACCATACTTCATTTTTATCCAACATTCCACAAATAGGTCGTAATTTCAGTGTTGGATTAACCCTCGGCTTTTAATCGTAATGTACTTTTTTTGAGGATTTTCCAAAAACAAAACGAAAATCCTCTTGAAAAATCAACCAATAGAACCTAGCCTGAACTTAGTCAGCTAGGTTTTGTTTTATGCGTATTTTTAATCGTCTTCACGAAAAATTGAATTGGTCTACGGGACGCTATTTCAGTCTTGTATTGGGTGCTTTATTTTTGGGATATGTCGCTTCGGCAATATATCAAGCCAATAAACCGATGCCTGAAGGCTTGGACTATACAGGTCCTTTGCGACATGCCGATGTACAGTTTTTGGCAGATGAAACTTATATCGATGCCAATGGAAAACAGCAGCTTGATCAGCATATTTTTGATCAAGCCTTGCAGATGATTAAAGAAGCACAAAATACCATCGTCTTGGATATGTTTTTATTTAATAGCTCAGTGGGGGATTCAAAGCTTCAGCAGAGACCAATGTCGGAACAATTGACACAAGCTTTGATTCAAAAACGCTTATCCAATCAAAACATGGATATAACCGTGATCACTGATCCGATTAATACTGCTTATGGCGGTACCAATCCTGAAAATTTTGCCAAACTACGCCAATCTGGAATTGATGTTATTCCAACAGATTTGACTGGGCTTCGTGCTTCAAATCCAGTCTGGTCTGGTTTTTGGTATCTATGCTGCCAAGGGATTCAAAACAATCCCGATGCTGGTTGGTTAAATAATCCAGTTGGTGATGGTAAGGTAACACTGCGTAGCTATATGAGTTTGTTAAATTTTAAAGCAAATCATCGTAAAACATTATTGGTTGATACAGCTGATGGTTGGAAAACATTGGTTTCTTCACAGAACCCGCATGATGGAAGCTCACGCCATTCCAATGTGGGTTTATTGGTTACGGGTTATACCGCAGTTGATGTTTTAAAAACCGAACAAACGGTGGCGCAATTTTCGCAAAGTAATACGCCGTTTATCGTGATTGGCAATGTTGATGGAAAAGCGACAGAGCCACAAGTGCAGGTCTTGACTGAGCAAGCTATCCTAAAATCTGTGCTCAATATGATCAATACTGCAAAATCAGGTGATCAAATTGATTTGGCGATGTTCTATCTCTCAGAACGTCAAATTATCAAGGCATTGATTGCTGCTAAAGAAAGAGGCATCAAGTTACGCGTTTTACTTGATCCAAATAAAGATGCATTTGGTCGTCAGAAAAATGGTATTCCAAACCGTCAAGTTGCCAAAGAATTACATGAAAATGGTATCGATGTCCGTTGGTGCGATACGCATGGTGAACAATGTCATAGCAAAATGATTTTAAAACACAATGCAACTTCAGTTGAGCTTATTTTAGGTTCTGCAAACTTTACTGCGAGAAACCTAAAAAATTATAATCTTGAAACAGATCTTAGAGTTATTGGTGCAGCCAATCAAAAGGTTTTTGTTGATGCAAATCAATACTTCGAGCGCAACTGGCAAAATTTAGATGGGCGACATATGAGTGTTGAATATGCAAAATATGCAGATGATTCAAGCTTAAAATATTGGCTCTATCGATTTATGGAATGGTCTGGATTGTCGACTTTCTAAACTTAAAAATCCTTCCGAATATGGAAGGATTTTTTTTGGAATCAGCAAAAATAAGCATCCGTTTATACTTGCTGATTGATATGAAACATTAATGTTTTTCAGGATTCGGCGGCACCATTTTATCCAAATCTTTGTCTGAAATTTTATCCAACTCAGATAAATCAGTTTTGATTTTCCATTGTGTTTCATCATCAACTGGATTTGGTAAACGTGCTTCAAGCCAATCGCAGACTACATCAGCATTGAAATCAGGGTGGTTACATTGAATCACCCATGCCAAAAAGTCTTTGGCTTCACCATTCATATAAGGTGGAGGTGATACAGGGAAAAATAAAGTCGGTAGACGTTCATTGGTTGAAAGATAATTTAAAACATGCCCCAATTCTTGTACTGTTTGCCAAGCCAAAGGATGTTGAATATCGATCTGAAATTTAAACCACCAAGCATGTTTTCCATCTGTTCCATGAGAATCAATAAATTTTTCTCCGACACTCGGCACTTTAGAAAAAAATTGATATAGGCGATCAAAACTCATCTCAGCCATAACATACAACCACATCATTGATAATTTAAAGCAAATATAACAGATTCAGCACTACAGCAAAAATTGTGCTGCGGATAAATAAAATCTACGCAAGAGAAAGAGAATAATTTTTGAAATGGTTTCAACGTTAAGATTAAAAAAGGAAGAAAATAATCACATGATTTAGAGTGAAAAAGATTATGTTAATTTTCATCTAAAAACAGAGTACAAAGTCAGCTCTGTATATCCAATATTATTTTGTAAATTAAAAAATAATAAAAACAAGAGGCTTATAAGAATATTTGACTAAATAATGAGTCATTCATGATTTCTACAATATCTAGGCGTATCTTGTAATCATAACTTCATGAGGCAATATTTATGAACAAGTCTCTTTTTATCAGCGTGATTTCGGTTTGTGCATTGACCGCTTCTATGTCAGCTTTGGCAGACCCATCTTGGGGAAATGATCGCGGTTCAAATTCCAATGCTCAGCCACGTTCGAACAATGTTTATGCTTCTTCTCAAGGTAGTCGTCCAGCGCAAAACCAAGCTTGGAATACTCATTCAGGTTGGCAACAACAAGGCAATCAAGCACAAAATTGGCGTGGGCAAACAGCAAATAACCAAACTTGGTCGAACAGAACTGGCAACAATCAAGGCTGGAATAACCAGCATTGGAACAGTCAAAATTGGAACAACCAAAACGCCCACAATCAAAACCAATACAACTATCGTTATGGCTCAGATCGTGACCGCTACACTTATGTAAATCGTGGATCTGATGCGTATCGTGATCGAGTGATTTATCGTACAGGTGATCGTTTGCCAACGATGTACCGTACTACTCGATATTATGTAAATGATTGGCAAAATTACCATCTTAATGAGCCACCACGTGGCTATCGTTGGGCAAATGTAGATGGAAACTATATTTTAGTGGCATTGGCGACTGGTATTATTTCCCAAATTTTATTTGGTGGTAATTATTACTAAGTATCGTCAAATCAGAAAAGTGGGAGATTCCCACTTTTTTATGCCAACTCATCATCCTCAGGGCGGGGTGTTGTGCCACGGGCCAGTGGGCGTTCTTGGTGCTTACTTTTGATGACCGATGGGTAATGCCACGAGGCAAATCGAACAACAAAAATTGCAGCAGCCAAGATTAAAATAGACCCTGTAATAATCACCAGATCCATACTGGCTTTATGTTCATGTTGAATATTTGAAATCAATAAGCGTGTCAGTGCTGTAATGGCAACATAAATCAAAAAGCGAACAGGCATATGATTGGTTTTAAAATATATTCCAACCATTGCGCCTAGCTCTAAATAGATGAATAACAATAAAATATCATCAATGCTGGCATATCGTTTAACTGTTAAAATTTCAATCAAAGTATGTACGGCCGACCATGTGATCAAACAGCCAATAATAAATAATGCAATATAATGAAATGTTTCCACTGCTAGATTGCCAAATCGATCTAGGATTATTTCAAATCTTTTGGTACGGGGTGCTCTATTCATCATATCCACCATTTGTGATTCATAACAGTATTTAACCGTATGCAAATTTCGTGCACATGAAAGTGAAGCTCGAAATAAATAAAATTTTGCGAATAGTTGTTGCTCGTTTAAAATAATTGAAAAGAGCAATTTTGATAAAAATAAGGACACCTATGTATTTATATCGCCCCGTCGGATTATTTGAATATCGTTTAATTGAGTCTGCAAATTTTCAGGCTTTTCCACCACGCTTGTATTGGCAACCGATTTTTTATCCTGTACTTAATCAAAAATATGCCGAAAAAATTGCATTAGATTGGAATACCAAAGATCAAGCCAGTGGTTATATCGGCTATGTTACGCGTTTTGAATTAAGCGATGAGTATTTAGCTCAATTTGAAATTCATACGGTTGGTGATGATTTTTGTCAGGAAATGTGGATTCCTGCTGAACGCTTAGATGAGTTTAATCAGCAAATTTTAGGAAAAATTGAAGTGGTCAACATTTTCAAAGGAGGTGGTTTTACTGAAAATGCTGAACTGCCTGAGATCTTTAAGACCAGTCCAGATGGTTCTAAAGAATATTAAAAACGTGGCTAAATAAAAAAGTGATAAAAAATACCCCTGACATGTTCAGGGGTATTTTTAAAATAGAGGATTATGCAAAACAGCTTTGTGATCTGTACTTAAGCCTGATTGGTAAAATAATCTTCGCTAAAGTTCATGATCACTTCAGGACCAGCTTTGATTCTTGAAATACGTGAAGATAGATCTGGCAGTACACGTTGGATATAGTAGTGTGTCAATGCCAATTTGTTTTGGTAGAACTCACCTGATTTTGCTTGAGCCGCTTTGGCAATGCGTGCATACATATAAGTGAAGCTCAACAAGCCTACAGCATGTAGATAATCTACTGCAGCAGCGTTGGCGAAATCAGCATTTTCTTTCGCTTGTTCAATGATATATTGAGTAATCATGTCCACTTCAGTTGCTACATCGAGTGTTGCATCTTTGATGAAGTTTAATTCTGTACCTAGATCATTGGCGAAATCGCGGATTTCACTGATGTATTCTGCGATAAATTCACCATTACATTTAATGGTTTTACGTCCGATCAAATCTTGAGATTGAACGCCATTCGTACCTTCATAAATCTGAGCAATACGTAGATCACGAACACATTGTTCCATACCCCATTCACGGATATAACCATGTCCACCGAAGCACATTTGCGCATCTATCACTGCATCAAAAGCCGTATCTGTGAGGTAGGCTTTGGCAATTGGAGTCAACAAAGCAACACGGTTGTTGGCTTTAGCGACAGCTTCACTATCTGTTGAGAACTTGGTGATGTCGAGTTGTTGACCGACATAGACTGCAAATGCACGTGAAGCTTCATTGTTCGCACGTGCGTTTAAAAGCATACGACGTACATCGCCGTGTACTAAAATGCTATCCGCTGGTTTATTTGGAGATTTTACTCCAGTTGCGCTACGACCTTGAACACGGTCAGTCGCATACTGAGCGGCATTTTGATAAGCAAATTCTGAAGCGCCTAGGCCTTGGATACCCATAGATAATCGTTCGTAGTTCATCATGACAAACATTGCTGCTAAACCATGATTTTCTTGACCAACGAGATAACCTTTAGCACCATCGAAGTTCATTACACATGTTGCAGATGCTTTGATCCCCATTTTATGTTCGATAGAACCCGGACCTGCTGCATTGCGTTCACCCAATGAACCATCTGCATTGACGATAAATTTAGGTACGATAAATAATGAAATACCACGTGAACCAGCAGGAGCATCAGGTGTTTTAGCAAGGACTAAATGAATGATGTTTTCAGCTAAATCGTGATCACCACCAGTGATAAAGATTTTTGTACCTGTGATGTTATACGAACCATCCACATTTGGTTCAGCTTTAGTTTTGATAATACCGAGATCAGTACCTGCATGTGGTTCTGTCAAACACATTGTACCTGACCATTCACCTGTATAGATTTTAGGTAAATAAGTCTCTTTTTGTTCTTGTGATGCATAGCTGTTCAGCGCCATACCAGCACCAACAGAAAGGAGCGGGTAGAGCATGAAAGATGGGTTTGTTGCAAAAAGCATTTCGTCTGCAAGTACAGTCAGCATTTTTGGCATGCCTTGACCGCCCCATTCTTCATCAGCACCTAAGCCGATCCAACCGCCTTCAGCGTATTGACGGAAAGCTTCTTTAAAGCCAGCAGGGGTTGTAACTTTTCCATTTTCATAGTGCGCACCTTCTTCATCACCTGTACGGTTGATTGGTAGAGTGACGTTTTGCGCAAATTTAGCCATTTCTTCTAAAATAGCTTCTGCTGTTGCAGCATCAACATGTGCTAGTTTTTCATTTGATTGCCAGAATTGTTCTGCATTAAATACATCATTTAAAATGAAACGCATGTCCGCGAGTGGCGCATTATAAATTGGCATTTTCAGTTACCTATTTTTTGTTTGAATCAAGATACTTGAATCAGTCTAATCTTTTGCTATCGGTCGGTGTTAGACGACTAAAGTTTAGCGTATTTTATATTTAGATTAAAAATATACATTAATCTGCAGCATAAAGCGCGCTATCCCTAAGCATTATATTTTCAGTTGTACTTTATAAAGAAAAAGGACCGCCAAAGCTATGACCGTCCTTTCCCAAATACTGTACTTATGAGTCCAGTTTTTTAGAATGCGAAATCTTCAGCATCCAATGACATCAACGGTTCTAAGCCACCAGCGATGACTTCAACATGTCCACGAACACGTGGCAATACTTTCTTGAAGTAGAACTGAGCTGTTTTTAGTTTTGCATTGTAGAAACCAGTTTCAGTTGAACCTTCAGCTAGTTTTTGTTGTGCTACAAGTGCCATACGTGCCCAGAAGTATGCAAGCGTTACATAGCCAGAGAAATATAGATAATCAACAGCAGCACCGCCGACTTCATCTGGATTTTGCATTGCTTTCATACCGATTTGCATCGTCAAATCTCCCCACTCTTTGTTAAGAGCAGCAAGTGGTTCAACTAATTCTTTCAAATCCGCATTGTCTTTATTTGCTTCAGTAAATTTGAAAATGATTTTTGTGAAATCACGAAGCATAGCACCTTGAGTTTGTAGAACTTTACGACCTAACAAATCGAGTGCTTGAATCTCAGTCGTACCTTCGTATAGACAAGAGATACGTGTATCACGCACGATTTGTTCCATACCATGTTCTGAGATAAAGCCGTGACCACCAAAGACTTGAACGCCTTTGTTTGCAGCTTCATAACCCGTTTCAGTTAAGAACGCTTTTGCAATTGGAGTCAACAATGACAAGATGCTGTCAGCATATTTGCGTTCATCTTCAGTTTCGCCATGCTCAACAGTGTCAGCATATTGTGAAAGGAAGTAAACCAATGCACGACCACCTTCAGCAAATGCTTTTTGTGTTAACAACATATTACGTACAGCAGGGTGAACGATAATTGGATCTGCTTCTTTTTCAGGTGCTTTAGGACCAGAAAGTGAACGCATTGCCAAACGTTCTTTTGCATAAACAAGTGCACCTTGGAATGAAGATTCAGAAGCTGTTAAGCCTTGAACAGCAGTACCAATACGAGCGGTGTTCATGAATGTAAACATTGCGTGTAAACCGCGGTTTTCAGGTCCAATCAAGAAACCTTTTGCTTGGTCAAAGTTGATGACACAAGTGGCATTACCATGGATACCCATTTTGTGTTCGATTGAACCACAACGTACTGCATTACGGTCAGCAATCGATCCGTCTGCATTTACATTGAATTTTGGCACGATGAACAATGAAATCCCTTTAGTACCTTTAGGTGCACCTGGTAGACGAGCCAACACGATATGTACGATGTTGTCTGCCATGTCATGTTCACCAGCAGAGATAAAGATTTTCTCGCCAGAAATTGCATAGCTACCATCCGCATTTGGTTCAGCTTTAGTACGGATAATACCTAAGTCAGAACCTGCTTGAGATTCTGTTAAGCACATTGTGCCTGTCCATTCACCTGAAACAAGTTTAGGTAAATAAGTCGCTTTTTGTTCCGCAGAACCGTGATGTTCAATGGTACGAACTGCACCATGAGAAAGACCTGGGTACATGCCCCATGCCCAGTTCGCAGCACCGACCATTTCTGAAATAGACGTTGCAAGTGAACCCGGCAAACCTTGACCGCCATGTTCTTCAGCAACGGCTAAAGATGGGAAACCGAGTTCGATGTATTTTTGATATGCTTCTTTAAAGCCTGTTGGGGTTGTAACAACGCCATCATTCCATTTACAGCCTTCACGGTCACCGATTTGGTTGAGAGGAGAAAGTTCATTCTCACAGAAATCTGCTGCCGCCTCTAAGTATTGATCAACCAATTCACGACTTACGTTGTCTTTGAATGCAGGTAATTTTGAGTAGTGTTCTTCAGCATTTAATAATTCATGCAAAACGAATTGCATATCACGTAAGGGTGCTTTGTATTGTGGCATATCGATTTCCTCAATACTGGTTAAACCAGATTTATAATCTTAATCAAGAGAGAGTCGTGTCATCTATGACACATATTTGTTCTGCTACATCGTGCTACATCTTATTTGGTCGTACAAGTATTTCTTGGTGATTTCTCTGTGACTGTAAAGTCAAAGAAAAATTACCAGATACAGCTAAGTGTATTGAGTGTAAATACTTTTCAGTAAAAATGAATGAAACAAATTGTCAAAATCGTAAAAAGATATGTCCAGTAAAAAAGACGCATCTAGCGTCTTTGATATTGGGAGAGAGGGATGATGAGGAACAGATATAATTAATTTGCGTTCGCTTGTGGTGCTGGCGCTTGACCCATTGGTCCACCCATCATGTCTGGACGAGCGTCTGGTTTGAAATGAACAAAACATGTACCAGGGATGAGTTTGTCATCAATTTTAGCTTGGATTTGTTTGCCATTGCTTTGACCTGTACAAGCACTTTGTAATGCTGCCCATTTTGCTTGGCGATCCGCACGGAATTGTTCCATTTGTGCTTTTTGTTCAGCTGTAAGTTCTTGACCACGTTTGAACTGAAAATCTTTATGATCTGCCATACGGATGTCTTTCATTGCACCACGGTCAGGACGGAAATTGATTGAACAAGTACCATCAATTGTTTTATCACCAACTTTAATTTGAACCGCAGTACCCGCAGCTTTATTATCACATGCAGATTTAGCTTGTTTTTTAAACTCATGACGTTCTGCACGCATTTGTTTAAACTGTTCACGTTGCTCAGGCGACATTTTTTCGTGGTGTCCATGATGCATCATAGGACGACCATCTTGTTTGTCTTTCGGCCCCGGATTGGATTGACAAGCAGTTAATGCACCCATAGTTAAAACACTAGCAGAAACAAGCGCGATTTTTGCCATATTGTTCATTGTGATTATCTCCGAAGGATCTAAGCATATTCGTTTTGATGCTTTAAAGATTAGATAATAATGATGAAGAAACAATGGAGGGTTTTTTGTATGAGTGTTGGTTACAATGGACGTAGTCGACATTTTTAAATGTTTTTTATCCTAATTGTGGATTAAGCTGAAAGAATCTTTATTGCTTAGTCACTATTTTAGAAAACAACGAGAGAATATATTTTGAAAGCTCGCCGTGTCCCAATAGCCTTACGCTTATTTTTGACAGTACTTCTGACGACCTTGGTGATTACCACAGTGAGTTTGGGTGTATTGCATTGGACTGTGCAAAAAAACTTTTCTTCTTATGTCGCCAATGTTGAAATGCAAAAGCTTGACCGTTTGATCGAAAACTTGGCTGGCGTGTATGGCATTTACAATGATTGGGGCAATGCAATTCAAGCGCAAATTTTGCAAATTGAAGGGACAGCAGCGCCTGATGATTATGACAAGCTCTCACATTGGTGGTTGCGCCGTCAGTATGATATTGCATTACAGCAACGCTATTTTAAAGAACATACTTTGATCAATCAGTATGCAAATGACACTCAGCAAACGCAGCCAAATGTTGATAAAAAAGAAGAAATAAAAATATTGGAAGAAAATTTACCTTCGCAGTTTCAACCGTTTGAAGGTTTAATTTTTCCGCTCAGTGCTAACCAAAATATGTTTAAGCCACCTGAAAAACAGTCCAAAGAAAATAAAAATAGGATGATGATCAGCACCTCACAAAATGGTAAAAAGCGTTTTATTGCAATGCCAGACCGTTTGGGTTTGAGTTCTCGTTTGGCATTGTATGATGTAAATCACCATTTTATCGTTGGTGAACCTGGTGGAGATCAAGAAACTTTTCGCCCGATTATGGTCAAGAATGAAATCGTGGGTTATCTGGGTTTGAAACCCGTTTTGGATGAAGATGATGCGTTAAGTATCAACTTCTTTAGTAACCAAAAACGTTATTTATTATTGATTTATATTCTCACGATTGTTTCTAGTTTAGTAGCCGCTTTATTGTTGGCAACCTATTTCAAAAAACCGATTCAGCGTTTGTTGTTAGGCACACGTGAATTGACCGATGGAAATTATCAACATCAAATCAAAATTAACCGAAACGATGAATTGGGCGATTTATCTAAAGAGTTGAATCAGTTGGCTGTGATCTTGGATCAACATGAAACATCACGCCGCCAATGGGTTGCGGATACTTCACATGAGTTAAAAACGCCATTGGCTGTTTTACAAGCACAAATTGAAGCGATGCAGGATGGTATTCGTAAACCGACACCTGAGCATTTCGCTTCAATGCTTAATCAAGTCAGCAGTTTGAAAAAATTGACTCAGGATTTGGCAGATTTAGCGCAGGCAGATGCGCAGCAATTAACGTGTTACTTTGCTGAGGTAGATCCTTGGAGTGTGGTATTACAAGAGATTGAAAACTTTAAACCAAAATTTGCGCAGGCTTCGCTCTCGATTTCTGCACAAGGCTCTGGGACTTTATTACAATTAGATAAAGATCGCTTTAAGCAAATTATGGTCAACTTACTGGGTAATTGTATTCGCTATACCGAAGCAGGCGGTCAAATAGAGGTTCATGCTGAGCAAGATGATCAGACTTGGACAGTGTATGTTGATGATAGTCCACTAGGCATGAGCGATGAACAATTGGCCCATTTGGGTGAGCGTTTTTACCGAGTGGATGATTCGCGTACACGTAGTACAGGTGGTACAGGACTCGGTTTAGCACTTTCCCGTAAAATTGCGGAAGCTTTGGGTGGTCAATTAACCTTTGATCATTCACCATTGGGCGGTTTGCGTTGTAAGCTGACTTTCCAAAAACATTTAAAATCTTAAAAAGCATAGGATAAATGATTGATGAAACATATTATGCTCGTTGAAGATGAAGTCGAACTTGCTGAACTGGTACGTGATTATCTAGAAGCAGCTGGCTTTGAAGTCAGTATGTTTCATGATGGTCAAGCAGCATACGATAGCTTCTTGCAACGTAAACCAAGTCTGATGATTTTAGATTTGATGGTGCCACATATGGATGGCTTGACGATTTGTCGTAAAGTTCGTGAACAGTCTGATTTGCCGATTATTATGGTGACTGCGCGTACTGAAGAAATTGATCGCGTACTTGGACTTAACATGGGTGCAGATGATTATATTTGTAAACCATTCAGCCCTAAAGAATTGGTGGCGCGTGTACAAGCGGTATTACGCCGTCTAGACCGTAAAGCTGAGCCAGAAGACAATAATCTATTTAGAATCGACAAAGCTCAACAACGTATTTGGTATCAACAAAAATCACTGAATTTGACACCGACAGAATTTAGACTCTTAGAATTGTTCCTAGAGCATGTGGGTCAAGTTTATTCACGGGTACAATTGCTCGATCATATCAATCCAGATAGTTTTGATGTTGCCGATCGTGTGATCGATAGTCATATCAAAAATTTACGCCGTAAAATTTCTGATATTGCAGAAACAGGCAATCGTCATGAATGGGTACAAGCCGTCTACGGAGTAGGCTATCGATTTGAGTATCCTGACGACTGAAAAATTTAGTACTTTTATAAAAATCGGAGATTTGTATCTTCGATTTTTTTTATTTCAAAGAAAGTCTGCTAAAAAAATTAAAACCTATGAAGCAGTCTAAATAATAAATTTTAAAGATTTCAAGCGTCAAACTAATCTTAAATACCTTTAACTATTCATCTAAAATATGAAGTTAAATTAAACTTTATTTATCTAAAAAATATATAAATAATTTTCACAGTTTCGGATGAAAATAGTTGTGCTCATAACTTTTTATGGAAAATATTATGATTGATTTAACTAAAAATTTAAAAAACACGAAATATTATTTTTGTAAATAAGTGATTTTTAATGTTTTATTTTTATATAAAAGGCGTATAGTAATATTTATGGGGACGGATAGAAGTTTCTATCCAAAGAAGTAGTTTAATCAATAGTTGGATTTAATAATGTATTTATAGTTTTAAGCTTTTAATTAATGGGGAAGTATCATGAAAAAAAATCGATTTATGTTGGCGATTTTAGCTTCTAGTATTATTTCATTAACGGGGTGTGGCGGTGGAGGAAATAGTGATAGTACATCATTAGTTAAAGATAATGATGAGACACAAAATACAGAAATTAATGGAAATCAAACAGAGGGTGAAAGTGAAGTAGATCAAAATGTAAATGTTGGAAATGGCGAAAGTACTCCTGAAGGTTCAGGAAGTGACAATGGGGCTTTAACAGGAAATACTGATAATTCTGGAGGCAATGGCAGCTTACCTGATGTGGAAACAGGTATGAAACCAGAAGTCAGCCAACCTGACGTTAATCAAAACTTGGGGCAAACAACCGAAAGTAATCTTACAAGTTTGCAAAAGCAAATGATGGTGAAAGTATTTGATGTAAATAATATTTTATTGAAAAATGTTTCAGTAAAAATATTAAAAAATACAGTGGCTTCGGCAAATGAAGGTTTAAAAAAGTATTTTGTGGACAGTAGTAGTCTTCCTGAAGCATCTGCATTTAACTATCAAACTGAGTGGATTGCGGACCAGAGTGGAAAAATTGAAATAGAGCCTCTTGTTGCAGGGCAGTATTTTGCTCTGATCAAGATGAATCAAAAAACGGTAATCACGGCTATTTCGATTGCTTCTAATGATTATTTGGAGGGAATTTCTCTACATCCAAATGTGAGTTGTACTGACTTAAGCTGTAGTGATGTGGATGGGATAAATGCACTCATCGGGCAGTTTACGGGCAAAGTTGTATCGGACAATTTACCAGTGGCAAATGCTCAAGTTTCATTGGCAGCGGGTCCTAAAACCAATGGGGCATATGTGACTGCAATCACTGATGCAAATGGTTATTTTAGTTTACCGATTAATGTTGCTACAAAACTCGCTTCGGTTGTTGAAAATTCAACATTGAAAATTTTAGCGGCAGGGTATGAAACACAGGAGCTTGTAGTCAATGTGAATGCATCTGGTTCTTATGCAAATACCTTTAATTTAAGCAAGGCATATACAGCAAGTCCAACGGTATTGTGGCATGAAAATTTTGAAGCGGATTCGAAAACACGTGATAGTTGGCTGACTTATTCAACCAATGCTCAGGTCAGTTGGAATCGTTTGGACGGACCATATAGCATTATCAATAATGCAGCAGGGTTGTTAAGTTTTGTTGCTACAAATGATCTAAGTCAGGGGAATATTTCTGCTCCTCTTGAGGGTAATACATCATATTGGTTTGGTGATGCTGTTACGGGGAATTATGGTTCAGCGGCTACCAAATCAAGTTTTGGAGAGTTAGAGTCACCGAGTATAGATTTGAGTCAATATAGCAAGCCACTTAGCTTAAGTTTTAAAACGTGGTGGGAAATAGAGTCGGTAAATCCCAACCAAAAAGGCTTTGATATCATGGATGTATTGATTTCAAAAGATGGGGGTAAAACGTATTTTGTTTTAACTCGTTTAAACCCATTATCGGATCCGCAGTCTAGCCTAGCGCTCGATCATGTTCCATATACGAATGCTGGGTATTACTTGGCACCGATTTTAACTCAGCAAGAACCGATTTCACTTGATGAATACGTAGGTCAAAAAGATGTTCGGATTAAATTTAGATTTAATTCAGTTGATCAACATTACAACTATTTTAGAGGGTGGATGCTTGATGATATTAAGATTGAACAAACTGCTGGGACGTTCCCGCTTTTTGAAGATTATTTGAAAGTTCAAACAGATAACTCCGTATTTAGCGCAGTTTCTTTGGCTAAATCAGTATTGCAAGTGACATTAGGTGATGAACGTTGGGATAGCGTTCCAAGCCGATAACAGACTCCTTTTTGTGCGAAGCGTTGCATAGACTCCCTACATGGATATTGTGCTGGGAGTTTTTTTAATTTTGGTGAGCACTCAGCTTTATTTTATCGAGCTTACTGAGTTTACTTGCGACGAGTGCATAAGACGCTTGCACTAGATCTTCGATTAATTCTTTATCTATCTTTTCACCAGCATAGACTGAGATCCAGTGGCGTTTATTCATGTGATAACCCGTATGGATGGATGGGTATAAATCACGCAGTACTTCAGAATGATCTGGATCGACTTTAAGATTTACGACTTTTTCTTCGGAAACATGGGCACAAAGTAAGAACATTTTTCCCATGACTTTATAGACTGCATATTCATCGCCAAAAGGGAAGCAGAGTTCTGCCGCTGGTAAAGTTGCGGCATATTGCTTGGCATGATGTTGTATATCTGATCCGTTCATATAATTCATCCATTTATAGTTAGCTACGACATTTGAGTGAATATTTTAAGGATAAATGATAATCGGTGTATGGTCATCGACCAATGTCCATAATTCATCTATATCAACATTTCGAATAGCGATGCAGCCAAAAGTCCAATCTTTTTGTGGTAAATAATTCATCATTTCAGGCAGGTTATTGATTTTTGAAGTGGTTGAACCATGAATCATCACATCACCGCCAGGTGATACACCTCTGGCTTTGGCTTGTGCTTTATCTTGCTCATTTGGATAAGAGATGTGAAATGACTTATAAAAAGCACTATTTGGATTGCGCCAATCTAGGCTATATCTACCTTCTGGCGTTTTACCATCACCTTCTTGTTTCTTGTGACCAAGTGGATCGAAACCTAAGCGCATTGGATAGGTTCGGATAATTTGATCATGACTGACCAATTCTAAAGTACGTTTAGACTTATATACACGGAGTTCTGTGATGGGCGTTTGCTTCCGTATATCCGCCATTTGCTGCTGAGTCAGCGTTTGCAGCGCAATATTTGTAGTGGGAATGAAGCGATTGTAAGATTTGTACGCATAGAGAGATACACTAAGCAAAATAACAATCAAAGCAGCCAATACCAATTTATATTTTTTCATCTTTATTTATATAAAAATTAAGCAAATAGAATTGTCTGATTTTTAAACAAAATTGTGCAAATTGCAATGCTGATTTACACACAGCTTTTTATCCTGTGGATAAACACAAGTTTATCCACAGAAATTGTGGGTAACTGTGATTAATTTATATCAGCCATTTTAAGATGAGCAACTGACCATAACTTCAGGTTGATCTGATGCCAAAGGTGCGAGATCTTCTGCTTTTTCTAAGTCACTTTGTTTGCTAAATGGTTGTTTTAATAAATTAAATAAACGCTCAACTTCGGAAAAATCATCATTTTCAGCCAGTTCGATGGCTTTTTGTGCCATGTAGTTTCGTAAAATATAAACAGGATTTGCTGTTTTCATATCCAGATCAAGTTGTTCGGTATCTTGATGCATGCGGATATTTTCATATTGCGTTAAAAAATCATCAAATTGACGAGGATCTAAGCAATCATCTTTTAGCTCGGTATATTGCTTATTTTGCAGACGCAAGAAACTTTGGGTGTAATCGAGCTGTTCACTTTGTAAAATTCGTAAAAATAGCATCGCACAATCAAAACTATCTTTGTGAAAATGAGGCAAGCCCATTTTTTGGGATAAGCCATGTTGATAATGTTCTAGGAATGTGGGTTCAAAATGCTCCAAGCACTGAGCCAGTTGTTCTTTGAAAATATCCTTTTCTTCAGCTTTTGCTAGCGGAATGAGATTATTTAACCAAACCCAGAGATTCCAATGTGCCACACTCGGTTGTTGTTGATATGTATAACGACCACTATGATCAGAATGGTTGTTGATCCAGTTCGGACGAAAGCGCTCCATAAAACCATAAGGACCAAAGTCCAGAGTTGAGCCTGTAATATTCAGATTATCCGTGTTCATCACACCATGAGCAAAACCGACCAGTTGCCATTTTGCGATCATAATTGCGGTATTTTGAATGACTTTAGTGGCGAAAGCTAAAATGGGCTGTTCATGCTCAAGACATTCTGGATAATGCCATTCGATACATTTTTGGGTAAATTCAGGGAGCAATTTAGGGGCATATTGATTGATCCATTCAAAATGTCCAAGACGAATATGGCAGTCTGAACTGCGTAACATCATTGCGCCATGTTCTATTTTTTCTCGTTGAATCGGTTGAGTTGATGTTGTAAACCCAACAACATTGCTTGAAGGTACACCCAAAGCATTTAGAGCATGACCTGCCAAATATTCACGGATCACTGAACGTAATACAGCTCGTCCATCACCCATACGAGAATAAGGGGTTTTACCAGCACCTTTTAAATGTAGATCAATCGTTTTGCCATGTTGATCGATGATTTGGGCAAGTAATAATCCACGTCCATCACCGAGTTGTCCCGCCCATTGTCCAAATTGATGTCCTGCATAGACCATTGCTAGAGGAGGAAATTCGGCAAAGGTTTTTTGACCACTACAAATTTGTACCCAGTCTGCTTTATCGGCTTCTGACCAGCCGAGTTCATCTGCCAAAGCGGCATTGAAATGTCCTGCTTTTGCACCAATCAGCGGGGCAGGCATTTGTTGATGGAAAAGCTTTGAGTCGAGTAATGAATAGCGTGTATTAAATTGCATGGCAGAACAGGGCAGTGACTTTGATCTCACTATAACAAAGTTATGCAGGGGATTCGATACCCTACAAAATTAGTCAACTATAAACAGTTTGCATCATGACATTATATTGTTTTAATTGATGATCATTCGCTTTTATCTAGAGGTATTTTTCGTATTTTATTTAAGTTCTAAAATCTTTTTATTTGGCTATTTCTACAGCTTTATTTTATATCTATGGTTTTATACTTATAATTTTTAGCCTTCGCATAGATAATTTGACCCTACTTTTGTTTTGGCAAAAGTAGGCAAAACCATCGTCGGACAAATGGGCTACATCCTTGTAACCCTTGCCCGACAAACGGTATCCTGCCTTAACGTGGATTGTATTGGGATTATGATTTTGAAAATTTAAATAGGGCGATAAATGCTATAAAAAAGAAACCTATTCTTTATATCCATTTGGATTTTCCTTAAACCCTAATAAAACAAAAGCCCCTAAAAAGGAGCTTTTGACGATATATCAGTGATTAATCTGAAACAACATTCTTTTTGATATTACGCATCAATGTTTCTAAACGTTCACGATGGTAAGCCAATTTTTGTTCTGCAAGTTGGAAATCCACTTTAAGTTTGACATCTTTTAAATGTAATTTCTCAGCTACAGACGCTTTTTTCGCTTGAAGCTCTTGCTCTTTGAGTTTTGCCCAGTCATTTAGAGTGTTGGTAAATGCCTCATACTCTTGCGCAACTTTCTGTTTCATTGCAGCAATATCAGCATTTACATCATGACCATAAACAGCCAAGTCTTGTTCAGCATATTTGAAGCGCATTGCAAGTTCAGCTTTTTTGATATTGAAACTTGGAATACGACGCAAATTTTTTGCCAAACCAAGCTTTGAACAGCTCCAAATCAACCATTTTGTAGGGTCGTACTGCCACCATTTCACGCCATTACGATAGTCGTATTGGAAAATATGGTGATAATTGTGATAACCCTCGCCCCAAGTTGCGATTGCAAGTACGAAGTTATCACGTGCAGTATTTTCATCTGTATAAGGCCGTTTGCCCCACATATGACATAAAGAGTTGATGAAGAATGTAACATGGTGACTGAAGATTAGGCGCAGTAAACCACCTAAAAGCAAGACACCCCACATATCACCAACGGCCCAACCGATCGGTAATAAAATCGCGACATGCACGATCACTACCAATGGGATGTAGTATTTATGCTGGAACATGACCAATTTGTCATTGAGCAGGTCCGGTGCATTTTTATAGTTTGGTTCAGCTGCTGGATAGTCACGTAACATCCAACCAATATGTGCATACCAAAAACCGTTATTGATTGAATACGGATCTTGATCGACATCATCAACATGGCGGTGATGGGTACGATGACCAGAAGCCCAGAAAAGTACACTGTTCTGAACTGCAAATGTCCCCATAATCATTAAAATTATTTTCAGTGGCAACGTTGCTTCATAAGCACGATGCGCCCATAAACGGTGGTAACCCGCTGTAATACCTAAGCTACTAAAGCCAAGTAAGACAAATAAACTGATCCAAGCAGCAGCACTAAAATCGTGATGCCATGCGTAAAGGGGAAGAGCAATGATTGCAACGATTGGCAAAAAGACCAATGCAAATACACCGATCCAGTTAATTGGGGCCTTGGGCAAGGGAGGATTCATCTCCAACAGCACTCCTAAAAACCTTTAAAATAAGGTGGATAACGAAAGCATAGCTCAGTGTCTTTTTAGGCTATACTTAGGCAGATATTAGCATGTGTGAACATTTATTCACTAGTATTATTTTACAGTTGTATTGTATAAACAGTAACAGTTTTAAACAGGCTTTTTATTGATTTTATCGTCAATCAAAGCGGGCATGGTATAGAGAAACGATAGTTGAAAATGGATTGATTTTTTGTACTGGAAAAAATGATCATTTTCAAACAATTATAAACTCATTTTAAAAATAACATTTGATTATGCAGCTTCGCCAAATGTATTTTCCAAGTCATTTTAAGTCTTAGATATGACAAGACAAAGAAAACAACGACTTAAACCGTTGAATATCTTTAGTCTATAGACATCATTCAGACAAAATTTCATTGAATCTGTTGCAATTCTTTTTGCATCATTTTAGGAAAATCAGTAATCAAGCCTTGCACACCAAGTTCTCTTAAATGTTTAGCTCGCTCAACATCATTGACCGTCCAAACACTTAGATTTAATCCTGCTTTTTGAGTTGCATGGATCATTTCATCGCTTGCAAGTTGATTCATCCAGCCAATCTGACAGCACTCTAAGGCCAAAGCTTGGTCTATGCTTTTCAAGCCAATATCATCTTCGATCAAAAGACCACGTTTAAACTTTGATTGCTGTTTTTGCAAGGCTTGGTGGATTTTGAGGTCAAAACTGGTGATGACCGCATTTTCCTCAAAGCCTTTTAATGCTTTTTCAAGCACAGTTGTTAAAGCTTCGGCATCTTGTTCGGTTTTGACCGCTTTAACTTCGACTTCTAAATGTTGAAAGTCTTGCATAATTTTTAATGCTTGGCTTAATTTTGGTGTCATTTCGATGTGTTTCCAATCCATCCAAATTGCAGCTTGGTTATAAGCATCTAGCTCATTACTTGCACACTGATAGATATTTTGGTCGATTCCTGTTGTGCGAATAAAGTTGTCATCGTGCATGATGATCAGTTCTTGATCTTTGAGCAGGCGAACGTCAAATTCGACAGCGCGAATACCGAGATCATGAATGTATTGAAATCCACCCAAAGTATTTTCGGGCGCTTCTCCGCGAGCACCTCGGTGACCAATGATGAGCATATTGTTCTCTTCTATCAATTCGATGAGTATTGTTATTTTAGAACAAATATCCGATTTAAATTTGTTTATTGCTTGTGATTTGTTTGTAGTCAGTTTTGCTAAAGCATTTTGGAACTCATTTATTTTTAAGACATTCGCTTCTCATCCATTCGAGTCTTTTTATTCTGATTTGGATTGATTTGGGCAGATAAATTTCAATCTGTATATCGCCTCCCTTTTGTAAAGGGAGGCGAAAGGGATTTGATCATTTTCCTCTTTGAAGAAGAGGGCGATGTTTTAAATCGTTTCGTTAATATTTTTTTGCCAAAGGACTTCGCTGCCACCTTCAGCTCTTTGTAAGGTACGCGATGCAACAAATAACCAGTCAGATAGGCGATTTAATAACTGAAGTGCAGTCGCTTGGATATTTTGATCACGGCTTTGTACTGTCATCAAACTACGCTCCGCACGACGACAAACCGCACGGGCTTGGTGCGCATAGCTACATGCAAGACTACCAGCAGGCAAGATAAAATCTTTGAGCATAGGCAAATCTTCATTCATGCGATCGATTTCTTTTTCCAGATATTCGACACTGATAGGCTGTAGGAGGTTGTAATTTGGAATGCAAACTTCCCCGCCCAAATCAAATAGCCAATGTTGGATCAAGCTCAAGCTTTTATCCCATGCGGCTTTATCTGTGATTTGGCTGGCTGTGATTTGAGAACGAAGCACACCGATGATGGCATTGAGTTCATCGACATCACCGAGGGCATGGATTCGTAAATCATCTTTGGCTACACGTGTTCCATCGCCAAGTCCAGTCGTACCAGCATCGCCTGTACGTGTATAAATTTTACTTAAACGATGTCCCATATTGGCTCCTTGCTCAAACGCTTAAAAAATATTAGGCAATAAAAAGGATAATGCCATAAATATGACATTATCCTAAAATGATTTTAACTAGGTTTCGGTGACTTAGTATTTAAGCGTTATGCCCACTGAGGCAAAACGGCCCCCATTAACATACCAATCAGTACTAGGGTATGTATTTAATACTTCACGGTACTGAACATCACCTACATTTTGAATATTGGTGAAAATTTTAACATTTGGGTTAAGATTCCAGTAAGCATTTAAGTCCACTGTCGCATAACCTGGAACGCGGTTCAGGTTATTTGAATCTGCATAAGATTTTGCTCTTGCGATTAACGATGCACTAATTCCATATGTAGCATTTTCTAAACCAGTACTCAAAGTCAATGTTTGTTTAGGTCGATAAACAATTTCTTTGTCATTTTTTTCATTTTCTGTTTTTACATAAGCGTATTCAGCAGATAAGAAAAGGTCATCTTGATGCCATTTTACGCCAGCTTCACCACCAGTGAATTTAGCTTTATCGATATTGATATTGCCTGCTGGAGAGCTATAAGCAATAAGATTTTTAATTTGAGTGTGGTAGACAGAAAGGTTAGTACTAATATTTGGTGTTATATCGTAATCAGCACCAATTTCGTAAGACGTACTTTTTTCAGGGGAGAGATTTTCATTGCCACCCCATTGAGTATAAAGTTCGTTTAAAGTTGGTGCTCTGAATGCACTACCAATATTGGCATAGACACTTGCATTTGGTAAAAAGTGATAACGAATAGCACCTTGTCCAACTGTATGCGTACCAAAGCGCTCATTGTCTTCTAAACGAACACCGACTTGAGTATCAAATAGTTCATTTTTGAATTGGTGCTGTAAATAGTAGCCAGTACTATCGACACTTTGATTGTTGTTTACAATGGTATTACTTTTATAGTTTGCATCGTTATAAGTTACACCCGCTAAAATATTTTGGTGCGGTGTAAATTGCCATTTTAGGCTGAGATCGCCTTGATTATTTTCAGTATTATAATATGAGCCAAAAACTGGTACGTTCTGCTTGTCTTGAACATTGGCATAATGTGCATTTAAGATCAAATTAGGCAAGATATTGTAAGCAACTTTTGCATTAATCACGCGATTTTCAAATTGTCGCTGTGCGGTGTTATTAATATAATCGTTACTGAAAACGTTAGTACCTTTATTTTCGCTAATTGAAGCAGAGGCATCTACAACATTTTCTTGATAATAACCTGCTTTTGCGTGATAACCTTTTTGGTCATAGCCTGCTTTATCACTTTCTGATTGGCTTTCAAAAATACGAGTACCATCGCTTTCTAAACGCTGTCCGCCAACTTGTGCATAGAAGCCTTGATCTGTCACTAAATCAGCATTTACGATCGCTTTATAAGTGTTATTTTCACCATAAATTCCAGTTAATTGCGCGCCAGACTTTTCAGGTTTTTTTGAAATAAGTTGAATGACGCCACCAATGGCATCACTACCATATTGTACTGAAGCTGGTCCTTTTAAAATTTCAATTTGCTGAACATCTGTTGTATCTAAAAATGCAGGATAAAGTGGTCCAAGGTCGTTTTGACTGTTTAGACGAGCGCCATCTTTAAGGACTAATGTATGGACTGATTTAGTACCACGTAGTCCAATGTCAGAAATTTGACCTAAACCACCACTTTGTTTGATATATACAGCAGAGTCTCGCTGGATAATATCTGAAACGTTTAATAATGGATTTTGTTGAATTGTCTTTTCATCTATAACAGATATACGCATTGGAACATCTTCGATCTTTTCTTCAGAGCGAGAAGCGGTTACGACCAATGGAGATAATAAAACTGCTTGATCTTGTGTAGCTTGGTCATCTGCAAAAGCAGTTGAAGATAGACCCATTGCAAGCGCAATAGCACCTACTAAACGAGTAGGTTGAGATTTTATAGACATGTTTTGCTCCATACATTCACCCCACGTGAATGATTGAGTGAGTGGGCACAACAAGTTGGTATCCGGACTTAAATATAGAATCTTTGATTCGCCATTCCACCTTCCCACATCAATGATGCAGTGGATTTCATCCTCAGATTGGTCAAGATATCGAGGTTGAACAGAATGATGTTTCATTATGACCGTTGCGGGGGCAGTGCTGGATTTTCACCAGTTTCCCGAACTTGCTGTATTTGGGCGCAGTATAAAGTTTGTAAAATTTATAAACAATATTATTGTGGGATTGTTACAGTCTTTTTAGATAAATAGAAACTAAAACACTTTTTCATATTGTGCAAAATTTCTGAAAATCTCGGCAAATCATATCAACTTGCATTACAATGCTTGACCTTAAATAGATAGAAATGGCTTGATCCAAGCCGAGATTTGAGCTTTAAAATATGCGAACTCGTGCCAAAATTTGTGGAATTACACGACCTCAAGATATAGATGCTGCTATACAAGCAGGTGCTGATGCGATCGGTCTGGTATTTTTTGAACCAAGTCCACGCTATGTAGATATTGCCACAGCGCAGACGTTGGTTAAAAAAATTCCGCCTTATGTCAGTATCGTTGGTTTATTTGTCAATGCGACAGCCGACGAAATATCCGCAGTTTTGCAAGCAGTTCCATTAGATATTTTACAGTTACATGGTGATGAAACGCCTTTGCAGTGCCAGCACATTGCAGCAGTAACGCATCGTCGTTGGTATAAAGCCATTCAGGTCAAACCTGATTTGGATTTAATTGAAGCGATTTCGCAATATCAACAGGCAGGTGCAAGTGCTATTCTACTGGATGCATGGCATCCTGAACTTAAAGGTGGTACAGGTCACCAATTTGACTGGGAAAAATTTCCAAAATTGGATATTCCAATCATTTTGGCAGGTGGTTTAAAACCTGAAAATATAGAACAAGCGATACACACAACAGAAGCCTATGCTGTGGACGTTAGTGGCGGAGTCGAATCCGCAAAAGGTATAAAAGACCAACAACTCATTGAACAATTTATGCAAGGAGTCCAACGTGGATCAGCAAAATGATAATCAAAAAGGTCAAATGATTGACTATACCCAGTATCCAGATGAAAAAGGACATTTTGGGATTCATGGTGGTCGTTTTGTTTCTGAAACGTTGATGGCTGCGCTTGAAGATCTAGAGAATTTATATAACCGTATGAAAACGGATCAAGATTTTCTTGCCGAATTTGATCGTGATCTTGCTTATTATGTGGGTCGTCCAAGCCCACTTTATCATGCTGAACGTTGGTCACGTGAGTTGGGTGGTGCACAGATTTATTTAAAACGTGAAGACTTAAACCATACAGGTTCGCACAAGGTCAACAACACTATTGGTCAGGCTTTACTGGCAAAACTTTCTGGTAAAAAACGGATCATCGCAGAAACTGGCGCAGGTCAACATGGTGTAGCGACAGCAACCATTGCAGCACGTTTGGGTATGGAATGTGTGGTCTACATGGGCGCAGAAGACGTAAAACGTCAAGCCATGAACGTTTATCGTATGCGTTTATTGGGTGCAAAAGTTGTTCCTGTAGAAAGTGGTTCAAAAACGCTGAAAGATGCATTGAATGAAGCAATGCGAGACTGGGTCACCAATGTTGATAGTACCTATTATGTGATTGGTACAGTGGCAGGTCCACATCCGTATCCGCAATTGGTTCGTGATTTCCAATCGATTATTGGTCGTGAAGCACGTAAACAAATTTTAGAGCAAGCAGGGCGTTTACCTGATGCATTGGTTGCTTGCGTGGGTGGCGGTTCAAATGCAATGGGCTTGTTTTATCCATTCTTAAATGATCAAGATGTCAAAATCTATGGCGTTGAAGCAGCAGGTTATGGCATTGAAACAGGTAAACATTCTGCACCATTAAATGCAGGTCATGTCGGTGTATTGCACGGTAACCGTACTTATTTGATGTCAGATGAACAAGGTCAGATCATCGAAACACATTCAATTTCTGCTGGTTTAGACTATCCGGGTGTTGGTCCTGAACATAGCTTCCTAAAAGATATGCATCGTGTTGAATATGTACCTATTAATGATACTGAAGCGCTGCAAGGCTTCCGTGATTTAACTCATATCGAAGGTATTATTCCTGCTTTAGAAAGTTCACATGCGATGGCATACGTCACCAAGCTTGCACCAACCATGTCTAAAGATCAGATTATTATTGCGACTGTTTCTGGTCGTGGTGATAAAGATTTGATGACCGTCGCGCGTATTGACGGTGTAGAAATGGTGGATATGTAAATCATTTTTGATTTGAAATATTCCAAAATATCTCCCTCCTTTTAGAAGGAGGGGCAAGGGAAGTTATAAATAAAGTAGCTTCCTTTTTTAATGCTTAGATTTTCAAATAGAGTTTCCTTATGCCTAGTCTTTTCGTTGTCATGCTTGGTGGTCGTCATGCCAAAGCCAATACTGAAGTTCACGATGTCGTACTGGCAGTCGGAAATAGCTTGGAGGAGGTCTATCCACAGCTTAAACAGGCTTGGTTTGCTGAGCAAAAAGGTTTGCATATTGATGCGTGGGCACAGATTCAGGGTGTTGAGTTTGAAGCTAAAAAATATCAATTGCATTTTACTGAGGCTATGCCGAATCCATCAGAGCAAAAGCTTTATTTAATTAATCTCGGTGGTTATGACCCTAAAGAATTTGGTGAGCTACATCGTTATGTATTGGTGGTTGCGCAAAATGAAATGGTTGCTAAGGAAAAAGGTAAGCAGTTTTATGCGCAAGGTTGGTACAAGGCGCATACAGACCGTGTTTTAGAAGTGGATGACTGTATCGCTGTGGATCAAGTTTATGGACATTTTGTACAGTTGGTCGAAGGTGATTTTGCAGAAAATATCTGGGAAAATACCTATCTGCAAATTTAAAAAGGATCTATAACTAAAGAGTTTTTTCATATAGATGTAAATATAGTATTACAAAATTTAATTTTGAAAATAAGAATTTACAAAGATGAAAATCGATCTTGTTGCAGAGTTTCAACTCAGTCAAAGTGAACAGTATCAAATCGCAGGATTACTTAAAAATTGTTTTCCTGAAGACGATTTTCAGGGGCGGACTTATTTTAAGCAACGCCCCCATTATCGACTGTTATTGAAGGAAGAGGAGAAGATTATCGGGCAACTTGCTTTGGATTATAGAGTGATGACTCTTGGTCAGATTGCGATAAGAGTTTTAGGGGTGATAGATATTGCTATATTAAATGATTATCAAGGTCTAGGCTGGGCAAGGCGATTACTCTTGGAGCTAGATCAACTGGTTGAAAAAAATAAAATAAATATTGATTTCATTTTGCTGTGTACCCAAACACCTAAATTTTATGAAAAATTTGGATATTATCAAGTTAAATTTTCACAAAATATAAAATGGTTAGCGATAGATCAACATATCAATTATGGGATAAAAATAGAGCAAAGTGGTCAAGGTTTGATGTATAAAAAAATAGGGGAAATTGATTGGAATGATGATGTGCTAGATATGTTGGGATATTGGTACTAAAGCGAGCCTTAAAAAATTAAAGCCATCTTAATTGGAATAATTTACTAAATAAAATTGCTGAATACTCATAAAACTTGTCTAAATCTACCACGCATATACTGCACGATTAACAATTGCTCAGACTACACTCAAAGCTTAAGTTAATCCTTCTTTGGAGCAAAGAATATGAGTGGTTTATTGGATGAATTAGGCAAAATTGCTGGTGCTGTTATCGCTGAACAAGGTGTCGATAAGCTTGATCCAGATGCAGGTTTTTTAGAAAAAGCTGCGGGTGCATTTGCAGGGTATGAAGCTGCAAAAGTTGCAGAAAATAAATTGCAAGAACATGAAGAGGAACAATCGGCATCGGATGAGGATCAATCATAATTCTCTAAATTGATATTCAACATATTTTCCAAAGAATGAGTAAAATGATTTAATTGATTTCATTCATTTAACCCGAAAAAGGCATCTTTAAGATGTCTTTTTTATTTAGCATAAAAATAGATAAGTAAGTGAAAATATAATCAATATCTAAATAAATGGGTTTATTTCCCAAAATGTATCAATAAAACATATATATAGAATTCGCTTATCAATAAAACCGCTATGAAATATGTAAAAAATACATTTTGTTGATAGAACAATTCTCGCTATTCTGTCAGCCGTTATAATGAATCTACTAGCTGTACGCCATGTATTTATATACTGATTTCGATCAGCAACTGGTCAATGAACGTGTTGCTCAATTCCGTGATCAAACGGAACGCTATTTAGCGGGTAAACTCACAGAAGATGAATATCGCCCGCTTCGTCTACAAAATGGTCTATACGTACAACGTTATGCACCAATGTTACGTATCGCCGTACCTTATGGTTTGATGAACAGTAAGCAACTGCGCAAGTTGGCTGAAATTTCAAAAGCCTATGACCGTGGGTATGCGCATGTTTCAACACGTCAAAATATCCAGTTGAACTGGCCTGCACTTGAAAATGTGCCTGATATTTTGGCTGAGCTTGCAACAGTACAAATGCATGCGATCCAAACCTCTGGTAACTGTATTCGTAATACCACAACTGACCAATATGCAGGTGTGATTGCGGGTGAGATTGCTGACCCACGTCCAACGTGTGAGTTGATCCGTCAATGGTCTACATTCCATCCAGAATTTGCATTCTTGCCACGTAAGTTCAAGATCGCAGTATCTGCGCTTGAAGAAATTGATCGTGCAGCAACTTCTTTCCATGACATCGGCGTTTATATCGTAAAAAATGCTGCTGGTGAGATTGGTTATAAAATCAAAGTGGGCGGTGGCTTAGGTCGTACCCCAATTATCGGTCAAGTGATCCGTGAGTTTTTACCACGTGAAGATTTGATTGCATATCTTGATGCAGTCCTTCGTGTTTATAACTTACACGGTCGTCGTGACAACAAATATAAAGCGCGTATCAAAATTTTGGTGAAAGCATTAACACCAGAAGTTTTCGCTGAAAAAGTTGAAGCAGAATTTTTGCACACCAAAGATGCACTCAAAATCAGTGCAGAAACTTTGCAGAAAATGGACCAAGTATTTACGCCATTTACTTACCAAGATTATGCTGACGAAGATTTGGAAGCGTTGTTTGCAGAACATCCAAAATTCAAGCAATGGTTCAATATCAATACCAATGCACATAAAGTGAAAGGCTATCGTGTTGTTACGATTTCTCTTAAACGTGCTGGTGTTGCGCCGGGCGATGTGACTTTTGAAGAAATGAATTTGATTGCGGATCTTGCTGATCAATATACATTTGGTGAACTTCGTACTACGCATGAACAAAACATTGCATTGGTTGATGTTCCACAAAAAGATTTGTTTGAACTTTGGCAAACGCTTGAACAGCACAACATGGCGCGTGCGCATATTGGTTTCATTACCGATATTATCTGCTGCCCAGGTGGTGATTTCTGTTCATTAGCGAATGCTAAATCTATTCCTATTTCGGAAGCGATCAGCCGTCGTTTTGAAGACTTAGACACGATTTACAATCTTGGTCATCTTGATCTCAACATCTCAGGTTGTATGAATGCCTGCGGTCATCACCATGTCGGTAATATCGGGATTTTAGGTGTAGATAAAAAAGGTGCAGAATTTTACCAAATCACTTTAGGTGGTAATGCAGATCATGATGCATCTATTGGCGATATTTTAGGGCCATCTTTTGCAGCTGAAGCTATGCCTGATGTGATCGATGAGATTTTAAATACTTATCTTGACCTCCGTAGTGAAGGTGAAGAGTTTATTGATACTTATCGTCGTGTGGGTATTCAACCATTTAAGGAGCGTGCTTATGCTTAATACCGCGCTACAAGTGCTGAAAAAAGACGGCACGATTATCGATAATACTTACCAGTTGATCGCTGAAGATGGCGTATTACCACAAGGTGATGTTGTATTGACTACAGCTCAGCTTGATCAACTTGCTGAAGTTTCAGGTCGTAAAGCGTTATTTGTTACGGTGAATGATTCTCCAGAAGATCATCAATTTCCACTTGAGCAATTGGATACGATTTTTATCGAATTTGCTGGTTTTAATGATGGTCGTGGCTATTCATTTGCAGCGTTATTACGCCGTCAAGGATTCCAAGGCGAGCTTCGTGCAGTTGGCGATATTTTCAAAGATGTTTTAAATTATTTAAAACGTTCTGGATTTGATACTTTCGTGATTAAAGAAGGTAAAGATATCCATGAAGCTGCTGCTGGTTTGAATGACTTTGTCAATCCTTATCAAGCTTCAACTGCTGTACCGCAAGCACATTATCAAACAGGCGCGTAAAACTTATTTTACTCGTTTAAAAGCTGGATTTTGATCCAGCTTTTTTTATGCATAGATTTCTATATAAAAATTTGTGAAGTGATTGAAACTTATCATTCATTTTTCTAATGAAGGATAAATAGCTAAAGTTTCGTATATTCTCCAAATATGATAATCATGTAAATTTTTTAGTATAGATAACCGGGTTTTAAGGATCATTTGTAAAAATCCTCAGCTGTGTTATTTGCTAAAACATGCTATAAACATGATGAAGCTTTTCAAATAAACACAATAGACAGCAAAAATTGGACAGGAATAGAGATGATCGACTTATAT
Organism: Acinetobacter gerneri DSM 14967 = CIP 107464 = MTCC 9824; assembly: GCF_000368565.1. Classification (GTDB taxonomy): domain Bacteria; phylum Pseudomonadota; class Gammaproteobacteria; order Pseudomonadales; family Moraxellaceae; genus Acinetobacter; species Acinetobacter gerneri. The sequence goes on along the minus strand of NZ_KB849545.1, from coordinate 122,990 downwards.
TACTGGGGTACTCCCAATGGTCATAAAATTACGATTGCTTTAGAGGAAATGGGCTTGGAATATAAAATATTCCCAATCAATATTATGGAAAATGACCAGTTCCAACCTGATTTTTTGCGTATCTCGCCAAACAATAAAATCCCTGCCATTGTGGATCAAAATGGTCCCAAAGATGAGCCGATTTCAGTTTTTGAATCAGGTGCAATTTTACAGTATTTAGGACGTAAAACAGGGCTTTACTATCCTACAGATGAACAAGAGCGTGTCGAAGTTGAACAATGGCTGATGTGGCAGATGGGTGGCTTTGGTCCGATGCTAGGTCAAAATCATCACTTTGGACGTTATGCACCTGAAAAAATTCCTTATGCAATTGAGCGTTATCTCAATGAAACAAAACGCTTATATAGCGTACTCAATAAACAATTGATTGGTCAAAAATATGTCGCAGGTGAGTATTCAATTGCGGATATGGCGATTTTACCGTGGGTTTTACGCCATGAATGGCAAAATATCCAACTTGAAGATTATCCTTATGTGAAAGAGTATGTTGAGCGTTTGACTGCACGTCCTGCTGTGCAAAGAGCTCTTTCGATCAAGGTATAATGGTGATCCAGCACTGGTTAAAACACTTCATGCTTTCTGCAGGATTGTTTTTAGTTGCTGCGATCATATGTGCATGGATGCAAAACCAATATTCTATAGACAAAGTTGGAATATTGGTTTTTTTGCTATTTGGCGTGTTCGGCTGCATCTTTTCAGGCTTATATGCGGTCGCACAAGTGAAATGGCAGCATTCTTTATTGCATACTTTTGTTGTCGTACTTGGCACAGTGAGCTATTTAGTTGTACTGCAATATTTAGAGTTAAACTTAAATATCGATATTGATCCTCAAGATGGAAATGTCATCAAACTGAATATTCTGCAAAAAATGATAAAATCTCCTCTTTCGTTTTGGTTGTTGTTTATTTTCCCATTTATTATTTCTTTTACTTTATATAAATTGAACACAAAATCCCAAAGCAGAACTTAATGGCTTATTTTTTTCTATTTATTTCGGCTTTTGGCGCGGCAACTTTATTGCCACTTCAGTCAGAAGCTGTTTTGATCGCTTTGTTGGTACAAGCGAAACATTCAGCCTTGATCCTGATCGTCGTTGCAACAATTGGTAATGTGCTCGGTTCCTGTGTCAACTGGTATTTGGGGCTGAAAATAGAGCAATTTAAAGATAAAAAATGGTTTCCTGTTTCAGCAGAAAAGATGCAAAAAGCTGAAAATATTTATCAAAAATACGGTTTTTGGTCATTATTTTTGAGTTGGACACCTGTGATCGGTGATCCAATCACACTTATTGCAGGTTTGATGAAAGAAAACTTTTGGCGTTTTTTACTCATCGTCACTTTGGCTAAAGCAGGGCGTTATATCGTACTGTATCTGATCTATCTAGGTGTGATCTAAGATTGTTTGAGGACGATTGATCAGATCATTAAAAACCGATGCCTTTGATTTGCTTTTCTAAAACCGTATTTGACTTGTAAATGGGCAAATATTGGTAGTCTATAGATCCTCTTCACTACTTTCTTGAGGATTATCATCTGAAGCTAAATCCAACTTAAAATCTTGATCTACAACAAAGGGATAGCCTGTTGCTTTAAAGAGGGCTTTCTGTGTTGCACGGATTACTTTTCTATCCAAAGCTGGAAGTTGAGTGCTTGTTAAAATACTGATATTTGTTATTTTACCTGATCCATCAACACTCAGGCGTAAATTGATATAGCGATTTTGGTTTTCGAGATCATCTTGTGTAATTCTTACTTGAGGGTGTCTTAACCACTGTATGTCTTTAAGTTGTTGCTGTTTAGGCGTATGTCGATTTGGGTTTGAGTTTTGAGGCGTATTTTCAGCAAAAACAGCTTGGTTTAAAATGAGTAAAGTCGTAAATAGAATAATTTTTTTCATATTTAAAATATCGCAGTTCAAAAGTGAAGTCGGATGTATTTTAGATTGTAAGCTGAAATCGCTCAGAAACACGTTAGGTCTGAGCGAGATCGTATTTTATTTTAACGACATTGATTCACAGGAAAATTAATTTGATCGCTTAATGTTGATTTCTTATAAATCCACAGTGTTTTATAAGTACGTTTTACTTGAACTTTACTGTGTTCTACAGCTTCCACTACACGTTGGTCTATCTCATTGACGCCAGAGTGTTTGGTGACTTTGACATGAGAAATGTCACCGTTTTTATTCACTTTAAACTTAAATTTGACTGTGCGATCAGCATATTTTAAAGCTTCACGTGGAACAGAAAGTTGAGGCTGATTTACATATTGGAAAGGAACAGACTTATCATCTTGTTGTTTTAACCAAACTTTAGAATCAAAATGATAGGTACATTGACTGTTTGCAGCGTGTTGATCTTCTGCATCACTCAATTTTAAAGTAAATGTTTGATAGCCAATGGTTGCTTTGGCTTCACCATTTTTTACATAAGGTTTGACGCGTGCTTGCATCACAGCATCAACCAATTTTTGGTCTAGGTTTGAAATGCCAGTGGTTTCTTTGACTTCTGCACGGGTAATTTTGCCAGCAGGATCGGCATAGACACGAATGATTGCGACACGATCCTGATCTTGGAGGTCGGAAGTTTTATAATTTGGATGTGGATATTTGGTCCATTGTAAACGGGTTGTCAGATGTGCAGATTCTGAAGCTGATTTTTGGATGTCGAGTTGCAAACTTTTATCGTGTTTTGCTGCAAAACTTGACGAAAATGGCATGCAAATCATGACAGCGAGGCAGAGTGATCGTTTCATAAGACAATTCGTATGAGCATTTACACATGCTACTTTATGGATGAATAAAAATGTATAAAACAATTCTAAACTTCATGATTTCTACATAAAGTTTAAAATTGTCTTAGTATTTATCGAAAATGCTTTGATCGCAATAAAAAATGCAGCGAAAGGCATGTTGATTTGTTAATGATGGTCTTCGTGACCTTTGGTAATATCGACTTTAAATAAGTCAGATGTTTTGAACCAACAAAATGCGACTACGGCCATCGTCATACAGCCACCAAATAGTGTTGCTGTAATCGTACCGAGATATTTTGCTGCAAGCCCTGATTCAAATGCACCCAATTCATTACTGCTAGACACAAACATTCCGTTTACCGCAGCGACACGACCACGCATATTTTCAGGTGGATAGACTTGTAAAATAGTTTGACGCACGACGACAGAAATACTGTCACAGGCACCTGTCATCGCCAGTGCAAAGAGCGACAGCCAGACATTGCTTGAAAATGCGAAAACGATGGTAAATACCCCAAATCCAGCAACCGCAAATAGCATGTTACGCCATGCATGATGGGTAGGGGGAAACTTGGTTAAGGCAATCATGGTGATCAGTGCACCGATAGACGGGGCTGCACGAAGATAGCCCAAACCTTCAGGACCCACTTTTAAAATGTCTGCTGCAAAGATCGGTAAAAGCGCGACCACACCACCAAATAATACTGAAACAAGGTCTAAGGAAATCGCCCAAAGGACGATTTTAGTTTTCCAAATAAAACGGAAACCTTCACTTAAACTATCCCATAAATTGTTTTGTTCCAGTACTGGGAATGAACGATTTTTGAGGAGGTTAATCAGGATAAAACAGATAAATAAAAGACCAGCAACTAAAAGTAAACTGGTTTCACGTCCAAGCCCTGCCAGCATAAAACCACCAAGCATAGGGCCGATAATGACACCACTTTGCCAACCGATAGTGGTCCATGTTGCACCATTGGCATACAGTTCTCTTGGTATTAAAAACGGTTTGAGCGAGGTCGCCGATGGATTATAAAAACCACGAATAGTACCGAGACCAAAAATGACAGCATAAATACCCCACGATAGGGTACCGATTCCGATGTTGCCGTGATCAAAGCTATAAAAAAGATACCAAAGCACCAGAGGAAGCGGAAATGAAAAAAACAAACAAATTTTCATAATGACTTGTTTGTTAAATTTATCTGCAAAATAACCACCCCAAAGTGACAGGGCAATAAAAGGAATCGCTTCAGCAAGCCCAATCAAACCCAAAGTTAATGGATCTTTGGTGATTTGATATAGAGAAAAAGCAACAATAATTTCTTGTATCAAAATCGCTAGGGTGAGGCAAAATTGATTAATCGTTACAATTGAAAAATCCCGATAGCGTAATGCTGCAAAAGCATCCTGTGCAGGGTTCATTGATGGTCCAATTTTATCATGATGTGATGATTATAAAGATAAAATGCCAATATGTTCACAAAATCATCATTTTTAATATCGGAAATAACATTCATAAATGACCTATTCTCATTTAAAAATAGATTTTTAAATTGCCCGAGTAAATGCGTAAAACGCTTTCGTTTTATACAAAGAACATGTAGAATATCGCCTTCCTTACCTGCCGGTCGATTTGCAATAGTGCAAACGTGCCAAACAGGTGCTTAAAAGAGGTTGCTATGGCTAAATTAAAAACTCGCCGTGGTGCAGCTAAACGCTTCAAAGCGACTGCTAACGGTTTCAAACGCAAGCAAGCGTTCAAACGCCACATCTTGACCAAAAAATCTGCTAAGCGTATCCGTCAATTACGCGGTTGTGTAATGGTTCACGTAAGTGACGTTGCATCAGTTCGTCGTATGTGCCCATACATCTAAGGAGATTATAAATGGCTCGTGTAAAACGTGGTGTACAGGCTCATCGCCGTCACAAAAAAATCCTTGCTCGCGCTAAAGGTTACTATGGTGCTCGTTCACGTGTTTATCGCGTAGCGTTCCAAGCCGTAATCAAAGCTGGTCAATATGCTTACCGTGACCGCCGTCAAAAGAAACGTCAATTCCGTGCTCTATGGATTGCGCGTATCAATGCTGGTGCTCGTCAAAACGGTTTGTCATACAGCCGTATGATCGATGGCTTGAAAAAAGCTCAAGTGATTATCGACCGTCGCGTATTAGCTGACATCGCTATGCATGATGCAGTTGCTTTCGCTGCTTTAGCTGAAAAAGCTAAAGGTGCTTTAGCTGCATAAGCTTAGAGATTCAAAGAAAACCGCCTTTTAGGCGGTTTTTTTATGGTTGAAATTTATTTTCTAGCCCAAACAGATAGGACGATAATGCATAAGATTGCAAAAAATGTAAATTTTGCAAATGCATAATTAGAGACTAGCCAAAAGACACCATACAATAATCCTAAAGAGATAATAATAAATAGAATCAGATAGGTCGTAGATTCTAGAAAAGAAGTTGTTTTTTCGGAATCGTGATTATCATCTTTTTCATTGTTGTTCTCATTCTGTGAAAGATCGAGTGCGTGCGTATTTGATGGGGGAGGCGGAATAGAGTTGAAATCCAGATCAACATACGCATTTTCATAGTTATTAGCTGTATGAGAAATTAAAGTACTCAGCTCATCATTAAGTTGATTTTGGAAAAGACAAATCTCATCATAATGACGATCAATAATTGTCGAAAAAGAATATCGACATTCGCGTGACATGTATTTTTCAGTATCAATCATATCTTGCAGACTTATTAACTTATTGATCAAAGAAAAGGCTAAATTGGTTTCATTTTTAGGATTTTTAAGAAAATTAGAATCATAGCCATCATTTGAAACTAAATTATTTACCAGCGTGAAGCTAGTATCTTGTTTGAAATTAAACCTACTTTCTATGTATTTGGTTTTTATATTTTTATAAATTTCTTTCCAATTTTGCGGTTTAATAAATTGCTCTAAAACTTGTTGTTGTTTTTGATCTAATTTGATGAGCGTAAATAAATAAAACTTATCAGAAGTTTGAGTTGAGGTGAATCCACTAAATTCGCGTGGATCCCATGATGTCTTTAATTCTCTGACTATTTCATTTTGTATATTTACTAAAGCAAAGCTTTCATTTTTTTCTAGAAATACTGCAAGTGGATAGTTCGTTGATTCAAAATTAAATTGTTTAAAATGCGTTGTAAAATTGGGGAAGAGCAGATGAAATGGAATGAGCTTGCAGTGCTGGGTTTGTTGTCCCCTCATATCAACAATGAATTGTCCCACTGAGTCATAAATCAATTCATTTGTTTCAAAGTCACGGATCATGAACAATTGATTTGAGTCAGAACTCCAATCATATTGGATCTCGTAGAGTGCAATTTGATTTTCGAAGTAGCGCTGTGCGTTATGCTGTAAACCTAAAATAAATTGCCAATAATTATTTTTCATATTTTATAAGTGGTGTATCTGAAACTATCATATGATCCTAGCGTTTAACTGATGATATGGAAAGCTAAATGCGTAAACAATATCACTTCCGTAAAGTCCAAAATGATATCTATATTTGGGATGTCGATCATCTTGTTTTGCTGAGCCAAAATTTTCCTGTGATTGAAGTTGAGCTTTCAGCGATTAAAGAGTTGCAAGAAGCATATTGGTTTCCTGATCAGCATCCAACAATACTGCAAATCATCGAACATTTTCAATTGGTCAATGCTGCCGATTTGTCCTATCCAATTATTTTATGTGCAGAAGGGCGGGTGATGGATGGCATGCATCGTGTCGCAAAAGCGAAATTGTTAGGCTATACAAAAATCAAAGCTGTGCAATTTGCTCAAACCCCTGAACCTGATTATAAAAATATAGATGAAAATGAACTGGAATATGGTGATGAATAAAAAGGTATTGTGAATAAATATTACACAATTTCAACATGAAGTTTATAGGTCTTTCTGACTTTCTAACATAAAGTAAGATCAAAATAAAAATCTTTTTGGAGTTGGAAATGCGTGTTGAAATAGAAGGTTTACAGCAAGGTTCAATCGAAGTGGAACTGCAGTCGATTCCAAGGATCGGGGAAACGGTCAAAGTGATGTATGGTGCAGATGCTGAAGTGAAAGGCGAAGTGACTGAGGTGAATCATTATATCAATCAGCATGCCAATGAACATAAGGTTATCTTGACGATTCGACCATTATTTTCATGTGAATAGTTAGATAAAATTCATTGCATTCATTTGCTTTGTATAGATAAAAAGTAGCAAAGATGCGCTACTTTTTTTATGGGGTTTTGAAATGAAAAGAATCAATGTCGTGGGTACTTCAGCTGTAGGTAAAACGACATTTTCAAGAAAATTGGCGGATAAACTTGATCTGAAATATATCGAGTTAGATGATTTATTTTGGTTAAATGATTGGCAAGAATCGAGCGATGAGGATTTCTTTCAAAAGTTACAACAAAAGATTGAAAATGCTTCAAATGGCTATGTGATCGATGGCAACTATACCCGTACAACACATATAAAATGGAAAGAGATCGATACGGTGATTTGGTTGGATTTACCATTTTCAATGAATCTTTTTCAATCTATCAAACGCGCATTTAAAAGATCATTTTATAAAGAAAATTTATGGAAAAACTCAAACAATAAGGAAAGTTTCTCTCAACTTTTAAGTCGAGATTCTATTATTTGGTGGATGATCAAGACTCATGCTAAAAATCGTAAGAAATATATGGAAATGATGGGAGATCCACGTTATGCACATATTCAGTTTATACGTTTAAGAAGCCATGCTGAGATGGCGTATTTTCTAAATCGTTTTTGAGCTAGTGATTTAACTATGGAAATGGCATGATGAGATTGGCAAAATGTGCTGAGGAAGTTGATGCATCTGGTTATGGTCAGGATTTGAAAGAATTACGATACGAACGGGATTTAAATTTATAGATTCTTAAAATAAGTGAGGAAATAATGTCTGATCTAAAATATTTAGAAAATTTGCAAGAAATGGTGAAACATGGACAACATTTTAAGTATCTTTTTTTCTGGGGACATACGCCAAAGCAAGAAAATGCAGCCGATAAAAGTTGTTTAAGTCAGTGGTATCCATCGGCATTTAATGTGGATGGGATTGATTATCCAACGGCAGAGCATTATATGATGGCACAAAAAGCAAAACTGTTTCAAGATCATGAGATTTTTCAACAGATTGTGAGTGTGAAAACGCCAGGCGAAGTAAAAGCTTTGGGCAGAAAAGTTAAAAATTATGATGAAGAAATATGGCAAGCTCATCGTTTTAATATTGTTGTAGAGGGGAATAGAGCTAAATTTTCACAAAATAGTGGGCTGAAGCAATTTCTCCAAAGTACTCAAAATCGAATTTTAGTTGAAGCTTCACCAGTTGATAAGATCTGGGGAATAGGATTGGCAGAAGATCATCTTGATGCAACCAATCCTGAGTCTTGGCAAGGTCTAAATCTTCTCGGTTTTGCCTTAATGGAAGCACGCCAGCAACTTTCAGATTAGAAAATTGCTGGAAATTTCACTTTGAAATGTGTCGCTATTTTATAAACCGAAATAATAGGCGCAAATACAGATAATCACAGTAATGATGATCAGAGCAAATACACCCGTTTTACCTTTGGGATGATGTTGCTGTGTTTGTGGATGTCGAGGCGAAGATGAGAGCTTATTGGTACTTGGCGTCTCATCAAATGGCGACGGTGCTTCGATTTTGGTGAGTCGGGCTGATTTGTAGTGATTGGCTACTTTTACAATAAATTTTGCTTGTAAATCATCTAATTTTTGCGAGAAATGTCTTAGATTGAGCTGTTCATCAGGCGATAAAATTTCACCATTTTCATGGTATGGCTGCTGTATTTTCTCTTGAAGAAAACTCGATAAGGCATCTAATCGAACAAGCGTATCATTGGCATAGTCCGCAGCATATTCCTGTGGCAGAAGCGGAAGATATTGTCCATTTTCAATGATTGTGCCATCTGCATTTTGCACCTGTTTAATCCCATAATAGGGTAGGCCACGATTGTTGGGTTCGATAAAGCCTTGTGCATATTTGCTATTAAACAATTCATTGTCTGTATAGGCTTGGATATCATCCCAATTGGGCTGTGCCAAATCATTGTCGATACGTTTAGTGATTTTTGAACTCAATTCAAAACGCCAGAAAACCTCATTACGAACATCTGAGCGTTGATAAATCGGGGCTTCGTAGTCATTATCACCGCTATACCATTCGGCAAGTTCTTTACCGAAGATCCACGCCGTTTTCTTATTTTTTTCATGACTGACGATGAAATGTGGGATCGCCAAAAGTTCAACATTGGCATTTGGGTTTTGCTCATCGTTTAGCAAGCTCGAACTATGCAAGCTCACACGGTAAACCCCTTGTTTTTTCAAGCCTTCAAGCCAAATTTGAAAATGCTGTGCGAGCAAATGTTGGCTGATCAGATCACGAAATGTAAAGATGTGCTGATTGAAAATAGAATGTTTTACCCAAAACGCAAAACTATAATCTTGGCTTAGGTATTCATTAGCATATGTAACTAAAGCAAGCTCTGGTTTCCAAATTTGATCGAGTGCCATTTGTTGTAGATCTCAGTGACAGTATGATTATTTTATACTTTTTATAAAATAGCGTAAGGGTTTTGTTGAGCATTCTGTCATGAATGCTTGATTATGCATAAAATTATTATAAAAAGCTGAGTATTTTCCTGTGTTATAAACTTCATCCTATTGCATAAAAACTGTTAGAATATCGCGTTATATATTTTCTAAATTTGTTGCTTTGAGAGTTACTATGTCACTGGAAGCCCTGACCACTGAAGCGCTCGCTGCAATCGCAGCAGCAGAAGACCTTGCTACACTTGATTCGGTTCGAGTGCAGTTTACAGGGAAAAAAAGCCAGCTCGCGGAACAATCTAAAGCATTAGGTAAAATGGATCCTGAAGAACGTAAAGTTCAAGGTGCTGCAATTCATGCAGTGCGTGAAGCCATTAATACAGCTTTAAGTGAGCGTCAAACCGAATTACAAAAAGCCGCACTAGAACAAAAACTAGCAAGCGAAACGATTGATATTACATTGCCTGGTCGCGGTCAAGCGATGGGGAGTATCCACCCTGTGACGCAGGTGCAGGAACGTATTTGCCAATTTTTTACTAAAGCTGGATTTACAGTTGCGACTGGTCCTGAAGTTGAAGATGATTATCACAACTTTGAAGCATTGAATATTCCGGGTCATCACCCAGCTCGTGCGATGCATGACACTTTCTATTTTGATGCAAATCATTTACTTCGTACTCATACCTCTGGTGTGCAAGTTCGTACGATGGAAACAAATCAGCCACCGATTCGTATCGTTTGTCCGGGTCGTGTTTATCGCTGTGACTCAGACCAAACGCATTCTCCGATGTTCCATCAAATCGAAGGTTTGTATGTGGCTGAAAATACAAGCTTTGCTGAATTGAAAGGTTTGTTGGTCAATCTACTCAATGAATTCTTTGAAAAAGATTTGAAAGTACGTTTCCGTCCGTCTTATTTCCCATTTACAGAACCAAGTGCTGAAGTGGATATTATGGATGAACGTGGTCGTTGGTTAGAAGTATTGGGCTGCGGTATGGTTCATCCAAATGTGCTTCGCGCTGCGGGTATTGATCCTGAAAAATACAAAGGTTTTGCATTTGGTCTAGGTGTAGAACGTTTTGCAATGCTTCGTTATGGTATCAATGACTTACGTATGTTCTATCAAAATGATGTGCGTTTCTTACGCCAATTTGCTTAATGGTTTTTAATTAATCCTCTCCTAACCTCTCCTTTAAAAGGGGAGGGATGATCAATATCAAAATGATTTAGGGTTCTCCCCCTTTCTCAAAGAGGGAGTTAGAGGGGGATTCAGAATTTAGATTTATAGGTTTTTAAGACAATGAAAATTAGCGAAAATTGGTTACGCACGTGGGTTAATCCTGCAGTTGATAGCGATACTTTATCTGATCAGTTGACTATGCTTGGCTTAGAAGTTGATGAGATGACACCTGCTGCAAAAGCATTTACAGGTGTGGTTGTTGGTGAAGTTTTAACAGTAGAACAGCATCCTGATGCAGATCGTTTACGTGTAACAACAGTTAACATTGGTTCTGGTGAGCCATTGCAAATTGTGTGTGGCGCACCAAACGTTCGTGCTGGAATGAAAGCTCCAGTAGCGACGATCGGCGCAGTTTTACCGGGTGATTTCAAAATCAAGAAAGGTAAACTTCGCGGTATCGAATCACACGGTATGTTGTGTGGTGCTTCAGAGATTGATCTTGAAGATAAATTGGATGGTCTATTAGAACTCCCAGCGGACGCTCCGATTGGTACAAATATCCGTGAATATTTAAATCTTGATGATCATGTGATTGATATCAGCATTACTCCAAATCGTGGCGACTGCTTCAGTATTCGTGGTGTTGCACGTGAAATTGGTGTGATCAATCAACTTGCTGTTAATGCTCCAGCGATTAGTGAAGTTCCTGCGACAATTTCTGATGAGAAAAAAGTTGTTGTAGATACTGAGGGTGCACCGCGCTATCTCGGTCGTGTGATCAAAAATGTAAATACTAAAGCCCCAACACCAGAATGGATGGAGCAGGCGCTTGCTCGTTCAGGTATTCGTCAACATAGTATTTTGGTCGATATTACCAACTATGTCTTGATGGAATTGGGTCAACCATTACATGCTTTTGATGGTGGTAAAGTTGAAGGTGCTGTACACGTTCGTCAAGCAACTGCCAATGAAAAACTTGTGCTTCTCAACGATCAAGAAGTTGAGCTGAGCGAAGATGTGATGGTGATTGCCGATGATCAAAAAGCATTAGCAATTGCAGGGATTATGGGGGGCGTATCATCAGCCGTTTCTGATGAAACCACCGAAATTTTCCTCGAATCAGCATTCTTTGCACCGCTGGCAATCGTTGGTCGTGCTCGTCGTTTTGGTTTGCATACTGATGCTTCACAGCGTTATGAACGTGGTGTTGACTTTGAATTGCCAATGATCGCGATGAACCGAGCTTCACAACTGATTGCTGAATTGGCAGGTGGTGATTTTGGTCCGATTACAGTCGCTGAAAATACTGCACTTTTACCACAGCGTCATGCCATCGAATTGAAACAAGCACAAGTTGATCAATTGCTCGGTTATCAAGTTGAATCAGACTTTATTATAGATGCATTGCAACGCCTAGGCTGTGCTGTAACAGTGAAAGCACAAGGTGAATGGACAGTTGTTCCACCATCTCATCGTTATGATATGGAAATTTATCAAGACTTGATCGAAGAAGTCGCTCGTATTCATGGTTATGACAATATCCAAATGAGTCTACCTGTGATTGATGTCAAATTGGCAAAACATCAAGATCAATTTGAGTTGGCTCAATTGCGTCAAACTGTAGCAACTTTGGGTTATCAAGAAGCAATTAGCTTTAGTTTTGCTGATCTAAAACTTGAAAAACAACTTAACCCAGAAGTCCATCCTTTGATGTTGGCGAACCCAATTTCAAGCGATTTGGCTACTATGCGTTCAACTTTGCTCTCAAGTTTGATTCCATGTGTGCAATATAATTTAAATCGTCAACAAAACCGTGTAAGATTCTTCGAGTTGGGTTTGCGTTTTGATTATCAAAATGCTGAATCTATTGAAGAATTAAAACAAATTCCAACATTGGCATTAATCGCTGTTGGGTCACGTACACCTGAATCTTGGCATGGCAAAGTACAAGCAATGGACTTTTTCGATTTCAAAGGTGAAGTTGAAGAAGTTTTAGCTGCTGGTCGTGTTCAAGCCGAATATGTACGTTCAAACAAATCGTGGTTACATCCGGGTCAGTCTGCTGAAATAGTCGTTGATGGAAAATCAATAGGATATTTAGGTCGATTACACCCTTCTCTCGAGGATGCACTAGATTTGGGCACAACTTGGGTTGCAGAGCTGGACCAATCCGCAGTTTTGCAAACTTATGTATCTAATTTTACAGAATTATCACGTTTTCCGTCGGTTAGACGTGATATTGCGCTGTTAATAGATGATAATATTAATGTTAGAGAAATTCAGCAACTTATCGAAAAGTCTGGCGGAGATCTATTAGACTCAACTTGGTTGTTCGATGTGTATACTGGTCAAGGTGTTGAAAATGGCAAACGCTCTCTGGCATTTGCATTGTTGTGGCAGCACCCATCACGTACGCTTGAAGATGCTGAAATTAAATCTGGAATGGATCATATAATCGAAGTGTTAGAGAACACTTATCAAGCGACATTGAGGGCCTCATGACAGCATTAACAAAAGCAGAAATGGCTGATCATTTAAGTGAGCTTACGAGTTTAAACCGTCGTGAAGCAAAACAAATGGTCGAGTTGTTTTTCGATGAAATCAGCAATGCACTTATTGCTGGAGAACAAGTGAAATTATCAGGCTTTGGTAATTTTGAATTGCGTGATAAACGCCAACGCCCGGGTCGTAACCCTAAAACTGGTGAAGAAATTCCAATTTCTGCTCGCCGTGTGGTTACCTTCCGTGCTGGACAAAAATTTAGACAACGTGTAGGTACTGAGCAAGCAGAAAGCTAATTTCTGTTTGTCCAAATAAAGCCTTAAATAGGAATTCTATTTAAGGCTTTTTTATTGGCTAAGATTTTATTGCTTTAGTTCATTGTTCAAAATGAAATTGAATACAAGCAAATGCCATGTTGAGATATACAGACCAATCCTGAACTAGGCATTAATATTGATATTCATGTTGAACGGGTTTTAAGCCTAGCGTGTATTTCAATCATGATGAATTAAAAGGAGAGAGTTAGTAGGGGGGATTATTTTAATTTATCTTTACTTTTATATAGGCATAAAAAAAGAGAACCAAAGGGTTCTCTTTTTCTCATAATAATCTAAGCGATTATTATTTTGCAGCAGAAGCAGCAGGAGCAGCGTCAACAGCAGCAGAAGCAGCAGCAACAGCAGAAGCAGCTGTGTCAGCAGCAGAAGCAGCTTGTTGAGTAGCAGCATCAGCAGCAGCAGTAGCTTCAGAAGCAGCAGTTACAGCTTGAGAAGCAGCAGCGTTCGCATCAGTAGCTTCTTTTTTAGTACAACCAACGAAAGCCAAAGTAGCAGCAACTGCAGCAACAACAGCGAATTTTTTGAATAACATGGCATCACTCTCATAAAATTAGAGACTATAAAAAACCCAAGTTAGTCTGTTTTGCTCTTATTATTCCTAACGCTAGATAGGTCTAAAACGCATGGAGCAGTCTAACTGGACTAGAAGCTATGCTATCACTGTGCATTTTGAAATACTACTAGCTACTTCAAAAAAATATGAAAAAAAGTGGAAAAATTGGCTATTTTTTAACAGAAAATAACAATCGATTTGCGTATTTATATCGGTTATCCTGAGTTTTATTGTATAAAAATTATATGTTTATAGGAGCTTAGTTATTTATAATCAAAGCTTTAAATATAAAATTACAAAAGCGATAGTCAAATGTATCTTTATGTAAAAGATGTCAACCAAATAAAAAAGCCATCGTTAATGATGGCCTTTTTATTGAAAAGTTCTTTGATTTAGTTTGCTGCTTTACGCTTCATTTGATCAAAGAAATCATCATTTGTTTTGGTTTCTTTCATACGATCAAGCAAGAATTCCATTGCAGCAAGTTCATCCATAGGGTGAAGCAATTTGCGCAAGATCCAAACTTTACGTAGATTTTCTTCACTCATCAAACGTTCTTCACGACGAGTACCTGATTTCTTGATATTCATTGCAGGGAAGACGCGTTTTTCAGCAATACGGCGATCCAAGGTAATTTCTTGGTTACCTGTACCTTTAAATTCTTCATAGATCACTTCATCCATTTTACTGCCTGTTTCAATCAATGCAGTTGAAATGATGGTCAGTGAACCACCTTCTTCGATGTTACGTGCAGCACCGAAGAAACGTTTTGGACGTTCTAATGCATGCGCATCAACACCACCTGTTAAAACCTTACCAGATGAAGGAATTACAGTGTTGTAGGCACGTGCTAAACGAGTGATTGAGTCTAATAAAATCACTACGTCTTTTTTATGTTCAACTAAACGTTTTGCTTTTTCGATCACCATTTCTGCCACTTGAACGTGACGAGCAGGTGATTCATCAAATGTAGAAGCAACAACTTCACCGCGAACTGAACGTTCCATTTCGGTTACTTCTTCTGGGCGTTCATCGATCAATAATACGATCAAGAACACTTCAGGGTTATTACGCACAATCGATTGAGCGATGTTTTGTAACAACATGGTTTTACCCGCTTTTGGCGGAGCAACGATGATAGAACGTTGTCCTTTACCAATAGGCGCAACCAAATCGACTACACGTGCTGTTAAATCTTCTGAAGAACCATTACCTAGTTCCATAACCATTTGTTCGGTTGGGAAAAGAGGCGTTAAGTTTTCGAAAAGGATTTTATTGCGCGAGTTTTCTGGGGTGTCATAGTTAATTTGATTAACTTTTAATAGTGCAAAATAGCGCTCGCCTTCTTTTGGAGGACGGATTGTTCCTGTAATTGTATCCCCAGTGCGCAAATTAAAACGGCGGATTTGTGACGGGCTGACATAGATATCGTCTGGGCCTGCAAGATAAGAACCTGCAGCAGAGCGTAAAAATCCAAAACCATCAGAGAGAATTTCAAGAACGCCATCCCCAAAGATTTCTTCACCATTCATCGCGTGACGCTTTAAGATGGCAAAAATAATATCTTGCTTGCGGTTACGAGCCATTCCTTCAAGGCCCATAAACTCAGCAATCTTGATGAGTTCGCCAATTGGTTTTTTCTTGAGTTCGGTTAAGTTCATATATGATCAGATTGATATAGGATGTGTGGTACACGGATAGAGATCAGCTAAAATCGACGCATTGCAAATGTAGAGACGCAATTGTATTTGCACAATAACAAACTCAGAATCTGATTAAGTTCTTTTGAGGAGAAATGTGTAAAACAATTTCTATTGCCGAGCGGCGATCTTATGTGTTGTGTCTTTCTAAGAAACTGGGAAATTAAAGATTATCCAAATGTTCCTTGAGCATGAAATATAAGTGAGATCTAACGATTTGTCAATTTATAGTCAAAAAAAATACGCCATTTTTATGACGTATTTTATGACTAATTTTTTGATGACTTATAATCAAATATTAAAATTGAATATTTGCTTAGATATTTTCATCAATAAATGCAGTCAATTTAGACTTAGGCACTGCACCGATTTGTTGTGCAACAACTTCACCATTTTTAAACATCAATAATGCTGGAATGTTACGGATGTTGTAGTTTACAGCAGTTGCTTCGCAAGCAGTCACGTCTACTTTAACGATTTTTACTTTGCCTTCGTATTCAGTTGAAAGCACTTCTAATACAGGTGCAATCGCTTTACATGGCGCACACCAGCCAGCCCAGAAATCAACGAGTACAGGTGTGTCAGAATTTAAAACGTCAGCTTCGAAGTTCGCATCTGTCGTATTTACAATGTTTGCAGACATGGAATTTGCTCCAAAATAATTTTAAAACAGCTATGGCGCTAAGTATTACATAGCTAAGTTGATCAAAATAGTCCGTTATGTAATTTTTCGATTTGAATATTCGATTCGCTTAATTGATGAACACAATGCTACACAAATATTTTTTGCAAAAAAATGCTACAAAATATAGATAACTTATTAAGATATTTAAATTTTGATAATTTCTTAAATAAAAATAGGGATTAATTCCTTTTGAAATGATCTTTGCAATCCGATTGCTTTGTCATGAAATTGTCATATATGTTGAAAAAATAAAAACTCGTGACTTTGTCTGAATAAATGGCTTTTAAATTGGGTGGGAGTGAATTAATCTAAGCACAATTCTAAAGAGTTAGTTTAAAAGAATGTCTGATTTTTTGATTGATGAAGAGTTACTTGCTGCTATTGATATGGGGTCAAACAGTTTCCATTTGGCAATTGCTCGTGTGGATCATGGTGAAGTAAAAAAAGTCGCTTCAATGTCAGAAAAAGTACAGCTTGGTGCTGGCTTAGATGAAAATAAAAATTTGACAGAAGTTGCGCAGCAGCGTGGTTTGGATTGTTTGGCTCGTTTTGTGGGGCGTTTAAGTTCGGTGCAACCGAATCGTTTACGTATCGTGGCAACCAATGCCTTACGTCAAGCGAAAAATGGTCATGAATTTATCCAAAAAGCAGCGACTATTTTACCTAAACCCATTGAAATCATTGCAGGACGTGAAGAAGCGCGTCTGATTTACCTCGGTGTTTCACATACGATGGTCAATAGTGGTCGTCGTTTGGTGATTGATATCGGCGGTGGTTCGACAGAGTTGATTATTGGTGAAGAGTTTGAGCCTATTCATACCGAATCTCTACAGATGGGCTGCGTAGCTTTTACCAAGTCGTATTTTCCAGAAGGCGAGATTAGTCAAAAGTCTTTTGATAAAGCGGTCGTTGCTGCACGTAAAGAACTCAATTCTATTGCCAATACTTATAAAGCTGAAGGTTGGGATACTGTTGTTGGTTCGAGTGGGACCATCAAAGCTTGTCGCCAAATCGCAGTGAATATGGGCTGGAGTGATGAGCAAGAAACGCTGACACGTGAAGGCATCGAAAAATTAAAAGATAAGCTTTTAAAATTTAAACATGTATCAGACATGGATTTTGTCGGTCTAAAAGAAGATCGACGTGCGGTATTACCTGCGGGTATCGCGATTTTATATACGGTTTTTGAAGTGCTGAATTTGGATAAATTGGTTTATTCAGATGGCGCATTACGTGAAGGAGTGATGTACGACTTGCTAGGTCGTTTCCAACACGAAGATGTGCGAGATCGTAGCGTACAAGCGATGATGGGGCGTTATGGTGCAGATAGTAAACAAGCGCAGCGTGTCGTCGATACTGCACAGCATTTATTTGATAGTGTGGCTAAAAAACTTAAACTGACCAGTGATGATAGTGATTTGTTGCGTCGTGCTGCATATTTACATGAAATTGGTTTAGCAATTAGCCATAGTGGTTATCAACGTCATAGTGCTTATCTATTACAGCATTCAGACATTCCTGGTTTTTCACAAATTGATCAAAACCATTTGGCACATTTGGTCGCTCATCATCGCCGAAAATTGCGAAATGACACCAAAAATGAAGTACAAAAAGTCGGCGGAGACAGTCTTGTTTATCTTTGTTTGATTTTGAGACTCGCTGTTTTACTCAATCATAGCCGTAGCGATGAGATGCTTCCTGCCATTGAATTAACGGTGCATGATGCGCAACAATGGCAACTCAGCGTTTCTGGTGATGCCAAACAATGGCCACTGCTTGTAGCTGATTTGCACGATGAGCAAGTTCAGTTTAAGCACTGGGATATTGAATTGAATATTCAGTCGGAACAATTTGTTGATCATTAAAAATCTTTTGCGATTTATCAATGCAACAAACAATTTATCAGTTAACTAGATATTGGTTAATTCAAGGATAATAATCGACTTATGAAAAATAAAGCTGCTCAATCTAAAGCATGGAAAACTGTTCAAATTGCGCGTCATCCAGACCGTCCGCAATTTTTAGATTATGTGAGTGAAATTTTTACCGAATTCGATACATTACATGGTGATCGATTATACGGTGATGACGGTGCAATGGTCGGCGGTTTAGCACGTTTTGATGGAAAACCTGTGATGGTGGTCGGTCAACATCGTGGTCGTAGTACCCGTGAGAAGTTACAGCACAATTTCGGGATGTGTAATCCTGAAGGTTATCGTAAATCTCAGCGCTTACTTGATATGGCTGAGCGTTTCAATCTTCCAGTATTTACCTTTATTGACACTATGGGTGCATATCCTGGTGTAGGTGCAGAAGAACGCGGTCAAGCTGAAGCAATTGCGACTAGCCTTGCACAACTTTCAAGCCTTAAAGTTCCTGTTATTGCTACAGTTTTAGGTGAAGGTGGTTCTGGTGGTGCACTCGGTATCGGTGTGGCAGATAAAGTAATTATGCTTTCACACAGTATCTATTCTGTGATTTCACCAGAAGGCTGTGCATCTATTTTGTGGAAAACTGCAGAAAAAGCTGAACAGGCGAGTGAAGCACTTGCGCTTACTGCCGATAAATTAAAAGAAATCGGTATCATCGAATATGTTGTCGATGAAGGTGAGGGCGCTCATTTACATCCACTTGAGGTTATGGAAAAACTCAAAGATGTGTTAAAACAAGCACTCGATGAAGTTCAACCTATGGAAGCCGATGAGCGATGCGAAGCACGTTATCAGCGTTTAATGAAATTTGGCAGCGACAATGCCGGCTTAGCATCTTAAAACAGTTAGATACTTTTCCAGAAAATACCCAATTTCTGATTGGATGTAGCGGTGGCATGGATTCCATGCTCTTGCTACATCTCATGTCTTTGATTTGTCCAAATAAAATACGTGCAATCTATATCGATCATCAGCTGCAAAAAATCAGTGCTGAATGGGGCGATTTTGTCGCAGAACAATGCCAAAAACTCAAAATTCCATACATCATTGAAAAAGTCGACGTTGCTACAGGCAATATGGAAAATCAGGCACGCCAAGCAAGATATACCGCATATCAGCAGCATATCGCGACTCATGAAGTCTTAGTTCTGGCTCATCATCAACAAGATCAAGCTGAAACTGTGATGCTTAGACTGTTGTCTGGAGCAGGGGTTAATGGTCTTGCTGCTATGCAGACATTCGATGTGCGTGATCAATTGAGTATTTGGCGACCACTTTTGGATTTGTCTCGTGAGCAGATTTGCCAATGGGTGCATGAGCTAGATATCAGTTATATTGATGATCCATCAAATTTAGATACCCGCTATGATCGTTCATGGTGTCGACATGAACTTTGGAATATTTTGCAAAGCCGTTTTCCAAAAATGCAGCAATCTTTGGCACGCACCAGTATGCTGATGCAGGATGCAAATCAAATTTTAGATGAAGTTGTGGTCGAAGATTTAAACTTTTGCGGTGATCAGAATCAACTTGATTTGACAAAATTGGGCACGCTTTCTGAGGCAAGACAGCGACAATTACTTTCATCTTGGATCAAAGGTGAAGGGCAATATCGACCTGCCTTTGAAATGGTACAGCGCATTCAACATGAAGTGATTCAAGCAAAATCCGATCGACAGGCAGCTGTGCATTGGTCAGGATATTATTATGTTCGCTATCAAAATGTGCTGTATCGGCTAGAAAAACAGCAATATTTAGCTGAAAAAAATGATGAAATTGAAGTAGAACAAGCGCTGAAACTAGGGCTCGATCAAGAGATTGAGCTGCCTAGCGGTCATTTTTATATCAAAAAGACTAAAATGGGTCTATCTTTTGCATTATTAAATCAAAAGTTGGATTTAAAACAGCGTCAAGGTGGTGAGAAAATCCATTTATTCGGGCGTGTTGGGGCGTGGCCATTGAAAAAAGCAATTCAAGAAGCACAAATTTTTCCATGGAAGCGTCATACAATTCAAATATTAAGCATAGATAATGTTATGCTTGGTGTTTTTACGCCGAAAGGTTTTTGGTTAGCACAATCTTCCTATTGTGAAATAGATGGTTGGCAGCCAGAATTGATTTCTTCGTTATAAAAGATTCAAGGTCGAGCGAAATTTATGAGTGCAGCTTTAAATTGTAATATTTGTTTTATCGGTGGCGGTAATATGGCTCAAGCCCTAATTGGTGGCTTGATTAATCGTGGTTTACCTGCAACACGTATTACTGTTTCAGATCCGGTAGAGAAAGTTCGACAGCTATTACAAGAAAAAGATGTACATGTCACAGATGATAATATCGCAGCAATTAAAGATGCAGATGTTGTGGTATTTGCGGTAAAACCACAAGTTTTGGCAAATGTACTGAAACCATTAAAAGGTTTGTTTGAAGGAAAGTTGATTATTTCAATCGTCGCAGGTGCTGAAATAAACACAATTTCCAATCTCACAGGCACAGACCAAATCGTTCGTGTGATGCCAAATACACCAGCGCTTGTGCAAACAGGTGCACACGGTTTATATGCAACAGATGTTGTTGCAGCCAAAGACCGTGATTTGGCAAGCCAAGTATTATCAGCAACTGGTTTGACGATTTGGGTAAATACTGAAGCGCAAATCGATGCAGTGACAGCAGTTTCAGGTTCAGGTCCAGCATATTTCTTTTATATGATGGAAAGTATGATCCGAGCTGGAAAAAATTTAGGCTTAGATGAAAAAGTGGCAACAGCTTTAACCTTGCAAACAGCTTTGGGTGCTGCTCAAATGGCGATCACAAGTTCAAATTCTCCAGCAGAATTGCGTAAAAATGTGACTTCACCAAATGGGACAACTCAGGCGGCTTTAGAAGTTTTTGATCGTGCTCAAATTTCACAAAATATTCAAACAGCGCTTGCTGCTGCACAAAAACGTAGCCAAGAACTCGCTCAAGAATTAAGTGATAGCACGAAGTAATCGATTTTTTTTAGGAAAGTTCAAGTATGGGTGCAAATTCTGCGCTAATTTTTGGCATCATCATTAACGTCGCAATATTGCTTGTATTCTTCCGTTTTTTAATGCAATTGGCGATGGTCACTCCATATAATCCAGTTGTGATGTCTACGGTCAAAGCAACCAAAATAGTAGACATTTTTGGGCGAATTTTTCCGACGATTGCCAAAGGTCGAGTCAATTTAGCAGCATTGGTGTTGTTAGTTGTACTGTATTTATTGAAAATGTACGGCATGATGTACCTACAAGGGATTATGCCAAATGGTTCAGTACATTTATTGATTTTGACTTTTGTCACCATGATCCAAGATTTGATCAGGTTCTGTCGTTATTTGATTTTTGCGACCATTATTTTGAGTTGGGTGGTGATGTTTACCCAGTCTCGTTCACCTTATATTGAAGTAATTCAAGAGCTTGCAGAGCCTTTGCTTGCGCCATTTCGTAAAATTTTACCGAATATGGGCATGATTGATTTATCTCCAATCTTGGCTTTCTTTGCTTTATATATTGCTGATCGCTTAATGACTGAAGCTGCGAGTACGCTTTTGATGGGGCTATAAAAGCGATATTCTATAGAAAAAAGCACGTCGAAATGACGTGCTTTTTTTATATTCAATATCATGATTTAAGTTTCAAAATACTAAAGCACAACAAAATCCGATGAAGGTCATATTAAACTGAGCTGTTATAAATAAAACAAACAAGGATGGAAAATGAGCAACACTGTAACATTGCATCGGGTATTTAGTGCACCAGCAGAACGCGTATATCGGGCATTTTTAGATCCAGATGCATTGGTCAAATGGATGGCACCCCATGGATTTACTGCAAAAGTCCACCATTTAGAGGAGAGAATGGGCGGGACTTATAAAATGTCATTTAGTAATTTTAGTACGGGGACAAGTCACGCATTTGGTGGTACATACATCGAGCTGATCCCTGAACAATTGATTCGTTATACCGATCAATTTGAAGATGCAAATTTAGATGGAACGATTGAAATGAAAATAGAATTTCGTTCTGTACCGATGGGGACGGAAGTTATCATCACCCAGTCTGGGATTCCTGACGCGATTCCTCTTTCGGCATGTTATTTGGGGTGGCAAGAATCTTTGCAACTTTTAGGACTCTTGGTCAATCCAAGTATTCCTGATCAATAGTATTCACTTGAAAATCCACCTTAGACGTGGATTTTTTTATAGATTTGATTTAGATTTTTTGAATAATATGAATTTGAGCAATGAAAATGCCATACAAACAAAAAATATTTAAATTAATTTTGATCGTATTTCTTCAAACAACAGCTTTTACTACAGTCTTGGCTAAACCTAGTCCAAATGTTGATTATCTAGAGCTCAATATAGATGTGATCAAACGATTGATGATTTTTTCAGAACAAGAACATTTCGCTGAATTTGCATCTGGAAGCAAAACTAGACATTATATTTTAAATGAAAGTATACGCTTGGCGAGTTTGAACTTCGTTTTACTGTATAAAGAAAAACAGCCGACACAAGCGGATTTGCTGAATACTTTGCAAGAAACCATCAATAAAATTCCACGTGATAGATTTGATACTGATGAGGCTGAACAAATCGCCACAAATTTTGAAAATATAATGGACATTGTGGGCTTAGAGAGTTCAAATGGTATATTGAATACATGGATGTACGGTGAAGAAATATCAAATATGATTGAAAAACAGCGACATAATACGCAGTCTAAGTGATGGAAATGAAGTGAGGAAAATAATGTGACAATTACAATAAAGCGGATCTATAGCGAAGCCCTTGATTCAGATGGTAAACGTATTTTGGTGGATCGACTTTGGCCACGAGGTATCAAAAAAGAGGTCGCGAAAATTGATCTTTGGGCGAAAGAAATAACGCCATCAAATGAACTGCGTAAATGGTATCACGAAGATATGCCTGCACGTTGGGAAGAGTTTCAGGTGCGCTATCAAGCTGAGCTTGCTGAACATCATGATCAATTACAGCAACTTAAAGCTCTCGCAAAGCAAGAACATATTACACTTCTAACCGCAGCTAAAAATGAACATCAAAATCATGCCACAGTGCTGAAATCTATTTTAGAGTCTTAGGAAGAACATCTTTGTTGCTGTAAAATAGAAGTTGTTTTTTATTTTTTGACTAGGGAAATATCGTGGAGATTATTCCTTACAAAAAATATTGATTTTAACTTTTTGAAAATAAAATAAAAATGCTATAGTTTAGGTTTTTTGAGGTGAGTCATGTCTTTACCTAATTGCCCAAAATGTTCATCAGAATACGCTTATGAAGATGGTGATTTACTGATCTGCCCAGAATGCGCACACGAATGGAAAGAAGGGGAAACTTCATATAATAGTAATGATGAAATTATTAAAGATGCATTCGGTAATGTTTTAACTGACGGTGATGCGGTTAGCGTCATCAAAGATTTGAAGTTGAAAGGCTCTTCCTCAGTAGTGAAAGTCGGAACGAAAGTAAAGAATATTCGTTTAATCTCGGATGCTTCAGATGGTCACAATATTGACTGTAAAGTCGATGGAATCGGTGCAATCAAATTAAAATCTGAATTTGTCAAAAAAGCTTAAGCATCCAAACCCTAGTATCTACTAGGGTTTTTTATTTTTAAACTGTCATTTACTTTTATTAAAACGATAAATTCATAAAATTTTTACAATAAATAGAAATTTTAAAGTAAGATTTTTATTATAAATTCAAGAAAAATACGAGAATATTTAAATGAAGCAATTCGATTTAAAGCAAAGGGCAATTGAGTTTTTAGGATTGATTACACAAGGGGAAATACAACAAGCTTATGCAGATTATGCGGCAGAAAACATGATCCATCATAATGCTTATTTTAAAGGGGACCGCGAGAGTTTAAAAAATGGGATGTTGGCAAATGATCAACTTTTTCCACATAAAATCTATGATGTAAAACATGTTTATCAAGATCAAGAAACAGTGATTGTTCATGCACATTTACGCTTCGAAATAGATGATATAGGGATGAATGTCATACATATTTGTCGATTTGAACAGGCAAAAATAGTTGAACTTTGGGATATTGGGCAAACGATTCCAACTGAAAAATTAAATGAAAATGGTGTGTTTTAATGCCGCCATTTCTACCCTGATATTTTATTAAAAAACAAATAAATGAAAGAGAATATCTATGCTAGAAGAACCAGAAGGACAAAATATCCAAAAGGATTCAGTGCTGAATCCAAAAAGAATTGCACAATTATTTTTAAAACCTAAACAATTTTTTCAAGATTTACCAAAACTTGATACTCAATACATTCATTTTGCGACATTGCTTGTCGGAATTTTGATGATTATGGACCGTATCGATCAACAATTATTGAAAATTTCCTTAAATGAAAATCCTGATTTTAGTCGTTACGCATTTATTTTGGAGCGTTGGTCGAACTATTGGATTTTTGTTTTTGTGCTTGGTTTATTTGCCAGTGTTATCGTTTGGTTTGTCTATGGATGGTTTTATAAAATTCGTTTGACATGGTCTGGTGTGGATAATCCTGATAGTACTTTGGTTCGGCAAGTAAACGTTTTGCAGTGGTGTATTTTTGCGATTCCTATTTTTATCATTACTTTGCTACAAACTTTTATATATGAAAATTATTTGGCAGCATTTTTGAGCGATGAAATATGGACAGGGATATTGATCATGGCGATGAGTTTATATTCGAGTTGGGTGAGCTATATCGCTGTTAAAACAATATTTTCAGTCAATAAGTGGGGAATATTTTGGTTTTTATTGTTGCCACTTGTGAGCTACATCTTGATTGTAATCATTTATATTATGAGAGTACTGTAGTTATTTTATGATTTAATTTTTTGATTTTACAAGGGGATACCATGCAGAAGCTTTTTAAAACCGATATGTTATATGCAGATCAAACATTTGAAACTTCAAGTGATTTGGGTTTGTTATCTAAACAAGAAATTTTGGCTTTTTTTGATCAAGTTGATTGGTATGAGCAGGCTGAGTTGGCAGATCACGAGGAATTTTCACCAACACTGAGTGTTGAGGATCAGGATAAAAAGAGGCTCTTTTGGGTAGCTGTAATAGGAAATAAAACATCGATCATATTTTTAGTAGAAACAGATATAGATATTGAGCTGAGAAAAAAATTTTTAGGTCTATTCAGTTATCGGTCTCGTGTAGATTCCATTACAAAAGAACTAAATCAACAACAAGCGCGTCAATTTTTAGAACTTTTTATGGATCAGCAAGATCAAAGAATTTATGATTTATATATACAAAAGAAATAACAAATTTCCTTTTGCAACTTAAAATAATTCATCTATATTTCATGTTAATAGCGTAATTTATATTGATTCAAACGCTGAAAATCACAAAAAACCGTAATAACAAAAGAGGTGGGAAATGTCTGGAATTTATGAAATTAGTCAAGCCAAAGACGGTCAATATCGTTTTGTACTCAAAGCGGGTAATGGTGAAGTCATTTTGACAAGTGAACTCTATAAAGCGAAAGCTTCAGCACAAAATGGTATCGAGTCTGTGCAAAAGAATAGTCCAGATGAGAGTAAGTATGAGCGTTTAACTGCAAAAAATGGCAAGCCATATTTCAATTTAAAAGCTGCAAATCATCAAATCATTGGTACGAGTCAGCTTTATGCAAGTGAACAATCACGTGATCATGGTATTGAATCTGTGAAAACAAACGGTCCTTCAACACATATTAAAGATTTAACTGTTTAATAGCGTTAGAATCATTAAAAGCATGTTTATACATGCTTTTTTTATTGAAAAAGAAAGCTAATTTTATCGAATTTAGCTCTTAGTTTGAGTTCAACCTCTGAAAAGACTATGATCTTTGAGAGATCACATTTTAGTGCTTTAGGGCTGGAGAGTCGTATGTGGGATGAACGCTATAGTGAAGCAGAATATGTTTATGGGAAAAAGCCCAATGACTTTTTAGCTGAAAATTATGAAAGGATTCCTCAAGGCAAAGTGCTAAGCCTCGCAGAAGGTGAAGGACGAAATGCTGTATTTCTCGCCTTACAAAATTATGATGTGACGGCAGTTGACGCTTCACAAGTTGGCTTGGATAAAGCACAAAAATTGGCTGCGGAAAACCAAGTCAAAATCAACACAATTCAAGCAAATCTAGATGATTTTGAGATTGAAGAAAATGCATGGGATGGCATTATTTCCATCTTTTGTCCAATGACTGAGAGCCAAAGACATGTTTTGCATCAAAAGGTGATAAAAGGATTGAAAAAGGATGGGGTATTTTTGCTTGAAGCTTATACACCTGAACAACTTCAATTTGCTACTGGTGGTGGTCAATCTACCGAATTGATGACCACGAAAGAATCATTAGAGCGTGATTTTTCAGGGCAGTTAAAAGTCCTGAAATTACACCGAATTGAACGCCGAGTTGTTGAAGGAAAATATCATACGGGTATGGCTTCTGTCGTACAATTGATTGCAGTAAAAGCTTAGTAAATAGCAATATTTTTGAAAAAAGGGTAGTTTATGAGAAAAATAACTATATTTTTTAGTTTAATTATCCTGTGTTTTGTTGCAATATTTTTTGCTACTCCCTACTGGACTTTATACAAGATCAAGCAAGCAGTTGATCAAAATAATGCAGAGGCTTTGTCTTCATATATTGATTATCCAAGCTTGAGAAACAATTTAAAACCGCAAATCCAACAACAGATTCAACATAAATTGGGTGTAGATCATCCTGATAATCAAATTGAAGCGTGGGGGGCGGTAGTTTCAGAAAAACTGTCTAATCAAGTCGTGGATTTGGTGGTTAATCCAGAGGCTATTCAGTTGTTATTGCAAGGAAAGGCTTTAAAAGAGTCGATCAAATTACCCTCTGATCAGGTGATTTCCCCAATAAAAAAATGGTTTAATAAAATTGAAAATATATTTGGAGTTGATTCAAAGCCAGAATTATCCATTTCCCCAAATGCAATAGTCTCTGAAAAAGAACCGCAAAAAACAAGTGAAGAAAAGCATATTTCTAGTGATATTTCAGGTGAAAAATCACAAGAAAAAATTAGTATGCATTATCAGGATTTAAACCATTTTGAAGTCATTATTCCCAGTGATGATGGTCAGAAGACTAGTTTTATTTTAAAAAGAGAAGGAATAAACTGGAAAATTGTAAATATTAAAATTAAGTTTTTTTAATAAATAGTATTAAATATTAAGGTTTAATTTATAATAAAAACATGTCTTTACAAACGGTTATAAAAAACATTGAGTGAGAGCTTTCACAAATATACAAAATAATGTAGATTCTATCACATAAAATAAAATATTTTGAGGTGTGTTTTATGCCTACTGAAATTATCGGTGACAGTTATTTAGGTAAAGAAATTCTGCAGCAAATCCAAGATTGGGATCAGGCCGTGATCAATAAAGATATTGATCAAATTACGGATCATTGTGCTGAAGATGTTAGTATGTTCGATGTGAGTTCGCAAATGAATGGGATCGAGGAATACAAGACTGAATGGTACAAATTTAGTCCGTATTTTAATGAAAATATGATGATTTCTCGTAAAGATATCAAAGTTTATACATCTGATGATTTAGCAATCGTACATTGTTTTTCTAAGGTTGAGCATAAAGCTTTGGTTGGAAAAATTAAAATGCCTTGGTGCCGTACGACGATTTGTATGAAAAAAGAAGACCAAAACTGGCGTTTGATTCATCAGCATATTTCTATGCCAATCAATTTAGCAGATGGTAAGGCAATCGTGTTGAAAGATGAACCTAAACTCAAGCTTTTGGGTTAAGTGAATATTTAAGTTATTTTTATTATAAAAATAAAAACTATTTGTATTTAAATCACTCTACTTTTAGAGTGATTTTTTTATGATTTAGATTTTTTATTTGTCAGAGATTCTAAAAATAAAATTACGCTTCCTATAAGATAAAAATTCTAAATTTATATAATATTCTTGTGAAATAGTTCAACTTTTGAAAAAATTTAGTCAAATAAACTATAAGTAGATTGATTATGCCAAACCCCTTTAGCACACCGCATGAGTGGCTGAAACCACTGTTGCCACGTAACCCAAATGAAAAACATCGAGTTGCGACTTCTTTAGAATTATTATTTGACCTGATTTTTGTGGTTGCGATTGCAACAGCAGGTCAACAATTACATCACAGCATCATCGAAAATCACTTTTGGCATGGACTCACCATGTATTTCATGGTGTTTTTTGCACTGTGGTGGGCTTGGATGAATTTTAGTTGGTTTGCCTCTGCTTACGATAATGATGATGCGCTTTACCGTATTTTGACCTTTGTCCAAATCATCGGTTCCTTGGTGATCGCCGCGGGTATTCCATCAGCATTTGCGCAACAAGATTTTGATGTGATTATTTTGGGCTATCTGATCATGCGTTTAGGTCTGGTCGCTCAATGGTTTCGTGCGGCTAAAAATGATCAGGCACGTCGAAAAACTGCTTTGAGATATGCATTTGGGATTATCTTTGTACAAATCGGTTGGATATTATTTCATTTTATAGATCCTCAATATGCCTATTTCTGTTTTGCACTCTTGGTGATCGCGGAGCTATCCGTACCGATTTATGCTGAATCTTATAATATGACGCCGTGGCATCCTGAACATATCGCTGAACGTTACTCATTGTTGACCATTATCGTACTAGGTGAGTCGATTGTGGGCTGTTTTTATGCCATACAAGATGCCCTGAGCAATGTGAGTTTAAGCACTGAACTATTCTTTTTGATGATCGGTGGTCTGATCATGATGTTTACCATGTGGTGGGCATATTTTGATCATGAAGTGTCTGAACGATTGACCAGTCAGAAAATGGCGTTTACTTGGGGATATGGGCATTTTTTCATTTTTATTAGTATTGCCGCTATTGGGGCAGGGCTTGCCGCAGGCGTGGATGTCGTTGCGCATAAGGCTGAAGTTTCAAATGAATTTGTAAGTTATTTTGTTGCGATTTCTCTGATTATTTATAGTGCGACTTTGTGGATATTGCATGAAGCTTATCATTTACAAGGGTTTAAAAAATGGCTGTATCCGATTACCGCTATGATTGTACTGTCGATTCCTATGTTTGTTCAGCCGATCGGCTATAGTATTTTTCTGATGGCGATTGTGTATGCACTACGCTTAATGCTATCAAAATGTTATTTGGCCCGCTAAGTCTTGAGGAAATCTTATGGCATTTCAGGATATGTATCGTTTGAGTGCTCACGCTGTGTTATTCAATGCTTCAAACCAAGTCTTGTTGCTAAAAGCAACATATGCTGATCATGCATGGGGCTTGCCGGGTGGGGCACTGGATATGGGGGAAACTATCCATCAGGCTTTAGTTCGTGAATGTCAGGAGGAAATTGGCTGTGATGTTGAAGTTGAGTACTTATCTGGGGTGTACTTTCACCAAGCCGTTCAATCACATGCTTTTATATTTAAATGTAAAGTATCAGAGCATGTAGATATCCAGTTGAGTGATGAACATTCTGAATATCGTTGGTTCAATCTGGATGAATTGTCCAAAGTTCAACGGATCCGGGTAGAGGATTGTTTAAATTTTAATGGAACTGTGATCAGTAGAGCTTTTTAAAATAAAGTATAGATTTGCTGCACATTAAAACCAATAAAATCAATTGCAAGCAAATATTGTTGTGATATTTTTTAAGTAGATCAAGTCAATTGGGGATGCACTGCTTGATCTATTATTTTGCTGGCATATTTTTCTTGCCATTTATAAATCAATTTTCGATTTCAATAAAGTGATGAAGATGATGCAAAATCAAAAGCTTGAATTGCTCTTTAGCAAAACCTCACAACAACCCGAATTATTTTCCGAATTTTTAAATCAACTTTTAATTTCTGACGTATTCTGTATTGGTGATGATAGTGACCAATCAAATGTTTATTTTCAAATGCTTGAGACTCCAGAAGGAGAGCAAGCGATTCCTTTTTTTCTGAGCTTGGACACTTTAAGAAGCAGTTTTGGCGATGATCTAGATTATTTTATTATGTCCGCTCGTGATTTTTTTGAAATGACCAAGGGTGCGGTACTTTTGCTCAATCCTGCATCTGATTACATGAAAGAATTTGCGCCAGATGAGATAGAGTTTTTACTGAGCTTAGGCTTGTCTTAAGCTATAAAATTGGATTTTTGGTCAAACGATTTGAAGAACTGCACCATTGTTAGTGGTGCTGATTTTGTTTTAAGACAGCAACGATTTCATCAAGTTTTTTGACGCGTTTGACCAGATCCCAAAGTTGTTTTGCTTCAGGATAATGTTTACTCATCATACCCAGCCATTGTTTATAACGTCCGACCATACCAATTTCAGTCTTACTCGGACCATTG
This sequence comes from Acinetobacter gerneri DSM 14967 = CIP 107464 = MTCC 9824, assembly GCF_000368565.1. Classification (GTDB taxonomy): domain Bacteria; phylum Pseudomonadota; class Gammaproteobacteria; order Pseudomonadales; family Moraxellaceae; genus Acinetobacter; species Acinetobacter gerneri. Next base: position 92,256 of record NZ_KB849545.1, on the reverse strand, counting down.
ATAAAACGAATTTGTAAATTGAGTAATTCATTCCAAGTAATGAGCGCTTGGTCGGTATTTTGGCGAATACATTGAGTTAAATCAGGAGTGGTCACGGCACCCCGCCCAATCATCAAATCTTGGCAGCCTGATTCAAACTGGCATTGTTTGGCATCGGCATTGTTCCAGATTTCACCATTGGCGATCACGTTAATTTTCAGATTTTCACGTATTGGATGTAACAAGTCCCAAAATGCAGGCGGGGTATAACCATCGGCTTTGGTTCTTGCATGTACTGTTACCCACGATGCGCCTGCATCTTCGATAGCATGTGCATTTTCCATAGTAAAGTTACGATCCATATAACCTAAGCGCATTTTGGCGGAAACAGGAATATGACGAGGTACAGCGTCTCGGACGGCTTTGACTAACTGATAAACCACTTCTGGCTCATCAAGCAAAACAGAACCACCACGATGACGATTGACTGTTTTTGCAGGACAACCGAAGTTCATATCTATGGCAGGCGCACCAAGTTCCACTACTTTGGCAGCATTGGCTGCGAGCATGTCTGGATTATTGCCTAGGAACTGCACATGCACAGGAGTGCCTGCAGCTGTTTTCCCCTGATTTTTCAGTTCAGGGCAGTAGCCATAATAAACATGATCAGGTAATAGCGAATCGGTCACACGGATAAATTCAGTCACGCACCAATCAAAGCTGCCGACATGAGTGAGTACATCACGCATGATTGGATCGGTTAAGCCTTCCATGGGAGCAAGAACGAGTTTCAATGTGATAGACCTGATCAGTTTTAAAAATGAGGGTTATACGCAATTTTAGAGGGGATGTCTAGCGTTCATCACTTTAGGTTACTATCTAAGGATGCTGGCTGAGAATGGGCTAATATTCAAAAACTCATTTACACTTTATTTCTAAAAGTCGATCAACAAATGATCTGATTTTGCTTATGCTATGCAGAATAAGTTTAGATTAGCATTTTTGTGAAAATGCTTTTATTTACCAATAAGAAAAATACGAGGAAAAGTCATGACAAATAAATTTGATTTTGTTTCTGTAATGAAAAAATCCAATGTGCATTTTGGCGGTTTATCCATTAGCCATGTGATCAAACTTGAAGACGGAACTCAAAAAACATTAGGCGTTTTTTTACCATCAAAACAGCCATTGGTTTTTAGAACGCATGTATTTGAACGTATAGAAATTATTTCTGGAGAATGTCATGTGCAAATAGGGCAGGATCCTGAGATTCATCTGGTCCGTGCAGGAGAATATTTCGATATTCCTGAAAACAGTCAATTTAGCGTCACTGTCAATGAAGTTGTTGACTATGTGTGTCATTTAGAAAAATAGTAGATCGTTATCGTCTGAAGCTAGTTTTGGGAACAGGGCGTTATTGCATTTTAGGTTTAGAATTTGAGTATAAAAAGTACTCAGTTTAAGGCATATTTGTCTTTAAAATATTAGAAATTATTCATCAAATCTTTTGAAAAAATGATCATTAAATAAATCATAGCTTCCCCTATAATTTTAACATAAAAACCGTGATTATTATTTTAAATCATTGGACTGGCTGGTAAGTTTTTCTAAATATAAACATAAGGTTATGCGTTAGGATAATAAGAGACAAAACAGAAAATAACCTAAATATTTTTAATGGGAGCAAGCATATGATTTATGAAGTATCTGGTGATATTTTACTAAGTAAGGCACAGGCAATCGCACACGGGGTAGCACCAAATGATAATTTTGCAACAGGTTTAGCTTTTAACCTAAGAGAACATTGGCCGTCACTTTATAAAGATTTTCGCAATTATTGTCATTTGTACCATCCAAAATCTGGTGAGCTTTGGACTTGGGTCAATGCAGAAGGTCAACGTATCATCAATTTGTTGACTCAAGAAGCAGCCTATGATAATGGCGCAAAACCAGGTAAAGCATCAATTGAGTATGTCAATCGAACGCTTAGAGCTTTAAAACAAGTGATTGAAGATGAAAAAATTGAAAGTCTTGCTTTGCCACGCTTAGCAACGGGTGTCGGTGGTCTGAGTTGGGATGATGTAAGCCCACTGATCTATAAGCATCTCGAAGACTTAGAAATCCCGATTTATATCTATACACTTTACCAAAAAGGTGTCCAAGCTGATGAGCCTGTAAAGGCATAAGACAGTATTTAGTGGATTGATAACGTATTTTATGGTCATTAGAAAATATCTAATATTTAAATCTTAGATTAGCAATAAAAAGCCTGAGCTTAACTCAGGCTTTTTGTTTTATTAGATTAACTTGCATAAATAGATTTTAGATTAAAATGATATTTTTTCAATGCAGTTCTCTCTTTTTTAATAATGAGAAATATATTGCGTAAGAGGTTGAGGATTTTATGAAAAATTTACCCTCATCCTAACCTTCTCCCAAAGTGAGAAGGGACTTTCTATATCAAATTCAAAATAATAAATTAATCAGAACAGAGCCATGAAAATGACTAACGATGCAAAACCATTTCTAAAATAAATTTACTACCAATAAAACCAATCGCCAATAACATAAAGCCAATCAAGGTAAAACGAATCGCTTTTTCACCACGCCAGCCAAATTTATAATGTCCAATTAATATAGAACCATAGACAAACCAAGAGACGATACTAAATGCTGTTTTATGCGCCAAATGCTGAGCAAAGAAATTGTCAATCGTAAAGAAACCAAAGACTAATGCAACTGTGAGTAACACAAAGCCAGTGATCAATAAGTCAAATAATAAAGTTTCCATCGCTTGGAATGAGGGCAAAAGATTGACCCAGATACGTTTTTTTAATTTATTTTTGAGTTCGCGATTTTGAATCCATAAAATCATTGCCTGAATCGCAGCCATGAACAGTACGGCATAGGCAGACAAAGATAAAATAATATGAAAATCTAAACCGATTGAATGTTGCTCGATAAATTGATTCGGTTTACTAAAACCAAAACCTAAGATCAAACCCAAAGCTGCGACAGGAATACCGATTAAATTGAGTGCTAAAACAGGACGATAGGTACTATAAAGCAAACTCAATAACAGCATTAATAACGAAGTAAATGACATCAAATTGAAGACATCATAGTTGATCCCCAAAGGAGTCAACATATCGTTATATAGAACTCCAGCATGCAACAACAGCCCCAAGCCGAGTACGATGGCAATGAACCAGTGGTTTGGTGTACGTTTAGACATTAAGTGAGAAAACAAATACCAAAATGACGTGGTATAGGCAATTAATGCTAAAATGGTGTAAACCAAGGGGAGGCTAATCATGTCAAACCTTTTTCGGGATGATGAATATTCATGTTATAAGATATAAATTCCAAGTGAACTAAAGTATCCTATAGCATCTTATGCATAAATTTTCTATTTTTAGAAAGAATTTTTTGCTACTAGCTATTTTAAGCGGATTTTGCAATGTTTGATACCTTAACAGAACGACTCACGCAGAGTTTAAAAAATGTTACTGGCTCAGGGCAGCTAACAGAAGACAATATTAAAGATACGCTACGTGAAGTACGTATGGCACTTCTCGAAGCTGATGTTGCCTTACCTGTAACTCGTGAATTTATCGCGAAAGTTAAGGAAGAGGCATTGGGTCAAGAAGTGATGACTCAACTCTCTCCGGGTCAGGCTTTCGTAAAAATTGTCTATAATGAATTGACTAAAATGATGGGTGAGGCAAACGAAAGCCTCGATTTGGCTGCTAAGCCACCTGTTGTTGTGTTATTAGCGGGTTTACAAGGTGCAGGTAAAACAACAACTGCTGCAAAACTTGCCCGTTTTCTAAAAGAACGCCAAAAGAAAAAAGTGGCGATGGTTTCTGCCGACGTTTATCGTCCAGCCGCAATTAAACAGTTACAAACTGTTGCAGGCGAGGTCGGTGCTGAGTTTATTCCATCTGAAGCGACTGAAAATCCGATAGCCATCGTAAATCGTGCTATTGAACAAGCAAAAATCAAATTTGCTGATGTCTTGATCGTCGATACCGCAGGTCGTTTGCATGTCGATGACGACATGATGGATGAGATCAAAGCTTTACATGCTGCAGTAAAACCAACTGAAACACTGTTTGTGGTCGATGCCATGACAGGTCAGGATGCTGCAAATACAGCAAAAGCCTTCAATGATGCATTGCCTCTTACTGGTGTGATTCTGACTAAAACTGACGGTGATGCCCGTGGTGGTGCAGCACTTTCAGTTCGTGCGATCACAGGTAAGCCAATCAAATTCTTGGGTATGGGTGAAAAACTCGATGCTCTTGAGCCATTCCATCCTGAACGTGTTGCACAGCGTATCTTGGGTATGGGTGACGTACTTTCTTTGGTCGAAGAAGTTGAACGTAAGATCGACAAAGAAAAAGCCGAAAAAATGGCGAAAAAACTGCAAAAAGGCGGTAGCTTCAACTTTGAAGACATGCTGATGCAGTTTGAACAGATGAATAAAATGGGCGGTATGATGGGCTTCTTGGATAAATTGCCGGGCATGAGCAATGCAGGTATCCAACAAGCGCTTGAACAAGCCAATCCTGAAAAACAAGTCAAAAAAATGGAAGCAATCATTCAGTCTATGACGATCAAAGAGCGTCGTAATCCTGATTTGATGAATCCAAGCCGTAAAAAACGTATCGCATCTGGTTGTGGTATGGATGTTGCTGAAGTGAATAAACTCATCAAACAACATGCGCAAATGGCGAAAATGATGAAGAAATTTGCTAATCCATCGGGTATGGCAAAAATGATGCGTTCATTGAGCGGTATGCAAAAACAATTTGGTGGTGGTGGCGGTATGGGACCATTGTTTGGCGGTAATGATAAGAAATAAGATTTTTATTTCTGACCAAAAAAAGATGCGCAAGTCGCATCTTTTTTTATTGTCTAGGCTATAAACTTTTAAGTGTTTTAAGGCTTATAGCGCAGTTTTTTGTTCAATTGCATCGGCGATCGCTTGGATCTCATCATCATCAGTTACAAGTTCACCTTGGAGATTCCAAAACTGAGCTTTGATGATTTGATACTCCATGTTTAGCACGGCATCTGCTGCGGGCTTGCCATTTTCATACCAAAGCTTTTGATGAACCTCTCCGAAGCTTTCATAGTCATTTTCTTGAGCAAGTTGTCCATTTTTGTAGAAGCTTTGTGATATGCCGATCGGCTTGTAATCTTGAACAGTGGCTTTAAAAATGGTTTCTCCATTTTCAGATAATATGGTTACAGGACCATCCACATAGATACTTTTAAAGCTGCTCAAGCCTTCAGGGTCTTTGATCGAAAAAGGAAGAGATTGTGGCTTTTTACTATTGGCATAATAATCTTGAACTAAAAATCGTCCTTCATCATCCCGACCTAAAAGGATGCGATAATAGCCTTTAGCCACAGCTGTGAGCGAATATTCTGTTGAATGCTCGTTGTCTGGATCAGCCGAAGACGCTGTAAAATAGGCAATGATCGGTTGGTTTATGGGTGCCTTTTCTATTTTGCTTGAGACTTGTTGTGTTGAATGCGGTAATTGATTGAGTGTTGTGCAGGCTGTGAGTGAAAGACTCAACATAGCGCCTAAAAAACCAATTGTTTTAATACTCATTATTGTTCCAAAATAAAAATTGTTATAAAAATACAAAAAAGCAGGCTAAAAAACAGCCTGCTTTTTATTATAAAAAGAAATTATTGATTTTCAATATAAAACTGTAGACCTTTAAGCAGTAAGTCTGCTTCGATGATAGGTTGATATTTCCCTAAAAATTCTGCAAATAGTGGCGCATCTCCGCCTGTTAAAACTAAGGTTCTTGGTTTTTGTTCAAGTACTTTTTCAACAGTGCTGAGCAAACCTAAAAAGATGCCATGATGAACAGCATCTATCGTATTTCTACCCGGCGAAAGCTCTGAGAACGCTGCATCAGGGATTTTAATTCCTTTGGTATTTTGAATCAGGGAATCACGTTGTAGATATAGATTTGGCAAGATATAGCCACCCAGATGGTTTAGACCGTGGGTGAGATCAATCGTTAGTGCAGTTCCACAACTAATTACACAGATATCTTGCTCTTTTGAAGCAACGGCCAACACTTGTAACCAACGATCAATACCAAGTTGACTCGGTTCATCATAGCCACATTGTAGTCCTGCATATTCGCTATGGACTTTGGCAAAGGTCACAGGAATATTCAGTCGTTTTAAAATCTTGACGATACGTTCATTATTTTTTTTATCTTGAACTGAGGAAACACCGACATTACTTAAGCCCATTTTCTTAAAATGGTGAATCAATCCAAGCAACAGATCTGCAGGGGATTGCAGATGCATTTCGGCTGCATGTTCAATGATTTGCTTATCTTCAGTCACCCAATATTTTAGGCGAGTATTGCCGACATCGAGCCAAAGTTGTTTCATCTTTGTAGCCTTATTTTTGTAAACTCAAACGACCTTGATAGAAATTTTCCAAGCCATGACGGGTCAATATTTTGACTGAGCCATCATCTGAAATTCCTTTGAAAATCCCCTCGGCAAATCCTTTGATTTGTTCAAAATGAACCTCTTGATCCATAAATGAAGCAACATGATTGAAGCGACCGCTGAGATTGTAAGAACCATGCTCAAACCATTGACCTGCTTGACGTATTGCCAAAAAAAGCTCACTGATAAGATGTAAGCGATTGGGATGGCGAATACCTAATTGCATCAATGAAGTTGCTTGCTGAGTGACTTCTGATTCGGCAATCGGCATAAGGTTGATTCCTACACCAATGATTGCTTGGTGTGTTGAAATCGGTTCGACTAAGATGCCACCCCATTTGCCTTGATGACTATACAAATCATTTGGCCATTTGATTTGCAGATCGGGCAAAGCTTTAATGCTCGGCATTTGCAGGATATTTAACGCGATTTCCAATGCCAAACGACCATCAATTGCTGTTTTCGTCGTAAGCAATGTGCTTAAATAAATATTGCCTCGAGGCGAGACCCATTGTCTTTGGTGTTGCCCTCGACCTTGTGTCTGAGTTTCACTACAGACCAAAATATTTTGGACACCTTTTAAGGCGAATTCACGCACATCATCATTGGTTGATGTTGTGCTTTTCTTGAGCATGAGAATTTCAGGCAGTTGACCTGCATCGCTCAAAATTTGACTGAGATGACGTGTCTCTAAATCCATGTTGAATCTGAGAAGAATGGAAGAACATTTATGGAGTTAATCACATATTTAGGTATTGGTGCAATCGCTGGTTTTGCAGCAGGGCTATTTGGTGTAGGCGGTGGGTTAATTATTGTCCCAATTTTATATGTGGTCTTTACTCAGGCAGGCTATGATCCTTCTGTGATCATGCACATGGCTTTGGGAACTTCACTGGCAACGATCATGATCACTTCAATTAGTTCAATGATGGCACATAACAAAAATGGTGCTGTGCTTTGGAATGTCGTCCGCAATCTTGCTCCCGGTTTGATTTTAGGTTCATTTTTAGGGGCAGGGGTCGCAGATATTTTATCGGGTCAGCATTTGCAGATCATCATTGGTTTATTTGCGCTTTGGGTTGCTTTTAAAATGTTTAAAGGTGCAAAAGTCGCTGTTGATGAGTCTAAATCTTTGCCTTCTGCGCCGATGCAAATGTTGGCAGGAGGCGGTATCGGGATTGCTTCAGCGATCTTTGGGATTGGTGGAGGAAGTTTGACTGTACCTTATCTCAATAAAAATGGCGTGGTGATGCAAAAAGCTGTGGGAACTTCTTCTGCATGTGGTTTACCGATCGCAATCGCAGGTGCTTTGGGCTTTATGTTCTTTGGTGCTAAAGAAGCGGTACATGTACCAAATGCGATAGGTTATGTGCATATCTATGCGTTTATTGGGATCAGTGTGATGAGCTTTATTACAGCAAAATTGGGGGCAAAAGTCGCACACATGTTATCGCCTGCGATGTTGAAAAAATGCTTTGCCTGTTTGCTGACGGTGATTGGTTGTTATTTTATATTTAAAGGGTTCTGGCATTGATTGAATCATGCGGATCTTACTTATTTTATCTATAACGATATAAACTCATCCTAGCTATTTTATGTTAGAGCTAGGTCTGATCTTAACCTTATAAACACATCATAAGAGAATAATAATGCTTGATATAAATCAGCTTAATCAAAAGTTTTTATCATATAATCATGTGGTTGAGTGTTTATTGAAATATGATGAAATAAATGGATATTATAATTTGGAATTGATTTTAGCCGTTGATTTATTTAAACAGTCCATACCACGTTTGAAGATTCGATTCGTCAATATAACGAACTTAGAGATGAGGAATTTTGGAAATAAGTTTACTCAATTTGTCGATCTTCATATTGAAAAAAATCATGATGGTTGGGACGATGTAAAATATAATGTATTCCAAATTGAAGAAGAAAATATTTCGTTTAAGTGTTTAAACGTTGAAGAAATATTGGATTGAGTTTTTTTGATCGTTCTTGATTTAATTGAATAATCACTTTGCTCATGGCGAAATGTCATAAATTGGAATGATTTTTTTCGTAAATGACAAGAAATGTGGAAATTAAAAACCATAGATCATTGAATGAAATAACAAAATATTTAGAATATTCATTGAGAATATCTTTAAAAAGTGTTTCTAATCTACATTATTGACCCAAAAGTCACTAAAATTGTCAGACAAAGACATGGAAATAGTCCTATAAAATTGGGTAAATATAACTAGAAATCGTCATCAAATTAAAAAAAGTAAGACAGGACAACTATGCAACATGAAGAAGTGGATAGTCTTTCGGAGCAAATCGCAAAACATATTAGTGAGCAAATCATCAGCGGTGAGCTTGTAGAAGGGGAAAGAATACAAGAATTACGTATTGCCAAAGAACTCGATGTCAGTCGAGGTTCGGTGCGCGAGGCTTTACTCATTTTAGAACGTACACAGCTGATCGAGATTTATCCACGCAGGGGTGCTGTGGTATCAGAAATGTCAGCAGGGCAAGTACGTGCATTATTTGATACAACTGCACTTTTGTTGGGGCAGATCGTGCAAAGAATCAGTGAGACATGGCGCAATCATGAAGCTGAACATTTACAACACGTTTTTCAGCATTTGGTGGATCAGGTCAAGCAGGGCAATACCGAGAAATTTTATGATGGGATCTTTCAATATCTTGCTCATCAATCGGATATGGTTGCCAATCCATATCTCATAAAATTTTACAAAGAATTGCTACCTTCACTTCGCAGAAGCTATTTTTTGACATTAAATACATCAAAACGTGAGTTACAAGAGTCTCTAGAGCTTTTAAAGTTGGTGATTGATGCAATTTTGATCCGAAAATCACAACAAGCTACTTTATTTATGGAAGATTTTTGTCGACACTTGCGTAATCTCGTGTTGGAATCTCTAACTCGAATGAAACAAATAGAATTGGCTTGGGCGCGTCGATCGCGTCGGTAATTAGGACATTATGCGTTTAAGCAGCTTAAAACTTTCTGGCTTCAAATCATTTGCCGATAGTTCAACATTACAATTTAAAGCAAACCGTACCGCAGTCGTTGGACCGAATGGTTGTGGTAAGTCTAACGTGATTGATGCAATCCGTTGGGTGATGGGGGAATCAAGTGCGCGTCAGCTTCGTGGTGGCAGCATGCAGGATGTCATTTTTACAGGAACGCAAAAGCGTAAACCTGTCGGAGTGGCAAGCGTAGAGTTACGTTTTGAAAATACCTTGGGAAAACTGGGGGGAGCGTACAATGCGTATAATGAATTATCCGTTCGTCGTCAGGTGACGCGAGATGGCAAATCGGACTATTTTCTAAATGGTACGAAATGTCGTCGTCGCGATATTACCGATATTTTCTTGGGAACAGGTTTAGGTCCTCGATCCTATGCGATCATTGAACAGGGCATGATCAACCGTTTGGTGGATGCCAAACCTGAAGAAATGCGGGTATTTATCGAAGAAGCGGCGGGTGTTTCACGTTATCAGGCACGTCGCCGTGAAACGATGCAACATTTGGAACATACGACTCTAAATTTATCGCGTTTAGATGATATTGCGCATGAGTTGAAAGGTCAGCTAAAGACTTTAAAACGTCAAGCTGAAGCTGCGATCCAATATAAAACGCTTGAAACTGAGATTCGTAGTTTAAAAATTGAAATCTTGTCTTTTCAATGTGAGCAAAGCACGCGTATTCAACAAGAATATGATGTGTATATGCATGATTTAGGTGAACAATTTAAACTGGTTCGCTCTGAATTAACGACGCTTGAACATGACTTGGGTTCGACCAGTGAACTATTTCAGCGTTTGATTCAGCAATCGACACCATTACAAAACGAATGGCAACAAGCTGAGAAAAAACTCGCTGAACTGAAGATTACCTTGGAGCAAAAGCAAGGTTTATTTCAACAAAATAGCCAAGCTTTGAGCCAGTTAGAAACGCAAAAGGCGGAAACCAAAGAACGTATTCAGTTGATTGAATTGCAACTGGAAACATTGCAAACTCAGCAAGAACAACAGCTTGAAGCTTTGCAAAATAGTGATCAAGAAACACAAAATCAAAATCAAAGTTTTGCTGATTTAAAATCACAGCACCAAAATGCTCTGGCACAATTTGAGCAGATCAAAGCGCAAGCCGAAAAGCAACAACAACAAAAAGCGCAGATGACTGCACAATCTGAGCAATTGGCAAAAAATATTGCACGTATTGAACAGCAGAAAGAAACTTTAAAAGCGCAAACGACTCAGATCCAAAATCAGCATCAATCTGAAGATGTTCAGCAAATAGAGCAAGATAAAGCGCAAAGTTTGGCTTCGATTGCCACGCTTGAAGCTAAAATGGCTGAACAAAAGACAGCATTGGAGCAAGAGCAAAGCTTACTCAATACGCAAAAATCTCAAGTTGCGACTTTGCGTTCTGAGATTCAAGTTTTGCAGTCTGAGCAAAAGAATTTAAATCAACTTTTAGCGAAGACCTCAAACAAAACGGATCAAAATGCTGTGCAGTTGATGCAAGTGCTGAAACTGAGTGAAGCGGGTAAAGTACATGCCAATTTGATCGAAAAGTTTTTGGCAAAATGGTTATCTGCGCAAGTTGTTGCTGATGAGACCAATTTTCAAGAAGGCTTAGCGCGTCAGTTAAAATCTTCTGCTTCAGTTGAACAGATTCAACTTGCTGATTTGCCATGTCTTGCAAGCTTTATCAGTTCACCGCAGTATTCTCTATGGAATCAAGTTGCGATTGCTGAAACCCTTCATCAAGCACTTTCCCAACAACACGCCTTGAAAGCAGGACAATCCATCCTAAGCTTGGATGGTTATCATGTCGGGGCGGATTGGGTGATTGGTCTTTTTTTTGATGAATCAAGTCAGGCAGCCCAAGGTGCATTGAGCCATCGTGTACGTTTGGAAGAAATTGAAAATGCTTTGGCGGCGTTGACTGATGATTTTACTTTGGCAGAGCAAAAACTACCTGAGTTAAATCAAAAAATCCAAGCCTTACAACAGCAAATTCAACAAGATGCTGAACAGTTAAAATCAGCTCAAAAGGCGGTTCAAAGCTTTGATGTTGAAATCGTCAAGATTCAAACTGCTGTGCAGGCTTTTGCTGTGCAAAAAGAGCAATTAAATCTGCAACTTGCAGGTCTAGATGCACAGTTAGAAGAAGATGCAATGCAAAAAGATGATCTTGAAATCGATATGCATTCTCTGATCATGAAGCTTGAACAAGCACTGCCAGAATATAAAACACTACAATTTAAAGTGGATGAGTTGGCGGATGGCTTAGATGAGTCCCAACAAAAATTGTTGCAAAAACAGCAAGATTTGGAAGCGACTCGTCGTTTGACGGTGCAAAATCAGCAACAAATCGAACTCTTAGAAAAAGATTTATCATTTTTAAAACAGCAATATCAGCAAATCCTACAACAAATGGAAAGTGCCAAAAAATTTGTTGATCCGATACAGCTTGAGCTACCAAGTTTAGAGTCTGAGTTCCAAGAACAGTTTTTGATCACTGAAAAATTGCAAAAAACTTGGAATGAATGGCAAGTTGAACTGAACAATATTCAGGAAAAACAACAGAGTTTGACTGAGCGTCGTCATCAGCATCAGCAAAGTGATGAAAAATTGCGAACTGCGCTTGAAGATAAACGTTTGGCTTGGCAATCAGCCAAATCGGATTTACAGCATTATTCAGAGCAGTTAAAAGAGCTGAATAGTGAAGTTGTACAAGGTTTAGTGATTGACTTGGCTGCACATCAGACTAAGCTTGAAAAATCACAGCGTCAGTTTGAAAAATTAGGTGCAGTGAATTTGGCTGCATCAGAGGAATATGATGAAGTTTCAAAACGTTTTGAAGAGTTAAGTCATCAAATTGAAGATTTGGAAAATACGGTGACTTCGCTCAAAGATGCGATGCGAAGTATTGATCAGGAAACCAAAAAATTGTTTATGGGAACCTTTGATCAAGTGAATGCAGAGCTTCAAAATCTTTTTCCAAAGGTGTTTAATGGAGGAGAAGCTTCATTAAGCCTTGAAGATGACTGGCAATCAGGTGTTAAATTGATGGCACGTCCACCGGGTAAAAAGAACAGTTCGCTGGCTTTACTTTCGGGTGGGGAAAAGGCATTGACCGCTTTGGCATTGGTTTTTGCGATTTTCCGTTTAAATCCTGCACCATTTTGTGTGCTCGATGAAGTTGATGCGCCGCTAGATGATGCGAATGTTGGAAGGTTTTGTAATTTGGTAAAAGAACTTTCGGAACAGGTACAATTCATTTACATTACGCATAATAAAGTTGCAATGACGATGGCAACAGATTTACTGGGTGTGACCATGCCTGAACCAGGAACATCAAAACTCGTCACTGTGAATTTGGAAGAGGCTAAAGAATACGGTCTAGCTGCCGCGGAGTCATAGTATGGAAGTTACCACTATTATTGGGATTGTTGTCGCAGTTATTATTATTCTGGTGGGACTGCGAATGATTTTTCGTAAGTCAAATGATCAGGCACCCTCACTAGAATCTGAGTTGCATATCAATTCAGAATGCCAGCAACCGATTATTCCTCGACATGTTCGAGATCAATTGGCTGTGGAAGAATCTGCAGGACAACGTGTTGAGCCAAATTTGGATCAGCTTGCATCACTTGAAGTAACCGATGCAGTCAAAACACCGTCGATTGAGACTTTGGATCAAGTTGAAGTTGCCAATCAAAAAGATGAGCCTCTTGCTGTGGTCGAGAATAGTGCTGAAACAGCAGCAGTGACTGAGAAAGCGGATCAAGAAGCAGTAAAAAGTTCAGATGCAACACATTCTCCTGAACAAGAAACTTCTGAAGTTGCTCAAGATAAAGTTACTGAAACTTCAGAAAAACCTGCGGAAGTTACAGCACAAACACCAGATTCTAAAGATGCTGAATTTAGCCTCAATCCAGATGTTGAAGCGGCTGCAATTCAAGAGTTTGAAGGCGAAAGCAATATTTTAGATGTGCATTTGCATGAACAACAGCGTTCAGATGATGAGAGTATTCTCGCAAATGCAGAACAAATCATTGGTTTAAATCTTTATCCAAATCCACGCCGTGCATTATCAGGCGATAAAACCTTAAAAGTTCTACTTAAATATGGTTTACGTTTTGGGGAAATGTCATGTTTCCACCGTTATGAAGATATCAATGAGCCTAGCCCGTTGATGTTCTCTGTGCTTCGTATTACAGATGAAGGTCCAGCAGGATTTGATTTGGAAACGTTATCGACTGAACAAGTCAATGGTTTGGCATTTTTCTTGGCATTACCGCATCCAAATGTACAAAAAGGCTTTGATACGATGGCGAGTATTGCAGGACTGATTGCACGTGAGATTGATGGTACGGTTTATGATGAAAATAATCTTGAATTTACCCCTCAGTTGAAAGAACATTGGCGTCATCAAGCGATTGATTATCGCTCTAAACAAGAAGCTTAAATAAGCAAAATTGATTTATAATTTGTGAAAGAAATTTTGGGCGGAATTATCCGCCCTTTTTATGGTGATATTTTTATGGAAAAGTCTAAAGTTGTAGCCCAGATGCGTCAGCTGATTCAACTCTTGGCAAAGCACAACCATGCCTATTATGTGATGGATGAGCCAAGTATTGAGGACAGTGAATATGACCAGCTTTTTCATCAACTCAAAGCCCTAGAACAACAATATCCAGAATGGGTACAGTCCGATTCTCCAACCAATAAAGTTGGTGGTAAGGCGCTGACAAAATTTGAAACGATTACTCATACCGTACCGATGCTGTCTCTCGGAAATGTCTTTAATCAAGAAGAATTATTTGCATTTGCTCGTCGTGTAGAAGAACGTCTACCCAATAAAAAAGTTCAGTACGATGTTGAGCTTAAATTTGACGGTTTAGCGATTTCGCTTTGGTATGAAAATGGCGTGTTGGTTCGTGGCGTAACACGTGGCGATGGCGAAACAGGTGAAGTCATTACCCAAAATGTTAAAACCATTCGTAACTTACCTAAAGTACTTAGCTCAGATAAAGTATCCGTTCCAAGCTTGCTTGAAGTGCGTGGCGAAGTATTGATGCCTAAAGCAGGTTTTGAAAAACTCAATGCTGAAAATGAGGCAAAGGGAGAAAAAACGTTTGCTAATCCTCGAAATGCAGCAGCGGGTAGCCTACGTCAGCTTGATCCAAATATTGCAGCTTCACGACCACTTGCATTTTATGCCTACGGGATTGCACAGTGTGAACCAGCAAATGAAATAACCACGATGTCAGGAAGTTTGCAGTGGCTTACCAATTTTGGCTTTGCGATTGGTGAACGTCATTTTATTTGCGATAACATCCAAGAAGTACAAGAGAAATACGAACAGATCAATCAAGAACGCCCTAATTTATCTGTCGAAATTGATGGTATGGTGATCAAGGTTGATGACCTAAAACAACAGCAACAACTGGGTTTTTTAAGTCGTGAACCACGTTGGGCAACGGCTTATAAATTTCCTGCGGTTGCGGCACTGACTATTGTTGAAAATATTGATTGGCAGGTCGGGCGTACTGGCACATTAACGCCAGTGGCACGCCTAAATCCAGTGGCTGTGGGTGGGGTGACAGTTTCCAATGTGACTTTACACAATATCGGAGAAATCCACCGTCTAGACGTGCGTATCGGTGATACAGTCAGTGTTTATCGTAGCGGTGATGTGATTCCAAAGGTAGAGAAAGTTTGGCCCGAGTTTCGTCCTGATGATGCGATAGAAGTTCATTTACCTGAACAATGCCCAGTATGTTCATCGCCTGTCGTGATGCCAGAAGGTGAAGCTTTGGCACGTTGTTCTGGAGGTTTATATTGCTCTGCACAGCGTATCGAGGCAATTCGTCACTTTGTATCGCGTAAGGCTATGGACATCGAAGGTTTAGGCGATCGTTGGGTTGAGTCATTGTTGCACTTGAACTTACTCAAAGATGTGTCTGATATTTATCATCTACATGAGCATCGAGATGAACTGTTAGGCCTTGAAAAAATGGGTGAAAAATCGGTTCAAAATTTATTGGATGCGATTGAAAATAGCAAAAAGACTACACTTGCCAGCTTTATCTATGCACTGGGGATCCGTGGGGTAGGTGAAACAACCGCACGTATGCTTGCCAATACTTTCCAAACCTTTGAGGCACTTCGTCTGGCTGATATTGAAGCTTTGAAGAAAACGCCTGATGTGGGTGAAATCACCGCTGAATGGATCGAAGATTTCTTTAAAGCAACGCATAACTTGGAAGTGGTTGAGCGTTTGCTTGCAGCGGGGATCCACTGGGATGCACCGATTGCACCTACTCGCCAACCTTTAAATGGGGAGAGTTGGGTACTGACAGGTACGCTTGAGCAAATGACCCGCGATCAAGCCACAGCGATGTTACAAACGCTTGGTGCACGTGTCAGCGGTAGTGTTTCTAGCAAAACTAAGTGTGTTGTTGCTGGTGCTAAAGCGGGTTCTAAACTTGAAAAGGCTGCCAAACTAGATATTCCAGTTATGGATGAAACTGCGTTCTTGGCTTTGATGGCTGACTATGGTTTGACGCTATAACCTTTTGAAAAGCTAAACTAAAAAAGCCAAGCGGATCTGCTTGGCTTTTTTTTTGATTATAAAAAATAGATTTCAATTTTTTTTATTTGTTGCGCTTTTGATCATATTTAATATTAGAGTTTTGTATACAAATTATATTCTTAATGTTTATAATAATGATTATCATTTATTCTATTTTTGTTATTATGATCTTTATGCCAAAAAAAGCTTTAGTCAAAGCGATATCATTTTTTATGTTGTCTGGTGGGGCTGCTCAAATCGTATGGGCTGAAGACGTTTCGATGCTACCTGCAATCACTGCAGAGGCTGAGGAACTGAGTCAAACGGATGCGACGGGTACATATGTACAACAGGCAAAGCTTGGGGCATTGGGTGAGAAAAAAATTCTCAATACACCTTTTAGTGTTCAGTCTTATTCTCAAAAAATCATTGAGGATCAACAAGCAACAACAGTTGGCGATGTATTGAAGAATGATGCCGGTATTCGTGTAACCACGAATCAGGGGCATTTAAACGAAAACTTTAAATTACGTGGCTTTGATGTCAATCACGAAGATATGTCTTATAACGGACTATTTGGGGTTGCACCTTATGGACGTGTACCAACCGAATTTTTAGAGTCGGTCACGGTACTGAAAGGTCCAAATGCACTTATCGCTGGTGTCGCGCCTACAGGTAGTGTGGGTGGTGTGATTATTGCCAATTCAAAACGTGCAGATAAAGAACTCACTCAATTGTCAGCTTCAATGGAAGAAAAGGGTTATTACCAGTCTGGTTTTGATATTTCTAGACGATTTGGTGCTGAGAAAGAATTTGGTGTACGTGTCAATGGCACCTATGGTGATGGTGAACATTATATTGAAGGCATGAATGACCGTCATATTTCAGGAGCGCTTGCTGCTGATTATACGACTGATAAATTAAAACTGAATTTTGATTCGTACGTGCTTCGTGATAGCCGTAATGGTGGTTCACCTGCCATGGTTTCAATGCAAAACTTGACCAGTGTGATTAAGGCACCAGACGGTGATACCAATCATTTTCGTCATCTAGAAGGTTATACCAATAGCCGATTTGCAGGTTTATCTGGAGAATATCAGTTCACTCCTGATTTTAAAGCTTTTGCAGGTATAGGCTATATTGAAAAAGAATATTCGGGGCATTTATTTGGTACCCGTATGATTTTGACTAATGCGCAAGGTGATGGGACTTCACAGTATTATCGTGTTGGGTCTAAAGAAAAAAATACTGCTGCGAACATGGGCTTTGAAGGCAAATTCGATACAGGTTCGATTAAGCATACGCTTGGTTTAAGAGCAGATTATTTAAAACGCAAATACACGCAGCATACCGCAGCGACGACATTTGCGTTTAAAGATACCAATTTGTATAATCCAAGTAATGGTGGTCATATGCCATATGATTATCCAACCATTCGTCCTTTAGGTGATAATGACTACATCAGTTATACATTGACTGATCAACTCTCGATGTTGGATGACAAGTTACAGTTGATTATTGGGGCACGTTATCAAAATATTGATACAGTCAATCTGCAAAAAAAGACCTCTTATAACGAAGATAAGATCTCACCAAGCCTAGGAATCGTAATCAAACCTTTCGGCGAAGATTTATCTTTTTATGCAAGTTATGTTGAGGGCTTATCGGAAGGGGTTACATTGAGTGATGTAATCTATAAAGATGATGTCAACTACAATAAAACTTTTGCGCCTTATCAAACAAAGCAATATGAAATTGGTACGAAATATCAAACATCAAATTGGTTGCATACTTTAGCGATTTATCAGATTGAAAAACCTGCTTTATTGACGACAAAGTTTGCAGCGGCAGATGAAAATAAAAAAACTCAAATCACAACAGACAATGCTGAAACCCGTTCTCGTGGAGTTGAGTGGTCGTTCTCAGGCAAAGTAACCGATGATCTAAATTTGATCGGTAATCTTGCTTATATTGATTCTAAATACACAAAAAATTCTGCTGCGCTTAAAAACAAAGATGTTTATGGTATACCCGATTTTACAGCCTCTCTTGGTTTAGATTATGCAATTCCTTATGTAGAGGGATTGAGTGTGAATACACGAGTGAGCTATGTCGGTGAACAGTATTTGAATAGTGCAAATACCTTAACACTTCCAGACTTTACCATTTGGGATCTTGGCGCTCGTTACACGACTAAAATTGGTGGAGTAAATACCACATTCCTTGCCAATATCGATAATGTAACCAATAAAAATTATTGGGAAGGTGTGTTTAACGATAACTATGCCATTGTTGGTGCAGCGCGTAGTTATAAGCTAGGCGTGAGTTTTGATTTTTAATTCATATTTGAAAAGCCTATGTTTATAGGCTTTTTGCTTTTTTAATGATTTAAAAATCATATAGGTAGCAAGAGTAATGAAAATATTGGGTTTTATTTTAGCGATGCTTGGATATTTGACATTGTATCTGACGCACCCAAATCAGGCTTTGATTCAAGTGACATTGCAACGTCAATATCGTTGGCTTGCGGGGATTTTACTTTTTCTGTCTTTCATTATTCTTGTTGTAAAACTTCCTGCACTGGTCGCAATTTATATGTTGATGATCACGGCGATCGTGATGTGGAGTTTTATTCCATTTATTCCTCTATTTCAAAAGTTGAAACAGCATGAGATTACAAAAATTTCCAAAAATTCACGCTGATTGGTTGTCCAAAACTTTTGCAGGTGTTTTTTTAGGATTTGCATTTTCGGTTTGTATTGGAGCGATTGTGACCGTGCTTAGCTTCACAAGAATGGAGGCAGTACTTGCGCCGCAAATGGGGATGTGGACGATTCCTTGGATCTGGTGTCCTTTACTTTTTCTTGCCTATTTTATCCCTAGAGGTTGGCAAGCGATTGTTATTTATAGCTTAGCGACAATGCTCGCGTATATTTTGCTATTGCTGCTACGAGGTTGAAATGAAAGTTAGAACGGATATCCTCAAATTAGCAAAAGAAATGCACACATGGGTGGGGATTAGTGCAGGCATATTGCTATTTATTTGTTTTTTTGCTGGTGGATTGACTATGTTTCAACATGATCTCAGCCAGTGGGCAACGCCTCCTCAGCAAAAACTCTCCGCGATTCAGACAAATCAATATAATCAGCTCGTCGAGCAAGTACAGCAAAAATATCCCGAAACTCAAAAGAGTTTTACAGTCAATTTCGCCTCAAAAGAATTGCACAATGCGCCTATACAATGGAGTACTTCGAAAGCGGGTGAGGGGCGGGGCTTCAATGCTTCGCAAAATACAATGTTGGCGACTTTGGATGAAGATGGTCAACTTGAGGTAAAAAAAGAGAATGTATCTAAACTCGGTTGGTTAATAGAACAATTACATGAAACTGCAGGTATTCCTGGATTATTAGGTCACCATACATTGGGTGTCTATGTGATGGGCATCATTGCATTTTTGTATTTTCTGGCCATTTTTTCTGGGCTTGTTGTACTTTTACCGACATTGATCAAAGATTATTTTGCAATTCGTAAGGGGAAAAATAAGAAGCGTTTTTGGCTTGATACACATAATGTGATTGGGATTACCAGTCTGCCATTTCATATCATTATTTGTGTTTCAGTGATTGTGTTTGCCTTTCACGATTTGATGTATGACGCCTTAGGGCAACTGGTCAGCAAAGGAAAGCCACTGTTTGAGCGTCCGGCACCGACGCAGATTGCAGACCCACAGCCTAAACTTGATGTTGAAAAGATTTTATACCGTTTGCAGCAATCCGCTCCAGAATATGAAATTATGTCCGTCAGTTTCAATCAGCTAGATAAACGAGAAAAGGCATCAGCACGAGTTGCTTTATACAGTGCTGATCAGATGCTTCGAGGGGATAATTTTGACTTTATGCTCATAAATCCTTATCAAGAACAGCCATATAAAGTCGCTACTTTAAATCCTCATGCGACCGTTGCAGATAAAGTCATAAAGTCGATGTTCAGTTTGCACTTTGGCAGTTTTGGTGGTGATTTTACTCGTTGGATGTACTTTGTTTTGGGAATCGGCGGTGCTTTCTTATTTTATTCTGGCAATATTTTATGGATTGAATCACGGATAAAAAGACAAAAAAATCCAAATCTTCCTGCTCCAGCACAGCGTAAGGATGTTCGATTTGTCACCAATCTTACGATTGGCGCGTGTCTTGGAACGATCTTGGCGGTATGTGTCAGCATGCTTTTGGGACGATGGGGCTATGTGATTTATCCTGAATTAGCCAGTCTGAATCATCTCTTTATCTATACTTATTATGCTGCATTTATACTGAGTTTGCTTTATACCTTTGGCTTTGGTGCTGCACGGGCATTGCCTCATTTATTGTTAGCAATTGCGATCGTTTTGTTTGCCATTCCATTTACCTCACTGATCGCCTATCTCGTGCCTGATGTGGGTTTATGGTATTCGATGGGGCGTTTGCTTATCATTGATCTAGTTGCAATTTTATTCGCTCTAGCATTTTTACGCTTTTATCAGCAAGCAAGATTGAGAAGTCAGATTGCAGAAGTAGGTTCTATATGGTCTATCGCTAAAGCCCCAAAGTAGAGAAAGCCATAAATTTTGTCATTCAATTTATTCGGATTAATTTTAGTTACAAAAATAGACATGATAAAAATACTGGAAACTAAGACTTTGTGAAATGGTTCAAATTTTGCAAAGGCTTATTTTCTATGTGGAAATTTTACTAATTAAAACTGCAAATGAGTATGCTTCTCATTTTAATTATAATAAAATCATAAACTTACAATAATATAATTTTGCATTATTCACGAAAATTCTCCATAATAGCTGAAAAGGTATGGAGTAATTGAAATGCGTGGAAATCCAGAAGTCATAGACTATCTAAATATGTTGATCGGTGGTGAACTGGCTGCGCGTGATCAATATCTTATCCATTCTCGCATGTACGAGGACTGGGGCTTAAGCAAAATTTATGAGCGCATCGACCACGAAATGCAAGAAGAAGCATCACATGCAGATGCTTTGATTCGCCGTGTACTGTTTTTGGAAGGTACGCCGAATATGAATCGTGATGATATTGAAACAGGTACAGATGTCGTGACTTGTTTAAAAGCTGATTTAAAGCTTGAGTATCATGTTCGTGAAAAACTGGCGCAAGGTGTCAAACTTGCTGAAGAAAAAGGTGATTACGTTACTCGTGATATGCTCCGCCAGCAAATGAGCGATACTGAAGAAGATCATACATATTGGTTAGAAAAACAAATTCGTCTGATTGAGTTGATTGGATTGCAAAATTATATTCAGTCACAAATGTAATATCGAAGATTTAAAAAAGCAGCTTAAACAAGCTGCTTTTTTTTGTAGGTTTATAAACCAAATGCTTTTTTGATAATAAAGAATAGATCCGTTTGATCTAATAGACCAGAGATGTTGGCAGCATGAGGACCATAGGCAGCAGTTCGAACCTGAGCTCCGGTATGCTCTTGGCTACCATCTTTGCTTGTCGCATAATTAATCGTCATTTCAACTTGATCTTTGGTCAGAAGTTTCACTGTTTTTCCAGGACTATCTGCATCATTTGGGATAATTTGACTGGTATGGGCATGATCTCCTGTGACAATAATTAAGGTGTCAGGATTTTGTTTGGCGAAGGCAAGTGCCTCTTGGATCGCTTCATCCAAAGCCACAGTTTCACCAATTTGACCACATGCATCCGCAGCATGGTTACGTTTATCAATAGAGCCACTTTCGACTTGCAAGAAGAAACCTTTCTGATGAGTTTTTAGCAAATCAATGGCTTTGGCGGTCATCTCTTTGAGCGTTGGTGTATTTGAGCTACGTGAAGGATTTGCAGTACATAGACTTGCTGCGCCCTTGTTCCCATCGACTTGGGCTTTAGGTCCAGACCACATTACAGGTAAATTGCCATCAGCAAATAAGCCCAATACAGGTTTATTTTGATTGGCTTCTGTAAGTGTATTCATACTTTTTACATCAGTCACCACCTGATAGTTCATAGCAATTGCTTGGTCAAAGAGCGTTTTACCACTATAGGTCCCAGCTTTCGCAACATCCTTAAAGCTCGCTCCACCACCACCAAAAGTGACATCTGCTTTGGTTTGTAAAAGTTGTTCAGTAATAGAACCTGCGCCACCTTTTTCTAAAGCATTTTTTGGACAGCTCTTGCTGGTTTGCGTTGGGGCATAACATTTGCGAGAAGTGACATGTGCAGCGAGGGCAGCAGGAGTTGCATCCTGTAATTCAGTGGTCGTGACATTACCAGTAGCAAAACCTGCACTTTTAGCAAGTTCGAGTATTGTCTGTTGAGGCTTTGCATCGCGATCAACACTGATTGCACCATTATAGCTTTTTGTGCCAGTTGCCCATGCTGTTGCTGATGCCGCTGAATCAGTCACGTAGTCAATTGATTTGGTGCCTTTAATCAAAGAATAAGTACTATAAGCCCCTGTAAATGGAAACACATCTAAGCCTTTAAAATATCCTGCTGCACCTTCAGCATAGTTACGTGCTGCGGTAATTTCAGACTCACTGGTACCATCACCAATAAACAAAATTACATGTTTCACATTACGATTGCTGATCGATGCTTTCAAGGCTTCACTACGTTCTTTTTTTAAACGAGTGGCACCACCATTCACCGAAATATCTCCACGACTACTTGGATCTAATAATTCACCATTGTCAGTTGGAAGGGGTGTTGGTGGATTAGGTTTTGTGGGTTGAGTCGGTACGGGAGTAGGCGTTGGAATGGGTTTGGTCACAGCGACAGGTTTAGATTCATCGTTACATGCGACAAGCACAGTGGATAAGACCACTGGGAGAATAATTTTTGAGTTTTTCAATGTAGCCCCTAATAAATATTAATAAAAAAGAGCTGTCAAAATAATTTTTTACAGTGAAATTTATGTGATACAGAAATGAATTTATTGTAAATAAATGTACGATTATTTGTATCCTATTGAAACTCATATAAGTTATAGAAAATAAAAACATCGCTGCAAAACATGTAGCGATGTTTTTGATTTTAAATATAAAATTTATATAATCTATACATGATAAATATGAGCAAGCAGCCTGCACTTATTTTTTATGTATTAACAACGATAGCGAAGACACTCAGCACTAGCATCATTTGTTTTTTTGAATGTCTGCCAATACTTGTGTTGCATGTGTTTGTGTATTGACACTTTCGTAGTGATAGATAATGACGCCTTGAGGATCAATCAAAAAGGTTTCTCGTTTGGCTATTTTCAAAACCCCTAGATTGCGCACGATGCCTAATTGATCTGCCAAAACATGGTTGTTGTCAGCCAAGATTGGAAAAGGCAAAGCTAATTTCTCAGAAAATTTCTGGTGTGATTTGACATCGTCCAAGCTTACACCCAACACCACTGCATTATTTTTAACAAAATCGGGATATAAGCGTTTAAATTGGTTGGCTTCTTGAGTACAACCAGGAGAGTTGTCTTTAGGGTAAAAGTACAGTACAACCCATTTACCTTTGTATTTCGCTAAGCTATGTAGTTTCCCATTTTGATCTTGCAAACTAAAATCAGGCGCTTTTTTGCCTACCCATTGTTTTTGCGTGTCTTCAAATTTTGAAAATACGCCGTTATTTGCATGTGTGATGCTTTGAAATGAAAATATTGAACAAATAGAAAATATGCTCATTGCAACAAATTTTGAGTATTTCATCCGATTCACTTGGTGTAAAAGTGCATGGATAAAAGCTTAACAAGTTTTGAAATTTTATGGTAATTGTATATTGATTTAAACAATACTAAATATGAATAATTACAGGACTCTTAACTTTATTTCTCTATCTATAAATTTTACTGTTTTATTAAGATTTTGAACTTTTAATAAAAATATACTATCGAGATTTAAGGCAGGATGCCGTCCGTTGGACAGGGGTTACATGGATGTATGCCCATCTGTCCAACAAAGCCCTTTTGCTCAACTTTTGGGCTAGCAAAAGTTGAATAAGCCTACGCAAAGGCATAAAAACCTAGCGATGCAAATTTTGGCTGTGAAGTTTTTAAACACAAATTGAAACTCAGGCAATAACAATGAAAACAAGGTGATTGAGATGGATATAGGCGCGGTACTCATCAAGCTAAAGCCAGATACACAAGAGCAAGTCAAAAGTTGGCAAGAACAGCTTGAAGCACGTAAAAGTGAGGCGCTTGAAACTTTAAAAGCCGAAGGTGTCACGATTGAATCATGGTTCCATGTGGAACTTGAGGGAGAAAACTATCTGATTGCTTATATGCGTGCAGAAAATATCGCTCATGCCCAGGAGATCGGTCGCAAGAGTCAATTTGCCATCGATCAAGTACATAAAGCATTTAAACAAACTTGGGAAAAGGTATATCCAGCAAAGCTGCTATTGGACTTGGAAAATGAAGCCTTTAAAGAACAATGAGGATTTTTATACAAATACATCAGTCTAGAGCAGATCAAAGAAAATATTTATGAAAATGGTTTAAGTTTATTGAATAATAGTGACCAATAAACACATTTATCGAGTCATATTTTGAAGCAAAAAATTCTCCTGATCACGGGTTGGGGTGGTGGTACAAAACTGCTAAATTCATTTAAAAATTCACTTGAATCTAAAGGTTTTGAAGTGCATTTGATGAATATTTTTAATGCGCTTGATCCTCATGAATTAGAGAAAAATGTTGAATTCGCCAAAACATTTGATGTGATGATTGGTTGGTCTTTAGGTGGTCAATTGGCGACGATCTTAGTCGACCAAATCCAGCAGAAATATCATGAACAAAAGATATTGATCACGATTGCTTCCAACCCTTGCTTTGTTGCAAATGAAAACTGGCAAACTGCCATGCCTCAAGCGACATTTCAAAGTTTTAAAGCATCTTTCGAACATGATGCAATTGCGACTTTGAAAAAATTTGGCTATATGGTTTGCCAAGGAGTATCTACAAGTAAAGTTGATTTTATAAACTTACAAAGTTTAATCCAGCCACAACCACTCAATCTACTAAAACAAGGATTGGCGATGTTGGAACAGCTCAATCTTGTGAGTATCTTGGAAAATTATTCTGGAAAGCAATATCATATTTTTGCTGAGCAAGATGTATTGGTTGATTGCAAAGTTGCTCAATATTTACAACAAATTCCAGCAAAATTTTTGGAAATTGAAAATATTGAAGGCTCGCATGGCTTGCCAGTTTTTAAATTTGACTTGTTAACTGACAAAATCTGCCATTATTTGGAAAAAAATAACTAATCTCAGACAGATTTGGATGATCACGCAATTTATTTTTTATTCTTGCAGGTTTAACATCAAAACATTGAAAATTTGATGTACTGCAGGAGTTAAGGATGACCAAGCTTGAAAATATAGCGCTCAATGATCAACAATTTGATCTGCAACATATTTGGCATCCTTATACTTCGATGTTGAAACCACTGCCGACATTTAAAGTAAAAAAAGCCTATGGTGCGTTGATCGAATTGGAAGATGGTCGTACTTTGATCGATGGCATGTCATCTTGGTGGTGCGCGATTCACGGTTATAACCATCCTGAGCTCAATCAAGCGGCAATCGACCAGCTACAAAATATGTCGCATATCATGTTTGGTGGATTGACGCATCAACCAGCGATTGATTTAGCAAGGCTTTTGATTGAAATTACCCCACCAAGTCTAGACAAAATTTTCTATGCAGATTCGGGTTCAGTTGCTGTAGAAGTTGCTTTGAAAATGGCAGTTCAGTACTGGACTTCGCAAGGAAATAGCAAAAAAACCAACTTTGTTACACCCCGTTCGGGGTATCACGGTGATACGTGGAATGCGATGTCTGTTTGTGATCCTGTAACAGGCATGCATCAGATTTTTGGTAGTAGTTTACCCAATCGTATTTTTGTACCTGCGCCACAAACGACATTTGCTGAAGATTGGGACCCAGCAGATATTGTTGAATTGGAAAATGAATTATCACGAAACCATTCAATGATTGCCGCACTGATTTTAGAGCCTATTGTGCAAGGTGCAGGAGGGATGCGTTTTTATCATCCTGAATATTTACGCCAAGCAAAATTGCTTTGTGAAAAATATCAAATTTTATTGATTTTCGATGAAATTGCCACGGGGTTTGGTCGTACAGGCAAGTTGTTCGCTTGGGAACATGCAGGCGTCGAGCCCGATATCATGTGTATCGGTAAAGGCTTAACAGGCGGTTATATGACTTTGTCAGCAACTTTAACGAGCAAGCATGTGGCTGAAACCATTAGTCTGGGCGAGGCGGGTGTGTTTATGCATGGCCCGACATTTATGGCAAATCCTTTGGCTTGTGCTGTTGCTCTGAAAAGTACTCAATTATTACTTAGTCAAGATTGGCAAAGTAATATCCAAAGAATTGAAGGACAATTAAATCAATATTTACCTCAATTATCCCAACTTGATTATGTGAAAGATGTCAGAGTGTTGGGGGCAATTGGCGTGGTTGAGCTGACCTTTAATGTCGATATGCAGTCACTACAACAAAAATTTATTGATCAAGGTATTTGGATTCGACCTTTTGGAAAATTGGTTTATGTCATGCCACCGTATATTATTTCAAAACAAGAACTTGAATTATTGTTACAGGCTTTAGTTAAGGTCGTGAAAGAGATGCAGGAGATCTGATCATGAATTTATTGGATCAATATGCAGAGTCCTTGCAACAGCTTAAATCGCAAGGAAATTTACGCCGTTTTACATCGAATATTCAGCAAGATAAATACATTACTATCGAACAGCAACGGATGCTCAACTTATCCTCAAATGATTATCTGGGCTTGGCATCAAATATACAGTTACGTGAGGAGTTTTTTGATGTTACAGATCACTCAGCTCGTGTGATGAGTGCTGCTTCTTCACGCTTATTAACAGGAAATTTCCCTCAATATGAACAGCTTGAAGATACGCTAAGTAAAGCTTTTTTAGGTAGATCAGCACTTTTATTTAATAGTGGATATCACATGAATATTGGTATATTGCCAGCACTCAGTGATAGTAAAACCTTGATCTTAGCTGATAAATTGGTTCATGCCAGTATGATTGATGGGATTCGTTTATCTGCTGCGAAGTATCTGCGTTATCGACATAATGACCTGCAACATCTTGAACAATTATTAGAAAAATATCAGCAAGATGAAGCCTTTAATAAAATTATCGTGGTTACTGAAAGTATTTTTAGTATGGACGGTGATGAAACTGATCTTGCTGAATTGGTTCGGATCAAAAATAAATACCCAAATGTCATGCTCTATGTAGACGAAGCTCATGCAATCGGGGTGCGAGGCAAACAAGGTTTAGGTTGTGCTGAACAATATCACGTGATTAATGATATAGATTTGCTGGTGGGAACATTTGGAAAAGCCATTGCTTCTATTGGTGGATATTTGATTTGTCATCCTATTATTCGAGAGTATTTGATCAATAGCATGCGTCCTTTGATTTTCAGTACAGCTCAACCACCGATTTGTATGGCATGGACTAATTTTGTCTTAAAAAAAGTCTTTTTATTAAATGCTTCACGCGAAAAATTGCATGATTTGAGTCAATATTTGCAGCGAAGCATTATTGCTAAACAGTACGAGTGTCCATCGACCAGTCATATTGTTCCCGTTGTTATTGGTGAGTCGCAAAAAACGGTCAATCTCGCGAAACATATCCAAAGTGAAGGTTTTTATGTGATGCCTGTACGTCCACCGACAGTGCCGAAGCAGAGTGCTCGATTGCGTATTTCGCTGACGGCTTTGATTGAGCAATCAGAAATAGATGCTTTAATTGCGTTATTGTGATGGAAGATAAAAGTGAATATTAATAAATCACAGGTAGCTCGGCGATTTGCCAAAGCGACGCAAAGTTACAATCAACAGGCGTTTGTGCAAAAAGACATTTGTTTTGCTTTAATCGGTTTGATACGACGTTTTTTAACACAAGAACATTTATCTAAGGTGTTGGAGATCGGTTGTGGTTCAGGTAATTTAACGACCCTTTTACTACAAAAATTTCAAATAGAGCAGCTTTATTTAAATGATATATATCCTGAGATTGAACAACATTTCACAGACTTTCCTGAAATTAGTTTTTGCATCGGGGATGTAGAACAGCTTGAGCTTCCTGCACATTTGGATTTGGTTTGTTCGAGTTCTGCTTTGCAATGGATGGATGATCTAGCAAAACTAATGTCCACGATCAATCATGCTTTGCAACCGAATGGCTATTTTTGTTTTTCGACTTTCGGTCCAGATAATCTTCAACAAATTAAACAGTTAACAGGTCAAGGCCTAAGCTATTTAACGATGCAGGAGATCCAAACCATGCTCATTGAGCAGGGTTTTGAGATTTTACACCTGTCTGAAGAAACCAAGACTCTTAGCTTTGAGCATCCTAAAGATATCTTAAAGCATCTCAAAGCGACTGGGGTGACCGCGACTGCTTCTGGACATCGTTGGAATAAAGCCTCATTGCAAAGTTTTTATCAAGATTATCAAAAATATGGCTATTTCGATGCTATGAATCAAATGAAGTATCCATTGACTTATCACCCAATTTATTGTGTTGCTCGGAGAGAAAAATGACAGCTCCTATTTATTTTATTAGCGGTATAGATACAGGTATTGGTAAGACGTTTACCACAGGTATTTTGGCAAAACAATTGAATGAACAGGGCATTAAAACCATCACGCAAAAGCTGGTTCAAACTGGAAATACTGATATTTCAGAAGATATTGAACAGCATCGTGAGATCATGGGAATGGGGTGGTTTCCTGAAGATGAAAGCAAGCTCACCATGCCAGAAATTTTTACTTATCCTGCTTCACCGCATTTGGCGACTAAGATTGATTCTCGTGAAATTGATTTTAAAAAAATAGAAGATGCTACTCAGGCATTGTGTGAAAAATACGACACCGTACTGCTTGAAGGGGCAGGTGGTTTAATGGTTCCACTCACCACTGATTTGCTGACCATTGACTATATCGAGCAAAAGAAATTTCCAGTAATTTTGGTTAGTTCGGGACGTTTAGGTAGCATTAATCATACTTTACTGAGTCTTGAAGCGCTTAAATCACGTCAAATCGAACTCTATGCATTGGCATATAATCTCAATGATGAGTCTCAAGATGCATTAATTTCCAAAGATACTTCAGATTACCTGAAAGCCTATTTAGCGAAGCATTTTCCTAAAGCAAAATGGATTGATATTCCAGTGATCAATTAATTTTCATTGCTTTCTTCAATTTGATGGTTGCGCCTAAAATGACTGATCGTTGGCGGTAAAATCAATAAATGGAAGAGTGATGTAAAAAGAATCACTTGAATAAATGCCCCCCAAAATGGAGCAGCATGCATCGCACCTAAAAATGCGATGCATAAAAGACTGAATGGAATAATGGACGCGAAGAGGTACGATATTATAGGATGTTTGACGATCGAGCTGTTTGAAAAGAGCAATGCATAATTTAGCATCTCAAGTAAATATAAGCTTATAGCGAACGTGACGCCAAATAACGGATACTCAAAAGGAAGGTGCTCTACCCCTGCAGGATGAAATCTGTAAGGTGACTCAAATTGTCCTTCATAGGCAATATATGTTGAAGCGATCAACCAGATCGTCAAAAAAATCAAATATATTTTCTTTTTTGTTGCTTGAGTAATGTGATTATTCTTTTTCATATAATTTGTATAGTAAATGAGATATTTAAATAAAAATGATCATGTACAGAATACATGTGAAATTTATCCTTGAGTAGCTTCAGTATTTTTTGTGAATTATTTTGTGAAATTTAACTAAAAGAAAAGGCAAAATCAAAAAATGGAACAGACTTATAAGTAGGACGAGTAGGATAAAATTGATTAAATAATCTGCTGCATGCATCGCGCTAAATACAGCTATTGCACTGAGAAATAGTGGAGCGATGGAGCAGATAAAATAGCAAAAAATAGGATGGTTATAACTGAATTCGCTTGTGATTAGATAAGCTTCATTGAGAATGAGTAGCCCTAAAAATCCGCAAAGCATCTGCACGTGTTCAAGTGGATATTGATATTCCTCTTGTGTCATTCCTCGGACATGAACGAGATAACCACCAATAAACTGTGCTTGATAGGCAATAGACGTAGAAGCGATCAACCAGATTGCAAATAGAATCAAATATATTTTCTTTTTTGTTGCTTGAGTGGTGGGATTATTCTTTTTCATATGATTTATATAGCAAATGAGATATTTAAATAAAAATGATCATCTACAGAATACATGAAAAATTCGATCAAGATCAGCTTCAATCTTTTATGTGAATAATTAGGTAAAATATAGCAACTTTTAAGGTGATTGTTGAAAATATGTTAGGCTGAAAATGTTCAATCAGATCTAAGCGATATCGAGGAAATTTATGGACGATCAAGGTTTTTTACAACAAGCAATTTATCTTGCAAAAGATAATGTAGAGCAAGGTGGTCGCCCATTTGGAGCAGTGATTGTAAAAAATGGTGAGGTCGTTAGCCAAGGTGTAAATCAGATTTTGACGAGTGGTGATCCGACCTCTCACGCTGAACTTAACGCTTTGCGTCAAGCGTGTGAAAATTTGAAAAGTTTAACTTTGAAAGATTGTACTGTATATGCAAGTGGTCAACCATGTCCGATGTGCCTTGCTGCTTTGAGAATGGCTGGCATAGAAAAAATTGTTTATGCCTATTCAAATGCTGATGCAGAGCCATTTGGATTGTCTACAGCAGCTATTGCTGAAAAATTACGTCAGGAACCACATCGTCAAGAAGGTCTGCAATTTGTGCAACTTTCAACAAATTTACCTTTTGAGTTATACGAGTTTTGGAAGCAAAAACAAACATCTTGATGTGGTATAAATCAAATGAATAGAAGTATTTTTATAGGATAAATTCACATTCGATTTTGTTGAAACTTGCTTGAAAATGAACGTAAAAAACCGCAATAGCATGTTGAAATGATATTGCGGTTTAGTCTAATCAATCACTTGATTTAACTTTTAAGTAAATATTAGAACTTTTTAAAGCCCTTATTGATCACAAATGGTTTACGTTGACCTGAACGTTCACCACGTTGCTCATCAAAACCTCTTTCATTGCGGTCATAGCGATTTTCGCCACGCGCTGAACGATTGTCGTTGCGGTTGCCACGATTATCATTGCGATCATAACGGTTATCGTTACGTTCAGAGCGATTGTCCTGACGTTCTTGACGATAATTGTTATTAAAACCTTGAGTTTGACCTTGACCTTCGTGCTGATGGTTTTCACCTTCATTATCACGACGTTGTTGACGCAAGTAACCACCACGGCGTGCTGCCATTGGTTTTTCTTGCATACGTTCATTACGACGTTTAGCCATACCGAATAGACCAGTACCTTGACGTGGTTTTAACTCCACGATTTTGGTCAAGTTATCGATGTCCGCTTTATCAAGCTCCATCCAGCGACCTGTACGAAGCTCACGAGGAAGGATAACCGTACCATAACGAGTACGTAGCAAACGGCTTACTTTTAAACCTTGTGATTCAAAAATACGACGAACCTCACGGTTACGACCTTCTTTTACAACCACTTGATACCAACGGTTGATCCCTTCACCACCAATTTCAGTAAAAGATTCAAATTTGGCAGGACCATCGTCCAATACAACACCATTCAACATATTTTGACGGATTTGTGGAGTGACTTCACCCATCACACGTACCGCATATTCACGTTCAATTTCATTTGAAGGGTGCATTAAACGGTTAGCAAGTTCGCCATCATTTGTAAAAAGAAGCAAACCAGTTGAGTTAATGTCTAGACGACCAACCATGACCCAGCGATCATTGGCAATTGTTGGTAAATGATCAAACACAGTTGGGCGCGATTCTGGATCGTTGCGTGAGCAGATTTCACCTTCTGGTTTGTAATAAATGAGTACGCGACGACGAATTTCATCTTCGATTTGAAATTGGACTTTACGACCATCGATACGAAGCTCATCGCCCGGTTCAATACGCTCACCTACTTGAGCAACTTGACCGTTGACACTAACGCGTCCAGCAGCAATGACTTCTTCCATATAACGGCGAGAACCCAATCCAACCCGCGCTAATACCTTTTGCAATTTTTCACTCATGACAGCATAACCTTAGAAATATTCATCAACAGTTCACCTATTTATGATTTGGGTGCTTGCACATCCAAAGCCATAAAAGCTTCCTTGGCATCCTGCAGGGGAGGCAATTGATCTAGTGAAATTAGACCAAATGCGTTCAAAAATTGTGGCGTTGTCACTAACAACGCAGGTCTTCCTGGGAGTTCGCGGAAACCCGATTCTTTAATCCAGTTCCAATCAAATAAAGTCCGTAATATCTGACTATTATTTGTTACTCCACGAATTTGCTCAATATCTGCCCGGGTAACAGGCTGATGGTAAGCGACCACTGCTATGGTTTCGAGCAGTGATGGTGATAATCTAGTTGGTCTTTCAGGCCAAACCTGCGCAATAATATTGCGATATTTTGCACGGACCTGAAAACGAAATCCTTGAGCAGATTCAACAAGCTCAATTGAACGACCATGTTGTAATACAGCAAGTTGTGCCAAATACTGACGTAGTTGTTGCTTGTTGTATTGGTTTTGAAACGCTTCTTTTAAGCGGGCGAGTGATACAGGAGCATCACTGGCAAAAATAATCGCTTCAAGTTGCATGAGCACTTCATGATGGAGTTCATCTACATGAAATGCATTTTGCTGATCGGCTGTCATTGCAACGCTCCCTGAATACTCAAAGGCGCTTCAATACCAGTCGAAATAATATTGACTTTCTGTTGGCGAGTAAGCTCTAAAATAGCCATAAAAGTTACCACCATTCCCATTCTACCTTGGCTTGGTTTTAAAAGTTGTTCAAAACTTAAAACTTCCCCCGAATCAATCATATGCTCAATATAGGCAATACGTTCTTCGAGTAAAACGGGTTCTTGTACAATTTGATGTGTAATCGGTTCTGGACGATTGAAAATACAAAAAATAGCATCACGAAGCATATCAGCTTGATAGCCGTCATAGCTTTTAGCAATATGTCCAATAGCCACATTTGTAGAGAAAGTATCTCTTTCAAAAACAGTCATTTGACCTAAGCGTTCAGCTGCCTTTTTTATACGTAAATAGGTTTCTAAACGATCAATCAGTTCTTGTTTTGGATCTTTTTCGATATGAACTGATGTTGGTTTAGGCAATAACAAACGAGATTTTAAATCGGCAAGCAAGGCTGCCATCACCATATAGTCAGCAGTCAGTTCAATATTGAGCGACTTCATGCTGTCCATATAGGATAAATACTGTGTTGCAATCGGGGCAATATCCACTTGTAATAAATCAAAACCGCTTTTTTGGATCAGGTAAATGAGAAAATCGAGTGGTCCTTCGAAATGTTCAAGTAAAATTTCGAATGCGGCAGGCGGGATGTACAAGTCCTCTGGAATCGTATCTGTCCACTCATCTAAGATTCGGATGTGTGGGGTCGATTCCATAGGGTCATGGATGATTTGGGTCATTACAATTATTAGCCACGCGAATTTTCAAAAGCATGTTGGATTCAGAATCACTCTTCGGATGAGTAAGGAGATGAGTGAAAGACGAATTGCATATAGAAAGTATGTCTATTCTAAAATAAAAATCACAATGAATAAATTGCTAAAACATTAAAAAGCGCAAAAAAACTGTAAATAAATAGAGAACATTTTTTTGCTTGATGGTAAATGACATATTTTTTGACAATATGATTTGTAATTAATCAATGAAAATTTAGATATATACGCTATAAAAGAGATCATTTGATCCCAAATTGATAAGTTGAACCATTCTCATGCAAAATTTTAAAAAAACTGAGGCGAATGAATTCGGACAAGCGATCGGGTGGGCTGTTCCCAATCCTTTAGCGACTCATTTTCTAGCGGAGACATTGCAGGGTAGTGCTGTGCATTTAGTTGCTTTATCAGAAAATACGCTACCAGCTGATCAGCTTGAGCAGATATGGCAATGTGTCAGCAGTGAGCCTGATCGTCGTTGTTGGACGTATTTGCCTTATTCGGGTTTTGAATCTGAGGCTGAGTTAGCACAAGCATTGCAGCATAATTTTGGCTTTAAAGGTTCAACCCATTATCTCATCATCGTCAATCAACAGGCTGTGGGCTGGATTGGTCTACTTAATGAACGTGCCAATGATCGCGTCATTGAGATTGGTAATGTATATTTTTCCCATAAAATGAAACAGTCAACTGCCTCAACTGAAACGATCTATTTATTATTAAAAGCATGTTTTGATCAGGGTTTTCGTCGAGTTGAATGGAAGTGTAACTCTTTAAATGAGCCTTCAAGACGCGCTGCGGATCGATTTGGTTTCAGTTATGAGGGCACATTTAGACAGGATCGTATTTCCAAAGGGCGTAATCGCAATACTGATTGGTATTCAATACTGGATGAAGAATGGGGCACTTTAGAAAAAGCCTATCTTGCTTGGTTGAAAGCAGATAATTTTGATGAGAATGGTCAGCAAAAGATTCGATTGGGGGATTTTATGCAGTTGTATAAAAGCAACTAATTTGTAATGCTAAACAATGTATCGTCTGAAAATATATCGAAAATAATATGAATTAATTAGAGGACAAGATTATGGTAGTTGAAGTAGGGGGTGACTATGATGGTTGGGAAACGCAGGTGATACGGAATTAATATATTCGAATTTAGATATTTTATAAAATAAGCATTCTAACGATATCATGTTGGAATGCTTATTTTTTGAGTGTGAAAATAAATATTATTGAATATAAAAGATACAGAATAATATTGAAAAAATTATGCCTGAAACGATGCATATTTTAAAACGAGTCGTATACGCTTTTTTTCTTTTGTAATGAGTGTTAAATCTGGTGAATTGTTTTGATTATTTTGGGGTAAATTATTTTGATTTGAATCCATACACTATCCCTCTTACTTTATTTATTTAAATCAATCAATGTTGTCGCTTTGGTTTGATTTGCAAAGCCATTATTCCCCCAAACCTCAACGAGATATTTTTGTTGATTTAAGATGCAGTTCTTTTGTAGTCCATCTTGTGGAGCGCTACCAAAAATACTGGCTTCTGTATTTGTTCCATATTTTAATTGAATAATGGCATCATTCGCTCGAAAATAATGTCGATGTATGAGTTCACATACTAGAGCATTGTTTTTATATTGAATAATTCTGATTTTACTAAAACCTAAATGATAGTCACCTAAAAATACACTATTGATTGCGACACTATTTTTTGTCGTCGATATAACTAAATTTGGACCTTTAAAATGGAGATATAAAATGATTCCAACAATAGCGAAGATGATTCCAAAGATTATTTTTTTCATTTTTATAAATCTAAAAGATTATTTTAGTTGTATAGCATACTCAATTATTCTCAAGCAAAGATCATTTAAACATAGATTTTGTGTCTGAAATTTGCTGAGTAACATTCTCACTTGATATACAGCCAAAAAATGGCACGGCTCAGCATTTTTAAGCTCTATGATTTGATCTTCAGAAACAACAAAAGCCTCAGACATGAGTGTCCAAGGCTTTTGAGCATAAATTACAGCATCATGTTGAAACTGATTTATATTTAAGAGGACATATTGCAGATCCACAGCATTGATCTCTTACTCAAATGCGCTGACATCACCTACACCACGACGTATGATTTCAGGATTAGTACCTGATAAATCAATAATACTGGTGGTGCTAAGTGTACCTAAACCACTATCAATGAATACATCAATACGTTTTTCAAGCTGGCTTTCAATATCATAAGGATCATCCAAAGGTTCAGTTTGCCCCGGCAATATCAAAGTACTGGTCAAAAGAGGTTCGCCCAACTCTTTGAGTAGCATTTGACAGACTGGATTGCTTGGGATACGTAGCCCGATGGTTTTCTTTTTAGGATGCATCAAACGTCGAGGTACTTCACTCGTCGCAGGTAAAATAAAGGTTGTGACCGCAGGCGTATTGGCTTTGAGTAGACGATACATCGCATTATCTACTTTGGCATAGGTTGCAATATCTGATAAATCTGCACAAATAATCGCATATTGGTGTTTAGGACCTAGACCACGAATTTGTGAAATGCGCTCCATTGCATTTTTATTTCCGATTTGACAACCAATTGCATACGCTGCATCTGTTGGGTAAACGACCACATCTCCAGCACGAATTCGTTCAACAGCTTGATCAATTAAACGCGGTTGAGGATTATCAGGGTGTATTCTTAAGTGCAACATCTATTATCTCCCAGATTTACCTTTTCGTTATTATGTAGGTTTAATTCAATTGCTGGCAATCATTTACACGTTGAAATCTGTAAATTAACCGAGCATTGACCGATTAAACTCATTTGATTGTAATATTTTGCCACCTCGGGTGCATAGACAAATACAGTCAATAAATCGTTTTGCATCACGTGGAAGTTGGCTTTCCCCAGAGAAAAATTTTTGTACTTGAGCATAAACACGGTCTTTAAAAATCTGACCGTCACCACCTTCACCAGTGAGATTGTCTAAAGAGACTCGAAAAGGTCTTCCGAAGGCTGTAGAAAACATCCATTCGATGGCTTGAGGCTTGATTTCGACTTGTTCAAATAAGGCTTGTTGCTCCGCAGTTCGTCCATCTGGCGCATACCAATAGCCAAGATCAGGCAATAAACGACGTTTTTCCCCAGCAATCGTCCAATGGCTAATTTCATGCAAGGCACTATTGAAAAAACCATGGGCAAATTGGATACGTGCAGGTGCATTATTTTCAGCTGGAAAATATTCTGGTTCAAAATCTCCACGAACAAGCGTCACATTTAAGTGGGAAAACCAATGATTAAAGTGTAAGATAAGCCAGTCAACTTGCTCGATTTCTGTTTTTAAATTGACCCATGGATCACGTTGCACATGGTCTAAATCCAAGTCAGAATCAAGAGTTGACAGGGGCTTGATAGGTGATGAAGTTGTTATTTCGGGTTGCGGCTGCAACAGGTGCATGACTTATTTCCCCAAGCGATCTGTCTAAATAAGTACAAAATTGTATCTTAATCTTTGACAGAGTACCCATGAATTTGTAGAATTGCCGCCTTAATTATGTCAGCAAATACCTTTCCGGCACAGATTGAGCCGTTTAAATGGGCTGAACAAGGCTTTACATGGTCAGGTACACTGCCATTGTCTCGCTTTGCTCGTATTGCCCGTGAAGCTGTTGGATCAATTGATAACCAATTGATCAACATAGACTGTAAACTATCAATGGATACGTATCATCGTATCGTATGGTTAGATGGTCATGTTGAAACGAAGGTTCCAATGGAATGCCAACGTTGTTTGGAACCTGTTGAAATCACTCTCGTTTCAGATTTTCATTTAGCTCTTGTGGATGATGAATCACTGATAGAGCGCTTGGATGAGGATGCTGATTTCATCGTTTTAGGTGAAAGCGAATCGACAGTTAAAGGAGATTTTGATACTCCTGCTTCTATTGATTTACTCTCACTGATAGAGGATGAATTGTTATTGTTGATGCCTTTATCTCCTAAGCATGACGCTTGTGAGCATAAGCATCAGCCTACCGTTCAGGACGAAGCTGAAGAAAAACGGGATAATCCGTTTGATGTTTTGGCAAGTTTGAAGGGTAAACTTAACTGATTTGTGTTATACTGTTAAGTTAAGACAACCAAATTTGTTCTGATCCATTTTTTCGATTTGTAAGGAGCCATCATGGCCGTTCAGCAAAACCGTAAAAGTCGCTCTCGCCGTGACATGCGCCGTTCACATGACGCTTTAACCGAGAATGCATTAACTGTAGACCAAACTACTGGTGAAACTCATCGTCGTCACCACGTAACTAAAGATGGTTTCTACCGTGGTCGTCAATTATTCGCTAAAGCAGCTGATGCTGAATAATTGAAACCAAATTAAGCGTCATGCTTAAGAAAAAATGGGAGCGAAAGCTCCCTTTTTTTGTTCTTTTTCGCAATTATCATCGTCAAAATTAAGTGTTAAATTTGCCCCCAGAAAAAAGCTAAGATAAGGGCGTGTTGATTATTCTATTCTCATTGAATAAAAAATATTCCCCGATTAAAGGATTTTATATGTCTGCTAAACGACTCGAGCAAGCAGCTCAAGCAACCAAAACAGCATTTTTGTTTCCTGGACAAGGATCACAAAAAGTCGGAATGCTGGCTGAACTTGCAGAACAGTTTAGCGGTGTGTCTGACACCTTTGCTGAAGCATCTGATGCAATTGGTTTTGACTTATGGCACATCGCTCAAAGCGGTGAAGGTTTAGATCGTACTGAAAATACTCAACCTGTTTTACTGACAGCGAGTATTGCTTTATGGCGTGTATGGCTAGATTTGGGTGGTGTTGCACCTAAATATTTGGCTGGTCATTCACTTGGTGAATATAGTGCACTTGTTGCGGCAAATGCGATGTCACTTGGTGATGCTGTGAAATTGGTCAACCTACGTGGTCAATTGATGCAAAGCGCAGTTCCTCAAGGCGAGGGCGCAATGGCCGCTATTTTAGGTTTGGAAGATGCTAAAGTGATTGAACTTTGCCAAAGCGTTTCTCAAGCTGGAAATGGTTCTGTTGAAGCTGCGAACTACAATGCACAAGGTCAAGTTGTGATTGCTGGAACAACAGCATTGGTACAAGACGTTATGGCATTGGCAAAAGAACAATCAGGTAAAGCAATTGCACTTCCTGTATCTGTGCCATCACATTGTTCATTGATGATTCCTGCTGCTGAAAAGTTTGCGGAAGCATTGGAACATACTGCCATTGAGCTACCAAGTATTCCTGTAATACAAAATGTAGGTGCTGAAATTGCAACTGATGTTGCTGCATTACGCAAAGCATTGACTGAACAATTATACAAATCAGTTCAATGGACAAAAACAATGCAATATATCCAAGATCAAGGGATCGAATATGTTGTTGAGTGTGGTCCGGGCAATGTACTTGCAAATTTGGCAAAACGCTTACCAAATATTGAAAAAGCCTTTCCAATCGATACGAAAAGTCGTATGGAAGATGCACTAAATGCCATTTTGGTGGCAGAAGGGAAAATTGCATGACACAAGAACGTAAAGTTGCTTTAGTTACAGGTGCAAGCCGAGGAATTGGGGCGGCGATTGCACAGCAACTCATTCAAGACGGTTATTTTGTTGTAGGTACTGCAACATCTGAATCTGGTGCTGAAAAAATATCAGCAACTTTTGCTGAAAATGGTGCAGGTCGTGTACTTGATGTACGCGATGGTGCAGCGATTGATGCATTGGTGACTGATATTGAACAAAACTTTGGTTCAGTCATGATTTTGGTGAATAATGCAGGTATTACCAAAGATAATTTATTGCTTCGTATGTCAGAAGATGACTGGGATGATATTTTAAATATCCATCTTAAAGCAGTATTCCGTTTATCAAAACGTGTGCTTAAAGGTATGACCAAAGCGCGTTTTGGTCGCATTATCAATATCAGTTCTGTGGTTGCTCATTTTGCAAATCCGGGTCAAGCCAACTACTCAGCTGCAAAAGCGGGTATTGAGGCATTTAGCCGTAGTCTTGCAAAAGAAATGGGTAGCCGCCAAATTACAGTGAACTGTATTGCACCGGGCTTTATTGCGACAGAAATGACTGAGCAATTAAGTGAAGATATTCGTAAGAAAATGAGCGATCAAGTTGCGCTAAGCCGTTTCGGCGAGCCAAAAGATATCGCAAATGCAGTGAGTTTCTTGGCTTCAGACAAAGCTAGTTACATCACTGGTACAGTATTACACGTAAATGGTGGTTTATACATGGCTTAATGCGATGTATAAACTTTGAAAAAATTCAATAATCAATTAAACTATAGGCAATTAAAAGCCGCCACAAGCAATGAGGAGAATTCCTGTGAGCGATATCGAACAACGCATTAAACAAGCTGTTGCAGAACAATTGGGTATGAAAGCTGAAGAAATCAAAAACGAAGCATCTTTTATGGATGATTTGGGTGCTGACTCTTTAGACTTAGTTGAACTTGTAATGTCTTTCGAAAATGACTTCGACATCACTATCCCTGATGAAGATTCAAATGAAATCACTACAGTTCAATCTGCAATCGACTACGTTTCTAAGAAACTTGGTTAATTTGCATATTGCGTAGTTTTTCTACGAATGAAAGCCACCTTTGGGTGGCTTTTTTTATGGCTTAAATCGGCACAAATTAGATGAATTTTATCTCAAGTTACAAGTCTTTACGTGAATCAGAATAATAGTACTTTTTTTCAGCAATGAATTTGGTTATACAAGAAGAACAATTTTTATAACCACATTCATTTTGAATAAAACAACACGGAGTACAACATGGGATTATTTGATTTTGTTAAAGGTATCGGTAAGAAAAATACTGCACCTGCTGAACCACAAACACCAGCAACTCCAGCTGAACCGACTGCACAAGAGGTCGCAAATAAATTATTAGGATTGGTCAAAAGCTTAGGACTGCCTGTTACAGGACTGTCAGTGAGTTATAACTCTGAAACAGATTTGGCTACAGTGCGTGGTGAAGTACAGACCCAAGCGGATAAAGAAAAAATTGTTTTGGCGATTGGCAATGTGGATCATGTTGCACAAGTGGATGATCAGATCACAGTAGCAACACCAGAGCCTGAAAGTAAATTTTATACTGTTAAATCTGGTGATAATTTATCGAAAATTTCTAAAGAGTTTTATGGTGATCCAAATCAATACAACAAA
This sequence comes from Acinetobacter gerneri DSM 14967 = CIP 107464 = MTCC 9824, assembly GCF_000368565.1. GTDB lineage: Bacteria > Pseudomonadota > Gammaproteobacteria > Pseudomonadales > Moraxellaceae > Acinetobacter > Acinetobacter gerneri. The sequence goes on along the minus strand of NZ_KB849545.1, from coordinate 51,335 downwards.
ATTTTTGAAGCTAATCGCCCATTACTGAAAAATGCTGATGATATTTTCCCAGGTCAGGTGTTACGTATTCCTGCTTAATCGAGTAATCGATACTCATATATTGCGTTAAATAGAAACACTCAGTTATTTGTCTTTTGTCAGACAATATATGCTGAGTGTTTTTTATTGAGCACTCTACATTATTTCTAAATAATATCTTGAATCACATTTCATTATTTTTATGTGAATTACTTCTATAATTAAACAAAAAATGTAATTTAATTGTTAATTCATAATTAAAAATACAATCTATTATTAAGATTTATTTATTTTCATTATCTATTTCAATAAAATATTAAAAATGTATGATTATTATAATAAAAAAATATAAAGATTGTTTTAATCTTATAAAATTGTCAAAACTTACATAAAATAATATTAATGTGACATAAGTCAATATCTACATGGTAAGTGTGCAGTATTTTTATTTTTTTTGTATTTAAAAATCAATGCTTTATTATTATTAAATTAAATTTAAATAATGGTTTAATAATAAATAAGTAGTCTTACATTTAAGCAAATAGTATTTCTCATAAAAAACAATAAATGTTAAACAAAACATGATTTCTAATTTTTTGTTGCTGCTCTACGTGACAGAAAGCCAGTTAATGACATGGAGGGGTTTATGTCAAACATTCAAGTTATTTCTAAAAAAACACACCAGATTTTAGAAAAAGTTAATAATAATCAAATTAAGTTGAATGGTGACTCTGTTGTGCAGATTAAAGCCTCTGCACAAGATGTACTTTCAATCGAGCGAAGTGGTAATAATGCAATTATTACTTTGAAAAATGGTGAAAAAATAATAATCGAAAATTATTTTAATGCTGAAAATAGTAATAGTGTTGTCTTTGATGATAATAATCAGCTTAGTGTTTTGAGCTTCCAACAATGGCAATGGCTTGGCAGGAACAGGCGAAGCTGGCGATACCATTATCGTGACAGACAAAGACAACAACACCTTCACAGCGATTGTTGATTCGAACGGTAAAT
>NZ_KB849545.1:0-48518 GCF_000368565.1 Acinetobacter gerneri DSM 14967 = CIP 107464 = MTCC 9824 | reverse complement strand
CCAACCAACGATACAACACCAAGCATTAGTGGTACTGCTGAAGCGGGTAGCACAGTGACGGTGGTGATCAAAGACGGTGCGAATACCGTGACTGTGACCGCAGTAGGGTTCTCTTTTTATTTTTTTGAGATAAATTAAAAATAGATTGAAAAAGAGTTAGATAGGATATGCAAAATCGTATTCGCCTCAACATGATTGTGAAAAATGAGGCACACGTCATTTTAAGATGCTTGGCATCAGTTAAACCATGGATTGATTCATGGTGTATCGTTGATACGGGGTCAACGGATGGAACTCAACAGATTATCCAAGATTATTTAAAAGATATTCCAGGAAAGTTATACGAACGACCATGGAAAAATTTTGGCTATAACCGCACAGAGGCGCTTGAACTTGCTGTGGGGGATGCGCTTGCTGAAACAGATTATCTGCTTTTTATCGATGCGGATGAACAATTGCAGGCCGAGCCGAATTTTGAAATTCCAAAATTGACAGGGGATGCGTACTATTTTCCTGTGATTTATGGTGGATTACGCTATAGACGTAATGCCATGGTTTCGGCTCGCTTAACATGGAGCTGGAAAGGCGTTTTACATGAATATTTACAAGCCAAGCAACCTCATCAATGGCAGACATTGACTGGCTTGAATATTTTTGTGAAGCATGATGGCGCACGTGCAAAAAATGCAGATACTTATTTAAAAGATATCGCATTATTGGAACAAGGTTTAAAAGATGAACCTGATAATCTTCGCTATATGTTCTATTTGGCGCAAAGTTATCGAGATGCGGGATTGAAGGAAAAAAGCCGTGAATTTTATCTCAAAAGAGCGGCGGCGCAGGGTTGGGAAGAAGAACGCTGGATGGCTCGTTTTCGAGCGGCACAGTTGGCTGAATTGATGGGTATGGATGAACTCATCATTTACCGTGAATATCTACAATGTTGGATCACTAAACAACATCGTGCTGAACCCTTGTATGAATTGGCACGTTATTATCGAAATAAAAAAGATTTTGATTTGGCATGTTATTTTGCGGCTCAAGCAGTTGAAATACCGTTACCAGCAGAGGGTTTATTTATCGATGCTAGTGTTTATCAATGGCGTGCCTTAGATGAATTGTCTGTATCGGCAAGCTACTGTCAGGATTATCGTGTAGCAGGTAAAGCTGCAATCACCAAACTTTTTGATGAACAAAATTTTCCAGAATCACAGCGACAAAGACTACTGGATAATCAAAAGTTTTATCAATAGAGCGAAAATGAATTGCTAAAGTCATTCTCTAGTTTTGCAAAGACCTGATTTTAAGCTCTGATTTTAATGGACAAATTTTGATATATTTTATCGAAAATTAAAAATGAATTGTTATTCATTTTTTAGTCAATTGCCGTTAAGATGGAATGTAATGAGGTTTTGCTTAATAGGGAAGTTATGTCAGCATATTATCAATTACTGAATCGTAATATCGGTGAAGATGGCGTTGTTGTCGCGCATTATCGATCGACTGAACATGCTCAAGGCGCATGGAATCCAGAAGAACAGCATATGGGACCTGCTTCAGGGATTATTTGTGCAGAGTTAGATCGGTTTTTCCCACGTGAGAATATGCGTATAGGTCGTATTAGTTTTGATATTTTCGGATTGATCTGGGGTGGTGAGTTTAGTATCACCACCCAAGTGATACGTACTGGCAAAACGATTGAATTGATCGAGTCAGTTATGCAAGCCAAGGGTAAAACCAGTATTGTTGCACGTGCTTGGCGAATGATGACTTCTGATACGCGTGATGTTGCTGGACTCGAAGACCATTCTATTTCCCAGCCTGAGTATTATCCTGAATGGCATGGACTCAAAAAAATCTGGGCGGGCGGTTTTATTGACAGTACTGAAATGCGTGCAGATGAACATCGTCGTAATGGCAAAGGTATTGTTTGGATGACTACGCCAGTCAAAATGATTGAAAATGAAGCGACCAGTGATTTTGTCAATTTGATGGCTTTGGTTGATACGGTGAATGGAATCGTACCGCGTCAGGATCGTGAGTTTAAATGGGCGTTTCCAAACCTAGATCTACAAATTCATATGCATCGTTTACCTCAAGGTAAGTGGGTGGGTTTAGAAGCGATTCAGCAGTATGGTGAAGATGGTATTGGCCTATCGAGTGCAATTTTGCATGATATCCATGGTCCATTTGGTCGTAGTGAGCAGATCTTGACTTTGCGTGAAATGGGTTGAGATTTTAGTGATTTGAATGTTGGTTTTGTAGGTTTTTCAGCTTAAATGGGATATCTAGATTGTCGCTGATATTGAGCCATGTGCTCAATACACGATCCTAGGTATCAATACCTAATAAAGAAGCTTATAGAACTTCGTGAGTCCAAAATGTGACTCAGGTTGAACTTGTGAGCTGTTTGAATAAATCTCAATCGTTTGTTTCCAAAGTTGAAATTTTGGAAAGAAGACTTGATGTGATGAGATAATGGATTGGCTCAAAGCTTTAAATATAGAAATTGGGGAATTCGTGAATCAAATAAAATTATATAATTAAAACTGGAAAATCTTGCGAGTTTAAATATCTTGAAATTTATATTAGTTATTGAAATAATATAAAAAAACTTATCACTTAGTTATGAAAAATTTTCAGTTAAAACGAAATATAAAATTAGAAATCTTAAGACTACTTGCAAAGCAAGAAATTAAGATTTTTAAAAAAATTGATCCTATAGTTTTTTTTGATGAAATTTTAGATTTAAAAAATTTACCTTCCACTGATCCTCGTTATAAGGATGCAAGAAGGGATCTAATACAGCACTATATAAATAATAATGATTGGGAATTAGATTTTATTTTGTTGGAAAGGTTTAATTTTATTGATTCTGATGAGATTTTAATTAGATTGCTCAATAAGGTGATTTCACCTGAGGTTAATGAAACTGATGATGATATAAAATTTTTTTATCATACATTAAATCCAATTTTAAAAAATGATTTACTTGAATATCGTTTAAAAGGTATTGATGATAATAGTTTATCAATATTTGAAATTGATGAATTAGATGAAGATAACAAATTTAAAGATTTAGCTGACAATAAAATACCTTTTGTCTTTAGTAATATTAAACATGCACATAATTCATATTTTTTACTGAGTCCAACCACATGGGATGACTATGGTAATAAAAATGAATTTTTTCTCTATTATGTTGCTAATAATATGAGGAAAGATATAGGTAAGTTGAAAATTATTTCAAAGCAATCTAACAGTACAACAAAAGAAATAGTGGATAGTTTTTATACATTAAGTAATGAATTTTGTTCATTGGGACAGACTTTTGATTTTTATAAAAATTTGAAAAATATATTCCAACAAAATTATTTATCAATCCTGAAAGGATTAAATGATATTGCTTTTTTTCCTCAAATATGTGAAGAATTTGAAAATTTTAGCGATTTTAAAAATAGTATCATTAGATTTGATGAGCAAGAACAGCTCTTAAGGCAGGCAAGATACCGTATAGATAATTATGATTTAAGTAATTTATATTCCTTTGAATACAATTTCAAACCAATGTATTCAGATGATGAAGGATTAAGAATTGGATTTAACTTTAATGATAGTTCTATTCTTCCAAATAGGATATATGCACTTATAGGAAATAATGGTGTTGGAAAAACGCAATTAGTTTCAAAATTACCATTTGATATAGCAAATGGTAATTTTGAATTATTCGCACCGAAGATACCTCTTTTTAGTAAAGTAATAGCTGTTTCATATAGTGCATTTGATAAATTTGTAATACCTGAAAGCTCATCTAAAATTAATTATATATACTGTGGATTGAGACATTCAAAAGGAAATTCTGAATCGATTCTTTCTGAAAGTGAGTTGAATGCAAGATTCTTTTTATCAATAGTTAAAGTACAAAAGAATAAAAGATTTGATAGTTGGATTGAAATTATAAAAAACTTTTTTCCAAAAGAGTTAGTTGAAGTTTGGGTTGAATGGGATCCAACATTATTTGAGCAAAGGTTAAATATAGTAGAAATTAATAAGGCATTAAAAACATTTAGTTCTGGACAGGCTATATTTTTATATATCCTTACAGAGATTTTAGCTAATATAAGATATGATTCATTAATAATATTTGATGAGCCAGAAACACATTTACACCCTAATGCAATTTCACAGTTAATAAATAGTATTCATCTTTTAGTTAAAAAGTTCCAATCTTTTTGTATTATAGCTACACATTCGCCTATTATTGTTCAGGGTATATTATCTAAAAATGTATATGTTATAAGAAATGAAAATAATATCTTAAATGCTAAACATCCTGCAATTGAAACTTTTGGTGAGAACTTAACAAAAATAACGGAAGATATTTTTGGGTCAAGAGCAACCGATTCGCAATTCAAAAAAGAATTGCAAATATTAATAAATAAAGGGTATTCATTTGAAGAAATAATTCATCTTTTAAGAGTAAATGATATACCACTTAGTTTGAATCTTACAGTTCTTTTGAAAAGTATGGTGTCGAATAGATATGATTAATTTAAATTCATATAGTGGTGATAGCATTTTATTTTTACAAGAAGTTATTAATTCAAAAAAACGAGGAAAAGGAGAGCAGTTTCCCTTTTATAAAGATCGTATTAAGTTGTTAATTCCATTTTTAAGTAATGCATATAAGGTATATGATACTGCTTTTACTAGTAATAAGTTGCTTTATTTAGCACCTTTACCTTCTATCAACGCTAATCAGAAAGATGATTTATTAAAGCTATATAAATATGGTTCAAAGCCTTTTATAAGATTGAAAAATGCAATAATTTCTTTGCCAAATGATTATGAGCTGAATACATGTCAATACTGTACAATTAATGATGTTAATACTTTAGATCATATTGTACCAAAGGAGTGTTTTCCAGAATTTGTTGTACACCCTAAGAATCTAATACCAGTTTGTTCTGAGTGTAATAGTTATAAATCTAATAAGTGGGTAAAGGGTGGTAATTTTGAATTTATAAACTTGTATCTACATAAACTACCATATCAACAGTTTTTGTATGTTGATTTAAAATATACTAACAGTACTTTTTCAGTAAAGTATTTTCTTAAAAATACTCATAATATAGATGCTATTTTATTTAATATAATTAAAAATCACTATGATAATCTTAAGTTATTAAATAGGTTTCAAGGAAAGGCGAATCAAGTTATTTCTGAATTTGAAAATACAGTACGTGGTAGTTTGATAAAATTAAGTTTGAAAGATTCTTTGGAGTGTGCAAAAGCAACAATTGTTTATGAGCAATCAAGATTGGGTATGAATCATTATGAGAATGTTCTTAAATTAACTTTATGTAGTAGCTTAGCATTCATGGAGTATTGTAGTGATAAGGGATATAAATAATTAAAATAAAGATTAATAATATTTTTTTAATGTTATTAATAATCATAAAGCTATATTTAATGATTTTGATTATAAAAATAGAGCCATCTGGCTCTATTTTTTATTTCAAGGAAATTTTATGTGATGTTAAACCATTACCAGCTTAACGCACCACCAGTTTGATAATCAGTTACACGAGTCTCAAAGAAGTTCTTCTCTTTACGAAGATCCATCATCTCAGACATCCACTGGAATGGATTATTTACACCAGCAAATTGCTCAGGTAAACCAAGCTGACTCAAACGACGGTTACAGATAAATTTCAAATACTCTTCCATCATGGCAGCATTCATACCCAATACACCGCGTGGCATAGTGTCACGAGCATATTCGATTTCAAGCATAGTACCTTCAAGAATCATTTGAATCACTTCTTCTTGGAATTCAGCACTCCAAAGATGTGGATTTTCGATTTTGATCTGGTTGATCATATCGATACCGAAGTTCAAGTGCATAGATTCGTCACGAAGAATGTACTGGAACTGCTCAGCAACACCACTCATCTTGTTACGACGACCCATAGACAAGATTTGAGTAAAGCCACAGTAGAAGAAGATCCCTTCAAGTACACAGTAGAATGCAATCAAGTTACGAAGTAAACGTTGATCATCTTCAGGTGTACCTGTTTTAAAAGTAGGATCACTTAAAGATTGTGTATATTTCAGACCCCAAGACGCTTTACGTGCAACTGAAGGAATCTCACGGTACATATTGAAGATTTCACCTTCATCCATACCCAAAGATTCGATACAGTATTGATAAGCATGCGTATGAATCGCTTCTTCAAATGCTTGACGTAAAATGTATTGACGGCATTCAGGGTTGGTAATCAAACGATAAATCGCAAGAACCAAGTTATTTGCAACAAGTGAGTCAGCAGTAGAGAAGAAACCTAAAGAACGTTTCACGATAATACGCTCATCTTCAGTCAAGCCATTTTCAGACTTCCAAAGTGCGATATCGTGAGTCATATTGATTTCTTGTGGCATCCAGTGGTTTGCACAACCATCTAGATATTTTTGCCAAGCCCATTCATATTTAAATGGAACAAGCTGGTTAAGGTCAGCACGGCAATTGATCATGGCTTTATCATCAACTAGAACACGCTGAGCGCCCATTTCTAGCTCTTCTAAACCAGGTGCAACATCAAGATTTTTTAGGGATTCAGATGCTCGAACCAACGAATCGGTTGAATCTGTTGTTCGGTTGGAATGGGTTCCAACGGATTGTGCAGCTGCCAAATTCTGCGATGATGGCTGTGCATCAGATACCACTTGCGAATCAGTCTTTTTTTCCGGTTCGACGGGCGCAGACTTGTTAGCTTGTGGAGCTTGTTTCGGTGCATCATCTTCAAAATCGTCCCAACTCAGGATAGACATTTTCATTCTCTCTTCGTTATTTATATCTGTTCTGGACATCTTGATAACAAAGATGTCGCTACTATACGCTCATTTTGTGTAAGCAAAATTAAGTTTTGTCGATTTGTGTATTGTTTTTAACCATTAAACACAAATTCCCCACTACTTATTTTGATTACGCCGTTGTTTGCGAATCGCAAAGAAAGCATAGGTGATCGGAATATAAAATATTAAAAAGGCTAAGATCAGTGCGATTACGCCTAACTCATAGTTATGACTTAAATGGAACATTTCTTAGCCTCTTTAAAAACCTTTCCCTAACCCTCTCCTTGAAGGAGAGGGGACATCACTTAAATAAAAAGTGATCCATCCCCCTCCTTTTAAGAGAGGAAATATCACCAAATAAATAAGTGATCCGTCTCCCTTCTTTTAAGAAAGGAAATATCACCTAAATAAAAGTGATCTATCTCTCTCCTTTTAAGAAAGGGAATATCACCAAATAAATAAGTGATTCATCTCCCTCCTTTTGAGAGAGGAAATATCACCTAAATAAACAAGTGATCTATCTCTCTCCTTTTAAGTGAGGAAATATCACCTAAATAAACAAGTGATCCATCCCCCTCCTTTTAGGAGGGGTTAGGGGAGGTATAAATTAAATTACTGACAAGCTTCACAATCAGGATTGTCGATTGAACATGCTTGTGGCACTGGAGCTGCTTGAGAAAAACCGTCTTCCTCTTGAACTTCAGGTTTTGCAACCGCTGGTGCAGGAGCTGCAACAGTTGCAGGTTTTACTGCATTCAACGCACCTGTGTTGATGGTTGATTTTTCAGCAGAAGTTGCACCCAAAGCACGGAGGTAATAAGTTGTCTTAAGACCACGTAACCAAGCCATTTTGTAAGTAATGTCCAATTTCTTACCATTTGCACCAGCGATGTAAAGGTTAAGAGATTGTGCTTGGTCGATCCATTTTTGACGACGAGAAGCAGCATCTACGATCCAGCGTGGTTCAACTTCAAACGCTGTAGCGAAGATTTCTTTTAACTCTTCAGGAATACGTGCAATTTTTTGTACAGAACCTTCGAAATGTTTCAAGTCATTGACCATCACAGAATCCCAAAGACCGCGATCTTTAAGCGCACGTACCAAGTACGGGTTGATCACTGTGAATTCACCAGAAAGGTTAGATTTCACATATAAGTTTTGGAATGTTGGTTCAATTGATTGTGAAACACCACAAATATTTGAAATGGTTGCAGTCGGTGCAATCGCCATCACATTTGAGTTACGCATACCGTCTTTTTGAACTTTGGTACGTAATGTATCCCAGTCCAAACGTTGTGTGCGGTCAACTTCAAACATACGTTCTGGGCGAGATTTTGCGACGATGTCTAAAGAATCGATTGGCAAAATACCTTGATCCCAAAGTGAGCCTTTGAATGTAGAGTAAACGCCACGTTCAACCGCTAAATCACTAGAAGTTTGGATTGCATAGTAGCTGATCACTTCCATTGATTCATCTGCAAACTCAACAGCTGCGTCAGAACCATAACCCATACCCATTTCATATAAAGCATCTTGGAAGCCCATGATACCCATACCGACAGGACGGTGTTTTAAGTTAGAAGTACGTGCTTGTTCAACAGCGTAGTAGTTAATGTCGATCACGTTATCGAGCATACGAACAGCAGTTTTTACTGTACGAGCCAATTTTTCACGATCAAGTTTTCCGCCTTGAACATGTTGTACAAGGTTAATTGAACCTAAGTTACATACTGCGATTTCATCTTTATTGGTGTTTAAAGTGATTTCAGTACAAAGGTTTGAAGAATGCACTACGCCAACATGTTGTTGTGGTGAACGTAAGTTACATACATCTTTGAATGTGATCCAAGGATGACCTGTTTCAAAGAGCATAGAAAGCATTTTACGCCATAAGTCTTTTGCACGGATTTTCTTGTGCAACATATTCTTTTCTTTGGCAATACCTTCATAATAAGCATAACGAGTAGCAAATTCTTCGCCAGTCAAATCATGCAAATCAGGCGTTTCTGATGGTGTAAATAAAGTCCATTCAGCATCTTCGATCACACGTTGCATGAACAAATCTGGAACCCAGTTTGCAGTGTTCATGTCGTGAGTACGACGACGGTCATCACCTGTATTTTTACGAAGTTCTAAGAATTCTTCGATGTCCAAGTGCCAAGTTTCAAGGTATGCACATACTGCACCTTTACGTTTACCACCTTGGTTTACAGCAACAGCAGTATCGTTGGCAACTTTAAGGAATGGAACTACACCTTGAGATTTACCGTTTGTACCTTTGATGTATGAGTTCAACGCACGAACTGGAGTCCAGTCATTACCTAGACCGCCTGCCCATTTAGAAAGCAAGGCATTGTCACGCATTGCACCATAAATGTCATACAAGTCATCGCCGATTGTTGTCAAATAACAGCTTGATAACTGTGGACGCAAAGTCCCTGAGTTAAACAACGTTGGCGTAGAAGCCATATAATCGAAGCTAGACAATAAGTTATAGAACTCGATTGCACGTTCTTCACGGTTTTCTTCATTGAGCGCAAGACCCATAGATACACGCATAAAGAACAATTGTGGAAGTTCGTAGCGGATACCGTCTGAGTGAATGAAGTAACGGTCAAATAAAGTTTGCAGACCTAAATAAGTAAATTGGTTTGAACGTTCAGGTTTGATCGCAGCAGCCAATTTTTTAAGATCATAATCAAGCAATTTTGGATCGAGTAACTCAAGTTCAACACCTTTTTTCAAGAATGTTTCGAGCGCATCATTTTCCAAAGTATCTTTAGAAAGACCCAAGAACTCTAAACCAGTTGCAACAAGCTCATTACGGAGCAAACGTGCAGTCACATAAGTATAGTTAGGTTCTTGTTCAATACGGGTACGAGTTGCCATCATCATCGTAGTCGCGATATCTGATTCTTTTACACCGTTATATAGGTTTTTAATGGTTTCATCGACAATAGCTTGAACATCAATACCTTCAAGACCTTCACTTGCTTGTGCAATTTCAGTCTGTAAGTGGCTCAAATCCAGAGGCTGTAGCTGACCATTTGCATCTGTAATTTGTAGAGTAGGGTGATGATTTGCACCTGTTTGCCCACGAGCCGCAGCACGTTGTTCGCGATAAATCACGTAAGAACGAGCAACTTTTTGCTCTCCAGTACGCATTAACGCCAACTCAACTTGATCTTGAATCTCTTCAATATGGATAGTGCCACCTGATGGTAAACGACGTGTAAATGTATTGAGGACCATTTCTGTTAATTGTGTAATACGGTCATGAATACGACTTGAGTCAGCACTTTGTTGACCTTCAACAGCCAAAAAAGCTTTACCAATCGCTACAGAGATTTTATCTGCATCAAAAGGGGCAACATCACCGGTGCGTTTAATCACCTGCAGTTGACCGGGGGTTGTAATCGCGTTCATTGTCAGCTTAGCTCCATTGTCATCATTGTTATGTTTATGGACCATTTGAATCGGACTATTTGTTGTCACGATATTTGAGGTTAAACACAAGACTTAGTGGTTTAATGTAATTTAGGACACAAGATACGGGAATTTTTAGGTGAGATCAATATTGACTTTTTTATAAAAATTTCACCTAGGCATCAAAAAAAATTATAAGTTTTTTCGCCTATTTTTTTTGTTCTTGTGTAAGCCTTGGCAGGCAAGGGCATAGCATAGCAAAGCTTAAAAAAAATGCTTATAGATAACTCTGTGGATAACTAAAAATGCTTAATTTAATTACTCAGAATATGACCAATGAAATAAATTGTTTAAAAAAATAACTAAAATGAGGAAAATCAACAAAAATAGAATAAAGCTTATAAACTGCTTAATAAAATATCAGTGAATTCAATAATTAAAAAAAATATAACAAAATTACACTGTCATGTATCAGTTTGGTGAATGGGGTCTTGTTTACAATGTAAACGTGTGTATATTGCAAAGCATAAGAGGCGTATCTGTCCGATTTTAAAGGCAGACTCCAGATCCAATACAGGGGCATATAGATGAGCCAAGAAGAAAAGTTACCAAAAATTTTGATCGTAGAAGACGATGAACGTCTTGCTCGTTTAACACAAGAATATTTAATCCGTAATGGTTTGGAAGTTGGCGTTGAACCAGACGGAAATCGAGCGATTCGTCGTATCATTAGTGAACAACCTGATCTGGTTGTGCTTGATGTGATGCTACCTGGTGCTGATGGTTTAACCGTTTGTCGTGAAGTTCGTCCACATTATCACCAACCGATTTTGATGTTGACTGCACGCACTGAAGATATGGACCAAGTTCTTGGTTTAGAAATGGGTGCTGACGATTATGTTGCGAAACCTGTTCAACCACGTGTCTTGCTTGCTCGTATCCGTGCATTGTTACGTCGTACAGACAAAACAACGGATGATGAAGTTGCTCAACGTATCGAATTTGATGATTTAGTCATTGATAATGGTGGTCGTTCAGTAACATTGAATGGCGATCTTGTGGATTTCACAAGTGCTGAATATGACTTGTTATGGTTGTTGGCTTCAAATGCAGGGCGCATTCTTTCTCGTGAAGATATTTTCGAGCGTCTACGCGGTATTGAATACGATGGTCAAGACCGTTCGATTGACGTACGTATTTCACGTATCCGTCCAAAAATTGGCGATGACCCAGAAAATCCAAAACGTATTAAGACTGTACGTAGTAAAGGTTATTTGTTTGTGAAAGAAACCAACGGATTGTAATGGTTCATTAAATCTTGGTTGGGTATTTCAAATACCTTTTAAGGGAAACACAACGTGTTTAAGCACAGTATTTTCCTGCGAATTTATGCAGGGCTGGTTATTCTTGTGGTTTTGGTGGCGATGTTTGGCTATTTACTGGTCCAAATTATCAACTATCAACGTGCGCAAGAATATCGTGAATCACTCACTGATGGGATTTCTTATGTCATCGGTGAAAGTGTTGCACGGCAAAAAACACTACAACAAAAAATGGATTGGATCTCGGATGCTTCAGATTTACTGGAGCTTCCAATCTATTATATAGATTCAAATAAAGTTGAATTATCACGTTCCGAAGAAAAACGTATTTCAGAACAAAAAGCCATTGTTCGCTATGATGCAGAGCAGGGCGTTGCTTATATGATTTTGGGGATCCAGAACGATCCTCATCATTATCTTTATGTAAAGGCTGATTCTAAAGATTCAAAATTTGGCGAACGCCAAATGAAAGCCTTACCGGTCTTTGTGCAGGAATACTTGGTGTATTATCCTGGGCAAGAAGAAGAATATCTCAATAAAATCCGTCAACATTTCTCTTATCCGGTCAGCATTGAAAATATTTCTCAAACCAATTTGGACTCTGAGCAAATAGGTCGCTTACGTGCTGATCAAAATGTGATTTTATATCGTGATAGTGCCACAGTGCATGGTACAACCATTTCCATTGTTGCGCCGATGGCAAACTTGCCCGGCAAAGTTTTGGTAATGGGACCTGTCCCCATGTTTAACTGGATGCCATTTAAATTGGCAGCAGGCATTACATTACTCAGTATGTTCTTATTGTGTTTGGGGGTTTATGGATTGATTGTGCCAATGCAGCGCAAGATTCGTCAGGTTAATCACGCTCTAAACAAAATGAAAACAGGTGATTTATCACTGCGTTTAAATGTTGACGGTAATGATGAAATGGCATCATTGGCATCAAGTTATAATAGCATGTCTGATCATATTCAGCGTTTGATTGAAGCACAGCGTGAGTTAATGCGCGCTGTTTCACATGAACTTCGCACACCTGTCGCACGGATACGATTTGGTATGGAAATGCTCGCTGATGAAGATGAGTACGAGTATCGCGTGCAACAGATGGAAATGATTGATAAAGATATCGAAGCTTTAAATACTTTGATTGATGAGATCATGACTTATGCCAAACTAGAGCAGGGCACACCGTCACTTGATTTTGAAGAGTTGCCTTTATTTGATGTGCTCGATCAAGTTGCAGTTGAAACAGAGGCATTGAAGACTCAAAAAACTATCCAGTTGATGCCACTTTCCAATGATGTGCTGGTTTATGCAGAGCGCCGTTATTTACATCGAGTGGTACAAAACTTAGTCGGCAATGCCATTCGCTACTGTGATCATGTAGTGCGTATCAGTGGTGGGATTAATACTGAAACGGATATGGCTTATGTCTGCATTGAAGATGATGGACCGGGGATCCCTGAGGCTGATCGTAGTCGAATATTTGAAGCATTTGCACGATTAGATGATAGCCGTACACGTGCCTCTGGTGGTTATGGTTTAGGTTTATCAATTGTGAGCCGTATTGCATATTGGTTTGGTGGGAAAATTGAAGTTGATGCGAGTCCAAACTTAGGTGGTGCAAGATTTACCATGTATTGGCCAGCAAAACGTTTTAAAGCGAAAAAGAAGTAAAATGAAATCGTGAAAATATCTTTCATAAAAAATGCCAGCATGATCGCTGGCATTTTGATTTGACTGGAAAATTATTGATGCAAAGTTGCATCAGGTGGAATGAAATTCTTGCCATCACGTAATGCTTGTAAAGCCGCTTGGTTAAAATCAATCAATAAAGAATTGTTTTCAGCATCAATATTGAAACCACTGATAATTTTTTCGTCGCCATTGATCGTTTCAACTTGATATTCATCTGCAATATTTAAAATACCTTCAAGATTGGTTGTTGTTGAAGCAAGATCTTGGCGGAAAATCTCGTAAATATCGCGTAAATCAAAGATGGCATTATTTGCATCAGGATGCTTTTTGATATAGCTCACAATGTGATTCATTAAAAGTTGCGCATTTAAGAAATAATCAGGTTTATGCGTGAAATCTAAGCTCATGAAAAATGCTCCTTATTATTTGTATTTAAATTGATTACTACGATTTTTTATTAGCATACAGGCTATATTTTTCAGCTTTGTATAAAGATGATTAAAACATGGTAAAAAATTGAAATAAATACTTAAAAAGTTGATTAAAAATCAATCAAATGATCAAGTATTATACTAAAGCATAGAATGACAGCAAAAATAGCAGCTTAATTAACTTTATCTAAAGAGCACAAACATTAACTTAAGGATTTTGTAGAGAAAACAGCACAACTTGCATAGCGTGGATAAATTGTGTTGAATCGCGTATAAAATGTGATAAAAATCGAGCAGATTCTCTTAATGAGATATTTTTCCATTAAAACCATTCATGAAA
The DNA here is from genome assembly GCF_000368565.1 of Acinetobacter gerneri DSM 14967 = CIP 107464 = MTCC 9824. Lineage (GTDB taxonomy): Bacteria > Pseudomonadota > Gammaproteobacteria > Pseudomonadales > Moraxellaceae > Acinetobacter > Acinetobacter gerneri. The sequence continues at coordinate 34,446 of NZ_KB849545.1, read as the reverse complement.
ATAAAAAAAATCATAATGAAAGTGAAAAATAAATGTAACCAAAAGTAAATTTGAAAAACTCAAAGTTACGGCCTGAATAATTGTACAAAAAATGACTGTAAACATGGTAAATCAAGGGGAAATGATGAACGTTGGGTGTAAATAAGTTGCTGATTTATGTTCTCTAATCAAAATCCTAAATACTGTATTTAAAAAAATAATAATAAACATCAAAGGTATTTGATAAAGCGATTACAACCAGTGCGAATCATACGAATTGTCATAAAATATCAATTTTGGCTAAAAAATCATCCCAAAGACTAAGCTTGATAAACTAGCAAGGTAAATCATAAATCAGGTACAATTGATAAGATTTATTTTGTGTTTGGTGTATTTACAAGGCCAATACATACATTCTTGTTAATAATTAGGCCTGCCAGGAGTTATCCCCGCATGAGTGCCATTACTCCATACGACTGGGCAATTATTGCCTTCGTGATCGGCGTTACATTTCTTTGTGTCTTTATGCTCACAGTTCCTTTACTCCTTGGGGGTAAATCATGGGGACGTGCGAAGCAAGAACAATTTGAATCAGGCGTAGTGAGTGCTGGTGGTGCACGCATTCGCTTGTCCGCTAAGTTCTATCTTGTTGCGATTTTCTTTGTTGTGTTTGACTTAGAAGCTCTTTATTTATACGCATGGTCTACATCTGTGCGTGAAGTGGGTTGGTTCGGTTATGCAACAGTTGTAGTTTTTGTGGTCGATTTATTGATTGCATTGGTATACGCCATTGCAGTTGGTGCATTAGATTGGTCACCTACAGATCGTAGAAAAGCTGCTGGAGTTCAAAGAAAGATTGGTTCTGCGAACATGGATCTAGCAGAAATTACACGCTTCAATTCTATTGACGAGTTGGTTATAGACCCTACAGGTCAAATTCCTGCTCAATCATCTGGTCGTGTGAAATCTAAAACACCGACTACGTCATCTGTTAAGGAGTAACTCGGGATGAAATACACATTAACCCGTGCGAATCCAGAAGCTGACCAGTATCCGCTTCAAGAACGTCAAGTTGTAACTGATCCACTTGATGAAGAAGTGAATAAAAACATCTTCATGACTCGTCTAGAAGATGTTTTACATACAGCTGTGAACTGGGGCCGTAAAAATTCAGTATGGCCTTTTAACTTTGGTACTTCTTGCTGCTACGTAGAATATGCAACGACCTTAACAGGTGTGCATGATATGTCACGTTTCGGTGCCGAGGTTATTCGTGCTTCACCGCGTCAGGCTGACTTGATGATCGTTGCAGGAACATGTTTTGTAAAAATGGCACCTGTAATTCAACGTTTGTATGAACAAATGCTTGAGCCTAAATGGGTGATCTCAATGGGTGCTTGTGCAAACTCAGGCGGTATGTATGACATCTATTCTGTAGTTCAGGGTGTTGATAAAATCATCCCAGTTGACGTGTATGTGCCAGGTTGTCCTCCACGTCCAGAAGCATTGATCCAAGCATTAATGCTGTTACAAGACCAAATTCAATTAGAACGTCGCCCGCTTTCTGCGGTGATTGGTGATGATCTTCAGCCAGTATATAAGCCAAAGATGATGCCAGAACGCGATCGTAAGAATGCACAGCGTATTGCAGTGAAAAACTTACGTTCTATGGATGAAATTAAGTAAATTTCTTGATGAGTTTTTGACATATCAAAAGGTATGTTCATCAGGAAAATTGACAAAATTTGTATTAAATAGGAAGCCAAGCCAATGGCTGAAACTGAAATTGCTATGCCAGAAGAGTCAACTGCAGTTGATTCGCGCCCAGCATTTGCAATTGTAGAAGAGCTCAAAACCAAATTTGGTGAGAACTTCTACGTGCAACCGACTTGTGAAGATTTTCCAACAGTCTGGGTAGAGCGTGCTCGTGTGCAAGAAGTTTTGATGTTCTTGCGTACAGTTGCTCGTCCTTATGTGATGTTATTCGACTTGTCTGCAATAGACGAGCGTTTACGTAATCACCGTGAAGGATTGCCTGCATCTGACTTTACTGTGTTCTATCACTTATTGTCATTAGAACGCAATACAGATATTCGTATTAAAGTTGCTTTAAATGAAAGTGACTTGAATGTTCCTACGGCGACCAATATTTGGCCAAATGCCAACTGGTACGAGCGTGAAGCATACGATATGTTTGGAATTAACTTCGATGGGCATCCAATGCTACGTCGTATTTTATTGCCAACATACTGGGAAGGTCACCCGCTTCGTAAAGAATACTCTGCTCGTGCGACTGAATATACGCCGTACATGCAAGACAAAGCGAAACAAGACTTTGAACAAGAACATCTTCGCTTCGTTCCAGAAGATTGGGGTCTTGAACGCGGTAATGACGACGAAGACTTCATGTTCTTGAACATTGGTCCTAACCATCCATCTGCTCACGGTGCATTCCGTGTTGTATTGCAGTTAGATGGCGAAGAAGTGAAAGACTGTGTGCCTGACATCGGTTATCACCACCGTGGTGTGGAAAAGATGGCTGAACGTCAAACTTGGCATTCATTCATTCCTTATACTGACCGTGTTGACTACTTGGGTGGTTGTGCGCAAAACATGCCTTATGTAATGGGTGTGGAAAAACTTGCAGGAATTACTGTTCCTGATCGTGCACAATGTATCCGTGTCATGCTTTCTGAATTGTTCCGTATTAACAACCATTTGTTGTATATCGGTACTGCGATTCAGGATGCGGGTGGTATGACTCCAGTATTCTATATGTTTGCAGACCGTCAAAAAATCTATGACGCGATTGAAGCGATCACTGGTTTCCGTATGCATCCAGCATGGTTCCGTATCGGTGGTACAGCGCACGACCTTCCAAACAATTGGCAAAAACTTATTCGCGATATTCTCGAATGGATGCCAAAACGTATGAATGAATACTACACAGCTGCACTTCGCAACTCAGTATTTATGGGTCGTACACAAAATGTTGCTCAATACGATGCAAAATCTGCATTGGCATGGGGTGTGACAGGTACTGGTCTTCGTGCTACAGGTATTGATTTCGACGTTCGTAAATATCGCCCATATAGTGGCTATGAAAATTACGACTTTGAAGTGCCTCTAGAATACGAAGGTGATGCGTATGCTCGTGTCATGGTGCATTACCATGAAATCAACGAGTCGCTCAAAATCGTAAAACAGTGCTTGGATAATATGCCTTCTGGTCCTTATAAAGCGGATCATCCATTGGCAGTTCCACCACCAAAAGATAAGACTTTACAAGATATTGAAACTTTGATTACGCACTTCTTGAGCGTGTCATGGGGTCCTGTAATGCCTGCAGGTGAAACATCTGTAATGGCAGAAGTAGTAAAAGGTGCAAGTACATATTATATGACTTCGGATAAATCTACGATGAGCTATCGTACTCGTATCCGTACGCCTACATTTACTCACTTACAGCAAATTCCTTCCGTGATTAACGGCAGTCTTGTATCTGACTTGATCATTTATTTAGCGACTATCGACGTCGTTATGGCTGACGTGGATCGCTAGGGGAAACGCATTATGATGATTTTGACTGATAAAAAGCCACGTGTGAATGTTGAAGGAATTTTGACTTCTGAAGAAATTCATGACATTCAACATCACATTAGCCATTATCCGTACCCACGTGCAGCATCTTTGGATGCGTTGAAGTGTGTACAGCGCCGTAATGGTTGGGTAGATGACGCACAGCTCAATGCGATTGCGCAAGTACTTACGATTAGTGTTGCTGATTTGGAAGGTGTTGCCACTTTCTATAATCGTATTTATCGCCAGCCTGTAGGTCGTCACGTAATTTTATTATGTGATTCTATCGCTTGTTTCTTAATGGGCGCGGAAACTTTAGCTGAAGCTTTCCAACGTGAACTCGGTATCCAGTTTGGTCAAACGACAGCTGATGGTCGTTTTACACTACTTCCGATTTGCTGTCTTGGAAACTGTGATAAAGGTCCAACCCTTATGATTGATGAAGATACTCACGGTTTGGTTGAAGTGACATCAATTCAACAGTTATTGGAGAAGTATGTATGAATACTGAACCAAAACCAATTTATGGCGACGGTAACCCAGAAACTCATCCATTAACATGGCGTTTGAGCAAACAAGAACACGTTCGTAATGCAGATGATTACGAAGCGCTCGAAGGTTATGCTGGCTTTAAAAAAGCGATTTCTATGCAACCTGCTGAGGTGCTGGAAGTGGTTAAAGCTGCGACTGTTAAAGGTCGTGGTGGTGCAGGTTTCCCAGCAGGTATTAAATGGTCGCTTATGGCGCCAAATGATGGTGGTCCTCGTTACCTCATCTGTAATGCCGATGAAATGGAACCGGGTACTTTTAAAGACCGTTTGTTGATGGAAAGACTTCCTCACCAATTGATCGAAGGTATGTTGATTGCAGGTTATACCCTTGAAGCAACTCAAGGTTATATCTTTATTCGTGGTGAATACATCGAAGCGGCTGGTTACTTAAATGAAGCTTTAGAGCAAATTCGCGCTAAAGGTTATTTGGGTGAAAACATCCTAGGTACAGGCTGGAACTTTGACCTACATGTGCATACAGGTGCAGGGCGTTATATCTGTGGTGAAGAAACTGCATTGATTAACTCGCTTGAAGGTCGCCGTGCAAACCCTCGTACTAAACCGCCATTCCCACAAGTTGCAGGTGCTTGGGGTCGTCCTACGATTGTGAACAACGTAGAAACGTTCAATAACTTACCAGCAATTATGCTTCGTGGTCCAGAATGGTATATCGGTTTATCTGAAGGTAAATCTAAAGATCCAGGTACAAAAATCTACGGTGCATCAGGTAAGGTGAAATTCCCAGGTCTTTGGGAATTGCCATTTGGTACGACAGCACGTGAAGTGATTGAAGATCATGCAGGTGGTATGCGTGATGGTCTTACTTTGAAAGCGTGGTTACCGGGTGGGGCATCTACCGATTTCCTTGCAGCAGAACATATTGATCTTCCAATGGATTCTGAAAGCATTATGAAAGCGGGTTCTCGTTTAGGTACCTGTTTGCTTATGGTGTTTGATGAAACTCAATGTATGGTTTCTGCAACCCGTAACTTAGAAGAATTCTTTGCGCGTGAATCTTGCGGTTGGTGTACACCTTGCCGTGACGGTTTGCCATGGGCTGTAAAAGCGCTGAAAGCACTTGAATCAGGCGAAGGTAAGAAAGAAGACATCGATCATTTACAAGAATTGACTCGTAAATTGTGGATCGGGAAAACTTTCTGTGCCCACGCACCGGGTGCGATGGAGCCGCTTATGGGCGCACTCAAACATTTCCGTAGCGAGTTTGAAGCTAAAGTGGCAAGCCAGCCCGCAGCTCAAGCCAGCAACGTAGAACAAGCTTAAGGAATTCGACTATGGCTACAATTCATGTCGATGGAAAAGACTACGAAGTCAATGGCTCGGAAAACTTGCTACAAGCTTGTTTGAGCCTTGGTATCGACATCCCATATTTTTGTTGGCATCCAGCTTTAGGTTCTGTTGGTTCTTGCCGTCAATGTGCCGTCAAACAATACGCAAACGCAGATGATACGCGTGGTCGTTTGGTGATGTCATGTATGACGCCTGCTTCTGACAATACTTATATCTCGATCGAAGACAAAGAAGCGACAGATTTTCGTGAATCTATCGTTGAATTTTTAATGACAAACCACCCACACGACTGTCCAGTCTGTGAAGAGGGCGGTCATTGTCATTTACAAGATATGACTGTGATGACTGGTCACGACCGTCGTCGCTATCGTTTCACTAAACGTACGCATTACAACCAAGAATTGGGTTCGTTCATCGCGCATGAAATGAACCGTTGTATCGCATGTTACCGTTGTGTTCGTTACTACAAAGATTATGCTGGTGGTACGGACTTTGGTGTTTATGCAAATGCGTCACGTGTTTACTTTGGTCGTCCAGAATCAGGTGCTTTAGAATCTGAATTCTCAGGTAACTTGACTGAAGTTTGTCCAACAGGTGTATTTACTGATAAGACTCATTCTGAGCGTTATAACCGTAAATGGGACATGCAGTATGCGCCTAGCGTATGCCAAGGCTGTGCTTCTGGTTGTAACATTTCTCCGGGTGAACGTTATGGTGAAATTCGCCGTGTTGAAAACCGCTTTAACGGTTCTGTAAACCAATACTTCTTGTGTGATAAAGGTCGTTTCGGTACAGGTTATGTCAATCGTGCAGATCGTCCCCGTCAACCACAGTTTCGTGCTAATGGTTCAGTAACAACTGTTTCTGTTGATCAAGCACTTGATCATGTGATTGCAGATGTGAAAGGCAAAAAAGTTCTTGGTATCGGTTCTCCACGTGCAAGCTTAGAATCAAACTACGCACTTCGTGAATTGGTTGGTCAAGACAACTATTCAACAGGGATGTCTCAAAAAGAGCAAAATCTCGTTGAATTGGCTGCATCTATCATGCAAACAGAGGGTATTTACAACCCGAATATGCGTGAGATTGAAAGCTATGATGCTGTCCTTATCTTGGGTGAAGATTTAACGCAAACTGCGCCACGTATGGCTTTGTCTGTTCGCCAATCAGCGAAAAACAAAGCAAAACAAATGGCTGCAGATCGTCGTACACAAGATTGGTTAGCTGAACCAGTTAAACGTATTGGTCAAGATGCAAAATCTCCAGTTTATATCTTAGCTGCAACTCAAACACGTTTAGCGGATATCGCTGAAGGTGAAGTTGTTGCTTCTCCTAATGATATTGCACGTCTAGGTTTTGCTGTTGCAGCAAGCGTTAAAGGTGAAACGGTTAATGGTCTAGATGATGCGGCTAAAGCATTTGCACAGACGATTGCAGAGACTTTAAAAGCTGCTAAAAAACCATTGATCATTGCGGGTACAAGCTTACAAGATCCTGCGATCATGGAAGCTGCTGCTGAGTTAACTCAAAACTTAGGTGCAAATGCAGGTTTAAGCCTCGTTGTTCCTGAAGTGAACTCAATGGGCTTGGCATTGTTCGGTGGCTTAAGTTTAGAACAAGCATTTGCTCAAGATTATGACTCAGTTGTGATCATTGAAAATGATTTGTTCCGTCGTTTACCTGCGACTCAAGTCAAAGCAGCATTAGCAAAAGCGAAAACAGTCATTGTTTTAGATCATTCTGAAACTGAAACTGTCAAAGTTGCTGATGTGGTACTTTCTGCTGCAAGCTTCGCTGAAGGTGACGGTACAGTAGTTAGCCAAGAAGGTCGTGCACAACGTTTCTATCAAGTTTATGACCCAAGCTATTACAAACCAGAATATGCCATCAAAGAATCTTGGCGTTGGTTGCATGCCATTGAAACTGGTGTGAAAGGTAAAGCTATTTCTTGGACATTACTTGACGATGTAATTGAAAGCGTTGTTAAAAATGTACCAGTACTTGAAGCGATTCAAGATGTTGCACCAGATGCGGGTTACCGTGTTCAAGGCTTGAAAATTGCACGTGAACCACGTCGTTATTCTGGCCGTACTGCAATGCGTGCGCCGATTTCTGTACATGAGCCAAAACAACCTGTCGATGTCGATTCAGCATTAACATTCTCTATGGAAGGTTATGTTGGTCCACAAAAAGCATCTTCACTTGTACCATTTGCATGGGCACCAGGTTGGAACTCTCCACAATCTTGGAATAAATACCAAGATGAAGTGGGTGGTCATTTGATCGGTGGTGATTCAGGTATTCGTTTATTTGATCGTTTAGCAAAACGTCCAGCGCGTAGCTATGTAGCACCAACGGCTGTTGTGGCTAACCCTGAAAGCTTCCGTTTAGTACCAATGCATCACATTTTCGCTTCTGGTGAATTTACTGTGAAAACACCAGCAATGGAATCGCGTATTCCTGAAGCGGCATTTGCATTGGGTGAACAAGATGCGACACGCTTAAATGTTCAAGATGGCCAAACCATTACAGTGAAATCAGGTGAGACTTCGATTCGTCTTCCTGTACAAGTCATTGAATATTTGCCTGCAGGTTATATTGGTTACCCAGTGGGTCAAGCACCTACGGTATCTCTTGCTGAACCTGTTTCTGTTGCGGTAGGAGTGTAATCATGAATGAAACTTTACGCGCCCTACCAACATGGGCACAGGATTGGCCAATCGCGTATAGCGTGATCCAAGCCATCGTTATCTTGTTGGTTGTGGTTTTGATGGCAGCGTTAATGTCATTTATCGAGCGTCGTTTGCTCGGTTTATGGCAAGACCGTTACGGTCCTAACCGTGTTGGTCCTGGCGGTATGTTCCAGATCGTTGCCGACATGCTTAAAATCATGTTCAAAGAAGACTGGACACCAAAGTTTGTTGATAAATTAACTTTCCGTTTGGCTCCTGCAGTTGCGATGGCAACTGCGGTGATGTCATTCATGGTCATTCCTGTAAGCCCATATTTGGGCGTGGCGGATATGAGCATCGGTCTATTGTTCTTTATGGCAATGGCGGGTATTGCGGTATATGCCGTGTTATTTGGTGGTTGGTCTTCAAACAACAAATATGCATTACTTGGTGGTTTACGTTCAGCAGCTCAAACGATTTCTTACGAAGTGTTCTTAGGGATTTCGTTAATGGGTGTTGTTGCGATAGCAGGTTCATTTAACCTTCGTGACATCGTAGAAGCTCAGCGTGATGTTTGGTTTATCGTACCTCAGTTCATTGGTTTCATGGTATTTGTGGTTGCGGGTGTTGCGGTAACTCACCGTCACCCATTTGACCAACCAGAAGCCGAACAAGAATTGGCAGAAGGTTACCACGTAGAATACGGTGGTATGAAATGGGGGATGTTCTTCGTAGCTGAATACGTCAACATCATCTTGATTTCAGCACTTATCGTGACTTTATTCTTCGGTGGTTGGTTAGCGCCATTCAATTTAGAAATCTCATTCATTCCACCAGCATTCTGGTTCATCATTAAAACAGCATTCTTTGTAATGATGTTTGTCTTGGCACGTGGTTCTCTAATGCGTCCTCGTTATGACCAAGTAATGAATTTTGGTTGGAAAGTGTGTTTACCACTTGCGCTCGTTAACCTTTTGGTGACTGGTGCTGTGATTCTGATGAATCAAGCCTAGGACAGCAGGGAGTACAAAATGTATAAAATTCTAGCTGGAGTAGGATCAATCGTTCGTACGTTATTCATGGTTTTTAGCCATGTAACACGTAAACGTGACACGATTTTATATCCAGAAGTGCCAGCCGAAGAGATTGTGCCACCACGTTATCGTGGCCGTATCGTGCTGACACGTGATCCAGATGGTGAAGAGCGTTGTGTAGCGTGTAACCTTTGTGCGGTTGCATGCCCAGTTGGTTGTATTTCTTTACAAAAAGCTGAAAAAGAAGATGGTCGTTGGTATCCAGAGTTTTTCCGTATCAACTTCTCTCGTTGTATTTTCTGTGGTATGTGCGAAGAAGCATGTCCAACAACCGCGATCCAACTTACACCAGATTTCGAGTTAGGCGAATATGTTCGTCAAGACTTGGTTTATGAGAAAGAAAACTTACTCATTTCTGGTCCGGGTAAATATCCTGATTATAACTTCTATCGTGTAACAGGTATGGCAATTAACGGTAAAGACAAGGGTCAAGCGCAACGTGAAAGCGCGCCTGTCGATGTACGGAGCTTATTACCATGATGTGGCCATTTTATTTAATGGCTCTCGTGGCCATCGTTTCTACGGTTCGTGTTGTGACTAACACGAATCCCGTTCATGCTTTATTGAGCTTGATCGTATCACTGCTTGCTGTAGCAGGGATTTTTCTCATCATTGGTGCGCCGTTTGCTGGTGCACTTGAGATTATCGTTTATGCAGGCGCGATTATGGTGTTGTTTGTGTTTGTGGTGATGATGTTGAACTTAGGTTCACACACTATGGAGCAAGAGTCGAAATGGCTCACTTCGACCACTTGGGCATATCCAGCATTGATGAGCTTCTTACTCGGTTTGTGTCTAGTGTGGATGCTTGGTTATGGCGATACACAGTCAAATGCGATGATGGGTCAAGCAGTGATCGGTCCTAAAGCTGTAGGTCAAGCACTCTTTACTCGTTATTTATTATTGGTCGAAGTAGCCGCTATGTTATTGCTTGCAGCAGTTGTTGCAGCATTCCACTTAGGCAAACGTGAACCAAGTGCAAATGAGGGAAAGAACAATGGGTAACATACCTCTAGAACATGGTTTGATCGTTGCTTCGATTCTTTTTGCACTCGGTTTTTACGGTGTGATGGTACGTCGCAATCTTTTATTCATGTTAATGAGCCTTGAAATCATGATGAATGCAGCAGCGCTTGCATTTGTTTCAGCAGGCAGTGCATGGGCGCAGCCAGATGGTCAAATCATGTTTATCTTGATTTTGACACTTGCAGCTGCAGAGGCTTGTATCGGTCTTGCGATCGTCCTTCAGTTTTATCATCGCTTCCATCATTTGGATGTGGATGCTGCTAGTGAGATGCGCGGATGAGTTATTTATATTTAACGATTTTATTTCCGCTAATCGGTTTTGTTTTATTAGCGGCAGGGCGTAACAACCTTCCTGAAAAAGTGTCTGCCATTATTGGTGTTGGTGCAGTTGGTTTATCTGCATTGTTTGCCTTGATTGCAGGGATGGACTTTGTCAATAACGGTTCAGTTTCTCAAACTCAACATCTTTGGACTTGGTTCAGCGCAGGTAACTTTGCGCCGGGCATTAGCTTACAACTTGATGGTCTATCATTATTGATGATGGGGATGATCACAGGTGTAGGTTTCCTTATTCACATTTTCGCTGCATGGTATATGCGCGGTGAAGAAGACTTTGCACGATTCTTCTCATATTTCAACCTATTCGTTGCAAGTATGTTGGTCCTCGTTTTGGGCGACAACTTGGCACTTTTATTCTTAGGTTGGGAAGGTGTTGGTCTTTGTTCTTACCTATTGATTGGCTTTTATTATGCAAATCCAAGCAATGGTTTGGCTGCGATCAAAGCATTTACTGTAACTCGTGTTGGTGACGTATTTTTACTTATCGCATTGTTCTTGCTTTACCAAGAATTTGGTACTTTGCATACAGCGACAATCGTTGAAAATGCACACACTGTACTAGCAGGCAATCATTCACTAGCAATTTGGACAGCCTTAATGTTGTTCTTGGGTGCTGCTGGTAAATCAGCGCAAATCCCATTACAGACTTGGCTTGCAGATGCGATGGCTGGTCCTACACCAGTTTCAGCATTGATCCACGCAGCAACAATGGTTACAGCAGGTGTTTATTTAACTTGCCGTACTTATACTGTGTTTCAAATGGCACCTGAAGTTCTTCAGTTCATTTCAATCACAGGTGCAGTGACATTGATTGTGGCTGGTTTTGCAGCACTTGTTCAAACAGACATCAAACGTATTTTGGCTTACTCAACAATGAGTCAGCTTGGTTATATGTTTATGGCTGTGGGTGCAGAAGCATACCAAGCAGGTTTGTTCCACATGTTGGCACACGCATTCTTCAAGGCATTATTATTCTTGTCTTCTGGTGCGGTGATCTTGGCTTTCCACCACGAACAAAACATTTTCAAAATGGGTGGCTTGTTCAAACGTAATAAATTCCTTTTCGCATGCTTTGCGATTGGTGGTGGTGCTCTTGCAGCAATTCCATTTATTACTGTGGGCTTCTTCTCAAAAGATGCGATCTTAGGCGCAGTTTGGGTTCAAGGTCAAAATGTTGCATTGTATAACTGCTTGTACTGGACTGGTGTTGTTGGTGCATTCTTAACGTCTATCTATACTTTCCGTCTTATCTGGGTTGTATTCTTCGGCGAAGAAAAAACACCGTATCACGAGATCAAAGGCGTTACTTACTGGGGTCCACTTTCAATTTTGTTAGTGCTTTCGACTGCCGTAGGTGCATTGCTTAAAGAGCCAGTAGCAAAAATCTTAACTTCTGCAAAAATCCCAATGTTCAACGTGCCTGAAGCACTTGAATCTGGCATGCACAATGCTGAATATACAGCTGTAGGTATTGCGCTTGCGGGTCTTGTAGTTGGTATCATTTTATTTGCTTTTGCTTATAAAGCAGTCAAAGCTTTCGCCAATACTTGTTTTGGTGCAGGTCTTGCAAATATTTTACGTAACGCATTTGGTTTTGATGCGCTCTATAACATCGTATTCGTTAAACCTTATTTACTTTTAGCGAAAATCCTTGGTCGTGATCCAATTGACAATTTATGGCTTGTACTTCCAGCAATTGTGGAAGGTGGTCATAAATTTACAAGCTCACGTCAAACTGGTTCGCTTCGTGAATACGCATCAAGTATGTCACTCGGTGTTGTGGTTTTACTGATGATCTTGATCGTGATTCAGGTAGTGGGGAAATAAGATGGAAAGTGCAAACAATTTGATTTTACCCGCACTGATCCTCGTACCGTTCATTGCAGGTTTCTTATGTTGGTTAGTCGACAAGCTCGACGACCATTTACCGCGTTACATCGCGCTGATTGGTATGGTCATTACTTTAGGATTGACCATCGCGCTTTGGAGTCAAGGTAATTATTCATTTGAGTTGGGGCAAGCAGCTCCAACTTGGGCAGCAGAATTTGATCTTCCTTGGATTACATCTTTAGGTATTCATATTCACCTTGCTGTCGATGGTCTATCTATCCTAATGGTAGGCTTAACTGCATTACTCGGTATTTTGGCAGTCGGCTGTTCTTGGGGTGAAATCCAAAAGAACGTTGGTTTCTTCCACCTTAACCTTTTATGGTCATTGGGTGGGGTAATCGGTGTATTCCTTGCGATTGATTTATTCTTATTCTTCTTCTTTTGGGAGATGATGCTCGTTCCGATCTACTTCTTGATCGCGCTTTGGGGTCATCACGGATCTGAAAATAAATCACGTGTATACGCTGCAACTAAGTTCTTTATTTATACCCAAGTTGCTGGTTTGATCATGTTAATCGGTATTTTAGGTCTAGTCGTTTATGGCTATATCTTGACTGGTGGACAACAAATCAGCTTCGACTATAACTTCTTAATGCAAGTTGCTCGTACGCTTGATGCAGAAGCTCCTCATATTGCTTATGCATTCATGGTGTGTATGTTCATTGGTTTTGCTGTAAAACTTCCAGTGTTCCCACTTCATGGTTGGTTACCAGATGCACATGCTCAAGCACCGACAGCTGGTTCTGTCGACTTGGCAGGTATCTTGATCAAAACAGCTGCGTACGGTTTACTTCGTTTCGTGCTTCCATTCTTCCCAGCGGCATCTTCTCAGTTTGCTGATATCGCGATTGTGTTTGGTTTAATCGGTGTGTTCTACGGCGCTTGGTGTGCTTTCCAACAAACCGATATGAAACGCCTACTTGCGTATACATCTATTTCGCACATGGGCTTTATCTTACTTGCATTGTACGCAGGTAACATCATCAGCTTCCAAGGCATCATGATTATGATGTTGGCACATGGTTTATCATCTGCTGCATTGTTCATTATGTGTGGTCAAGTGTATGAGCGTCTTCATACGCGTGATATGCGTTTGATGGGTGGTCTACGTGGCAAAGTACAATATTTATCATTCTTCTTGATGTTCTTTATTGCTGCTTTGGTGGGTGTACCAGGTTTAGGTAACTTTATCGGTGAATTCCTGATTATGATGGGTTCATTTGCTAAATTCCCTACGTTTACCATTATCGCTGCAGTAAGCTTAGTTTTTGCTGGTTTGTATGGCTTGATCTTGATTCATCGCACATTGTTTGGAACTCCAACGGAAGCTCAAAAAAGTGCGAATCCGATTAAAGACTTAACTGCTCGTGAAATCTTATTACTCTTGATTTGTGCGCTTGGTTTGGTATGGCTCGGTATGTATCCACAATCATTCTTGGATGTTTCAAATTCAAGCATGCAATGGATCGCGAATAGCTATCTTCCTGTTCATGAAGTCGTTGACGCAACTCAACAAGTTGCAACTCAACAAAATGTGGAGATCCGATAAGCCATGAACTTCACAATTTCATTCTCTGAACTTATGCCATTGGCTCCTGTGATGATCGTGGCATTAACCGCGGTCGTGGTCATGATTTTGACCTCAATCAAGCGTAACCATAACTTGATTGCTACAACATCAGTGGTCGGCTTAAACGCAGCTGCAATTTTACTTATCTATACAATGTATGTCGGGATTGCACCGAACAATGTAATGGGTCTATTTATCGTTGATCCATTTGCAGCTTTGTATCAGGTGGTTATCTTAATTGCAGCACTCGCATGTTGTACTTTGTCACATGCATATATCGAAACTTATAAAGACAATCGCGAAGAACTTTATATCTTAATGTTGGCATCAGTTGCTGGTGCAATGTTAATGGTTGCAAGTACTCACTACGCATCGTTCTTTATCAGTTTAGAATTGATGTCAATTCCTGTATATGGCTTGTTGGCTTATACCTATCAACGTGAGAAATCACTTGAATCTGGTATCAAATACTTAGTGCTTTCAGCTACAGCATCAGCAATGATGTTGATGGGTATGGCTTATATCTATGCCTATACAGGTAGCCTAAGCTTCGCGCTTGAACCAACGAAGTTACTCTTTGCATTTAGTCAACCAGCAGTTGTAATCGGTCTTGGATTGATCATTTTTGCAGTTGGTTTTAAATTGTCATTAGCGCCATTCCATAAATGGACTCCTGATGTTTATGCTGGTGCTCCTGCGCCGATTGCAACGTTCCTTGCTACTGTTGCTAAAGTTGCAATGATTGGTCTATTCATTCGCTATGCGCTTTCATCAGGTATGGTGATTGCTGGAAGCTTGCAAATGATTCTTGCGATCATTGCAGTACTTTCAATCCTTGTGGGTAACATGCTTGCAGTACGTCAAGTTAACTTGAAACGTATCTTGGCATACTCTTCAATTGCTCACTTTGGTTATGTGATTGTTGCTTTGATCAGCACAAGCCCTGAAAACTTTTTGACCATTCCTGGTTTCGCAACTTATGACACGATCGGTGTTTATGTGATTACATATACATTGACTACAATTGGTGCATTTGGTGTTGTGACCTTGATGTCTAGTCCTTATAACAATAATGACGAAGCAGAAAGTTTGGCTGATTACCGTGGTTTATTCTGGCGTCGTCCAATCTTGTCAGCAACATTGACTGTAATGATGTTGTCTTTGGCAGGTATTCCATTGACTGCTGGTTTTATCGGTAAATTCTTGGTTATCAAAAATACCGTATTAACTGGTCATTGGTTCTTGGCTGCTATGGTTATCGTAGGTAGTGGTATTGGTTTGTATTACTATTTGCGTGTAATGGTTGTGTTATACATGACACCACCAGATACTCCACGTATTGACGCTGAAAAACATTGGGGTCAAAAAGTTGGTGGTATCATGGTTCTCGGTGCAGCAGCTCTAGTATTGCTCATCGGTGTATATCCAGATCCAGTAATCCAAGTTGCTCGTATGGCAGGTTTTGTGATTTCTCCTGAGTTACAACAATTCGTTATTGGTATGTTGCAACAAAGCATGAATTAATCATTTAGCTGCTCTGTAACAAAAAAAGCCTCCATAAATATGGGGGCTTTTGTCTATCTGTTAAAAAAAGTCTTATAATAATGTAATTATATTGTAGTTTTTAGGTGTTCTCCCGTGCCCATACAAGAAATTCGCCATCCGCTCATTCGTCATAAATTAGGTTTATTGCGTCGTGCTGATATTAGTACCAAGAATTTCCGTGAATTAGCTCAAGAAGTCACTATGTTGCTGACTTATGAAGCAACAAAAGATTTACCTATGTGCGACCATGAAATTGATGGTTGGAATGGTAAAGTTATAGCTCAGCGTATCGCAGGTAAAAAAATCACAGTCGTGCCGATTTTACGTGCTGGTATTGGTATGCT
Source organism: Acinetobacter gerneri DSM 14967 = CIP 107464 = MTCC 9824 (assembly GCF_000368565.1). Taxonomy (GTDB): domain Bacteria; phylum Pseudomonadota; class Gammaproteobacteria; order Pseudomonadales; family Moraxellaceae; genus Acinetobacter; species Acinetobacter gerneri. The sequence continues at coordinate 18,550 of NZ_KB849545.1, read as the reverse complement.
TGATGGTTTCCTTAATTTAATCCCGAGTGCAAAAGTTTCTGTCCTTGGCTTAGAACGTGATGAAGAAACATTGCAAGCGCGTACTTATTACAAAAAATTAGTACCTGATGTGCAAAACCGTTTAGCAATGATTATTGATCCAATGCTTGCTACAGGTTCATCGTTGATTGCTGCGATTGATGTACTCAAAGAAAGTGGTTGTAAAGATATCCGTGTCATGGTGTTGGTTGCTGCGCCAGAAGGGATTAAAAAAGTAGAAGAGAAACATCCTGATGTGATGATCTTTACTGCTTCTGTTGATCATGGTCTAAATCAAAATGGTTATATCGTGCCAGGACTAGGTGATGCAGGTGATAAAATTTTCGGTAGTGTTCAAAAAGACTAAACGAAAGATCACATTAAAAATCACAAAAAATGAGGCTTAATATTAGCCTCATTTTTTATTTCTTGGATTAGTATTGGAACGTAAATACATTTCAACATCTAATATTTTTCGGAATATCATTCAAGTCATTAAAAAACTCGATTGTTTTCACAGAAACTCATAAATGCTTTAAGTCCAGGTCCTTGGTATTTTTGACGATGAACCAACATAAACAATGGGCGTGTCAGTTGCCAAAATGGCGTATTTAATATCACCAATTGACCTTTTTCACGCAGAGGTTCAATTGCAAGTTTGGAAATACACGACATTCCCAAACCTCCAGCAACGATTTTTAAAATTGCTTCATTGTGACCCAAAGTCAGGCGAATTTTTGCATCTGGAACATCTTGTAAAATTGCATTATCAAAAACTTCACGAGTTCCTGAGCCTTCTTCACGCAAGATCCATTCAACATCTTTAAAATCTTGGATATCAAGTGCACGATCAAGTCGTGCGAGAGGGTGGTCGGGTGAGCAGCAAACGGCAAGCTCATCATCACGCCAATGGATACATTGCAACTGTGGAAGATGACAAGAACCTTCAATCAATGCCAAATCTAATTGGAATTGGTTAACTGCTTCGATCATTTGTCTAGTATTGCCCACTTGTAACTGCAAATGTGCTTGTGGCTGAAGTTGTAAAAAGCCAGCCATGAGATCAGGCATCAAATAGTCACTGATGGTTAGCGTTGCCCCAATTCGAAGATCAATACTTTGTAGTTCACCTTTGGCTGCTTGCTCAAAAGCCTCACAGCGCCCCAATATTTCCAAAGCTTGTGGAAGTAAAAAACGGCCTAAGTCATTGAGTTGTAATCGTTTACCTAAGCGGTCGAACAATGGTGCACCAAGACCATCTTCTAAATCAGCTAAAGCCATACTCGCAGCACTTTGAGTAAGTCTGACAGCGTCACTAGCTTTAGTCACGGTACCCTCTTGAGCGACTGCTACAAAAACAGCCAATTGGCGTAATGTCATGCGCATGGATGTAGCCTTAACATTTTAAAAATAGTCATAAATTATCGTGTCATGCTACCATGAGCTGTATCCTTCGTGCCACGTAGAAATCATGTCAATTGAAAAATTTAGTCTAGAAAAAGTTTTGTCTGTACATCGTTGGACCAATAATTTGTTTAGTTTTACCATGACAAGACCCGCTCATTTTAAATTTACCGCAGGACAATTTGCTCGAATCGGCTTAAAAGTCGGTGATGATTTGGTGGTGAGAGCATATTCTGTGGTGTCATCTCCTTTCGATGAAACTTTAGAGTTTTTTTCTATCGTAGTGCCTGATGGCGCATTTACATCAAATTTGCAGCATCTAGAAGTTGGTGATGAGCTTTATCTAGAAAAAATTCCCTATGGTTTTCTTACCTTGGCTCGCTACCAAGTCCCGATGCCACATGATCTATGGTTGCTTGCGACAGGAACGGGGCTTGCACCATTTATATCGATGCTACAGGATTTTGAAACTTGGTCGAAATATTCATCGATTACCTTGGTCTATAGTGTACGTACTGCTTCAGAGCTTGCTTATGTTGAACGTATTCAAGAGATCGCGGATAGTTTTGGTGAAGGGCATACCGGTTTTAAATTCGTACCAATCATTACTCGTGATCCAAATGCGCCTTTACATGATCGTTTGCCAGTTTTAATTGAAAATGGTGAACTAGAGCAGGCGGTTGGTATCAGTTTTAATCCTGAAACGACACATGTCATGCTTTGTGGAAATCCGCAAATGGTTGACGATACAAAAGATGCCTTAAAAGCACGAGGATTGACCATGAATCGTCGTGGAGAGGGCAATATCGCAGTAGAAAATTATTGGTAATAAAATACTCAAATGTAATTTGAATCAAATCTGAAGTCGAGAAAAGGAGTTGTTATGAAACTTTATTATTCACATTATTCGCCTTTTTCTCGAAAAGTCAGGATCGTCATTGAAGAGTTAGCTCTACATGCGAATATTGATATGAATCAGATTCATCCAGAAACCCATCGAAATCTGATTCAACTCAATCCCTTAGCAGATGTTCCTGTACTTGTTTTAGATGATCAACGATCTCTTTTTGATTCGTCAGTGATCTGTAAATATCTCAACAGCTTAAATCCTGCAAATCAACTTTATCCAAATGCATTAGCTGATCAAATCATTCAACTTCAATTGGAAGCTTTAGCGGATGGAATGGTGGCTTCAGTTGATCGCATTGTTTATGAAAATGAAAAAATTGAAATCCATAGAGACCAAAAATTAATTGAAAAATCATGGAAGATTATCCATGCAAGCTTGGCTTTTTTAGAAGAAAAATATCATGAAAATAATCAAATACCTTCATTAGGCAATATTGCTACTGCATGTATTTTAGATTATCTAGGATTTAATTTTAGAAATGGTGAATTGGATTGGAAAGCTCAATATCCCAATCTAGCAGCTTGGTTTGAAATTTTTAAAACAAGACCATCGATGAAGCATACAAAATATCATTCAATTTGACATCTCATGATATAGGACTGATACCTTCAATCAATTAAGAAAAAACCTAGTATAGAGTGATCAAATACTAGGTTTAAGGTTTTAACTACTTAGAGTTTAATTGCTTAGAGTTTTAATGACTTAGATTAGCATTTAAATTTTATTTTTATTCAGTGTCTTATTTATTCGGCTGTGGTGTTAAACGCAAATAAGGTTTAACCGCCGTGTATCCTTTTGGGAAACGTTCTTTGAGTTCGGTTTCATCTTTAATACTTGGCACAATCACGACATCATCACCTTGTTGCCAGTTGGCAGGTGTTGCAACTTTATAATTATCTGTCAGTTGCAATGAGTCAATCACACGTAAAACTTCATGAAAATTACGTCCTGTAGATGCTGGATAGGTAATAATCAAACGCACTTTTTTATTTGGATCAATAATAACCAAAGAGCGCACAGTCACAGTTTCACTGGCATTGGGGTGAATAAAATCATAAAGGGTAGAAACTTTACGATCCTTGTCCGCTAAGATTGGAAAGTTGACGGTAGTATTTTGTGTTTCATTAATATCATTAATCCAACCTTTGTGTGATTCAACATCATCTACCGAAAGTGCGATCGCTTTGACATCACGTTTTGCAAATTCATCTTTAAGTTTTGCGGTAAAACCCAGTTCAGTTGTACATACTGGCGTGTAGTCAGCAGGGTGTGAAAATAAAATGCCCCAGTGATCTCCCAAGAAATCATAAAAATCGATTGAACCTTCACTTGATTCTTGCTGGAAATTTGGTGCGGTATCGCCTAAACGTAATGTCATGATCTAACCCTCGATTATTGAAATAGAAATTATTGTTAAATACTATTGCGCAGAAAGCTTAGAATTAAAAATAAGGTTTTTGCATTTCTTTATCATTAAATAGAATATACAAAAATGGATAATGCTTAAAAAGTATGCAGTATTTACTGAAATAGTCTATGTAAAAATCGTGCAAATTTGCTACATTACTTAACCTTGGCGCGATGAGTTAGAAATCAGGCTTATAGACTAAATTTTGTGATCAAAAGCAATATTTTGAGAGAATGTTTCAAGGACCTTGCATCGTTCAATCTTGACCACTTGCAAATTGTCATCACAAATTGTGATCAATAAACCCTTTGGTCAGGTTTTTTTTATTGGTTTTGTGCAAAACCCTTGTACTTCAAATTTCTAACACCATAATAACGTCTGAGAAAAATTTATTTTGACAAAGATTTAGAGAGTCTATACATGTTGGCAAGTCTGATCGGAGGTATCTTCGGTACTAAAAATGAGCGCGAACTCAAACGTATGCGTAAAATTGTCGATAAGATCAATGCGCTCGAGCCGACGATCTCAGCCCTAAGCGATGCAGACTTATCTGCGAAAACCGAAGAATTCAAACAACGATATAATAATGGTGAAAGCCTTGATCAGTTGTTACCTGAAGCATTTGCTGTATGTCGCGAAGCAGGTAAACGTATCATGGGGATGCGTCACTACGACGTACAGTTGATTGGTGGTATTACACTTCACGAAGGTAAAATTGCAGAAATGCGTACCGGTGAAGGTAAAACCCTGATGGGTACTTTGGCTGTATATCTCAATGCGATTGCAGGTCAAGGTGTTCACGTGATTACCGTCAATGATTATTTGGCGCAACGTGATGCTGAATTGAACCGTCCATTGTATGAGTTCTTAGGTTTGTCTGTTGGTGTGATTTATTCAATGCAAGCACCAATGGAAAAAGCTGAAGCTTATTTGGCTGATATCACTTACGGTACAAATAATGAATTTGGTTTTGATTATCTACGTGACAACATGGTTTTCTCCATGGCTGAGAAAAAACAGCGTGGTCTAAACTATGCCATTATCGATGAGGTCGATTCGATCTTGATCGATGAAGCACGTACACCGTTGATTATTTCTGGTCAAAGTGAAGATTCGTCACAGCTTTATATGGCGATCAATACCATTCCACCGAAACTTCATCCGCAAAAAGAAGAAAAAGTGCCTGATGGCGGTCATTTCTGGATTGATGAAAAACAACGTTCAATTGAAATGACTGAAGTCGGTTATGAAACTGTTGAAGCGGAACTGATCAAAATGGGTTTGCTCGCTGAAGGTGAGAGCCTTTACTCTGCGGCAAACTTAAACTTGGTACATCATGTCTCTGCTGCGATTCGTGCACATTTCCTATTCCAACGTGATGTGCATTACATCATTTCCGAAGGTGAAGTGGTTATCGTCGATGAGCATACTGGTCGTACTATGCCGGGTCGTCGTTGGTCTGAAGGTTTACACCAAGCAGTCGAAGCGAAAGAAGGTTTAGAAGTTCAACCTGAAAACCAGACTTTGGCGACAACAACATTCCAGAACTATTTCCGTTTATATAAAAAGCTTTCAGGTATGACAGGTACTGCTGATACAGAAGCTGCGGAAATGAAAGAGATTTATGGTTTGGATGTGGTGTTGATTCCGACCCATCGTCCAATGATCCGTAATGACCAAAACGATCTTATCTATTTAAACCGTAATGGTAAATTTGATGCGATTGTGGCTGAAATTCGCCGTATTCAAGAAACACGTGCTCCAATTTTGGTTGGTACTGCGACGATTGAAGCCAGTGAAGTGCTTTCACATAAATTATCTCAAGCAGGTATCCGTCACGAAGTCTTGAACGCGAAACAGCATGAGCGTGAAGCCGATATTATTGCTCAAGCAGGTAGCCCAGATTCCGTTACAATTGCCACCAACATGGCGGGTCGTGGTACAGATATTATCTTGGGTGGTAACTGGAAAGCGAAACTTGCTAAAATCGAAAATCCTACACCAGAAGATGAAGCACGCCTAAAAGCTGAATGGGAGCGTGATAACCAAGTGGTCTTGGATGCGGGTGGTTTACATATCGTTGGTTCTGAGCGTCATGAATCACGTCGTATCGATAACCAGTTGCGTGGTCGTGCAGGTCGTCAAGGTGACCCAGGCGAATCACGTTTCTTCTTATCTTTAGAAGATGACTTGATGCGTATCTTTGCGGGTGACCGTGTAGTTGCCATGATGCGTGCAATGGGTTTGAAAGAAGATGAAGCGATTGAACACAAAATGGTGTCACGCTCTATCGAAAATGCACAACGTAAAGTTGAAGCACGTAACTTCGATATTCGTAAAAACTTATTGAAATACGATGATGTAAATAACGAACAACGTAAGATTATCTATTCTCAACGTGATGAAGTTTTAGCTGAAAACACTTTGCAAGATTATATCGTTGAAATGCATCGTGACGTGATGAAAGGCTTGATCGAAAACTATATTCCACCTGAGTCTATTCATGATCAGTGGGATATTGAAGGTTTAGAAAATTCTTTACGTGTTGATCTTGGTATTGAATTGCCAATCAGTCAGTGGCTTGAAGAAGATCGTCGTTTAGATGAAGAAGCGTTGGTTGAGCGTATTACCGATGAAGTTCTCGCGCGTTATCATGACCGCCGTGAACAAATGGGTGAAGAATCAGCAGCCATGCTTGAACGTCACTTTATGTTGAACTCACTTGATCGTCATTGGAAAGATCACTTGGCTGCGATGGATTACCTACGTCAAGGGATTCACTTACGTGGCTATGCACAAAAGAACCCTGAGCAAGAGTACAAAAAAGAAGCATTCAACTTATTTGTAAATATGTTGAATGTGATCAAATCAGATGTAGTAACTGATCTTTCTCGCGTACACGTGCCGACTGCTGAAGAATTAGCAGAAATGGAAGCACAGCAACAAGCACAAGCTGAAGCGATGAAACTCTCTTATGCACATGATGATGTTGATGGTTTAACTGGTGAAGTGACTGCAAATACAGCTTCAGATGAAAGCGGAGCAAATGGTCAAGCGTCAAATGCAACATTTGCACCACCTGAAAGCCGTAATGCACCTTGTCCATGTGGTTCAGGTTTAAAATACAAACAATGTCACGGTAAAATCTAATTTTGCCGTAATATAAAAAAGCAGGACAATTGTTCTGCTTTTTTTTAAAGATGTATCAACAAGTGAAATAATATTGCAGACTTTGCATTTAAATGTTATTTACTTGCTCAATCAGATCGAAAACTGGATATGACAATGAAAAAAGCTTTAACTTCTTTTTTATTTGCAGGTTTAGCAATTTCTTCTGCAGCATTTGCAGATACCGCAACACAAACTGTTCCTTTGGCAAAAGTACAAGCAGCAACTGGAGCAACTACGGCACAAACTGTAGTAAACAATAATTCAACGACTGTGATTAGCCCACGTACAGGTATTAGCTATACTTTGGGTGATACCAATGGTCGTCCTATTATTTTGAAAACTGCGGCAATTTCTGCTGTAACACCAGCAACTGCAAATCGTATTGTAGCTACAAATCCTGCGCTTTCTGCATCTAGTCAGGAAAAGGCAAAACAAGCATTGCTTAATGGAACAGATTTGGCATTAACCACAAATCAAAACTAAGTTTATCTGATAAGCTTTTGCAAGCAGATTTTAAAAAGTCAGTATTCATACTGGCTTTTTTTATTCTTAGATTCTCAGGAGAAGTGCAACAGAGCTTAATTTAGGTAGGAAGCAAGATGAGATAGCATTTTGCTTTCAGACCGACCAAAGTCAAAGTTGCACAATGAACTATTCTCATCTCACTCAAGAAGAAAGATATCAGATTTATACCCTATTACGTGAAGGTTTTTCCGTACGTCATATTGCTTTTAGATTAGCTCGTGCTCCATCTACGATTTGTAGAGAGATCAAACGTAATCGAAACAGAAATGGCTACTTTGCCAAACATGCACATAAACTCGCTAAAAAACGCCATGCTTCGAATCATAAAACGATAGATTCCAGTTTATGGAAGCAGATTGAAAATTATCTCGCTTTACAATGGAGTCCTGAACAGATTGCCTCACATGTTGCTATTAGCATGCATTCCATTTACCGCTATATCATATCCAACGAAATAAAATGAAAAATGGACATCTCTATCTGCATTTGCGTTTCAGAAATCAGCGTAAGAAAAAGTATGGATCATTAGAAACCCGAGGAAAGTTGAATAATCGGAAAAGTATTCATGACAGACCGAAGATCATTGAGCAACGATTACGTTTTGGAGATTTAGAAATAGATAGAATCATCAGCAGTCTTTGGTCTCAATTGTGGACAGAAAAACAGGCTATCTATGGTTAAAAAAGTGCAATACTCGTAAGAGTCAGGATGTTTGTAAAACAACTGTTGACTTGTTGCATCCGATCAAAGCGCAACTACAAACGATTACCGCCGATAATGGTAAAGAGTTTAGTTTACATGAACAAATCGCTGATGAGCTGGGAATTGAATTCTACTTTGCTGACCCTTACAGCGCTTGGCAGAGAGGAAGTAATGAAAATACTAATGGTTTGATACGGCAATATATTAGAAAAGGCAGTGATCTAAATGAATATTCGGATGAATATATTGCTGAGATTACTCAGCGGTTGAATCATCGTCCAAGAAAAAGACTCGGATTTAAAAGTCCGAGTCAGGTATTATTCCAAGAACATGGTGTTGCGCTTCAAATGCTAATCTAAGATTTATTTTCTAAAAAAAATGACCTAAAAATAAAGAAGATCAAATTAGCACAGCATTGCCCTCGATTTTTTTTAAATTTTCTAATAAGCTGTATTTTTTATTTGCTAGCGATTGGACGATTCAAATGGCTGTTGGTGACGTGACAATGCCACAAATGCATGTGGTACAAGGTGTAAAAATTGGCTCAGCAGAGGCGTATGTACGTTATCCTAACCGACGAGATTTAGTTGTTTTTGAATTTGCTCAAGGCACAAATGTTGCGGGCGTATTTACGCAAAATGCCTTTTGTGCAGCACCAGTACGTGTATCAAAAACGCATTTGGCTCAGGCGAATCCTCGCTTTTTAGTGATTAATACAGGCAATGCCAATGCAGGTACAGGCAAGTTAGGGCTAGAAAATGCACAGCAAACTTGCGTGAAACTGGCAGAGCTTGCAGGTGTGCAAGAATTCGAAGTATTGCCATTTTCTACAGGTGTAATTGGTGAGCAATTGCCAATGGAACGTGTATTAAGTGGAATTCAGCCTGCGCTTGATTCATTGAATGAAAATGCTTGGGTAGATGCAGCAACTGGGATTATGACCACGGATACCACACCTAAAGGCGCATCAGAGCAATTTGAGCTAGATGGTGTGACTTATACCATGACAGGTATTTCTAAGGGTGCAGGCATGATTCGTCCAAATATGGCGACGATGCTAAGCTTTGTTACAACTGATGCACCTATTTCACGTGAATTAGTTCAGTTGATGTTGAAAACTTCAGTCGAACAGTCATTTAACCGTATTACGATTGATGGTGATACCTCTACCAATGATTCATGTATCTTTGCTGCAACAGGCGCAGCAGGTGGCGATGAAATCAGCGAAGTGGGTGATGCTCGCTATAGCGCAGTTTTGGAAATACTTTCTCGCGTCATGAAACGCTTAGCTCAACTGATCGTGCGTGATGGTGAGGGTGCAACCAAATTTATTACTGTAGCTGTTGAGGGTGGTGCAAATACTCAAGAATGCTGTGATATTGCGTATAGCATTGCACATTCTCCACTGGTTAAAACTGCAATTTTTGCATCTGATCCAAACTGGGGCCGTATTCTTTGTGCCATCGGTTATGCAGGGCTTGACAATTTAGATGTTGAAAAAGTTCAGGTTTGGTTAGATGATGTACAAATCTGTAAAAATGGCGGTGCAGCAGAAGACTATACAGAAGAAGCTGGAGCACGAGTGATGTCACAAGCGGAAATGACCATTCGTGTTGATCTGGGACGAGGACAAGCCAAAGACACGGTATATACCTGTGATCTGTCCTATGACTATGTCAAGATCAATGCTGACTATCGTTCATAATACAATTTTCAATAAAGAAACCTCCGTTGTGAGGTTTTTTTATAATGGCGACATTTTGAAGGTAGATTTACAGCAGTAAATCTATATGCGTTTAATGCTAGCAATATGCCAGCGATAAGGATAGAGAAGACCTTGTATGAAAGATGCGACCAATTTAATTGCCAATGAAGCCAAATCCATTGTGCAAGCGCATTTAGATCGTTTGGGGGAGCCAAAGGACAACACGTTAAGTCCTGAGGTTAAAAAGGAAAAATTTGAGCAAATCAAAGCTGAATTACAAAAAAATAATGCGGTACTGGTAGCGCATTATTATTGTGATCCAGAAATTCAGGAACTCGCTGAGGCAACAGGTGGTTGTGTTTCTGATTCATTAGAAATGGCACGTTTTGGACGGGATCATCCTGCAACGACTTTGGTTGTTGCTGGGGTGAAATTTATGGGTGAAACATCCAAAATTTTATCACCTGAAAAAACTGTTTTGATGCCAACATTGGAAGCGACCTGTTCATTAGACCTCGGTTGCCCTGTAGATGAGTTTACAGCGTTCTGTGATCAACATCCTGATCATACCGTTGTGGTCTATGCAAATACCTCAGCAGCAGTGAAAGCACGTGCCGATTGGGTTGTGACATCGAGCTGTGCGGTTGAAATCATTGAACACTTAGATAGTTTGGGTGAAAAAATTATTTGGGCACCTGATCAGCATTTAGGGCGATATATTCAAAAGAAAACTGGTGCAGATATGTTGCTTTGGGATGGTGCTTGTATCGTACATGAGGAATTTCGCTCACGTGGGATTGCTCAAATGAAAGCACTCTATCCAGATGCAGCGGTATTGGTACATCCAGAGTCACCAGAATCGGTTGTCGATATCGCTGATGCGGTGGGGAGTACCTCACAGCTCATCAAAGCGGCACAGACCTTGCCAAATGAAACATTGATCGTCGCAACTGATCGTGGCATTTTCTATAAAATGCAGCAAATGGTGCCACATAAAACACTGATCGAAGCTCCAACAGCAGGAGAGGGGGCATCATGTCGCTCTTGCGCACATTGTCCGTGGATGGCAATGAATGAATTGGATGCGATTTTGGATGTTATGAAAAAACGTGATCAAGAAATATTCGTAGATCCAGCACTTGCAGAACGTGCAAAATTGCCACTTGATCGAATGTTGAACTTTACTGCAAATTTAAAGCGTTAAAATTGGTCAAAATGCTTGATAAATAAACATTTGACGTGTTTTTTTCATTTTTTTTAAATATAGGTGTTGACGTTCGAGGGCGTCACGCCTAGAATGCACACCGTACCGCACGATGTGTGATACAAAAGCTGAGATGAACGGAGCATAGCACAGCCTGGTAGTGCACCTGGTTTGGGACCAGGGGGTCGTAGGTTCGAATCCTACTGCTCCGACCAATTCTTCAAGGCAAAGGTATTGAATGATTTAACTATCATTGACATGCGCCTGTAGCTCAGTTGGATAGAGCATCCGCCTTCTAAGCGGATGGTCACAGGTTCGAATCCTGTCAGGCGCGCCATTTGGTAGCTTGATTTTTTAGAACCTAAATGTTGTAACGGTGGATGTAGCTCAGTTGGTAGAGCCCCGGATTGTGATTCCGGTTGTCGTGGGTTCGAGCCCCATCATTCACCCCAATTCGGAGCATAGCACAGCCTGGTAGTGCACCTGGTTTGGGACCAGGGGGTCGTAGGTTCGAATCCTACTGCTCCGACCATTTTAAGTTAAATACTTAAAAAATATTAAATCCGCTTAAATGCGGTTTTTTTATGTCTGAATTTTAATAAGGCTGATTAGAAGTAGAATAAAATAGACCTTAATCAATTAAGTTCAATAAAAAGGCTTCATATAGAAGCCTTGGGTATTTCTGTAGTTCATTTTTAGAACGCGGATGATATTTAAATTTATCTGTATATTTTATTAAGGTACGATAATTACGGTCACACGTCTATTTTCAGCACGATTTTCTTCGCTGTTGTTTGGTTTAATGGGTTGTGCTGAACCTTTGCCGATAACTTGCATATTCATTCGATTAAAACCATGGTTTTGAAAGACTGTTGCAACACTGTTGGCACGTTTTTCAGAAAGTTTGAGATTATATTCAGGATTACCAATATTATCGGTATAACCCACGATTTTAACTTTATTTAATTGATACTTTTGCAATTGCTCGGCTAAACGCGCGATTTCTGATGCGTGCTGAGGATTGATATCTGATTTGTTGAAATCAAATAATAAACGCTCTGGCAATCCTAAGCGCCAACCTTCTTCCGTCAATACAAAGCCCTCTTTTTTTAATAAACGAACCTGTTTGTGATTGAAAGGTTCAGACATACATGCTGTTAATGCTGCACAGACAAATCCTATGAAAAAAAGTTTTAACGCTCGTTGCAACATGAAATAGCCCTAATTATGAATGATAAATATACCAATGATGTTGTAAGGATTTAGCTTTATACATAGTTTGATCAGCTTGAGAAATTAGATCTTCAGGGGAGGAAGCATGAGTAGAAAGTGCAATCCCTAAACTAAAACTAAACTGAATTGATGTGTCGTTATATTGCAAAGGAGTTTCACAACATTTGATGATATTTTCTGCGAAAGCGATGAGTTGGTCAACTTTTGTGATTGAATTGAGAATAATTGCAAATTCATCTCCACCTAAGCGTGCAACAAAATCGTCTTTTCGAGTACGACTATTGAGGCGGTTTGCCATTTCTTTGAGAACTTCATCCCCGACTAGATGACCATATCTATCATTAATCGCCTTAAAATTATTATTATCGATGAAGATTAATGCCGTAAGATTTCGAGAACGTGAATCTTCAAATGAATTGCATAAGACTTGGTAGAAATAATTTCTATTAGGTAGACCTGTTAAATGGTCATGATGTACTTGATAGGAGAGTGCCGAATTTTCAGTTTGTAGATGATTATGCCAAGTGTGAATCTCTTCAAGAAGTGAATTGAACACATTATTTAAATCTTGAAATTCTTTAATATTGTTTTGTGGGAAACGCAGATTATATGCTTTTTGTCCGCTGACCAATTTTGCAATATTAATTATGGGGTAGATGGACTGCATGATATGGCGATAAGTTGAATTAATTGTCCACCACAAAGCAACCAGCATAAAGAACATGCCGAAGCCTAGTCCAATAAAAATTTTAAAGAAAAAGGCCATAATTTCATTGGCACTTCCATATACGATTAACTTTCCAACCAACTGATCATGATGGGTAACGGGTAAAATAATTGGCTCTTTTAAAAAGAAATGATCGAAAATGTTTTGTAAACCTGAATAAGGTTCAGCAGATTTAATACTATTTGAAATTTGTTGCCCTTGTTGATCTAAAACTTGAATTTTACGTATTGAATGCTGTGTAGTGTATTCATTTAATATTTGTGACAGCGTAATTTGGTCTTTGAAAACTAAAGCGGGTTGGATACGTTCAGCAATGGTTCGCCCAATAAGTTGTAAATTTTGTTTAGCATAAGATTCGACTGTTAATACAGAGATCGAGATAAAGGTAAAAGTACAAATTAAAAAGGTAATAATAAAAATAGTAATTTGCGACTTTCTAAATAAAGCCTGTAGAGAGCTGGTTTTAAAAAATTTGATCATTCGTCATTCTCTACATTTTTAGCCAATAATAGAACGCGCGGATCAACATGCACACGGGCACGCGTAAGTGCATCTAAGTTAATTTTAAATGATGTATCGCCATTTAGTTTGCTAACAAGACAAAAAGCACTTCCAAGTTCACAGTCTTTATTATTCATACTAAATGAAAGGATAGAATATCTATTAAGAAACTGCTGTTGTGTGGCAATTGGGGTATGCGAAAAAAAAATAGCACTACAATTATTTGAAGTAAAACTTTCTAATTTAATCGAACTAATGACATAAGGGTATTTGAGTTGCTTGCTAACCTGTTGAAATTGATTGGCTACAGCAGCATTATCAACAACACATAAATTAGGGGTTGTGGTATTCCACTTCACATAACTTAAAATAGAAAGTGTAGTTGTATAAATATTATGAGAGGTATAGGCGAATAAATTCGATGAGTATACCAATGGTAGTACCCATAAAAAGCGGTACAATTTTTTAAAAAAAATGTGAACCATTGCAAGAAAATGTAAAAAGAAAAACGTATGTTAGATGATAATTAAAAAAAATGAGTAAAAAAAGAACATTTTACGAATAAAAGATATTTATTTGAGTCGAAAAGCCTAAAAAATACACACCTGAATAAATAAATTAAAAAAAGGGGTTGTATTAGGTTAGGAATGCTGTAGAATGCACATCCATCGGCGGTGATGAAGATTAAAACTTCTTAGAAATCAGTTAGTTGAATAGATTGATTGAGTTTAAGATGTTTAAAATAATTTGAAATTACTAGTTGACTTTCTGGAATAAGAGAGTAATATAGCCGACCTAGCTTGATGATGACGAATCATCGAGAAGATCATTAAGAGATTATGAAGAACAACTTGTGTGGATTTTTGCTGGTTGATCATCGAAAAAAATTATCATTGATTGATTGGTAGAAATTACTCGAAGTTTATTTGAGAAATATTTGTCAGAAAATTGATGAGCCAAGTTTAAGAGCTTTACTTATAAAGTTCGAATGATTTTAACTGAAGAGTTTGATCATGGCTCAGATTGAACGCTGGCGGCAGGCTTAACACATGCAAGTCGAGCGGGGATAGGGTGCTTGCACCTGATTCTTAGCGGCGGACGGGTGAGTAATACTTAGGAATCTGCCTATTAGTGGGGGATAACGGCTCGAAAGGGTCGCTAATACCGCATACGTCCTACGGGAGAAAGCAGGGGATCACTTGTGACCTTGCGCTAATAGATGAGCCTAAGTCGGATTAGCTAGTTGGTGGGGTAAAGGCCTACCAAGGCGACGATCTGTAGCGGGTCTGAGAGGATGATCCGCCACACTGGGACTGAGACACGGCCCAGACTCCTACGGGAGGCAGCAGTGGGGAATATTGGACAATGGGGGGAACCCTGATCCAGCCATGCCGCGTGTGTGAAGAAGGCCTTATGGTTGTAAAGCACTTTAAGCGAGGAGGAGGCTCCCGTAGCTAATATCTACGGAGAGTGGACGTTACTCGCAGAATAAGCACCGGCTAACTCTGTGCCAGCAGCCGCGGTAATACAGAGGGTGCGAGCGTTAATCGGATTTACTGGGCGTAAAGCGTGCGTAGGCGGCTTTTTAAGTCGGATGTGAAATCCCCGAGCTTAACTTGGGAATTGCATTCGATACTGGGAAGCTAGAGTATGGGAGAGGATGGTAGAATTCCAGGTGTAGCGGTGAAATGCGTAGAGATCTGGAGGAATACCGATGGCGAAGGCAGCCATCTGGCCTAATACTGACGCTGAGGTACGAAAGCATGGGGAGCAAACAGGATTAGATACCCTGGTAGTCCATGCTGTAAACGATGTCTACTAGCCGTTGGGGCCTTTGAGGCTTTAGTGGCGCAGCTAACGCGATAAGTAGACCGCCTGGGGAGTACGGTCGCAAGACTAAAACTCAAATGAATTGACGGGGGCCCGCACAAGCGGTGGAGCATGTGGTTTAATTCGATGCAACGCGAAGAACCTTACCTGGCCTTGACATACTAAGAACTTTCTAGAGATAGATTGGTGCCTTCGGGAACTTAGATACAGGTGCTGCATGGCTGTCGTCAGCTCGTGTCGTGAGATGTTGGGTTAAGTCCCGCAACGAGCGCAACCCTTTTCCTTACTTGCCAGCATTTCGGATGGGAACTTTAAGGATACTGCCAGTGACAAACTGGAGGAAGGCGGGGACGACGTCAAGTCATCATGGCCCTTACGGCCAGGGCTACACACGTGCTACAATGGTCGGTACAAAGGGTTGCTACACAGCGATGTGATGCTAATCTCAAAAAGCCGATCGTAGTCCGGATTGGAGTCTGCAACTCGACTCCATGAAGTCGGAATCGCTAGTAATCGCGGATCAGAATGCCGCGGTGAATACGTTCCCGGGCCTTGTACACACCGCCCGTCACACCATGGGAGTTTGTTGCACCAGAAGTAGCTAGCCTAACTGCAAAGAGGGCGGTTACCACGGTGTGGCCGATGACTGGGGTGAAGTCGTAACAAGGTAGCCGTAGGGGAACCTGCGGCTGGATCACCTCCTTAACGAAAAGATGATTGGCTGGCAAGAATCCACAACAAGTTGTTCTTCATTGATGTATCTGAGGGTCTGTAGCTCAGTTGGTTAGAGCACACGCTTGATAAGCGTGGGGTCACAAGTTCAAGTCTTGTCAGACCCACCAAGTCTACGAAGCTGGAAAAAGCGACAGAGAAGAAGATATATCGAGATCTTAAGCTGGGGACTTAGCTTAGTTGGTAGAGCGCCTGCTTTGCACGCAGGAGGTCAGGAGTTCGACTCTCCTAGTCTCCACCACATATTTGCAACATTGACGAATATGTTAAAAAACAAGCGATTAAGTATATAGATTATAGAAATTAATGAGAGATTGGCGTATTATACGCATCTTGTTAACTTCTGTGATTTATCACAGTTTCTTGACCTGACGAAGGCAAGAGAAATCATTAACAGATTGGCAAATTTGAGTCTGAAATAAATTGTTCAAACTTGATTTTACTAGAAGGTAGCAATCAATTGTTACTGTTTGGTGAAATTGAGAACTAGCAAATTAACTGAATCAAGCGTTTTGGTATATGAATTAAATTGAAGCTGTACGGTGATTAAGTTCACAGGACAACAAGCTGTAGCAATTAAGTTTGCACGTTGACATTCACTTGTAGAATGTAAACGACTGTTTGGGGTTGTATAGTCAAGTAATTAAGTGCATGTGGTGGATGCCTTGGCAGTCAGAGGCGATGAAAGACGTAATAGCCTGCGATAAGCTTCGGGGAGGCGGCAAATATCCTATGATCCGGAGATTTCTGAATGGGGAAACCCACCTACTATAAGGTAGGTATCATAAACTGAATACATAGGTTTATGAGGCGAACGAGGGGAAGTGAAACATCTCAGTACCCTTAGGAAAAGAAATCAATTGAGATTCCCTCAGTAGCGGCGAGCGAACGGGGAAGAGCCCATTAAGTAATGTGTGTTTTAGCGGAATGCTCTGGGAAGTGCGACCGTAGAGGGTGATAGTCCCGTACACGAAAGGGCACACATTATGATGACGAGTAGGGCGAGGCACGTGAAACCTTGTCTGAATATGGGGGGACCATCCTCCAAGGCTAAATACTCCTGACTGACCGATAGTGAACCAGTACCGTGAGGGAAAGGCGAAAAGAACCCCTGTGAGGGGAGTGAAATAGATCCTGAAACCGCATGCATACAAGCAGTGGGAGCCGACTTGTTCGGTGACTGCGTACCTTTTGTATAATGGGTCAGCGACTTATATTCAGTAGCAAGGTTAACCGCATAGGGGAGCCGTAGAGAAATCGAGTCTTAATAGGGCGTATAGTTGCTGGGTATAGACCCGAAACCGGGTGATCTATCCATGAGCAGGTTGAAGGTTGGGTAACACTAACTGGAGGACCGAACCCACTGTCGTTGAAAAGCCAGGGGATGACTTGTGGATAGGGGTGAAAGGCTAATCAAACTCGGTGATAGCTGGTTCTCCCCGAAAGCTATTTAGGTAGCGCCTCGGACGAATACCATAGGGGGTAGAGCACTGTTTCGGCTAGGGGGTCATCCCGACTTACCAAACCGATGCAAACTCCGAATACCTATGAGTACTATCCGGGAGACAGACTGCGGGTGCTAACGTCCGTAGTCAAGAGGAAAACAATCCAGACCGCCAGCTAAGGCCCCAAAATCATAGTTAAGTGGGAAACGATGTGGGAAGGCATAGACAGCTAGGAGGTTGGCTTAGAAGCAGCCACCCTTTAAAGAAAGCGTAATAGCTCACTAGTCGAGTCGGCCTGCGCGGAAGATGTAACGGGGCTAAAACTATGTGCCGAAGCTGCGGATTTGACTTTAAGTCAAGTGGTAGGGGAGCGTTCTGTAAGCCGATGAAGGTGTATTGAGAAGTATGCTGGAGGTATCAGAAGTGCGAATGCTGACGTGAGTAACGACAAAACGGGTGAAAAACCCGTTCGCTGAAAGACCAAGGGTTCCAGTCCAACGTTAATCGGGGCTGGGTGAGTCGACCCCTAAGGCGAGGCCGAAAGGCGTAGTCGATGGGAAATTGGTTAATATTCCAATACTTCTGTTTAATGCGATGAGAGGACGGAGAAGGTTAAGTCAGCCTGGCGTTGGTTGTCCAGGTGGAAGGAAGTAGGCATGCATCTTAGGCAAATCCGGGGTGCTCTATGCTGAGATCTGATAGCAAGCTAGTTTACTAGCGAAGTGGCTGATACCAAGCTTCCAGGAAAAGTCTCTAAGCTTCAGTTAAACAGGAATCGTACCCTAAACCGACACAGGTGGTCAGGTCGAGTAGACCAAAGCGCTTGAGAGAACTCTGCTGAAGGAACTAGGCAAAATGGTACCGTAACTTCGGGAGAAGGTACGCTGTTGTTGGTGATAGGACTTGCTCCTTGAGCTGATGACAGCCACAGAAACCAGGCCGCTGCAACTGTTTATTAAAAACATAGCACTCTGCAAACACGAAAGTGGACGTATAGGGTGTGATGCCTGCCCGGTGCTGGAAGGTTAATTGATG
>NZ_KB849544.1:819574-841291 GCF_000368565.1 Acinetobacter gerneri DSM 14967 = CIP 107464 = MTCC 9824 | reverse complement strand
GGGAGTGGAGCAGAAGCCCACGCACTTATTATCTTAAAAGATACAAATGGACAGATCCTTGGCACTACAACAGCAGATGCCACAGGACACTGGCGTGTAGAACCTGACACAGGCAATGCATTAACCGATGGCCTACACAATTTACAAGTGACCCAAACCGATCAGGCGGGTAACGAAAGCCCAGCGGTCAGCTTTGAACTGAATGTAGATGCAACAGCACCGACCCAGTCGACGACGATTACGGGCATCGAAGATGACCAATCCCCAGTCACAGGCAATGTGGCACACCAAGGCTATACCGATGACCGAACACCAACCCTGAAAGGCAGCATCAGTGCAGCACTGGCAGCCAATGAAAAAGTAGTGATCCTCCGTGATGGCGTGGTGATTGGCGAAGCGACAGTGACAGGTACGGACTGGAGTTATACCGATAGCGGATTGTTGGATGGTACACAATACCAATACACTGCACGCGTTGAAGACAGTGCAGGCAACCGAGGCGGTGATTCGAATGGTTATATCATTAACATTGATAGCAGCGTACCGACACAAAGCATCACCATCCAAAGCGTGACAGACAACTTCGGACCAGTCCAAGGCGACCTGAATTCAGGTGCAACCACGGACGATTCAACGCCAACCCTCAACGGGATCATCAGCAGTGCTTTGGCGGCAAATGAAGTGATCGTGATCTACCGTGATGGGGTTAAAGTCGGTCAAGCCAATATCAGTGCAGGAGCAACCAATTGGAGCTACACCGATGGCGGTCTGAGCAATGGTAACCAATACAGCTACACCGCACGGGTAGAAGATGCTTCAGGCTTACAAGGACCAGTCTCAAACGACTTTATTCTCCAGTTTGAAACCAGTGGTTCATTGAACAATGCGACGATCACCGCGATCGAAGACGACCAATTGCCAGTACTGGGTACTGTACAAAACAATGGATATACCAATGACATTAGTCCATTACTCCTTGGACGCTTAGACAGTAGCTTAGCCGCTGGCGAAAAAGTTGCGGTATACCGAGATGGCATAAAGATTGGTGAAGCGATAGTTAATGGTATGGATTGGCAATACCAAGATGATGGCTTAGCACATGGTCATCGCTACAGCTACACGGTTGCAGTTGAAAGTGCAGCAGGCAACCCTGGAGCAGAATCAACCAGCTATGTGATCCATATTGATAGCGAAGCACCAAGTCAAACGATTCAAATCACTGCGATCATCGACAACAAAGACCCTGTGACTGGTGTGATCGCCAATGGTGGTGTGACCAACGACGACACGCCAGAAATCAAAGGGAGCCTCAGCGCGATCTTAGGTGCTGGAGAAACGGTGGTGGTATACCGAAATGGCATCGAAGTGGGCACCGCGACAGTGACGGGCACCAACTGGAGCTTTACCGATGCGAGTTTAGGCAGTGGCGAAAGCTACAGCTATAGCGCAGAAGTACGCGATCTAGCAGGCAACGTATCGGACTTGAGTAATCTCTACAGCATCACGACTAACTTTGATGGTGCATCACAAACAACGCAGATCCTACGAATCGTGGACAATGTTGATCCAGTGACAGGCGTTGTACCAAACAATGGTGCAAGCAATGACACGACACCGACCTTAGAAGGCTCGATCGGTTCAGCACTGAACGCAGGCGATGTGGTGGTGATCAAACGAGATGGTGTGGAAATAGGCACAGCCACAGTCACAGGTACCAGCTGGAGCTTCACCGACCAATTGCTTGCGGATGGTTCCTATACCTATACTGCGGTGGTACGTAACAACGTGGGCGTAGAGGGAGCAGCTTCGGGAGACTATACGATAACTTTAGATACCCAAGCCCCGACAGCCAGCAGTAGCATCATCATCAGCTATACCGATAATGTTGCTCCACAAGAAGGCGAGTTTGCATCAGGTAGCGTGACCAACGACACCTCACCAAGCTTGAACATCATCGTGACAGGCAGTCTAGCGATAGGCGAAGTGGTTGCAGTATATCGAGATGGGGTGAAGATTGGTTATGCGGACTTGATTGGAGGCGACCAATACCAATTTACAGATTCAGCCTTAAAAGATGGCCGTAGCTACGACTACACCACAAGGGTAGAAGATGCAGCAGGTAACTTAGGTGCACAAAGTGATGTGTTTACTTTGACTGTAGATTTGACAGCTCCATCTTCAAATCTTGTGATTGAAATTACTTCTATCACTGATGACACAGGTTATTCAGATTCGGACTTCATTACCAATGATACAAGTTTAACCATTAACGGGACATTGACTGGTACATTAGCAACAGATGAATTTGCTCAGATTAGTATTGATGCTGGCTTAACTTGGACGACTGTAGATGTGATTGCGGGAGTGTGGAGTTACGTTGATGGTCGTACTCTGACAGATGGCACATATACTTATCATGTACGTGTTGTGGATACTGCGGGTAACGTTGGCTCAACGAGTAGTCAAGATGTCATTATTGATATTACTGCACCGACACAGACCGCTGTAATTACAGACTATAGCGATGATGTAGGACAGTTTCAGGGCAATTTTTTGAGTGGAACGAAAACTGATGATCTCACGCCTACATTGAATGGTACTTTGGATCTTGGATTGGGTTATGGTGAACAACTTGCAATTTATCAGGAAAATAATGGCACTGTAACATTCTTAGGATATGCAACAGTGACAGGAACAACATGGCGTTATGACGTCAATTCTAATTTGCAGGATGGCGAAACTTATAACTTCTATGCCCATGTTGTCGATATTGCGGGTAATGTTGGTTCACAAAGCAACAGCTTGGCTTTAACCGTTGATACTACACCTCCTGATGTAACTAACTTAGTGACAACGGCTGAAATTGATGTTGATACCGCCAATGGCGTGCCATTATCGGGCTCTACCAATACGATCACGGCAACCAATAAGGATCTCATCACACGTGACGCATCTCCAGAATTGCTTTCAGGCTCTCTGAGTAGAGAACTTGCAGTGGGTGAAATGTTACAGATTTCACTTGATGGTGGCGTAACTTGGAGAAATGTAACGACATTAACAGGGCAAAAGTATTGGGAGCATACGCTTAACACTGTTTATCAAAATGATACAACCATTACGGTACAGCTAAGAGTCAGTGATGAAGCTGGTAATACAGCACAATTGATTAACCAAGAAAAAACAATCACCATCGATTTGACTTCACCAGAAGGACTAGATCTTGCGCCAATTGTTGATCAACTGACGGATATATCTAAATCCTATACATTTAATAGTGCGGTCTATGGTGCCTTGGAAGCAGGAACGACGATTGCGTTAATTAATGACGTGAACAACAACAGCATGTGGCAAGAAGGCATGGACAAAGTGATTGCTACAGCTGTGGTTGCATCCGATGGTAGTTGGAGCATTACCACGACTTTACCAGCAGGCGCACTAAATCTTGGTTTTATACTTTGGGATGCCGCAGGTAACGTATCTTCTATGAGTAATATTACCAGCGTCGGTGTGGCTTCCAGTGTAACGGGGAGTGAAATTATAGAAGCGACTTGGGGCGGTACAACAGATGCAGAAGGTTATGGATTGAATGCAGCATCTGTAACGATTAGTGCAAATGGTACTTGGTCATTCTTCCAGAGTGTACGAGGAACAACAGGAAGTGATACTGCAAACGCGGGTCGAGTTTATACTCAAAATGGTTCATTGACTGATTATACCTCGGCGTATTTGGCTCAACCGAGCACAAGCAATGGTGGTGACTATAATCTAACCGATTGGGGCTATGGACGATTTGTCAACTCAGCAATGTTTGCTGATATTAACCGAGATGGTTATGTTGATGTTGTATCGCAGATCAGTAGTTATAGTAACTCAGGACGTACGGCTTATTGGTTGCAAAATGCAGATGGAACTTGGACACCTCAAGTCCTTGATCAGGGTACATTAAATCACTTAGGTGGCGCGATTGCTTATGACCGAACTGGTGATGGATATCTGGATTTTGTTTTAGCGGATTCAGAAGCGGACTCTATTTCATTTATTAAAAATAATGGTGGCGTTTTAAGCTATGAAAGTAATGGTAGTAACGGCATGCCTCCATCAGGTGCATTTACCATTAGTAATGGCTTAGGTACAGGTAGTGTGACTGGTAATAAAATGCCGATTGATTTATCTGTGATCCATGAAACAGGTGCAGTCGATCTGGACAACAATGGTACTGTCGATGTTGTTGCCCATGTTGATTATAACGGTACGTTAAACTATGGAAACCTCGGTCGTGGTTTAGGCATTTTATATAACTCGGGTACAGAAGCTGGTTTTACCTACGTTAATCATGCCAACGTCTTTGCAGATGATGGACATCTTGATTATGGGAACTTATCGCAGTCAGTGACATTCGCCGATTTTAATGGTGATGGTTGGCTAGATATGTACCTAAACCGCGGTGCTAAAAATGGGGTTAACTCTGATGAGAGCCGTATTTATCTCAATAATGGCAAAGGTCAATTAAATGCCTCAGATGCAGATGCAATCTGGTTTGGAGACAATCTAAAAGGCGGTACTTCATTTGCTGTGGACTGGAACTTTGATGGTTTAATGGATGTGATCGAAGTTCCTGCACAAATAGGCGGATACATTACTGCAGCATTTGCACCAACCCTTTACCTAAACTCTGGTAATGGAAATTGGGGGCAAAATCCAGTTGCTTTAACACCAACGATTTATGGTGATGTCACTGGAGCGGTTGTCGTCGATTATGACTGGGATGGGTCACTCGATTTAGTTTTGTACCATGCAGGTAGTGATGCTGGAGTTGTAGCAACGGATAACAGTAGTCCGACAACCGTGATTTACAATGCAAATGTCGCAGCGGATGGTACAAGCCTACAAATTCGCATCCTAGATGGAGAGGGAATCAACACATATTATAGTAATACTGTGAAGCTCTATGATTCTAAAGGAAATATGGTCGCTACCCAATTGATTAACCCTCAATCGTCGGGTTCAAGTAACAGTATGGGATTGGTGAGTTTTTATGGATTAAATGCCAATGAAACTTATTCTGTACAGTTACTTCGTATCACCAATGGTGTAAGTGATAACGTTGGTGGTGTAGCGAATCTTGGTGGTTATACCAACTCAACGATCAATACAACATGGAGTGGTTTAACCACAGGCAAAGCGCACGATGCATATGTACTGACAGCAGAATCAAGCACCGCTGTGAATGACAGTGCCAAAAACTCGGTTGGTATTGTAGGTACAGGCTATAACGATCACTTCTTTGGAACGCTTGGAAATGACCATTTCAATGGTGGCGGTGGTTGGATCATCAACAGCGTGGGTGATAAAGAATGGCAAGCGAATGGAGGACTAGATATTCTCGATTACAGCTTATTAGATGCACAAATTTCTGTTGATGTATCAAGTGGTAAGGTAAGCAAGATCGTCAATGGTGTCGTGTATCAAGATACATTTGAGAATATTGAGAAATTTATCGCAGGTAGTGGCGATACTGTATTTACTGGTGGTACAAGTAATGATCATTTTGTTGGTGGTCAAGGCAACGATACCTATAACCTAGGAGGAGTCGGAGGTGGTAGTGATACGATTTACTTCGCATTGCTCAATGCCAATAATGCCACTGGCGGTAATGGTTCAGATGTTGTCAATGGATTCCATGTAGGATCAATTGCGACAGATATCGAAGCAGATATTATTGATTTACATGAAATATTAGATGGATATAAGGGTACACCAAGTTTATACACTGATTCTGACGGTGTTAAATTGGATATCTCATCATCTGATTTACTCAATTTTATCGATGTATCAAGCGATGGAACCAATACGACGATAAGTGTTGATCGTGATGGTACAGGACAGAACTTTACAACGCTTATAACCTTAAACAATGTAGATACTGATTTAATTACTCTATTAATGAATAACCAATTGGTTATCTAAATTCATCCTTAAAGAAATGGCGCGGAAGCGCCATTTTTTGATTACTTTTAGGCAATATAAGATTAAAAATGAAATATCTATATTTTATAAAAAATAGAAAATATAAGCATTAAAATGGTGTTATACCTTAGTGGAATGTACAGATGTTTTTATAATAATTTGATTTATTTATAATATTAACTATCTGGTTTTGGCTTTTTTATATGTGAATTTGTTCATTTTGATTTTTTACAAAGAAATAATGAATTTTTCAGCTGAATGTCGCTGCTGAGTCAAATATGGTCACATAGTATAGATTATCTATCTCAGCCAATAAAAAACATGATTCAGCTAGGAAAAAGGATAGTCCTTTAACCTCTTTATTCCTAACAATTTAATAAATTCCTATTTAGATACGATTAAATTTTTCGGAAGCTTTATTTAAAATACGTTGAATTACAGGTCTTGTCACAGAATATTCCTTAGCGAGTGAATAAACACTATGACCTTTTTTAAATTTTTGTAATACTTCTTCTTTCTCTTCAGAATTTAAAATTTCTGGACGGCCAACTTTTCGAACTGTGGTTTCTTTATGATTGTTTTTCTTATAATTTTTATACTTTCTTTCAAAGTCGATGCTTAACTTTAGAAAATGTATGAAAATTTTCTTGAGGTCACCTTTAATCTCATTCTTTGAATAATCTAAGCAAACCAGTCTAATCTTTTTTTCACTGATGATCCGAAAAAGTTCAAAAATATCGGCAAAACAAGAACCTAAACTATCTAGACCTTTGATAATTAATAGATCATTTTCTTCAATACCATAATTAATTAAGTTAATAATACGATCACGATGAGCAACAGGCGTATCCACTGTTACCTCTTCGAGTAATATTCTATTTTTTTGTACATGATAGCCCTGATCATTAAAAAAATTCAGATATATATTGGGATCTTTCGTATTATGCGGATCAATCCTTAGATAAGCGTAAGTTCTCATGAATATAGACCTCTTTATACATGGAATAGCAGAATTTTAAGTGATATTTTCTAGTTTTTTTAAGTGGAAAATTTATGTTTATAGGAGCTAAAATTAAGCCAAGCATATTATTCCTATAAAATATAAAACTCCCTCCTAAAATAATTTGATAGCACTAGTATAAAAACATGTTTTATTTTTATGGCATCTTTTTATGTACAGCTTTTTGGTAATTTACGAATATACATTCAGCATTTTAATATTTTTTTAAATTGTGATGTATTTATTTCATAAATTTAAATAACTGAAAAAAAATTGATCATAGTTCTTTGAATTAAGCCCCCTAAAGATATTCATGCTGATTGATAAAAATGAGTAGGGCGAAGCTCAGTCAGATGATTCGTCATCTGACTTTTTTCTATATGCTATAATCTAGCTCTATATTTCATTTTTATCTTTGATATTTGTCATCCTATGGATGTTCTCCCTATGTCGCAATTGTCCCAATATCTGGCGCAAAACCAATTTTGCGTACTGGTCGAGTATTTGTCATCTTCCAAAAAAATATTTACTGTTCCAGAACAGTTTGCGGGCTTTCCTGTGTGCATGACTTTGGCAGATCGTGTGCATTCAGATACAGATTTACCACCACTTGATGTCGCTAAGCTCTATCCTAAAGAAGTAGAAAAACTATTACATTTTGCAGGTAAAGGTCGTGACATCGCTGATTTTGAAAATTTTTTAATCCAAGCAAAAAATAATGGTCAACACAATTTGTTATTGCTTACTGGCGACAAATTAAAACAGCATCAATTTGGCGACGCTCAACACCCAAGAACACGTTATCTTGAGTCTGTAAATGCAGTGATGGCTGCGAAAAAGGTGGGTGGATTTCATGTTGGTGTGGCATTTAACCCATTTAAATATGCTGAAGCTGAACAAGATGCACAATATTATAAATTGCGAAAAAAAATTAAAGCAGGTGCAGACTTTATTATTACCCAATTGGGTTATGACATTTCCGCATTAAAACAAGCCAAAGATTTTTTAAATCAACAAGCCTATTCGCCAAAAATATTGGCTTGTGTTATGCCTCTAACCTTGGCTCGTGCCAAATTTATGCTGAAACATCAAGTTGCAGGGATCGTCATTACCCCGCATATGTTGCAAGTGTTGCAACAAGAAAATGATGCAGGTCTGACAGATCGAGTATATTTACGCTGTGCCTTGCAAATCTTATTGTGTAAGCATTTGGGTTATGCAGGGATCCATTTGTCGGCTTGCCATCAACCCGAAGAACAAATCCGTTTGCAAAGCTATATTGAAGAATATCGAGATCTCGATTTTGATGCATGTCTATTACTTTGGAATTCACTTTGGAATGTGACCACAGGGCATGAATTTTTCCCAGAGTTAATCCATTATTCACGCCCAGTCAGCTCAGGTCAGATTTTAAAATATCAGCATTTATCTTTTATGCATGATGCTTTTTTTGACTCGAAAATGGCAAAGGGAATCGGTCGTTTTATTTTTCAGTCAAAAGTTTGGAATAAATCTGTTGCAGCACATGCTTTATTGAAAAGTGAATTTTTGAGTAAACACAGTGTCGTAGGCTGTGAGAGTTGTGGACAATGTCGCTTGGGCGAAACTTTGTATATTTGTCCCGAGACTTGTCCCAAAGGTTTGGCAAATGGTCCCTGTGGCGGGACACATTTAGATCGTTGTGAATTTGGTGATCGAGAATGCATTCATTCTGTCAAAGCTCGGCTTGCCAAAGCAGTTAAGCAAACAGAAATCTTGAAAACCAAACTGATTCCTGCGGTTTCGATTGAAACACGTGGAACCAGTTCTTGGAAAAATTGGTTTATTGATGCAACAGAAGAGGTTTGAGTCGAAACGCTTTAGTTTTCATCATCCATTGCATTGCTATAAAACTTAACTCCAAGTTGGATGCGGTCTCGTCCATTTTTCATACGCCAACGATTGGTATCTCTTAAAGAATAAACACAGCCACAATATTCTTGTTGGTAAAATTCTTCATTTTTACTGATTTCCAGCATACGAACGGCACCGCCATTTTTACGCCAGTTGTAATCCCAGTAGCTTATCCCTTCATAATGAGATGCTGAACGATGCCCACAGTCGTTGATTTGCTGCATATTTTTCCAGCGTGAAATACCCAAGGAGCTACTGATTAAACTAAAACCATGCTCTTTGGCATATAGCGCAGTCCGTTCAAAACGCATATCAAAGCACATGGTACAACGGATGCCTTTTTCGGGTTCATTTTCCATGCCTTTGGCACGAGCAAACCAGTTATCTGTATCGTAATCGCAGTCTATAAATGGAATGTTATGTTTTTCAGCAAAGCGAATATTTTCCTCTTTGCGGATCAAATATTCTTTGACTGGGTGAATATTTGGATTGTAAAAGAAAATAGAAAAGTCGATTCCTGACTCAATCAGTGTCTCCATGACTTCGCCTGAGCATGGTGCACAGCAAGAGTGGAGGAGTAGTTTGTCATGACCTTTAGGTAAGGTAAGTTTTTGACGTTCAAGTTTAGACATGGCTGATTTGGTCAAAAAGTTAAACGTCTTATTTTAATAATAAAGATATGAAAGGCGAATGAAAGATACTCAGCTTATGATGATTGAGATTCATGTTTGAAAGCTATTTTAAAAATATGATGACATTTCAAAAATAAAGCAATTCAACTAAGCCTGTTTTAGCTCAGATTGTTTTTGTTCGCTATTTTCAAGACCTTGAGCGAGCCTAAAACCTTGTCCCATTTTAACGGTGACTTGTTTCGGGTTTAATGGAAGCTTACATGCTGAACATACCATGACTGCTTCAAAGCGATGTCCACAACTTTGATGAATAAAATCTAAAGGCGCACCTAAACCTTGATCCATATACTGATCGCCCCATTTGACCAAACTCAAGAGTACAGGGTACAAATCCAGACCTTTAGGCGTAAGGCGATATTCAAAACGTTTTTGGCTTTCGGTATAAGGTGCTTTATATAGGATTTGTTCTTCAACCAACGTATTTAAACGGTCAGTGAGAACATGTCGAGTAATCCCTAAGTTTTTTTGAAAATCTTCAAATCGACGTATACCCAAAAAGGCATTACGAATAATCATGATCGACCAAGTATCACCAATGACCGAGAGGGTACGGGCGATTGAACAGGGTTGATTGCCGATATCAGATATTTTCATAAAAAGAACAAAACCTTAAAATATTGCAAATGTAGATTTAAATGATCACTTCATCCAAATATTAATGTAAATTCAAAGTCTTGTATAGCGACCATGCTAAATGATTTTTTATTATCTGAATCAATGGATTATCTATTTTTATGCTAAAGATCATTTTACCATGAAGGATGATCTATCCATGATATTGTAGAGAAATGACTAGAATATTCAGGCATAAAAAACCCCTGTATAGTACAGGGGTAATCTATATTTAGTCTTATTTATCTAAATCAAACCAGATAAATTGACTGTCTTCTAAAGCTTTGACAGTAGTTACATCATCAAATAACAATGCATCACCCGCTTCGATGGCGATATCACCAATCTGAATTTTTCCGCTAATCAAATGCACATAGTTAAATTTCTGTGTCGCTTTGATCGGCAATTCATGATCTTTTTGCAAGAATGCAGCTTTTACTTCGGCATTTTGACGAATATGCATTGGTGCATTTTCATTTGGGCCGACGATCAGTTGCCATTCATTCGGTGTATCTTTTGGATCGCGTTTGATTTGCTGATAGGCAGGTTCAGCATTTTGCACATTCGGTTGAATCCAAATTTGCAACATGTGTACTGGATTGTCACCGTTGTTGTATTCACTGTGCTGTACACCTGTACCTGCACTCATCAATTGCCATTCACCAGCAGGGATATGTTGTTCATTACCCATGCTGTCTTTATGGGAAATGGTTCCATCAAGTACACAAGTTAAAATTTCCATGTTGTCATGGGGATGTGTACCGAAACCATTATGAGCAGCAATAGTATCGTCATTGATGACACGTAAAGGACCTACGCCCATGTATTTAGGGTTATACCAGCTACCAAATGAAAAACTATGTTTGGTATCTAACCAACCCATTTTTACATGACCACGTTCAGTACTGCGATGTAGATAAGCATTCATTTTGAACCTCGTTATTTTTGTCTATGTGGCTATATTACGCATCTATTAATGGTGGCGAAATACTGAAAATGCAATGTGTTGTTCTATATATGCAACGAATATGTGATATATTTCATACTTTATTGTAATAAGTGCGATACGCAAAAAATGCTTAAGTCTTAGAAAAATGAGGAAAATAAAAAGGCGCTTGATTAAGCACCTTTTTATTGAATTATCATTTATCTAAAAAGATCACATGATTATTCTAAGAATTTAACAGTCACACCAGCTTTCACTTTTTTACCCAAATCATTTGCATCCCAGTTCGTCAAACGGATACAACCGTGTGAAGCTGTTTTAGAAATGGTAGATGGGTTTGGTGTACCGTGAATACCGAATGATTTTTTACTTAAACCAATCCAGATATTACCTACAGGACCGTTTGGACCTGGTGGTAAAGACAATGGTTTACGGTTATTCCCTTGCAAGAAGTTGCTCGGTGAGTAGCTATACCATGGATTTTTCGCAACACCAGTCACTTTATAAGTACCAGTTGGTGATGGTGTATCGCTACTACCAATTGTCGCAGGGAATGAAGCGATCATTTGATTTTGGTTGTTGAATAAATACAACTGTTTTGCACCTTTATGGGCAATAATCAAATGGATATCTTGTGGTAATTCATTGCGGATATTGGTCACAATGATTTTTTCACCCGCTTTGCTGAAAGATGCTTTTGGATTGATTTTCTTCAAGAAAGCTTCATCCATGTGGAACTTTTCACCCAACATTTCAGTTACGCGAGTGTAGTAAAGCCCCGGCATTTTTGCCTGTAAAGCATAGTCATGCGGAATAGATTTGGCATAAGGACCTTTGATGTCTGCATCTGTCAAAGTATATTCTACAAAAGCAGGTTTATTCCCTTGAGATGAAATCAATGCATCCCAAGTTTCTTTAGTCAAAGTACCTGTAGGCTTCAAACCATTCATTTGTTGGAAAGAAGAAAGCGCTTTTAAGGTATTCATCCCGCTAGAGCCATCAATTGCGCCCGGTGAAGCATGTGTGTTGTTTAACATCACTTGAACACGTGCATATACAGGGAATTGACCTTTACCGATATTGTCGAACCAGCCAGCGTTGTTCATACCATCTAAAGTCCACGAAGCTTTGGCTGCTGGAGAGCTAGAAGTCGTAGTGCTTGTCGTAGTTGAACCAGCTGTAGTTGGCGTAGTCTTAGGAGTTGACTTCTGAGTTGCTGGAGAAGAAGACGGTGCAATTGCAATATCTGCTGTTTTATCTTCAGCTTTATCAAGATTTTGTAATGTATTTGAAGCTTGATTTAGATCACGTTGTTCTTGAGGTGAAATTTGAACATCGGAAGATGAAGAATCGACAGCAAGAGGATCGATCGGATCTTGAACTGGTGCAGAAGCAACTTTCTTAGCTGTTTGTTGTTGACCAGTTGTCGGCGCTGCGAAAGCAGAACCAGCAAAAATGCAGCTTAAACTCAAAGCGAGTATTGAGCGAACGAACATGTATTTCAACCTTAAGAATTATTCATATAGATTGTCAAAAAACCACTGCAAGTATTACAGAAAAAAAACATGAATGCAGTATTTCTTTTGTTTAATTATAAAAAAATCACGCGTAAGTAAATTTCTTATTTAATGGATAAGAAATTACTAATTTTATAAGCAATTTGTTATGATGAGCAAGATTTTTATATAAAGAATGGGAAAGTAATGACGACCTTAAAAAATGATCGTTTTCTGCGTGCTTTGCTAAGAGAACCTGTAGATACAACACCAGTTTGGATGATGCGTCAGGCAGGTCGCTACCTCCCAGAATATCGAGAAACTCGTGCTAAAGCAGGAGATTTCCTGTCATTATGTAAAAATACCGAATTTGCTTGTGAAGTGACTTTGCAGCCTCTGCGTCGTTATGATTTAGACGCGGCTATTTTATTTTCTGACATTTTAACTGTGCCTGATGCATTGGGTTTGGGCTTGTATTTTGAGGCTGGTGAAGGTCCAAAATTTCACAAAACCATTCGTACTGAACAAGATGTAGCAAAGCTACCAAAATTCAATGCCAAGTCTGATCTTGATTATGTCATGAATGCGGTGTCTACGATTCGTTCAGCTTTAAATGGTCAAGTGCCTTTGATCGGTTTTTCTGGCAGTCCGTGGACTTTGGCGACTTATATGGTTGAGGGTGGTTCGAGCAAAGATTTTCGCCATACCAAGCAAATGCTATATGCAACACCAGAAGTTTTACATGCCTTACTTGATCAATTGGCGGATTGCGTAACTGAATATTTAAATGCGCAAATTGATGCAGGTGCGCAAGCGATTCAAATTTTTGATAGTTGGGGTGGGGCTTTGGCACACCGTGAATATCTTGAATTTTCACTTAAATATATGCAAAAAATTGTGTCAGGTTTACAACGCGAAAAAGATGGTCGCAAAATTCCAGTGATCTTATTTACCAAAGGTGGCGGTCAATGGCTTGAGCCAATGATTGCAACAGGTGCTGATGCTTTTGGTTTGGACTGGACGACACCATTGAATGTTGCACGTAAAACTGTAGCAGGACGTGCCGCATTACAAGGTAACCTTGATCCTGCAACACTTTATGGTTCAGCAGCCAGCATTGAAAAATCAGTAAAATTGATGCTTGATGATGCGTATGCCAATGCAGAGAAAACAGGCTATATCGCCAATCTTGGACATGGGATAACGCAATGGGTTGATCCTGCAAATCCAAAAATCTTTATTGATACTGTGCATGAATATAGCGCTCGATATTTAGGCTAAAATTCATTTGAATATTGAAAAATATCCAAGACATATTTCGGCATTTGCGATTCAAACTGAATTTTCATGATCTATATTCAAACATTATTTGAATTTCTCTATAAGGCGGCATCTGCTGCCTTATTTGGGATTTTATTGCTTATTGCCTTTGTTTTGACTGCACAGATGGGGAGCCATGAGTTTTATGGTTTCTTTCGTTATGACTATCTGTTGTTTTATGCCTTGATCATTCAAGCGTGTATGCTTTATCTCAAGCTGGAGTCATTTGCTGAGGCAAAAGTCATCGCTTTATTTCATATCATGGCGATGATTATGGAAATCTTTCTGACCAGTCCGCAGATCGCATCATGGGTTTATCCTCAGCCTGCGGTATTTAAAATTTTGACCGTACCGTTGTTTGCAGGATTTATGTACTCTGCTGTGGGAAGTTTCTTTGCACGTTCACTTCGGCTGTACCAAGTTTCATTTAGTCGTTTGCCTTCATTTATCAATATGTTGTTGCTCGCACTCTGCTCATATATCAATTTTATGAGTAAATTTTTTGTGCCAGATGTACGGATGCTTTTGTTTATTTGGAGTATTTGTATATTTTGGAAAACAAAAATCAGCTTTAAATTGCAGCAAAAAACCTTTCAATTTCCGATCTTGCCGATTTTATTGCTTTTGGCTTTTATTATTTGGATCGCTGAAAATATCAGTACTTTTTACAAGATTTGGGTTTATCCAAGCCAAGAAGATGCATGGCATATGGTCGGCTGGGGAAAGCTAGGTTCTTGGTATTTGCTACTGTTGTTAAGCCTTGTTTTAGTGATGAAAATATTGGGAAATCGTGATGAAAATGGACAATGGCGACTAAAGTAGTGCAATAAAAATACAAAAATTGCTTAAATTTCGACAAATGTTGTTTGAGAATATTAAAAATTATGTTACATCTTAGCGTGTGTAATCTAAGAACATTACACAAAATGGAATATAACTACATTCTTATAATATTTGGAGTTTTTTGTATGTTAAAAAAAATCGCACTTGCTGCTATTTTAGCTGCTGGATCAAGCTATGCAATGGCTGATAAAGATGTTGGTTGTGGTGTTGGTTCTCAAGTCTGGGCTGGAAAATCAGGTGTATTACCTAAAATTCTAGCGGGTACAACAAACGGTATTTTTACTAACCAATTATTAGGTATTACTTTTGGTACATTAGGTTGTAGCCAAGGTGGAACAGTTACAGCTCAAGTTGTTCAATTTACAAATGAAAATTCTGAAAACTTAGCGCGTGATATGGCTGTTGGTCAAGGTGAAAGCTTAAACGTACTGGCTTCTTTGATGAATATCAAAGCAACAGATAAAGCACATTTCTTTGCTGTAACTAAGCAAAATTTCTCTACGATTTATTCTGCTGAAAACCAAAATTCTCTACAAGTTCTTTCTTCTTTACAAGCTGTGATGGCTAAAGATGACGTACTAAAATCTTATGTATAAGACCAATTTAGGCAGATCATGATATCTGCTTGAATATTCAATCATCTCTGACTTTTTAATAGTATTAAAGAAAAAGGGATGATTGAAATCATTTTAATCTCTGTACGATAAATTTTAATTTCAATAATTTTCAACGATCATAATGAGTTGTATATATTTGAATTGAATAAAACTTCCAGTGATGACAACATTTCTTTATTGATGAATTAAATGAAATATACTGCGTTAAAATTAGCTTTATTGGTTTCTTTTATATCTGGTCAAGCATTTGCGACCGATGATATTTCACAAAAATATAGCGACATAGCTGCACAAAAAAAACTAGAAAATGATAAAACTTGGCAACGTCTTTTATATATAGATTCTGGAAAAAAACACAGCGATGTAAATTATTCGGGCTACTTTTACGCGGCTAATGGGCAAAAAGATGCCAAAGCCGAATTGCAAGCCGATATCCAAGCTTTATTTCAAACAGCTGAACCAGATCAGTCAATACGTTGTAAATTTCCTGCACGCAGTCAGTGGTTAATCCAACAATTAAATATTGCCAGTAGCGAATTGCCTAAAGTTGCATGTCCTGCATTTGATGAGTGGTTTGGGCAAATTAAGCCTTATAAAGCCACTTTGATTTATGCCACGGATTTTATGGGTAATCCAAGCTCTATGTTTGGTCATACCCTGTTGCGTTTAGATCCAAAAGATCAAGCTGAACTTAATTTGGTGTCTTATGCAGTCAACTACGCAGCAACAGTCAATGAAAATGACAACTGGTCCTATGCTTGGAAAGGCTTAACAGGGCAGTATCCTGGTGAATATTCATTGATGCCTTATTATCGTAAAGTAAAAGAATATGGCGATTTTGAAAGCCGAGATTTATGGGAATATGAACTTAATCTTTCACCTGAAGAAACAGCATTTGTTGTGAAGCATATTTGGGAAATGCAACATGTCAGTTTCCCGTATTATTTTGTGAGTGATAACTGTGCATATCGTTTATTGGGCTTAATGGATTTGGTTCGCCCAAATGCAAATTTGGCAGAACAATTTAAATATGCTTCTATCCCGATGCAGACGATTAAGTCGATTAAAAAGCAAGGCTTGATTAAAGAAACAGTCTATCGTCCTGCACTAGAAACTCAGCTTTTGTCCCAAGCCAAACAACACGGCAATCATTTGGCATCTGCCGCACATCGACTTGCAGATGCTGAGCCAGAGCAAATGCCTGATTTATTGAAAAATTATTCTGTGATAGATCAGTCGAAAATTTTGGAAATGGCTTATGATGATCTGTATTTGCAGTTTGTGGCACGCCGTGTCGATGAAAAATTTGCTCAACCACGCTTTAGAAATTTATTAGGATTGCGCAGTCAAATCGACGAGCCTAAACAACGCCAAGAACCGAAGCAACCCAAACTCGATCCAACCCAAAGTCATGATGCAAGAAATTGGTCTATCGATGTTGGTCATGTTCAGGGCGATGATTATCTACAGATTGGGAGTCGTCAGGCTTATCACGATCTGATTGATCCGCAAGGCGGTTATCGTACGGGAACGCAATTGCTGTTTTTAGATGGTGCGATCCAAGTACGTGATGATCGGGTCAAAGTAGAACATCTAGATTTATTAACTGTAAATTCTTTGAATCCAGTAACACCGTTTAAAACACCCATCACATGGGGTTTTAATTTTGCTTGGCAGCAAGAGGCTTTGAAAAATGGGCGCTTTAGTTCAGATGAGCAACATGGCGTTGTTAGTTTAAAAGCTCAATCTGGCTATACTTTTGCTGACCATGAACGTAAAAATTTATGTTATATCGAGGCGCAAACTTATCTTCAAGCAGGCAATGCATTAGACAAAGGATGGCGTGTCGGGGCTGGACCAACTGTGGGTTGTCAAAATATATGGACAGATAAAATTAATAGTCTTGTGCAAGTCGAAATGCCATATTGGCAAGATGCAAGTGCTTGGCAAATTCGTTTAGATACTCAGTTGCAATATATTCTAAATCAACAAAATACCTTGCGTCTAAAATGGCAATATCAGGAGCAAAAAGGGACAGATTGGACCAATACCAGCTTGGGCTATGTGCATTATTTTTAAAGGCAAAAATAGAAAATGAATAGGCTTTGAGTTTGAATATTTTAAAAAAATATTGGAAATTAATCCTCACCATCTATTTGTGTCTGATTGCTGCTGCGCTTTTTAGAGAGGCTTTTGGCGAGGGCTTTTTCAGCAGCATTTTCAATTCTATCGCCTTAGCTTTGCTCGTTTGGAAAATTCAACGCCCAATATTTTTTTGGATGATAGATCAACTTGCGCAATTTCATTTAAAGCACAATAAAGAAAATATAGATAAATTTCCTGTGAAGCTTGTTATTCAATATAAAGCGACTTTAAAACTTTATATCAGTCGTTTTTTATGTCTGGCTTTGATCATCACCATTTCTGCATTGATGTGGAATGAATGCTTAAGTCATTATTTTTGATTGGATGTTAAAGCAGAATGGCTTATATATTTTCAGAGATTATTTAACAGTACAATGCCAAGCATTCGATAGGAGGTCGAAAATATGCAAAGTGATACCACACAAAAATTGATTGAATTGTTTGAATTAGAACAAATTGATCAAAATTTTTTTAGAGCAAACTGTTTGCAAATGGGTGGAACGCATATTTTTGGTGGACAATTGTTGGCTCAAGCCCTTGTTGCAGCGGCAAAAACAACCCAACACCGTGAAGCACATTCACTGCATGGATATTTTATTAAAAGTGGTAATAGCCATTTTCCGATTTTGTATGAAGTGATGATTCTTCGTGATGGGCAGAGTTTTGCAACACGACAAGTCTATGCCTATCAAGATGGTGAAATCTTATTTTATGCGATGGTGTCTTTTGCCAAAACGGAGCAGGGGCTTGAGTATCAAAAAGACCATCCCGAATATCCAGCACCTGAAACTTTAGCCACTGAACAGCAATACAAATTGGACAATGCATTTTGTATCCCTGAACATTATCGGGATATTTATATGCGAAATTTTAATATTGATGTTCGACCTACAGAATTTGTGATACCTGCACATGGTGATGCTTTAGCACCAAAATATGCCGAATATTTAAAAACTTATCAGACGATAGAAGGTAAGCAAGATCAAAATATAATGCATCAAGCTATTGCAGCATATTATTCGGATTACAATTTATTAAGTGTTTCATTTCGCCCGCATGGGATCAATTATTTAGAAAAAAGTGTGCGTACACTGAGTTTGGATCATACCATTTATTTTCATCGACCATTTCGTGTAGATCAATGGGTTTTATACGAAACAAATACCACGCTTTCTGCACAAACGCGTGCGATGAACTATGGGCAAATGTGGCAAGACGGTCATTTGGTTTGTAGTACAACCCAAGAAAGTTTGATTCGAAAGCGTAGTTAAGATAGAAGGTAAAAATACCTTCTATTTAAGCCTGACAAATGAATAATTTAAAATGCTGCATCGATATCAACGACA
Source organism: Acinetobacter gerneri DSM 14967 = CIP 107464 = MTCC 9824 (assembly GCF_000368565.1). Taxonomy (GTDB): domain Bacteria; phylum Pseudomonadota; class Gammaproteobacteria; order Pseudomonadales; family Moraxellaceae; genus Acinetobacter; species Acinetobacter gerneri. Next base: position 822,414 of record NZ_KB849544.1, on the reverse strand, counting down.
TCAACAAGTTTGATATTTACAAACTCTTTAAGCCCTAAACCTAATAATTCACGACCATAACCAGAACGTTTGATGCCACCAAAAGGTAAGTCCGCTTTAACCATCGTTGGATGGTTGACAAAAACCATGCCTGTTTGGATTTGCATTGCGACTTCTTTAGCATGTTTAACATCACGACCAAACACTGAACCACCTAAGCCATAGTTAGAGTCATTGGCGATACGAACCGCATCTGCTTCGTTTTCAGCTTTAAAGAGCATGGATACAGGACCAAAAAACTCTTCATAATAAGCAGGATTTGAAGCATCAATATCTGTCAAAATGGTTGGTTGAACAAATGCGCCTTGGCTTGGAACAGGAGCACCAACTTCAATCGCTGTCGCACCATGAGCGATCGCATTATCGATCTGCTTACGCACATCATCTGCCGCTTTTTGTGATGATAATGGCGCAAGTTGTGTAGCAGGATCCATTGGATCGCCTGCTTTAAGCAACTCCACTTGTGCAATATATTTTGCTAAAAATTCATCATAAATGCTGGCATCAATGATCATTCTTTTCGATGAAACACAGACTTGTCCTGCATTCCAATGACGTCCAAATACAGCCCAATTTACTGTTTTATCTAAATCTGCATCAGCCAATACGATAAAAGCATCTGCACCACCCAGTTCGAGGGTTGATTTTTTCATGTATTTTCCTGCAAGAGCAGCAATGGCTGATCCAGCACCTTCTGAACCTGTTAATGCTACGCCGTACACGCGTGGATCTTTGAGCACAGTTTCTACTTTATCATGTGATAAAAATAAATTGATAAATGCACCATTTGGAAGTCCTGCTTCAAGCATTAATTTTTCAAAAACTTGCGCACATTGTGGAACATTTGAAGCATGTTTCAAAAGGATGGTATTACCTGCAGAAAGTTGAGGAGCAATGATTCGAGCGATTTGATAGTAAGGGAAATTCCACGGTTCTACTGCCAAAAGTACTCCTAAAGGTTCATGTACTAATACCGCATTTCCAGTGGCAGGATCGGCAACTTGTAATGGTTCATCTTGTAAAAGTTTTTCTGCATATTTCACATAATATTCAAAAATCTGAGCAGAGAGCTCAACCTCAGCTTTTGCTTCAGCAAATATTTTCCCCATTTCCAGAGTTAAAAATTTCGCATAATAATCTACATTACTTCGCAATAAGTCAGCGGCTCTTTGTAATATTTCGCGGCGAGTTTGAAAAGAACTGAGTTTCCATTCCTGAAAGGTTTGATCTGCTTGGGTGATCGCTTGAGAAATTTCTTCGTCTGTCGCATTGGCAAAAGTTGCGAGTAACTCACCTGTATATGGATTTACGGTTGAATAAGGCATGAAGAGATATCCTTGATAATGCTATTTTTAGCGAGGAGGAAATTCCAAATACATATTATTTTATAAATTATGATGAAAATCATGTAATTGGGTTGTTAAAGTGGACATTTAAAATTAAGTCCAAAAGCCTATTTGGCAAGTTTTAAAACTATAACGTTGTTGTTAGAGAAGCAATGTGTTTTTGAATTGGTAGGATTTAAGTAGGTCTGGAAATAAATGGTTGCTGCAAAATCAAGGTGGCAGGTGGGTGTCATTGCACACCTTAATTTTGCTTGTATTTGATCGGTGATTTAGGATGTTGCTAAAAATGCAGGATCAAATTGTACGGTTGCTTTTGGAATAACCTCATTAAAGGCAAGCACTTGAAAGTATTCGGCTGGAAGGTCTGGATAAATTAAATCACTGCTTGGTTTAAAGCCAAACCTTTGATAATAATTTGGATCTCCAACCAGTACACAGCCTTTTGCTTGCATTTTTTTCAATTGTTCAATAGCTGCAAAAACCAGCTTTGTACCAATTTTCATATTCTGCTTTTCAGGTAACACCGAAAGTGGTCCACCTGCATACCAGCCAAGCTCATCATTGGATAATTGCACAGGTGAAACTGCGATATGACCAACCAGTTGATCATCTTCGAGTGCTACCAAAGAAATACTCAATTTGCCCGTATCACGGAGTGCATTTACGATAAATTGTTCAGTATGACTTGAATAGCTCATCGTAGAAAATGCACGTTCAGTGAGTGCAAAGATTGCTTCAATGTCAGAATTTTGCTCATTTCGAATCACTATATTCATAGATTTTTCTCGTTCTTAATAACTGAAGTTATATGGTTGAAATTCGATTTAAAATAAAAAGTTAATCATATAAATATAAAGAGCTTAACGATTGTCTAGCTGTGGGCGTACAGCTTTTAAACCGACCTTGGTGATAAAATAAGGTTGGCTATGTTGAGAGCGAATCAATCGTTTATTTTTTAATTTTCTAAAAATATCTAGAGTGCAGTCGGAAAGTACAAAGCCTTCTCGTGTATAGCACTCTACAAATATAACCGTACCTGAAGGATCACGTTTAAAGGCAATATGCCCACCTTTGGCGAGGACGTGTAGGGTACGTTGTTCGAGTTTTGAAATATTCAATGTTGGAAACCAGTATTTTGATGTAAAACATACAGGCGTCAAAAAGCCTGCCTAAATTGTTCGACATTGATAATCAGCTCAGTATTTGAGTGTGATTATCAGACTAATACCAGCTCCAATAACATCCAAACCTCGAAAGGGGAAAAGTGATCAAATTTTAGCTTAGCAAAATAATGCTGATGTAGCAAATTTATATCTAGATAAGGATTTGAATTATATAAATTAATTATAAATAAAAATGGGCTATTTGCAATATAAGGTGGAATTTTAATTAATTCTGCCTTTTTATTTCTATCATTATTTGGCGGATTCAAGCGGCAAGTGCAACAGTATAAAA
>NZ_KB849544.1:791572-818674 GCF_000368565.1 Acinetobacter gerneri DSM 14967 = CIP 107464 = MTCC 9824 | reverse complement strand
TTACTTTTCAAAGTAGCATAAATTTCGTATCTTTCATCTTGAGAAAGTTGGGTGTATTTCTTCATTGTGTGCTTTCCAATTGCGAGTTGAAAAAGTCTAATGATTCTATGAATACACCTAACTTTTTCAACTAACTACAAATGTGTTGCACTTGGGATTTGAATCTGCGTTTTTAAATATTGCAATATAAGGTTGAAAACAGTTGCTAGAATTTATTTTAAATTTTGCATTTTAAGGTGGATTTTTCATAAGAAAATTTACTGGTAATCTAAAATCAATAAAGAAATAAACTATAAGCTTTTCACTTTGTTTTTTGCATTACAAGGTTGAAAAACAATTAAATCATGATATATTCCATCTATGCATTCTAAGGTTGGAAAATTACAAATGGTTATCACCCCAAATAACAATGACACCGTACTAACAAACTTTATTTGGAAAAATGCCGATGATTTGCGTGGGGACTTTCCACACACTCAATTCGGTAGAATCATTTTACCTTTCACCATCCTTAGACGATTAGAGTGTGTGTTAGAAGAAAACAAGGCAAAAGTCCTTGCCACTTATGAGCAATTCAAAGATCAAGACCTAGCACTTGATGCCATTCTAAAAAATGCAAGCCAACGCCCTTTTTACAATACTTCAAATTACAGTCTTTCAACTCTAGGTGGCAACAAAACAAAAGCTAACCTTGAAGACTATATTTCAAAGTTTTCAGAGAATGTTCGTAAGATTTTTGAAGGCTTTAAGTTTGCTCAAATTATTGCTGAATTAGATGCAGCGAATCTTCTACTTTTAATTTCAGGTAACTTCGCCAAAATAAATCTTCATCCTGATGCTGTTCCTGACCGTACCATGAGTAATGTGTATGAGCATCTAATTGCTAAATTTGGTGCAGAAGTGGGTACGGGGTCGGAAGACTTCATGACACCGCATGATGTTGTTCATTTAGCGACAACTTTATTACTTCATCCTGATAATGACTTATTTGAGCAAAACTTAGGTCTAGTTCGTACATTGTACGACATGACATGTGGAACAGGTGGCTTCCTAAGTGACATGATGAATCATGTTGAAACCTATAAAGATAAATACAAAGTTGCGCCTGTATTAGTTCCACATGGTCAAGAAATTCAACCTGAAACACATGCTGTTGCTCTAGGTAACATGCTGTTAAAACGGTTAGAAACAGACCCAAGCCGTGATTTATCTGCAAATATTAAACTTGGTAGTACATTGAGCAACGACCAATACGAAGGTAAACGCTTCCACTACCAATGTGCCAATCCTCCTTATGGTATGAAATGGGACAAAGATTCCAAAGAAGTAAAGGCAGAACAAAAACTTGGTTTTGCAGGTCGTTTTGGTGCAGGTGTGCCAAAAAGTAGTGATGGTTCAATGCTATTTTTGCAGAACCTTGTTGCAAAGCTTGAAACACCTGAAAATGGCGGTGGTCGTGGTGCAATCGTGCTTTCAGGTTCACCATTATTTAATGGTAAAGCGAACTCAGGCGAATCAAATATTAGACGTTGGTTGCTTGAGAATGACTACATTGAAGCTATTGTGGCATTACCGACAGAAATCTTTTTCCGCACAGGTATTACAACCTATGTTTGGTTGATTTCAAACCGAAAACCAAGTCATCGACAAGGCAAGGTACAGCTTATTGATGCATCAGGTTTGGGTGCTTCAATGCGTAAGAATGAAGGCAACAAGCGCACTTATCTAGATGATGATTCGATTGCTGAAATTACTCGTATTTACGCAGACTTTGAAGAAAGCGAAATCAGTAAAATCTTTGATTACACTGAATTTGGTTATCGCCAAGTACAAGTTAAACGTCCTTTACGCATGGACTTCCATTTCAATGCTGAAAATAAAGCTATTTTAAAGTCGAATAAAGATTTTATTAAATTGAGTGAAGCTGATCAAAATGAAGTTCAGAAATTCATTGATCAATTTGACGATACGCCAAAATCATTTGCTTGGTTAGAGTCTGAATTTATTGCCAAGCTGCCGATTAAAAAAATTAGTAAGGCTTTAAACGAAGCTTTAATTAACGTGTTTGGCGATAAAAATCCTGATGCTGAAATTATCACTTTAAATGGTGATGTGCTCTTTGATACAGAACTAAATGACGCTGAAAGCATCCCTTTAAATCAGGATATTCAAGCGTATATGGCGAAAGAGATTTTACCACATGCACCTGATGCAGTGATTGATGAAAAAGTGGTAGATGCTCAGGATGGACAAGTTGGTTTAGTTGGTTACGAAATTAACTTTAACCGTTATTTCTACAAGTTTGAACAACCTCGCCATCCGAATGAAACACTTGCTGAGATCAAAAAACTTTCAGCAGAAGTTGCTCAGTTGCTTGGGGAGATTTAATGATGATTTGTCCTAATTGCGAAGAACATATTGTGCTTGAAGATTATGAAAATACTTCCCCATTTCAATGTGAACATTGTAAAACTTGGTTGGAGCTTGAGATTGATGAAAGCACTTATTTAGGGGCTAAACAAACAGCTTTACGCATTGTTGATGATCAAGATTTGGGCGAGGTGTAATCATGGATTTTAAAGAGTACCCAAGTTATAAAGACAGTGGTGTGGAATGGTTAGGTAAAATACCTGAACATTGGGAACAAAAACCTATATGGAGTATGTTCACTCGTACTAAACGAACCAATCACCCTAACGAGCTTCTACTATCTGTTTATAGAGATTATGGCGTAATCCCTAAAAATAGTAGAAATGATAATCATAATCGTGCATCAGAAGATTTAACTCCTTATCAACTTGTTTTACCTAATGACCTTGTTATTAATAAAATGAAGGCGTGGCAAGGTTCAATTGCTATTTCTGAATACAAAGGAATTGTAAGTCCTGCATATTACATTTATGAGCCTAAACAATCATATTGTTCTAAATATATTCACCATTTGATACGGTCAGTATACTTTATTCAAAGTTATAAAAATTTCTCAAAAGGTATCCGTGTAAACCAATGGGATTTAGAGCACGATGCTTTTACACACATCAATTTATTAGTGCCACCTTTAACTGAACAGAATCATATCATTTCATTCCTCGACTCTGAAACATCACGTATCGACAACTTAATTACCAAGCAAGAAAAGTTAATCGAGACGTTGGAAAAACACCGTAAATCCGTCATTTCTCATGCGGTAACGAAAGGTCTAGATTCAAATGTGCCAATGAAAGACAGTGGTGTTGAATGGTTGGGTGAAGTGCCTGAGCATTGGAAAATTTTACAAACTAGACATCTATTTAACTTTGGTAAAGGTTTAACAATCACTAAAGAAGATTTGAGTGATGAAGGCATACCTTGCATTAATTATGGTGAAATTCACTCAAAATACGGATTTGAATTTAATCCTTTGGACAATCCACTTAAATGTGTTTCCCATGATTTTATTGAATCCAATAAAAACTGCCTTCTTAATGAAGGAGATTTTATTTTTGCCGATACATCAGAAGACTTAGAGGGTTCAGGTAATTTTAGCTATCTAAATCAAACATCTACTGTTTTTGCAGGTTATCACACTATTATTGCAAGACCTAAAAGTGGATTAAACCATCGCTATCTAGCCTATATGTTTGATTCTCAAGCTTATCGAAGTCAAGTGAGGACTGAAATGAAGGGGGTTAAAGTCTACAGTGTTTCACAAGGAGTTTTAAAAAGTCGCTTAGCTTGGCTACCTTCAATAAAAGAACAAGTTGAGATCGTTAAACTTCTTGATGAAAAATCATCAAAAATTGACACATTGATTGCCAAACAAAGAGAGCTAATTACAAAACTCAAAAGCTACCGTACTTCTATCATCTCCCATGCAGTTACAGGGAAAATTGATGTACGTGACCTAGTTGCCTAACCTGAAAAAAGCATTCAGGAAATAAAACAAGTAATGGTGTGTAGAGGGGGTCTACACACCATAGATCAACTGAATATGTGAGAATAAATATGAACATGCTACTTTCAGACAAAGCACATTACGAATCACACTTAGAAGAATATATTGTGTCTAAACTCAAGACACAGGGTTGGCTTGTTGGTGAAAGCAAAAACTACGACACTGACACCGCACTTTATACCGAAGATTTGATCGGTTGGATTAAAGATTCTCAGCCTGAAAAATGGGATAATCTTTATAATACCTATGGTGAAAATACAGAAAAAACCATTGTTCGTAGCCTTTGTGCTGAAATTGAAAATAAGTCAAATCTTATTGTGTTTCGTAAAGGTTTTAAAATCGCAGGTGCGGGTTTAGGCGGTATTCTCCATCTTACTGAAACAGCTCCCGAAGATAAACGTAATGAAACAACGCTTAGAAATTACAAATTCAATCGTTTACGAGTTGTTCCACAACTTAAATACAATCCAACCCGTGATTTCCGTATTGATCTAGTCTTCTTTATTAATGGTTTACCAATGGCAACCGTTGAGATCAAAACAGATTTCAATCAGTCAATTGATGCTGCAAAAGAACAATATAAGCAAGACCGCAAGCCAATTGACCCAAAAACCAATCGAAAAGAACCACTCCTTTTAAGTAAGCGTGGTGCAATTGTTCACTTTGCTTTATCTGACTCAGAAATTTACATGACCACCTGCTTAGATGGTGATAACACCTTCTTCTTACCATTTAATAAAGGCAATGATGGTCATGCAGGAAATCCTCCTGTAGGTGCTGATGGTGAATACCCTGTAGCATACTTTTGGGATGATATTTGCAAACCTGATAATTGGCTCAAAATCTTCCATGACTTTGTTTATGTGGAAAAGAAAAAGAAAGCCGACCTATCAGGTAAATACACTGTTCATGAACGTCTAATCTTCCCTCGCTACCATCAGTTTGATGCAGTATTAAAGATGCTCAATGATGCAAAAACCAATGGTGTTGGCTTCAATTACCTCTGTGAGCATAGTGCAGGTTCAGGCAAAACTTCAACGATTGCTTGGACAAGTCATGGCTTGATTCGCTTAAGACAAGATGATGGTACGCCATATTTCAACTCTGTGATTGTGGTAACAGATCGAACAGTCTTGGATGATCAGCTTCAAGAAGCGATTAAACAAATTGATCATCAAAAAGGTTTGATTGCCACTATTAGCCGTGAAAACAAAGAAAATGGCGGTGGAACAAAGAGCAAGCAGCTTGAAAATGCCTTGATCTCAGGTACGCCAATCATTGTGGTAACGATTCAGACCTTCCCGCATGTCATGGAAGCAATTCTGACTGAGAATAGCTTGAGTGATCGTAGATACGCTATCATTGTTGATGAAGCGCATACTTCTCAGACAGGCTCTACAGCATCTAAGCTGCAAGCAACCCTTGCCTTAAAATCGAGTGCTGATCTTGAAAAGTTAACCGTTGAAGAATTATTGGAGCAAGTACAGAAAGCGAGAGGTAATATTAAAAACATTAGCCATTTCGCCTTTACAGCCACCCCAAAACATTCAACCTACATGCTGTTTGGTCGCACCAAAGATGGCAAAACTGCAACAGATGACAATCTACCGTTACCTTTCCACTTGTACACGATGCGCCAAGCTATTGAGGAAGGCTTTATTCTTGATGTGCTTAAAGGTTATGTGCCGTACAAGACTGCCTTTAAGTTGGGTGGTGATGCAGTTGATAGTGAACAACGAGTGGAAGGAAAAGGTGCTCGTAGAGCATTAGCACGTTGGATGGCACTACATGCAACAAACGTCACTCAAAAAGTGCAATTTATTGTTCAGCATTTTCACCACAATGTCGCACATCTATTGAATAGCCAAGCCAAAGCTATGATTGTGACAAGCTCTCGCCCTGCTGCTATTCGCTATAAACTTGCTTTAGAGAAATATATTAATGAGAACCCTGAATACAGCCAATATCGTGTTTTAGTGGCATTCTCAGGCACTATTAAAGGCAGTGCTGTAAAGCATGATGATGATACAGATGCTCATGACATCTTTAATTTCAGTGATGATATCGAGTTTAGTGAAAAATCACTAAATGAAGATAATCCGTGCGCTGATTTAAGAGACAGCTTTGATCGCCCTGAATACCGTTTAATGGTGGTAGCAAATAAATTCCAAACGGGCTTCGACCAACCAAAACTATGTGCAATGTACTTAGACAAGAAGATTGCCAATCCTGTTGAGGTTGTGCAAACGCTATCTCGCTTAAACCGTACTACGTCAGGTAAAGACCAAACCTTTGTCATTGACTTTGTGAATGACCCTGAATGGATTCAAACATGCTTTAAACAATACGATAGCGGTGCTGAGATGTATAACATCCAAGACCCTAATATTGTCTATAGCATTAAAGATACATTAGATGAAATGGAGCTTTATGATGAAGATGATCTTGAAGCGTTCAAGAATGCTAAATTTAAGACAATTCGTGATTTAGCCAAAGATAACCATGATCACAATCAACATAAGGCACTGTATCAAGCAACCGATAAGCCTACTCGATTATTTAACAAGAAACTAAAAACACTTAAAGAAGCAATTGATCTTCAAGAAAAGCTTTATCAAAAAGCAAAAAGCGAAGGCAATGAAAGCGGTAAGAGCCAAGCTGAATTAGAGCGCAAGATTTTAGATGTAGAACTTAAAAAACTACTAAACTTTAAAAATGACTTGCTGAGATTTGGTCGTATCTATAGCTATATTGCTCAAATCATCGACTTTGCTGACCCTGAGCTAGAAAACTTTGCTTCGTTCAGTAAATTGGTTGGTAAACGCTTAAATGGTATAGCTGCTAAAGAGGTGGATATTTCAGGTCTCGTACTCACAGGTTATGGCATCTTTAAAAAGAAAGGCGATGATACTGATGGCGGTTCAAACCCTGAAATCCCAACTGTACCTGTAGTTCCAATTACAGGTACAGGTTCAACCGACCCAACACCGACTCAACTCTTCTATTTACAAGAAGTGATTGATCGTATTAGTGCTGCCTTTGGTGATCTTTCTACACGCTATGAACAAGCTGTTTTTATTAACCATCTCGCTGCGATTCTACGTGATGATGAAGTGGTCATGGCACAGATCGAAAACAACACTAAAGAAACCGCATTACAGGGTAACTTGTCGACTGCTGTAACCAATGCCATCATTCAAGCTCTATCTTCACATCAAACCTTATCAGCTCACCTACTTAAAAATGATAGTCAGGCAATGCAAAATATTATGTTAGCTCTCTATAAGTTACTTAAAGACGGTGAAACACTTGATGTTGAGAAATTGAAGGGATAGTCATGCTAGATATACTGCAATTAGAGGGTGTTAAGCCTACAGATATTCGTAAAGAAGATGGTTCTATCGTGATTTCAGTAGAACCATTAGACGATTTTATGGCAAAGCAATGCCCTAATTGTGGTGGCAAACTGTATAAACATGGTAGTCGTGTCAATCACTTTGCTGACACCCCGCAACAGATGCAACCTGTTATTTTAGAAGTCACCCGCAATCGTTATCGTTGCTCAGAGTGTAAGAGCATCTTTATGCCTGAGTTTAGTTTTTTAGATGATAAAAGACGAGCGACAAGTAGATTAATTGATGCGATTAAGCGAAGATGCCTAAATCAAACATTTACCCATATAGCAGAAGAAACGGGACTTGCGATCAATACAATTAAGAATATTGCATCTGATTATATTGAGGAATTAGAGCAAACCATTAAATTTGAAACACCGTCCATTATGGGAATAGATGAACTCAATTTGGCAGGTGGAATGCGATGTGTGATTACTAATATTGGGATGCGTAGTCTGTATGATATGTTGCCTGATCGAAAACAAGACACCTTAAAACCATATTTCAAGAATCTACCTGATGCTGAAAAAGTTGAATGGGTTTGTACTGATATGTGGCGACCATTCAAGCGTTCATTTCAGGACTATTTACCAAACGCCACATTAGTCATTGATAAGTTTCATGTCGTTCGTATGGCAAGCGAGATGATGGAAAAAGAACGAAAGCAGATGCAAAGTCAATTTAATAAAGCAGCACGACTTCATGCTAAGAAAAATCTAAGATGGTTAACCTTAAAACGTCCTAATAGCTTAAATGAGCAAGAACTTGCAATGCTTGAGGATATGTCTAAAACCATGCCTAAGCTTAAACTTGCGTATGATGTTAAAGAAGGCTTCTACAAAATTTACGACTGCGAAACAAAAGAAGAAGCGGAGAAAGCATTTCACGATTGGGCTGAAAACATTCCTACAGACCTACCTCAATTTAACGATGTCGCAAGAACAGTAGGCAATCATTACAATGATATTTTTGCTTATTGGGATGCACCTTTCAGAATTACAAATGCTTATACTGAGGGGCATAATGGTTTAACCAAAGTAGCAAATAGACTTGGGCGTGGTTATTCCTTTGAACTAATTCGAGCAAAGATGTTATATAACAAAATTGCAAGGTCAGTGACTAGGGTTTCAACCAAAGCTACTCCAACGCAAGAGCTAGTAATTGGTACTGGTAGTCCTGTTTCTGCTATTTCAAATAAAGATTTGAACTTTAGTTTTTCAACCAAATACAAGAAAATGAAAACTGAGTATGGAGCACATATTCCAACCTTGGTTGAAATTTATGAGGAAGAAAATGAGATTGAGTAATATAATTATTCAACCTCATTTTGCAAATAGCCTAAAAATGATATTAGTTAGATGGATTAATCCCAAAAGCATTTATAAAATATCAAATAGCGCTGAATCAAATTATCATGTTTATATTGTTATTTTGAAATAATTTATATCACTAAGTGATCGACAAATAATAAAAGGAATATAAATATATTCCTTTTATTTTAGATGTTTAAGCTTTAGGTTCAGGTGGTGTCAGACCAAACTGTAGATAAGCTTGATTGGTTGCGATACGGCCACGTGCTGTACGCATGACATAACCTTGTTGGATGAGATAAGGTTCAATCACATCTTCAAGTGTTCCTGAGTCTTCCGCCATTGCCGCAGCGAGTGCTTCAACGCCAGCAGGGCCACCATCAAAACGCTCAAGTAGCATACTGAGATAACGACGATCTAGTGTGTCTAAACCGTCTTTATCGACATTGAGCATATCCAAAGCACGTTGCGCCATTTCCTTGGTTACTTCACCTGTGCCTTTGACTTGTGCATAGTCGCGTACTCGACGCAATAAACGATTGGCGATACGAGGCGTACCACGTGAACGTCGAGCAACTTCAAGAGCACCTTCATCCGTGGTCGGTACATCCATGAGATGGGCAGAACGTGACACGATATGAGTCAGATCTTCAACAGAATAGAACTCTAATCGTTGCACGATCCCAAAACGATCGCGTAGTGGTGAAGTCAATAGCCCTGCACGTGTAGTTGCCGCAACTAGTGTAAATGGAGGCAGATCCAGTTTAATCGAGCGGGCAGCAGGACCTTCACCAATCATGATATCGAGTTGATAATCTTCCATTGCAGGATAGAGAATTTCTTCGATCACAGGTGAGAGACGATGAATCTCATCAATAAATAACACATCGCCTTCTTCGAGATTTGTGAGCATCGCTGCCAAATCGCCTGCACGTTCTAAAACAGGACCTGAGGTCGATTTGAGGTTGCCACCCATTTCTCTGGCAATGATGTTGGCAAGCGTTGTTTTACCCAAACCCGGTGGACCAAAAATCAAAGTATGATCGAGTGCCTCACCACGACCTCGTGCAGCACCAATAAAAATTTCCATTTGCTCACGAACAACTGGCTGTCCGATATAGTCATCTAGCGTTGTCGGGCGAATCGCACGATCAAAATGATCTTCAGGTTTTTCAGTACCACTGATTAAACGGTCTTGCATGATTGTCTTGATCTATCTTTATTTCATCATTGATTTTAAAGCGGCACGAATAATATCGGCTGATTCGCTAAAGTCACCTTTTACAGCAGCAACAGCTTTTTGTGCTTCCGCAGGTTTATAACCTAAAGATTGTAATGCAGCTTCGGCTTCGGCAACAGGTGAGTTTGAACTAAATTGAATTTGTGCCACAGTCGAGTTGGCTGGTGTAGTTCCTGTAGCCAATGCTTTGAAACGATCTCGAAGTTCGATCATGAGACGTTCAGCGGTTTTTTTACCAACACCCGGAACTTTTACGAGGGTATTGATATCATCATTTTCAATCGTATGCACCAGCAATTCGACACTCAAAGTCGATAAAATCCCCAAAGCCATTTTAGGACCGACGCCGTTTACTTTGAGCAAAGTACGGAAAATGGTTTTTTCTTGGGCATTGATAAATCCGTAGAGGAGCTGAGCATCTTCACGGACTGCAAGATGAGTCCAAAGGGTAACTTTTTGACCTTTTTGTAATTGGCAGAATGTAGAAAGTGGGGTATCAATTTCATAACCAATGCCGTTGACATTGAGTACGACAGTTGGTGCTTCGAGGGCTAATACTTCCCCAATTAAACATCCGATCATGAATATATTTTCGCTTTATTAAAAATGTTAAATAGATAAGGGCATATTAGATGCCATTTGTTCTAAACGCAAAAAACAATTTTGCTTAAACTGTCAGTATTCTGCCTCAATCTCAAAATGAATACTTGTTTCATTGGCGAGTTTCGGCAGAACGTTTCGATCTCAAAAGAACCCGACTTTATTCCCTTTTAATTCCTGAGCCAAATTGTAGGCTTGGTGATCAGAAAATTTACTGACGATATCCAAGACCTGCATGATGTTGTCATAATGATGATCATGAAATTGTGCTCCAAATCTGTTTAAAATCGACATCAAACGTTGCTCTTTAAAGCTCAATGTTTTATTTGGCATGGTTAATGGCACAAAAGCATCCAAGATGGTTTGTAAACTTTGATGTGCAATAATTTCTAAGCCTGATTTTTGCGGATGTTCAAAGATCTTTTCACGTGCCAGATTTTTAGCTTTATCGATACCGATTTCAATGTCGGCTGCACAGTATTGCAATAACGAGCCTTTAAGCTGACCTGACAATATTTCATAGTGATGTTTGGCAAAAGCTGTAGTCACTTCATCAACCAAGCGCTTCATGACTCGCCCACGAAGTGCTGCAATTTTTTGCTGCCATGTACTACTCGGCATATTGAGTTCGGCCGGGATACCATAATCACCAATCAGTGCTAAAAATATAGGTTCAACTTCTTCATAATTCAGCATATTTAAAATAATGCCATCTTCAAGATCAATGAGGGCATAACACATATCATCGGCAGCTTCGAGCAGATAGGTGAGCGGATGACGACAATAATGATAATCCCCCAATTGCAATAAACCGAGCTGTTCAGCGATTTGTTTGAGGGTTTCTTTTTCAGCCTGATAGCAACCAAATTTGGCACGTTGGCTTGCAGGGGTATTGCCTTGAGATTCGATGGTTTTGGATAGCCATGGATATTTGAGATAGGCACCAAGTGTCGCAAAGGTTAAACGCATGCCACCATCATGAGGATGATAATCAATTTTGGTCAATAATCTTAAGCCTTGTGCATTACCTTCAAATTGGCGTACATCAGCTTCTTGATGATCATTTAAATCCTTTAGAAAATCGGTATGTGATGCATCATCAAACCATTCTCGAATCGCATATTCTCCTGCATGACCAAAAGGTGGATTGCCGATATCATGCGCCAAGCAAGCGGCTTGGATAATCGCCCCAACATCAGCAGGTGAAATCCATACAGGTAAATGGTCTTTGATTTTTTCAGCCGCCAACATGCCAAGCGAACGTCCAATACATGACACTTCAAGTGAATGGGTCAGTCGGGTATGAATGCCATCATGTTGGGTGAGGGGATGCACTTGCGTTTTACGATTGAGCTGACGGAAACTTTGAGAAAATATAATTCGGTCATAGTCTTTGTGAAATGGGCTACGTGCCTGTTCTGAACTTTGTTTTTTACTACCAAGACGAACTGTAGAAAGCAGTTCTAACCAACGCATTTGAGTCATTTATCATTATTCACTTCTTCAATAAAAACATCATGCCAAAAAAAAATGAAAAGCACTAGATCAAGAACGTGCTTGTTGCTGATTTATCTGCTTAAAAGTCTAAGTGTTGAAATGCGCTATAAAATAAAGGCTACATTTTCGAACTCATTTTTATTGCAAAGTCATATAAAATATAATGATTTTATAAGGGGAATAATAATGAAATTTCAATCAAAATTTGCCATGGCTATCGCTTTGGCGAGCAGTTTAACGCTAACGGGCTGTTCACTTTTTGCAATGTCTACGGCAACTACACTGGTCAGTACAGGCATGACAGTGGGTTCTTTGACATTACAAAGCAACCGTATGATGAATCATTTAAATCAATTTCAAAATATTGCTGAAAGTCATCAAGGCAATCGAGCGACAGGGACTAAAGGCGGTGAAGCCAGTGCGCAATATATTTTAGATCACATCAAAAAAACCGGTTATGAGGTGCAAATCATTGCATTTGAAAATCGTGACAAAGTGATTGGGCAAAACATATTGGTTGAGATTAAAGGTAAGGATCAAGATCATGCGACTTTAATTGGTGCACATTATGATTCTGTGAAAATGGGACCAGGAATCAATGATAATGCTTCTGGCACAGCATTATTAATGGATTTTATTGAGGAAATGTCATCTAAAAAAATCCAGCCTGAACATAGTATATATGTTGCATTTTGGGACTCAGAAGAACAAGGAATTGCTGGTTCTCAAGCTTATGCAGAGCATTTGACTGAACAACAGTTAAAAGCCATCAAAGCCTATATCAATGTAGATATGGTGGGTACAAAAGATCCTGAAATCTTGATTGCAGATGCTGATAAATCTTCTGTTGATGAAATGGAAAAACAACTGCAACAACGGGGAATGTCTGAGCAAGACTATAAACCTTTATTGGATGGGTTGAGAAAATTGCCTTCGCATACAGGCGATCAGGCTTTAGAAGATGAGCTTAAAACATTTTTTAAATCGAAAAATCTAAAAATTAAAGAGGATGTTTCAACTTTGACTGCGAGCGATACAGCTGCTTTTTTAGGAAAAGTGCCTGTAGCATCACTGATTTTATTTCATGAACAAATGAAAGGTGATGTACTTGAATTTGCACCTTGTTATCACACGATTTGTGACCGAGTGGACACAGTAGATCCAAAGTCGATGCAACTTGCGGCTGAAGCCTTGGTTCATTTAGTGGATTATGTCGATCATCACTAAACAAGAAAACAAAAAGATAGCTCTTTGTTTGTATAGAAGTATTTAGATGTGCTTGGTCTTGTCTTTGAAAATAGGTATTGCGTTGCTTAAAATCACATTAAAATATGTAAGGAATTATTTGGAAACGCCTTTTTATGGCGGTTTAACATCCTAAATTTAAAATAATTCTTTTAAAAGAGCGACGTTCATCTATTTTCTTTGATAATAAGTTGAAGGAATCGTACTTTTCCATCTAGCTGATTTTGCCAATACACAGTAGAATATGCGCTCTCTTCAAGTCACATTGCGGCAAATTCACCAGACTTGCCCGTGGAGCCAAAATCAGCATGTTTATCGTGGCCGGTGCACCAGCACATTCTACCTTTAAGAAAACTCAACTATTATCACGTTTATCGTCAATTAGTTCTGTTCAATCTTTTGATAGCCAATGGGTTTATCTGTTTGACCAAGCGCTCAACGAAGAGCAAAAACAATCTGCTTTAAAACTATTAAATGATGGTAAATCATTTGAATTGCGCCAGCCAAATGCTGATGAGATTCAAATCTTAGTGACTCCTCGTGTGGGTACGATTTCACCATGGTCTTCAAAGGCCACAGATATTTTTGCGAACTGTAATACCCCTGTACACCGCCTTGAACGCGGTGTTTTGTTTACTATAAAGGGGATTAAAGACGTTTCAAATGAAGTCAAACTTGCACTTCATGATCGTATGACAGAAAGTGTTTTTGGCAAAATTGATGATGCAGCTGCATTATTTGTTGAAACAGCACCTAAACCTCTAAATAGCATTGATATTTTAGGTCAAGGTAAGGATGCACTTGTTCAAGCCAATAACGAATTTGGTTTTGCACTCTCTGATGAAGAAATCGATTATTTAACTGCTGCATTTACAAAAATGGGGCGTAATCCACACGACATCGAACTTATGATGTTTGCCCAAGCAAACTCAGAGCATTGTCGTCATAAAATCTTTGGTTCTGAATGGACAATTGATGGTGAAAAACAACCATTGTCATTGTTCCAAATGATTAAAAATACGTATAAAGAATCTCCGACTGACGTCTTATCTGCTTATAAAGATAATGCTTCGGTCATCGTTGGTTACGATACTCAACGTTTTTATCCAAAAGCGGATGAAAATGGGCATTTTGTTTATAAATACAAAAGCCAAGCTGCGCACATCTTGATGAAAGTGGAAACACATAACCATCCTACAGCGATTGCACCATTTGCAGGTGCGGCGACAGGTTCTGGTGGTGAGATCCGTGATGAGGGTGCGACAGGTCGTGGTGGTAAGCCGAAAGCAGGTTTGACTGGTTTTACAGTTTCAAACTTGAATATTCCTGGTTTTGAGCAACCTTGGGAAGAAAACTACGGTAAACCGTCTCGTATGGCATCTCCACTTCAAATCATGATTGAAGGACCTTTGGGCGGTGCTGCGTTTAACAACGAGTTTGGTCGTCCTGCATTAAATGGTTATTTCCGTACTTTTGAACAAAATGTTAACGGTGAAGTGAAAGGCTTCCACAAACCAATTATGATCGCAGGTGGTTACGGTAATATCCGTCCTGATCACGTTGAAAAAGATCCAATCCAACCGGGCGATTTATTGATCGTACTCGGCGGACCTGCAATGCTTATCGGCTTAGGCGGTGGTGCTGCATCTTCTGTAGACAGTGGTAGTTTGGGTGAAAACTTAGACTTTGCTTCAGTACAACGTGAAAATCCAGAAATGGAACGCCGTTGCCAAGAAGTGATCGATACTTGCTGGCGTTTAGAAGACTATAACCCAATCGTATCTGTACATGATGTGGGTGCAGGTGGTCTTTCAAATGCAATGCCAGAATTGGTAAATGATCACGAATTGGGTGCGATACTCAATCTACGTAAAATTCCTTCACTAGAACCAGGTATGTCTCCAATGGAGATCTGGTCTAACGAAGCTCAAGAACGTTATGTCTTGGCGATTCGTCCAGAATCATTGGCACAGTTTGAAGATATTTGTGCGCGTGAGCGTTGTCCGTTTGCTGTACTTGGTGAAGCAACTGAAGCTCGTCAATTGGTGGTAGAAGATCCATTATTTGATAATGCTGCTGTAGATATGCCAATGCAAGTAATGCTCGGTGGTACACCGCGTATGCAACGTTCTTATGAAACGATTGAACGTAAAGGCAACGACTTTGATGCATCTCAAGTTGATCTTAAAGATGCGATTTTCCGTGTCCTTAAAAATCCGACAGTTGCATCAAAATCATTCTTGATTACGATTGGTGACCGTTCAATCACAGGTATGGTTGCACGTGATCAGTTTGTAGGTCGTTGGCAAGTGCCTGTTGCAGATGCAGCAGTGACAACTACAAGCTTACTGGGTTATACAGGTGAAGCGATGGCAATGGGTGAACGTCCACCAGTTGCATTGTTAAATCCTGCTGCTTCAGCTCGTTTAGCTGTAGCAGAAGCAATTTCAAATATTGCATGTGCCAATATTGAACAAATCAGTGACATCAAACTTTCTGCAAACTGGATGGCTGCGGCTGGACAACAAGGCGAAGATCAAGCTTTGTTTGAAGGTGTAAAAGCGATCGGTATGGAAATGTGTCCAGCACTCGGTATTGCGATTCCTGTAGGTAAAGATTCACTTTCAATGCGTACCACTTGGAACGATGAAGGTATTGATAAAGCAGTGACTTCGCCAATGTCTGGTGTGATTACTGCATTTGCACCAGTGGTTGATGTACGTAAAACATTAACTCCAGAATTAAAAGATATCGAAAATTCGGTATTGGTTCGTTTTGATTTGTCTAAAGGTCAGTTCCGTTTAGGTGGTTCTATCCTTGCGCAAGTGTATAAAGCGATCGGTAGCATTACTCCAGATGTAGACAGCTTTGAAGATTTCAAAACATTCTTTGATACCATCCAAGACTGGAATAATCGTGGTCTGATCAAGGCTTATCATGACATCGGTGATGGTGGTTTATTGGCGACTGTTGCTGAAATGATGTTTGCTTCACGTTTAGGTGTAGCACTTACAGAACAATCTACAGATGCTCTATTTGCAGAAGAAATTGGTGCTGTGATTCAGTTAACTGCTTCTGATTGGGAAGCATTGAAGTCTGAAGTTGAGCTTTCAAGTCTACGTGATATCGTGACTGTAGTTGGTCAAGTGAATCATTCTGACGCGTTGTCTATCAATGGTGTAGTTCTTGACCGTGCTGAATTGCAACAAGCTTGGACAGAAGTTTCTCATCAGATCCAACGCCTACGTGACAACTCTGAAACTGCTGATCAAGAATTTGCTTTGATTGCTGATAAAAACCATAAAGGTTTGATAGCTGAAGCTACATTTGATTTAAATGAGCCTGTAGAAGCTCCATTTATCAATACTCGCCGTCCAAACATGGTGATTTTACGTGAACAAGGCGTAAACGGTCATGTGGAAATGGCTGCTGCATTTGACAAAGCTGGCTTCAATACAGTCGATGTGCATATGAGCGATTTACTCGCTGGTCGTATCGATCTAGATGAATTTGAAGGTCTAGTGGCTTGTGGTGGTTTCTCTTACGGTGACGTACTTGGTGCAGGTGGTGGTTGGGCTAAATCAGTCTTGTTTAACCCGAAACTTCGTGACCAATTTGAAAAATTCTTCCATCGTGATGAAACTTTCAGTGTAGGTATCTGTAACGGTTGTCAAATGTTAGCGCAATTGGCTCCATTAATCCCAGGTGCAGACAACTGGCCGCGTTTCCATCGCAATACTTCAGAAGTATTTGAAGCACGTGTGGTGAACGTTCGTGTTGAAAAATCTGCTTCTATCTTGCTTGATGGTATGCAAGGTTCGATTTTACCAATCGCTGTTGCGCATGGTGAAGGTCGTGCAGTTGCAAGCGATGAACAATTTGCATCATTAAATAGCAATGATCAAGTGATCTTGCGTTATGTGGATGGTTTGGGTAATCCAACTCAACATTATCCATTGAACCCAAATGGTTCACCTGATGCCATTTCAGGTGTAACGTCTAAAGATGGTCGTGCAACGATCATGATGCCGCATCCAGAACGTAACTTCCGTGCAATTCAACATTCTTGGAAACCTGAAGAATGGACTGAAGATGGTGCATGGTTACGTATGTTCCGCAATGCACGTAAATTTATTGGTTAATCCAATATAAAACATATATTTAAAGAAGCTCCCTTGAGGGGGCTTTTTTATTCTCAAGATTATCAGATGAAGTACAACAGAGAAAAACTCAGGTGGGAACTAAGATGGGATTAGTCAGTGGTAGAATCAAAGCTTAAGAGAAAGACTTGGATTGAAAAGTCCGAGTCAGGTGTTATTTTAAAAGCATGATATTGCACTTCAAATGCTAATCTATGATTTTTTATTCTCCAATAAAAAAGCAGTCTCGAAAGACTGCTTTTTTACGATCATTTTCAGTTTATTTATGATCAGGTAGAGCGTAGGCAATAATATAATCGCCAACATCTTTAGAGTGGCTTGCACCACCTGCAGAAATCACCACATATTCTTTACCAGTTTTTGGAGATTTATATACCAATGGCGCAGCTACAGCACCTACAGGTAAACGAACTTTCCAAACTTCTTTACCAGTTTTTGAATCAAGCGCACGCAAGTAATAATCTTGAGTACCTGCAAAGAATACGAGCCCAGATGCTGTAGATGTTGGACCACCCAATGTAGGCATACCAAGCGGAATTGGCATGTGAGTTTTAACACCTAAAGGACCAAGTTCTTCGGCTGTACCCATTGGAACTTGCCAAACGATTTTTTTACTTTTCAAATCAATCGCAGTCATTGTACCAAATGGAGGTTTGTTACAAGGAACACCGAGTTTTGATTGTAAAATATCAATTTTGATCCCAGCGTATGGACCAGCAAATTGAGGACGGACAGTACCCATAAATCCAGGAACTTCGTCAGTCGAGATTTTGTATTTGCCCATATCTTCTTTGCGGACCAAAGACATCCGAAGCGGCATACGCATATCATTGACGAACATCATGCCTGTTGATTCATCAATTGAAATACCACCCCAGTTCATTCCACCGAGCAAACTTGGCCATTCAATATATGGTTTTTCACTTGGAGCAGTGAACATGCCGTTATATACAGAATCTTTGAAATTAATACGACAAGCCAATTGATCAAATGTAGACACACCCCACATATCAGATTCTTTCAATGTTTCGTTGCCGATTTGTGGCATACCTACTGAGTAAGGTTGAGTAGGGGAAAGTTTTTCACCTTCAGCTTTAAATGCTTGAGAAACAGGTTTTTCAACAACTTTGGTAATCGGTTGACCAGTACGACGATCAAGAACAAAAATCTGACCAGTTTTAGTGGTTTGGATCAATGCAGGCACTTTTACACCTTGATCATTGGTTACGTCATAAAGAACAGGTTGTGATGGTAAATCATAATCCCAAACATCATGATGCACGATTTGATAAGACCAAACAGTTTTACCAGTAGTGGCATTTACAGCAACAACAGCTGAACCAAATTTTTCTTTTGCAGCGTTACGATCACCACCCCAATAATCTGGAGGACCATTACCTGTAGGCAAATAAACAAGATTTAAATCTTTGTCATAAGTTGGAATGGTCCACATATTTGGAGTTTCGAGTGTGAAGCCTTTGCCATCTGTAGGTTCACCAACAAGTTCAGGATTGCCGACATCCCAAGCCCAAGCCAATTTACCAGTGTTAACATCATAAGCACGGACAACACCAGAAGGCTCACCATGCACGATATCACGAACCCAGCCGCCTAAAATGGCAACATGACCAGCGATCAACGGAGTTGATGTAGGGTGATAACGTTTACTTTGTTCAGTTGGTCCCATGTCATGTAAAACATCGACTTGACCATTTGTACCAAAGCCTTCACAAAGCGCACCAGTTTTTGCATTTAATGCAATTAAACGACCATCAACTGTAGACGTTAAAATACGTTCAGGACATGCTTTGATTGCAGGAGAGTTAAGCTCTGCGACAGATAATGATTTATCATTTGCAGCATTATAATAACCCACACCACGACAAGTGATATGTTCCGCAGTTTTAGCTTTTGGATCATATTTCCAAATTTCTTTACCACTATCACCATCAATTGCAGAAATGATATTGGTTGGTGTGCATGAATATAAAGTACTACCAATTTGAATCGGTGTATTTTCATCTACACCTGCTTTGGTATCACGACCAGTATGATAGGTCCATGCAACTTTCAGATCTTTAACATTTTCAGGGGTAATATCTGTATATGGTGCAAAACGAGTACCGTTACCATTACGACCAAAATATTCCCAGTTTTCAGAGTTTTGTGCATTTGGTTTAGCAAGATTTGGATCTTGGATCAACGCAATCGGATTGTAGATTTTTCCGTGTGGGAAAAATGCAGCAACCAAAGTTGCGATACAAGCAATCAAACCTAAAACACCAACACCGTTTGCGAGTTTGACTCTTTCATGGCTCAAGCCAGTTAAACTTTTACTCGCCCATAAAAGAAGCACGAATAAAATGGTTGGAACAACCAAACGAGGGATATATTGCCAAAAGTCAAAACTTTGAACTTCTGTAATCGCCCAAATAATAGTGGCAACATAGGTTAAAGTTGATAACCATAACCCAGCTGTTTTTTTGATTGCATACAAAACAGCAATGACAGCATAAGCAATACCAGCAATCAGATAATAGCTCGTACCACCCAAACTCAATAGTTTTGAGCCTTGTACAATTAAAAATAGTGCGATCACTAAGGTGACTAAAGCTACGAGTAATCTATAGACTTTAAAACCAGAGCTTTCGACAGGAGCGTTTTGTTCTGTGTTCATACATTAGCCTAATTTAAATATCTTGGCTTTGTTGCATAAACATAAGCAAATTAAAAATGAAGCGGGAGAGTAAACTTACTTAGTATCGTCTATGTAACGAAGTCATTGAAAAGTAGATTCTTTTGCGAAGAATAAACAGACTTACAGCAAAATGTGTAAGTTATTATAGCACTTTTCACATTTGTTTATAAAATGACGTATTAATTTGGTATTTACATGGTAAATAATATTTTATTTGAAACAGTGTTGTGGCTTGGGTAGATGCTTGATTTTTGTTTTAATTTTTGTGAGAAAATGATAAAAAAACATCATTTTTTAGTCATGAAAATGATTTAAAATGCTATGTTTAAAACGATTATTGAAGATATTTTGCAACGAATAAGGAATTTAAACTTGAAAATAAAATATATATGTATGGGCATTTTGAGTAGCACGATGTTTTTTTCAAATCTAAGTCATGCCATAGTCACATCAAATTCAATTGATCCAGAGAAAATTATTGGAAAATGGCAGTGTAGCGACCAAATGGATTATATGGATATTTCACTCAAAGAAACCTCAAAAATTGAGTTTGAAAAATCAGGGATTTACCAAGAAACATCTAAACTATTAGCGACAAAAGCACGAGAAAAAGCCAATTACGATATCAAATTAACGGCAAAATGGGTTTTGGATCAAAATACATTGACACTTGATCATTACAAAGCGACAAGTTTCAAAGTCGATAATCCCGCTTTAGAGCAGGATTTAAAAATGCAAGATGCGATTAATGACCCAGATCCTACACAGTTCCAAATTGCAGAATTGAACGACGATAAGTTGGTTTATAAAATGATTTTATTTGATCAAGTGATGGATCAATATCAAATTGAGTGTAAGCGTATAAATTAAAAATAAAAAAGCGCATATAAATGCGCTTTTTTTATGAAGTTCGATTATTTTTCAACAAACGCACGTTCAATCACATAGTCACCGAGTACACCCATTTTAGGAGACTCTTTTAAACCATGCTGATCAAGCAACGCAGCAACGTCGTCTAAGAATGCTGGGCTACCACAAAGCATTGCACGGTCAGTTTCAGGATTGAAACGTGGAAGACCAATTTTTTCAAATAATTGACCACTTTCAATCGCAGTTGTTACACGACCTTGAGTGTGGAATTCTTCACGAGTCACTGTAGGGTAGTAAACCAATTTTTCCTGAGCGCCTAATTCTTTAAAGAATTCATGATTTGGCACTTCATTGGTGATCAAATCTTCATAAGCCAATTCAGAAATGAAACGAGTACCATGTACTACGATTATTTTTTCAAAACGCTCATAAGTTTCAGGATCACGAATCACAGAAAGAAACGGAGCAAGGCCTGTACCAGAAGATAAAAGATAAAGGTTTTTACCAGGATTTAAGTCATCTAAAACTAAAGTCCCTGTAGGTTTTTTTGAAACTAAAATTTCATCGCCTACTTTTACTTTTTGCAAAATAGAAGTTAAAGGACCATCAGGCACTTTAATAGAGAAGAATTCAAGTTCTTCTTCATAGTTTGCACTTGCAATAGAATAAGCACGCATCAAAGGCTTACCATTGACTTCAAGACCAATCATCACAAATTGACCATTTTTAAAACGTAACGCCGTATCACGAGTCGTTTTAAAGCTAAATAAAGTGTCATTCCAGTGGTGAACGTGAGTAATCTTTTCGACGTTAAAAGCAGCCATTAAAGGTCTCAATAAAATATCTAAATTAAACAAGTTGCTATTCTAATCTAAAATCATACGCTATAAACTGAATATATTTAATTGAGCTTATCAGAAAAAGTGATTATGACAGAACTTAGCTTTCCGATTATAGGATTTATGCACTCACCCTATCGGGAAAAGTTTGGTATACCAAGGCAACCCAACTTAGTTGATGTCGAATCTTATATCGAGTTTGTAGCGCCGTATCACGATATTTTGGCTTTTGAAGGGATTGAACAGTTCAGTCATTTATGGATTTTGTGGAATTTTCATGCAAATAAACAACAAAAAGAACATGAAAATAAGTTTAGAGCGCAAGTTCGACCGCCGCGTTTAGGTGGAAATGCAAAAATCGGTGTTTTTGCAACACGTAGTATGTATCGACCATCGCCAATTGGATTGTCTGTGGTGCGATTTAAACAGGTCAAAAAAGTGGGTAAGGCACTTAGACTTTATGTGACGGGAAGTGATTTGCTCGATGGAACGCCAATTTTAGATATCAAACCCTATATCCAATATTCTGATGCGATCATGGATGCACAAAGCGCTTATGCAGAAAATGCACCTGTAAAAAAACAAGTACTTTGGTCGGAACATGCCGAGCAAAGCAAAAATGATCTACTTCAATCAAAAAAGATGACCGAACAAATGATTCATGAAATAGAAGAGGTTCTATCATTTGATCCGAGTCCAGCGTATCAACATGACGAAGAGCGTATATATGGTATGTCGTTTGATCGATTCAACATCAGTTTTATGATTAAAACTGAAATCATTATCATTGAGATAAAAATTACTGATAAATAAAATATATAATTTCAATATATGTGTACTATAGTTAATTTTCGCTAAATGGCTAATAAAATATTCGCAAAGCGATAATACAAAAATTTAATAATTGGGTTATATTTCTCATCGCAAGGTTGTAGTGATATAACTTTGTCGTTAGTAAATGCATCATAGTGATGAAGGCTTATATCGATTTTTAGGTATAAGCTTTTTTTTTAGTAAGATATTTATCGATAAAAAATATTGTAATAATAAAGCAAAATTTTGATCATTAAGATAGACTAATTTATGAACACTTTATGATGTAAATTTTTATAGGGGAGTTGTTATTTTAGAACATTAAAGAAACTACAAATATAAATTTTAAAACATTCTATTTGATATTTTTAATTTTCCTTTTTAAATCATAATCAGTATTAAATCAATTTTTTTTGCATAATTCGTGCAAAAGCAATAAAACAGAGAAAATAAGTGAAAAGGCTTACGTTCTATTCTTAATATTTTCCAATATTAGTGATGGAGTTGGATAAAAATAAGCAAAATTTTAGATAATTCGTTTAAATAACATTTATTTTTTCATAAAATACTAATCTTGATTAAATTACTTTGAATTTATATTCCAATAAATTGTTTATAAAGTTAAATGAAAAATATTAAAAAGTTAAAAAAACATATTTTAAAAAAAAATGTATAACAATTAAGTATGATATAAGTGCATTATTAAATTTAAAATATTGTTTTTTATAAAAAATATTAACTTATTTTAAAGTTGTATATAGAGAGTTTTGATACATGTTTGTGGCTTGGTTATTGAAAGTAAAATAATGACTCAAATAAGTTTAATTACCAAAATGTGGGTGAATTATGAAAAGAGTAGATATAATATCTAAGGGGACACATAAGATCCTAGAGTCTAGAGAAGATTCTAATTTTGTTTTAAGTGAAAACTCTGTTGTTATAATTAATACTCCGATTAAAGCAATAAAAAAAATAGAAAGGATTGGCAATGATCTTGTCATTCATTTTTCAAAAACTGATGAACCGCTAATTATAAAAAATTATTATAATGACAATAATAACGCCGATAATAGTCTGGTCTTAAAAACTGAAGATGGGCGATTACTTTGGATTCAGGATTTAGAGAATGCTGGCGTTATAGACAAAGCGATCAATTATCAGGTGATTGATGATGTCGAGCTACTTTTATATCAAGAAGATTCCCCATATATGGCAGCTTTGCCATGGTTGACTGGCGGTATTTTGATCGCTGCGCTTGCCTACGGCAATCGTGAAAAAAATGGTGCACCTAAGGAAGATAAACCGATTTTTAAAGATCCAGTTGCAATCAACGCTTATGAAGATAATGTTGGCAGCAAAACTGGTACTTTTGGTATTTTAAAACCAACAGATGACACAACTCCTGGATTTGTAATAGGTACACTTGAAGATGACCGTACGCCAGTACTTTATGTAGATGGTAAAGAAGTTGCCTCAGTTTATGATCGTGAAAATGGGATTTTAACGCCTGTTGAGCCTTTATCCGAAGGTAGTCATCTGATTGCCTATAAAGAAGTTGATGGCAAAGGTAATGAAGGAGATCTTGGTGAAGCTGCCGAAATTATCATAGATACCACAGCTCCAAATCAGCCTGATACACCTACTGAATATATTGATGATGCTGGTGAAAAGACGGGTCATTTTGATTTCACGGTTAGCACCGACGATACGACTCCGACCATTGTGATTGGTGATATTCCTGCTGATGAAACCCCAACACTTTATGTTGACGGTCAAGCAGTTGAGAGTATTTATGATGCTGAAAATGGGACTTTGACGCCAAAAACGCCTTTGAGTGAAGGTTCACATGAAATAAGTTTTACTTTGACCGATGAGGCTGGAAATGAAAGCTTCCAAAGTGATCCAGTCACGATTGATATTGTCACTACCGCACCAAATCAACCGTCAGCACCAACGTCTTATATTGATGATATTGGAAATAACCAAGGTCAGTTCAATTTTAGTGTACCTACAGATGATACAAAACCGGGCATTGTCATTGGTGTGCTAGATAATGGTATCACGCCAAATCTTTATGTTGATGGAAAAGAAGTTGCTGCAATTTATGACCCTGCAACGGGTACTTTGACTCCAACTGTAGCTTTGGCAGAGGGTACGCATTCGATTACTTATACTTTGACTGATGTTGCAGGTAATGAAAGTGTTCCAAGTAATCCCGTTGTTTTAGTTGTTGACACCACAGCCCCGACAAAGATCGAACTTGATAGCGTTGTAGATGATGTTGAATACCTTACAGATAACTTACAAAGTGGTGACTATACCAACGATACCCAACCGACCTTCAATGGACATGGTGCTGAAGCAGGTGCATTGATCAGTTTGAAAGATGAAACAGGTAAAGTCATCGGTACAGCGATTGCAGATGCCAAAGGTCAATGGAGTGTAGAACCAAGTGCAGCCAACAAACTCAGCGATGGAGCACACAACCTAATAGTGACCCAAACTGACAAAGCGGGCAATGAAAGTACGACAACTTCATTTGAATTAAACGTCGATACCAAAGCACCGACCCAAAAAACAGATATCACTGATGTCTATGATGATGAAGGGGTAAAAACAGGTAAGGTAAAAGACAACGGTTATACCGACGATACCACACCACGCATCAACGGTACGATCAGTGCTGAGTTAGGCAGCAACGAAAAAGTCGTAGTCTATCGCGATGGTAAATATATCGGAGAAGCAACGGTAAAAGGAACCAGTTGGTACTTTGATGATAAAGACCTAGAGAATGGCAAAGCTTACCAATACACTGCACGTGTAGAAGACTTGGCTGGCAACCGTGGTGGTGATTCCAATAGCTATAATATCAACATTGATACGGATGCACCGCCACAAACAATCACCATCTTGAGCATGCATGACAACTATGGACCAGTACAAGGTGACTTTGCCTCAGGTGTTACCACAGATGACTCAACGCCAACTTTATACGGCAGCTTAAGCAGTGCCTTGGCAGCGAACGAATACATCGTGATCTACCGAAATGGTGAACGCATTGATAGCGTGACTGTGCAAGCAGGCGTGACTCAATGGGAATACACGGATGGTGGTTTGAGCAATGGGCAGACCTATACCTATACAGCAAAAGTAGAAGATGCATCAGGCTTACAAAGTGCCAGCTCCAACCCATTTGAACTCAAATATGCATCAGATGGATCATTTAACAAAGGCGAGGTTATAGGGGTTTATGATGATGTAGCACCTAACATTGGCAATGTACCGAATAATGGTTACACCAATGACACCAGCCCATTGCTCCAAGGAACCTTGAACAGTGCTTTGAGTGCAGGCGAAACGATAGCGATCTACCGAGATGGAGTAAAAATTGGTGAAGCCATCCTAGATCCAAGTGATCCAACAGGTAAGAGCTGGACTTACCAAGACAAAGACCTGAAAGATGCTACAAAGTACAAATACAGCGTGGCGGTAGAAAGTGCAGCAGGTGTTGCAGGCGCTGAGTCAACTACATACACGATCAATATCGACACCACACCACCGGATCAAACGATCAAGATAGAAGAGATCTATGACAACAAAGATCCAGTGATTGGTAAAGTGAGGGATGGAGACGTAACCAATGACGACACACCAGAAATCCGCGGTAGCTTAAGCAGTGGGCTTGCAGCAGGCGAATTGATCTACATTTACCGAGATGGGGAATGCCGTGGCAGTACCACAGCGACCTATAGCAATGGTAAATGGAGCTGGAGTTACACTGATTCAAGTCTAGGCAATGACCAAAGTTATATCTATACCGCAAAAGTCGTGGACTTGGCAGGCAATAGCTCAAGCCTGAGCAACAGCTACAGCATCGTGACTAACTTTAATATCGTGGGTCAAAGTGCCGAAATCATCCGTATACTCGATGATGTAGAGCCAGGAGTAGGCCCAGTCCCCAACAATGGCTATACCAATGACAAAACTCCAACGCTTGAAGGCTCGATCACTTCACCCCTGAGCGCAGGCGATATCGTGGTGATCTATCGCAATGGAGACGAAATTGGTACAGCAACGATGACGAGCAGTACGACATGGAAATATGAAGCCGAGCTTGACGCAGATGGTTTCTACACCTATGTGGCAGCGGTACGTAACAATGTGGGAGTAGATGGCGCGCCATCAAACAGTTACAGCATCAATCTCGATACGGTTCCACCAACAGCGACAGCGCAAATCTATAGCTACACCGATGACGTAGCACCACAATTAGGCGACTACGGTAGTGGCACCTACACCAACGATACCACACCGACCTTAAATATCAGCATCAAAGGGGTGTTAGGTATAAATGAAGTAGTCGCTGTGTATCGAGACGGGTCGAAGGTAGGGGAAGCGATTCTGGTCAATGGCATCTACCGTTTCGAAGATAAGGCATTGGCTGATGGCAAGACTTATACCTATACGGTACGAGTAGAAGATGCTGCGGGCAATCAAGGTA
>NZ_KB849544.1:778891-783122 GCF_000368565.1 Acinetobacter gerneri DSM 14967 = CIP 107464 = MTCC 9824 | reverse complement strand
ACTCCTGCAACACCAACTCAATATATTGATGATGTAGATCCAGTTCAAGGCATATTTGGAACTGGTACAACCACAAATGATACCACTCCAAGTGTCATCATCACGCCAATTTCTAGCAATGAAAAGGCAACATTATATGTTGATGGCAAGGAAGTTGAATCTGTATACGATCCGGTTAAAGGTACATTGACACCAAAAACGCCATTACAAGATGGTGATTATAAAGTTACCTATACAGTAACTGACATCGTGGGTAATGAAAGTCCTCAAAGTGGACCGATCAATATCACCGTTGATACAGTCGCACCTGTTGCACCGACAACACCTACACAATATTTGGATAATGTTGATCCTGTGCAAGGTCTGTTTGGTACGGGTACATCGACCAATGACCAAACGCCTGGCATTATGATTGGTCAAAAAGATTCAAATTTGACAGCGACTTTATATGTTGATGGTAAGGCTGTGGAATCTGTTTATGACACTGCTTCTGGTACTTTGACACCGAAAACACCATTGGTTGATGGAAATTATGATTTTAGTTATTCATTGACAGATACTGCGGGTAATGAAAGTGCGCAAAGTGGAACGATCAATATCACTATTGATACGACTGCTCCACTCAAACCAATAAGTGCAATTACTGAGTATGATGATGATGTCGGTGCTAAAGTGGGAATATTACCTATAAGCACACCGACTGATGATACAAAACCTGGTTTTGTTATAGATAAACTGGCTTCAGACCAACAAGCATATTTATATGTGGATAATGTCAAAGTTGATGCGATCTATGATCCAGTCAAAGGAACCTTAACCCCAGTTAAAGAGTTGACTACTGGCGATCATGTTATTCAATATTCAGTTGTAGACAGTGCTGGTAATGAAAGTCAAAAGAGCGATCCTGCTACACTTCAGATTGCCTTAAGTAATACAAATACTCCTGCAACACCAACTCAATATATTGATGATGTAGATCCAGTTCAAGGCATATTTGGAACTGGTACAACCACAAATGATACCACTCCAAGTGTTGTCATCACGCCGATCTCCAGTGATGAAAAGGCAACATTATATGTTGGTGGTAAGGAAGTTGAATCTGTATACGATCCAGTTAAAGGTACATTGACACCAAAAACGCCATTGCAAGATGGTGATTATGAAATTACCTATACAGTGACTGACATTGTGGGTAATGAAAGTCCTCAAAGTGGACCGATCAATATCACCGTTGATACAGTCGCACCTGCTGCACCGAAAACACCTACACAATATTTGGATAATGTTGATCCTATACAAGGTCTGTTTGGTACGGGCACGTCAACCAATGACCAAGCGCCTGGCATTATGATTGGTCAAAAGGATTCAGATTTAACAGCGACTTTATATGTTGATGGTGAGGCTGTGGAATCGGTTTATGACGCTGCATCTGGTACTTTGACACCGAAAACACCATTGGTTGATGGAAACTATAATTTTAGTTATTCATTGACAGATAAAGCAGGTAATGAAAGTGCGCAAAGTGGACCGATCAATATCACTATTGATACGATTGCCCCTGTTCAACCTGATGCACCGACTCAATATATTGATGATGTTGATCCTCAGACGGGTATCTTTGGATATGATTCAGCGACCAATGATACGACGCCAAGCTTTATTATTGGTTCATTAAAAGAGGATGAAACCCCTACATTATATGTAGATGGTAAACCTGTAGATGCTATCTATGATCCTGTTGCTGGAACATTGACTCCGAAGGACCCTTTATCTGAGGGAAGTCATGATATTACATATTCGGTGACTGATGCTGCTGGTAATGAAAGCTTGCAAAGTAATCCTGATCAGCCTTTGACAGTGGTTATTGATACAATAGCACCAGCAGCATTAACTGCTGAATCATATACAGATAATATTCAGAAAGAGTATATCAAAGACGTTGGAACATTTTCATTTGATACATATACAAATGATCAAACACCTACAATCAATGGTAGTGGAGCTGAAGCAGGAGCTTTGATTACATTAAGAGATGAAACGGGGAAAGTTTTAGGTACATCAGTGGCAGATGCCAAAGGAATGTGGTCAGTAACACCAACGGTCGTAAATCAATTAGAGCAAGGAAAGTATTTAAAAACCTTATTTATAACAGAAACTGATAAGGCTGGAAATGAGAGTGATCCTGCTTCATGTGTATTAAAAATAGATACATTTTCATCGCTTAAATCTACGACGATTACTTCAATTTTAGATGATTCAGGAAAAGGTATTACTCAACTATCTACAGTTAAGTTGATGGATATTACGATTAATGGGACTATCGACTTTCCTTTAGATGATAATGAAGTAGTACATGTAATGCATGGTACGACTTATGTCGGAACGGCAATTATGACATCAGCTACCACTTGGACATTTACTGAAACTATTGATTTATCAGATTTCATAGGTTCTGTTTCAAATCAAATTGCATTTACAGCACAAATTATAGATGAAGCGGGAAATGGTTCAGGGATATCTCGACAATATAAAATAAATTTTGATTTAACTAGCGCTCAAAAAGCCTTAATTAATGATTTAAGCATCGATACTTCTCAAGATTCAGAATTAACTACAACAGTAGATAATACTGTGGGTACTTCGGATCAAAAATCTGAAGTCACTCCACTTACTCTAAACTTTAAAAGAACACTTTTAGTGGGGGATACAATGGCTGACAACAAAGCTACTACGGGGATTAGTGACGAACAATCGCTTATTACAACAGTTTTAAATAATAGTTATATTGATGATATAACACCATCCGTACAAGATGAATTCACACCTACATTACGTGATATAAAAAATGTTCAGGTAGTCACGATTACACAGATATATGATGGTAAAGCTCCTTCTCTTGGGGTGGTACTTAATGGGGCAATGACAAATGATGATACCCCTGAAATTCGAGGAACATTAAGCCAACCTTTAGCTACAGGTGAAAATGTTTATATTTATTGTAATGGTGAACTAATTGATATAGCTGAAGTTACTGGAACTACTTGGACTTATACCGATGGTAGTTTGGCTAGTCAACGAACCTATGAATATACCGCTGTTGTTAAAAATGCAAATGGAGATAATGTCTCAGAATTTAGTAATGGTTATTCAATCGTTACTAATTTTGATGAAGTTTCTCAGGGTATTGATATTGGATTAATTTATGATAATACCAATCCATTGGTAGGCATAGTAGATAATAATGGTTTTACGAATGATAAAACTCCAACATTAGAAGGCGATACTGGATTATTATTCTTAGATACAGATACTATTGTTATTTATAGAAATGATATAAAAATTGATAATGCTGTAATTGAATTAGATGGGCAAAAATGGAAATTTACAGATAATTTAAATAGTGATGGTAATTATAAATATCAAGTAGCAATTCTTGATGCAGATGGTGTCCAAAAAGCTATATCTGGTGAATATAGTATAGTATTGGACACTATACCACCTATAACAACAGCTACAATTATTAGCTATAGCGATGATATCGCCCCTTTAACAGGTGATTTTTTAAGTAACTCTACGACTAATGACACTTCACCAATATTAAATATTCAAGTTAGTGATGTTATTGAGGCAACTGAAGTAGTCCAAGTCTTTAGAGATGGTATTTATATTGGTGATGCTACTAAAGTTGATAATAGCAATTATGTATTTAAAGATAATAGTGGTCTTGTAGACGGTAAAACCTATACATATACCACCCGTGTCGTGGATGCAGCAGGTAATGCAGGTGTATTGAGCAGTGAGTTTAATATCACAGTTGATTTAGTTGCACCAGATCAACCAAATGCACCTACGCATTATTATGATGATGTCGGTTCTATTCAAGGCGTTTTTGGTACAGATACAACGACTGACGATACCAAACCAGCTATTATCATTGAGCAAATTGAGTCAAATGAATCAGCAACACTTTATGTTGATGGTGTAAAAGTTGATTCCGTCTATGATCCAGTATCTAGCACTTTGACTCCAGTCATTCCATTGGAAAATGGAAAATATGATATTTCATATACTATTTCAGATGCTGCTGGTAACGAGAGTTATAAGAGTGATGTCATTGTAATAACTGTTAACACAACAGCCCCAACTCAACCAACTGCACCAACAGAATATGTTGATAATGTTGATCCAGTGCAAGGTACATTTGCATCAGGTACGACAACCAACGATACAA
>NZ_KB849544.1:769586-770146 GCF_000368565.1 Acinetobacter gerneri DSM 14967 = CIP 107464 = MTCC 9824 | reverse complement strand
GATGGTAAGCCAGTAGATTCTATCTATGATCCAGTTGCTGGAACATTAACCCCAGTTAATCCAATTGGTGAAGGTAATCATGATCTGAGCTATACATTGACAGATATTGCGGGTAATGAAAGTGTAGCAAGTGACCCGATCCAAGTGATTATCGATGTAACGGCACCAGCGAAACCTACAACACCAACAGAGTTTGTTGATGATGCAGGTTCAAAACAAGGTGATTTCCCTACAGGTACAACAACCGATGATACGACACCAAGTATTATTGTAGGTACATTGCCAACAGATGAAAAACCAACGCTTTATGTAGATGGCAAGCCAGTAGACTCTGTCTACGATCCTGTTGCTGGAACATTAACCCCAGTTGATCCGATGATTGAAGGTGAGCATGATCTGAGCTATACATTGACAGATATTGCTGGCAATGAAAGTTTGCCAAGTGATCCAATCCAAGTGATTGTAGATACGAAGGCCCCAACTCAACCAACTGCACCAACAGAATATGTTGATAATGTTGATCCAGTGCAAGGTACATTTGCATCAGGCACTACAACTAA
>NZ_KB849544.1:720535-769576 GCF_000368565.1 Acinetobacter gerneri DSM 14967 = CIP 107464 = MTCC 9824 | reverse complement strand
GATCCAGTGCAAGGTACATTTGCATCAGGCACTACAACTAACGATACAACACCAAGTGTTATCGTAGGTACATTACCAGTTGATGAAAAACCAACACTTTATGTAGATGGTGATAAAGTAGACTCTATCTATGATCCAGTTGCAGGCACATTGACGCCAGTGACGCCACTTGCTGAAGGTGATCATGATCTTAGCTATACATTGACTGATATTGCTGGCAATGAAAGTTTGCCAAGTGATCCAATCCAAGTGCTTGTAGATACGAAAGCCCCAACTCAACCAACAGCACCAACTGAGTTTGTTGATAATGTTGGTTCAAAACAAGGTGACTTTACTACAGGTACAACAACCGATGATACGACACCAAGTGTTATTGTGGGTGCATTACCAGCAGATGAAAAACCAACACTTTATGTGGATGGCAAGCCAGTAGACTCTGTCTACGATCCAGTTGCTGGAACATTAACCCCAGTTAATCCGATGAGTGAAGGTGATCATGCGATCAGCTATACATTGACAGATATTGCAGGTAATGAAAGTGCGGCAAGTGATCCTATTTTAGTAAAAGTAGATACGACAGCACCAACGGCACTTATAAATATCAAAACTTATACTGATGATGTCGGTTCGATTACTGGTGACTTTAATAAAAACACCAAAACAGATGACACTGCGCCTGTGTTGAATATCAAAGTAAATGGTACGATCAATGCTGACGAAGTCGTACAAATTTATCGTGATGGAAAATACATCGGTGATGCGACTTTAGTTAAAGGTAATAATTACCAATTTGCAGATTCTGGTTTAGTTGATGGTAAAACTTATAACTATACTGCCCGTGTTGTTGATGCAGCGGGTAACTATGGTGAATTCAACGGTAATTTCAAAATTACAATTGATACCACAGCTCCAAATCAACCAAATGCGCCAACAGTCTATATTGATAATGTTGACCCAATACAAGGTACATTTGCATCAGGTGATATAACTAACGATACAACACCGAGTATTATCATTGGTGCGCTAAATGCAGATGAAATTCCGAATCTGTATGTAGACGGTCAAAAAGTTGATTCAATTTATGATGCAACGACCAATACCTTAACACCTGTAAATCCGCTTGATGAAGGTACTCATCATATGAGTTATTCATTATCAGATGAGACTGGTAATGAAAGTGCTCCAAGTGATCCTATTGTGATCATTGTAGATATTACGCCTCCAGATCAACCTGCAACACCAACTGAATATATTGATGATGTGGGAATGTTCCAAGGTCATTTGGGTACAGGTACGTCGACTGATGATACGACACCAAGTGTGATCGTGGGCATATTACCAGCTGATGAAAAACCAACGCTATATGTAGATGGCAAAGCAGTAGATGCAATCTATGATCCAGTTGCTGGTACATTGACACCAGTGTTACCACTCGTTGAAGGCGATCACGCTCTCAGCTATACACTGACTGATATTGCTGGTAATGAAAGTTTGCCAAGTGGTGCGATCAATATTCAAATTGATACGACTAAGCCAATTATTGATGATTTATCAACGAGCTTTAAATTGTCTGTGGATACTGCTGATGGCGTGGCTGTGGGTTATACATCAACGATTACAGCGACCAATAATGACTTGATTACACGTGATAATACGCTTGGACAAATTTCAGGTGTTTTAAATCGTAGTCTTGTTCAAGGTGAAATGTTGCAGATTTCCAAAGATGGCGGTTTAACTTGGGAAGATGTTAGTAGCATTCAAGGAGCAAATTGGACTTATCAAGATAATGATGTACATGCTGTAGATGCAACGGTTGAATTCTCATTCCGTGTACGTGATGACGTGGGCAACTACACTTATCTTGCAGGTCAAGAAAAATCGGTTCAGATTGATCTTACAGGTCCTAATGGCATTTCATTGAAACCGAATGTAGCAAGTCAGATTGTGAGTGGCGTTAAATACACATTTACAAGTGCCGAATATGGTCTAGCTGAGCCAGGTACAAAAATTGCGCTTGTTAATGATGTTAATAATAATGGCATGTGGCAAGAAGGTATCGATACTGTCGTGTCTTATGCAACAGTTGATGCGAATGGTCAGTGGTCTATTACTACTAATATTCCAAAAGGCGATCAAAACTTAGCATTCTTGGTTTGGGATAAAGCCGGAAACGTATCTACACTTAGCCCAATCACACACGTGACCAGTGATGACAAGGTTACACCACCAACGACAGGCGGTCCTGGTGCTGAGGTTATTGTGACCAAGTGGGGCGGTACGACTGATGGTGATGGTGATGGTTATGGCGTTAACTGCGCTGCAGTAACAGTCAATGCTGATGGTACATATTCATTCTGGCAAAGTGTAAGAGGCACAACGAATTCAACATGTACTACAACTGCAAATGCTGGTCGAGTATATTCTGGCGTAGACTTAGAAAACTACTCAGCTGCATATTTGGCTCAAGCAAGTAAAGCGAATGGTGCAGGCTATAATTTAGATAACTGTTGCTATGGTCAATTTGTAAGTTCAGCAGTGTTTGCTGACATTAACCGTGACGGTAATGCAGATGTCATGTCACAATTAAGTAGTTACGGAAACTGTGGTTACACAGCTTACTGGATGAACAATGGTGATGGCACTTATTCATCTAAGGCATTGAATCAAGGTGTATTAAATCATTTAGGTGGGGTCATTGCTTATGATCGTACTGGTGATGGTTATCTTGATTTTGTGATCGCTGATTCTTGTTCAGACTCAATTACGTTCATTAAAAATAATGCAGGTAATTTGACTTATGAAACTAGTACAGTGACTTGTAGTGGTAATGGTATGCCACAGTCTGCTGCAATGACAATCTATAACGGATTGAAAACAGGTAGCATTACTGGCACAGCAATGCCTAAAGATCTATCTATCTTGCACGATGTTGCGGGCGTAGATTTGGATAATAATGGTACGATTGATATCGTTGCACATGTCGATTACAACGGTAAAGTTTTATACGGCGATTGCTCACGCGGTATGGGTATTATGTACAATTCAGGCACTTCAGCTGGATTTACTTATGTCAATCAAGCCAATGTATTTACATCTGATGGCGGCACCGACTATGGCAATTTACAACAATCAATCGTCTTTGCCGATTACAATGGAGATGGATGGTTAGATATGTTTATCAGCCGTGGTACGAAGGCTGGTGTAGATTCTAACGAAAGCCGTATCTATCTAAATGATGGTAAAGGTCAGTTGAATGCGACAGATTCACAAGCATTGTGGTTTGGTGACAAGCTTTCTGGTGGATCAGCATTTGCAATTGACTGGAACTTAGATGGTAAACAAGATCTGATTGAAGTACCTGCTCAAGTGACAGGATGCTATATCAAGACTGGATTTGCACCGACTTTATATCTCAACTACGGCAATAACGTATGGGGCAAAGATGCGTATGCATTAACACCTTCGACTTATACCGATATTACTGGTGCAACAGCAGTTGACTATAACTGGGATGGATCGGTTGACTTATTATTGTATCGTGCTGGAAGTGATGCAGGTGTTGTATCTTCAACAAATAGCGCTCCAACGATTCTAATTAAGAACACCAATGTTGCTGCAGACGGAACAAGCTTGCATGTCAAGATTTTAGATGGTCAAGGCATCAACTGTTATTATGGTAATACAGTTAAACTTTATGACTCAAAAGGTAATTTAGTATCAACTCAGGTACTTAATCCACAGTCATCAGGTTCAACAGATAGTACGGGTATCGTGAATTTCTATGGACTTGATCCAAATGAAACTTATTCGATCCAGTTATTACGTATTAGCAATGGCGTTGCAGATAACGTAGGTGGTATCGACAATCTTGGTGGTTATGCGAACAAAACCATCAATAGCTCGTGGACTGGACTGGTTGCTGGCAAAGCAAACGAGGCATATGTATTACTTGCTGAGTCTGATACTGCGACAAATAATAGCGGTTCAAATGCATCAGGTGTAGTTGGAACAGGTTATAACGACCATTTCTACGGTAGCTTAGGCAATGATCACTACAATGGTGGTGGTGGATGGGAAACTGGTGCGAATGGCAAACAAGTTTGGGTTGCAAATGGTGGTGAAGACATTCTTGACTACAGCAACTTACAAGGTCAGATCAGCATTAATGTCGCAACTGGTACAGTAACCAAAGTTATCAATGGTATTACAACAATCGATACTTTTGAAAATATCGAGCAGTTCGTGGGTGCCAAAGGCGATACAGTCTTTACAGGTAATGACACTAACCATGTCTTTGTCGGTGGAGCAGGTAACGACACCTTCAATCTGGGCTCAACTGCTTTAGATACCATCTACTTCAATCTATTGAATCCTAAAGATCCAACGGGCGGGAATGGTACTGATACAGTAAATGGGTTCCATGTAGGTAAAGTTGGTACAGATCAAAATGCTGATATTATTGATATCCATGAATTGTTGGATAATTATAAAGGTACGGCTGGTTTGTATACAGATGTTGATAGTGTGAAACTTGATATTGCATCATCAGGTTTGAAAAACTATTTACAAATTACTGACGATGGTACAAATACATACATTTCAGTTGATTTGAATGGTACAGGTCATAACTATGCAACTGTTCTTACATTGCATGATGTGAAGACAGATTTAGAAACATTATTGTTGAATAATCAAATTGTTATCTAATCAAAAAATATAATTTAGCTTAAAATAAACCCCATCTTGATGATGGGGTTTATTTTTATTTAGAGAATAAAGGAAATAAAAAAGCCAGATTAAACTGGCAAATTTAAGAGAGGGTAGTGCTTATTGCAACATGGCTTGATTTCGCCATTCAAGCGGTGTTAAACCAGTCCAAAGTTTAAATGAGCGATTAAAAGAAGGTTGTTCTTTATAAGCGAGTAAATTGGTAATTTGGCTAATACTCAAATCAGAGTTTTTTAAATATCGCAGATTCAAATCCCAAGTGCAACACACTTGTAGTTAGTTGAAAAAGT
The DNA here is from genome assembly GCF_000368565.1 of Acinetobacter gerneri DSM 14967 = CIP 107464 = MTCC 9824. Taxonomy (GTDB): domain Bacteria; phylum Pseudomonadota; class Gammaproteobacteria; order Pseudomonadales; family Moraxellaceae; genus Acinetobacter; species Acinetobacter gerneri. The sequence continues at coordinate 764,558 of NZ_KB849544.1, read as the reverse complement.
TAGGTGTATTCATAGAATCATTAGACTTTTTCAACTCGCAATTGGAAAGCACACAATGAAGAAATACACCCAACTTTCTCAAGATGAAAGATACGAAATTTATGCTACTTTGAAAAGTAAAAGTTCAATCGCTAGCCTTGCTCGGGAGTTAGGGCGTTCACGATCAACCATCTACCGTGAGTTAAAAAGAAATACTGGGCAACGTGGATATAGAGCTCAACAGGCAGCGAAATTTGCAAGTCAAAGACGGTACCATCCTTCATCATCCATGACAGCATTTGCCTTCGCTTATATTGATTACTTAATTGGCTTAGACTGGTCACCAGAACAAATTTCAGGTGCTTTAACACAACGCGGTTGGCTGGATGTACCTTCACATGAGTGGATTTACCAGCACATTTATCAAGATAAATCACAAGGAGGTAACCTCCATCTACACTTAAGGCATCAGAAGAAATATCGAAAACGAGGTTACAAAAACACGGATCGTAGAGGGCAAATCATTGATAAAACAAGTATTCATTGCCGAGACCAGGTCATTGATCAGCGACAACGTTTAGGAGATTTCGAAGGTGATACGGTGATTGGTAAACATCATAAAGGAGCTTTATTAACCCTCGTTGATCGAAAGAGCCTGTACGTACATATTGTTCATTTAGGGTCAACGAGAGCATCCTCTAAAACGATTACTTGTGCATTAGATCGTTTACGAATGAGCCATGCTTATAGTGTAACATTTGATAATGGAAAGGAATTTGCCGAACACAAAAGAATTACTGATGTCGGCATAGATACTTATTTTGCTGATCCTTACAAGTCTATTCAGCGAGCTAGAAATGAAAATACGAATGGTTTAATCCGGCAATATCTGCCAAAATCATCATCGTTTGATGACGTGTCAAACGATGAAATAGAGCAGATAGAATTTTCACTCAACCATCGTCCTAGAAAAACACTAGGCTGGTATACGCCAAGTGAAGTTATGGCTGGTTTTTATACTGTTGCACTTGCTGCTTGAATCCGCCTATTTAAAAGCTAGGTTTTTACGTATAAAACATAATTGATCAATAAAAGAAGTTTCATAATATTTTAACTTATTTTGCAAAACACGAACTGATAATCCCATTTGTGTAGCTACATATGGAACATTAGGTTTATTTGCTTTGATTGCTTTAATAATATTTTGGTTCAATTCTTCGATAAAAAAATCTTTAGCAGGTGTACTGGTATAAACAAATTCAATTTGATTTTTAAGCAACATATTTAAATATTGATCAAATGAATTTATTTTGTATTTTAAGATTTTGTTATTAAAATATATTTTGTTTCGTTCGCAATTATAATTGATATTGTATTTGAAATGAAAATCGCAGCATTTATTTTCACTAAACATAACATCTATTTTTTCGATTAGAATTTTTTCAGGATAAACCAGTTGAGAAAAATGACTAATAAAAATAAGCGTAATCAGTTCTTCTGAAATTCTTGATTCTTCAAGGAAATGTCCAGTTTTTAAATAAGATGAATTTTCCCAAGAAAGCGTCGTATATTGGTTATTAAACTCAATTTGTACAGGTGTAAAATTGAACCATAATGAAACATATTTCGAGAAGCTCTTAAAAACTTCCATTAGGTTGATACTAGATGAGTTTAAATAACCATGTATTCCAATATAAGAAGGGTGAATCAGTTTAGCTACATCCATGCAAAAACAACCTTTTGAGTATTGGTCTTGAATAAACGAAACGGCATTTAACCATTGTTCAAAACTAATACTATCTTTTTTTATGATTTCTGGATCAAAAGGAGATTTTAAATTATGGATAGAACAAAAATCATCTAACAATCTAACTAGACCGTTAGAAATTGATTTTGCTCTTAAAAAGTTTTTCATTTTAATATCCTTAAAGGATTATATATATTTACATAAGGTCTAAAAATAAAATTACAAGTGATTATTTAATCTCCATTTTGTTGGTGATATTCCCATCCAGTTTTTAAAAGCACGATTAAATGAAGCTTGTTCTTTATAAGCAAGTAATAAAGAAATGTCATAAATTGTTAATGCTGGATCTTCTAAATATTTTAAAGCAAGTTGCTTTCTCACTTGAGTAAGTTTTAATGAATAATTCATACCATTCTTTTTTAATTGATATTGCAATAAGCGAGTCGGAATACCGATTTTTTCAGCAACATATTCGATGTTGGTACGATTGTTATGGATTGCATAAATAATATTTTGCGATAAGAGATCATTGAAAGACTCGGTATCAGGTATCGTGTTTAATATTCTATTTGCTTGATTTTGTAATATATTGAGCAGAATTGGATCTTTCTTTTTTACAGAAATTTCGCATACTTCATGATTTAGATAAATACGATTTGCACTTGCGTTGAAAATCAAAGGACATCTAAAAAATTTTTCAAAAATCTCTGTGTTATGCGGTTTGCTTTGAGTAAATTCTATTTTAGAAAAAACGATATTATCAGGGTAAATTAATTGATTGATTCTTTTAAAAATTACTGTAGTGAAAAATACATTTGTAATGTCTGTTTCTGGATTGAATAGTCCTTTTTTGTAATATTCAGGATTGTCCCAATGAATAATTTTTTGAGTATCTGTGCTTAAAACATCAAGAGGGATATAATTAAACCAAATTTTTACATAATGAGGTGCATGATCTAAAAAATCACCTAAATTATTACATGAATTAGCCATATAGGCTGCTATGCCTATCTGTTGTTCAGTTATCATATTTCCTAAGTAAATACCAAATTCCTCACGGTTAAACTGTTCATTAATGTTTCTAATATTTTTTAACCAGAGTTTTAAAGACATTCTCTCATCGATCATATATTTGTGATGAATAGGTGAATCTAAATTGTAGCGGACACAAAAGGACTCTAAAAGCTCGACCATTCCACTATTTACACTTTTAATGTTTAAAAAGTTTTTCATATTAATTCTCCCCCAAATATATTATCTAGTTTAATTAAAATATTTTATAAAATATATTGTGGATACAAAAAGGTTCCAAATAAGATGGTATTTTACATTATATTCTCATTTAAAAAAATATTTTGTCTTAAGTGTTATATGATTATTCGTCAATAAACAACATGTTAATGGTGAATTTGCTTTATATTTAAATGTCTTTCTAGCTTTGTAGAAAATAATTTAATTTTTTATAAGTGTGAATATTATAGTATTTAGGTGTAAAAGTTGATTAATAAACATTTGAAAGAGAACCAAATTCAACAACGAAAATTGATCAAAGGTTTAATTATTCGTTATGGGGAAATCCCTTTTGTTTTAAAGGCTGTTTTTATATGTGGAGCAGTAGAGCAAAAGTGGACTAAAGAAGAAATAGATCAAGTTTTAAATGAAGCTTGTGGTGATGGTTATAAGCATTTTATTGGCGTATTAAGAAGTTATAGTGATAAACATCACAAAAATAAATGAAATTTATATTTATTTTGGAAAAATTTAATATGTCGAATTTTTGTTTTTATATGATTTTAAATTAAATTTACTTGATAATTTTGTTTAAGATTAAATCTAAATATAGTTAATAAATGAATTTTTATAAATTTTTTATTTTATTGAATTGGTATTTTTAAATAATAGTTAATAGTTTTTTATTTTAAATATATGAGATAGTGTAAAAGTGCAGTAATTTACAAGCTTAAATATTTACTAACTGAGACAACAAGACTATTATGTAATTGGAATTAGAGATAACTATTGTTTTAATCATGAGTGTAGAGTGGGATATACGTGTTTGAATTGGACTGTAAGCTTTTAAGTATTTTTTATTATATTTACAAATTTAAAAGTGTATCGATGGCTGCGGACCGCCTCAATATCAGCCAGCCTACCGTCAGCAATATCCTCAATAAAATACGTGAACATTACAATGATCCGTTATTTTTACGTATCGGTAATGAGATGATTCCTACAGAATTGTCAAAGCAACTGTTTCCATTGGTCAGTGAAGCTTTGAGTAAAGTAGAACATATCAATAACTTTACTATTGATTTTGATCAAAAAAACTCTCATCACAAGTTTACCATAGCGATGACTGATGTATCGCATTTGGTGCTTTTGCCTAAACTCTCACAATATTTGAAACAAAATGCGCCGCATGTACATATCAATGTTCGCGCAATTACCTCTGAAACGAGTTATCAGATGGCAAATGGTGAAATTGATTTGGCTATTGGTTTTTTACCGCATCTTGAAAATGGTTTTTATCAGCAAAAATTATTTGAGCAGTTCTATGTGGTTTTGGCTTCGAAAACACATCCTCGCCTGACTGAAGATAAGCTTTCTTTAGATGAATATTTAAATGAATCGCATATCGATATTGATGCTGGCATGGGGCATTATCATATTGCCAATGAGCTTTTAAAACTTGATTTGAAACGTAATATTTTAATGCGTATTCCAAGTTATTTAGGTGTGGGATTGGTGGTGCAGGAGACTGATGCAATCGCAACAGTGCCTTATTATCTGAGTGAAGTCTTATTGTCACGCGGTAATTTAAAAATGCTGGAAGCTCCGATTGCATTTCCAAGTTATTCAATTAAGCAATATTGGCATATGTCTTGTCATCACAAAACCAGCAATCAGTGGCTAAGACATGCGATCTATGATTTGTTTAGCCAGATGAGCTAAGTTTCTACATTAAAAAACCAGTGCTTTATTGCACTGGTTTTTGTTTATGCGAAGGCAGATTCTTTCTGATGGAATCGGTATTTTGCACCACGATGTTCTTCAGGTAAATGAGCATCTCGTTCAAATAATTTTTCACGTAATGTTCCTTTGCGATATTCTTTTTGATATACCCCACGACGCTGCAATTCGGGAACAACATAGTTCACGACATCTTCGACACTCTGATGGGCGAGGATATAAGCAAGATTGAATCCATCTATGCCAGTATCCTCAACCCATTCTTGTAAATGGTCCGCCACGGTTGTTGCTGAGCCAACGATCACAGGACCATTGCCTCCAACGCTCGTCCATTTTGCGATTTCTTCTATCGTCCAAATTTTATTTGGATCAGCTTTGACATAAGAATCAAGCAAGGATTGGATGGCATTGGTTTCGATATATTCAACTTGGTCTGTAGATTTGAATTGAGAAAAATCTACACCAGACCAACCTGAAACAAGTGTTAATCCACCATCATAACTACCATAACTTTGATATTCTTTAAATTTTTGTTGAGCTTTTTCATCAGTGTCATCGACTACAATAGCAAGCATGGTATAAATTAAAACTGAATCTGGGTCACGACCTTCTATAATTAATTGATTGCGTATGCCTTGAACTAGTTGCTTAACCGCAATTTTAGTGGGGGCAGAGATAAAGACACATTCAGCATTTTGACTGGCAAATTGTTGTCCACGTTTTGATGCGCCAGCTTGATAGAGTACTGGTGTGCGTTGTGGTGATGGTTCGCAGATATGGATACCGGGCACATTAAAGTATTCACCTTGGTGTTCAATTGGATGAACTTTATTGTAATCTGCAAATATGCCTCTTTCTTTATCTCGAATCACGGCATCATTTTGCCAAGAGCCTTCCCAAAGTTTGTATAAAACTTCTAGATATTCATCTGCAATATCATAGCGATTGTCATGGCTCACTTGTTTGCTTAAGCCTAAGTTTTTTGAGCCACTTTCGAGGTAGGAGGTTACAATATTCCAGCCTGCACGACCTTTAGTGAGGTGATCAAGCGTACTCATCCTTCGGGCAAATGGGTAGGGATGTTCAAATGAAATTGATGTCGTAACGCCAAAACCTAAATGCTCAGTTACAGCTGCCATTGCAGGAACAACTTGTAGAGGATCATTTACAGGGACTTGTACTGCACCTGAAAGTGCATGTTTATTATTTCCATAATATACGTCATAAATTCCTAAAACATCGGCTAAAAATACGCCATCAAATTTACCTTTTTCAAGTATTTTGGCAAGGTCAGTCCAGTATTCGAGATCTTTATATTCTGTAGAGCGGTCGAGAGGGTGTCGCCATAATCCCGGAGATTGGTGCGCTATACAGTTCATTTCAAAGGCATTAAATCTTATTTGTTTGCTCATGATATAGGATATATTTGAATAGATTTTTTTATAGTAGCGTGTATTTATAGATTCATTGATCTGAATATTTGCTGTACTTATCTGATATTTTTTTTAGAAAAATTGTAGATTTATTCAGTCTTTTTTCGGAAATGGCGAAATAGAATATCGTTATTTTTTATTGAATAAAAAAAGCCCCAATCTTTCGATCAGGGCTTTTTTTGAATCTGGAGCGGGAAAGGAGACTCGAACTCCCGACCCCAACCTTGGCAAGGTTATGCTCTACCAACTGAGCTATTCCCGCAATAGAAACGCATTATAGAGAGTTTCATCAAACTGTCAACTCTCTATGCTTTTAACTGATCAATTAATCAGCACGACGCCAAACTGTGCCTTGACGCGTATCTTCTAAAACCACACCTTGATCAAGTAAAGATTGGCGGATTTCATCAGCTTTAGCAAAATCTTTCGCTTTTTTGGCATCTTTACGCTGGATGATCAAGTCTTCAATTTCAGCTTCAGACAAAGATAAAGCATCTTGACCAATATCTGATTTTAAAAACTCTTCGACATCATGCTGAACTAGACCAAGAATATTGGTCAAATGACGTAAAGTTGCAAAATAAATCGCAGCTTGTTCAGCATTTTCTTCTTTTACAGCACGATTCAATTCTTTATTGACTTCAAATAATACCGCGATTGCTTCCGCAGTATTGAAATCGTCACGCATCGCAGCATTGAAACGTTCAACTAGATTTTCATCTAAAGTATCAACCAATTGATCTGCATAGACTTGTTGATAAGCTTTAAATGAATGATAAAAACGAGAAAGAGCTGTTTTCGCTTCTTTTAATGCAGTGTCTGAAAAGTTGACAGGGCTACGATAATGCGAAGATACAATAAAAAAGCGAATCACTTCAGGATGGAATTTGTCCATGACATCACGAATAGTAAAAAAGTTGCCTAATGATTTAGACATTTTTTCACCATCGACATTGATGAAGCCTACATGCATCCAATAATTTACATATTGTTCACCTGTTGCTGCTTCACTTTGTGCAATTTCATTTTCATGGTGTGGAAATAATAAATCTGAACCACCGCCATGAATATCAAAATGATTGCCTAAGCAGCAAGTTGACATTGCAGAACATTCAATATGCCAACCGGGACGACCATTACCCCAAGGTGAAGCCCAAGATGGCTCATTTTCTTTGGCATGTTTCCAAAGTACAAAGTCAAACGGATGTTTTTTCTCAACTTCTACATCAACACGATCGGATGCGCCCGCTTGCATATCGTCAAGTTTACGACCAGACAAACGACCATATTTGGCAAATTTTTCAACTTCGAAATATACGTCGCCATTGTTCGAAGGGTAGGCAGTACCATTGTCGACCAATTCGCCAATCATATTTTGCATTTGGTCAATATATTCTGTAGCACGAGGTGCTTCATCAGGCGCTAAACAGCCAAGATTTGCAGCATCTTCATTCATTGCAGCAATAAAGCGATCAGTCAAAGCTGTGATCGTTTCACCATTTTCATTGGCGCGCTTGATAATTTTGTCATCAATATCCGTAATATTTCGAATATATTTTACGTTCCAACCTTGGCTGCGTAAAAAGCGAATAATGTAGTCAAATGCAACCATGACTCGTGCATGACCAATATGACAATAATCATAAACAGTCATACCGCAAACATACATGTCGATATGCCCTTGCTTGCGAGGTACAAATTCAACTTTTTTACGTTGCTCTGAGTTATATAGAACAAAAGGTTGCATAGTGATTCATAAAAGCTTTAATAAGTGGTGTTACATCATAACTTAAGCATTTTATTTCACAAAGACTTAAACAGGGATTTTTTACTTTGATGTTTTAAAGCGGTTTTTACTTTGAAAATGATCTGGTTATTATGATGTGATTTATTGAGATCACACAGTTAAAATTCTGTTCAAAATTTCAATTTTAAAACTCAAAGAAATTTAGCGTCTGTCGAAATCTAAACTCGAAACAACAAGACACCGCTTTGTTAGGTTATAAATTTTGTTAAGCAATATTCTCTAGTAATTTATTTTCAATCATATCAATCTGAAAGCTCAAATCTTTTATCTACGACATAACACCAGTATTTTTATTTTCAGTGAATCACTTCAAAAGCCTAATCCATACATAAAAATCAAAAAACTCATGTGAAAAGTTATACATTTAAAAATGTGCGCATTGCATTGCTATGCTAAAATAGCGAAAATAATTCCCTTGATCTTAATCTACTCATTTTAGAGTGAAGGTAAGCCATTTTGAATCCTGCAAATATGCCTAATCAAATTGATTTTCAAAAAGTTGCTTTAGATACGATTCGTATAGAAGAACATGCATTACAAGTATTAGCTGCAGAAATAGACGACCGCTTTAGTCAAGCCTGTGAAATTATTTTGCAGTGTAAAGGTCGTTTAGTGGTCACTGGTATGGGTAAATCAGGACACATTGGCCGTAAAATGGCTGCAACTTTTGCCTCTACAGGGACGCCGTCGTTCTTTATGCATCCAGGTGAAGCTGGACATGGGGACTTGGGAATGTTGGTGCGCGGCGATGTTTTGATCGCAATTTCCTACTCGGGTAAAAGCGATGAAATCATGATGTTGATGCCATTGATTAAGCATGTGGGCGTACCTTTGATCACGATTAGTGGTACTGATAAAGGTCCTATGCCTCAAAATGCAGATGTCGCGTTGACTTTAGGTAATATTCAAGAAGCTTGCCCATTGGGTCTTGCTCCGACATCAAGTACCACTGCGACTTTGGCATTGGGTGATGCTTTGGCCGTGGCTTTGCTTGAAGCACGTGGTTTTACATCGGATGATTTTGCTCGTTCGCATCCTGCAGGTGCACTCGGTAAACGTTTACTTTTACATGTAAAACATTTGATGCATACAGGTGATGACTTACCAAAAGTTTCACCAGATACACCAATGAACAAAGTACTCTACGAAATCTCAAATAAACGTCTAGGTATGACCACAATTGTTGATGATAATAATCAATTGCTTGGTATCTTTACTGATGGCGATTTACGTCGTCTGATTGATAAACAACAGGGTTTTGATGTCAATCTTGTGGTTTCAGAAGTAATGACAAAAAATCCATCAACGATTTCAGCTGAAGCTCGTGCTGTAGAAGCTTTGGAAAAAATGAACGAAAAGAAAATCAGTCAATTTGTCGTGGTTGATGATCAAAATAAATTGATTGGTGTAATTAGTATGCATGATCTCATTCAAGCTGGGGTAAATTAATCCATGGCATCATATGTTTTATTGGAACAAGCACGTCATATTGAAGCTTTGGTTTTAGATGTTGATGGAATTTTAAGTGATGGTTTTGTAACATTAACCAATACAGGTGATGAGATAAAATCATTTGATATTCGTGATGGTTTAGGCATGAAACTTGTGCAAAAAGCAGGTTTAAAAGTCATTATCATCACGGGTCGAAAAAGTAATATCGTTGAAAAACGTATGTCGGATTTGGGTGTGGACTTGGTTTATCAAGGCCGTGAAGACAAAGGTGTCGCACTTAAAGAGGCATGTGAAAAATTGGGTTTGGCTCCTGAAGATTGCCTATATATGGGTGATGATTGGCCTGATCTTTCAGCATTTGCTATAGCCGGGATGAAAGTCACTGTACCAAATGGTCATGTTGAAGTCCGTCGCCGTGCGGATTTGGTTACACAAGCGATGGGTGGCCGAGGTGCAGTCCGTGAAGTCTGTGATATGCTACTCATGTCAAAGGGTGTTTATCAGGATTTACTTGCGCAATTCGTGGCGGGTCAGCATAAATAGTCAGCAACCCAGATTAGATAGAGATAGCATTAGTTGATCATCATTTATGGATATTAAAAACTTATATATCACGGCTGTTGTTATTGCAGCAATTAGCGGTGGTTATTACTATTACAGTGGTAAAGGGAAAAAATTGGATGTGCAATCTGCGCAGAACATGACTTATGCTGCTGAAAATATCCATTTGACGCAAACAAATGATCAAGGGCATCTCTATATGCGTGCCGAAGTTGATCGTTTGGAACAAGATCTGAATAAAAAAACTTCAGATCTTAAAAATTTAAATGCTTCGATGTTTAAAAATGACCAGCTTGATTCGACATTTTTTGCCAAACAAGCACAAGGTTTTAATGACAATGAAAAAGTCGTTTTAAGCCAACAAGTTGAAGCGACCAAATTAGGTCAAAACGGTAAGATGATTTTTACCACAGATTTACTCACGGCTTATCCTGATGCTAAAAAGTTGGAAACAACGCATCAGGTTAATGTCAATTCACCAGATGCTGAATTTGTCAGTCAAGGTCTAAAAGCCAATTTGGATGAAGGACAGTACGAATTTTTTAATATTCGAGGAAAGTATGCACCACGTTAAAAAACCAACACAAACAAACACTTTCCTAAAGTCAGCATTATTAGCAACAGGATTGTTATGTGCGTCTGTGAGCGCTTTTGCATTGCAATCTGACCGTAACCAACCAATTTCATTGGTTGCTGACCGCGCGACCTACAATGATAAAACTGGGGTTACGACTTATTCTGGTAATGTCATTATTGAACAAGGGACGATGAAATTACAGGCAGCCAATATCGTTGCCAATCTAAACAAAAACCGTCAAATGAGTGTGGTGACTGCGACGGGCTCTCCAGCAAAATTTCAGCAGCAAGTGGACAGTGATAAAGGTGTTGCCAAAGGTGAAGCATCTAAGATTGTCTATAATGCCGAAACTGGAATTATCACTTTAATTGGTAATGCTTATCTGTATCAAAATGGTGCAAGTATCCGTAGTAGTACTTTAAAATATAGTATGAATAAAGGTGATATTGAAGCTTCTGGTTCTTCGAATAGTACAAGCGGCTCTGGTTCTAGCAGTGGTCGAGTGCAAATCATTATTCCACCTTCAAGCTCAAAATCATTCCCAGGAGCACGTGATTAATGGAACAATCTGTTCAAACACTTTGTATCAAGCATCTTGCTAAAAATTATAATAAACGCTGGGTGGTTAAAGATGTTTCATTTACCATGCAAAGCGGCCAAATTGTAGGATTATTAGGTCCAAATGGTGCGGGTAAAACCACAAGCTTCTATATGGTTGTGGGTTTGGTGCGTATGGATAAAGGTGAAATCCATCTCGATGATTTGGATATTTCTGATCTTGCTATGCATGAACGTGCGCGTAAAGGCATCGGCTATTTACCACAAGAAGCATCAATTTTTAGAAAATTGTCAATCAGTGACAATATCATGGCTATTTTAGAAACGCGTAAAGATCTCAATAAACAACAGCGTCAAGAACGTTTAAAAGAATTATTAGAAGATTTTAAAATCACGCACATTAAAGATTCATTGGGTATGAGTGTGTCGGGTGGTGAACGTCGTCGTGCTGAAATTGCTCGGGCCTTGGCAGCAGATCCAAAATTTATGTTACTTGATGAACCATTTGCAGGGGTCGATCCGATCTCAGTTGGGGATATTAAGGACATTATTCGTACATTGAAAAGTCGTGGAATCGGTGTTTTGATTACAGACCACAATGTTCGAGAAACTTTAGCAATCTGTGAACATGCATATATTGTGAGTGAGGGGGCAGTGATTGCTGAAGGAACACCTGAAGATGTCTTGGCGAATGAAATAGTTCGTGAGGTATATTTAGGTGAAGATTTCGTCGTATAATTTTAAAAGATTGAGTATTATTAAACATAATGAGTTCAAATAATCGTCTTTTTATGAAAAGACGATTATCTTTTAAGACAAATTGCAAATTATCTTTTGATTTGGAAGTTTTTTTGTCGGTATTTTAAAAAATAATATGTAGAATAATCATGTCTCAAAAGAGTCTAGAAGTTTTACAAACTATCTTACTTAGTATTTAGTATCGAGAAGTCATGTGGCTAAAAATAGAATAAATTTCAGGATAACAAGACTGCAGATGTGCATGTTATTGCTTTCTATTCCAATAACGTATGCGAATGCAGCTCATCCTCCGAAAAATTCAGTAGTCGAGTCTGGGGTTCATTATATAACTGATGATGACGACGATTCGACGGTTAATGTCAAAACGGTTAATGCTCCAAGCACCAATACTGTTCAGACTGTCCAATATGTTGATAATGGGGAGCCGATCAAAACCGTCAGTTCAGAGCAAGTCGTTAAAAAACAAAAAGACAAGCCTAGTACTTCGGACAAATCACTAAGTTTGCAATCGATTAAGAAAAATTTTCATAAATTAGTTGCGCCTGAACCAAATGATAATTATCGAAAAGTTCAGCTTAACGAATTGAGTAATTTTGAATATGGCAATACTTATGCCAAAGATTTGCCTGTTATTACTCAGCAAAATAAAACTGCTTCAAAAACGACTGCAGTCCAAGGGGGTAAGGCGACCTCTACCAATGCATTGCCAGGGGTATATCAACCCAAAACCTTAAATTTTTATGATGCTATCCAGTTAGCGGTACAGCGTCATCCTGAAATTTCTCAATCCATTGCCTCTCTAGCTTCACAAAATGCCAGTATCGATGTGGCAAAAGCTGCTTATTATCCGCAAATTTCAGGTGGGGTAAGTACTGGTGGCTTGACTCAATCAAATACCTCAACGACAGCAGGGCGTGGACAACAAATGTTCTCGATCAATGCAACCCAGATGTTATTTGATTTTGGTAAAGTAAAAAGTAGTGTCGATGTACAACAGGCAAAACTTTTGGTCGCGCAAGCTGACGTATTGGTGAGTATTGATGATATTGCTTATCAAGTGGCGGATGCTATCGTCAATATCAAACGCTATCAAGAAGTTTGCCGTATTGCGCAAGAGCAGATTAACGGTATTGGTCGAATTTCTGAAATTGCTAATTTACGTGCAAATGCAGGGATTAGTAGTCAAGCCGATCCAGTTCAAGCTCAGTCATATTTAGAAGCGGCGCGTTCAAACCTAATTGCTCAGCAAACTCAACTTCGTATTTACCAAGAACGTTTACGTACCTTGTTGGGCATAGACGTGGTGAGTATGAATTGGGATATTCCTGATTCTATCGTCAAAAGCTCTGAGGTTTATGGGGATACGGCATTTAATACGATTCCTAAAATGATGGCAGCAAAAGCTCAGGTTGATGTTGCTGCATTTCAGAAAAAGCAAGTTCAGCTGAGTCGTTACCCGACACTAAACTTGACGGGTTCCGTAAGTCAGGCTGTAAATGGTATTAACCCAAATAACAGTAAAGACGATGGTTTTTATAGTTCTGTGATGTTGCAAGCGACCAGTAATTTTTATCAGGGTGGTGCAACAGCAGCACAAACCAAAGCGGCAAGTTATGCAGAAGAAGCTGCAAAATCTCAAGTGAATAGTGTTTATTTGGACGTGCTTAACCAGATTCGAGCAACCAAAGAAAATATTGAAAATAAACAACGACAGATGCAAGTCTTAGTTGCACAACAGGCGACAACAGTTCGTACCAAAGAACTTTATCAAGAACAATATAAGTTGGGTACTCGTACAGTAGTCGATTTACTTAATGCTGAACAGTCAATCCATAGTGCGAACTCTCAAATTGAAAGGGCTTTGTTGCACAAAGATTTGAAATGCAAAGCGCCCCTAATTGAGCCAAATTTAAGGCGTAACTTGGGTAAGTGGGCGACCTAATTCCGTAAATCTGTTAAGGACTGCTACACGTGCATGGATCTCATTCACTTGGCTATCAAAACTCCTTGCACTGAGTTTATCTCCTAATAATTTGATGCAATGCATCTTAGTTTCAACCAAACTTCGCCGATGATAGCCTGACCATTTTTTCCATAGTGTCCTGCCTAAACGTTTAATTGCTCGAAGTAATTCATTTCGCTCTAGCGAGCTACTCTTTGTATCTTTCCATGGTTTCGCATTTTTTCTAGGTGGAATCACCGCATGCGCTTGCCGATCTGCAATGACCTGACGGCATTGCTTGGTGTCATAAGCTCCATCGGTATAAACAGAGTTAATCTGCTCATCTTGTGGAATCTGATTAAGTAAATCACCAAGCACCTGTGAATCACTGATATTATTGGTTGTAAGCTGAACTGCTCGTATTTGTAGGGTTTTAGCATCTATACCAATATGAAGTTTACGCCATTGGCGACGATATTCAGGTCCATGTTTCTTGCGTTTCCATTCGCCCTCACCTAGAAACTTCATGCCTGTAGAGTCCATGAGTAGATGCAGCCCATCGCTACTTTTTTGGTAGCTGATTACAATATCAATATGCTTTTGTCTTCTACAAAGCGTGGTGTAATCTGGAGCTATCCAATTTAATCCGCAAAGTTTAATCAGACTTTGCACAAAGCCAGTGACCATACGTAAAGACAGACGGAATAAGGATTTAATCATTAAGCAGCATTGGATGGCTGCGTCGGAGTAGGTTTGATTTCGCCCTTGTTTGCCTTTTGATGGAGCATACCATTGCGTAGCAGGATCAAACCAAATGGCAATATTTCCGCGACTCATGAGTGCTCGGTTATATGCGGGCCAATTGGTTGTACGGTAGATTTTGTGTGCAGGCTTCTTCATTTGAAAATTATATCGCTGAAAAACCCTTTACAGATAGGTTTGTGCAACAAAGCCAAATGCACATTTATTTTTTGGTACGATCCGCGAAAATTTAACTTTAGGTGCCCCAAATGCATCTGATGAGGAAATTATCAAAGCGCTTTCGATTACAGGTGCAATTGCATTCGTACATGAAAAGAAAGAAGGTTTGGACCATGTGATTCTTGAGGGCGGTGTAGGTTTCTCAGGTGGTCAACGTCAAGCATTCTTATTGACCCGATTGTTGCTTTGTCAGCCAAATATCTTACTTTTAGATGAGCCGACCGCTTCGATTGATGATGTTTCTGAAAAACAACTGATTGATCATTTAAAAGTTTGGCTTGCGAATAGAACTTTGGTTGTTGCTACTCACCGTAGAGCAGTTCTTGAATTAGTTGACCGAATTATTGTGGTCAATGAAGGGCGAATTGTAATGGATGGACCTCGTGATCAAATCCTCAATAATTCTCAGCCTCAACAAGTGCAACAAGCACCAGGAGCAAACTCATGAGTGATACCAAGAAACAAGGTCGCCCATTGAATGTTACTCACCAAGAGCCACCATTACCAAGAGCGAGTCTGATGGTTTGGATTATTGGCTTAGGTTTGATTATTTTAATTATCTGGGCTTATGTATTTAAACTTGAGGAAGTATCTACGGGTACGGGTAAGGTTGTACCTTCATCGAAAGATCAGGTGATTCAATCTCTTGAGGGTGGGATTTTGACCAAGCTCAATGTCAAAGAAGGTGACATTGTACAAAAAGGTCAGATCCTTGCCCAGCTCGATCCAACTCGTTTCGCTTCAAATGTCGGAGAGTCAGAGTCATTATTGGTTTCTGCTCAAGCGACTGCGGCACGTTTACGTGCTGAGGTAAATGGAACAGCACTGGCATTTCCTGATTCTGTAAAAGCTGATCCAAAATTAGTTCAAGAACAAACTCAGTTATACAATACTCGTCGTTCAAATCTGCAAGAAACCGTTACAGGTTTACAGGCTGCTTTGGGCTTGGTTGAGCAAGAGCTGCGAATGACTGAGCCATTGGTTGCAAAAGGTGCAGCGAGTGAGGTTGAAGTACTACGTTTGAAACGTCAGGCCAATGATCTGCGTAACCAAATTAATGATGCGCGTAGTAAATATTACGTGCAAGCTCGTGAAGAACTAGCTAAAGCAAGTACTGATATCGATCAACAGCAACAAGTGGTTAAAGGTCGTTCTGACTCTTTAAACCGTGCAGTATTTAGAGCACCAGTTCGTGGTATCGTAAAAGAAATTGATGTGATGACGATTGGCGGGGTTATTCCGCAAAATGGTAAATTGATGACGATTGTTCCATTACAGGATCAGTTGGTTATTGAAGCACGTATTTCTCCACGAGATATTGCCTTTATTCGTCCGGGTCAATCTGCACTAGTTAAGATTACTGCTTATGATTATTCGATCTATGGTGGATTAAAAGGTAAGGTGACCATCATTTCACCAGATACAATTCGTGATGAAGTGAAACAAGATCAATTTTACTACCGTGTTTATATCCGCACAGACTCTGATAAGTTATACAACAAAGCAGGTAAGTCATTTGCAATTACCCCAGGTATGGTTGCAACAGTTGATATCCAAACAGGTTCGAAAACTGTACTTGAATACTTGTTGAAACCATTCAATAAAGCCAAAGAAGCTTTACGTGAACGTTAATTTATTTTAAAAACTCTTTCAAAGACCTCCACATGGAGGTCTTTTTTTACAGATAAAATGAGGAAAATGAATAAAATAAAACAATCAAAACAAGGTATACTGATGAACTCAGTAACCAAATTTTTAAATTTTTTGATCGTAAAATATGCCGTATACCATCGCCGAAACTGTAACCTATGAAGAAGAAATCAAAAAAAGTCGATTTCAAGCCATTGCTGCAGTCGTGGATAGCGAGCAAGCCATCAAAGATTTTTTACTCCAATATAAGGACATCACGACAACTCATCAATGTTGGGCGTGGAAACTCGGTAATCAAGTTCGTTTTAATGATGATGGTGAACCTTCTGGAACTGCAGGTCGTCCGATATTAGCTACAATTGAAGGCAATGAGTTGACCAATGTGATTGTGCTGGTCAATCGCTGGTATGGCGGAATCAAATTAGGCACGGGCGGTTTGGTGCGTGCCTATGGGGGCACAGCGGGACAATGTTTATTATTAGCTGAAAAGATAGAACTGATAGAAAAGAAAGAAGTCCAATTTTCATGTCAGTTTAATGAATGGCCTATTTTCCAATATGAATTATCACAACAACAAATCGAATATACCGAAGAGTACACCGCCAATGGCGTCGATGTCGTTGCCCGACTACAAGTAAATCAAATTGAATCATTAAAAATAAAAATTCAAGATGTTACGCGCGGTAGACAGGTTTTGAACATCATAGAAGAGGCTACGGATGACTGAGAAAGATCCATTACTCAAATATCGTGAGCAACATAAACATCGCTTAAATTATATGCCTTGGCTCTACTGGTCTCTTAAACCTAAAAATAAAGTCTGGGCTGAAGCTTGGCAAAAAGAATATCAAGCTTATTTAATGCAAATTGAAACGGTTGAGATTGGTGAAAATTGTTTTATTTCACCATTAGCACACATATTTGCAGAGCCGGGCCGCAAGATCATTATCGGGGACAATTGTTTTATTGCTGCCGATTGTAGTTTGCATGGACCGATCCAAATCGGAAATGAAGTAGCGATTAATCATCATTCGATTTTAGATGGCGGTAGAGTCGGTATAAAAATACACGATCAAGTGCGAATAGCAGCATATAGTCATTTTTATGCATTTGATCATGGGATGGATTTAGAGCAGCCTATTTACCAACAAGCAGTAACTTCAAAAGGGATTGAAATAGAACAAGATGTTTGGATTGGGGCGCATGTAGGAGTCAAAGATGGGGTGAAAATTGGTAAACATGCTGTGGTTGGGATGAATAGTATGGTGACAAAAGATGTTGAAAGTTGTGCGATTGTGGCTGGAAATCCTGCTAAATTGATCAAATTCCGTGATTAAATGCCTGTTTTTTGGCTATTAAAAAGGCAAATTCGAATTTCTTTACATAAAGTTGACCACGGCATAAAAAAGATATGCTAAGTTAAAAATTAACAATAAACCCAGGCTAAGATTAGTCAAGAAGAGGTAATTATGAATCGAGTCATTGCATGTATTGATTCTTCTCCGTGTATTAATGCCTTAGCAGAAGCTGCGGCATGGATTGCACATAAAACGGGGCGAGAATTAGTTTTATTACAAGTTCTGGACTATTATCCTGCAAGCTATCATCTCGGTGAAATCAGTGGCGTAATTGGTTTTGAAAGTAATGCAATGTTACTCAAAGAACTGTCTGAACTTGAGCAAAAACAAAGTGAATTAGCCATTAGCTATAGCAACAATTTGCTTGATCATATTTCAGCAATGATCCAAGAAAAGTATCAAATTACACCAAGTATAATCCAAGAAAAAGGTGATTTCTTGGAACAAAGTTTTAATGTTTTACGTGAAAATGATTTTGTTGTTATCGGGCGATTAGGCGAACGATCAGCTGAAAAAAATAAAGCCATGGGGAGCAATGTTGAAAACTTTATCCGCGGTTCAAAATGCACAGTTTTGACTGTAGGTCCAAACTTTAAGCCACCAACACGTTTTATTTTTGCATATGAAGATTCACCTACCTGTAAAGATCTATTACAGCGGGTCGCAAAAAGTGATTTGCTAAGACAACTGCAATGTCATTTACTTTATGTGGGTGACCATCCAGAAATTTTAAATCAACCTTCAGCTTTTTTAAGAGATGCAGGGTTGGATGTCGTTGTTGAATATCGCTATGGAGATGTTGCTGAAAACATTTTGGATTATCAAAATCAACATCAGATCCAATTGATTGTACTCGGCGCATTTAGTCACAGTAAAATTCATCAATTTTTCTTGGGTAGCGTGACTACAACGATCTTTAGGAATGCAGCAGTGCCACTTCTGGTCGTAAAATAGGTTTTTAATTTCCTTTAAAAATTGTGTAAATAAGCATGTGAATCTTCATGTGCTTATTTATTAAATAAATTAATCAGAAAATAGATAATTGAATAGTCAATATATCGATGAATTTAAAAGACTATTTATTGCTCAATTGGGAAAAATTACATATTTTCAATTAATTAATGCCTTATACATAAGTTATCCACAATGATACAAACATTATCAGGGGATAACTTTCGAGATTGGGCAAAAGATGAGTTTATTTTTAATAAATAGTTTTATGCTTAGCGCTTAAGGATTGAGTAAGCTTAATTTTTATACTGATATGTACCAATAACATTACATCTAAAGGGCATGCGTGAATGAAGTAATTGTCTTGATCATTTTGCCTAAATCTTCTTATTTATAATATACAATGATTTAAAAAATAAAAAACAGTAAAATTAACAAATAGATATTCGTAACAAGACACTCTGTATTTTTCTAAGCAAGATTAAAATCAGCATATTCTTAGATTTATAATAATTGAAATAAAATGCTCAATACGATTCATCAACATCTAAATAAATGGGGACTGGCATCACGATATCGTACAGTCTGTGCACAATTTTCTAATCAAAAATTAAATGACGAAGTATTTATCCAAAGTGTTTATGGTGAGCATCATCTTAACCAAGGTTTGCGCTATGAGCTTTTATGTTTATCGACCAATGACAAAATAGCACTGAAGGCTTTTATTGGTACGCAAGTTGCCGTAGATGTCGTCACTGATCGCGGTCAACTTTCAAGGCTGACGGGTGTGGTAACAGGTGCAAGCCAAGGCTCAAGTGATGGAGCATTATGTGTTTATAAATTGATGGTTCAGGATGCTTTTGCTCTACTCAAACAAAGCCGCAATAGCTGTGTATTTTTAAATAAAACAATAATTGAAATTACCCAAAACATTTTTAAGCTTTGTGCTGAGCAGAGCCAGATTTTTGCGCATAACATTTTGTTGGATTATTCAGGAATAACCCGAAACTACGATATACGACCATTTACTATGATGTATAACGAGGATTATTACCATTTTTTAACAAGATTATGGCGGTCCGAAGGTGTCAATTGGTTGGTTGCAGAGCATGAAGCTATAGTTAAATCAAGTTCAGATGAGATGCAACCTCAAAGACTAAAATTGATTGATGATAATCATCATTTTCCAGAGCTTGCACGAGGGAAAATTCGTTTTCATAGTCGTAGTCATGCTGCTGAACAAAGTGACACCATTACTGAGTTACGCTCAGATCGTAAACTAAGCTCAACTCATATTCATATACAAAGATGGTTTCCTGAAAATTTAAAACAAGATCAAGATCAGATACTGAGCGGTCACCATAAACATAGTGAAAATTTGAGTAATGAACAACTCAATTTAGAACAAGTTTGGAATATTGCTCCTGCATGGTTAGCGGATCTTGATGGTAAAGGCGGGTCAACCAAAGCGAATTTTCAACAGCTTGATCGGCTAAATCAGCAATTACTGGATTATCAAAATTTACAAGCCAAGAGTTTTGTTGCTAAAGGAAGTGTCCGTGATGCTGATGTTGGCTCATGGTTTGAATTAAATGGGCATTCTGAACTTGATCAACATGATCTAAGTGATCGACGCTTTATTATTATGGGTAAAAAATTTTATCAGCATAACAATCTACCCAAAGATCTAAAAAATCAGATGGATCATTTGTTGGATATGAGCCAGTGGCAATATCTTAAAGCCAGTACAGATGAAATGCAGGGTACTGAACTTAATTTAGTCAGATATAGCATAAAAATCGTACCCGAATATGATCTTGAAAAGCATCGACCACATGTATATCCAATGCGAGCGACAGTTGTTGGTCCAAGTACAGAAGAAATCTATGTCGACGCATGGGGAAATGTCAAAGTTCGCTTTCCATTTACCCGAGCTAAAGACCATTGCCATAGCTCAGGGGCAGGAGCAAATGATAATGAAGGAGACTCGGCATGGCTACCTGTGATGACACCTTGGGCAGGTTCATCTGGTGAGGGCATGCGTTTTCATCCGAGGATAGGTGATGGTGTCATCATCAATTTTATGGAAGGTGATATAGATCGGCCATATGTAGAGGGACGAATTTATGAATCTCAACACATACAAACCAATTTTGATTTGAAAGGTTCATTACCTGAGACAAAAAAGCTTAGTGGTATCCGCTCTAAAGAGGTTTCAGGCTCTGGCTATAATCAATTAAGGTTCGATGATAGTACAGGACAAATCAGTGCACAGTTACAAAGTTCACATGCTGCTACACAGCTAAATCTAGGTAATCTTAGTCATCCTAAAGAATCAGAAAAAAGTAATGGGCGTGGTGAAGGCTTTGAACTTAGAACGGATGCTTATGGCGCTGTTCGTGCGGGTAAAGGGATGCTACTCACGACTTATGCTCAAGAACAAGCAATAGCAGACCATTTAGATGCAGTACAAGCACAAAAGTTACTTGATCAAGCACATAACAGTATGAATATGCTGAGTGATGTTGCTGTTAAACAGCAAACAGATGCACTCAATGTCATTAAGCGGTTACCGAAATTGATCAAGTCTCTTGAAATAAAAACAAAGAGCCAAGCCATCAATATTGGCCTGAACCTCTTTAAAGATAATTTAACTACCGATCCACTTGATGCACTAAAGGGGTGTGGGGGATTTATTGGGGAGATGAGTACTCTTGGAGCTGGCGGGGTAATTGAAGAATTCAACCAATATTTTGGTGATGTAAAAGGAGCTGTAGATAATTTAAAAGGCTTTATAGAAAATGTAGAAGACTTTGGAGTTGAAAGTGTAAAAAAACAACTTAACAATATAAAAAATGAGGCGCTGGATAATCCTTTCACTGCACTAAGTACTGTTGGAAAAGCGCTTTCCAATATTAGTTTGGATGATTTTAATTTAAGCAATATCACTGGAGCATTGACAGGTGGATCTATGGATTGACGAAGTTACTTGGTAATTTTCAAGGTTTGGTGCAAGGTTTTGGACAAGAACTACAAGAAGCCGAATCAAATTCTTCAAATGAAAGTAATGGAACACTTTTTAGACAAGCATTAATGCTATTGGCTTCACCAAATGGCATCGCAATGACAACACCAGAAGATATCCTTGCACATGCTAGTCAAGAGATAGGGTTAAGTTCTGGTGGCTCGACTAATGTCAGTTCTCAAAAAAATATCGTGATGCATGCACAAGATAAAGCCAGCTTATTTGCAGTTAATAAAGGCATCAATATCTATGCAGCCAAAGAAGATATCAAACTCCAAGCACAAGATGGGATGATCGAAGCAATAGCGAAAAAAGTTGTTGAGATTATATCAGCAGAGGACTGGATAAGAATAAAAGCTGCTAAGGGTATAGCTATAGAATCGCAAGGTAATGGAATTTATTTAGATGAAAAAGGTATTACCTTTAAATCGCATGCAGGGATTTATTATCATGCGGCGCAGCATGTATTTAAGGGGGCAATGAAGGTTAATACTAAATTGCCAGAATTACCTAAACCAGGTCCATATGCAGTTAATTTCTTGTTTTCAAGCCTTGCTGGAACAGGTATGGAAAATGCAAAAATAGAAATGTATGAACCTGATAGCAAAAAAATAATATGGAAAGGAAAAACTAACTCACAAGGTATATCTGAATTATCAATTAATGATGAATCTAAAGACTATGAAGCTCTTATTGGTTTTGATCATTGGTCAAGCATTTTTGAAGATGAAGAAAACTTTGATACGGAAGATGATGCGATAGAAATAGGTACTCATGGCGCACAAAATGAGTTAGAGAGTTCGGAAGAGTAAAAAAATGAGTAAATATTATACGGTTAAAGAGGGTGATACTCTTTGGGGAATATCTAAGAACTATCATATTAGTGTCAATGAATTAGCTAAAATTAATTCTTTGTCAGGTAAAAAAAATCACCAGTTAAAAATAGGGCAAAAAATTTATTTAGAAGGAGCTAGTGGTGAAAATGAAAAATATGAAGTGCATCTAAAGATTATCTTAATGGATTTAGCTTTTAAACCCATTAATAAAGCGGTTTTAAAATTAGAATTTGATGATAAAAAAGAAATAAAAAATGTGACAAATGGTAGTTTGGACAATATAGAGATTGAAGATCATGCAAAAGGCTTAAAGGTCTATATAAAAAATATATATGGTGAGTATGATCTGATTGCAGACCATAAATCATTACCAGTGGGCAAAAAAGTATTAAAGTTGACATCTAGAAAAGTAAAAGTTGAAGGAAAACACTACGCTAAAGATGGCATTTTGCAACAAACATTATCGGGAATTAAAAGAGATTTACAAGCAATTGGAAAACCAATACTAGATGGGATTGGAAGTGTTTTTGATAGTGGTTCAAAAAAAATAAATACAACATCAAAAAAAGATGTTCCTCAAATGCCCGATCAGAAAAATGAACAAAGAAGAACGGATGCAGGCAATAGTACGCACATTGTTGCGACACAATTTACCGAAGATAATTTTTTGCTCAATCCAGTAAACACAAAGTACAGAGCATATATCATCAGTGCTGCAAAACGCCATGGGTTTGCTCCACAAGCATTAGCTGCACTTATTAATGCCGAAGCTGCTAGGAAAAAAGGCGGCGAATGGAACGAGAAAAGTTATAATAATGGTTCTAAAGCTGGTGGTATGACACAATTTTTACCTAGCACTTGGTTAGAAATGTCGAAAAATAAAAGTTCCTTAGTTGGGCAACATGTGGCTAAAAATCCAAAATTGAAAACACAACAAATCTTGGATTTAAGATTTAATGCTGAAATGTCAATCGACGCAGCAGCTGCTTATGCTGTTTATAATTTTAAAATTTCTAAATTACCTTATCAGAATCTTACAGAACCAAGTTCAATGGCAAAGTTTGCATATTTACTTCATCACGAAGGTGCAGGGGGCGGTAGGCAATTTGTCCAAAATTCATTTAGTCAAGAAAGAGCTAAGAATTTATTATTTTCTCAGATACAAAATAATAAATCAGCTACGAATTATCTAAAGAGATTTAACAATGATGCAAAGGCTGCTTATGGGAATTGGTTAAGAAATTATATAGATACTCATATTAATGTCTATGATTATGTAGTAGACATTAAAAAGACAACAGGGAAAAGTTTGAGTTTAGATGAAACTATCAAACAATTAAAAGGAACTTCAGTTGCTGCACCACAACCGAAATCTTTGAATACGCAAACTAAAAAAACAGAAGACACTAGTCGAAGTTCTAATAATACTGTAAATAGTCAGTCTGTTGGCGGTAGTAATAAATGGCATGATCCATTAGATGTTTGTAAATTACGAACAGCAGGTTTAGCAAGTGCTAAAGCAGCTACTTTTGGGAAAGTAAGAAATGGGGGGACAAAAAATCATCAGGGTATAGATTTACAGGCTAATCCTGGAACCACCATATATGCTGTTTGTAGTGGTACTGTAAGGCTTGCTGAAAATTCCAATGGTGCATATGGTTATATTGTAGTGATTCAAGTAAAAATCGACGATTTACCAGAATCTCAAAAGCTATATGCAAAAAGTAAATTAAATACGTCAGAATTTATTTATTTCTTTTATGCACATCTTTCACAAATTGATGTCCATAAAGGTGATCCTATTGATGTTGGAGGGAAACTGGGAAAAACAGGAAGTTCTGGTAATGCAAACGGTATGAC
This sequence comes from Acinetobacter gerneri DSM 14967 = CIP 107464 = MTCC 9824, assembly GCF_000368565.1. GTDB lineage: Bacteria > Pseudomonadota > Gammaproteobacteria > Pseudomonadales > Moraxellaceae > Acinetobacter > Acinetobacter gerneri. The sequence continues at coordinate 740,112 of NZ_KB849544.1, read as the reverse complement.
AACTATTCTAAAAGGTGCGCATCTTCATTTTGAAGCAAGGAGTGCAATAAATTTAGGTGTGGGGTTAGTTGGGCGAATTGACCCAATGCCTTTTTTATCGGTTAAATTAGTTTATTAATAAGGGGGAATTATATGAAAATATTGAGGAATTCAGCTTTGATCGTATTTGGCTTAAGCTGTATGAGTAATTGTTTTGCATTATCGGAGGATTGGAATGATATTGTACTAGATTCTATTCAAAATAAAAAACCTATAGAATATGTTGATGAATACAATAAATATATTGTTATTAATGCAAAATTGAAAATTAAATTAAAAGATTTTGGAAATGTTTCTAAAATAAGAAATGATATTAAATATGTACAAAAAAAATAGGTGTTCAAATATTAAATAATAATAAAATATATAATGTCTATAACGATATTTTGCCAGTAAATGCTGATGTGAATATGCACTTGCTTTATGATGGGAGTATAGTAACTGGTGTTAGAATAAGGAAAAATTATGAAATTAATTATGTGAAATCTCCTTATAGAGTATCTGAAGCAGACGCTGTTTTATATAGTGTTAAGGAAAATAAAGTTGCAACTATAAAGATAATAAATTCGACAGCGGATAGTGAGGGGGGAGGTTTGGATTATATAAGGGGTGATCAAATAACTTATGATAATAAAAATAAGCGTTATACTTATTATGCAGAAATTTTAAAAAGCGATCATAAAATTTCGAAATTTAAAGTTGTGTTAGATAGTAGTTTTAAGTGTGTATCTGCTACGTTGGGTTGTGAAAATGTAGGGATTAGTTATGGGGAGCTAGTTGGGGTGAATAAATAATTTTTAATTTTTATCTATTTTTATAATTGATTTAAATAATGTAATAAAGGGTTAATTGAGATGTTTGGATGAAGATCTTATATTTGATGAACTCAAATTTTAAAAAGACCAAACTAATTGGTCTTTTTAAATGATTTATTTATGATTCAGTCTTTATATAACTTTATTTTACGATCGCAATTGCAAAGCCATCATGACCTTTAGAGCCTACAGTTTGTAGAGCTGTACAAGATAGTATTTTAGGGTGATTTTGCATGGCTTGATACATTTCACGGATACCTTCGATACTTGGTTTGTGATTTTCAGGATCAAGGATGTCGCCAGCACGAATGACATTATCAAGTACAATCACAGTACCAGAATGTGAAAGATCAAGGCTCAATTCTAAATATTCAGGATAGCTTTGTTTATCAGCATCCACAAAAATAAAATCGAAAGCTTCGGTATCACTAGGCAGTGCTCGTAAAATATCAGCAGCACGGCCAACTTTTAGTTCAACTGTTTGTGGGAGTTTGGCATTGTCGATATTTTCTTGGCCTAAAGCAGCATGCGTATCACGACCCTCGATTGTCAAAATATACCCATCATCAGGCAGGGCACGAGCAAGCCACATAGTGCTATATGCTGCAAAAGTTCCCAGTTCAAGTACACGTTTACATTTGTTCATCTGGATTAACATTTGTAAAAGCATGCCTTGATTGGCTGCAACTGCTAAATGGTCAGGATATCCTTTTTCATCCGTATTCTTCAGCGTCTGCGTGAGAATAGGGTCTTCAGGAATTAAATGTGATTCGATATATGCGTCGATTTCTGACCACATTTGTTGCATAACAGTGTCACCTTAAAAATATTAACTGCATTTTAAACTTTTAAATCAAGAGTGCAATTTTAGCTGAAATTGATGCATAAAAAACAACCAGAACGGTTTCTGGTTGTCTATATTCAATTATCTTGATTTTGAATTTTAGATCTAAAAATTGCTGCACATTGAACTGTTACGGCTATGGTCAGGTCCCCAAGTTCGATAACCTTGGGTATCAATATGAATTTGTCCTGATGCGTAGAGTCCTAAGCCCATGTTGAAGCTTTGACCATGTTGCGCCCAAAATTGACATAGTTTGTATTTTGTATTTTCAATAAAACTATAATCTTGTGGCGATGGATTGGCAGGGCCAATACGAAAATCCATAGCAGAATTAAATAAATGGCGAGAAGAGCCAGCACCACCTGCACATTGATTGAGAGGTAGGTCACGGTAAACCGAAGTCACTTCAAAATCTGTTAATGTTTTTGAGGCGATTAAGTATTTGAAAACACGAAGAGTTGAAATTTGATTGCCCCAAAGTTCACGGTTTGGAACCATATATTGGCTTTTGCCACATTTTTCCCAATCACGTGCTGTACGCATCAATTCAAAACTTGGGACGACATTTCCCACACCATTTTTTTCTAAGTAACGCTCATATTCGAGAACTTGTGTACGATTATTGTTTTGTGATAACCAAGTTAAATAAGAAGCAGGGGTGATTTTTGGTGGAATTGGGCGATCAATAATCACTTGTTCTTGTGGTATAAAAATACGATGGCCGGGTGTTGTTGCTGTTGGTGTTTTTTGAGGGGATGAGGTACATCCGATCATCATAACTGGGACGATACTGACTGCGAGCAGCCCCTTCAAAATATGTTTCATTATGAGAAATATAATTTTTGCTAAATGACTGGCTATTTTAGTCTAGATTGATGGAGATAATTTGACTTTTTTGCAAGGAAATGTACTTTTAACGTATAAAAAAAGACCAGCTGAGCTGATCTTTTTTCTGCAATTATTTTTCAAGATATTGCAATTTGTCTGGTTTACCATTCCACTCTTCACGATCTTCAGGTTGATCGCCAATTTGGGTAATGTTAGGCCATTTTTGTGAAAGGTCAGCATTTAACTCGATAAAGACTTCTTGACCTTGAGGTAGTTCATCTTCTGAGAAAATCGCATTGGCTGGGCATTCTGGTTCACAAAGTGCGCAGTCGATACATTCATCTGGGTTAATCACAAGGAAGTTAGGACCTTCATAGAAACAATCTACTGGACAAACTTCAACACAGTCTTGATATTTACATTTGATGCAATTTTCAGTGACAACAAAGGTCATGGCGTCAGCTACCTAAAAATATGGTTCTAATTACTAAACGCTATTTTAGGCAAAAAAGCACTGAACTAACAATCGCTTTTATTGATATTTGTTATATGCACGACTGCTAATTTTGATAAAAACTGTATAAGTAGATCGTTTTTTTGTTCGATAATTAAAAAAAGCACTCAAATTTGAATGCTTTTCTCATATCTTAAAATGCTTATCTAAAAAAATTCATTACCTTTAATATGACTTAAATGAACATTTATTCAGCATTTAACAGATTTTTAAGTTCATACAACTTTTCTAAAGCTTCACGTGGCGAAAGATCATCGACATCCAAAAGTGTAAGTGCATCGAGTGCAGGGGATGATTTTTCCACCTCAATAACCTGCTCAATGATCTGCTCATGATCCACTTGAGCAAATAAATCATTTTGCACGCTATGATTGAGCTGTTCTTGCTGTTGCTTTTCCAATATTTTTAAGCGTTTTTGTGCATCTTTAATGACACTTGCAGGAATACCCGCAAGCTTGGCAACTTGTAAACCATGACTTTGGCTGGCAGGGCCATGCTGTACTTTATGCAATAAAATCAGATTGCCATTGAGTTCCTTGGCAGTTACATGATAGTTATCAATTGCGGTCTCGCTGGCAAGCTCAGTTAACTCAAAATAATGTGTCGCAAATAAACATAAGCATTTGATCCGTTTGGTTAAATCAAGCACACATGCCCAAGCGAGTGACAAACCATCATAGGTACTAGTACCACGACCAACTTCATCCATCAATACCAACGATTGATTAGTAGCATGATGCAAAATCTGTGAGGTTTCGGTCATTTCCACCATAAATGTTGATTTACCAGAAGATAAATCATCCGCAGAACCAATACGTGTGAAAATACGGTCAATTGGACCGAGAATTGCTGTCTTTGCTGGAACGAAACTACCACAATAGGCCAGTAAACTGATCAAAGCCGTTTGGCGCATAAAGGTCGATTTACCACCCATGTTTGGACCAGTAATAATCGCCATTCGGTGATTAAAATCAAGCAGCGTATCGTTCGGGGTATATGGTGTTTTACTAAGTGACTCAACGACTGGATGACGACCTGCAATGATTTTTACGCCAATTTCAAGGCTATATTCTGGACGAGCCCAGTTTTGCAAACGCGCTTGGTGAGCAAAGTTTGCAAGCAAATCAATCTGTGCTATTGCGGAACTCATCATTTGTAAATTGGCTATGTCTTCACGTAAATTTTCAAGCAATTGTTCAAATAATGCTTTTTCACGTGCCAGTGCTCGAGATTCACTCGAAAGAACTTTATCTTCAAATGCTTTTAGCTCTGGAGTGATATAACGTTCAGCATTTTTAAGAGTTTGACGACGAATATAATGGTCTGGTGCTTGTTCTGCTTGAGCACGGGTCAATTCTATATAATAACCACTGACACGGTTATAGCCGATTTTTAAGGTATTAATACCCGTATTTTCACGTTCTTTGACTTCAAGATCAATCAGGAACTGACCTGCATGATCACGGATTTTACGAAGTTCGTCGAGTTCCTCATCAAAACCTTCCGCAATGACATTTCCATCTCGTAAAAGAACAGGTGGATTTTCAACAATTGCGGCCATCAAATGTTGATGTAAACCATTAAAATCACCCAATTCTTCATTGAGTTGATCGATGAGTTTGACTGCTTGTTTTGAAACAACTGATTCAATGGCATCACGTAGATAAGGAATTTGGGCACAAGCTTGACGTAGTTGAACCAAATCACGAGGACGAGCACTGCCTAAAGCGACCCGACTGAGCACACGTTCAATATCACCGATTTCTTTCAGCACATCTCGAACAGGGGCTTCATGATAGCCTTTGAGCAGGGCATCAATCGCATCCAGTCGATTGTCTAAAATAACGGTATCTCTTAAAGGCTGCATCAGTGTGCGATTCAGCAAACGACTGCCCATAGCTGTTTTACAGTCATTGATCAATGAAAATAATGAAGTACCATGTTCAAATAGCGGATCAATGATTTCTAAATTGCGACGCGTAACTGGATCAAGCGCGATAAAATCGGTGCTTTGTTCAAGCTTGATCGAGCGAATGTGAGGTAAAGCTGTTTTTTGTGTTTCTTTGGCATAATGAATTAGTGATGCTGCAGCAGCTTTGGCTAGAGCGAGATGATCGATACCAAAGCCAGAAAGTGTAGAAACAGCAAATTGATCACAAAGCGTTTTTTCGGCATTGTTGAGATTGAAGTCAACATTGGGTCTTTTGGTGATTGGACATTCTATCTGCTTTTTGATTTGCTCAATGATATTTGGATCAACCAAATCTTCATCGATCAGGATTTCACTCGGCATTAAACGAGCCAATTCCAAAGGCAATAATTCAGGTTTAAAAATTTGTTGTTGAACTTTGAAAATACCCGCACTCAAGTCTAAAAGTGCGATACCAATTTCATTTTGTTTGAAACAGAGTGAAATGAGGTTGGAACTTTGGTGTGAAGTGAGGAGCGCATCATCAGTCAATGTACCTGGGGTCAGGATGCGGACCACACCTCGTTCAACAGGACCTTTTCCTGTTACTTCGCCAATTTGTTCGCAAATGACGACAGTTTCACCAGCTTTGACCAATCGTGCCAAATATCCTTCGGCAGCATGAAAGGGAACACCAGCCATAGGAATGGGTTCACCATTGGTTTTGCCACGGTGGGTCAGCGTAATACCCAGTAATTTTGCGGCTTTTTTAGCGTCATCAAAAAATAACTCGTAGAAATCACCCATTCTATAAAATAGCAAAGAGTGTGGATGCTCCATTTTTACTTTTAGAAATTGTTGCATCATTGGGGTGTGGGAGGAGATATCTGCTACGATTTTTGGATCAATCACGCTTTTTAAGTCCTTAAATTTAAGAAATAAATAAATTGATTTTGAAGGTTTGGTTATCCAACCAACTTTAACAGCTTTAATGCAAATATGACTTAGTCTATAAAAAAAGAGTAGCTTTTTTATGTGGCAATTAAGTCAAAAGTGAGTGAGAAATGAGGTGGATTTCTCAAGCTTCCATCTTAGCAAATAGAAGCCTATTCACAAAAAGGAATACTGATACGAGTGAAGAAATAAACAGCAAAAAGAAAGTTGCACTATCAGCCCGTGCTATAGATAAGATGAAAATTGGTGATGCAGATCAATGTGACATTGGTGAATATATTGGTTTAAGGGTTGTTTGTGGTAAAACAGGTCTTAAAAGCTTTGTTTATCGTTATAGAAGTCCTATAGATAATTCCTTGAAAAAAATTACATTAGGGAACTATCCCAATATGTCTTTAGCTGAAGCAGGTATAACTGAAGCTAAATGGATTCTAAAAGGTGAGGATCGCGCTAAAAACCATAATTTTCAGAAACACCAGCTTTGGCCAAAAGATATGGAGGATTGGAATCAGCATGATTTGAGAAGAACTATAAGAACAAACTTACCAAGATTTGGCTGTCCCACAGATGTTGCAGAAGCTGTACTGGGTCATTCAAAAAAAGGAATAGAAGGAACCTATAATTTGAATACTTATGAAGAAGAGTGTGCTGAATGGCTTCAAAAGTAGGCAGATCATTTGGATAGTTTAGGTCCTTGAAAAATTTATCTCAAATTTAATCTGATAGTCACCATTAAAAAATGGGTAACTGTCCGATCAGGTCTGAGCTAGTACAATTTAGACATGATATACAGAATAGAGTTAAAAAAATTTCTACTATACAAGGTTATTTATTCGTAGAATAAATGCCATCACTAAGCAAGACATATCAAAAAAAAATAAAAAAACATGCTGATTTTAAATACACAAATGTTGAAATATCAGCAAGATTTGAGTGGTAATTCCAACAGATTTAATCTGAATTAATTTGATTAATCAATATAAAACAATGGTTTAAATTTTTGGCATGCATATTGCCATATGAGTAGGGTCAAAATATGAAAAATATGGAAACCTGATGACTATTTTAAAAGACCCAATAGTAAAGAAATCAAGATCAGCCGAAGTACGTGCGCAGTTAGATTATCCTGTAATCGATACAGATATTCATACTAATGAGTTTAGTCCGCTTATCGAAGATTATATTGCGCAATACGGTGGTGCAAAAATTGTAGATTTATTTCGTGAACATTTAACTAATAATGGACTAAATGTTCTAGCAGCAGAATGGTATAAAGCGACACCACAAGAACGGTTTGATAAAAGGTTGTTTCGCCCACCATTTTGGGCATTACCTGCACAAAATAGTTATGATTTAGCGACTGTATCCTTACCAGCTCTTTTACATGAGCGTTTAGAGGAATTAGGTACGGACTTTGCCGTACTTTATCCTAATATTTCATTATTTCCGATCAACTCTTCAAATGAAGATTTACGTAGAACTTTGACCAGAGCTGTAAATCATTATCATGCGGATATTTATCGTCCCTATGCGGATCGTCTAACTCCAATTGCTGCAATTCCTTTGCATACTCCTGAGGAAGGGATTGAAGAATTAGAATATGCAGTAAATACTTTGGGTTTAAAAACTGCTTTGATCCCTGGTGCTATACGTCGTCCTGTGAAGTCCATCGCTGAAAAATATCCTGAAGATGCTGAATTGCGTCGTTATGCTTATTGGTTAGATTTTTTTGGGATTGATAGTGAGCATAACTACGATCCGTTTTGGAAAAAAAGTATTGAATTGGGGATTAATTTATCGACACATTCAGGCAGTCAAAGTTGGGTCGCACGTAATTCGCCTAGCAATTATATGTTTAATCATATCAATCATTTTGCCGACGCGTCTGAAGCTCTGGCAAAAGCATTATTTTTTGGAGGCGTAACTGAACGATTCCCTAAATTGCGTGTTGCTTTATTGGAAGCAGGTGCTGCTTGGGGTTCGAATGTGTTAACGCATTTAGTTGATCGCTTTGAAAAAAGGGGCAATGAGCATGTTCAACAATATAATCCAGCCAATATCGATCGCCAATTAATCATTGATTTGTATCATAAATATGGAGCTGAATTATTCAAGGGTCGTGAATATAGCGATGATCAAATTATTGAAAGTGTTTTTGGGGTAGCATCATCATTTCGTTATCGTGAACAAAATCCTCATGAAATCAATGATTTTGCATTGGCTAAAATCGAAAAAATTGAAGATATTTATGATCGTTGGGTGCCTAATTTTTATTTTGGAAATGAAGCTGATGATCGGACGATTGTAGGAGCACTTAATCCTAAAGCCAACCCATTTGGTAAAAAAGTGAATGCACTTTATTCCTCTGATTCAGGACATTGGGATGTGCCTGAACTGACTGAACCATTGGCAGAGTCTTACGATTTGGTTCGAGAAGGTGCAATTACCGAACAAGATTTTAAAGCACTAGTCTTTGACAATCCTTATCGCTTTTATACAGAAAATAATCCTGATTTCTTTAAAGGCACTCAAGTTGAACAAAAACTGAAAAAGAACCAAGCAGCTTAGTCTTCTATTTCCTTATAAATGAACCTCGTGCCTTTGGCATGGGGTAGGGGATGCTTTGTTTGATATTTATATACTGAAGTGAATGAGAGAATGAGAAAAACCAGTTTAAATGTTGCGATAGGGGTAATTCTAGCGACAACATCCTCACTTAGTTTTGCAGATGATACAAAACTATTGAAAGAATTAGAGGCATTGCGTCAACAACTTAATGTTTTACAGCACCGTTTGGATGCTGTTGAATCACAAAACCTAGCATTTAAAAAAGCTGAAATAAACTCGGTAAATTCAGCAAGCAATGCTCAAGATTTATCCAAAAATATAGAGTCATTCTCCGCAGATGCTTCAGAAGAGGCTAATCTTGCTAGTGCGACAAATGCAACAACAGATGATATTGATGGTTTAAAAAGTGATTTAGAAAATTATAAATATGATCAATCCCGTCAATATGAACGACAAACGGTGAAATCAACGCGAGATACAACCTTGTATGGGACCGTTCAATTACAAGGTAGAGCGTTTGATAAGACAGGTGTGATTAGCTCAACTAAATCAACTTTTGATATTGGAACAGCATTAATCGGTGTCCGTGGAAACTTATATCGTGATTATAACGAAGGTAAAAATTTAGATTACCAACTTTCCTATGGATATAACAAACGTAATGATGGAAGCAACAATAGTAATTTTAATTTATTGGATGCATTTGTTCGTTATAACGCTTTTTCAACTAACTCAGGGTTAGAAACGCCTAAGCTGAATTTTACTTTAGGACAGCAATTGTTGCCTTTTGGTTTGGATGTTCAATCTCCAGAAGATTTACGCCCAACCATTACTACCGCGGCTGCATCAACTTATTTGGGATTATTTACCCGTCAAAATGGCTTAATTGCCCGTGGCGATATCAAACCTTTTGTTGATTTTGGCTCAAATTATCGTGCGCCATTGCTTGAATATGCAATCGGTGTCACCAACGGTAATGGCAGTAATAAGACAGATGAAAATAATGGTAAAGATTATATTGGGCGTTTGGCTTTCACTTTACCAGTGGACTATGCCAGCATATTTCGTGAGTTAAAGTTTGGCGCATCTTATATCAAGGGTACCAGCAAAATCTCAGGATCAGGTTTGAGTGATAGTCATGCTAAACGTGATCGCTTGGGCTTAGATATTTACTATAACCATGCCCCATTTGGCGTTACTTACGAGTATGTTCAAGGGAAAACTGATTATATAGATACAACTTCAGCCTCAATAAAACAAGCAAAAGCTGAAGGTCATACATTTACGCTGTTCTATACATTAGGTGACCAGTTTTATAACAGCATCAAGTCTAATGCCAAATTTGATGACTTCTGGCCAAAGTCGATACAGGCCTATTACCGCTTTGATCGTTTCGATCCAAACACCAACCAAAAAGATTACCTAGATAGTACTAGTGGCCGTATTGGGCAATATGACATCCATTCTTTAGGGTTGAATTTCTTTTTTGCACAAACGACCAAGCTTCAATTGCAGCTTAATCATTATGGTTTTGACGTTGAAAATGCAACTCAAAAAGCCACCAATGAGCTACAAGCTCAAGTCCAATATACCTTTTAATCATCATTCTATGTAGAGAAATCATCCTATGCGTTTATTGTCTAAAAAAATTACTGCAACATTTTTCGCTTTATCAGCTTTGAGTTTTAGTTTCCATATCAATGCAGCTGTTCCAAAAGAAATCCGAATTTCACTTTCATCGGCAGGTGAGGGTGGTAAACCTCGTGTAGGTGGCTCATATATAGCGAGTGCTCAAGCGCGTGGTGTCTTGGAACAGGAATTTAAAAAAGATGGAATAAAAGTAACGTGGTTATTTTTTCCTGGAGCAGGACCTGCAACCAATGAAGCTTTGGCAAATGGTAAAGTTGATTTTGCGGTGCAAGGCGATTTGCCTTCTATTGTTGGTCGCTCGACAGGCTTGAAAACAAAGCTACTGTTAAGTGCAGGACGTTTTGGTCCTGTTTATGTAGTTGTTCCGTCTGATTCTAAAGCAAAGACATTGGCTGATTTGAGAGGGAAAAAGTTTTCAAACTTTAAAGGTACGAATGGGCAGATTGTTTTAGAAAGGGTTCTAGCTAAAAATGGTTTAAGTAATAAAGACTTAAGAATTATTAGTCAGGATACTTATTCAGCACGTACTGCGCTGGCTACAGGTGATATTGATGGAACAATTACTTCTCCGTGGAGTCTAGAAGCGCGGGGAGTAGCTAAACGTCTAGTCACGATTACAGATCGGACGGTATCACCTTTGTCAAGTTTTTGGGTGACGGAAAGTTTTGAAAAACAATATCCTGAAGTAGTACAGCGTGTAGTCACAACTTTAGTAAAGCAGGCGCAATGGAGTTCTGAAGAAGCCAACCGTACTGCCCAATATAAACTTTGGGCACAAAGCGGTATTCCATTTATTGACTATAAAAAAGACTTTGATGGTGAACCCTTAAAAAACCGTTTAAGTCCGTTATTGGATGAGTTTCATCGTGCTCAGATTGATGACGCTGTACGTATTGCCAAGGCAAGCCGTTTGATTCGCCGTGATGTGGAGACTAAAACTTGGTATGAACCCAAATATTTAAATAATGCTTTAAAAACACTGAATTTACAAAATTACTGGACACAATTTAATGCCAAAGGTCAAGCGAAATAAGGAGACCTTTGATGAAGCCAATTGAAAATATTCCTATCCTTGAACCATTACAGTTCAAATTCGTTAGCAGTTTTATTTTGTTGACCATTATCGCTGGTTTAGGAATGGGGGTTGCGCGTGTTTTAACTTCGTTATATGCGGTGCATATTCAAGCAACGGATGTACAACTGGGATTAATTGCAGCGGCACAAAATATTGGCTTGTTGTTTATGGCACTTCCTGTTGGAGTCCTTATTCAACGTTTTGGAACCTTGCGGATATTTTTTTTCGGAAGTGTCATTGGTTCATTTCTTTATAGTTTGCATCCGCTTCATGTAAATGCTTGGTATTTACTGCTGATGACAGCTCTAGTTAGTTTTATCGTCCCCATGCGTTTCATTTCGATTCAAACGGTCTTTTTAACCCATTTGAAACGTCTAGGACCAGCCAAAGCAGGCTGGTTTAGGGGGGCAAATCTTATGGGGTTTTTCCTGATTGCACCTATTTTTACATTATTTTTAATTGGTCAATTTGGATATAAACATGCTTATTTTGCTGTAGCAGTATTGTTTTTAATGACACTAATATTTGCATCTACTTGTTTTGTTTTACCTACTACAGTTGTAAAAACTAAAGTCAAAAAAATAAGTCTAAGCAGTATCTTAGAGCCAATAAAGCTAATCAGAATTCATCCGCATTTACGTACAGTATGTAGTCTGGAATTTATGAGCAATTTTGCAAATAACTATTTTGGCTTTTTTATCGTGGTTATAGCAATTCAAAATTTTGGCCTTCAATCATCCAACGCAGTCATGTTGTTGACAGGACAAGGAGTAATTTTTGTAGGTAGTTTACTTAGCTTGGGTGGCCTTGCTGAGATTTTGGGTTATCACAAATTTTATTTGATTGGTCTAAGTTCTGTAAGTGTAGCGTTGATTGGTTTAAGTATTGCGCAACACGTTTTTTGGCTGTGGCCATCGATTGTGTTGTTCGGTTTAGGCTTAGGCATCCTACAAATTTCAAATTTTATGTCATTTGCAAAAATTGGCGAACAAACTCAAATGATTGTTATTTCTCCATTGTTGGCCATGGTTGGGCCTGCTGGAGGAATACTTGGAGGCTTAGTTGGAGCTGTATTTGGACAGCAGTTCGGTCTGCAAAATTTATTTGCTCCAATTGGGCTGATATTTCTAATTATGACTTTCTTTCTTTTAAAAAATAATCGTTTTCAAGATTTTTTAAAAGAAAACTCATCTACTCAATTACAGAGGCAAGAACCATGAGCCTATCTCAAGTCGAGGCACAATCGGTAACTTGGCAAAGTGACCGTAATGTCTTAAAAAATCTAAAACCATTCTTAATGCATATTCTACAGTTCATTTGTGGTCTCATTTTACCATTGCTTGTCTTATGTATTTGGGAAATCGCTGCTCGCAGGCAATGGTTACCTGAGCAAATTTTACCTGCACCCCAATTGGTCTGGTCAACTTCACTTGAACTATGGCAATCCGGTGACTTACAAAGCAATTTTATCATAAGTAGCAAAAGGATCATTTATAGCGTCTTGCTAGGTTCGACCATTGGACTCACTTTAGGTATCTGGTTTGCTTTGTCCAAGTCTGCTCAGCAATATATTTTGCCAAGTATCCAATTACTTACTCGATTTCCGATCATTGGATGGATTCCATTGTTGATGATTTTTCTAGGAATTGATGAGGCTTTGAAAATCGTTGCTATTTCATTGGCGGTTATTTCACCTGTACTTATTGCAACTTTTAAGGGTATTCAACATGTTCCACAACACTTACTGGAAGTTGCTTCGGTCTATCAGTTTTCAAAATGGCAAACTTTTAACAAAGTGATACTGCCAGCAAGTCTGCCCGCCGTGATCAGTGGGTTAAGGCAAGGCATTATGCAGGCTTGGCTTGCTTTGGTCTTTGTTGAGTTACTTGCGAGTAGTGAAGGTATTGGATATTTAATGGTCTGGGGACGTCAGTTGATGCAAATGGATATTATCTATATGGGGATTATTTTGATTGGTTTAACTGGATTTTTTCTAGACAGTATTTTAGCAGCAATTGAACGTTTTACTCGCTTCTATAGTACAAGAACAAGAGGAGTGTAGTAATGACAGATTTTATTTTAGAAAAACATCGACCTACTTCTGTTTTTAAAATAAAAATAAAACGTGTGGTGCAAGCTTTAATACTGCCTTTGTTTTTTATTGTGCTTTGGAATATTGCCTCAGTACAACATTGGCTTGATCCTAAATTGATCCCTCCACCATTGACGGTTCTGATCAATGCAATACACAGTGTTTCGCAAATAAACTTTTGGCAAGGGTTTATAGCCAGCATCGCGCGCAATTTATCAGGTTATTTATTGGGTGCAAGTTTAGGCGTGATCTTTGGTGTTGTGCTTGGAACATCACGCTTAGCAAATTGGTTCTTAGCATCAAGTTTTAATATGTTAAGACAAGTTTCACTTTTTGCATGGTTGCCATTGATTTCAACATTTTTAGGCTATGACAATACCGCAAAAATCCTGTTTATTAGTTTGTCTGTATTTTATCCCGTTGCTTTACATACTTTGGAAGGGGTTAATAGCATTTCTAATAAGTATCGAGAAGTTGCTCAAGTATATAAATTTCCAAGAAGTTATACATATCGAAAATTAATTCTTCCAGCTGCGAGTCCACAAATTTTTGTCGGTTTACAAATGGGGTTGATTTTTGCTTGGTTGGCAACGATTGGTTCAGAGTTTTTACTTTCAAATTATGGCATTGGATTAGGTAATTTGGTCATCAAAGGTCGTGAACAGTTCAATGTCTCTTTGATCATTTTAGGAATGTTAAGCATTGGTATTGTAGGCGTACTGCTAAATAGTATTTTAACTCAGTTAGAGCACAAATTTTTACATTGGCATCTTATTCAATCAGGAGAAAAATAGATGAAGTTTTTTCTCCATTTCAAAACGAAAATAGCAATTGCAATATTGATTGGTATAAGTGTCATTATCGGATGCAGTACTAGACAAGCTCAAAGCACTGAAAAAGTAAAGCAACTACGTTATCAAAGCTATCCAGGATTGGTTTCTTTACCTGAGTTGGCACAAGATTTGGGCTATTTAGGTGATATCAAGTTGGATTATGTTGGAACTGTTCAAGGTGGTCCACAGGATTTGCTGACTTTGGTCGCAGGTGATGTTGATTTTGCAGGAGCATTTAATGGGGCTGTCGTAAAGGTTGTTGCAGCTGGTTTGGATGTAGTACCTATAGTTGCCTCTTATGGGAGTGATGCTGATCAAAATGTAGGATTCTATGTTTTAGAAAATAGCTCTATCCGTAGTCCCCGTGATTTCATTGGAAAAAAAATTGCTGTTAATACCTTTGGCGCTCATTATGATTTTATCGTAAAAGCGTATTTGTCACAGCATGGATTGACTGAACAAGAAATTGCTCAAGTTGAATTGATTATGTTACCTCCTGTGAGTACAGAACAGGCTTTACGAAATGGTCAAATTGATATTGCTGTATTTGCGGGGATATTGGAAAAACGTGCTTTAAAAAATGGTGGAGTGCGTAGCTTGTTTAAAGATATTGATCTTTATGGACCTTTTACTGCAGGTAGCTACTCAATGCGTCGGGATTTTATTGAAAAAAATCCTGAAATTACTCGCCAATTTGTGAGTGGTGTAGCACAAGCTCAAGAGTGGTTACACAATACCCCTAAAGCACAAATTATCGCTCGTATGGAAAGTATTATTCATAAACGCCATCGAAATGAAACGACAACATTGATTCCATATTACACAGGAACAGGTGTCCATGTTGTAGGTAGCGTACAAAGAAACCAAGACTTTCAACCATGGATTGATGCTTTACTCAAAGAGCAAAAAATAAAACCGAATCAAATTGATATTAACCAGTTATATAGCAATGCATTTAATCCCTATGCAAAAAATAATCAACAAGGAATACAACGATGAGTAGTGCATTATATCTTGATCATGTTCGAAAAGTTTTTCCAGCACAAAATCAAGCTAACAGTAAAAAATATAAACCAGAATTTATAGCCATTGAGAATGTCACATTAGATATTAAAGAAGGCGAGTTTGTATCGATTGTTGGACCGAGTGGCTGCGGAAAATCGACACTTTTGGATTTGATTGCTGGATTGACTAAGCCTTCATCTGGGCAAATATTATTGAATGGAAAACAAATCACTCAACCGGGATTAGATCGAGGCATTGTATTTCAACAATATGCTTTATATCCATGGTTAACAGCTTTAGAGAATATAGAGTTTGGACTTGAAGCTAAAGGCATAGACAAAGCAACTCGACGAGAAAAAGCCTTGTATTATTTGCAATTGGTGGGGTTGTCAGGATTTGAAAAACATTATCCCAATGAACTTTCAGGTGGAATGAAACAGCGGGTCGCCATTGCACGAAGTCTAGCTTATGAACCTGAAATATTATTAATGGATGAACCATTTGCAGCACTAGATGCTCAGACGCGTGAAACTTTGCAAGAAGAGCTGATAAAAATCTGGCAAAGCTCAAAGAAAACAATTGTTTTTATAACACATAGTATTGATGAAGCCATTTATTTAAGTCAACGGGTTGCCATTATGACTTCTAGGCCAGGGCGTATAAAACAAGTGATTGATATTCCTTTGAGTTTACAAAGTTTGGATGAGGATATTCGTTCAACACAAGAATACGGCAAGATTCGCCATCAGATTTGGTCATTGTTGAGTGAAGAAGTCATTAAAGCGCAAGCACTTGAAAAATCTAAACAGCTTGCACATAACTAAATAAATTTAAGGAATCTGATATGTCTTATACTAAACAGGCTGTAAGTTATCCAGAAACTTACCATAAACTGAAAACAAGATTGCAATTTCCAAGGTTTACAACAGTTTTTAAACGAACAATAGCTGTACTGACATTTTTTCTTTTGTGGGAAGTATTACCGAGGATTGGTATTGTGAGTCCTGCATTCTTACCGCCTTTGTCTGTGGTTTTGGATGCTGCATGGCAGCTCTATCAAAATGGACAATTGGCTATCCATTTTTTTGCAAGTTTAAAACGCTCAATCATAGGGTTCGTACTCGCTTTAATGATTGCTATACCTCTTGGTTTAGTTATTGGTTGGTATAAACTTGCAGCAGAGGTTATTAATCCATTATTGGAGTTGTTCCGTAACACTACTGCCTTAGCATTGATGCCTTTATTCATTTTATTTTTAGGCATTGGTGAAGTCTCAAAAATCAGCTTATTGGTTTACGCCTGCACTTGGCCAATTTTACTTAACACTATTACTGGTGTGCAAACTGTTGATCCTTTACTGATTAAATCGGCACGCACCATGGGGCTAAAACCTTATCAACTCTTTAAAAAAGTGATTTTGCCAGCATCAGTTCCAACAATTTTTGTAGGTATTCGTTTAGCGGGTGCAATCTCGATTTTGGCTTTAGTTGCTGTTGAAATGTTTGGCTCAAAAGCAGGCTTAGGATATTTGATTATTTATTCTCAATATAGCTTTGAAATTCCACAAATGTTTGTTGGAATATTGGTTATAACGTTGGTTGGCCTTAGCTTTAATTATATATTACTTGGTATTGAAAAATATTTTACAGCTTGGAAGAAAAGTTCAGTTGAATAAAAGTTAAAATAACCAGAATTATTTTTCTGGTTATTCTTTATTTGTTTTAAATATATTTTTTATTGATGTGTTTATTTGTTTTTAAAATAAAGCATATATTACAATAGACCATATTTAATTAGACGAGTTCGAATAACATTACGAGTCACACCAAGCAGTTTTGCAGTATTGACTTGATTGTATTCACAAAATTCATAAGCACTGCGAATAAAACTTTCTTCTATTAACTCATTGATATTTAAATCTCGTAATACTGGTGAAGATTGAAATAGATTTTGAAAAGTGGAGCTTAATAGTGATTTAGCATCTTGAATATTTTTAATTTCATTTGGTGAAACCTCTAAATCTTCATAATATTGGGATGATGTTTTTAAATACATTTTTTGTAGATTTGAAAAACTAATATCATCTGGTTCAATAATACTATGTTGGCTTACTAAAACAGCATGTTGAATTGTATTTTCGAGTTCACGAATATTGCCAGGCCAACGATGCTGTATTAATTTTTTGTGTGCCAATTGGCTAATCTTAATGGGTGTTTGATGTTGATTTGTTTGGTATTTTTCGACAAAGAACTTTGCTAAAGGCAGTATATCTCCACGTCGATCGGCTAACTTTGGTATATTTAGTAATGCGACGTATAAACGATAAAATAAATCTGCACGAAACTTCCCTTCAAGTACAGCTTGTTCCAAATTGACATTAGTCGCAGCAATGATGCGAACATTGATGGGAATAGGCTTAAGTGAACCAACGCGAATTATTTCTCTCTCTTGTAAAATTCTGAGTAATTTCACTTGCATAGGTAGAGATAAATCACCAATTTCATCTAAGAATAATGTTCCATTATGTGCAGCTTCAAACCATCCTATACGTTGTTGGATAGCACCTGTAAACGCACCTTTTTCATGGCCGAATAATTCACTTTCGGCTAATGATTCAGTTAATGCACCGCAGTTAACAGCAATAAACGGCCCCTGTGCGCGTTGGCTTAAAGCATGTATTTGCCGAGCAACTAACTCTTTCCCTGTTCCTGTTTCACCAATAATAAGAGCATTGGCATCACTAGGTGCAACTTGTTGAATACGGTGGAGCAGTGCTAATGAAATAGGATCTTCAAAAACAGTTGCAGTTGCTCGTTTTTTTTGTTGTGTGTGATGTATGAAAATAGACATAAGGATATATTTAATAGTTAAATTGATGCCATAATGAAATAATGGAAACAAAAAAATAAATAATTTATCGGTATTTTGTTATGATAATTTATTATAAGAATTAAGAGGTTTAGTATAATTAAATGATTGAATAATAGATAACTAAATAAAAAATAAATATATTGCTACTTGAAGAAATGCCTTATATTGATATTACTTTAAGTAGGAGTTTATTAATAATGTCAATTACATCAGTTAATGTAAGAAATCAGTTTAAAGGTGTTATTAAAGAGGTTTTAGAAGGTAGTGTTGTTTCAGAAATTAATATTGAAACAAAAGCTGGAGTTTTTACTTCTATTATAAGTACACGTTCTGTTAAGGATTTGGATCTTAAAGTAGGAAGTGAAGTAGTTGTACTCATTAAATCAACAGAAGTTTCTTTGGCTAAACTGTAAAGCAGGCTCTATAAATACCGGATGTTAAGGAATAATTATGGCAAATCAATACCAAAATGCCATTTCAGTAGAACACCTAAATAAAAGTTATGCCACTTTACAAAGTAAAGAGCTAACTGTTCTACAGGATATCAATTTAGATATTCAGACTGGTGAGTTTGTGAGTATCGTTGGGAGCAGTGGGTGTGGAAAATCAACATTATTACGATTATTGGTTGGCTTAGAAAATCAATACCGTGGCAAAATCTTGATCGATGGTCAGGTAATATCTGGCACAAGTTTAGACCGTGGGATTGTTTTTCAAGATCATCGCTTATTTCCATGGTTAAGTGTTAAAGAAAATATAAGAATTGCCTTACATAATAAGCATTTATCTAGAGTAGAGGAAGATAAATTAATCGATGAACACTTAGAGTTAGTGAAGCTGAGTCAATTTAGAAATGCATACCCATCGCAACTTTCTGGTGGAATGAATCAACGTGTTGCAATTGCAAGAAGTTTAGTTAACCGACCAAAGATCTTATTGTTAGACGAACCTTTTGGCGCATTAGATGCCTTAACTAGACAGAACCTTCAAGATGAGTTACAGATGATCTGGCAACATGAAAAGATCACCATGATTATCGTAACACATGATGTTGAAGAAGCTGTTTTTTTAGGCGATAGAGTTGTGGTCATGCAACCTCATCCGGGACGTATTAAACGTATTGTTGAGATTCCAGTTATGCATCCTCGAAAACGTGAAGATGTTCGTTTGCACAATATAAAAAATGACATTTTGCTTGATTTTGTTAATCCACAAAAAGATGAATTATCACCTTTGAATTCTAAAGTTTTTTCAGATTATCAATTTGCTTGGTAATCTTAGTATTGAAAAAAGCTTGCTACGGTAGGCTTATTTTTTTGTTTGAAATTCTACCTGATTATGATTTAAGTGATGGCAAATAAATTTAATTATGAAAATATCTTGCACTGCTAATCTTTGTATTTAATTCTAATTTTTAATCGATGTTAAAAATTTTTATTTATAATAGGGTCTGTTGACATTTCAAATTGGTTGCGACGTGAGGAGTATACTCCGCAAGGTTTTTTAGATGATATGAGGCGTAGATTGAGAAATTTAGTGATCTAAATGATCAAGCTACAACGAAATAGCATCAAAAAATA
>NZ_KB849544.1:566786-720494 GCF_000368565.1 Acinetobacter gerneri DSM 14967 = CIP 107464 = MTCC 9824 | reverse complement strand
TCGTTACGAAATTTGAAAATGGTCTCGCCATTCTCTGCATTTCGTGCCTTGCCTGCTCAATTTTAGCCGACAACGCAATTCAGTTATGAAATGTCAACAGACCCTAATCTGAAGTTAAAATAAAGTATGAATATTGATTATATACTATGTCATCTGATGCACTAGATGACATAGTTATTCCCGCTGAAATTGATAATTAAGATACTTTAATGTGTTGTTCTTTCAAAACATATTGATTTTCTGGACGTTTTAGCCCTAGATTTTCTCGTAAAGTAGATCCTTCATATTCTGTACGGAAAAGCCCCCTGCGTTGGAGCTCTGGTACGACTAATTCTACAAAGTCATTCAATCCAGCAGGCGTTGAAGGAGGGAGAACATTAAAACCATCTGCTGCTTCGTTCTCAAACCATTCTTGTAATTGATCAACAATTTGTTCTGGTGTACCGATCAGGGTCCAATGTCCTCGTGCAGAAGCAATATATTGATAAAGTTCACGGATAGTAAAATTATGCTTACGTGCAATATCAATCATCATTTGTTGACGACTTGAAAAATTGATATCTACATCCTCAATTTTTGGAAATAAAGCATCTAAGTCATATTTTTCGAGATTGATTCCACCTGCTAATCCAGAAAGTAAACTCAGCCCAACTTTTGGATGGATTAGACTATTGAGTAAGTCATATTTTTCTTGGGCTTCTTGCTCAGTTTTTGCAACGAAAATAGAGACTCCAGGCATAATTTTTAGATCGTCTGCATGGCGACCATATTTAATCAGACGTTTTTTGACATCACGATAAAATTCTTGTGCATCTGTTAGGTTTTGTTGTGCTGTGAAGATCACTTCAGCATATTTTCCTGCTAATTCACGACCATCTTCAGATTGGCCTGCTTGAACAATAACAGGGTAGCCTTGCGGAGGTCGAGAGACATTTAATGCACCTTCCACCTTAAAATATTTCCCTTGGTGTAAAGGTTCATGAAATTTTTTTGCATCAAAAAATTGACCAGAATCCTTATTATAGATAAATGCATCATCTTCCCAAGAGTCCCATAGCTTTTGCGTTACCTGAATAAATTCATCAGCACGCTCATAGCGAACATTTGCATCTGGATGTTTTTCTAAACCAAAATTACGTGCAGTATCGGCGGATGCTGTCGTTACAACATTCCATGCTGCTCGACCTTTACTGATATGATCTAAAGACGCAAATTTTCTCGCTAAAATATATGGATCTTCATATGTCGTTGATGCTGTAGCAATAAAACCAATTTTTGTGGTAACGGCAGCGAGAGCGGCAAATAATGTGATTGGTTCAAAACTAACACCTTTATCACCAAGGCCAAGTTCGCCCTCAGCTGCTGAACCCCAGCGAATTGATAAACCATCTGCTAAAAAATAAGCATCAAATAAACCTTTTTCAGCAGTTTTTGCTAGTTCGATAGCATAATCTATACTTAAGTGATCTTGTGGGCGAGATTGAGGATGGCGCCATCCAGCAGCATGTTGTGATGTGGTTGGAATAAATGCCCCGAGTTTAATTTGGCGTTTAGACATATCAGTTTCCGATTAAGATATTGTTAAACAAG
Source organism: Acinetobacter gerneri DSM 14967 = CIP 107464 = MTCC 9824 (assembly GCF_000368565.1). GTDB lineage: Bacteria > Pseudomonadota > Gammaproteobacteria > Pseudomonadales > Moraxellaceae > Acinetobacter > Acinetobacter gerneri. The sequence continues at coordinate 718,904 of NZ_KB849544.1, read as the reverse complement.
GTTATGTTCAAAATACATGCCAATAAAAATAATTATAAAAAACAGGTGCTTGATTTATATTTGATTTTTGGAGTTTAAAAATAAGCAATAATTTTCTAATTTTGGCGGAAATTAAACAGCAGAATATTTGCAGAATAAATCTAAAAAAATTATATGATTGGCTTAAATTCTTAGAAATTATAAATATTGTATCTTTTTAGCCAGATCGTTATAGATATGACTTATCGTACTCAAAATTCAGTTTTATTACTGGGCAACGACGGTGATCTATTACAACTCGATTTTTGAAAGCATTAATTTCTAGAGAGGGTTACAAGCCCGAAATTTTATGGTTGAAAATATTTTTCGATTTTCTACCGTTTATCTTCTATTAAGTAGCTTCCGGCACTTTTCGTGTTTTCATAAAATCATCATACGTCATGCCTTTCATTAAGGCATATATTTCTAAATTAGTTTTTTTACAACACGGGCATATTTTTCGAGTACAAAAAAATTAACCCCGTGCTGGATTAAACCAATCCAATTTTGATCAAGAATTAATTTTTGCTCTTGTTCTGTCAACTGGGCTTGATTCATCAGTTTTCTGAAATAATAAACTCAATAGGATTACCATTAGAATCAACTACTAAATGTATTTTTGAACTATTACCACCGATACTTTTGGAAATATCTTGATGATTAATAATCGAAGAATGTTGGTGTGTGCGTACAAGGCTGTCATCAACAAATATCTATTCTTTATCAGCATGTTTACTCAATAGAGTTTGGCTTACCAAATTTTTGAGGTAAATCCCGCCAAGGACAACCTGTTCTGGTACGAAATAGAAAGTAACTTAGACCAGTGTTGATCATTCAGCATTGGTTGATGCATAGCGAAGGTAAAATTGGGTTTGGCGATTTAATTTTATTCTCGCTATTTTTTTAGGTAACAAATGTCAACACACTCTAATTATTTGTTTTTTTAGTGTAATAAGTATCACACCCAAAATATTAAGAAAACAACCTAGCCATTGGATTGTATTTAAATGCTCACCTAAAAGAAAGACTGAAAGCAGGGTGGATTCAAACATGTGGTGCGACAGTTTTAAAAACATTTGTGATAATCAATTAGTCTCAAAAACTCCTCTAGTCTCTAGTCTCTAGTTGATGAAAGTTTAATGCTTCGATTTTTGTACTAAATTTATCGAGCATGTCATTCAGTCTCAAATTTATTTGCTCGTTGAGTTCTTCGCCTGCGTTTCTGTTGAATACTAAGACCAAGATTTCTTCAGGCTTATAAAGCCTTGTCAAAATTGCATAACCCATTTTGACTACAATGGTCGAGGTGCAATGATCCAAAAGTTGGCACATCAATTTCATTAAAATTTAAATTCTGCACCTGAATAGCACAAAAAATACGACTAAAACAAAAAAACGTAATACTAAAATGGCACGCTATTTGCTACTTACTCATCATCATAAAGTGAACTAGGGTTCCGACAGCGCAATGAAAATGTGGCTGTGCTGTGACCGAGAGTTTACGGCTCAATTGAGCTACACGGAGGGATAAAAGCCCGGGAGGTTGGATTAACCTTAAATGAGGTAGAGCAAATGGGCGAACATACAAATCAATATCGCGATAACAAAATTTTGTGGAGTGAAGTTTTACCTGGTGGGCATCATTGGTCGGGGCGAATTCAAAAAGGGACAGTACTACAATTTAAATCATTGGGCGCAAATGCCAACGTTTCATTCTTCTGTGTGAATGCAGCAGATCCGTTAGAGCGATACAACATGCCCGATAGCCTCAAAGGACAACATACGGCTTTTTTATCCGCAGGTCATGCACTGTATTCAGATTTAGGTCGTGTCATGGCCTCGATCATCCATGATGATCAAGGTTGGAATGATGCCTTTTGTGGTGCAAGTCGTCCTGAATATATTAAAAAACAATTCGGCAGTTGTATCTTTCAAGATGCTCGAAATGATATGTACCAAAATGGCTTGGATGGCTTATTGATCGAAATGGCGAAGTTTTCACTCGCTCAAAAAGATTTGAGCGCCACTGTTAATTTATTTTCGAAAGTTACTCCCAATGATTGTGGTGAGTTGTCATATATCCATGCTGATAATACTAATCAAGTGATTGAACTGCGTTTTGAGATGGATTGTTTGGTATTTCTCTCTGCTGCACCGCATGCCTTAGACAATAGTGATCGTTATCAACCTGCTGATGTGAATATGCAGTTATTCAAAGCTTTACCTTTGAATGAGTATGATATTTGTCGTGATTCATGCCCACAAAATCAACGTGCCTATGCAAATAATGCACGTTATTACGCACTTGAAAGTAATGTTTAAATCAGCTGGAGAATAACCATGACAATTCTACAATCTTTTGAAAAAACAGTGCTCAGTGAAGTCTGTCTGGCTGGTGAAGCATGGATGTGCGAAGTTAAAAAAGGGCAATTCTTCCGTATCGTTGATCTTGAAGGAAATCAAGCTGTAGATACTCTATTTATCAGTGCTGAAAATCCAGATGAACGCTATAGCGCGACAGATACATTGGCGATGAATCAACAAATTTATTTAGAAAAAGGCACAAGGTTATATAGTAATTTCGGTCGTCCCATTGCCGTGATTCATAATGATAATTGTGGTCGTCATGACACCTTGGGTGGTGCATGTTCATGCGAAAGTAATACGGTGCGTTATTCACATGATAAATATCCGATGCACAGTTGCCGAAATAACTTTATGTACGCTTTGGCGAAGCATCCACTTGCGCTGAAACATAATTTAAATGTAAGACATATTGGACCAAACATTAACTTTTTTATGAATGTTCCTGTGACCGTTGATGGTGCATTGAAGTTTGATGATGGCATTTCTGCACCAGGTAAATACGTCGAAATCCAAGCCGAAATGGATTTAATTGTCCTGATTTCAAATTGTCCTCAGCTGAATAATCCATGCAATGCCTATAACCCAACTCAAATTCAATTGATTATCCGTGAAGCAGAAGGAGCATAAATATGTTTAATAAAGTTCTGATTGCCAATCGTGGTGCAATTGCTTGTCGTGTTATTCGTACACTTAAAAAGTTGGGTATTCAATCTGTAGTGGTCTATTCAGAAGCTGATCGTGATTCCTTGCATGTCACTTTAGCGGATGAAGCTGTATTTATTGGTGATTCTCCTGCCAGCCAAAGCTATTTAAATATCGATAAAATTTTGGACGTTGCAAAGCAAACAGGTGCGGAAGCGATACACCCAGGCTATGGCTTTCTCTCTGAAAATGCTGAGTTTTGTGATTTGTGTGAAGCACAAGGCATTGTGTTTTTAGGGCCAAATTCAGCGCAAATGAAATCATTTGGTTTAAAACATACAGCGCGTGAATTGGCGATTCAAGCCAATGTTCCTTTATTGCCTGGTAGTCAGTTACTCGCAGATGAAGTAGAAGCACTGATTGAAGCTGAGCGTATTGGTTATCCAGTGATGCTTAAAAGTACCGCAGGTGGTGGTGGGATTGGTATGCGTTTGGTGTGGAATGCTGACGAACTTAAAGAGGCATATGCAACCGTTTCATATCTAGCACAAGCCAATTTCAAAGATGCAGGCTTATATTTAGAAAAATTTGTGCAAAATGCACGTCATATCGAAGTACAAATTTTTGGTGATGGTAAGGGGCAAATCCTAGCTTTGGGGGAACGTGATTGTTCGGTACAACGACGCAACCAAAAAGTGGTTGAGGAAACGCCTGCACCGCATCTGGATGATCAACAGCGTGCCTACATCCAAAATGTTGCGATTCAATTAATGCAATCCGTGAATTACCGCTCAGCAGGTACAGTTGAATTTGTCATGGATACGGACACGCAGGAATTCTATTTCTTAGAAGTAAATACTCGCTTACAAGTAGAACATGGTGTGACAGAGCAAGTTTTTGGTGTTGATTTAGTTGAATGGATGATCACTTTAGGTAGTGGCGATTGGGTTACACCAACAGAAGCATTGGTATCGAAAGGACACTCGATTCAAGTTCGCTTATATGCGGAAGACCCGATAAAAAACTTTCAACCTAGCGCAGGTTTACTCACTTACGTGAAGTTTGATGACAATGCGCGTAATGAAACATGGGTTGAAACAGGTTCAAATGTCTCGTCTTTTTATGACCCAATGATCGCTAAAATTATCGTAACGAGCGAAAGTCGTGAATCAGCGATTCAAGCCATGACTGACACTTTGGCGAAAACGAAAGTCGCGGGCATTGAAACCAATCTTGAATATTTACAAAATATTGTTGATGGTGATGTATTTAAAACGGGTACGCAAACCACACGTTTTTTAAATAGCTTTGAATGGAAAACGCAAAAAATTGAAGTGTTACAATCAGGTATTCAAACCTCGATTCAAGATGTCGATGGGCGTTTGGGTTATTGGGATGTCGGTGTACCACCATCAGGTGCAATTGATCCATTGAGTTTAAGCGTTGCTAATCAGTTATTAGGCAATGCAAAAAATACTGCAGGACTAGAATGTACTTTGCAAGGACCAAGTTTAAAGTTCCATTGTGATAGTCAGATCGTGATCACAGGTGGTGAAATGCCATCGAAGTTAGATGGTGTAAACATACCTATGTGGCAAACCATCAATGTTAAAAAAGGTCAGGTTTTAAAATGTGGCACGATCACGACAGGATGCCGAAGCTACATCGGGATTAAAGGTGGTTTTGATGTCCCTGAATATTTGGGTTCACAAGCGACATTTACATTGGGACAATTTGGTGGTCATGCAGGGCGTAATTTATTGATCGGAGATATGTTGCCGATTACAGCTTATTCATCAGCAGAGACAACACAATTAGAAGCTCAAAATATCCCTCGCTTTAGTCATACTTGGGAAATTGCGGTGATGTACGGGCCACATGGCGCACCTGATTTCTTTACCCCAAAAGATATCGATACTTTTTTTGCCAATGAATTTGAAATTCACTATAACTCCAGTCGCACAGGGATTCGCTTGGTGGGTCCAAAACCTGAATGGGCGCGCGAAGATGGCGGAGAAGCAGGATTACATCCATCCAATATTCATGACAATGCTTATGCGATTGGCGCAATTGATTTTACTGGCGATATGCCGATTATTCTTGGTCCAGATGGTCCTAGTTTAGGTGGTTTTGTATGCCCTGCGGTAGTGATCCACTCTGAACTTTGGAAAATCGGTCAGCTTAAAGCAGGTGATAAAGTGAAATTTATCCCTGTGAGTTATGCACAAGCGAAAGTATTAGATCAAAAATATCATCAAAGTATTAGTGCTTCTGACACAGCATTAATTGATTTTAATCCGTCTCTGCAAGCTGAAATGGATACATTAAATGATGCTGTCTTATCGACATTGGATGGACAAGGCGATTTACCAAGTGTGACCTATCGTCCAGCAGGGAATAGCTATTTACTTGTAGAATATGGTGAATTGGTCCTCGATTTAAATTTACGATTCCGTATACATGCCTTGATGCAATGGGTAAAAGAACAAAATATTCAAGGGATTATCGACCTTACACCTGGAATTCGTTCATTACAAATTCATTTTGATTCAATTCAAATTGATCAACTTGAATTATTGGCGCAACTGCAAAAAGCAGAAGCTGAATTGCCAGATATTCACAATATGCAAGTGCCTTCAAGAACGGTGTATTTGCCTTTGGCTTGGGAAGATTCACAAACACAATTGGCAACAGAACGTTATACCCAAATTGTGCGTTCGGATGCGCCGTGGTGCCCTGATAATGTTGAGTTTATTCGCCGTATCAATGGTTTGGTATCAAAGCAAGCAGTTAAAGATGTGGTCTATAGTGCCAACTATCTAGTCATGGGCTTAGGCGATGTGTATCTCGGTGCACCCGTTGCCACACCACTTGACCCACGACAACGTTTAGTGACCACCAAATACAATCCTGCAAGGACTTGGACACCTGAAAATGCAGTCGGTATCGGTGGAGCATATATGTGTGTCTATGGCATGGAAGGGCCAGGCGGGTATCAGTTTGTTGGGCGTACCACACAAATGTGGAGTCGCTATCGTCAAAATGATAATTTTGAAAATGGCAAACCGTGGTTATTACGTTTCTTTGATCAAGTGAAGTTTTATGAAGTATCTGAAACTGAACTTTTGCAAATGCGAGAAGATTTTAAAGCTGGGCGTTTAAAACTTCGTATTGAAGATGGTGTGTTAAACCTAAAAGAATACAATGACTTCTTAGAAGCCAATCAGGACAGTATTCATGCGTTTAAAGCCTTGCAACAAGCTAATTTTGAGGCTGAGCGTCGTCGTTGGCATGAAGCAGGCTTGCAAGAATATGTTTCTGAAAGTTTAGATGCTGTGGATGATGGTGAAGCTGTTTCGATTCCTGAGGGTGGTTGTGCTGTTGAATCTCACATGCCTGGGTCGATTTGGAAAATTGAATGTGCTTCGGGTGATATTGTGGAAGAAGGTGCAACGCTTGCTGTGATTGAAGCGATGAAAATCGAGATTCCGATCATTGCACCAGAGCGGATGAAAGTTGAAGCGATTACGATTGAAAAGGGTCAGACGGTGAAAACGGGGCAGGTGTTGTTTACGTTAGCGCCTGTGGCTTGAAAAAAATAGTGGGTAGAGAACCGTCCGTAAGGGCGGTTTTATATTAGAATTAAGTTAATGAATAATTTATATAAAATATTATGGATAAAATATATTTTTTATCATTTAAAGTTAAGCAAGCAAAGGTAGGAGGACAATTTGAAAAATATTCAAATGTTCAAGCTACATGTTGGGTAAAAGCTTTCTCTGCGATTAGTGCATTTCGAGAATCTATTTATTTTCTTAAAAAAGAACAATGGAAAGTAACGAGTCTTGAGGAAAATATAGTACAAGTAACTCGTGAAATGTTTATTGGAAAAGATATAGGGCTAGACCAATTCGATAAAGCAAAAACATATGGCTTTTCTATTTTTTATGTAGGAGTAGATGAGAATTTAACTGCTCCAGAATTTGTAAGTTTTGACAATTCAGAAAAAATAGACATTGCGCAATTTTTAAAAAATAAGAACTCAATGGATCGACATGAATTTTGTTTACATCCAAAAGCAGGCAGTGACTGCGATGAAAAAATTATTAGAGCCCATTCTATTCAAAATAATCAATCACTTTCGAAAATAGCTGCTAATGGCCATGTCTATCAACTTGATAATAAATATCAGCATGAGGTTAAAACTTACCTAGATTACAAAAAAATAGGAATTAATAAAGCTTCAGTATTCAAAGGTTTTTGTAAAAAGCATGACAATGAAATATTTGAACCTATTGATAACTACCTATTAGAGCCAACTGCGGAACAAATTTTTCTATATGCGTATCGATCAATCTGCAAAGAAATTTATCAAAAATATAAAGTTATCCAAGCTTTGAAAGAGAATATTCAATTAGTTAATAGTGAAGATGAAGAACAGCTAGGTTGGTATTTGCTTGGTAATCAAAAAGGTTATGAGGAATTAATAAAAATAAAGAAAAGCTATGATGAAACTTTCCTTAATAAATCATTCGAAAAGGATATTTTGTATGTAATTTTTTATTCAAAAAAAACAATGAATTTGGCATTTTCTTCTTTAATTTATCCAGATTTTGATTTTCAAAATAATTTATTGCAAGATTTGGGAGATCTTGAGAATGATAAGGATTTAATTACCTATTTCTCTGCCCCAATGAATGGTGGTTGGGGATATGTTTTTGCTTGGCATATTAAAATAATTCAATATGTAAACAATTTGCAATTAGCTTAGGAAAAACTATAGATTTAGGTCAGCCGATAGAACATACGCTTTTTCAATATATGTTTTTGAATTCAGAAAACCATGCTTTATCACCTTATTGGTGGGAGGGGTTAGAACAGGATCAACAGTCACGGATTCTTTATGCCATAAATCATAAACTTGATCTCATGTCAGGACATACATCTAGTCAAGATAATGATGAGATACCTGATGTAAGTGGATGGGAGTTTACTGAAGTTATGACTAACGTTGACTTAGGGTAATTGTGTTTGTTGTAATCCAATAAATTTTTAAAACAAAAAGATGCGATCTAACTTAATAGCCCCATCTCCGTGCATCACGCTTATTTTTGCCCAAAAAGTAAGCGTGATTTATCTTTAGACATCGAAAAATCTACCTTCTAAATTGGCACGCTTTCTGCTTTTCCTAATAAGTAATACTAAAAATTAATTTAGTAATACTTTCAGGAGTTGCGATATGAACCATCACCATCCTCAAGCCCCAAAAGTACACCCACTCAAAGTATTTATTATTGAACTTTTTACTGCACGTGCAGGTGTGCATATAAAACAAAACACCTCAGTGATCACCAAAAAGGGATAGACCGTGGCCAAAGCAAAATTGGCACGAATTAGCGTCACTGTGCCTGAAATTACACTTGAAGCTTTAGATCAAAAGATTGTCGATCAACACTATGAAAGCCGATCACAGGCAATCGTGGATATGATCAATCGGCACTTAATTGCAGAGCAAGCGCATTCAAATGCAGTGATGGTCGGGACATTGACGCTACTTTATGACGTTGAACACCTACAACTTCGAAATCAATTAATTGATTTACAACAACTATTTTTAGCACAAGTAATCAGCTCACTACATATTCAGTTAGATCAACAGAAAATATTACAAGTCATGCTGATGCAAGGCGCAAGTACAGAGCTTAGGCATATCAGCCAACAATTTATCGCATTAAAAGGTGTGATCAAAGGGCATCTTGAGTTGATGGATGCAGTGATGCCGCCAATTCCACAAAATGATTGAATGAATAAGGAGTAAGAGAGTGAAAGACTTATGGACAATCCAAGATTGGAAAAATGCATATGAAAATAATCAAATTAAACTTGATGATTTATTTGATTATGTAAAAGCTATTAGCAATGACGATCATGCTTGGATTGAGATTGCATCAACGTCACAGCTTCAAATGCAAATAGATTTATTAAAAAGTCAAAATAGTACAGATTTACCACTCTTCGGTGTGCCATTTGCAGTCAAAGACAATATAGATGTTGCAGGGTTTCATACAACTGCTGCGTGTAAAGAAGCAGAATATTTGGCTACTTCGGATGCAATAGTTATAGCCAAGCTCAAAAAGGCTGGTGCAATTGTCATAGGTAAAACCAATCTTGATCAATTTGCGACAGGATTAGTCGGTGTTCGGTCACCTTATGGTGCAGTGAAAAATAGTTTCAATCCTGAATATATCAGTGGTGGATCAAGTTCAGGTTCATCGGTGGCTGTTGCTAAGGGAATCGCCCCATTCAGTTTAGGCACAGACACTGCAGGTTCAGGTCGTGTACCCGCAGGACACAACAATATCGTGGGATTAAAACCAACGAAGGGTTGGTTTTCAACAACTGGATTGATACCTGCATGTCGAACCATTGATGTAATTTCTATTTTTGCCCTGACAGCAGACGATGCGTGGACAGTAGCAAATATCATGCAAGGATATGATGAAAAAGATGAATATTCACGTATACATCCAGCCAATGTCCCAACTCAGTTTTTCAAAGGCAAAATAGCGATACCCAATCCACTTGAATTTTATGGAGATAGGGAAACAGAAAAAGCATTTTTAATTGCGATTGAGCGTGTAAAAACACTGGGTTATCAAGTTGAAGAGATTGATTTTACAGATTTTAATCAACTTGCTCAGGCACTCTACAATGATGCTTGGGTTGCTGAACGGACTGTTGCTGTAGAGAAAATTGTGAGTCGCGATCAAGCGCATCCAGTGATTGCTCAGATCATTGCACAAGCAGATAAATTTAAAGCAACTGATGCATTGCAAGCTGAATATAATCGTGCGGAATTGGCTCGCAAAATCAATTTAGCCTTAGCGCCGTATGATGCACTGATGGTGCCAACTGCACCGACGATTTATAAAATTGCTGAAGTTGAAGCTGATCCTCTCGTAAAAAATTCACACATGGGGGCTTATACCAATTTTGTCAATTTTGCAGATTTATCTGCAATCGCTTTACCCAATGCCATTCGAGCAGATGGATTACCAAGCGGAGTGACATTTATAGCATCTGCTTGGCATGATCAATCTTTGGCAAATTTTGCGCAGAAATGGCAAGCAGCAACGGCATTAACGCTTGGAACATCTGAGCAAAAATATCAAAAGACATGTGAAATTCAATCCAAAAACTCAGTGAAATTGGCTGTTGTCGGTGCTCATTTAACAAAGATGCCTTTAAATTTTCAACTTACAACTCGTTTGGGGACCTTGATAAAGAAAACCAAGAGTGCCGCAAACTATAAACTTTACGCTTTAAAAAATACCGCACCACCAAAGCCAGGATTGCAATGTGATGCACAGGGTCAAAGTATAGAACTTGAAGTTTGGGAGATTCCACTTGCCAACTTTGGTGCAATTGTTGCTGAAGTACCTGCACCGCTTGGGATAGGCAATGTGCAACTCGAAGATGGCTCATGGGTAAAAGGATTTATTTGTGAGAATTATGCCATCAATGAGGCAATCGACATCAGTCATTTCGGTGGTTGGCGTAGTTATATCCAATCATTAAATAACAGCTTGTAAATACAACATCATCTAGCACAAAAAGTGAAAACTATGGGGAGTTTTAGCATGAGCAAAACAGCAAAATCACCAATATCAATATTTTCAGCATCCATATTATCTGTATCTGTCTTTTCGACATTTTTATTAAGTGGTTGTGATAATACAGCAAAAGTTCCTGAAGCGAAGGACAGTAGCAAAGCATCAGCAGAGAGTAAGCCGATTACGATTGGCTATAGTGATTGGCCTGGATGGGTGGCTTGGCAGGTGGCAATTGAGAAAGGCTGGTTAAAAGAAGCGGGATTAAATGTCGATTTTAAATGGTTTGATTATTCAGCTTCACTTTCTGCTTTCTCAGCGAACCAATTAGATGCCGTATTTGTTACCAATGGCGATAATCTTGTGACTGCGTCAGGTGGTACTCAAGGCATGATGATTTTGGCAACAGATTATTCCGCAGGTAATGACGTTATTCTTGCCAAAGAAGGGATCAATTCAATCCAAGACTTAAAAGGCAAATCAATCGGGGTTGAAAAAGGTTTGGTTGATCATTTGTTATTGGCAACCGCATTGTCAGATCAAAAAATTACCGCTGCCGATGTGAAATTGGTCAACTCTACGACCAATCAATTACCCCAAGTATTTTCAAGCCCAGATGTATCCGCAATTGCTGTTTGGCAACCTGTGGCAAGTCAAGCGCTTAAAGCTGTTGCGGGTTCTAAAATCATATACTCCTCAAAAGATAAACCAGGTTTAATTTATGACACTTTAACTGTGAATATGAGTCATTTGGCAGCACATAAAGAGGAATGGACAAAGTTATTACAGGTTTGGGATAAAACCGTTAAATATATCAATGACCCTGCGACACGTCCGGATGCAGTAAAAATCATGGCTGCGCGTTCTGGAGTAGATCCAAAACAGTATGAATCTATGGTAGATGGCACACATTTACTTGATATTGAAGCCAATAAGAAAGTGTTTACTAAAGGTACAGGTTTTGACTCAATCTACGGTTCTTCTTACCACGTTAATAAATTTAATGTTGAAAATGGCATATATAAAACGGAGCAAAATGTTGATGGTTTAATTTATCCAAAATTGATCGAAGAATTAAAGTAGATCGTAGGCTTGCTCGTGTAACTCGAGTTTTTGGTTATATTGATTTATAAAGGAAGTTCCTTCTCTATGAACAAGATAAAATGTTCCCCTTATCAGGGTGTAGGGGGAAGGAACTTTTGAGATTAATTTCATTGCTGATTTGTGGTAGGTTTTTCATTTTTAAAAAAGATCAAATAAATGATTGAGCTATAAAATAGCCTAAGTAGACTTAGACTATCATAAAACTCAACGACTTAAGTCAAAAATCGCAAAAATAGATAACTAAAAAATAAAGGAATATTTCTTTTAAAACATAAACCCTTTTATGATGGATATTCTTATAACTTTCACACAATAAAATTATGTCATCTCATAAAAAATTCGTCATCGACTTTTTTCACCAAATCCGTTCAGGTCAAGCTTTAGAACATGTTGAACATTTTTTGCATGATATTGTTATTGCACATCAAGTCCAATCAGAACATGAATATAGTGTTGAAAGGACACCTGAAGAATATGCTCAACATGTCTTGGAAATGAAACAGGAATATGGAAATTTCAGTTTAGAAATTCAGCAAATCATTGCAGAAGAAGAAAAGGTTTATGTGTGTTGGAAGCAAACTTCTGATGCACAGCATCCTAAAAAGATTGTTGAAATTGCAAGTGCGGTTTATCTGATACGGAATGGGAAAATATCTGAGTATTGGATTCAGGTCGATCGTAAAGGGGTAGAGTTACAAAGTGAGGTCTAGCTTTTAACTTATTTCTTTACTCTTTGAAAATAAATGAATAATTAGGATGCCTACGATCATAAAACTCAACCCTATCATCGCAGCGGTATCAATATCAAAATGCTCTTTATAATAAAAAATCCGACTAAGTAAACCAATATTATTCCTGCGCCTGACTATAATGTGTAAGTGATTCTGACAGTGATGATTTTCATTGTGAGCGATAAGAAATAGATAGCGAATGCATAACCGATAATAGTCATGATCGAAGGAATAATTTGAGTAAAATCATTTGATGCAATTATTGCTGAAGTTGCGATAACTTCAGCAATAATTGCAACCAGTAGATAGATAAAAGCTATTTTGAGATGAAGTTGTTCCTAAGTTATCTTTCAGAGCTGATTTGTGTCATACGCGGAATTTTAGGCAAATCTTCCAATGCAGGATCGATCTCATCATCTTGAGCATGAACAAGTTGATCTACATGAGATTTCAGACGTTTGAATTCCTTAGTTTGCATCAGTTCTATATTTCTAGGTCTAGGTAAATCAACTTCAATAATTTCTTTGATTTCACCGGGATTGGCTTTTAATGCAACGATTCGATCAGCCAGTAAAATTGCTTCATCCATATCATGAGTGACAAATATGATGGTAATGTCAATGTTTTCCCAAAGATCCATTAAATGCTTTTGCATTTTCTGACGGGTATGTGGATCGAGTGCACCAAAAGGTTCATCCATCAGTAATATTTTAGGTTCATTGACTAAAGCGCGTGCAATAGCAACACGTTGTTTCATACCACCTGAGAGTTGATGTGGATATTGATTTTCATATTTTTCTAAACCAATGATATTGATCCATTCACGAGCACTGGCTTCGGCACTCATTTGACTCGCACCTTTCATCAGTGGCCCAAACATGACATTTTCTTTTACAGTCTTCCATGGAAAGAGGGTGTAACCTTGGAAAACCATACCTCGTTCAGGGCTTGGGCCTGTAATTTTTTCACCGTCAACCAAAAGCTCGCCACTACTATAGGCATCTAAACCTGCAATGATTCGGCTAAATGTTGATTTACCACAGCCCGAAGGACCAATCACACAAATAAATTCACGTTTATGAATCTTTAGATCGATTTGATTTAAAATAGTGCGTTCAGTTTTCCCATGCTTAAACATTTGGCTGAGATTTTTGGCTTCCAAAATTACAGGGCGAGCATAGATTTTTTGAAAGTACTCGTGCGCATTAAAGGTTGAATTATTCATTATTTTGCTCCTACTTTCCAAGCAAACATACGTTCGCCCAATTTCATTAAAATCAAATCGCAAACAAGACCAATGACACCGATAATGAGGATCGCAGCATAAACATTGTCAAAGTTTTGGTAACGTGCTTGTTGGGTAATAAACCAGGTAATCCCTGATGTTGTACCAATTAATTCTGAGACAATTAAGTAGGTCCATGCCCAACCGAGAAGCACTCTTAAATCACGATAAATATCTGGTAATGCGGCAGGGATGACAACATGGAAAAGACTTTTGAGTTTATTTGTTCCTAGGGTATATCCGGCTTCGATCAATCCTTTATCGACCATTCGGGTGGTATTGGCGATGATCAAAATTTGTTGAAATAACGTACCAATGACAATAATGGCGATTTTTGGTGCGTCATTGATGCCTAAAATCGCTACAGCAAGCGCACCAAATGCAGGTGCAGGTAAGTAGCGGAAAAACTCAACGAAGGGTTCAGTGAGTAAGGATATTTTTTTAGAAAAACCGCAGAGGATACCCAGTGGAATGCCTATGACTGAAGAAATAAAAAATGCCAAGAATACAATTTTAATACTATGCCAGAGGCTTTGATGAAACCAAGGGGTATCGGGTTGTTCTGGTGGTGTAATAAATGCAGTCACCAGAGCTTTTGCCACCTCATGCGGTGCAGGTAAATATATTGGATTGACCAGTATGCCTTGAGGCGGAGCAGCATGCTGATCTACAGCATTTTGTGCTTCGTTATAAAATACTGCCTTATCAACACGGCTTCCGACTTGTAAATATGCGACGCTGCCAGAGTTGGTGATTTGTACTTGAGGATGCCAAATAAAAGGTAAATAACTGACAGCACACCAAATCAGAATCGGAATTAGAAAAGAACAACAACTCAGTAAAAACGTATTCCTTTTTCCAACATCTATTGTCATTTTGCCCATTTTTGTCCCCTATTTAGCCTGAGTATTACGAATCTTTAAAAATGTAATATTCATTAAGCAAAATAAGTGCCATAAGTTTAAAGAGTGAGATGAATGAGGCGTTGATTGATTAATGATTGAATTTCATAAAAAATAATGATGATGTTTGTCGAACCTAAAAATGATTTTTTACTTAGACATTAATGATATTGTTCCTCTAATTAATGCTCGCATACTGTGAATAAATTTTGATTCGATTTCTACTAACTCCCTCTGCTGAAACAACTAGAAACAAAGAGACTATAATGTAGTAAAAATAGCAGTAAGAAATAAAAAATAAATTTATTTCTTAAAATACAATAATTTACTGTTTTAATGTTGTAGGGTTAGATTTTTTGCTTTTTTGAGCCTTGTTACAAATAAAAAAACATAAACTTTATAAAATTTTGTAGCATAATCCCCATAAAATGAGACATACCTCACACTAAAATGAATCATCAAATAAAATTATTTGGCAAAGCTTTGCCTGAAAGCGAATATGGGACACCATATTTTTGGTTTGACTCACTGTCTGGCTCGGATAAGATCAACGAACTCTTTGAATACCAACTTGTGGTTAAAGTTCGTGATGAATTTCACAATCCTGCACATGGTTATGCAGGCTTAGAAGGTTATGTACCCAAACAACTTGCACAAAATGGCGGAAGTCCTGCATCTGATCTAAATCTACAAAGTTTAATCGGAACAGAAATTGCCGTTGCGGTGAGGTTGGATGGTTTAAAACCTGATTTTTCAGGTTTAGGGAATATCAATGATATCTCAGGGGATAGTACCTACCAAAGCAATCTAAATGGCACACGCTATTTTCGAGGATTGGTGAATCGGGTTGAGGCTTTGGCTGTTCGTAACCGTCATGCCATGTATAAACTGACCCTCGTACCTTGGGTGTGGTTATTAACTAAAACAAGTAATTATCGAATATTTCAACATAAAACCGTATTACAAATCATTGAAGAAGTCCTGCAACCTTATCCCTATCCTGTGGATTATCGTTGTAGTCAAAGCTATGCAGCATTGGACTTTCAGGCACAGTATGGCGAGGATGATTACAGCTTTATCCATCGCTTGATGCAAGAGCATGGCATCAATTTTCATTTTGAACATAGCCAAAACCAACTCACTTTTGTTATTTCAGACCACAATGCAGCCTATAAAGAAATGGAAGCAACGGGCTATCGTAACTTAAGTATTTACCCACCAAATCAACGTTTTCCTGATACTGCCGAATACATTGAACACTTTGAACCTGTCCAGCAATTGGTTTCAGGAAAAGTGCAACTGAGCGATTACCAATTTAAACAACCGAGCCTCGTACAATCAGCACAAGATCAATTCCTTTGGGATCATGACTATGCTGAGCAAGAAATTTATGAATGGCAACAAGGTGATTTTTTAAGTGCGGATGAAGGTGGACAAAACAAAGCTAAAAGCCGAGTTGAGGGGCTGTACCAACATGGTTATCGAGCAGAAGGACAAGGCAAGTTAAAAGGTTTACAAACAGGTTATCGCTTCAATCTGGATAATCACCCCAATAGTGAATCGAATCGAGGTTGGTTGGTCCTTGGAACGCAAATCACGATTCAAGACATTAGCCAAGAAAAGGCTGATAACCAGTTCTATGATTCTAATGTTAGATTTTTAGCGCAACCTGATGAACAAATCCTACGTCCAGATCTGACCCGAAACAAACCACAAGGACATCCACAAACCGCGACTGTGGTAGGTCCAGCGGGCGAGGAAATTTATACAGACCAGTATGGTCGTGTCAAAGTTAAATTCCACTGGGATCGTCTCGGAGCGCAAGCTCAAGAAGAGGGTGCGGATACTGGCGATGGAACCAATACCTGTTGGCTACGTGTTTCCACTGCTTGGGCAGGGAATCACTTCGGTACGATTCATCTGCCCCGCATTGGTCAGGAAGTGATTGTAGATTTCTTCAATGGCGATCCTGATATGCCCTTTGTATCGGGTCGTTTGAACAATCCTGAACAAATGCCTGTTTGGGAATTGCCAAGTCAAAAGGCACTATCAGGAATCAAGTCTAAAGAACTCGGTGGAAGCCAAACCAATCAATTGGTGATGGATGATAGTAAAGGTCAAGTGCAAGTTCATTTACGCAGTGATCATCAAGCCAGTGAACTGAATTTGGGGTATATCACTCGGATACCTGATCCTAAAGGACGTAAAGACTTTCGAGGAGAAGGTTTTGAGTTAAGGACGGATGGGCATGGGGTATTTCGTGCAGGACAAGGTTTAATTTTATCAACTTATGCCAAGGCCAATGCTGAAAGTTATGCCAAAGATATTCAAAATACGCTTGAACAAATCAAAGAAGGCGTAGAACAACAAAAGACTCAGACTCAAATAGCCATTGATCAAAAGGCTGATGAAAGAGCGATAGATAATACGGCTTATAAAGAACTCGAAAGTCAAAGTGAAGAAATCAAAGGTCAAGGGACTGCAGGGAAAAATAATTTTCCAGAACTTTCTGCGCCACATGTTGTCGTGGGAACACCTGCAGGTGTGGCGGTGCTCGCTGAAAAGAGTATTCATCTCAAAAGTAATGAACAGATTGCGTTGACCAGTGGTAAAGATGTAAGCCTAGCTACAGGCGAGCGTTTATTTGCCAGTGCAAGTCAGGGGATTAGTTTATTTACCCAAAGTAAGGGGGCGAGGCTTTTTGCAGCGACAGACAAAGTTGAAATTCAGGCGCAAGAAGGTGCTATGGATTTGCTGTCAAAGCAGGGTTTAACGATTACATCGACGGAAGATGAAATCAAAATTTTGGCTAAAAAGAAAATTACCATCAATGCTGGAAGTTCACAGATTGAGATTTCAGCAGATGGAATTATTTCAACGACCAGTGGAAAGTTTGAGTCTAAAGCTTCGACGCACAATTTAATCAGCGGGGCGAATGTACCTGCGCATTTTCCTGCACCGCCAAAACAAGGTAAAGGGGTTTTAGAGTTATTTAACCAATACACTCATGGAGAATTTATCAAACAAGGTGGTTTTACTGTTATTGATGCATTAGGTAAAAAAACCACTGGAAAATTAGATGATAAAGGTTTTGCCAGTGTTACAGGGCTTGTAGCTGGACCAGCTCAAGTGATTTTTGAGCAAGATCCTCGCAATCCTTGGGATGCGTCGAGTGATTTTAAACGCTATAAAGATTGGCCTGAGCAAATGGATGGAAATGCTGACACGAGTCTTATGGGCAATATTACGAAAGCTGCACACTCGATGGCAACACAAGTGAAGTCCAAAGTACAAAACCTTATAGCAAATCCTCAAAATATGATGAACTCAATTCAATCAGCCAAAGCAATTGTACAAGATCCCAAAAAAGCATTAGTACAAACAACAATGCAACAAGCAAGTCAATTGTTAGCGAATCAAGCAAAAGTTCCATCTCTTAATCCAGGAATAGTGAAAAATGCATCTCCTATTTCTAATATTAAAAATTTTTAAAATAAAAATAGGGTATGAAAATGGCTCCACCACAAGGTCAAAGTACAAGAAAGAACACGGGCCAAGTTGCTGTTAAGCCCTTGAACAGAGTTCATCTAAGTGATGTAAAAGCAGGTGCTGCTCGTTTTGATCGTTGGCTGCAAAAGCAAACAAATGGTTATGTCACTTTAGATCGGCTTAAAACCGTTGCAACTTCTTTGCCTGTTTTGGGAAATTTGATTGCATTAGTTGATGTTGTAAATGATGTTGTCGTGATCGTTGATAAAACAGTTGCAAAAGCGGAGTTTGGTGATTGGGTCACTTTAGGGGTTGATGTTATTGGGATTATTCCTATACCACCTACTATGGCAGCAGCACGGACCACTTTACGTCCAACCTTATTTTTAGTTAAAGAAGCAAAAGCTGCCGCAAAAGGAGTGCTCAGTGATACTATCATCATGGTCGTGAGTGATGCGGTCAATGATGCACTCGCAGGTACTATTGAAAAATTTGCAACCCAAGCAAAAGCGCAGTTGCCTGGGATCTTAAATAAATGTAGTGCAAAAGTTCAAGAGTTAAGTTTTGGCGTAGATAATGGACTGAAACGATTAGCTACAGGAAAAATTTTTACCAATGCGGGTTCAAATGTCAATGCAGCCAAAAAGCAACTTACAACAGCTGCCAATACTAGTTTTATTCGAAACCCAAGTAAATTTCTTGAGAATGGATTAGGCGCATTAAGTAATATAGCTAAAGCCGCTGTGAAGACGGGCGGCAATGCTTATGCAGGTGCTGCGATGTCCGTGATACCGACTCAACCAATATTAAAATTGGGTACTTTCATACGAAGTATAGGTACGGCTGCGCCAGGACAATTCCAAAAACTTAATGATCCTAAAAATTTAGCCAGCATCGCGGGATTGATCGAAATCTTGATTGGTGCGATTAAAATATTTAAAAGTAAAAAGAAAGTAGCAGCAGTAAAAACCAATCAAACCACTCAAGCTAAAAGTAAAAAAGACAGTCATGTGATTGAAAAACAAGGTCATGAAGCGAAACCGAAATCAAATGCATGTCCTTGTAAAAATTGTCCATCAGGCACAAAAAAATCCATTAGTTTTGCCTTAGGCACGGAATTTATTACTCATATTGATGCCAATTTAAATCTACCAGTTGATATAAATTTAATGCGAACTTACGCTTCAAATTTATATTACATGGATGATAGTGAATTTGGTGCACGCTGGTTAACTCCATTTAGCCTGCGTATCGTGGTAAAACAAACTGAAGCTGAATACAAAGAAAGTGCTCAAAATCAGAAGTATCCAAATCCAAACATTAATCAAACCTTAGAGTTGATTTATTTTGATGGTCGTCCAATCACTTTAAATGATTTAAAAGTCGGTGAGATTCATTATCAAGCTGTAGAGCAATTTTATTATAGTGCTGTGACTGAAGATTTTATCTTGGTTTATTTTGATGATGGTACACAGCTGATCTTTGAAAAATCTGATCGATATTTTCGTCTAAGCACGATGCGATGGGAAAATAATTTTAGTCTGGGTTTAAATTATCATCATATTGTCGATTCACAAACATTTTTATCCGACATCATCATCAAACATGGTGAAAAAGATCTTGCACATATTCATAGTAAAATCAATGCACAGCACCAAATCAGTGAACTGATATTGCTTGAAGTAGAAGACAAAGCTCGTGTGCTTGCAGCTTATCAATATAATCAAACAGGCGACTTAATCTGTGCAACGAATCAAGATGCACATCAATATCATTACACCTACCATAAACATTTACTGACCAGTTATAGTGACTTAACAGGTCGTCGTATGCATTTGGAATGGGATGGAGAAGATGCCGATGCGCGCGCATATCATGAATATGCTGACGATGGTAGCGATGAAACCAGACTACAATGGGATGACCAAATCCGTCTCACTTATGTGACCAATGCGCATGGTGATGAAACTTGGTATTACTACGATATTGATGGTTATACCTACCGAACCGTTTATGCCGATGGGCTTGAAGAGTGGTTCTTTAGAGATGATGCACAAAATGTCACCAAACATATTGCCACCGATGGTAGCGTAACCCTGTATGACTTTGATGAAAATAGCAATCTTCTTCAAATGACCCAAGCCGATGGCACCGAGCTATATTATGGTTATGATGAAGGCAATCATCTAACTCATTTTCGAGATGCTGAAGCAAACATTTGGCAGCGTGAATATGATCAACAAGGTAATTTGACTGCTGATATAGATCCATTAGAACGCAAAACCCAATATCAATATAGCGGTATGGGTTTACCTGTTAGCATTCAAGATGCCAAAGGTGGTGTTAAACAGTTGAGCTATACCGCACAAGGTCAACTGAGTAAATATATTGATTGTTCAGGAAAAGCAACGACTTGGGAATATGATGAACGAGGTCGCCTGATTCAAACAGCAAATGCTTTAAATGAAGTTACGACCTATATTTATACCCAGCTAGGACAACATATCTATCCTGAAAAAGATCAAAACACATTGCACAATGCGGTTGGTCAGCTTGAACAAATTAAATATGCGGATGGAAGCATTGAACATTTTATTCATGATGCTGAAGGTCGTTTGTTGGTACATACAGATCCTAAAGGACAGAAAACACAATATGAATATAATGTCGCAGGACAGATCAGCAAACGTATAGACCCACTTGGACAAAGCCTAAAATATCATTGGGATAAACTCGGTCGTTTGAGTAAGCTGAGCAATGAAAATGGGGCAAGTTACTATTTTTATTATGATTCTGTGGGGCGTTTACTTAAAGAAACTGACTTTGATGGTAAAGAAACGATTTATCACTACTCAGAAACCTCGGGTGAGTTACAGCGTAGCGTAGAGCTTGCGCAGGCTACACAAGGACATATACCTAAACATCGCGTACAAGCTTTCGAATTTGATGCTATGGGGCGTTTGATCGAACGCACCGCAGGCTTTAGTACACAAATCGAAAAAATTGTATTAGAAGAAGGTGATGAACAGACATTACTTGAAGGACGTATCACAGAAGAATTTGCCTATAATGGCAATGGGCAACTGATCCAAGCGAAAAATCCTGAAAGTCGAGTGCAATATTTTTATGATGAAGTGGGTAATTTAAAGCATGAACATCATCATGATTTAAAAATGCAACGTACAGCGGTTTGGCAACATCTCTATGACGAGTTAAATAATCGAACCACCACGCACAGGCCTGATGGACAAAAAGTAGATTGGTTACTCTATGGTAGTGGGCATGTTTATGGTCTAGCTTTAAATGGCGAAGACAGTGTTAGCTTTAAACGAGATGATCTACATCGGGAAATTGGGCGTCACTATGCCAATGGAATCAGCCAAGAACAAAGTTATGACCACGTCGGACGATTAACTTCACAAGTGATCAATCAAGGTGATGACGCAGGGTATCAAACGAATTCAAATCAAAATGCACAAACCCAAACCAAAGCTTTGCTCAAGCGCTTATATCATTATGATAAAGCAGGACAATTAACCGATATTCATGATAAGCGTCGAGGGCATATCGAATATAAATATGACCCTGTAGGGAGATTACTGCAAGCCAATAGTGCACTCGGTCAAGAAACCTTTGCCTTTGACCCTGCAAGCAATATTATTAATCCAAACAAAACGAATCAGTACCAAAAACAAGATACCTATTATGAACCTACCCATAAACATGGGTATAACAGCCTTGTTGGAAATGTTGTTAAAGACTACTTTGATCAAAAGTATCAATATGATGACTACGGACAACTGATACGACAAATGGATGGCGGACATATCCAATACTTCGAATGGGATGCTTTAGGGCGACTAATTAAAAGTAAAAATGATAAAGCTGAAACGCATTACCGCTACGACCCATTTGGAAGACGAATAGAGAAAAGCAAGCAAGATTCCATCAATAGAAACTATACCGAAACCACGCAATATGGTTGGGATGGTGATACTTTAGCATTTGAAAGTACGCATCAATATACTAAGCATTATGTTTATGAAATAGGTAGTTTTATCCCTTTAATCCAAGCGAGCTATCGTCAACAAATTAATCAACATCAAACTCCAACGTGGGACAATGGATACGATATAGATAAAGATCCACTTTGGCAGACAACACAAAAAGCGGAAAAATTTGATCGAGTATGGTTCTATCACTGTGATCACCTTGGTACGCCACAGGAAATGACGGATCAAACGGGCGCGATTGTTTGGAGTGCGGAGTATAAAGCTTGGGGTGAATGTAAAGCGAAGACTCTTGTGAAGCGGGATATTTGGGATAGTGAGATTATCACCAATAATATTCGTTTTCAGGGGCAGTATTATGATCAGGAAACAGGGCTTCATTATAATAGATATCGATATTATTCACCGTATGTAGGGCGATTTATCTCTAAAGATCCGATTGGGTTGTTGGGTGGGTATAATGATTATCAGTATGCGCCGAATCCAACCGGTTGGATTGATTCGCTTGGATTAAACAAGAATTGTCCATTAAAATGTCCAGCAGGGACAATAGATCCTTCGACAGTGCACTTTATGCAGAGTAGCGCTAAAAATCAAACAGGAGATTACACAGTGCTAGGTAATGCCGTATCGCTGAAAAATGGTACATTAGATGCAAATATATTACGTGCCAAAGTTTGGAAAGATGGTACAGGAAAAGTTTGGACTTTAGATCATAGACGATTGGCTGCATTTAAATTAGCTAAAAAATGTATGCCTATTACTTGGGCATCTGCTCAAGAGGTTGAGCAACAAATGTGGAAAATGACAACAACAAATGGTGGAACATCAATGAAACTGAAATTAGGTAATAGTCAATCAAAGGTAGTAAAATAATGAATGAATTAAATAAAAAAGTACAAGAAATTGAAACAAGAGAAGATTTTTTATGTTTTATGAGGATGTTGATTAATGATATAAATAATAATAAATGGGAAAATAATACATTGCTCAATTATTTGGAAGGTATTGAAGGGTGGGTTGATGATATGGACGGTTATTTCAAGAATATAAAAGATTTTGATGCTTTAGGGAAAATAGAAAATAATCAACTTGATTGGAAAATACTTGCAAAAATATTTTTGGCAGCAACTATCTATGAATAGATGATGGTTCGTTGCTGTTTTTTTTTTGAAAACTATCTTTGCCGAATATAAAAGATTAAAAGTAGCAAGTTTAAGTTCACAAACCTTTAAATGTACTAATTTAAAAAAATAGGGCATTTAAGTGGTTTAGCACAAGTTCAAGTTTAACAGAAGATATTCCATCGAATAGTAAAAAAATGAATTTAGACGTTAATGTTGAAATAGAAAAGCAAGCTTATGACTTAGTAACTGAATTTTTAAATGATATAACTTAGATAGAAAAGAAAATCTTAAAAAGAAATATGATATTAATGAAGAAATATATGACGAAATGAATGAAATTTTAAATATTCCATTTGAAAGACCTTTTGAATTTTCAATTATTGAATTTGATAAAATTTATCATGTAAAAAATATGGCTATATTTGAAATATTTAAAATGGATGACCCTAATGAATTGGGTGTTGAATGTGCTGTATATAATAATAAAGAAATTACTGATATGACTTTAGAGGGAAGGCTTTTTATCGCGAATGATAAATTATGTTTTATGTATATATTATTTAAGTTTTAGACTTTGATGTTTATTGACCCAATTTAAGTCATAGCTAGGCTTTGTTGCACAAACCTATCTGTAAAGGGTTTTTCAGCGATATAATTTTCAAATGAAGAAGCCTGCACACAAAATCTACCGTACAACCAATTGGCCCGCATATAACCGAGCACTCATGAGTCGCGGAAATATTGCCATTTGGTTTGATCCTGCTACGCAATGGTATGCTCCATCAAAAGGCAAACAAGGGCGAAATCAAACCTACTCCGACGCAGCCATCCAATGCTGCTTAATGATTAAATCCTTATTCCGTCTGTCTTTACGTATGGTCACTGGCTTTGTGCAAAGTCTGATTAAACTTTGCGGATTAAATTGGATAGCTCCAGATTACACCACGCTTTGTAGAAGACAAAAGCATATTGATATTGTAATCAGCTACCAAAAAAGTAGCGATGGGCTGCATCTACTCATGGACTCTACAGGCATGAAGTTTCTAGGTGAGGGCGAATGGAAACGCAAGAAACATGGACCTGAATATCGTCGCCAATGGCGTAAACTTCATATTGGTATAGATGCTAAAACCCTACAAATACGAGCAGTTCAGCTTACAACCAATAATATCAGTGATTCACAGGTGCTTGGTGATTTACTTAATCAGATTCCACAAGATGAGCAGATTAACTCTGTTTATACCGATGGAGCTTATGACACCAAGCAATGCCGTCAGGTCATTGCAGATCGGCAAGCGCATGCGGTGATTCCACCTAGAAAAAATGCGAAACCATGGAAAGATACAAAGAGTAGCTCGCTAGAGCGAAATGAATTACTTCGAGCAATTAAACGTTTAGGCAGGACACTATGGAAAAAATGGTCAGGCTATCATCGGCGAAGTTTGGTTGAAACTAAGATGCATTGCATCAAATTATTAGGAGATAAACTCAGTGCAAGGAGTTTTGATAGCCAAGTGAATGAGATCCATGCACGTGTAGCAGTCCTTAACAGATTTACGGAATTAGGTCGCCCACTTACCCAAGTTACGCCTTAAATTTGGCTCAATTAGGGGCGCTTTGCATTTCAAATCTTTGTGCAACAAAGCCGAATATATCCTGAGATTTTAGTAAAAGTTTTTTTACATAATCATGACGATGAAAGTGAAATAAAAGATTATACGATTACAGAAATAAGGAAAGCGAATCTAATGGGTTATGACGAAGTCGATGATGAAAATTTTGATTTTATTACTCTTTCTGATAATCCGATGTTAATTCAAGAAGAGAAGTACTATTACAGTGAGTTGGAAAAAGATGGATATAAATTTTTTATGCAAATTGATGAATTTTATTATCCAGAAAACATAGTTAAAGATAGATTTATTTTTTCTGGTGGAGCATTGTATTTATATAGAAAAAATGATGAGATTATTGCTGGTTTTTGGCAGTTTTCATAATTTAAACAAGACTATATTTAAATGGAATTTTATTTTTTATTTAAATAGTCTAAAACCTGAAAATAGCATAAATGTGATGTTTTGGACTCGGAAATAATTAATAACTAGCTTTATTTTAGACATATGAATAAAGTATGTATACGTCCAAGTCTTAAGTGCATGGATGTGATGGTATTTTATATACTAAATAATATAAATGGTATAAAGCATGCTATTGAGTTTTGAGGAAATTGAAATATTTTCTAAGCAAAAGTTTGGTAAAAATTCTGATTTATCTGAATTGGAACTTACGGACTTGATTTTAATACAACAGAAAAGAGATGTTACAGAAGATTTAAAAAAAGTAGAAGTCAATTTAAATATTACTATTCCTCCAGAGTTAAAAAAATTTATATTAAAATATAATGTAGATGAATTTTCATTAGGGAATATTGCATTTGGTTCAGGTAATTACTTGAACCAAATAAGTGAATTAAATAGTGAAAATGATTTTAATCAGTGGTGGGGATGTGGTGATAGGCCGAAAAATTTACTATTATTTGCTTATAATGATCCATATTCAGTTGTTATAGATTGTACAAATGGAGAAATAGAAGTTTTCACTAGTGAAGATAGTAGAACTAAAGTTGCTTCAAATTTTAATTTGTTTTTTAGAGGTATTGGTACTGTTGTATTTACTCTTCAAAAATTAAGTGATATTGAAAGCGAAGTTGGAGCTTTAAATCATGAATTTTGGGGAAATATTCAAAGATATGGATGATTTTTTGAATTGAAACGATTTAATAAAATATTGGGTTTTATTTGAATAGAAACCCTTTTTTTCATTTAATTAGTATAAGACAGGAAACGAACTTAAATGTAATAATTTTGACTCAGGAAATATAAATAAGAATATTTTTTTTAAGTGTTTAAGTAAAAAAAGAGCATGATAATTCTCAAACAATAGGATAATGTAACAAGTTTTTACTGCAATAGATATTAGTATTTTTATTGTATGCGGGATGGTTTCTAAATAGGAATTCAAAGGGTGGTATAATATGATAAACCAAAATATTGTAAATCTGAATAGAGATAAATAATTATGTTAAATATAGAAAAATTAGAAAAAGATAGTAATATTCTATTTTTTAATGAATACAAAGAATTATTAAGTGAATTTAAGTTGTATATGGAGATCGAAAAAGGTGATATTTTATATGAACTATATTCATTAGATAAATTATTTTCAAAAATTGAGAATAATTTAAAATATTATCAATATTTAATATTGTGGGAGTCTGTAGGAAATAATAAAGAAAATGAAGAATATACTAAAACATTTGTATTTGGGAGTTCTAGTGATGGGAAACGATTGTATTATGATTTAAATGATATGTCTATTTGGGAGTATTGGATGGATGATAAAAGCAAAGTCAAATTGTTTAATAGTTTTGGTGATTTTTTTACTCATTCCAAAATTATAGATCATGAGTGATTTTTAAATTATTATGTAGATAATATATTCTAAATAATGAAATTATTAACACTAATATTCGTTTTCAGGGGGATGGGCAAAGAGCGAGCACTACTCAGTCTGAAGCACAAGTAAAAGGAAACGGGACTTCACTATAATAGATATCGGTATTGTGCACCGTATGTAGGTCGATTTATATCTAAAGACCCTATAGGGGTGTTGGGTGGGTATAATAATTATCAGTATGCGTCGATGGGGCTAGCTAAATCATGAACAACAGCTCTTATCGGGGCATGTTGTTGTATTTGTCGATGGGAGTTCACCAAAACAATGATTTTAGATTTACAACATCGTTATTTGCTGAATCCTTATTTTCAGCTTTCTTGTTATGTCATGTATCGTGCTTATGACATTCAGCAAGGCGAAAAAATGCTGAAGTTAACAAGAGAATTAAAAGAATTGGCATTAAAATTTGATGCCATGAACAAACAAACTTATCGTGAAAATTATGATCATTGGAGCATGTATAATGTATGGTTGGATATAGTCGTCTCACAAGTGATTAATCCTACTTTAGATCATTTAGAAAAAGCGCTATTTTTTAAACGAAATAATCCGCAGCACTATGTTTCATTTGGAACAGCATTTCCCAAAACATTATCTTATTATTTTTCAGAAAAAACAGTATTTAATCAAGGACAAAAACCAACGGCATTTCCTTATGAACAAGCAGAAGATGATTTTTATCAAATTATGAATCAGATTATAGACTTAGATAGCCTTTGTGATTTGGGGGAATATGCGCGTGCAGGGGATCATTTAAGTGATTTTTTCTACTTTATTACTGATGGGAAAGAGAGGGAACGAGACTTGGACTGGAACGGGGCTCATATGCTTAAAGAGCCTGAAATTTATCCAACCTACTTAGTTTATCCTAAACCTTATCATTCAGAACAACATGTTGAGAAACAGGGAGCTTATATTTCTGATAATCCATTAAAAACATTTGAATTTTATCCTGAGGGTTCTAAAGAATTTCGTCAAACTAAAGTCAATAAAGATGATATTAAAAAGTTGGATTATCCCGTACAACAAGTTTCAGGCTTTTTAGAGTTTGGGCTGTATGATATAAACTCAGAATATTATAGTAATCCCGATGCTCCTCTTGAGTTAAATGACGAGGAGATATGGCTTGATACGAACTGGTATTATGTCAAAGAAATACCACCCAATACGGAAGGTATTGCCAATAACCCTTTGCGTTTAGAAGATTTACGCTATCCTTTAAAACAAGGTGAAAAGTATATAAGTCTGGATGAAATAAAACAAAAAGATGGATATGTGCATGGCAATCCAAATGTGATGGTTGAGAATTATGGACAAGTGGCATATCGTTATGAAAAATATTATCGGGATTATTTATTAAAAAATGCTGTTGATCCTGATTTATTGATTCACTATCAAATGAAATAGACTTTAATGTTAAAAAACATTTACAACTATTATGAAATCTCATGTGAATTTTACCGCAGAGTAGCGTTAGCAAAAGCTACCCAGATCATTCCACTATGCGTCGTTTCAAACCTTTAATTTGAGGAAACCTGACCTTTTGATCAAACGAACGTATAGCAAGCTTAATGGATAATCTATTTCATGACTTCAAACATGGATGGGTTTATAGCATTGTTAAATGTTTACTTAAATGATGGAATAATTTAACTCTAATTTATCTGAATTAAATTAAAGCTTTAATTTTAACGTAAACAAAGGGCATGTAAATATAATTGCACGAAATGTGCATATTATATACAGCCCTGTTGGAGAGTTATAAAGTACTTTTACTCAAAAAAGGCAGTTAATAGTAATGAGATAACCTGTGACTGAATAAAACTTATGATAAGACTTGGCTTTATTATGCATTTCACTCGATGAAAATATAATTGAAAATCTGTAAAAAACGATGGTTTAAAATGTTTGGAAAAAACAGATAAAATAATGTGAAAAATACAATAAAATTGGATAAGAAAAACATGATTTAGCAAGAAGAAAAATTGAAGATAATAAATTCTAACCAAGAAAAATAAAGTTTTTTTGGGGGAAAGTACTATTGAATTAATGTATTAAATACAATAGATTATTTTTTAATAATCACTAAAAATTAACATAATGAATTCACTTGATATTTACTATGAAGAATTATGTGATTTGATTTATCAGATTGCAGTAGATGAAAATGGATGGCAAAAATTTGCTCGACGTTTAATCGAAATAATGGATGTAAATTATGTGCATATTCAAGCAATAGATTTTACATTTAATATGATTTCATATAGTAACGGCATAGGCGTTTTACCTAAACAAGCTTATGCAGCTACAGAATTAGACTATTTACGATATCCAGTAGAAGATGATCCGAGATGGGGACAATTTTTAGATCCAAATCGGCAAGGTTGGTATCAATGCAATAGTCATATAACAGAAGAATTTGTAGCAAAATCCGATTTGTATCAAAAAATTTTATTACCTGTAGATTTACGATTTGTCGCAACAAAAGACCTCATTTGGGATGATAAAATTTGTGTATTTTTGACGATCACGACATCTGTGAAAAGAAAGGCGTTGAATAAAACAGAACTTGAATTTTTGGATCGATTAATTATTCACTTGAAAAGGGTGGTAATTTCACTAAAGAAGTTATTTGAATTTTCAAGTGATAGTATTGTTGGTTTTGAACTTGTAGATCAATTGCCACAACCGATTGTTATCTTAAATTTGTCAGGTCAGGAAGTACATCACAATCAAGCTGCAGCATCTTTGTTTGATCAGCATCCAGTTTTAAAACTTAAAGATCATCGCTTACAGCTTGGTGAAGCAGAACAACAACGATTGTTAGCCGTGTTGTACAAAATAGAGCGTGATTTTCGTTATCAAAAGGAAGCAATAGAATTATATAAAAATATGGATTTTAAAATTGCGGATACAGATTTACTGCTTAAAATGAACTTGCTCCTTTCAGAAAAGGAGATCTTATTTTGGGGAACACGGCCATTAGTGTTGGTGAGTATTGAGCAAGAAAAACCTGATGTGTCGATGCAAAATATGAAAAATCAGGTGATATATCAATTATCACAAGATCAGTTGATTAAGCGTTTTAAATTGACCAAGCGTGAGCTTCAGCTTTGTGAATTTTTTGTAAATGGATTGAATTTAGAGCAAATTGCAGACCAAATGAACTTAACTCGTAGTTCTGTTCGGACATATTTACGCAATATTTTTGAAAAAACGCTATGTAATTCACAGGTTGAGTTGATGCATTTATTGATGCGTTTTGTGAGAAAATAAAAATTTAAGAAAAATATTTGAATTTATTAAAAACATCCTTAAATGAGGATATAAAAAATTATGTGATTTATATAGCATTAAAAAAAGAACAATAACATTCTGGGGGGAATGGGTATGTTGCTAGAGCAAGAGAATAAAATCATCGGCATGATCTATGAAGCCGCATTAAATCCGTCAAGTTGGCAAAATGTACTTTTTGAAATTGCTGAATATACCGAAAGTACTACGGCAATATTTACGGCAACAGATCAACTAAGCCCAGATTATGACTTTGTATTTACACATAATATTTCTGATTCATGTATAAAAATATATCAAGACGAACAAGTCAAAATTCTTGATATGCGTCTACATGCACCTTATTGGCAAGAAAAAATGTTGGGAGATACCATTTCAAGTACTTTTGCACATTATGCGGAGATGCCTGGCACAGATGAGTATATTTTTTATGAAAAATGTGCAAAACCCACTAACATCACTCATACGGCAGCGGTTTTATTAGAGCGTAGTGCTTATAGTTGGGCGGTATTTGCTGTGCACCGTGCTCCGCAATTAGCGCAATATACTGAGCAAGAAGAAACGATATTGAAACGTTTAGGCGTACATTTACGTCGTGCTTTGCAAATCTATCGTCAAATGATTAGTTTAGATCAAGATAAGAAAAATATTTACCGTGCTTTAGATCATTTTAATATTGGTGTGGTTTTAATTAATCAAGATATGCAGCTTTGTTATTCAAATTCAATTTTTCAAAAGATCATGGAAAAATCTTTATTATTGAAAATGGATAAAAATAATAAATTAAAAACTTTACTTAAGTTTCAAGACAATTTTGATTTTTTGATTAAAACTGCATTATTTGAAAATGAAATGATTAATTATGATGCAGGAGGTATTTTAGCACTTTATGAGGAAGAAAAAAATCAATCTCTAATGTTAAGTATATTGCCATTTATGGATCAAAAAAATAAATCTAAAAAAATGTCGATTGTGTTTGTTACAGAGACTAATCAACCTCAATATTTAGCGAGAGGATTTTTGTTGCAGAAATATAAACTTTCCAATAGAGAGATGGATGTATGTGAATTATTTGTTAATGGGCTTAATTTTGAACAGATATCAGAAAGGTTAAGTATAACTTATGGTTCAGTCCGTATCTATATTAAAAACATATATAATAAAATGCAATGTAGATCACAAGCAGAATTGATGCGATTGTTGATGGGGATTACGCTTAAATTTATGCATATTTGATTTTTTTTTGAGTGTCCTTGTATTTTACTCAGACCTATAAAGTAATGTAAAAATTATTTTATAGGTTTTTTTATTGCTTTGATTTAAAAATAAAAGATATCAATTACATTCCCAAATGGGAATGTGAGTATTTCTTTTACTGAATATAATTGAGCTATATGGATAAAGGAAATAAGAAATGAAAAATACTTTAATATATAGCACATTGATTATATCAAGTTTGATTATAAGTGGTTGTGGAGGAAGTGATGATTCCACACCTGTTAAAAATCAAGAAAACCCACAAACACCAAATACTGAATTAACAGAGCAATTGAAGCAAAAGATTATAGAAACTTCGGCTCAGTCGCATATTTTAGCTGCTAAAGAAAGTTTTGCATTTGGTATGGTTGATACGGCACTTTATGGCGTAGATGAAGTTTTATATGCAGATGCTGAATGTGAATCTGGTCAATATAAGATTGTAAATAATCAGATTGATTTTAATGAATGCGGAGGTTTATTTTATCAATTTGAAGGAGATAAACATCAAAGCTTGGTTGCGAAAAGCGGCACGGTAATCAATAATGATGGTGATTATACCTTCAAAAATTTGGTTTTAGAAAATCCGATAACCTTCGAAACAAAGACTTTCTCTGGTACTTTGAAATCTCTTGAAACG
The DNA here is from genome assembly GCF_000368565.1 of Acinetobacter gerneri DSM 14967 = CIP 107464 = MTCC 9824. Classification (GTDB taxonomy): domain Bacteria; phylum Pseudomonadota; class Gammaproteobacteria; order Pseudomonadales; family Moraxellaceae; genus Acinetobacter; species Acinetobacter gerneri. The sequence goes on along the minus strand of NZ_KB849544.1, from coordinate 686,912 downwards.
GAAGACTCTGCTCAAGTTTCTTCAGAAAGTTTCAGTGTAAAAGCCAGTGAAAAAAATGGAACGGGTTTCAGAAATGTCGCCTATTTATTTGAAAATTATCAGCTTAAATACACCTTAAAAACGCCAACAGAGTTAAATATCTCTTCAAATGGTCAAATTTCTGTGCAAAATAGTGCTGTTGGTGATTATAAAATTAAATTTACAACAACCGATCCACTGGCAATAAAAGTTAATCAAGATGAGGAGCGTGAGGGCTTACCATATCGTGGCGCAGTTAAAATAGAAAATACTGACTTAAAATCAACGACACTGATTACGTCTATTCCAAATACATATAATGTGCAATATCAGGTTTTATATGGTAATCAAAAACTAGTCGACAATACTCAAACATGGACTAAAATTTTTGGTGCAGAAAAATAATATATCATTCATCTAATGACTTAAAAAAAGTGTTACTTGAAAATGAGTAACACTTTTTTTATTTTTAGAAACAATATTTATTGTTTTTTATTAAAATAAGTATTTCATTCCCATTTGGGTATGTTGTTACTTTATAATTTTAAATATAATGAAATTCTAAGTCTGATATGCAGTTATAGAGCATTTTTAATATCACGTTTTGCACATATTGAAAATTAATTTCATATTTTGACTTTTTTAGACCATTTATTATTTTTTAATAAATGGTCTTTTTTTGAATGTAAATTTTATTGAAATGTTCGTTTGTTCCCATTTGGGAATATTGGTATTTTTATAGAAGCATTATATTAAAACTATATCTAACAAGGAGAAAAGATATGAAACGTAAAATTATATTTTTTAGCGGAATTCTATTGGTCGCAATGAATTCATTTGCTGGAGTTTCAACGGGTTTTGCTAGTGGTGAGGCAGCAGCATGCGCTGCGGCAAAACGCGATGTCCCAAGTACTGCGGTAAAGACAAGTGGCTGTTATTGTGATTCACCTAGTTATGAAGGTGGAAAGTGGCGTTGTAATGTAGATTACGAATATAAATAATTTTTTAGACCATTTATTACATTGTCGATAAATGGTCTTTTTTTAGGAGCAGATTATGGAAAATCTAAAAAGAATATTGATATATTTTACTTCTGGTTTTTTATTTATACCACAAGTGCATGCGAATAGTAGTTGGTATTGTCTAATATTAACAACAGATAAAACGGCATATATATCAGATGCTTTCCAATTACCTAAAAGTGCTGATGATTATGAAGTAAAAAGAATGTCACAACTATATATGATTAGTCATCAAAAATTACGTGGTTTATCAAACTGTTTAGGTGCGGATGTATCTTTGCAAGAAATGCGCGAAGAGGTTGATTTAATTTCAAAAGGTACAGAAAAACAAGGCTATGAACTGACCAGATCAAATCCCAAAGGCTTTACGAATATTATTGCTATATTAAAAGAGGGAGATTAGCGATGAATATACGATTGAAAGTCGCAAGCTTAGTTTTTTTATTGTCACAGAGTTTGAGTATATATGCGGGTCAACCTTATTATCTTTGGTGCTCCCATATAAATGTAGAAGATGAAGCGGCACTATTTTCACCTGTAAAAATGATTACCCGTTATTCAGAAATGGACCATCAGGAGCTAGTAGCAGCCTATGCTGATGATGCGAAATGGCCAGGTCGTACAGCATGTTATGGTGGCTCTGATCGTGAAGAGGCTGAAGCTGGACGAGACAAGGGTAAGCGTTTTCTAGAAAAACAAGGATGGACACATATTGTAACTAGTGAAAGACAAGGTTTTTTCGATTTCGTAAAACAATATCGTTAATAGATTAAATAAACATCGGTACTTTATTTTATATTTACTCAATTTTAATCTACTACTCAATGCGCTTATGTAATAGTCACTACATATATAGATAAGCATAAATAAGGTTTAAAATATGACTCTGCATTTTATAAAAAGCAAACAAGCAGTCTTTTTAAATCCGGTGTTATATTGGGTCTCTATCCTTATGTTACTGATATCGATAGATGTTTATGCTAAACCACCTGCGTTCGATAAGTATCCCGCTCAGAACTATCATGGTAAAAATCAAGCTTTAAAGCTCAATGCTAAAACACAAAAATTCAAAACACTGTTTAAAGAAATGTCAAAACAAAAGCCAAATTTTGCAGGGCAATATGTTTTGCAAGAGGTCGGCTGTGGCGGAGGATGTAGCTTTGCTCTTGTTTATAATGCAAAAACAGGGCAGAGCTTGATCCTTCCTGAGACTTTTGCGGAATGTTATAGCGAGGCAAAAGGTTTTACCTCGAATGAGATTGTTTACAAAAATAACAGCCGTTTATTGCTGGCGATTGGTAGCCGACATGGTGAGCAGAGTAAATGTGAAAAGGTCTATTACCTTGTTAAAAATGATCATTTTCAAGTGATTGATCAAATGTCGTATTATGCTTCACATTGAAAACTTGGATTTCCTCTATATATTGTAGATACAATTTTTAAAGATTGAACTTTAGTCTTGTTTAAACAATTAAAAATGACATCGTTAAGCGATTAAAACTTTATAAATCATCTTATTGTCTGTGTTTAATTTTTCCTATTTTTAAAATTCAAATCAATAAAATTCATAAAAATCAATCATTAATAGCATTTCTATTCTATTTATTTATGACATTAGGATTCTATTTTTAGATCATATTCCTCACACAATTTGAAACATAGTGATCAATTTAAGCTACACGCATATTGTTGACAATATTTTTATGGATTGCTATTTTTAAGCTCGTATTTTAAATAATATAAGATACATTGTTGACAATGTGAGGTTGCAATGGATATTGCTCAAGATAAACCTGTGGTAAATATGACCCTAACAGATTCAATTTTTGAAAAGTTGCAATCTGCGATTATTTTGGGTGAATTGCCAGCGGGGAGCAAAATTTCAGAACCAGAGTTAGCACGTACTTATGGTATTAGTCGTGGTCCTTTACGTGAAGCAATTCACCGTTTAGAAGGGCAAAAATTGGTAGAAAGAACGGCTCATGTCGGTGCGCGTGTGGTGTCTTTATCGCATCAACAATTATTAGAGCTGTACCAGATTCGTGAAAATTTAGAGGGCTTGGCTTGCCGACTGGCTGCGCAAAGTATCGATAAACAGAAAATTTTAGATTTGCGAGCTGTATTGTATTTACATGCTCAAGATCAAAATTTTAAAGAAGGTAAAGGGTATTATTTACAAGAAGGTCAAGATGATGATTTTCATTATTGCATCATCAAAAACTGCGGTAATAAAACCCTAGAAAAAATGTTGTGTGATGAGCTTTACCATTTGATTCGGATGTATCGCCTCAAGTTTGCCAATACACCAAATCGTCCAAGTAAAGCACTTGCAGAACATATCCAAATTTTAGATGCCATTGCTGAGGGAGATGCTGAACTTGCGGAGTTGTTAATGCGTCGTCATGTCGCATCGTCATATCGCAATATTCAACAACATTCAGCTTAAACATAGTTTTAGCATAGTTGTAAAAACAGTTATTTAAAGATCTTTCAACCAGATTAGATAGAGTACAAGGAGTTGATTTCATGTCAAAATTAGCAGCAGGTCAAAAATTTAGAGATGCAGTTGCCAGTGAGCATCCATTACAAGTTGTGGGTACGATCAATGCCAATCATGCATTACTTGCAAAAAGAGCAGGCTACAAAGCAATTTATTTGTCAGGTGGCGGTGTTGCAGCAGGTTCTCTAGGTTTGCCTGACTTGGGTATTAGCAATCTTGATGATGTATTGACTGATGTGCGTCGTATTACCGATGTATGTGATTTACCATTGTTGGTTGATGCTGATACTGGTTTTGGTGCTTCAGCGTTCAATATCGCACGTACCACTAAATCGTTGATTAAATTTGGTGCTGCAGCGATGCATATCGAAGACCAAGTTGGTGCTAAGCGCTGTGGTCACCGTCCAAATAAAGCCATTGTTTCACAACAAGAAATGGTTGATCGTATCAAAGCCGCTGTTGATGCACGTGCGGATGACAGCTTTGTGATTATGGCGCGTACAGATGCTTTAGCTGTAGAAGGTTTACAAGCTGCGATTGATCGTGCAGGTGCTTATATTGAAGCGGGTGCGGATATGCTTTTCCCTGAAGCGATCACCGAATTGGCTATGTATAAACAATTTGCTCAAGCGACAAATGTACCTATTTTGGCAAATATCACAGAGTTTGGTGCAACGCCATTATTTACTACAGATGAATTGGCTTCAGCAGATGTCAGTATTGCTTTATATCCACTTTCAGCATTCCGTGCGATGAACAAAGCTGCTGAAAATGTGTATACAACGTTGCGTCAAGAAGGCACACAAAAGAATGTTGTAGATACCATGCAAACTCGTCAAGAATTGTATGAACGTATCAACTATCATGCTTTTGAACAATATCTCGATGCTTCATTTGAAAAAAATAAATAATTTCAATAGAGCATATATAAAAGCAATAATGTCCGATCGCAGGTAGGCGAAGACATCGCAAAAATGAAACAAGAAATATTGAGAAGGAATAGGAAATGTCTACAGAAACTACAACAGGATTTAAACCAAAAAAATCGGTAGCACTCAGCGGACAAGTTGCAGGTAATACTGCACTTTGTACCGTGGGTCGTAGCGGAAATGATCTACATTACCGTGGTTACGATATTCTTGACCTTGCTGGTAGCAGTGAGTTTGAGGAAGTTGCCTACCTTTTGGTACATGGAAAATTACCAAACAAAGCAGAGCTCAAAGCATATAAAGCAAAATTAAAAGCTTTACGTGGTTTACCTGCGGCACTTAAAACAGCTTTGGAGCAATTACCTCCATCTGCGCACCCAATGGATGTGATGCGTACAGGTGTTTCAGTTTTAGGTTGTGTAACACCTGAACATGAAGACCATAACCATGCTGGCGCGCGTGATATTGCTGACAAATTGATGGCAAGCTTGGGTTCAATGTTGTTGTATTGGTATCACTTTAGCCACAACGGTCGTCGTATCGAAGTTGAAACTGATGATGATTCGATCGGTGCTCACTTCTTGCATTTATTGCATGGCGTAAAACCATCTGAGCAATGGATTCAAGCGATGCATACTTCTTTGATTTTGTATGCTGAGCATGAGTTTAACGCTTCAACATTTACTTCACGTGTGATTGCTGGTACTGGTTCAGACATGTATTCAACGATTTCAGGCGCGATTGGTGCTCTACGTGGTCCTAAACATGGTGGAGCAAACGAAGTTGCATTTGTGATTCAGCAACGTTATAACGATGCAGATGAAGCAGAAGCAGATATTCGTAAACGTGTTGAAAATAAAGAAGTTGTGATCGGTTTTGGTCACCCTGTTTATACGATTTCTGATCCACGTAATGAAGTGATTAAAACAGTTGCGCGTGAATTGGCTGATGCCCAAGAAAACCGCAAAATGTATGTGATCGCTGAACGTCTTGAAAGCGTGATGAAAGAAGTGAAAAACATGTTCCCGAACTTGGACTGGTTCAGTGCAGTAAGTTATCACTTGATGGGTGTGCCAACAGCCATGTTTACACCATTATTTGTAATTGCTCGTACAGCAGGTTGGTCAGCGCATGTAATTGAACAACGTCAAGACGGCAAGATCATTCGTCCAAGTGCCAACTATACTGGTCCTGAAAATTTAGAATTTAAACCAATCGCTGAACGTGGTTAATTTTGACTGATTGCTCCTCAAAATTAAAAGGGCTTGAGGAGCTTTGAGTCAAAATCCAACTACTGATCTTTTAGATCAAAGCCAAGCCTTGCTTATGCAAGGGCTTGGCTTTTTTTTGGCTACTTTTGGGAGCTACTTTGTTGGTTGATTTGGATATTTAGTCATTTTCAATATCAGCATTGGCATCATTTCTCATAAAGCCTGCATCATGCATGGTAAAAACATCCTTTTTGATGGGTTGGCGATTGAGCGTAGTGACCTGCCAGACAGCCATTGATTTTGCATTATCCCAAATGACAAGCGGGATACGATCTTTCTCACTCCAGCAGATATGATGCTGAACTTTCCCTTGGCTAAGTACGTACCACTGGCATGGGGCAAAAGTTTTAAGCGATGCTTGTGGCGCTTTGCCTAGATGCAATTGATATTCACCTTTGGGATGTCTTAAGCCATGTGACATATCAAACCAATCATTAAATTCACCAAGATGAATCAGATTATTGCGATTGATTTTCGTGGTCACCCGTTTGTTATAGTCCACCACGATCATCTGATAGGCATTTAAATTGGCTTTATCACGGATCACATAGGTATCAATGGCTTGGTCGGTTTTCCGCCTCAAATGTAGCTCGCCATCGCGCCAAACTTGTAGGTTATGTTTGCGTCCATCGGCAGCACTATAAAATTGACTCTGAAAATATAAAGCTTTCGGCTCACCTTGGCTTTTAAAGACGTGTTCAAATTTGAGTGACTTTTGATTTGGGGTATGTGTAGCAACTGCTGCATGTGCATCGAGGCACAAGCCAGCAGTCAATAACATACTCAATAAAGTTTTATTTACGAGTAGCTTTTGCATAGTCAAAATATCGATAAGTTTTACCATTTACAGTGAGGTCTTTCACTGCAAGATTGATGCTATAAATCCCTTGAGACAGGCTTGAATCAGCAGTTTTCCCTGTAGGGTCAAGTGGCGTTTCAAAGCGTAAATTGGTCGCAGGCGTAGTTGGGGAAATGGTGCTGGCTTTGACGACAGGAGCTGAGGTATCCGCAGGTGCAGAGAGCGCTTCGTTGATTACGCGTCCATCAGCTTGAGGCATACTTAAACCAAGTAGATAGGCAACTGTCGGAGCGACATCGACATTACCCGTTGGACTTAAGATTTTTTGATTTTGTTTAAATGAAGGACCAAATCCAATCAAAGTGTTGTGTACATCGGAGATCCCGAAACTGCCGTGCATACCACGTTGACCGCCAGCGCTTTCATATTCGATACCCGGCAATCCTTGTACTTTGCTGTTGTAATCCCAGTCAAAGCTTGCCACTACATCTGGTTGTCCATTGTTTTGACGTTTGGCATTTTCCAGATTGACCTGAGACAATTTTAAAGTCCCTGCAATATTGCCATAGCGACTATCAACAAAGATTGCCCCATATTCTTCACGTTGTTGAAGCACAGTCACCAATTTTTGAATCAAAACTGGATCATGATTTGGAACATAGAAATAATCCGATCCACCATTTGCAGCCACGACGATGCCATTATTTGGCAATTTACCTGCACTTGGAACTGTAAAACTCGCAACTGGATTGGCTAGGTTTGCACTAATGGCTTGGTATTTGGTTCCAGCCTTGCCATCACAAAGTTTGCCTGTAGTATCAATGCTGACAGGAATGGTCGGTGTACCATTGGCTTGTAAACCATACATCGCAGAGGTAGAGCAACCTGAACCATCATAGGCATTGAAGCCACGATAAGTCAGCAAATCGGCGATACGAACATCACCTGAAAACGAATAGCCATTATTGTTGTCGACCTTGCCAAGTGTTGCAGCACTCAAGCCACTGCTTGCACCATTGATCGAAGGACCATTTGGGGTACTTGGAGATGGGTTGATTGTGCGTAATGGGTAGGTGCTTAGAGGACCTGAAACACTAGAATGCCCATGATCCGAAACCACAACGATATTGGTGGTGTCATACATTTTGTTGGCTTTGAGTGACGCGATCAATTCACCTAAACGAGCATCTTGTGAACGCAAACCTGCTTTCATATTTGAGGTGTTTGGACCATAACCGTGCTCGACATTGTCTGGAGTACGGAACCAGATCAAAGATAACATGGGTTGTTTTTTCGGTAAAATGTAGCTGGTGTAGACATTCATCATGTATTTATTGGCAGCATCTTCAGGTGCGCCTTGAGATGTGTCACTACTGTCGCGCGCTGCAATCGCGATTTTTCCATTTGGATCAAAAGCTGTGGTATTAAAGGTGATATAGCCCGCTTTTCCTGTTGGATCGCCATTGTTTGAAGCCAAAGTAACAGCATCAGTACCGCTATAACCCGCAGTGGTATTTTTAGGAATTGGATAACCTGCTGTTTGTAATTCAGTCACCAGACTACGGGGTTGCACTGTATTTTCATCCAAGAAATATCCACCTTTATGCAGATCTTGGATATAAGCAGGACCCGATTTCCCAATCGTTGCAGTGCTTAGCCCAGAAGCTTGAGCTGTTTCAAATAAGCTTTTCACCAATAATAACTGTCCACCATAGTAGTCATTGAGGGTGTTTAATACCTGATAATCTTCAGTAAAAACAGGATCGGTATAGTCGCTATTGCCACCACTAGCGCTTGGACCGACAGGAATCGTATTGGCAGAACCCTGAGGCGGCGTCCAAAAAGTATTACCATAAAAACCAGAAGTATGTGGAAATGACCCTGTCGCAAAAGATGAACCATTCATCATGGTAAAAGTCGGATAGGTTGAGTGGTTATCCGTAAAATTTACGCCTGCCTGTTGAAGCGCATATAAATTTGGTGTGTCGGTTGCATTAATTGAATCAGGGCGCAAGCCATCCCAAACCATAATAATGGTACGTGTTGGTTTTGCTGTAATTTGCGTTGTTGTATTTATAGGCTTCGAATCACCACAAGCAGCCAGCAATAAACTTGCAGTGACTGCTGTATATGTAAATAAACGATTCATAACATTCCTTTAGTTAGTATGTTGGAACGATTTGGAAGAATAACAACGCGGTCACACTAACAATGCTTTATGAATGATCAGTGACAGAAAAAAATGAAAATTTTAAGATTTGAAATAATTTTAAAAAATACATTTAAATTATAAAGTATTAAATTCAAAGACTATTTTTAAAATTATTGCTTTGGCGCTGCTACGATTTACAACATAAAAATGTCAGGAATATTTTGATATTATGACAGTTTTATCAATTTTAAGATTGCATTAAGGAATATTGCAATATTTACATATTGCTCAAATATTTTGATTTGTCTTGATGATTTCACACTTGCTTCATCAGCTTTATGTTCAATAGGTAGACTTAGTTGCTTTTGTAGCTAAAAGTCCCCTCGACGATATAGAGTGTAAGGATTGTCATCATTTTTTGAACCAATGAGTAAGCAAAAAAGATCGTAAAAACGGAATTTTTTGCTAAAAGTATGATAAAAATGCTCAATGCTTTTATGAAACTTGTTGCATAAAATGCAGATAAAATAATGAAAGGTGGTTCACAAATTTGTGAAATCAACATTGATATGATGTGATGAGGACAGGTTAGGAAATAACAATGAAGACTAAAATTACAGAATTATTTGGTATAGAGCATCCAATCATCCAAGGTGGTATGCACTTTGTTGGTTTTGCAGAGTTGGCTTCGGCAGTGTCCAATGCGGGTGGATTGGGCATGATTACAGGTTTGACCCAGCGTAGCCCTGCAGATTTAGCCAATGAAATTGCACGTTGCCGTGATATGACGGATAAACCTTTTGGTGTAAATCTCACATTTTTACCTACAGTCAATGCACCTGATTATCCGGGCTATGTCAAAGCGATCATTGAGGGTGGGGTGAAAGTCGTGGAAACTGCAGGGCGAAATCCTGTAGAAGTGATGCCGTACTTAAAAGATGCAGGCATCAAAGTCATCCACAAATGTACCTCAGTGCGTCATAGTTTAAAAGCGCAAGCAATTGGTTGTGATGCCGTTTCAGTTGACGGCTTTGAGTGTGGCGGTCATCCGGGTGAAGATGATATTCCCAATATGATTTTGTTGCCTCGTGCTGCTGATGAGCTTGAGATTCCATTTGTTGCTTCTGGTGGTATGGCGGATGGTCGATCTCTGGCTGCTGCTTTGGCGATGGGTGCTGAAGGAATCAATATGGGGACACGTTTTATTGCCACCAAAGAAGCACCTGTGCATGAAAATGTGAAACAAGCCATTTTAAGAGCGACTGAGTTGGATACACGTTTGATCATGCGTCCACTACGTAATACTGAGCGCGTGTTATACAATGATGCTGTCGGTAAAATTTTGGAAAAAGAAAAAGAATTGGGTGATAAAATCCAATTTAGCGATATCTTAGAAGAAGTTGCAGGCGTTTATCCACGCATTATGCTTGAAGGTGAAATGGATGCAGGGGCTTGGTCATGTGGCTTAGTGGCAAGTTTAATCCATGATATTCCAACGTGTGAAGAGTTGGTTCATCGTACGGTAAAAGAAGCAGAAGACATTATTCGTCAGCGTTTGATGGGCTTTTTATAAGGCTATTTAAAGCCCTGAGGCTTAAAATCGAGAAGCTTAAACAATTCAAATAAGACTCAACAAAATCATCTGATGTCTAAGGCATCAGATGATTTTTTGTATATAAGTGTTTTTTATGCCTTGATCATCAATCAAGGTATATTCGATTTCGTTGGGTTGGATATTTGAAATATTGAACTGTTTTAAATTGATGCTGATCTTTTCAAATGGAGCAAGCATTTCTTGATTGGTATTGTCGACTGGAAATACGCCTTCTGCTGATTTGAGTTTGATATTTAGCATCGTAATATGAAATGCAGAATGATTTTCTATGCTCAGTTGTTGCTGATTTTCTTGCGTAATGATATCAAATAGTAGGTTTTTTGAGCGTTGATCAATCGACATTTCCTTGAGTGATTTGGGTCTAAAAAAGATTTTCATTTGAGTATTCATTGCCAAATTGAGATGATCTTCTTGCAATTTAGATCGTTCAACCATGGGCACTTCGTATAGATTGAGCCAAAATACAGATTCTCGATCTGTAGCAAGTTGATCTTGGTTGTATATGATTTTGATGCTTTTAATTTCTTGAACTTGCATTTTAAAAATAGCAGGCGTAATCACAAAAGGTGTGTGTGTCGATTCGGGATTACGTTCTCCTTGATCTGTCCAAATCTGGGTAATAATAGGATAAGGATTGCTATTGGCCAGTAAGAGTATCTGACTAGGATCCTCTTGCTGATGGATCACGCGTGTCGCACTCGGCACCAATCCTGCATTAGTATTCGAAATAACAATAAGATGCAAAATAAATAGCATCAAGGCAATCGAGTGTTTTTTCATTGGATTTTGACCAATACCGTAGCTGTAGATTTGACTTTACCTGCACTAATGGTGGTATTAGGGATGGCTTTTAGTTCTGCACGATAATGTTGCATATAACTTTTATGACCACTGGCATTGGAACCAATCAGATAGGGCGTACCTTGTAGAACTGGATACCAACCAGCATCTTCACCACCACCAGCAAGCGCAAACTGATTTAAAAAATTCATTTCTTTATTACTCGCGGCATTAAACAGTTTTATACCAACGCCTGTAGCAATATCGGGATCAGTCCCATATTGATCAGACAACAAATACTTTACACCACCCTGAGTCGTTAAAAGCCCAAGAGAACTGGCTGCTGTATATGCACCTGCAGAAGGTTGAAAGCCAATTGCCGTTTGTCCTGTAGCTGTACCTGAAATCATCGCGTCGTTGCATTCAACTTCGACTTCTAAAATAGCCGATCGAATCGCTCCATTTTTGATTTCATCTTGAGAAATAGGCGGAAAATTGATAAGCGGTGTTGCATTCCGAGCGACGCAAGTCGGAATGTTACTGAGCGTGGTATTACTTTTATTTAGGCCGTAAGGGATTCCATAATAGGGCCAAAAACTAAAAGATGTATTTGAATCTTGACCTTCTTTATCACGTGCTGAATAGCCAAAACTTACCGAACTATTTCCTGTCAATTGCAGATAGGCACTGGGTTGATTACAGCTACTATTCGCTCCATTTGCCAATTTCCCGCTGCTATAACTACCGCTCACGATCATACTTAGATGGCAAAAACTCCCTCGTGAAAAGCTAGGCAATTGGCTAATTCGGTATAAGGTTGCCTCAAGAGGAGGGAGATCTGCCAAGCGAATATTTATTTTTCCATTCTTTTTTTCATAATTTGTTATAGGAATTTTCTTCCAATATCTCGATAAGGGAATCCCTGAAATACTCTGCTTCAAGCCAATATATTGCCACCATGTGGCATAGACGTCGGGTAAATGATCGATTAGCCCAGTTTCTACATGACCACCAAATGGTTCATCGCCGTTAGTTGCTGCTAGAAAATAGATATTGGGAAGATCCGCTTCATCGCACTGCCAAATAATGGAATTATCTTGTACGGTTCCATAGTTATAGTTTGAACTAGGCACAACGATATTGCCTAAAATACTACCCACTGGCTGTAAATAGACACTCGTTAGGTTGATTTTGCCAAAATTTAAGGCTGTTGCATAACTGTCAGAGGCATTGATCGAAGTAACAAGAGTACATCTTGCCTGAGATTCAAAGCCTAATGCAGATAATAAACCGAGCACTAGAAAATGACTCATTTTAATTTTCATTCTAAATGTCCTCTTTTACATACGGTGTCTAATTTGATCAATGGTGCATTGATTTGTTCTTTAGAGAGTTGATAATCAATACGGCAACTGTCTTGAATCTGATTACCCCATTTTACATTTAGACTGCCAGTGGTTTTTTCACTACGAATATAGATTTGGTTGTTTTGACCGACTACGCCAATATTTTGGGAATACTCATCAAATACGTCAGCACCGAGAGGGAGATTTTCTCCGCTGTCAGGTGTTGCATGCAGTAACATCGCATAACCTTTCTTGGTATTGAATTTGACTTTGACGGTTGCTCCTGCATAGGGGGCAACTTTTTGATCATTTTCTTCAAATTCAATTTGTGAAGAAGAACCAATTGGGTTGATCACTAAAGCATTAAAGCGATAGGGAGTAAGTGTTGGAACGAGAGCGAAACCGAAACGATCTATTTTGGTATTTTGTGCATTGAGGATTTGTGCACCTTTTGCACCTGGTGCCTCGATCAGGGCAAAAGTATCACTGAGATAGTGTCCTAAAGTGATACCACCACGATGAAAAGCCATTGCCCCTTGGATATTGGCTGAACTTTGCCAATAATTTTCACTTGAAGATGCATTAAGTCCAAGATTGGCATAGGCAAAGCGTTTTTGAGCACTAAAATTTAGGGTGTTTTGATGAGTTGCATCATCATAATTTAAACCCAAGTTATAATGAATCGCTTGGCGTTCTGACAATATTCCACTTATAGATGCTTGATAAGTATTGGAAATATTATTGTTATAATTAACTGTTAGGTCATTGATCCGTTTGGTTTTTTGATTGAATGGGAACGTAAAAGAAACAGCATATTGCGTGTCATTATTTTTATGATATTTATCTAAAGGAATCTCTTGATCTGTTTCAATTCGATTTGTCTCAGCAGGATGAGATTGTTGTTTTACGATTGAAAAATTCATGCTAATGCCATTTTTAAAGGACTTTCCATAGCCGAGTTGTAGCTGGTAATCTTTATTTTTTTGATCACGATAATGGTGAAGGGAAGAAGAAAGATATAAGGTTCCCCACTGATCCATATTTTGATTGATGGAAAGTACAACACGAGATTTTTCTTGATTTATATATGGAGCGTTCTGTTGATTGGATTGTATGTCTTGTTTCTTATGATCATTATTCAAAATCTCACTGAGGTCTTGATAGCCTGAGCTTGAAAAACGATATCCAGCTAGTGCGATTGTGGTCTGGGTTGGTACAAAAGTTTTACTATAAGTGGTATTGATCATCCACCCAGATTGATAGGATTGATCAGATAATTTGGCATTTGTATAGGTAAAATCAGTGCCTAAAGCCCCAAAATAATGATTAAAAGCTGTTCCAACTACTGCTGCTTGATAGCCTTTGGCTAGACGTAATCCAGAATTTAAAGTAAAGGTATTATTTAAACCATACTGAGTATCTATATTTGCAAAATATGCATCTTCGGTATATTCACGTGTTTTTCCGATATTAATATCATATTTATATGCGCCTTGACGTAATGAATCAGGCACGGCTGAAAATGGCACTTTAAAATGTCCGACCGAGCCATCAGCTTCATAAATATAAACATCCAAATCGCCATTTAAACTTGTAGGAAACAAGTCTTCAATCCGAAATGCACCGGGTGCGACAGTACTTTGATAAATTTCTCTATTGTTTTGTTTAATGGATACGCGAGCAGTTGTTTTGGCAATACCTTGTACAACTGGAGCATAGCCACGCATGGATTCGGGTAACATTCGTTCGTCACTACGAAGATTGATACCAAGATAATTCAGTCCAGAAAAAAAGCGCCCAGATGTATTAAGCTGTCCAATAGACAATTCACTTTGGATATTTTCCAATGGCCTTTTCACATAACTTTTTATGTTATTCCAAGATGAAGTATGTTCATCGAGATTGACGGACGACTGTTGTCTAAACTGCCATTGAGCAAAATTAATGCCTCCATTTAAAGCAATATAAGTTGAACTTTGCTGATGGTTTTTGCCAGAAATTTCATAATTATTGAGGTAATAATTGGCCATATAGTTGATAAAACCAATACTTGAACCTGCATCCCAGTCTTTCTTTTCAACATAACCACGTGGATTTTGTTTGATGTAGAGATTCGGAATGATAAGGTTCAATTTAAGTTTATTAAAATCAAAGTCAAATTTGGCATCGGGGATGTAGTCTTCGAGGAAGACACACTCATTAGCTACGGAGGCTGTATCTAGTCCAGAGATAATAATATTGGTTTTTGCTAACAGTTCGCGATTGAAACAAGGGCTGAGTTTGTTGTTTTTATTTGCCTTATATTCGATCTGGGTACGTTCTACGAGTTGTTGATTTATATATAAATCCAAACGATATTGCCCAGCAGCAATCTGTTGACCTTCAGAGAGTTGTTTGAGTAATTGGGGACTAATACCCGAATCTTTGAGTAGTGCTTGATCAAAAATATAAGCTTCGTCTACAGAAGTTTCATTCTTATTTTCGGCATAGCACACTGAAATCATCAAAAAATAGCAGATTGAAACCGTTGAAACTACTGAATATTTGGATGTTCGTAGGTCATTTTTCATGTCTAGAATCATTAATTTGAGGCATGATTTCACTCGAAACAGTCGCGCCATAAACATTAATAAACTCAATTTTGGCTTGGCTATGTTGAAGATTCACAATTGATTTTTCAGCAGGGAAAATCAACTCTGATTTGGGTGAAATCATGGTGTTCTGGATGGTTAAAATATCATTTTGATTTTCTCTGATATTTAACTTTGCAAATGTAATATAAAATGAGCTGCGATTGATCAGTTTGATAAAATGCTTATTATTTTGAGTAAAAATGGTATATGACAAATCTTTTTTGACATCCATTTTTTGGTTTTGTAATGACTTCGGTCGATAAAATACTTTGACCTTGTTTTTAAAAATCACGGTCAGTTTATTATTATCTGCAACGGTATTTTTAGTTGCAGGAATCTCTGAAAAATTTAAATAAAAAAGTGATTCACGGTCTTGAGGATATTGATTAGCCTCGCCTGTAAAAATCAAACGTACAATTTGTCCTTGCTCAGCGTTAATTTTAAAAAACGTAGGATTGGTGATAAAGGGTACAGTCGTTTGAGCTTGATCAATATTCTCTGATTCAAGCCAAAGCTGAACTAAATAGGGCGCTTGACCTTTATTTTGAAATTGCAGGCTATGTTCTGTTTTTTCGGCAGGGAAAATAATACGTGTTCCGATCATGACAATAGCTGCATTCGCATTACTCAGGGTAAAGAGCAACATAAAAACAAAAGCAATGTAATTTTTCAAAACAACAGATTTTCTCAAACAACTTAATATCATAGAACGTGGTATCACAAAATTTATGAACAAAATTTAAAGTCAGATCTGCTATTTATATAAATAGCAGATTGATATTTATTGAGGTCTTAGGGATAACTTAAGGTGTATTCAGCAACTGCGGTAATTGCACCAGGAGTTGCAATATCTTCAGCATAGTAACGTGCAGCAAATTGATGGCTGGCTGCACTTTGATTGATCGGTAGAACAAGCCCTTGCACCGTCGTAACGCCGTTGAGTGTGACAGGCGTGCTGCCATTTGCATCCGCAGTTAATTGGATTGAAACGTTTTGCGCAGCATTCGTTGTCGCTACGTTGCCGAGATTACCTGTAGAGGTAACATTGTGCCCTAAAAATTTTGTCCCGATTTTAAGTTCGGAAGTCGTACTTACCGTACAGCCTGATACTGAAATCGTAAAAGGCGTTAAACCCGCTGTTTTACCAGCTGTATCCAATTCTGAAACTGGAACAGTTGGGAGTAACACAGTGCCTTCACTTTCGCCATTGATTACAGCCTTACAGGTTTGACTGGTCACCTCACCTTGAAATGTAACTTGAGGTGCAGCATGAGCAAAAGTTGGTATTACAATGCTAAATGCGAGGATTGAGAAATAATTGTGAATTAATCTCATAATATAGACTCTTAAAATTGATTAAAATAGAAGAAAACAATGCGTAATAATCATGTATTGATCGATATTAATTATGAAGTAATACTGAATTTAAAACTTTGTGTATTGCGAATAATTGTTTGTTTATTTCAGTAGTTTTATAAAAAAACGCTTAATATATACATATGTATTTTAAATCGTTGTGTAAAATGATTTGAATATCAATAAAATCAGAAATAATGAAAATAATTGGGTTTAAAATAATATGTAAAAGTTATGAGTATAATATTTATTGAGCTGTTGTAGTTAAATACTAGATTTAGTCAAAATTAATATTAATAATATTTAAAATATAATATTGTTGTTTTTTAGTTTTTTTAATCACAATAACTTGTTTATTTATTGAAATATTTAATGAATGTTCAGATAAAAAGTTTATATATTAAGCGGTTTACTTGCTTTTTAGACGTTTTATAGACAAAAAAACTCGAAGCATTGTTCGAGTTTTTTTATTTTATAGCGAGATTTAAGCTTATTTGACTGGTTTTGAGGGATTATATAAGCCAAGTTCAACCAAATGAAGCCTTAGGATTCGGCGTAGTTCCAGTACTGCTTGAGGCGTTTCTTGGATAGAGTGGCCGCCATGTATGATTTTTTCAGACTTGGCACCTTCTAAATGTGCACTCTTATATGGAACGACGCCATCGGTCATGACATCTGGATCATCACTCTTGGTATTATTTCCTATGATGGAGTGATACAGCATTCCTTTATAAGGCATCGTGTTTTCGGTCAACTCGGTAAATTTTGAGTTTTTACTGAGATCACTCGGACCATTTTGAATTAGACCATGCCCAACTTCACCGATAAAATGTCCGATATTGATGTCTTTATCTTCAACTGAGTCAGCAATTGCTCCCAAGAATGCTCCTGGCATTTTGATGATTTTTCGTGCGAGACGAGTAAACCACAAGTCAGCAAAATCTGTCCCACGATGCGGAGCTGATAAAAAGATAGCACGACTAAAATTTGGAATCGGTTTGATGTTGAGACGTTCTTTGAATACATTATTATCAGTGAATTTTTGCACTTTACGACTATTCATCATTTTAAATGCGTCATTAGTTAGATCCTGATCGCTGACCAGTAATCGAGCAATGATTCCACCCATACTGTGTCCAATCAATACGGCATCTTTTGAGGCAGTCGCATCTGTGCCAATCATGTCAAAGGTTTGATTGATAATCGCATAAATCTGAAAACGGCTTTCTAAAATTGGCATATTGGTTGAGTAGAACGTTTGCCAAACTTGATAGTGTTCTCGTAATACAGGATCGCCCATGATGTCATTGGTTAACCGAATCCAAGCCTCTGGACTACTTGCCAAACCATGCACCAAGACAATCACTTTTTTATTCGGATTGTATGGTTCTAGCATATATAAATGAGGCATAGTTAGGCGATTATCGCGATCAATCAAAGACAAATATGCGGATTTTCCGAGATTGTTTTCTGCCAACCATAGACCATAAGGTGCAGAAAAGTTGGCAGCTAGTGGATAGTCTTTATTGGCAAGTTTTAAAGTATCTTCGCGGTATGGGTCATATACTTTGAGTTTAAAATTTTGACCATGTAGGATTTGATCGACTGTTTCTGTTTGTTCAGGTTCAGCCGCAATCGTTACTGATAGATATTGTGGCTGATGAATATTTGGATTGACGCCTGTTTTATAATGGTGATGTAAAGGATCAATAATATATTTATCATCTATTTCATCATTAGATTTAGGCAGTACTGCAACAAATTCTGATCCGAAACCATCGCGGCGGTTGATTGATCGCAATCCTGAAAAATTGAGATTATAACTCGACATCAAAGATTCTAATTTTTGATTTTGCAAATCGGGATAATGTGAAAAATCAATTTTATAGCGGCTGTCACCAATACTGATCACAGGCTTAACTTGGGAATCTTTATGTCGAGCGCTATAAGTAGACACCATTTTAGCAAGTGCTTGGTTGTAAAAATCGCGTATTTGTACTTGTCGATTATCAAATATTCGATCTTCAGGTTTGCGTTTCGTGGTAAATAAATAGGCATAGCTATAACGGATACTTTTATCCAGCATGTCCATTTCTTGGTCTAAGCATTTATCATAGTTTTCTTTATTGGATTCGCGTTTTTTATCGGATTCAAGTTTTGACAATTTACTGATCGTACAAGCGGAAGATTTGTCGAGTGCTTTGGCTTTTGCTAAATACAATTCGCTAGCAGTCGAGTAGAGCTGTTCATCTTGAACTTGGGTGATTTTGGTAATGTCATTAATACATTGAGTCGGATTATCTTGGCAGGTCTCTGCCTGACTTCCTGTCATTGATAACACGTTTAGACTGGCTTCACTAAGTTTGTTACGTGTTAAAATATTGGAACGTTCATTGGTAATCGTGACATCCACCGCTTGCTGTTTAACGCTTACGACTTGGCAACCAGTCAATACACTGCTGGATAGAGCCGTTACTATGAGCAATTTTTTGATTATTTTTTGTTGCATATCAAACTTTCTGGATGATGTGAGTGCATTAGATGAAATCATACGATATTTGTTGGAATTTTCAATTTATTTAAAAAAATAGACCGTACTAGACGGTCTATTTTTTGTAGCTTTATATGAAAGCTAGCTTAAGATTTAGCTGGATTTTTCAAAATTTGCCATACGTTATAACGAGTACCTGCTTGAATCTCGTTGATTAAACGATCAGCAACCTCAGCCTCTTCTGGATATTTAACCTTGTAATTTTTCAAAGTTTGAATGGCATTTTTCTTCTGCTCCATACCTAAGTAATTGTTTGCAGAAGAAAGATAAGCTTCTTGAACGCCTGCTTTGATCGCGCGATCTAAGTAAGGAATCGCTTCTTTTTGACCGCCACCTTCAGAAAGTGAGAAACCAAACCAAAGATTTGCTTCTGGATCATTTTGATTGATTTTTAAAATACGTTGCGCATATTTAAGTGATTTGGTGGTGTAAGCAGGGCCCATGTCCAAGTTACGTCCCATGATGCTAGCTTTAAATGCACGAATCAGTACATCAAATGACGCATTATCTGCTTCAGCCAATTTGTCCAATTCAGCAGAAACGTCTCTTAGACGATTTTGGTAGCCACGACGTTCTTGACGGTCAGTAAATTGAGGTGGGTAATGACGAGCTTTACCTTCTACAAGTTGTAAAAAGTCATCAATGCTGGTGATGTCCATCTCATCTTTGCCAGCAAGTACTGCATATTTCATGGTACGTTGATTGTTGTTTACAATCGGGATAATCAGTTTATTGCTATCTAAAGTGAGTTGTTTAGATGGATTGTTTGGATCAGTCACTACCATTTTAGTCAAAGGAGCGGCAGCAGCTTTTTTAAGCTCAATTTCAAATGGAGGTGGAGCATCGTATTTAAATGGGTTTAGCGCATAAAATGGTGGTGAAACATCAGGCTCTGTATAGACGATAGGATCTGTATTTGGTTTATTTTGTTTGACCGTTTGCGAACTACAAGCAGTTAATAGTGATGCAGCTATAACCGCATATGCCAAGGGCTTAATTGTCATCAGGTGTTTCATCCATTTAAATAAATTAGTTTTGAAATATTAAAAAGCATGTTCGTCAGTCTAAGAAAACGGAAACGAACATGCAACTTGAAAAAACGTTCAGTTATTAAAATTAATACATTATGCTTTAGATTGGTTACTTTGTGCCTCACACTCACGTCTAACTTCTTCTATTATTTTGAGTTCTTCTTCGCTATATGGCTGCTCGCCATCTTGTTGCTTGTTATATGTCGGATCGAGCAAAGACAAACGATGGCATAAATCATTCATGCGTTTTTCATTTTGCTGAATACGATCCAAGAGTACGCGCATACCTTCAAGCATAGGATCTGATTGATCTTGAGTTGCTGCATAAGGTTCGAAACTAATGCTTTCAGCATAGGTACGACGACGTTGCTCATTTTCATTTTCCTGTACTTTATCTTTTTTGATAATAAAGCGTGCAGGATTGCCAACGGCTGTTACACCTTCAGGTACAGGTTTGGTGACTACTGCATTTGAACCGACTTTGGCATTTTTACCGACAGTGAAAGGTCCTAAAATTTTTGCACCTGCGCCAACGACGACACCATCTTCAAGTGTTGGATGACGTTTGCCTTTATTCCATGTTGTACCGCCGAGGGTCACGCCATGATAAAGAGTAACATCGTCGCCAATTTCAGCAGTTTCACCAATCACGACCCCCATGCCGTGATCGATAAAAAAGCGTTTACCAATTTTTGCACCTGGGTGGATTTCGATACCTGTTGCAAAACGGCTAAATGACGACAAAATACGTGCTGAGGTTTTACATTCTTTTTCCCAAAGCTCATGTGCCACACGGTGCATGATCAGTGCATGTATGCCAGGATAAGTAGTTAAAACTTCAAGTGTATTTCGTGCGGCAGGATCACGCGCGAATACAGCTTGGATATCTTCTTTGAGCTGTTTAAGCATTAGTTTTGATCCTCATTTTTAGACTTTTTCCATGTACCATTATTTAACGCTTGTACGCGACTAAAAATGCCGCGAAGTAAATGATATTCCATACGATCTAATTGTATACGTCCAAATAATCGACGCAAGCGCAAAGGTAATAATCTTGGATTTTTTGGATCTAAAAACTCGATTTCAGCCAACATTTTTTCGATATGTGGATAAAATTGTTCCATCTGTTCATGGGTCACCAGTGGCTCATCCCAATGCATATCTTCTTGGTTTGTGACATGCATCACAGCTTCTTGATCTGGTTTTTTATCAATCAATTCGAGGGTTGCCATACGCATTTCATAGCAAATCACTTGAATTGCTTGTGAAACGTTGAGCACACCGTAGTCTGTGTTGACTGGAATGGTGACATGATAGTTGGCAAGTGCCAGTTCTTCATTGGTCAGTCCACGATCTTCACGACCAAAGACAATCGCGATTTCTTGTTGGTCTTGCATCACAGCTTGCATTGATTTTTGCGCAGCAGGGCGTGCTTCAAGTAATGGCCAAGGAATGGTGCGACTACGAGCACTGGTCCCAAAAACTAAGTGACAGTCTTTGATTGCATCTTCAAGTGTTTCTACGATTTCGATTTGTTCGATGAGATCACTTGCACCTGCTGAGAGAGCATCAATATCAGGATGAGGATAGGTCTTGGGTGCAACCAAGACGAGCTTGCAGAGTCCCATGGTCTTCATGGCACGCAAGGCACTTCCGATATTTGCAGGTAATGTGGTATTGACCATGACAATACGCACGTGACTCAAATGCTGTGATACTGCAGCATTGTCAATAATATCCATCGTATTTCCAATATTTGTTTAAACTTTAGGAGAATTGGCTCGCTTCAGCCATATATTGATCCATCGCATCATCCATACTCACATCACTTGGGGGAGGTGCAAGTGCTTTAGCGGGTTGTTCACGATGATCTACGGCTTTGGCAGCTTTAGATTTGACGTGATATTCGATATGAATGGTTTCTTTACCGAAATAATCACGTAATTTTGAAAGTAATTCATCAACTGGTGCAACTTTCCATTGTGGTCCTAGATGGACCTCAGCAGAGGCATAATCATAATCCACTTTAAAATACACAGGGATATGTTGACTCATATCTACGTTGCAATAAGGCAAGATGATTTTTTGAATATCGGCAGCTAAGGTTTTACTGATCACCTCAGGTTTTAAGTCGATATTGATGTTGTTTGCACGTTTCTGACGAATTTCATTTAAGGTAAATGCTTTGGTTAGACGACCAAGCGGGCGATCAAATCCTTCACGTTCATAGATTTCACCTTCGATGACCACAACTTTTTCATTTTGAATAATGTCTTTAAATCGTTGGAAGCGTTCGTGCGGAGAAGACACTTCGATACGTGCTGTACCATCATCGAGTGTCACCATCATACGATTTGGGAAGTTGGCAACATCGACGACTAAACCTGCAAATACGGTTGTGACCCCACGTCGGGTCGGAGTAAGTTCATTGATACGCTGTGAAATAAATGATTTTAACTCAGGACGATAGACATCAATCGGGTGACCCGTCAAATACAGTCCGAGGGTATCTTTTTCACCTTTTAAACGAACTTCATCAGACCACGGCTTAACAGGTTTGGCCGGTTTACGTTGAACCTCTTCAACCTCACCAAATAGATCCATGATCCCAGTTTCACGGTTAGAACGTGCTTGTTCTGCTGCCTGTACCGCCTCAGGAAGTTGAGCCATGATGGTTGAACGTTCCATGCCCAAGCAGTCAAGAGCACCTGCACGAATCAAGGCTTCGAGTGTTCGTTTATTGATTTTTTTCAGATCAATACGATGACAGAAATCAAATAAATCTTTATAAGGACCATCCTGTTCACGTGAATCAATCACAGACTGCATGGCTTGTTCGCCCACGCCTTTAATTGCACCTAAACCATAAATAATGGTTTGTTCATTGCTGGCATGGAACTGATAGAACGACATATTGATAGAAGGGGGCAATACTTCTAAACCATTAATTCGGCAGTCATCAATCAAAAATACAATACTATCGGTATTTTGCATTTCCGAAGACATAACCGCTGCTAAAAACTCAGCAGGATAATGTGCTTTTAACCAAGCAGTTTGATAGGCAACAAGGGCATAGGCTGCGGCATGTGATTTGTTAAAACCATAACCCGCAAATTTTTCCATATAGTCGAAAATATGGTTGGCAGTTGCTTCATCAATGTCTTTTTTCGCCGCACCTTCAATGAAGATTTGACGATGCTTGACCATTTCCTCGACTTTCTTTTTACCCATGGCACGACGAAGTAAATCCGCGCCACCGAGAGAATAGCCCGCACAGAACTGTGCAGCTTGCATTACCTGTTCTTGGTACACCATGATACCGTAAGTCGGTTCAAGAACACCTTCGAGCAAAGGATGCAAATATTCAAATTCACCACCATGCATACGATGGATAAAGTCTGGGATTAGATCCATTGGACCTGGACGGTATAGTGATACGAAGGCAATAATTTCCTCAAATTTACTCGGACGAGCTTCTTTAAGCATTTTCTTCATACCGACGGATTCAAACTGGAACACCGCTGTGGTATTTGCTGAAGCAAAAATCTCGTAAGAGGCTTTGTCATCCAAAGGAATATTGGAAATGTTTAATGGAACTTCGGCTTGAATGCGTTTATTGATATTTTGTACCGCATCTTCGATCACGGTTAAGTTACGTAGACCCAAAAAGTCGAATTTGACCAGACCCGCTGATTCCACATCGTCTTTGTCAAATTGTGCAACACGGTTAGTCCCGTCTGCATCACAGAGTACTGCCGAATAATCAGTGATTTTGGTAGGTGCAATCACTACACCACCGGCATGCTTACCCGTATTACGGGTAATGCCTTCGAGTTTGAGCGCCATTTCCCATATTTCGGCAGCATCGTCATTGTCAGGATTTGATGGATTGGTGACGATATCTTTGAGCTGTGGTTCTGCTTCGATGGATTCTTCAAGACTCAAACCTAGAGGTTTGGTCGGAATCATTTTCGAAATACGGTCAGCCAAACCATAAGATTTACCCAAAACACGGGCAACATCACGAATCGCCCCTTTGGCAGCCATGGTTCCGAAAGTTGCAATCTGAGAAACTGCGTCACGACCATAGTGACGCGCAACATAGTCGATGACTCGGTCACGACCTGCGATACAGAAATCGACGTCAAAGTCGGGCATGGATACACGTTCTGGATTTAAGAAACGTTCGAAGAGTAGGTCATAACGAAGTGGATCGAGATCGGTAATTTTCAAACTAAATGCAACTAAAGAACCTGCACCTGAACCACGTCCGGGACCGACTGGAACGCCGTTATTTTTAGACCATTGAATAAAGTCCATGACGATGAGGAAGTAGCCGGGGAACTGCATTTTAATAATAATGCCGAGTTCATAAGCCAAACGCTCATCATAAGGCTTACGAATTTCAGCCCAATCATCGCCACGCTGTTCAACAGGGTAGAGGACTGCCAAACGCTCCTCTAAACCTTCTTCAGATAAATGCTCAAAATACGTATCAATGGTATGACCTTCAGGAATCGGATAATCTGGCAAGTCATGGAAACCTAAACGTAGCGAAACAGAACAACGTTTGGCAATTTGAACTGTATTTTCGATTGCAGCTGGAATATCTGAAAATAGTTCAGTCATTTGTTCTGCAGTTTTAAAATATTGTTCAGGGCTATAATTTTTAGGACGACGATCATCACCTAAAACATAACCGTCTGCGATACATACCCGAGCTTCATGTGCTTCAAAATCTTCAGGACGAATAAAGTGCACGTCATTGTGTGCGACGACACCAATATTATATTTTTTAGCAAGCTTTACCGCTTCTTGGATAAAGTCTTCTTCGTGAATGCGCTGAGTACGGGTGAGGGCTAAATAGACACGATTGCCAAATTTTTCTATCCACGCTTCAAGCAAAGGCTGAGCTTTTTCTGGATATGCTGAAATCAGCATTTCACCGACATCACTATGCAAACCGAGCATAACGATTAAATCTTCAGATTGTTCGAGTACCCATTCTTTTTTAATACATGGAATATCGAGCTGTTGTCCCTCGATATAACCACGTGAAACGATTTCAGTTAAACCACGCCAACCTTTGTTGGTCATAGCCAATAAAGTTGCTTTGTGATCGGCATCATTGAGGCGAATGGTACTACCGAAAATCGGTTTAATCCCTTTATCGAGAGATTTTTTATAAAATTTAACTGCTGCATGTAAGTTTGAAAGGTCGGTAATTGCCATTGCTGGCATATTGTCGCTTGCAGCTGCTTTGATGAGATCAGGCACACGCACGATCGACTCAGTGATCGAAAATTCTGTATGTATACCCAGATGTACAAACTGCATAGCTTAACCCTTCTAAATTCAGCCAAATATTCTAACATGGTCTTGAACTGTGCTTTGATTATTATTTGTCTAAACTGTACGCATAGTCGCTAAAATTTTATTTCAACATCATAGCGATTTTGCAGGGTGTTGGGAAATGGAGAATGTTGTTCACTGCATAGTGGTTGTTAAATTTAGGGTGGGTTTTAAAATATTTAAATAGTTTTGCTCTATGGTTTAGACAGGGAGACTCTCTAAATAATGGGGGATAATTGTTCGTTATGGTTAATCAAAATTGTGGACCAATGATTAAATATTAGGTGCGGAACGTGACGAATCCGTAAAAAAAGTCTAGTTTGTTCAAACTAGACTTTTCATGGATTACAATTTATTGAAATAATTAAACTAATACAGTTGATTTCGTATAAGGCGTATTATGTTAATTTTGAGAAAGTTAAAAGTATGAGAAAAGAGTTAAGAGAAATATTTATTTATGGATGTAATGAGAAAATTGAGAAAAAAGGAGATAACGTTGGTTTATCTTTCTATGCTTTTTTTAAAAATAAAAACGATAATCTTGAACTCTTAATGGAAGCAGCTAGCTGGTGGATCATGCAACATAAATTAGATCATTTCGAAAAAGCCATAAAAATTAAAGCACTTGTTTTAAGTGAGTCTTAGCTTAACTCGGCTTGGTAGTAGTTATACGAAATCTTGATTTAAGATCAAGGCTCTGGATAATCCGTATTATGTTAATTTTAGATGAACTAATAAATTAAAACTTCAAGGGATATAAAACCAATTATGGAAGTTGTCGTTTTTGATCTAGATGGAACACTTTTATCAACTGACTCTACAAAAGTTTGGTTAATAAAACAATTAAAATCAAACCCTTTTAGATTTATAGGCGCAGTTATTATACCTATTGCAATTCCTATGATGAAAATAAAAAAGTATAAATCAATAGGGGCTTCATTATTTCTATGGATCGCTACATATAGATTGAGTAAATATCAACTTGAAGAAAGTTTTAAAGCATTCGCTACTGAACTTAAAAATACATCTTTTCCTAAGTTGTATTGGTTTGAAGATGGTATCGTTGAATTGAGATCACATTTAAAAGAGAATAGACAAATAATCATAACAACAGCAGCTCCAGAGCTATTACCTTAGCATTAGAATTATTAAAGTCTATTGATTTTAATATAAAAGTTATTGGTACACCTTTAAGAAGGAAGATGGGTGGATGGGTTGGGGAAATCCATTACAGACATGAAGAAAAGCTTAGACGATTACAACTTATTGGTATAAATCAGAAATGGTTAGCAACATATAGTGATGATATTGAAGAAGATTATCCTATTTTAGAAAACAGTAAGTATCCTTATTTAATTAATGGTGGTAAACAAAAAAAATTAAGCAAGAAACTTAAAAATATCCAGTGTTTAGAGTAGAGTTAATTAATAATGATGAGAAATTTCATGAAAGTAGATCTCAAAAAAATCTGTGAAGTATGGAAATCTGATCCTTCGTTATTAAAGAGACATTTGTAAAATGATCAGATATATTGCCATTTTTTGTCTTTTTTTATCCGCTATTTTTTGTTTTGCAATGGATTTTGATAAAATTTGTACTTATGGTCTTTTTGAAAAGAATGAACTCACAATCATTTATCAAATGGATGGAACAATAAATGAAGATGTTTTTGTTTTTACAGTAATTTCTGTAATAAGTATAATTTTTTCTCTAGTAATAGCATTCATTTCAAATAAAGTTTTGTATGGAATAATAGTAGGACTTTTCTTAATGCTAGAGTTATTCTTGCTTAATACAATGCTAACAATTTTTAATTTTCAAGAAGTTATTACGAGTTCCATAACGATGTGTAATAACTATATGATGTTGTTTTGGTTAATATTACAAATGTTTTTTCTAATCTTAAGTTCAATTTATATTTTTAGAAAACAAATCTAATTTTAGCTCTATTTATCAAAATTGTGGAACAATGGCTAAATATTAGGCGTGGAATGTGATTAATCCATAAAATAGCCCAGTTTATTCAAACTAAACTGTTTTGTGGGTTGCAAGCTTATGATTTAAAACAAATTAATAGAAGTGTTTCGCATAAGAGTTTGAATGTTAAATAATATCTAGAATATTAATGCGACAGAATAAAAAATGGAGAAATTTATGAAGTTTCAATATTACATCGTTCTTGTGTTGGTATTACCACTTAGTGGGTGCATTGCTGACTGCTTTCTAGGGTGTGGTTTACCGCCAGGAACTCTCTACCATCCAAAGAGTGATACTCCCGTCAGAGATTGTTACAACAATATTTTGACTAAGAATGATGTACAAAGCAGAGCATTCTGGGATGAGAATAATCTTCCTCATGGCACGATCAACTTTACTTGTCGCAATCATAAGGCATATTTGCCAGGGAAAGTGCCAGAGGATTTAAAAGACTTACCAGATGATCGCAATCTACGTATATGGACACCTTGATGTGTGCTGAAATAGTTGGAGAATTTTACTTGGGAGATTCTAAGTCGTTAACCGATAAAAATAAGAATTATCTTCTTTCAAGGGTAATCCTCCCATAACTAACTGAAGTTAAAAGTAGAGGTTAAGCAGCCATTAGAGGAGGCCTTCCTTTGTTGGCTTGGTGTGGTCTTTCATGATTGTAATGCCATAGCCAATTCGTTGCATAATCTTGTACTTCATCCAAAGTATCAAATAAATGTTTGCTTAGCCAACTATAACGTATGGTTCGATTATAGCGTTCAATATACGCATTCTGTTGTGGGTTACCTGGTTGAATATGTTCAATACAAATACCGTGTTCAGTTGCCCAGCGTACGAATTCATGACTGATAAACTCAGGTCCATTGTCGCATCTAATCACCAAAGGTTTTTCCCGATATTCCAACAACTGATTGAGTGCTCGAATAACTCGTATTGCAGGTAGTGAGAACCCTGCTTCAATAACTAAACCTTCGCGGCGGTAATCATCAATCACATTCAATAATCGAAATTTGCGACCATCGGAAAGCTGATCGTGCATAAAATCCAGTGACCAGACCTGATTTTCACGGATGGGTTCTTTCAATGGTTCAGGCGCATGTCGTTTTAGTCTTCTTCTTGGCTTAATACGCAGATTCAGTGCTAACTCACAGTAAATGCGGTAAACCCGCTTGTGATTCCAACAGTGACTCTTAACATGCCGTAAATATGAGAAGCATAGACCAAAGCCCCAATCGGAATTTTCCTCAGTGAGGTCTATGAGCTGTTCTGCAATGAGCACATTGTCATCACTGAGTTTAGCCTGATAACGGTAGCAGGTTTCACTTATGCCAAATGCAGTGCAAGCCAAACGGATACTAACAGCATGTCGGGCCACTGCATGTTGAGCCATCTGACGTCGACAAGATGGCTTCACCACTTTTTTGACATCGCTTCCTGAATAATTTCTGCCTTTAACCGCTCTTCAGCATACATTTTTTTCAGTCTGGTATTTTCTGTTTCCAACTCTTTCAGCCGTGCCATCAAAGATGTATCCATGCCGCCATATTTAGCACGCCATTTATAGAAGGTTGCATTACTCATACCGTGTTCACGACATAGGGCAGCAACAGGTGTACCAGACTCCGCTTGCTTTAAGATGGACATGATCTGGCTGTCTGTAAATTTAGATGTTTTCATGCAGAATCTCCTGCTTGTATCTTAAGAGAAAATTCTACTTTTAGATCCTATTATTTTTAGGGGGGATTACCCAAGCAGCAAGCAAATACTGCGAGTGCAGCTGACGCACCTGATATGAGCCAATAATCATATTTCGTAATAATATCGACATAATATGCGCCTGCGGTCGTTAGCCAAAACCCGATAAAAATGAATAAAAATTTTGACTTGAATGGGTCAAATTTTTCTTTTTTCTCAACTGTATTGATTAGTTGGTGAGTTTGAGAGTTTATTTGATCATCCTTTTTTCACTGAATTTTGAATAGCTTATTTCATGTGTTTAATCTTTTTATTGGGTTCTGCGTTGGCTTTAAGTTGCATCTTAAGGCGTTGGATGTATCTTAATTTTAATGGTCGATAATATTGTGTGTGTTTTGCACTGTACTGATGATGAAAAATTGTCTATTGCACGAGAAGTTAATAGATCAACTTACTAATTCACTATGACTAACTAATCGGAAGCTTGTAATAACTCTAAAACAATTTGTAGCTCGTCATCTACAGTATTTTGATGCTGACCTTTCTTCTCACGTTATAGTCTTTCTTAAATGTAGAGCTGTACTTAATCGTCCGCATTGAGGTCAGCCATTAAGTCTTTTACAGACCTGAAGCTCTTTGTTTTGCTTAGATCTTCTTCCATCGCTGCAATAGTTTCAGCATTGGGTTGCCAAATATCAAAAGGCAAAGCCTTTTGCTAAGCCTTTTTTTTGAAATATTTAATTTTTTCAATTGATTATGGAATTAAAAACATCCCCCAAAATCGACCTGATATTCGAAAACTATAGAGGGGACTTTCATTGAATTTTGCAGATATTGAGGTCATGAACTTTTTGGAAAAAATCATTCAATGCCTTAAAGAAAAAATGTCTATAGGCAGTTATGTTGTGATTGAGGGAAATCAATAAATTTAGCCTAATCTATTGTCCCCATGACGCAACAGACATACGCGTTCCAATATCCTTGGATGTCGACAATTCTTTTAGAATATTCACAGGAGTTGCAGGATTATGAGCTACTGCCTGCGTGACAAGTGGCTCTGGATCTTTAGCTAAAATAGTTAACAGTTGGACAGGAGTTTTTGTGTTTTCAGCAATATTTGATCTGAACGAAAAATCATCACTTTTTAGAAAATATGTGAGATTTTCAGGGTTAATATTGGGATTAGAGAGCGCTTTTGTAGTAGGCATGATTGGATTGTTTTTTAATAAATATTCAAGCACTTGATTATTTGCATTTTTATTTTCAGCTAATGCACTGTGAATACCGATGTCATCACTGTGCATCAACTTTTTCTGTACTTGAATTGATAATTTAGGATGGCTTGCCATACAGTATAGAAAAGAACTGCTTAATGCTGCTTTTTCCAAAACTTGAGATGAAATATTAGGATGGCAGAGTGCGGACTCACGTACGCCCTGTGCTTTATCTTTGGCTAACTGATCAATTATAGCTGTTGGTGTACTTAGATTTTCGGCAATATTTTTTCTAATTGATTCATCTTTGGACTTACTATAAAGCGTGAGTAAATCCAAGGGAATGTTTTTTTTATGAGAAATAATTGACTGCGTCGATCTATTGTTTTGATCCAATTTATAAAGTGTTTCAATTGGAAAATGTGGGTTACTTATCGCATTTTCACGTACAGAGTTATCTTTATCATTTACCAGTTTTTGTAAAAAATCAGGCTTTGCTGATGGGTTGCTGGCTAGAGCACTTCTTAAAAGATCGTTTTCAGAACCCATATATTTTTTATAAGTTGCTTCCGAAATATTGGGATTAAACAGTGCCCTAAATTGAACATCCTCATCTGGATCAGATGCTAATGTATCTGCAATAGTTGATGAAATGTTTTTATTCTGCGCTAGTGCGAATCTTACTGTTTGATTATCTTTGACTAATTTTTCCGCAATAGCTGTAGAAATATATTTATTTTGAGCTACATTTGTTCGGACTCGAACATCAGAATCTCTTGATAATTGACTAAGAATTTCAATATAACCTTGGGGTGTTTGTATTGTTGAATCTGCATGAGCGAAAGTAACTCCAATTGTATTTATAAATGAGTAGGCCAGTATGCTTAAGCAGATATTTTTTGTAGTCATAAGTTTTCGATTTTATTTTTAAATTTCTTGTAAATACTACGGAATTCATTCTTTTTTGTCAAAATTACGGTGGCGGGGCTTTCTCAGATACTTCAAAATTTTTGGAAAATGAACATCAAAAGTGTTCAAACTATATTGATAGCATTGGGTAGGGCGCTTCCCTACAATTTGCTTGATAATGGGAAATGGAGAATGTTGTACTACGTATAGTGGTTTTGGAATTTGTTTGTATTTTTAAGAATTTGAATAGCTTTAAAATGATTGCTTAGTGGGAGGAATGCTCTAAATAATGGGGGATAATTGTTCACTATGGTTAATCAAAATTGTGGACCAATGATTAAATATTGGGCGTGGAACGTGATGAATCCATAAAAAAGTCTAGTTTGTTCAGACTAGACTTTTTTATGGATTACAACTTATTGAAATAATTAAACTAATACAGTTGATTTCGTATAAGGCGTATTATGTTAAGTTTAGAAATATTTAAAAATCAAAATTTAAAAAATTATTTATCTATTCATTAACTTTTCTGCTAATCTTAAATAAGGTAAGTCAAAATAAAAAATTAAATCAACACAATAAAAGGAAATTGATATGACTCTAGATGAAAAAAAAGAAATTGCAAAACAAGAGCTTAAAAAAGTATTTTTTTTGGCATCAAATGGAGTAGATGTAAAAATGTTTAGTAAGTTTATTGATAGCATCTGGCATGAATTATTAAAAGATAAAAAGCAATATGAAGATTTTTGTATTGAAGCATGTGGAAATGTGATTTTTCATTCTGAGTCCAGTGGAGAAGGTGTTATTGATTTCATTGAAATTTATGAAGAAAAATATGGAAAAATGCCAGATGTCTGGTTCATGGATAAGAATGGTGATTTAGATAGAAAACAATATGAAAATTATCATGGAGATAATAAATTTATTACAGGATGGGATTGTACTCCAACACATAATTGTCTTTAATTTTTAGGTTAAAAGGCTAAATATATGTTTAAAGAATTTTTTGAGATAAATCCAAATAGAATTATAAAAAAGATTCAATTACCAAATACAAGTGATCATATTACTATAATAGATAACATATATTTAGATCCAGAAAAAGTTACATGGCTAGCTAATAATTTTGATTACAGCGGTTTTAGAAAAAATGGGCAATTTAAAAGATATATAGGAGAGCGTGCTAGAGTTTCTATATTTCAAGATGCATTAATGAGAGAAATGTATTTAAACTCAGATTTATCTTTACCAATATCAACCTTCCAGCCAATTGATACTTTATTTACTAGATTTAGAATGGACTATATTGATGATATGGATGCTAGACAATTTGTTCCACACGTTGATAATGATTCAATCGTAAGTGGTGTTTTGTATTTATCTAAAGAAAATGAATTTAAATATGGAGGAACTGCATTTTACAAACATATTCCAAGTGAGATATATAAATTACCATATCATCCTGATAAAAAAATCATGGGAATGATGAGGGATCAAAATCTTGACCCTATGAAAAAGAGTGAATATATTCAATTTATAAAAAATCTAATGTACACTGACTTAAATATTTTATTTAAATATCAAGGTTATACAGGTATTCCAGAATCAAATTCTTGTTGGGATTTATTATATATAACTAAACCTAAATACAATTCACTATTAATTTTCCCAGCTATGATATTTCACTCTCCAGTAATCTATGCACCAGAACAAAGAATTATTGATAGGCTAACTCAAAATCTTTTTTTAAGAGTAAGATAAATGAAAAATGAATATGATGAAATTCTTCTAAATTTTTCAAAATTATGTCCTTACATCAAACCAGCTATAAAATCAAATAATATTAATATAACCTACTTAACAAAAGAAAATTTTAATAACTATTTATTCTTCCAAAAAGCACTATTTTACTCAAAAAAACTATTAGAAGATAATGAATATTTATCTAGTTTCCTAATTATTATTGAGCCTGATAATTGTTTTGATATTATTTGGAATAAAATTGAATGGGTTCATTTTATTTTAAAAAAAATATTCTCTTCTAAAAGTATTCTTTTTGGTAAATTTTCTAAATCAAATTTTCAAAGTAATTTCATTGAAAAAAATACAATTATGTTTGTAATTAGGAAATCTAATATAAAAATAGATAAAAAATTTATTAAAAAAAATTGCATTAAAAATGAAATAATTAAAGAGTTTAATGAAAAAAATACAATTTCTGGATATTCAATAGAAGATATTTATTCCGATCTAGATTTATCTAAAAAAATTTATAAAATTTTAAAGAATGATTTAACTTCTGGATAGAGTATCATTTAACATAATGGGCGTTATGCGAAGTCTATTTGTTAGAACCCATTTAAAGTGTCTATATTCTCACCAATAAAAATGTCTAGTTTATGATGGTTTTTATCACCATGGACTGGATATAAATATAGATGCTGATCACTATGTCTGACAAAGAAATTCAACGGCTTGCAGTTCTGCAAGACGTTCGAGATCATCGTATTACCCAGGTCCGTGCTGCTGAAATCCTAAATCTTTCCACCCGTCAAATTACCCGGTTATTGCAGAAGCTCAATCAAGATGGTGTCTCAGGTATGGCACATGCCAGTCGTGGTCAACCTGGCCATCGTCGCCATGATGACTTGTTAAAATCAAAGTGCCTTTCCATTATTGCTGAACATTTGCTGGGCTTTGGACCCACCTTGGCGCATGAGAAGCTCAGCAGCATGTTTGACCTGAATATCCCGGTAGAAACGCTTCGGCGCTGGATGACGGCCAATGACCTGTGGATTCCGCGATCCAAGCGCCTGAAGCGTCCATATCAGCCACGTTATAACCGGGATTGCTTCGGTGAACTGATCCAAATTGATGGCTCATATCATGACTGGTTTGAAGGTCGAGCTGCAAAATGCTGCTTGTTGGTTTATATCGATGATGCTACTGGAAAGCTGTTGCATCTGCGCTTTTGTGAGGCTGAAACGACCTTTGACTACATGCTTTCAACCCGAGCCTACATTGAACAATACGGCAAACCTCTAGCCTTTTATAGCGACAAGCATTCGGTATTCAGAGTTAATAAAAAATCCAGGCAAGACAGCCAGATTACGCAATTTGGGCGGATTCTGAATAATTTGAACATCGATATTATCTTTGCCAACTCACCCCAAGCCAAAGGTCGTGTGGAACGTGCCAACAGAACCCTTCAGGACCGTCTGATCAAAGAGATGCGCCTGGAAGGCATCGGTTCGATTGCAGAGGCCAATATATGGTTACCCTGCTTTATTGAGCAGTTCAATCAGAAGTTCGCCAAATGTGCGCGAAACTCAAAGAACCTGCATCGGCCATTAACCGAATCTGATCTTGAACTGGATGATATTTTTACCTGGCAGGAACCGCGTAAGGTCACCAAGAATCTGACCCTGACCTATGACAAGTGTATTTATATGCTTGAACCGACAGAGCTGAATCATAAGCTTGTTGGGCAATACATTTCATTTCTGGAGTACCCGGATGGTACTGTGGCAATCATGCATGAAGGACGGAAGATCAACTATAGAGTCTTCAATAAACTGGCTGGACTACAGCAGAATGATGTGGTTGAGAATAAAAGATTAGGTTCGGTCCTGGCCCATATCCAGCAGCAACATGAGGAATTGGAGAAACAGAATAAACGTTCCCGTCTCAAGAAAAGTATGCCGAGTCGTAGAGCTCAGAAAAATATTATTAAACAAAGAAAGTTGAATCCTGTACTTGACTCTTGTAGTTAAAAACAGGACATTTTAAATGGTTTTTCGCATAGACATTTTAATTGGTGAATAACACTATTTTGAAAATATATTATTTTTCAATTGATTAAAAATTTTTAAACTTAAAAAACCAAAACCGACTTGAAAGAAATTGAATCTTTTTTTGGTGATTTTGATATGTTAATCTCAATAAAAATTGACTAATTTTTTTTTATAAATTTGTATTCCTATCCGTAGTTCATACCCCAAAGGGGATCGAGTGAATTGAGACTACAATCCCCATCTGATCACATAGATCAATACTCCCAAAA
The DNA here is from genome assembly GCF_000368565.1 of Acinetobacter gerneri DSM 14967 = CIP 107464 = MTCC 9824. GTDB lineage: Bacteria > Pseudomonadota > Gammaproteobacteria > Pseudomonadales > Moraxellaceae > Acinetobacter > Acinetobacter gerneri. The sequence goes on along the minus strand of NZ_KB849544.1, from coordinate 651,687 downwards.
CATTCTTTGGATTTCTTTAGCATCTTTGGTTTTAGTTAAAGCAAGTGCCGCAAGTAAGCGCGCTTTTTGCGGATTTAAATCATGAGCAACCACCCAGCCATATTTATCATCTGGCTGTTCAGCATTACGAAGCACAAAACCTTGTGGTACACGTGATGAGCGAATGATTTGGATGCCTTGTTGTTGCAACTGATTTAAAGTTGGTACGATATAATTAGCAACAGAGCCATTTCCTGTACCAGCATTGATAATCGCTTTAACCCCAGCTTTTTGTAGGGCTAAATAAGACTCAGGCAACATATTGGTTGAACCATAGACAATTTGAACTAAAGGTAAAGCATCACCTTTAATATCATCGATATTAAATTCAGAGCTGTTGTTATGACGTTTGGCGATATTTCTAAACCAATAAGTTTTGCCTTCAACCAAAGAACCTAAAGCTCCCCATTGACTTTGAAATGCATCGGTATGGATATTGATGGTTTTAGTCACATCACGTGCCGCAAAGATATCATCATTCATCAGCACAAAAACGCCTTTACCTTTTGCATCATCTGCTGCAGCAAGTGCAACTGCGCTATAGAGATTTAAAGGACCATCGGCAGAAAGTGCAGAAGGTGGACGCATTGAACCAACTACAACAATAGGTTTGTCCGTATGTACTACGAGGCTTAAGAAAAATGCTGTTTCTTCTAAAGTATCTGTACCATGAGTAATCACTACACCATTCACATCAGGACGTTTAACCAGTTCATTGACTTTACGGGCAATGGTGAGTAGCTCTTTGTCAGTAATGCTTTCAGATGCAATTTGTAAGGCTTGTACACCTGTAACATTTGCTAGATTTTGAATCTGAGGAACAGCATTGAGTAGTGCATCTACGGGAACTTTTGCTGCGGTATAGGTTGCGCTATTGGTCGAGCTTGCACCAGCGCCAGCAATCGTGCCACCTGTAGCAACGACGACAACATTATTTTTGGCATAACTTGCAAAAGGCAAAAGCATACCAATCGAAAGGGCGAGGGCGGTAACCGTTTTTTTCATAAAAGTTCCTTTTCTATCCATTCATCTATTTATAGGTTTTAAGCATTTTCTATGCCATTTTTAAATTAATATAAAAAATAGCTTGTTGCCCATACTGAATTTAAAATGTGATTTTGAGAAAGATCATTTAAATTTATAACGAAAATTTTTATTATATGAAACAAGAGAGTATGGGTTAAATACAGATTTAAACAATATATTTACTGTTTTTTTAACATATAAATAAAACCAAAATTGGGAGTGATGTATAAAGCGAGTTGTTCATTAACATATAAAAAGTTTGTTCTATCTTTTGAGTATGTTTGTTCGAGAAAGCTAATAGTGGGATATTGTTTTTGTGGATCAATCATTTTGATGAATTTAGATGGAATATAGAGTTCGGAGTCAGGCTGAACATTTATTTGCTGTTTGTTGATCAGATCAATGATTGTTTTACCTTGAAGATTAATAATTTTTTGATCCATGCTTTTAGGGAAGTTTGTTTCAGATCTAGGAAGAGAAGGATAAGGTGGGTAATCTTCCATTCCATTTTTAGATACTTCAATAGTATCGGTATCTGGATAGCCCACCCATTTCCCATAAGAGCTAGGGATATTATTGAAGTCTGCAAAGATTATTGGACTGTGAAACATGATTAGAGTGAGTAAAATTATTTTGATTTTTTTCATGCTTGGTAATCCCGTTTAAGTATATGGATTATTAATTGAATTTAATATTTTAGTGAAGAGGGTGTAAGTTAAAGTATAAAGAGTTTATTGAATAGATTAAAAAATAGAAGTTAAGCGCTTTACTTAACTTCTATTAGGGTCTGTTGACATTTGTTGCCTAAAAAAATAGCGAGATAGTAAAATTAAATCGCCAAACCCAATTTTACCCCCGCTATGCCTCGTACAATGCTGAATGATCAACACTGGTCTAAGTTACTTTCTATTTTCCGTCACTTTAATATTTATCTCAAACTAAATTTAAGAAATTTTATCGAAGCTATTCTATTTCGTATCAGAACAGGTTGTCCTTGGAGAGATTTACCTCAAGAATTTGGTAAGCCAAACTCTATCTTTAAGAAATACAATCGTTGGTCTAAAAATGATAAGTTTATGAATATTTTTAAATTATTTAGTAAACATGCTGATAAAGAATGGATATTTATTGATGGTAGCCACGTACGGGCACACCAGCATTCTTCAGGTATTAATAATCAAGATATTTCCAAAAGTATCGGTGGTAATAGTTCAAAAATACATTTAGCAGTTGATTCTAATGGTAATCCCATTGAGTTTATTATTTCAGATGGAACTTCCCATGATATTAAGATAGCCCCTGATCTGGTATCAAAATTAGATTTAACTGAATCAGAAATATTATGTGCTGATAAAGGTTATGACTCAGACAACTTCAGGACTCAAATTGAGCAAACAAAAACTAAGTCAAATATTCCTAGAAAATCAAACACTAAGTCTAACAATGATCATATGGATTGGCATATCTATAAAATCAGGCACTTAGTTGAGAATTCATTCTGTAGGTTAAAACAATTTAGAGGAATTTCAACTCGATATGACAAGCTAAAGCGTAATTATCAAAGTGCTGTCGCTCTTGCTTGTATATTTATTTGGTTACCATTGTAGGTTAAGTTCCATACTGCAAATGTCAACACACCCTATAAAAATACCTTCTAGTCTTAACGTATTTTTGCCAAGAAACGGCTTAAACGTGTCATCGCTTCACGAAGTTCATTTTCAGCAGGTAAGAACACTACACGGAAATGATCTGGAGTAGGCCAGTTGAAACCAGTCCCTTGCACTAAAAGCACTTTTTCAGCGCGTAATAGGTCAAGCATAAATTTCTCATCATCTTGAATCGGGTAAACCTCAGGATCAAGTCGTGGGAAACAGTACATTGCACCTTCAGGTTTGACACATGAAACACCAGGAATTTCATTGAGCATTTCCCAAGCGATATTACGTTGTTCGTATAAACGGCCGCCCGGACGAATCAAATCATTGATCGATTGATAACCGCCTAGTGCGGTTTGAATTGCGTATTGAGCTTGATGGTTGGCACATAAACGCATCGAAGCGAGCATATCTAAACCTTCGATATAGTCTGCTGCGCGAGATTTATCACCTGTAATCGCCATCCAACCTGAGCGATAACCTGCAATACGGTAAGCTTTAGACAAACCATTAAATGAAACACATAGCTGATTGCCTGCAAGTGCAGCAACCGACACATGTTCAATGCCGTCATAAACGATTTTGTCGTAGATTTCGTCAGCAAATAAAATCAGGTCATATTTTTTAGCCAAAGCGACAATTTGCTCAAGCACATGACGAGGATAGACTGAACCCGTTGGGTTATTTGGATTGATCACGACGATACCACGAGTATTTGGAGTGATCTTGCTTTCCATATCTGCAATATCAGGATACCAATGGTTTTGATCATCACATTTATAATGAATCGCAGTACCACCAGATAGATTTACGGCAGCAGTCCAAAGTGGATAGTCAGGCATTGGCACCAACATTTCATCGCCATCATCAAGCAGGCCTTGCATCGCCATGACGATCAGTTCAGAAACACCATTACCAATGTAGACATCTTTTACACTGAGATCCAAAATGCCTTTTTGTTGATAATACTGACAAATCGCTTTACGCGCAGGGAAGATCCCTTTTGAGTCTGTATAACCAATTGCATTAGGTAAATTCATTGCCACATCATTGATGATTTCTTGCGGTGCTTCAAAACCAAATGGGGCAGGGTTACCAATGTTGAGTTTGATAATCTTGTGACCCGCTTCTTCCATCTCATTGGCCGCACGTAACACAGGTCCACGAATGTCGTAGCATACATGCTCGAGCTTAGACGATTTTTTTATTTCGCGTGGGGTTTGGATACTGTTCGGCATTTTGGGATTCTCGGAAAGAGTGGGGTTCACTTTTGCATAACGATATAAATAACTTTTAAACGTTTCAGTTGTTACGAGATCAAGATCATGTTCGTCTCTAAGTAAAGCAACAATTTTCTCATGGGTAAATCCATCCTGTTGGTATTGTTTAATCACAGGGAGGAGTTGTTTAAAAATAACGCTCTTTTTTTGAGACATTTTTTAATCCTGAGCAAGAACAGGGTTTAGATTAACACTAATCCTACTTCCAAAAAAGCATTTATTTCGGAAATTTGCTTACCTTGTATTTTAAATTGCTTACTTTTTGCTTTTTAGTGCGAAATGAATCTTTTTGTAAATTGTGAACTAAACACTAGAATTTTTAAGATGAATGACGTAAATATACGATTAACTGATTTTAAGTAGCATGATAGTAAAGGAAATAATCATGGGAAAACTCAATAAAACAGACCGAGAATGGCAAAGAGAGTTATCACCAGAAGAGTTTCGTATCACTCGTCAAAAGGGGACTGAAGCTGCCTTCACAGGTAAATTCTGGAATACTAAACAACAAGGGACTTATGTCTGCCGTTGTTGCGGTGAGCCGCTTTTCTCGTCTGAAACCAAGTTTGATAGCGGTTGCGGTTGGCCGAGCTTCTTTAAACCCATCAATACTTCTGTGATAGAAGAGCATGAAGATACCACACATGGTATGGTCAGAACAGAAATTGTCTGTCATCATTGTGATGCGCATTTAGGACATGTTTTTGAGGATGGACCTCAACCGACAGGACTACGTTACTGCGTAAACTCAGCTTCATTAGAATTAGAAACACAAGAAAAAAGTGACGAGGAAACCTATCCATGACCAACATTTATCAATTTGAAGCAGAATTGTTAGATGGAGAAAATAAAACATTTACCGATTATGAAGGTAAGGTTTTATTAATTGTAAATACTGCAAGTAAGTGTGGTTTTACCCCACAATATGCAGGTTTAGAAAAACTCTATGAAAAATATAAAGAAAAGGGACTTATTGTACTCGGATTTCCATGTAACCAATTTGGAGGACAGGAACCGGGAACTGAGGAGCAAATTGGCGCATTTTGTGAGAAAAATTATGGTGTGACTTTTCCGATGTTTGCTAAGGTAGATGTCAAAGGTCCAGAGGCACATGCGATTTTTCGATATTTAACCAACAATAGTAAAGGTGTACTCGGAAGTGGCATTAAATGGAACTTCACCAAGTTTTTGATCAATAAACAAGGTCAAGTGATTAACCGTTATGCACCAACCACTAAACCTGATGCTTTAGAAGAAGATATTGAAAAAGCACTCAACGAATAAAATTCATGGCGATCTTCGGATCGCCTTTTTATTTTAAAATCAAATTATTCGCTTTTTATTAAAATCATATTAGGCTTTGAGTATGAATCCAGATCCAACAGTTGAGTTTTGGCGACATCCCGATCTTCCTTTTGTTGAATCGCGTCGCGCTTCACAAAGTCGAGTTTGCTATAAATCACATAGCCATCCAACTTTTTCGATTGGTGCTGTAGATCAAGGTTTGAGCCAATTTAGCAGTTATTTTGCAGAAAATTGTCTGATTAAAGCGGGAACTGTCGTGGTTATCCCAGCAGAAGTTGAACATTCCTGCAATCCAATGCCTGATTTTGCTTGGAGCTATCAGATGATGCATTTGGATGCCGACTGGCTAAGCGAGCTGTTTTATGAATTTGTTGATGCACCATTTGTGGATTTGGGTACAAAAAATGTGACCAAAATAAGCCCATTTATCCTTGAAAATCGTGTGATTTATCAAGCATTCTGCAAATTGAATGATTGTTTATTTGATCAACAATTGAATATTTATGAAAAAGAGCAACATCTTATCGAGGTTTTGACTGAGATTTTGTTGCCAAATTTTGACTTCAAAACTTTGCAACTCACGAACTATTTTCAAAAAGAATTTTTGAATCTTGTGGAATATATACAGCAATCAGAGCATTTTTTATCTTTAGATCAACTCGCTGATTTTTCGAAAATAAGCCGATATGCCATTATACGTTTATTTAAAAATCATCAAGGCATGACACCCCATGCTTATCAATTAAATCTAAAAGTGAATCGAGCAAGAGAATTGTTGAAGAAAGGGCAGAACATCGTGGATGTTGCGCAAGCGTTGGACTTTGTTGATCAAAGTCATTTTCATCGAACTTTTAAACAGTTTACGGGCATTACTCCTAAACAATATCAAGAAAGTAGTCGACATAGATTGATGAAACTTAAAATTTCTCGCAATTTTATACAATCATAAAATCTTTGATGTTTCTAAGCTGATCCTCGATATATACGAGGATGCTTATGGAACTTTTTATAGCGATTGCTATTACACATTTTTTAGCCTTACTTTCTCCCGGTCCCGATTTTTTTCTGATACTTAGTACTTTACTCAGACAGGGTCAACGCTCAGCAAAAATGATCTGTCTTGGAGTAGCTACGGGAAATGCTTTTATTATATTAATGATTTATCTATCATTATTTTATCTTGGGAAACTCAATCCAGATATTTTAAATATTGTGCATTATGCAGGGGCGGCTTATTTGTTGTATTTGGCGATTCAATGTTTTAGATATGCCAATGAAAAAATCGATCTAACACCTGTGCAGCCAGATCATTTTGGTGATACATCTCAACAAATTTTGAATTTTTTTAAAGGTTTGCAATCAAGCATACTCAATCCGAAAAATTTTATGTTTTATAGTAGTTTGCTTGTCTTGGTGTTTTATCAATATCAAGGTTTGACTTTATTTGGGCTAAGTTTTTGGATGGTTGCTGTTGTTTTATTCTGGAACTTACTATTAGTTCGTTTGCTTACTCAAAAGGCGTGGCTTGATTTATTAATCAAGAAATCATCTTGGTTGTTTTATTTGTCGAGTGGATGTTTTTTGATTTTTGCTATTTTATTGCTGTGTATCTGATAGACAATAAAAATGCCCCATTCATGGAGCATTTTTATTGCGATGTTTAATTAAACATTGAAGCGGAAATGCATAACATCACCATCTTGAACGATGTATGTTTTGCCTTCTAAACGCCATTTACCAGCTTCTTTCGCACCTGATTCACCGTTGTATTGAACAAAGTCATCATAAGCAACAACTTCAGCACGGATGAAGCCTTTTTCAAAGTCAGTATGAATTACGCCCGCAGCTTGTGGTGCAGTTGCACCGATTTTTACTGTCCAAGCACGAACTTCTTGAACACCAGCTGTGAAATAAGTTTGTAAACCTAAAAGTTTATAACCTGCACGGATCACCACGTTTAGACCCGGTTCTGCCATACCCATTGCTTCAAGGAATTCAGCACGTTCATCATCTTCAAGCAAAGAGATTTCAGCTTCGATTTGGTTGCAAAGCGGTACAACTACTGCGTTTTCTTCAGCAGCTAACTTTTGCACAGCTTCTAAATGTGGATTGTTTTCAAAACCATCTTCTGCCACGTTGGCGATATACATGGTTGGTTTTAAGGTGAGTAAACCATAACCACGTAAAAGTTTACGGTCATCATCAGAAAGGTCTGCTGCACGAGCAGGTTTGCCTTCGTCAAGCAAAGGTAAAATACGTTCTAAAACAGCTTTGGTTGCGATCGCTTCTTTATCGCCACCTTTAGCACTTTTAGTTAAACGTACTAAAGATTTAGTCACTGTTTCCAAATCAGACAGTGCAAGTTCGGTATTGATCGTTGCGATGTCGTCTAGAGGATCAATTTTGCCATTTACGTGAATGACATTTTCATCTTCAAAACAACGTACGACATGAGCAATTGCATCAGTTTCACGGATATTGGCAAGGAATTGGTTACCCAAGCCTTCACCTTTAGATGCACCTGCAACGAGACCTGCAATGTCTACAAATTCCATTGTAGTCGGTACAGTACGTTGTGGTTTAACCATTTCAGCGAGTTTGTCCATACGAGCATCAGGTACAGGTACGATGCCTGTATTTGGCTCAATAGTACAGAAAGGGAAGTTTTCAGCTGCAATGGCCGCTTTAGTCAAAGCATTGAAAAGGGTAGATTTACCAACGTTTGGTAGGCCTACAATACCGCAATTAAAACCCATGAAATGACTCACAAAGTTGTTATATAAAAATTGCTGATGATTTTACATGAAAGCGCCGATAAAGTCAGGTGGATTCATTATGATTACTGAAAATCGCGGATTCAACAAAGTAAAGAACAAGAGTCTTGGTCTGTTAAGACTAAGCCAACTATGAGTTTTTGCAGATTTAGTTTATGCTTTATCCATACTAGAATTTTAAAAATACGGAAAAATGAAAGCATTAAAAATAATCATTGGTTTGATCTGTCTCGTAATGAGTGTATTTATTTTTTATGCACTGGATATCATTGGCGGTGGGTTAAGTGCTTCAGGAGGGCCAGGAGGTTCATCTGGTGGACTTGGTACTTTGCTTGAATTTGTTCCAAGTGCAATTTTATTTATCATTGGATTTTTCATACTTAAAAGTACAGGGAGTAAAGAGGATAATTAAAAAAGGAATTTTTCAAATTGAATATATCCATGTTTGATTTTTCATTCTAAAAATACTTAGTATGATATTGCATTGGCATGCGCTAAATGAGTCAAGAGTCACTTTATGATTAGAAAAAGCGAATAAATAATTTACCCTAAAGTATGTATTTTACTCACTCTTCTTTGTCTGTGCCTTTAGATTTATTTTTCTGCAAAAGTCTAATGCACTCTGTGAATGATCGTGCTAAGATAAGAGAAATCGGGTGTGTTCCCGATTTTTTTATGCGGATTTGTTCCGCGCTGACAAGAATTTAGGTTTACAACATGCCCATTTCAGAGACATGGTTATTACCTGATGGTGTAGCTGATGTATTACCAGAACAGGCAGGGGTGATTGAGTCACTTCGCCGTGTGGCACTCGATTACCTCGCATCTCGTGGTTATCAGTTGGTATATACGCCATTTATCGAATATATCGAATCTTTATCCTCTCTTTCAGAATCAAACCAAGATCTAGACTTAGTTACTTTTAAAGTGATTGATCAGTTGTCTGGTCGTCTTCTTGGTGTGCGTGCTGATATGACGCCTCAAGTGGCTCGTATTGATGCGCATGTTCGTTCTGTAGAAGGTGTGGCTCGCTATTGCTATGCAGGTACTGTGTTACATACCAAACCTCAAGGTTTTAGTGCTTCTCGTACTCCGTTGCAGTTAGGTGCTGAATTATTTGGTCATGACAGCATTGATGCAGATGTTGAAATGGTCGATGTGATGCTAGGTTTGATCGACAAAGCAGGCTTTTTAGATGGCGTGCATCTCGATCTAGGTCACGTTGGACTATTTAGAAGTCTGATCAAATTTGCTGGATTATCAAAAGCGGATGAGCGTCAACTTTCAGATTTATATCAACGCAAAGCATTGCCAGAACTCAAAGATTTCACAGAAAATCTAAAATCAGGTTCGGATTTTTATGCATTGGGTCGTTATTCAACTGATCTTGAAGCGTTACAAGAAAATTTGAGCCTGGAAATTTTAGCCAATGCCGAATTTAAAGCTGCGCTTGATGAATTGATTAGCACACGTTCGCAAATTCAACTGCGTTGGCCAGCACTACATATCGGTATCGATGTCGTTGAGCTACGTAGTTATCACTATCATACTGGCTTACTCTATGCGGTGTATTCACCAAATCGTGCGGCACCTTTAGCGAAAGGTGGTCGTTATGATGGTATTGGTGAACACTTTGGTCGTGCACGTCCTGCAACAGGTTTTAGTTGCGATTTATTTGCTTTAACAGCAGGTCAGTTCAAAAAGATTGAATTGGTTGTCGCACCAAAAGGTCATGATTCAGATTTAGTTCAAGCGATCGCAGATGCGCGCCAAAATGGTTTAAGCGTAACGCAATTGCTTGGAAATGATGATTTAAGTTCAGTCCCATATGCAACACATAAACTTTCAAATGTTGCTGGGAAATGGATCATCGAACAGATTTAATCGCTCGAAAATGTCTAGGCATTTTCAAGTTTTCAATTTTAACAGCATGATGCAATGAGGCTATTATGGGCAAAAGTGTTGTGGTACTCGGTACCCAATGGGGCGACGAAGGTAAAGGTAAGATCGTCGACCTGCTCACAGATCAAGCGGCTGCGGTCGTTCGTTATCAAGGCGGACATAACGCGGGTCATACTCTCGTGGTTGGTGGTAAGAAAACTGTATTACACCTCATTCCATCAGGTATTTTACGTGAAAACGTATTGTGCTTAATTGGTAATGGCGTAGTACTTTCACCTGAAGCATTGATCAAAGAAATGGATGTGCTTGAAAAAGAAGGTGTTCCAGTTAAAGAGCGTTTACGTATTTCTCCAAACTGTCCTTTGATTCTTCCACATCACATCGCGCTTGACCAAGCACGTGAGAAAAAACGTGGCAATGCCAAAATTGGTACAACTGGTCGTGGTATCGGTCCTGCATACGAAGATAAAGTTGCACGTCGTGCGATTCGTGTTGCTGACTTGGTACGTGGCGGTGCACATTTACGTGCTCAGTTAGAAGAATTGCTTGAATATCATAACTTCCAATTGACTCAATTCTTCGGTGTTGAAGCGGTTAAAGTTGATGATGTGATCGCACTTTGTGATGAATGGCGTAAAGTCGTTGCTCCACTTGTGATCGATGTAACAACTGAACTTCACAACCTTCGCAAAGCTGACCAAAACATCATGTTTGAAGGCGCTCAGGGTTCACTTCTAGATGTAGATCACGGTACTTATCCGTATGTAACATCTTCAAATACAACTGCTGGTGGCGTAAGTTCTGGTTCAGGCCTTGGTCCATTACACCTTGATTATGTTTTAGGGATCACTAAAGCATATACAACACGTGTGGGTTCAGGTCCATTCCCAACAGAATTGGTTTATGACGCTGCAAATGATACTGGTGATGAAATCGGTAAACATTTGGGTACTGTAGGTGCAGAATTTGGTGCTTCTACTGGTCGTCAACGTCGTTGCGGTTGGTTCGATGCTGAAATCTTACGTCGTTCAGTGGATGTAAACTCACTTTCAGGTATTTGCTTAACTAAGCTTGATGTATTGGATGGCTTAAAAGAAGTGAAAATCTGTGTGGGCTATGAAGCTGCTGATTCAGGTTGTGTAGGCTCATCTGATGCGCTTGCATATGAAACTTTAAAACCAATCTATGAAACACTTCCAGGTTGGTCTGAATCAACTTTTGGTGCGAAAAGTATTGATCAATTGCCAGCAAATGCAATTGCATACGTAAAACGTATCGAACAATTGATCGAATGCCCAGTAACAATTATTTCTACTGGTCCAGATCGTGCAGAAACAATTGTATTAAGCCATCCTTTTGATGCTTAATTGATCTAAGTAATCCTGAAAGATACATTTATGTTTTAAATAAGCTAAATGTTATATAAAAAGCCAGCAATATATTGCTGGCTTTTTTGTTATTAGAATCATGTGATTTATTTAATTAAAAATAAAATTTAAATATGAATGGTTGGCAGACTAAAACTTGAAGTGCGACACCCCCAACCTAATATAGGTATAAAGGAGTGTCATATTGTCATACATACATTTAACAATAGTTGAACGAACTGCACTAATGCTAGAGTTTAACAAACCCAATTTTTCTGCTCGAAAATTTGCTAAACAAATTAACCGACATCACAGTACAATTTCTCGTGAATTAAATAAAAATTGCGGTTCTGTTCATCAATATAGTGCTGAACAAGCGATTGAATTTTCGCAGCAACGACGCAGGCGCGGTCATACAAAAATTTATTTGGATTCCTTACTATGGAAATTTATTGTAGAAGCCATAAAATGTTTATGGTCGCCTGTACAAATTTCTAAGTGGCTCAAACGACAATCAGATGATAAAGAGATGAATATTAGCCATACCACAATCTATTCAACAATCAGAGCTTTACCCAAAGGTGAACTTAAAAAGGAGTTATTATCTTGTTTACGTCGGGAAAATAAGAAAAGAAAAACTGAAAACCTGCCACAGAAAGATAGTATTTTACAGGATATAAAAACAATTCATGAGCGTCCATTAGAGGTCTTGGAAAGAAAAATACCAGGTCATTGGGAAGCTGATTTGATCAAAGGAAAAGATAATAAAAGCGCAGTAGCAACTTTGATTGAACGTAATACACGACTCTGTTTACTAGCAGTTTTACCTGATGCTAAGGCAGAATCTGTACGTACAGCCTTGACCGAAGCAATGGCTTACCTGCCACCTGAGCTGAGACAAACCCTGACTTATGACCGAGGACGAGAAATGGCTCAACATAAGCAATTGGAGGAGGAGTTGGATATAGATGTATATTTTTGTGATCCACATTCACCGTGGCAAAAAGGTACAATTGAAAATATGAATGGTCTTATACGGCAGTATTTACCGAAAGGAATTGATTTAAACCAAGCTGATCAAAATTATTTAAATCAAGTTGCCATGTCATTAAATACACGACCAAGAAAAGCATTAAACTGGTTGACGCCATTAGAGGAGTTTTCGAGACTAACTGATTATCACAAATGTTTTAAAACTGTCGCACCTCATGTTTGAATCCACCGTTTCTTTATTATAAATATCAAAATATATGACTAAATTACTTGGTTTATAATTCATGGTATTTTTGTTGACAGGGAATGTTTTAGATGATAATTATTTGGATAGATAATATTTTAAAGGTGATTTTTTGGGTTGTGTGATTGTCTGAATATTTTTATTGAATAATGTGCTGAGGGTATTATTTATGATTTTATTAAATATAAATAAAATAACTATTTTACTAAATAAAATACTAACGGGTTTTATATTGATAATAGCAAGTATTTATTTGCAGCAAGTAAATGCAGCAGATGGGGTAATGACTATGCATGGTAAGGTCACAGCACCAACTTGCACTATTAATGCTGGCTCAAGTGAAAATTTTTCCATAGACCTACCTAAAGTTTCAAGTAAGTTATTGACTAAAACAGGTGCTACAACAGCAGCAACACCTTTTGCGATTCATTTTAGTCAGTGTGCGGCAGGCATCAAAGTTGCAGCATATTTTGCAAATGGATCTACGGTCGATGTGCAAACAGGACGCTTAAATAATACTGCTAGTGTTGAAGCTGCATCTGATGTGCAAATTCAACTTCTAAATCAAGATCTTCAACAAATACCTTTACATTATCCCGTGATGACAGATTTACCCTTAGGAGGACAACAAACCAGTATAGATGCAAATGGCAATGCAATATTACACTATGCACTGCGTTATTTTTCAGTGGGAGAGTCAACTGCAGGAAGTGTGACATCTTCGATTAATTATATGATCAGTTATGAATAATTTGCTTTGGTGATGAGTAATAATTGGCAAGATTGATACTTGAAAGGTTGTAAATATTTATGAAAAATAGATACTTACTTTATTTTTTAACAATATTTTTATTCAGTCAGTCATTTCACATATCGGCTGCAGTCGTTATGCTTAGTACGAGAGTGATATATTTATCTGATCAAAAAGACGTGAGTTTAGCAATTTACAATCACTCTTCAAGACCATCATTGATACAAGCATGGATCGAGTCAGAACCAGCGCAAATAGGGGGTGAAAAAGAAAAAATCCCTTTTGTTCTAACTCCGAGTGTGCTGAGACTTGAGGCAGGGAAGCAGCAAAAATTATCCATTATGGCTTTACCTGAAGCAAATAATTTAAGTCAAACACAGGAAAGTATATTTTGGTTGCATATCGTGGATATCCCACCCAAGCCGAATCATAAAAGCGATTCAACCCAGAATTATCTTCAGGTCATTATCCATTCTAGACTTAAATTGATTTACCGACCTAAACGTTTACATGATGAACGAAATACTGCACCTCAGAAACTTGTTTGGAAAATACAGGATCATAAAATATTAATTGAGAACCCCACTGCATTTTATATGAGTATTCCTTCTGTATTGACATATAATCGTCAAGATTTAATGGGGAGTGTGGGGATGCTTATAAAACCATTTTCAAACTCGGAAATAGTACTAAATGGTGATTATATAGAAAAATTAAAATTTATGTGTATTAATGATTATGGTGGATATGATGAATATAAGGTTGAATTAAATAGTGCTAATAAATAAAAATATATTTAATATTTAAGTATATAATTTTAAAATCCGATAAAATAATTTTGTTATACATATAATATTTGGGTCTTAATAATGTAATTTTTTTGTTTGTTTACTTAAGTATTTAAATAAAATTATAGTTTTTTATGAAATTTTTAAAAATTGGATCAATCTCGAAATCGACTAAAGTTGACTTTAACTTTCAATCAAATAATCATACAAAAAGGGCTATAGAAAAAAGAGTGAATTTTCAGGATGAAGTTACAGCAAAATATTTCTAAAACGTTAATTTATTCATTCTTATTTGCTGTTGGTGGTTGTCCAACCATTGCGATGTGGATCGTCTCAGGTCAAACCGATGATCAAGATATCCTGATTTCGGCATTTATGAGTGTAACGATTTTATTGGCTTGTATTATTTTGCCTATCATATTGATTCAAAATGTTTTTATATTGATTAAGAAAAATAGTGTGGCGCTAGAAGACAAAATTAAACCTTTGGCTATTTTGTATTTGGTCTTGAATATATTATGCTTGGTTTATTGGCTCATGTATTATTTTAAGCTGATTTGATTTACATAATGTAAAGTACAACTTTTTTTAATTGTTTATAATTAAGATAAATTTATTTATAAGAAGTTTATTTTTAATTCGGAGTTATTTATGAATAATAAACTTTTGCTGTCTGTTCTTACAGCAAGCGTAATTTCATTTTCGGGATGTGCAACGATCGCAGATATGGCAGGAGCCGATAGCGCGACATTAAACATGAGTGCAACTCAAGGGTTTAACAAAACCGTACAGGAAGCACAGTCGCAAAAAACTTTAGATACCTCGTCTAGTACATATAAGCGTATCAATAACATATTTAAGCGTATGTCGCCTTATGCGGATACTATGAATCAAACAGGGCAGAAGTTTGATTGGAAATTGGCTGTATTAAAATCAGACACAGTGAATGCTTATGTTGCGCCAGGCGGTAAAGTTGTGTTTTACACAGGTATCGTCAACAAACTCAATTTGACGGATGATGAGATCGCTGCGGTGATGGGGCATGAGATGACACATGCCTTAGAAGAACATTCTAAGCAAAAAATGGGCGCGCAAGTTCTGACGAATCTTGCAGTAGGCGTTGGCAAATCTTATGTTGGTAGCGCTGGAGGCGGTCTAGGTGGCGCAGCACTTGATTTAGGTAGTCAAGTGGGGGTTGGCCTACCATATTCACGAAATCTTGAATCTCGCGCAGATCAGGGCGGTTTGATGCTTATGGCGAAAGCTGGCTACAATCCTAGTGCAGCTGTTACGCTTTGGGAAAAAATGGCGAAATTGCCAGGTGCAAAAGGTTCAGCGCTTTTATCGACTCACCCATCTGACGGTGCGCGTATCGAGGCGATGAGAAAGAATCTTCCAGCTGCTATGCAAGTTTATAACGCTCGTCGTTAATCTATTTTGTAATATCAAAAAAAACCAGCAGTGATTGCTGGTTTTTTTGTTTTATTTTACCTAATGATCCGACTAAGGCGCAGGATTAGGCTGTTGGCGATGGATGTCTTCAATGCCTTGTAAAACTTCTTCAGGTAAAACCAAATTAAAAGCGTCGATATTTTCTTTTAATTGGTCCAAATTAGTTGCACCGATAATGGTACTGGTCACAAAAAATTGTTGTTTTATAAAAACCAAAGACATCTGAGCCAAGCTTAATCCGTGTTTTTCAGCCAATAATGCATATTGTTCGGTTGCCCATTCACTTTGTGGATTGCTATAACGAGAAAATCTTGAAAATAGCGTAATTCGTGCATTTGCAGGGCGAGCACCATGTCTAAATTTCCCTGTCAAATAGCCAAAAGCGAGCGGTGAGTAAGCAAGTAAACCAATTTTTTCATAGTGTGCGATTTCAGAAAGACCGACTTCATAACTACGATTCAGTAAATTATAAGGATTTTGCACACTTACGATTTTCTCTAGCCCCATACTTTCAGCGAGATGTAAAAATTTCATCGTGCCCCAAGGTGTTTCATTGGAAAGCCCAATATGGCGAATACGACCTTTTTCAACTTCTTTTGAGAGCGCCGCTAAGGTTTCTTCTAAAGCGGTGAGTTTTTGTTGTTGTTCATGATGTTGATTGCCATAACCCAGTTGACCAAAGAAATTGGTTGGACGCTGTGGCCAATGCAACTGGTAAAGATCGATATAATCTGTTTGTAAGCGTTTTAGTGAGCCATCAAGCGCCTGAGCAATCTCTTGCTCTACAAAGCGGGTATATCCATCACGGATATGGCTGCCGCCTTGTTGAGGACCTGCAATTTTTGAAGCTAAGAATATTTTGTCACGTCCACCATTTTTTCCAAACCAATTACCAATAATGGTTTCAGTTGCCCCTTGAGTCTCAGGTTTTGGAGGGACAGGGTACATCTCAGCGGTATCCCAAAAGTTGATATCACGCTCTAAAGCATAACTTAGCTGTGAAAATGCCTCATCTTGATTATTTTGTTCACCAAAAGTCATGGTACCTAGACAAATTTCTGGAACTTGAATTCCTGTTTGTCCTAAAGGATTGAATTTCATAAGCTAAGTCCTTGTTGGTTATCTATAAAGTTTTCAAAATGTTTTAAAAAAGGCAATACACCATAACTGAATTTTTAGAGTAGTAGAAAGTAAATATATTTATAATCATGTAAATAAAGATGATTTGACACTAATTAAATGCTAAAAAAAAAGCAGACCCGAAGATCTGCTTTTAAAATAAGGATATATTTAGAATAAGAACTTATTCTTCATCGTCAAAATCATCACCATCTGCTTCAAATGATGTTTCTTCGAGTGATGAATCAAAAATCAAAATTGCTTTACCATCAGTTTCGATCATGCCTTGTTCTTCAAGTGTTTTAAGAACACGACCAACCATTTCACGTGAACATCCGACGATACGACCAATCTCTTGGCGTGTGATACGGATTTGACGACCATTTGGCAAAATCATCGCTTCTGGTTGAGTTGAAAGATCAATCAAGCAGCGAGCGATACGACCAGACACATCGATAAATGCAAGGTCTGTAACTTTACGTGTAGTATTTTTTAAACGACGAACGAGCTGTGCGAAAACTGCGTAACTTAGATCAGGATACTGTTTGCTCAATTCGTGGAAATTGTCATAAGAAATTTCTGCGATCTCACAAGTATCACGTGTACGCACTTCAGCAGTACGTTGAGGATTTGGTTCAAACAACCCCATTTCCCCGAAGAAGTCCCCTGGATTTAAATAGGCAACAACAATTTCGCGTTCGTCATCTTCACGAAGAATAATTGAAACCGAACCTTTTAAAATTAAGTATAGTGATTTTGACTCACTGCCTGCATCAACGATCGTTGTTCTTTTAGGAAAACGATTAATGTAAGCACGCTTCAATAACGCTTTGACAGATTCAGGGAGTTGGCCTGGAGACAAAGCATCTGTACTTAAATGTGAAAAATTAGAAACCATGCTAATCAATTCCGAATTGGATAAATAACAGATCAAAGATCTAAATAAAATTGTCACGCAGAAGCACAGAGTGAAATTCCTTATCAACTCAATTTATGCTAGTGTTACAGCTAACTCGTAATTTATAGTGTTTTTTAGGGACTTGCAATGCAAACAAGCGTTCAATGGTTAGAGAATGTCGCTTTTGAGGCACAATCAGAAAGTGGTCACAAAGTCATTATGGATGGTTCTGCCGAATATGGTGGTGAAAACAGAGGACCACGTCCCATGGAACTCATATTAATGGGACTTGGTGGGTGTGCTTCGTTTGATATTGTGACTATATTAAAGAAATCTCGCCAAGATGTGACGGATGTCTTATGCCAGTTAAAAGCTGACCGTGCTGACACAATCCCAGCAGTTTTCACAAAAATTCATTTACATTTTGTCGTAACTGGGCATGATGTAAAAGAAAAACAAGTTGCAAAAGCTGTCGAACTTTCTGCTGAAAAGTATTGTTCTGCAAGCAAAATGCTCTCAGATGGTGGCGTTGTCATCACCCATGATTTTGAGATTATTCCTGCCTAATAACATCTTATAATTACCGTGAAAAGTCGATTATATAATCGACTTTTTGATTTTATAATGTGTTTTTTATTGGAAATAATAAAAAGCGGTTTTTTGAATCCTTTAAATTATTACAAAATGTTTCAAAGATGCTAAAAAGTTGATATTCACAAATTTTTGTTCTAATTACCAATTATTTATTCATTATCTATCATTTTTTTAAATGATAAAAAACTCGGTTTTGATGCTCCTCGGTTTAATATTTTGACGCTTTTTTTAATGTTTTTTTAGAATGGCCTGAACAAGAACTTATGTAGTTTTTGAGTGAAAAAAATGAATAGTTTTCAAGGAAATTTTTAACACAATTAAATTTTATTATTTGCTAGCAGACAAAAATGAAACGATTACTTGAATCATTTCATTTTTGAGCATGGATTTGTTATTTATTTAAAAACAATTGTGGATCTACTCGAGCATCATTCAAACTCATGCCCCAATGTAAATGTGGTCCTGTGACACGTCCAGTTTTTCCAACCAAGCCAATTAAATCGCCTTGATTGAGATGTTGTCCGATACTCACTTTGATGGCGTTTAAATGGCAAAACATGCTGATGAGTCCTTGCCCATGGTCGATCATCACGGTATTGCCGTTAAAAAAGTAATTCCCTGTTTGCACAACGACACCTCCTGTAGGAGCGACTACAGCTTGTCCAACGGGCGCTGGAATGTCTAATCCACTATGGGGAGCACGCTGTTCGCCATTGAAAAAGCGTTTGCGGCCAAATGAGTTGCTAAATTTACCCTTGGTTGGCACGATAAAGTTTGGAAAACTTGCCCATTGTGCTGGACTAAATGAAAGATAAACAGCATTTTGTTCTTTGGCTTCTTGAGCATAGCGATCTAGTTGAGCTTGGTCAGGATTGACATAGCTTTGATCTTTCAACTTGATGTGCTGCTCGGCATAGGGGTAACTTGCGATTGAAATGCTGATCGGATTCTGATTGGTTTCAAGTTGTAAATTGCCTAAAGGGGCAGAGAGTGGAATCCCGAAAATGGCATATTTTTGTGCATTTTCTTTTACGATCATGACAGGGCGGTTTTGGTAACTGACTTTGTCTATGCTGTCACTTAAAGGAATTACAGCGATGCCACCTGCACGTCGTGAATCTTTGGGTAGGGCAGCAAAGCTCATTGAACTTAAACTCAAAGTGAGCAAACTGATCAGTAATTTTTTTAGTTTCATATTTTAAAATAATCATCAAAGCCATTTTCACTTAAATTATATAAGTAAATCATTAATCACTTGTGATGAATTTGTGCTGTAAATGGTGAATCACGCAAAAAGTCACAAAATTTACATGGTATTACTTGAAAAATCTCATAGATATACCAATATTAATACTGTCGTATATTTTGCTTTGCAAATATAACTTTATGAAAAATATATAAAATTATATTTGAAATTTAGAAAACCGTTCCCATATATCCATCAAGTACAAAATTTGTTGTGAGGAATAACAAGAATGCGTTTTGAAAAATTTACAAACCGCCTGCAGCAAGCCCTATCCGATGCGCAATCATTGGCTATGGGAAATGACAATACCGCAATTGAAAGTATTCATATATTGGCAAGTTTGCTTGAAGAGCCTGCCAATATCAGCTTGTTGCAACAAGCAGGTGCAAATTTAAGAGATTTAAAACAAAAGCTCGATCAAGCTTTAAATGATGCAGCAAAGCTATCCAATCCGACAGGAGATATCAATCTCAATCCTGAAGCTGTGAGAGCTTTAAATCTTGCGGATAGTTATGCACAAAAAGCAGGAGATGAGTTTTTATCGACTGATTGGGTATTACTCGGTCTTGCTGATACTGGTGCAACCAAAACTTTATTAAATGGCGTAGGCGTAACATCGGATAGTCTACGTAAAGTGATAGAAAATATTCGAGGTGACGAAAAAGTCATGAGCAATAATCATGAAGATCAACGTGACTCATTAAATAAATATACCGTCGACTTAACTGAACGTGCGATGGCGGGCAAACTTGACCCTGTGATTGGTCGTGACGAAGAAATTCGTCGTACGATTCAGGTCTTGTCACGTCGTACCAAAAATAACCCAGTGCTGATCGGTGAGCCGGGTGTGGGTAAAACTGCAATCGTGGAAGGTTTGGCACAGCGTATCGTCAATGGCGAAGTACCTGAGAGTTTAAAAGGTAAACGCGTTTTATCTTTGGACTTGGGTTCTTTACTTGCGGGTGCAAAATATCGTGGTGAATTTGAAGAGCGTTTAAAAGCTGTTCTAAAAGATTTGGCTAAATATGATGGCGAAATCATTTTATTCATCGATGAATTGCATACCTTA
The DNA here is from genome assembly GCF_000368565.1 of Acinetobacter gerneri DSM 14967 = CIP 107464 = MTCC 9824. Lineage (GTDB taxonomy): Bacteria > Pseudomonadota > Gammaproteobacteria > Pseudomonadales > Moraxellaceae > Acinetobacter > Acinetobacter gerneri. Next base: position 631,185 of record NZ_KB849544.1, on the reverse strand, counting down.
GTCGGTGCTGGTAAAGGTGATGGTGCGATGGATGCAGGGAATATGCTTAAACCTGCACTTGCACGTGGTGAACTACGTTGTGTTGGTGCAACGACATTGGACGAGTATCGTCAATTTATTGAAAAAGATGCTGCACTTGAACGTCGTTTCCAAAAAGTTTTGGTTGAAGAACCAAGTGTGGAAGATACCATTGCGATTTTACGTGGTCTAAAAGAAAAATATGCCACTCACCATGGTGTGCAAATTTTAGACTCAGCGATTATTGCTGCTGCAAAAATGTCGCATCGATATATTACTGATCGTCAGTTGCCTGATAAAGCCATTGATTTGATTGATGAAGCAGCTTCACGTATCAAAATGGAAATTGACTCAAAACCTGAGCCTTTAGACCGTTTAGATCGTCGTTTGATTCAATTGAAAATGCAATTGGAAGCAGTAAAAAAAGATGCTGATTCTGTATCTAAGGCTGAAGTTGAGCATTTAGAAAAACAAATTGCAGAAGTTCAAAAAGAATATAACGACCTCGAAGAAGTATGGCGTGCCGAAAAAACCTTGGTTGAGGGTACAAATCAAGCCCAAGTTGAACTTGATAAAGCACGTACAGCCTTTGAAAAAGCACAGCGTGAAGGTGATTTGGCAGAAGCGAGTCGTTTGCAATATGGCGTTATTCCTGAGTTGCAAAAACGTCTTGAAGCTGAAGAAGTAGCTGAAGTTAACGAAGAACCAAAATTGATTCGTACCAAAGTGACTGAAAATGAAATCGCTGAAGTCGTGAGTGCTGCGACAGGTATTCCAGTTTCAAAAATGCTGCAAGGTGAGCGTGAAAAACTTTTACATATGGAAGAGTTTTTACACAATCGTGTTGTTGGCCAAGATGAAGCTGTGGTTGCAGTATCCAATGCGATCCGTCGTTCACGTGCGGGACTTTCAGACCCGAACCGCCCAAGTGCTTCGTTCTTGTTCTTAGGTCCTACGGGTGTTGGTAAAACAGAGTTAACTAAAGCACTCGCAAACTTTATGTTTGATAGTGATGACCATATGATTCGTATTGATATGTCTGAATTTATGGAAAAACACTCTGTGAGTCGCCTAGTGGGTGCGCCTCCGGGTTATGTTGGTTATGAAGAAGGCGGTGTGTTGACCGAAGCTGTACGTCGTAAACCATATAGTGTGGTGTTATTTGACGAAGTGGAAAAAGCACATCCAGATGTCTTTAATATCTTGCTACAAGTGCTTGACGATGGTCGATTGACTGATTCGCAAGGTCGTACCATTGATTTTAAAAACACAGTGATCGTCATGACTTCGAACTTGGGTTCAAGTGATGTTCGTGAGTTGGGTGATGGTGCAAGTGATGATGATGTCCGTTCTGTGGTGATGAATGCTGTTTCACAACATTTCCGCCCAGAATTTATTAACCGTATTGATGAGTTAGTGGTCTTCCATTCACTTAAAAAATCACAAATTCGTGGCATTGCAGACATTCAATTGGATCGCTTACGTGCTCGTTTGAATGAACGTGAAGTTGGCTTAAGCATTGATGATGCTGCATTTGATATCTTGATTGATGCTGGATTTGACCCTGTATATGGTGCGCGTCCATTGAAACGTGCGATCCAACAACAAGTGGAAAATCCATTGGCTCAAAAACTTCTCGCAGGTGATTTTATACCTGGCGATAAAATTTTGATCACAGCACAAGATGGTCATCTTGATTTTGAAAAAGTGAAATTAAGTTAATATTTCATGTAAAAAAAACCTAGCTTCGGCTAGGTTTTTTTATGCTTGAGCTAAATTGTTTAGCGTAGGTGGATTGTTAAATATATAAATAGAATTTAACCTCTTATCGGGAAAATATGTATAGATATTGCACATAGTGAAAATAATTGTTAATTTTTTGTGAGTAATAATAAAAAGGGAAGACGTTGAAAATGGAGCATAAATTTAATTTAACTTTGATCAAATTTACGTCATTTCTACTATTTTCAAATTTCGTATTGGGCAGTGCGTATGCAGCAAAAGCGCTGGATGATGATGCGCTAGCAGATCAGACAGATCACCTTGCCAGATTGACACCAATTGTGATTTCAGCAGTGCAAGAAGATGTCCAACTTTCCCAAGATAATCAATATGCTAGCCATGATCGTATTGCCAAAGATAGAGCAGCGAAAGCTCAAAAGGCTAACTTGGATGCAGGGGTACTATCTGTATCACAGGTGCAAAAGAAGACCATCGATTTGACTCCTGTTTCGGATACGAGTAAGGATTATTCACCACAAAAGGTTCGTTACTATATTGTAGGACGCAGTGCGCAAAATAATAATGTCAGAATCGAAACTGCAGATCATGTGACTATTTATGTGAATCCTAAAGATAGTTCAGTGCCTGTAGCTCGTTAATTTATAATTTTCTAAGCATCATTAAGTCAATTTAATGATGCTTAGCTGTATAGCGATATTGCTCAGATTGTAAGAGTCTTGGTGAGTCTTGTTATTTAACTCGTTGTAGATGTTCATTGATGATGACTTCACCATCTTCTTTGGCAAATGCCTGAAGTTGAGGCTGAGATAATATATCTAAAACAATTTCCGACGGTCTGCATAATCGAGTGCCTAGTTCTGTTTTGACGAAGGGGCGATTGATCAAAATTGGATATTTAAGCATAAATTCAATGATTTGATCATCATTGTACGGGATTTTGTCGAGTTCAAGCAGAGTGTAGGGTTCAACATTTTTACGTAAAGCTTCTTTTATACTCAAGCCGGAACTTTGAATAAGATCAATGAGTTCTCTCTTATTTGGTGGGGTATTTAAATATTCAATGATCTCTGGCTCATGGCCTGTATTTCGGATCAATGCCAAAGTATTTCTTGATGTTGCGCATGCTGGATTGTGATAAATCTTTATATTTACTGCCATGATCTAATAACCGAGAAAAGCAAGATTGCATTTATATATGGATATGCGTATATTCGCAATAGTTTATGTAAGAGTCGTGAAAATGGATCAAACCGATTTTTTTAAATGCCTTTCAGATCCGACGCGTTTGGATATCTTAAAATTGGTGATGTTGAAACAGAATGTGTGTGTCTGTGAATTTTCATCTTTTCTTGAATTGAGCCAGCCCAAGATTTCTAGGCATTTGGCCTTGTTGAGAAACCTTTCTATTTTACTTGATCAAAGACAAGGGCAATGGGTGTATTACCGTTTAAATCCAGATTTACCAGCGTGGGCAAAGTCTGTGTTAAATATTATTCAGCAAGAAAGCATCTTAGAAAACCAATCAGGTAAATCTTGCATGATCCCTATTTCATGTGAATAGGTATTTTAAAATTAATCTTTTAAAAAATAAGTGAATATCGAGTGATGGCAAAACTTTCTTTTTTAGACCGAAATCTCACGCTATGGATTTTTATGGCAATGGCTTTGGGTGTTGCAATAGGTGTGCTGTTTCCACAAGTCTCTGAAAGTTTAAATACTCTAAGCATTGATTCTGTCAATATTCCAATTGCGATCGGGCTTATTTTGATGATGTATCCACCGCTAGCCAAAGTGGATTATGCAAATTTAACAGACGTTTTTAAAGACAAGCGCACCTTAATGCTTTCTTTGGTGCAGAATTGGTTGATTGCACCTTGCTTGATGTTTGCATTGGCATTGATTTTTTTACATTCTTATCCTGAATATATGACGGGTCTAATTCTGATTGGATTAGCACGTTGTATCGCAATGGTGTTGGTATGGAATGGCTTGGCGTGTGGTGATAATCAATATGTCGCAGCTTTAGTTGCGTTTAATAGTATTTTCCAAATTTTATTTTTTAGCACCTATGCTTGGTTTTTCCTCACTGTTTTACCTCCTTATTTTGGTATGCAAGCGCAAGTGATACAGGTTGGTTTTTGGACAATTACACATGCTGTCTTGATCTATTTAGGTATTCCATTTCTATTGGGATTTTTGAGCCGAAAGATCTTGGTTAAAGCTAAGGGATTGCAATGGTATCAGTCTGTGTTTATTGCAAAGATTAGTCCGATCAGTTTGATTGCATTGTTATTTACCATTGTGGCGATGTTTAGCCTTAAAGGTGCTGATGTTATTCGTCTGCCATTAGATGTCCTTATCATTGCCATTCCTCTGATGATTTATTTTGTTGTGATGTTCTTCATTAGCTTTTTCATGAGCAAATGGATGGGTAATAACTATGCTAAAACGACCGCTATTTCATTTACAGCAGCTGGCAATAATTTTGAATTGGCACTTGCAGTTGCCATCGCAACGTTTGGATTGGCTTCACCTGTAGCTTTTACTACAGTGATAGGACCATTGGTTGAAGTTCCTGTATTGATCAGTTTGGTAAGCGTATCATTGTGGCTAAAAAATAAATATTTTAAAAAAGAGGTATAAATATCAAATGGATCTAGCCAACATCAAATTGGATCTTTTGGATCGACCTAGTTTTGAAAAGGTTCAGGCAAAACCAGTTGAACACGCTCCTCGTATTTTACTTTTGTATGGATCTACTCGAGAACGCTCATTTAGTCGGTTGGCTGTTCAAGAAGCGGGCAGAATTTTACAATATTTTGGTGCCGAGGTTCGTATTTTTCATCCCAAAGATTTGCCCTTACCTGATGATCAAGCGTTATCTCATCCTAAAGTTAAAGAGTTACATGAATTGTTGGCGTGGTCAGAAGGAATGGTATGGTGTTCTCCAGAGCGTCATGGTTCGATGAGTTCTATTTTCAAAGCACAAATTGACTGGATACCTCTAGCTGCTGGAGCAATTCGGGCTACTCAAGGGAAAACATTAGCCTTGATGCAGGTATGCGGAGGCTCACAATCCTTCAATACAGTTAATCAAATGCGTATATTAGGGCGATGGATGCGGATGCTGACCATTCCCAATCAATCATCAATTGCAAAAGCATTTTTAGAATTTGATGAAAATGACAGAATGAAGCCATCCGCATACTACAATCGTATTGTAGATGTGATGGAAGAGCTGTATAAATTTACACTATTGACTAGAGGTCAGTCTGATTTTTTGACAGACCGTTACTCAGAAAGAGTAGAAAGTGCTGAAGAGCTTTCAAAAAGGGTCAATCAAAGTAGTATTTGATGACGGTTTAAGTTTTGCTTATGTCATAAAAAAGGAGCTCCAATGGAACTCCTTTTTATTTTCAAACAAAATCGCCCAATCAATTAGACTGGAAAATGTTTAATTTTCCAAGCGCGGTGAATTTTTGAATTACGTTTAAAGTCTGGACCGACAGTTTCATTTGAAATTTCTTCAACATCAAATGTTGCTTCAATTTCTTCGTCCATCTCAAAGCCACGATAGTTATTTGAAAAGTATAAAGTACCATCAGTTGCTAAGCGGTTCATGGCACGTTTTAGCAAGGAAATATGGTCACGTTGTACGTCAAAAGTCCCGTAGAATTTTTTAGAATTTGAGAATGTCGGTGGATCGATAAAGATCAGATCATATTGCTCATGACCTTCTTTTAGCCATTCAAAACAATCGCTGGCAAAAAACTGATGCTGTTCATCGACATGATCTACAGTTAAGCCATTGAGTACAAAGTTTTCTTTGGACCAGTTCAAATAAGTATTGGATAAATCGACACTGGTCGTGCTTGCAGCACCACCTAAAGCAGCGTGTAAGCTTGCTGTAGAGGTATAGCTGTAAAGATTGAGGAAATGTTTACCTTTAGCTTCATTGGCAATACGCAAACGCATTTGACGGTGATCAAGGAATAAACCTGTATCGAGATAATCTGTCAAATTGACCAAGATTTTTGCTTTGCCTTCTTGAACGATAAAACGTTTAGAAGCTGTACTTTGCTTCATATACTGCGTTTTACCTTCTTGGCGAGCACGTGTTTTGATGAAAATAGCATCTCGACTTAAACCAGTCACAGCACGAATCGCAGCTAAAGCCAGATTGAAACGTTTTTTGGCTTTTTCAGGATCAATTTTTTTCGGTGGTGCATATTCTTGAACATGCAAACGATCACCATACAAATCGACAGCAACATTAAAATCAGGTAAATCTGCATCATATAAACGTAAGCAATATACGTTATCTTTGACTGCCCATTTTTTGAAAGTTTGCATATTTTTTTGCAAACGATTGGCAAAGTCTTCAGCACCTTCGATAGCTTCAAATTGCTGTGGCTGCCATGTATCTAAAAATGGTTTTGAAACCGTTGCAGGTTTGATTTCACCTAAACGGATATAAATAGGCAATTTACCATTCATCAAACGTAAAGTTTGTGGATCATTTAAAGCCAATACGTCTGCTTGCTCGATTTGAGATGCAATCACCGCAGCATATTGTTTAGGGAAATTCTTTTGTAAAAGCGCAGATAAACCTAAATACAATGCTTTGTTTGATGCTTTATCACCTAAACGTTCACCATAAGGAGGGTTGGTTACAACAAGCGATTTTTTGCCTTCAGTTTTAAAATCTGGCCAATCTGCAAGTGTACGTTCTTCGATTTGGATTTGATCGAGTAGCGATTCGAAACCTGCGGCAATGATATTTTGTTTAGTGGCTTTTACCGCTTCCCAGTCAGCATCAAAGGCATAGAACTGCGGTAAAGGCTCACTCATGGCTTTTTGATGACGATCAGCAGCTTCTGCCTTAATCGACATCCATAAATCGTGGTCGTGACCATTCCAACCATTAAAACCAAAACGACGAACTAAGCCGGGTGCACGATCAGTCAAAATCAATAATGACTCAATAATAAATGTACCCGAACCACACATAGGATCAAGAATGATGTCTGGATTGCGTTCTTTGAGTTTTGCTTTTTGTAAGATTGCCGCTGCTAAGTTTTCTTTAATTGGCGCATCAGTCATAAAGCGGCGATAGCCACGTTTATGTAATGAATCACCTGATAAATCGAGGCAGAAAGTATGTGCTGTTTTACCAGCCAACACATAGAGGGTAATTTCAGGTTGCTTGGTGTCGATACTTGGACGACGACCTACAGCTTCCATAAATGAATCAACGACACCATCTTTGGCACGTAAAGTCGCAAATTGGGTATTGACCTTGATTTCACGCTCCGCATGTAAGCGGATGGCAAAAGTACTTTGTGGTGCAAAAATTAATGACCAATCGAAACTGATCGCACCTTCATATAATTCTTCAGCAACATCACGTGCATCATGGCTATGTTCAAGTTCATAGGTATGAATCGGTAATAACACGCGCGATGCTAAACGTGACCACATACAGATGCGATAAGCATTTTCCAAAGTGCCTTTGAATACTAAGCGACCCGGGAAACGTTCAATATTTTGTATCCCTAAAGCTTCAATTTCTTCGCTTAATAAGGTTTCAAGCCCATCTGCACAGGTGACCCAATATGTAGAAAGACGTGGTGATGAAGACATGCAAATTTCCAAAGGCAATAAAGCAAACGCGTATTTTAACTTATTTTTATGGCAAAAAGAGGCGTCAGAGTGCAATGAAGCAAATTTTTAATGGATTCTTTTAAAATATGTGGAAAATAAAACTTGAAATATATTTTATTTACCTAATCTAAATGGCAAGGATTAGATCAACTAGAAAATAAAAATGCTTGCACTACTGATATCCATGTTTACATTTTCATTGTCGATGTCCATTTCTCCGGGACCTGTCAATATCGCAATTTTGTCTAGCAGTATGAATTATGGCTTCAAACGGACATTTGCTTTTATATCTGGAGCGACTATTGGTTTTACTTTACTTTTGGCAGCGGTTTGTTTTGGCTTGTATCAAATTATCGTGATATATCCAATTTTATTGGACATTTTTACAGTTTTAGGAACTTTACTTTTGGTTTGGATCGGATGGAATATTTTTCGAGCCAAAGCAGAGAAGATTTCCGTTAAAGACAATGCGCAAATTCCCACTTTTATGCAAGGCGCACTTTTACAGTGGCTCAATCCAAAGGCATGGATTGCTGCGGTTGCAGGTACGGCTATTTTTTCGAGTGAACATAGCGCTTATATTTTACTATTGTTCGTGCTGATTTATTTTGTGGTGTGTTATTTATCTTTGATGGTCTGGGGAATTGTTGGCGAGAAGCTTGCTGTATTTTTAAATCAAGGTAATCGTGCGCATATTTTCAATATGTTGATGGGAATAGTGCTAATCATGATTTCTTTGCAGATGTGTTGGGGATATTTTCATCCCTAAAATGTTTGAAACATTGACTATTTTGGCAAATAAAATGATTTAGATTGCATTTAAAAAATGTGCTGTCCTGACCGTGGTCTATTCTCATTTATAAAGCTTATGGAAAATTATTGAGTTTAACTGTTTGAAATATAATTTATTATTTTAAATTTTAAACAAGGTGAAATAAATTTCTTTCAACTGCCCAAAACTTCAACTGCCAAATAGATATAAATATCTGTATAATACGTTAACTTAACGTATAGGGAATCTCTCATGCACTTGGCGGCATTGCATACTCCGAGCCAGATTCAACTCAACCAAGATGGTCATCTTAAACATTTCATTACCATCGAAGGTCTTTCCAAAGAAACGCTGACCAAAATATTAGATACAGCCCATTCTTTTATCAATGATCAAAACCAGCTTGTGACCAATAACCTATTAGAAGGTCGCACGGTGATGAATCTATTTTTTGAAAATTCTACTCGTACACGTACAACTTTTGAGGCTGCGGCAAAACGTCTTTCTGCCAATGTTTTAAATATTGATATTGCACGTTCAAGCACATCAAAAGGGGAAACGCTGCGTGATACGCTTTGGAATCTCGAAGCGATGGCAGCTGATATTTTTGTCGTGCGACATTCATCTTCTGGGGCTGCGCATTTTATAGCGCAAACAGTTTGTCCACATGTTGCGATTATCAATGCGGGTGACGGTCGTCATGCGCATCCAACGCAAGCTATGCTTGACATGTTGACGATTCGTCGTGAAACCAAAAAACCATTTGAAGAGTTAAGTGTTGCCATTATTGGTGATATTAAGCATTCACGTGTAGCACGTTCAGATGTTGCAGCATTGCAAACGCTGGGCTGTAAAGATATTCGTTTGATTGGACCAAATACATTATTGCCAGTGGGCTTTGATGATTATGGCGTGCGTATGTTCAATAAAATGGACGATGGCGTCGCTGACTGTGATGTGATTATTGCTTTACGTATCCAAAATGAACGTATCGAATCTCCAGCACTTTCTTCACAGCTTGAATTTTACAAAATGTATGGTTTGGATGAGCGCCGCTTAGCTCTTGCAAAACCAAACTGTATCGTGATGCATCCAGGGCCAATGAACCGTGGTGTGGAAATCGCATCAAGTATTGCTGATGGACCGCAATCGGTGATTTTGCATCAAGTGACCAATGGTATTGCTGTTCGAATGGCAGTACTTGCATTGTCAATGCAAGGTCAGTTGCAAGAAAAAGGTTTAATTGAAGCAGTATCGTTATAAGGGTGGATCACATGAGTATTGTAAAAATTGAAAATGTACGCGTATTAGATCCAATCCGAAATATCGATAACGTACAAACTGTATTTATTGAAAATGGTAAATTGATCGAAAATCCTGCCCGCATTGATGAAACCATCGATGGACAAGGTAAATGGTTAATGCCTACCATGGTTGACTTGTGTGCGCGTTTGCGTGAACCGGGGCAACAACAACACGGTACATTAAAATCAGAAGGTACTGCGGCACGTGAAAACGGTATTTTGCACGTGATTACTCCACCAGATTCTAAGCCAATTGTTCAAGATAATGGTGCACTTATCCATGGTTTGGTTGAAAAAGCTAAGCTCGATGGTGGCATTTATATGCGTATCATTGGTGCACAGACTCAAGGATTGAACGGTAAACAACCTGCCAATATGGGTGGTTTGAAAAAGGGTGGTTGTACAGCAGTTTCAAATGCAAATGCGACATTTGAAGATGATGATGTGGTGATTCGTACCCTTGAATATGCAGCAGGTCTAGATCTTACTGTTGTGTTTTATGCAGAAGAACCTGAGATTGCAAAAGATGGTTGTGTGCATGAAGGTTTTGTCGCATCACGCCAAGGTTTGCCGATGATTCCTGCGATTGCAGAAACGATTGCGATCGCAAAATATTTAATCATGATTGAAGCTACAGGTGTACGTGCTCACTTTGGATTGCTTTCATGTGGCGCTTCTGTCGAATTGATTAAAGCTGCGAAAGCCAAAGGTTTACCTGTGACTGCAGATGTGGCAATGCATCAATTGCATTTGACTGAAGAGTTGATTGATGGCTTTAATGCTTTGGCGCATGTACGCCCACCTTTACGTTCGATTCAAGACAAAGAACAACTACGCCAAGCGGTAAAAGAAGGTGTTATTGATGCAATTTGTACGCATCATGAACCTTTAAGTGGCTCAGCGAAAATGGCTCCATTTGCAGAAACTGAATCAGGTATTACAGCATTTGATACCTATGTTGCATTTGGTGTTGCACTAGTCGATGAGGGTGTCTTTACGCCGTTACAATGGGTTGAAAAAGTAACCCTTGCACCTGCAAAAGTAGCCAATATTTTAGAAGTTTGGCAACAAGAATCAGGTTTGGTTTTGGTTGATCCAGAATTACAATGGACGGTTTCAAAAGACAGTATTTTATCGCAAGGTAAAAATACACCATTGATCAATCAAACAGTCAAAGGTAAAACGATTCGTACTTTTGCTTTTTGATAAAAATATAAAACTCTAGCTTAAGCTATTTAAAAAGTCGGATGAGTCCGACTTTTTTATTGTTTGTAATTTTGTGTAATAAAAATAGAAAATTTAATGAGTTAATTTTATCTTAACTGCAAAAAACAGTATGGGGTGAGCCTAACAGATAAAAATTTAAATTTTATTAGACTTTTTTCATAAATTAAAAATGATCAGGTTATTTGGATAAATAAATATCATACAGTCACATTTGCCGTGAGTCATTTAATTTACTTTGCGTAGACAATCTTTCTTACTTTGTTTTCGGACAAATGAGAAATATATTTCGCAAGAAAGCCATTGTCGAACAAATGGGCATACATCCCTGTAGCCCTTGTTCGACGGACGGCATCCTGCCTTAATTGCAAAATGATGAGATTATAAATTTGTGCAAAAAATGACTTATGTAAGAATTCTATTAAATATTCACATTTAATTTATCTTAAAAATAAATCAACTTAAGTTAGTTTATTTTGTTACTTAAAATGTGAAATTGCTACAAAAAAATATATCAATGATTCATATATAAATTTAGAATAAAAAATAGCCTATACAATAGAGCCTTAGCACCGTAGTCAAAAGTAAAAACAACAATGAACAAAGGAGTATTCATCCTTATGAATATTATCGAGCTACTAAAAGACAAGGTTACGCCACATATTTTACAAGGCGATAACCAGTTTCAAGATGAAAAAATTGGAGCGCTAAGCGCTTTCTATCCGGTTCTACTTACTTTCTTCAAATCAAAACCAGAATTGATTAGCCTTTTACAACAAAATCTAAATCCGAGACTTGGAGATTTATTCGGAAATCAAGAGGTTGTTTCAAAATTTTTAGGATTGATTGGCGGTCAAGCGCCAAGTAATGAGATTGAAAATACGCTGAATCATTCGATTGCACCTGCATTGAAATTGTTAGGTGATCAAGCTGATTCAGATGACAAACACGGTATATTTCAGCTGATTCAAGCGCAATGGGGTAATATCCAAGCAGCATTACCAGCTTGGGCGACTGCATTTTTTGCAGCGATTGGCCTAAATGTTGGGCCAAGTCAAAGCTTTACAACACATACGACAGGTGCAGCAACTACCGCATCTACAGTTCAATCCGCTCCTCTTCAATCAACCAATGAACCAAAAAAATCAAATTGGTTGTTGCCGATTATTGGTTTAATTATTTTGGCAGCTTTGGCTGCATTCTTCTTTAAACAATGCAGTAGTAAAAAACCTGTTACAGATGATGCGGTTCCAGTATCTTCAGCTGCGACGACAGCACAGGCAGCTGAATTACATTTGGCTACAGGCAGTGATGGCAATATCACCAGCTGTCAAGTAAGCACAGGAAGTCAAAGTTTTATTGATCAATTGAAAGCGAAAGTAAAATCAGTTTTTGGCGCGGATAATTGTGATGCAACAGCAGATAGTCAATATGCGAGCGATTTCACTGATCAAAATGCGATTGATCAAGTATTAGCAAAAATCAAAGGCATTCCAAATGTTTCATTGGCATGGATTGGTAATCAGTTGACCATTCAAGCGCCAGATGCAGCTCAAGCACAAAAATTAGCAGATGAAATCAAAGGTTTAGTACCAAATCTGCAAGTTACTGCAAGCCAATCTGCCGATGCAGTTTCAGCACCAGCAAGTTCAGCAGATACAGCGAATAGTGGTAATACACAAGCCGATGCAGCACTTTCAAATATTCAGGGTGATAATGTCAAGATCGATGACATTGCTTCAGCTCTAAACTTACAAGTAATCAATTTTGCTACAGGTTCTGCAAATATCCCAGCTGAAAATAAAGCAATCTTGGATAAAGCTGCAGCATTGATGACAAAATTGCCTGATGCAAAACTTTTAGTTAAAGGCTTTACTGATAATGTGGGTAATGCTGCTTCAAACAAAACTTTATCAGAAAAACGTGCTAAAGCCGTTGCCGACTACCTGATCAGCAAAGGGGTAGGTAAAGCGCAATTAACTGCACAAGGTTTTGGTCAAGAAAATCCGATTGCGGACAATTCAACTTCAGAAGGTAAATTGAAAAACCGTCGTATTGAATTTGAAGTAAGTAAATAACATTTTAAGAAAAATCTGCGAAAAAGACCTCAAATCCGAGGTCTTTTTTTTGGATTAAAGCATTGAAAGAATGAGAAATAATGCTTTAAATAGGAGCCACATAACGACAACAAGGCATACAGATGAAACATATTGCTTTAATTTTAATTTTTTCTTCTTTTTTAATTTCGGGGTGTGGTCAAAAACAGAAGAAAGCAGAAGATGCAAAACAAATTTCAGAGTGGAGTTGTACACATCCTGAAAATTTACAGCAGATTGAAAGTACATTGAAAAATGATTATTTAAAAAAGATTGATAAGAAAATACTTCAAGAGAGTGCCTATACAGCAGATCAGGACATATTAAATAAAATCAATCGGGGGCTTAGTTTTAAAATTAATCAAGTTCGGACACTGACTGCAGATACAAGCAAGACCAATAAACTTGAGTGTGAAGGCCAGATCATTGTGCAATTTCCCAAAGGTTTACAACAGCGTGCGGAAAATGCATTTACAGAGAGAAATGATTGCTATGAAGACTGTTATGAACGTGAAAATCCTATTAATTTGAGAGATTATATCGAAGAGCAAGCTGCAAACTTGGTTTTAGAAAATGATCAATTGAAAGGTAAGTTCAATTTTCAAATTATAAAAACGGACAAAGATGGCTATAGTTTAAATGTGAATAATCAAGAGAATGTGATCTCAAGTGTCAGTGAAATTGCTTTGCATGCTGTTTTGTATAAAGCTTATGTAAATGAAAACAAAATGCTGAAAGAGCGGGATTCTATTGATAAAAAACAAGATGTTGTACAAAAAGAGTTGGCGCAAAAAGTCATGGATATTCGACAAAAAGAATTAGACTTAGATAAGAAAAAGCAAGTTGAATTGCTCAATCAGACTTGGGATCTTTTCAGTAATGAGCAAAAAGAGCAATTGAAACAAGAACAAAAAGACTGGTTTGAAAAACGAGATGTTGATTGTCAGGTGTTGGCGCAGCGGTATAACATTTATCGTGATGATGATACTGAGGTATATCAAAAGCAATCAAATTATTGGGATAACGCGATGATTGAGCAAAGTCAGCAGATGCAATATACCAAATGTTTCAATAGTCGTACCCAAGATAGGATTGAGTCACTTAAGAAGCAGATTAATTGATCAGGTTCAGATTTGAACTCTTGCATAAGTCATTTGTTGCTCGATTTATACTCTCATTATTTTGCTTCAAAACTTAATAAAATTTGTGATTAAGGCAGGATGCCGTCTGTCGAACAAGGGAGTTCCGCAATTTTTAAAGCAGTGCTTTAAAAATTGCTCAGGATGTATGCCCATTTGTTCGACAATGGCTTTCTTGCGAAATATATTTCTCATTTGTCCATAAACAAAGTAAGAAAGATTGTCTACGCAAAGTAAATTGAATGACTCACGGCAAATGAGACCGTATGATACTTTTCATCCGAATACTTGATCATTTTTTTATTTATGAAAGAAGTCTATTGATTTGTTTAAATATAAGAGAAAATTTATACTAAGTGCAGATTAAATAAAAAGGATGAATTGATTCATCCTTTTTTTATTGGCATGCTATTAGAAAATCTTTTTTGAAAAAATTATGCGTATTAGTTTTATTGGGTCGGGGCGGGTTGCGACAAAACTTGCATTGGCATTGTCTGCGCAACATGAAATTGTGCAAATTTTAAGTCAAAATATTCATCATGCTGAAAAATTAGCACAATTGGTTTCTGCTCAAGCGACCCATTGTATTGCCAAATTTGAAGCAGTTGATTTGGTAATTATTGCGATCAGCGATCAAGCTATCGAACAAATGATGCAAAAATCACACTTTTATTTTGCTGATGCTTTGGTTGTGCATACTTCAGGAAGTACCAGTTTGCAGACATTAAGCAAATACTATACTCGTTCAGGTGTGTTTTATCCTTTACAGACTTTTAGCTTTGAGCGTGATATTGATTGGAAAAATACACCAATATTTATTGAAACAGCACGTGAAAGTGATCTCGCTATTTTACAAGAAATTGCTGCAAGCCTAAGTCAACGAGTTTATTGCTACAGTTCAGAGCAACGTTTAAGTTTGCATTTAGCTGCAGTATTTGCCTGTAATTTCACAAATTATTGCTATGACATGGCGAAACAGATTGTTGATCAGAAGCAGGTTGATTTTAGTTTGCTGTATCCGTTGATTATGGAAACAGCTTTAAAAGCTACACAAAATGATCCGTATTTGATGCAAACAGGACCAGCCAAGCGTGGTGATGCAAATATTTTAAATATGCATCAAACGATGCTAGAAAAAAATGGAAATTCGGATTTACAGAATGCTTATGAATTGATGAGTAATGGTATTTTAAAACGACATCATTAAGTGCCATTTATGTGTTTTGAAAATTGAGTCTGTTATCAAAACAGGAAAGCCGCGCTATATAGAAAATGGACAATAAAAAAGGCTATGATTTACATAGCCTTTAAAAGAAGATTTAAATAGGGTCTGTTGACATTTCACAACTGAATTGCGTTGTTAGCTAAAATTGAGCAGGCAAGGCACGAAATGTAGAGAATGGCGAGACCA
This sequence comes from Acinetobacter gerneri DSM 14967 = CIP 107464 = MTCC 9824, assembly GCF_000368565.1. Lineage (GTDB taxonomy): Bacteria > Pseudomonadota > Gammaproteobacteria > Pseudomonadales > Moraxellaceae > Acinetobacter > Acinetobacter gerneri. The sequence goes on along the minus strand of NZ_KB849544.1, from coordinate 615,814 downwards.
TTTTCAAATTTCGTAACGAAGCCTGAGATAATTTTAGCTACAACCTGAGCAAGAACAAAGTACTACTTTGTTCGCAGCGCAAGGCGAAGCGAAAGGACGAGAGTATTTTTTGATGCTATTTCGTTGTAGCTTGGTCATTTAGATCACTAAATTTCTCAATCTACGCCTCATATCATCTAAAAAATACTCATAGTCGCAACCAATTTGAAACGTCAACAGACCCTAATAAATCATTCAATTTTTAATTGATTTTCTTAAAGATAAAATCATTAATTTTATGACCTTCTTCGATACCGCGGCGTTCAAACTTGGTTTGAGGTCGCCAGTCAGGGCGAGGGTAGCTATTGCCTTTACCTGCTAGATTTTCAAGGTTTGGACGATTATCCAATACATCAAGCATCCATTCTGCATACGGTTCCCAATCAGTTGCTGAGTGGAAAGTACCGCCCATTTCAAGTTTTTGTTCAACCAATTGCATACGCTCATGCGCCACAAAACGACGTTTGAAATGACGTTTTTTCTGCCAAGGATCTGGGAAATAGAGTTGCACACAGTTGATGCTATTGTCAGGCATTTCTTTAAGAACTTGGATCGCATCAGCATCAAGTACACGTAAATTGTTCACACCAGCCATACCAGCTTCATAGACGCACTGTGCGATCCCAGGGATATGGACTTCGATACCGACAAAATTACGTTCTGGATTGGCTTTAGCCATAAGTACAAGTGAACGTCCCATACCAAAACCAATTTCAACAGTCAGTGGGCGCTCTGGGTGTTCGAAATGTTGGCGTAAATCTCCAACAGGGTATTCCAAAATCAAATCACGATATTGTTCAAGCGCAGATTTTTGTGAAGTATTTAATGGCGAAGAACGACGCATAAACGTCACAATTTCACGGTGCTCATGCAAATTGTCTAGCTCTACAACTTGCGCTTCAATGTTCTCGTTTGACATAAGCTCGGAATAGAAAATTCAAAAGCGGTATTTTAAGTCTTTAAAGAGGGATGTCAAACGCTTATGGTTTTTTTTAAATAATTTGTGATTTACAGTAAGTCGATCACGTAAATTTTAGGCCAAATGATCCAAGACATAGATTGAGTTTGCACCTTATAGAAATTATGTCTGATGGCAAAGTAGAGAATTAAATTCTAATTATCGCTAAACACTAAAGAAGTAATTGAAAAGGTTGAGTGATTTGGAACGTAAATTTTGTTGAATTTTCTACTATATTGTTGATTTATTTTATGATGGATACAATGAAAATCATTATTTATCTATGGGAAAATTAGGGAGAAATCTGTGAAATTTCTCCCAATATTTTATAGATTTATTTTTTGGTAAATTAATTTAACAAAGGATTCTATAGAGAATTGAGAGACATTCAATTTTTTGGCTATTTCTTGTGTATTGAAGCCCTTAATCACCCAATTTAAAATCTGTCGGTCACGAAAATCAAGATAAGCGGTTGGATTTAATGCTGTCGGCTTTTCAAAAGCATCAAAATAATCCAATATTTGTAATGCAATATCTGCATCGATTTGCGCACCGCCTTGAATGGTAATACGAGCAGAATTAAGCAAATCTTGGTCAGATTGCTGTGTATAGCAATAGCCTGTCGCACCCGCAGATAGGGCATTTAACATATTATTTCTATTTTTAAAATGTGAAATAGCTAATACCATAATACTTGGATCATAATATTTTAATAATTTGATGAATGAAATACTTTCTGTGAAATCGGCACTAATATCTACAATTGCACATGATGCTGAATTTTGATCTAAAAGCTGTTTTGCTTCTACAAAATTATTTGAAAAGTATATGTTTTCTTCAGTATACCCAATCTGTATTAGAACATTATTTGTTCTATATTGATTGCTCAGCTCATGACTGACGACAATGACAGGTATGGGTAAAATTATATTGCTATTCAACATCGTACTTCCTACATCAGATATATAGAACTTTGCATTTTTTCTAAATGGTTGGCTATACCTGAATATAGGGAATTATCGGTAAAATTAATAAATTGATAAATATCAATAAAAAGATATAACAATTTATATCTAATTTTCTCTTGAAGCTGTATTTTTGATCAAGAATATGTGAATCTTTGAAATATAAATCATAAAATCATATTTTTTTCATCTCTTAAACAAACAAAATGGTTGAAAATAAAACAAGAGAACTTTTATTTTAGATTGATTGATTTATTTTTCATCATTTTTAAAAATATCTCTGTTATATCTATTTTTGCTATAAAGCAGAAGATTGTTCGGACAATATGTGTATTTGTGCATAAATTTTAAATAGATAGCGAGTTTCAATATTCATTTACGCTTTTTTGCAATTTTAACTGCGTTAGTGCTTGAAACTTTGTTCGAAGCGTTTTACAACTGTAAGGGTTATATAACAAGGAAATTTTATGAAGTTGTATTATTCTCCAGGTGCTTGTTCACTTGCGTCACATATTCTTTTAAATGAAATTAATGTTGATTTTGATTTAGAACGGGTTGATTTAAAAACACATAAAACAGAAAAAGGTGCAGATTATTACGAAATCAATCCAAAAGGTTATGTGCCAGCACTCGAAATTAATCCTGGTTTGATCTTGACTGAAAATGTTGCTGTGCTTCCGTTTATCGCGCAACATGATCCAAAGCAAGATTTGATCCCACCTTCGGGTTTGGGACGTGCCAAAGTTTTAGAATGGCTAGGTTATCTAAACTCAGAATTGCATGACGCTTATGCTGTATTTTTTGGTCCTGCATTGACTGAAGAAGAGCGTGCGCGTGCTTATGCTGAAATTGATAAAATTTTAAAATATATTGAAAATTATCTACAAGAATCAGAATTCGATTATTTGGTAAATGATCGTTTCGGTCCAGCGGATGCATATTTATTCGTGATCACCAACTGGTCAAATGTGATTCAGCATGATTTAACGCCTTATCCAAATATTGTTGCCCTACGCAATAAAGTTGCTGAACGTCAATCTGTTCAAATCGCAATGCGTGATGAAGGTTTAATTCCTTGATTTAAAATTATTCTAAATTTTAATGTTAAAAAACCCAAACACGAGTTTGGGTTTTTTATGATTGCGTTGAATATCTTGAACTTTTAATGGTCGATTTGGTTATTTTGATTGCTATTCAAAGTCATTATTTTCTTTGAAATTGATTTGGCTTAGAGATAGATCGTAGCGTTGTTTTAATTTACTCCAAGTGGTTTTGATCTTCTGTTTTTGTTCAGCAAATTCATTTGCACCTGAAGTGGACTTGGTTTTACCTGTGAGAAAATTAACGCTATAAGTGCTTGAGTCGCCACTGGCACGATGAAAGTCAGTGCTGTCAAAGCCAATTAGTTTAAATGAAGCTTTATTTGGCTGAGGCGTATTTTCATATCTAAAACTATAGGTATTATTGTTTACATACCAAGAACCGCAACTATACCAATAATGAAATGCGACTTGTAACACACCATTTTTTATTTCTAAAGGATCAAACTCTTCCAAGGGATCGGCTAAGCAAGGTGCATCGGCATCATTGGCGCTTGGAATCGTATCATTGCTACCCACAAGACGGTATGATTGCTGGTCTTTAAATAGGATCAGAAGCTTACGAGGATTTAGGTCGAGTTCTTCTGAGCCTAGCGCATCATTTTTTACGATATTTTTAGGATTTTTTTCTTCGATAATCATCGCAATATCTTTTTGGCCATCTTTGTTGAGATCACCTTCAACTTTCTGAAATAAGGTCCAGCCTTTGGGAATGAAAGCTTGTATATTAGGATGTGTTTCTGCCAGCACATTGCAGGCAGGAAGGCTACAGAAGCCCAGAATGATCAATTTGCTATAGCGTTTATTTTGCATGATTTATTATCCATAAAGTTGTCTAAGTCTATTTTTGTGTTGCTATATTGGATGATATTTAGAGGGGGCTTTATTTGATCATTTGCTTGAGAAAATTTTGATCATCTTGTAACTGGATTTTATCTAAAGTATTAGGTTGGATTTGAGATAGTTTTTTCCAAGTGATTTTAGGTTTAATTTGATCATCAAATTCATTATAGATCGTTGTTTTCAATTTTTGCGTTAAAAAATTACCACTATGACGCGTCGCTTTGCCATCTGTTTTATACGCAAACCAATATTCAAATCCTATCAGTTTAAATTGCTGCTGGCTAAGCTTAAAGCGATATGTCCACGACTCACCATACCAATTTGAGCAGCTATTCATCCCATTAAATGTGATGTCTAACAGGCTTTTATTGATTTTTATGCTGTCTTCATCTATCGCATCATCGATACAATTTTCAGTATCACGATAGGTCCATTTAGGTATTTGTTTTGTGGCATAGGGTTGTAAGACATGATTTTGATTCATCAAGATCATCAATTTGCGATCTAAAATTTTAGGATTTTTAGGTTGAATAATGATCGCAGCATCATTGAGTCCATCTTGATTTAAATCACCTTGAGCTTGAGAAATGATTTGCCAGTTTTGAGGAACAAATTTTTGTAATTGGCTTGGGTTTTGAGCTGCTAGGCATGTAGAGGAAAAGCCTAATACGATCGCTGAATTTATAATTTTCATTATATTATTGAACCTTTTTATTATGCAATGCAAAGGACTCCGAAGAATCCTTTGTTATAGCTTTGCTTTATTTTTTAAATATTTATTTAAAGAAATAACCAGTTTCAGGTGAGCTGGCATTTGCCATGCGTTTACGAGGCATACGTCCAGCCAGATACGCTTCACGACCAGCTTCAACCGCTTTTTTCATCGCAGAAGCCATGAGAATAGGGTTTTGAGCAGCAGCAATCGCAGTATTCATCAATACGCCATCACAACCCAATTCCATCGCAATGGCTGCGTCACTTGCAGTACCTACACCAGCATCGACCAAAACAGGTACTTTGGCATTTTCTTTGATAATCGAAATCGTGTGCGGATTTAAAATACCAAGCCCTGAACCAATCAAACTACCTAACGGCATGATGGCTACACAGCCCATACTTTCCAATTCTTGCGCCACAATTGGATCATCAGAAGTATAAACCATGACTTCAAAGCCATCTTCAATCAAAGTTTGTGCTGCTTTTAGCGTTTCAGTGATATTCGGGTATAAGGTCTTCTCATCACCCAAAACTTCAAGTTTAACTAAGTTATGACCATCAAGTAATTCACGTGCCAGCATACAGGTACGGATAGCACTATTGGCATCAAAACAACCTGCAGTATTTGGCAAAATGGTATATTTTTCAGGTGGAACGACTGAAAGCAAATTGGGTTGATCTGGATTTTGCCCAATATTGACACGACGAATTGCGACCGTCACGATTTCTGCACCGCTTTCGCGAATCGCCAAGTCAGTTTCATTCATGTCTTTATATTTACCTGTGCCCACAAGTAAACGAGATTTAAATGTACGAGAACCAATAATTAGGGGGGTGTCTTCCATGGGAGCTCCGTGTTAACCGCCACCAACAGCGTGAATAATTTCAATATGATCTTTTTCATTTAGAATGGTTTGCTCAAGTTTACTTTTTGAAATGATCATTTCATTTCGTTCAACTGCAAAGCGTTTACCTTCTAAAGATAATTCTTGAATAAGTTGCAATAGATTTTGGCAAGCTGTGTCTTGCAACTCACCATTTAAAAAAATCTGCATTGGTTTTCCCTAAAATCAGACGTTGATTATTTTGCGTATTTGAACGCGTTCCATGCAAGCAATAACCAGCCAATAATCATCAATGTGCCACCGATCGGTGTAATCGCACCCAAAAATTTAGGTGCGCCGAAAGCCATGAGATAGAGCGAGCCACAAAATATCACAATACCGAGCTGTATACAGATAAAGCTGGCTTTAAACGGAAATGAAGGCGCAACTTTGGCTAAAATGCCGAGTCCAAACAGACCTAAAGCATGATAAAAAAAGTATTCTGTCGAGGTATGCCACCAAGCCAATTGTTCTGGCGTAGCAAAAGATTTTAAACCATGCGCCCCAAACGCACCAAGCATGACAGCCAAAGCCAAATTAAGTGCTGAAATGGCAATCCACATAATGATGTTCACCTAAATCAAATCGTTCCCAACCTTAACATAAATAGACTTTATCTAAAAAGCATTAGTCGCCTTTATGTAGAAAAAACTTGATAAAAAACACGCATAAAAAAAGGGCAGTGCGCCCTTTTAAAATTTTGAAAATACAGCATTAGTTGGAAGACATCGCCACTTTGATCTTTTCCATTGCATTTTTTTCAAGCTGGCGAATACGCTCAGCAGAGACATTATATTCGGCAGCGAGTTCATGTAAGGTTGATTTATCATCATCTAACCAACGACGCTGTAAAATATTACGTGAACGATCATCAAGCTGATTCATTGCATCATGCAAAGCATTGGTGCTTTGTTCTTCATAATCTTCATTTTCAGCCAAACGAGCAGGGTCGTAACGGTTGTCTTCGAGATAAAGCGCAGGTGCAACATGAGTTGAACCTTCATCATCGTCATCACCTTGAGCTTCAAAGGCTGCATCATAGGCAGTCAGACGACCTTCCATTTCCAAGACTTGTTCAGGCGTTACATTTAAGTCATTAGCAATAGATTTTGCTTCTTCTAAAGTCAGTTTTTTGCTTGATTTCTTTAAACTACGCAGATTAAAGAACAGTTTACGCTGAGCTTTAGTTGTGGCGATTTTGACAATACGCCAGTTACGGATTACATATTCGTGAATTTCAGCTTTAATCCAATGCACGGCAAAAGACACCAGTCTTACACCCATATTTGGATCAAAACGTTTGACGGCTTTCATCAAGCCTAAATTGCCTTCCTGAATAAGGTCACCTTGTGGTAAACCATAACCCGCATAACTACGCGCAATATGTACAACAAAACGTAAGTGAGACATCACCAACATTTTTGCAGCTTCTAAATCTTGATCGTAGTAATAACGATCGGCAAGCTCTTTTTCTTGCTCAGCCGTTAAAATAGGAATCTGGTTTACAGTGCTTATATATGCGCCAAGATTTACACCTGGTGCAGATAATGACAGGGGCATCAATTGATTGCTGCTGTCACTCATAAGTTCTCCTTATCGGATAATATAGTTTAACCAATCCACATATCATAATTAGAATGTGATTCATAATTAAGGAAAATTGGGTAGCGAAATGTAAATTTCTGATCTATTTTGCAATCTTTGATTGTAAATGAATCAGATTAAGATTCAATTAAATAATGGAACTCATTTTCAGAAATTTTTTTAAAACAACAATTAATCTGATGAATCTCACAATATCGCAAAATATCTATTTCACTATGCGGATCTGACGACTTGAGTAAAAATTGTTGTTTCGGCTCAGCTTTCTTTAATTGACGTTTTAATAAGAGTAATGGCATAGGGCAGGGTTGGCCCAATGCATCAATATCCACAATAGAGTGTGATGTGTTTGTCATTTAATTTGAAAAATGTCTTTTTGTGCAATTGGCTTGATTTTATCAAAAAAATAGTGACCACCCAATCATTTTTGAAAATATTGATAACATAAGAGTTTTTAAAAGTGCTAATTCAAAAAAATGGATAAAAAAAGCACAAATTTTTTAAAGAATAAACCAAAAAAATCCTATTAATTGTCACAAACCCGTGTTAAGCTCGATGCCGTAATGAAGTTTCGCAGATCATTCATGATTTGATAGCTTCATTACAAATGGATGTAACCGGGATTTTGTTAATAGTTATACAGAATGATTACAAGCTTTGAAATAAAAAATATTTTAAACCCTTGTTTGCTCTGCTGTTTGCAACACCGGGTGGTCCTTTTTCTTAATAACTGAGGATTAACTTATGACAGCTCGCGAACAAGGCGTAGTGAAGTGGTTTAACGATACTAAAGGTTTTGGCTTTATCCAACGCAATGGCGGTGATGACGTTTTCGTTCATTTCCGTGCTATTCAAGGTGATGGTCATCGTTCACTACGTGATGGTCAACGCGTTGAATTCAGTGTTGTTCAAGGTCAAAAAGGTTTCCAAGCTGAAGAAGTTCAGCCTTTAGACTAATTCCTAATTTCGATTAGGAATAACGCCTCAATTGTCAAATTGGGGCGTTTTTGTTTTATACTATCGTTTTACACTCCCTTAGCGTTAGAGCACGTATATATGTCATCTGGTTTTGGAACCCTCAATTTACATCCTCAATTAAAGCAAGCGATTGATGCATTAGGGTTTAAAGAAATGACCCCGATTCAACAAAAAGTTTTGCAATACACTTTGGCAGGACATGATGCTATTGGTCGAGCTCAGACGGGTACGGGGAAAACTGCAGCATTTTTAATTAGTGTTATTAATGACTTGCTTAACAACCCGATTAAAGAGCAACGCTTTCGTGGTGAGCCGCGTGCATTGATTTTGGCTCCGACACGTGAGCTAGCTTTGCAAATCGAAAGTGATGCAAAAGAGTTGGTTAAGTTTACAAACTTAAATGTCGTGACACTTTTGGGTGGGGTGGATTTTGATAAGCAAAAGAAAATGCTTGATCAAAATTTTGTAGACATTATGGTGGCTACACCGGGTCGATTAATTGATTTTGTTGAACAAAAAGAAGTTTGGCTTGATCAAATTGAATTTTTAGTGATTGATGAAGCTGACCGTTTATTGGATATGGGCTTCATTCCTTCGGTGAAACGTATTGTTCGTTTTTCACCTCGTAAAGAACAGCGTCAGACTTTGATGTTCTCTGCAACCTTTAGTTACGATGTATTAAATCTTGCGCAACAGTGGTTATTTGAACCTGTTACGGTTGAGATTGAACCTGAAAAGAAAACCAATGAAGACGTTGAGCAACGTGTTTATGTGGTGTCAAACCAAGATAAATATAAACTTCTGCAAGAGATTTTACGTGACGAACCCATTGAAAAAGTCATGATCTTTGCCAATCGTCGTGATCAAGTGCGCCGTTTATATGACCATTTGAAACGTGATGGGTATAAAGTGGTGATGTTGTCTGGTGAAATTGCACAAGACAAACGTTTGAAAATGTTGGATCAGTTTAAAAATGGTCAACATAACATCATGATTGCAACAGATGTTGCAGGTCGTGGTATCCATGTGGATGGTGTTTCCCATGTGATCAACTTTACCTTGCCTGAACAGTCAGATGATTATGTACACCGTATTGGTCGTACAGGCCGTGCAGGTACTCAAGGCGTGAGTATTAGTTTCTTATCAGAAGATGATGCGTTCTATCTACCTGAAATTGAAAAAGCCATTGGTCAAAAATTGCCTTTGACACGTTTGGATGGTTATTGCTAATACATTTGAATATTTCAAACAATTCAGATCTAAGCTAAAAAATCCCTCTCGATGAGGGATTTTTTTTATGAAGACAAAATGATTTAAAGAAAATTATCCGTTTGCTTTACAGGTAAAGGTGAGGGTTACTTGATAGTCGGTATCTTTTTCAAGTGTATTGTTTTTGCCTAGCACTGAACCTAGGACGCCAGCAGCAGCGTTGATCATTTGACCAGTTTTTTCATCAACGACACCTTTTAATGCACCATGATATTCAGTTTTTTCATTGACAAGTACAGGAGCTGCTGATTTACCACAGGTTTTATTTGCAGTTGCAATGGCATTGTTTTTAGCAATGATTTGAGATTTCCCCATACCTGTGACTTCATATTGGCTGTTGGCATTTTGGATAACCAAGGTATTGCTCGTTGGATTTGAAGAACAGGCACTGAGCACAATTGCTGATAAAAAAGTAGAAGTAAGGAGAAGAGTGGTTTTCATGTTTGATCTCCGCATGAAATTGTTTAATAAAAATTTATAAGACGACAATTTATTTGAATATAACATTTGAACATAGTTTTGAGGTTCAAAAACTTAAATCATGTTTCATTATGATTATTTATATAGTATTCATGTGAAATAAAACAAGTTTGTTGATGAATGTTATCCCGAACTAGAGTAATTTTTCCAGTTTGTGCTAATCTAAACTTCACGCTTTGTAAAATTTAAAAAGTTCATGACTGACACTAACTTATCTGTAGTTCTTGAAAATATCCATCATCGTCAATCGATCGGGCATCTTATTGAGCCTGCACCTAGTGCTGAACAATTAGAGCAAGCTTTTCAAGCAGCACTGACTGCACCAGATCATCATCGCTTGAAACCGACTCATTTTATCGTGGTTGAGGGTGAGGATCGTGCGGCTTTTGGTGAATTACTTGCATCAGCAGTTCAAGATCTTGGTGAAATTGATCCAGCACAGTTAGAACGAGTTAAAAATCATCCATTTCGTGCACCAGTTTTAGTCTTGGCAGTTACAAAATTTCAAGATCATGCCAAAGTTCCATTTTTCGAGCAGACATTAAGTACGGGTGCCGCAATTCAAAACTTTTTACTCACACTACAAGCACAAGGTTTTGGTGCAATGTGGCGTAGTGGAGCTGTGGTTGAATCACCTTTATTAAAAAAAGCCTTGGGTTTAAATGAGCGTGATCTGATCTCTGGGATTGTTTATGTTGGTTCAATTGCAAAACCGATTATTGCTCGTCCAGAACAATCAACTGCTGAATATGTCATGCATTGGCATAAATAATTTTGTTTCAAACATTTAGATTTGCAAAATTTCAGTTATGATTTTCAGCATATTGTTTTTTAAAAATAATGACAAATTGGATGGGAATAAATGTCAGAGTTAAAATTTAGTGATTTGGTTGAGCCAGTTGCAATAGATCAAAAAACAGCATTGCGTGTTACTGTTTTGGGTGGGGGAAGTTTCGGAACGGCTATGGCAAATACGGCTGTTCGAAATGGTTGTGAGACCATGATTTGGATTCGTGATCAGGCTGTAGCAGATGAAATTAATGCAACACATATCAATAAACGCTATTTACCCAATTTTAATTTAGAAGCCAATCTTAAAGCTGAATCGAATTTGGAAAAGGCAGTCCGTGATCGAGATATTATCTTGGTTGCGATTCCAAGCCATTCTTTTAGAGATGTATTGCGCCAAATCAAACCTTTTATTTCAGCTCAAGCCGTGATTTCTTTAACCAAGGGGATTGAGGCAAAAACATTCTGTTTTATGAGCGATATCATTCGCCAAGAGTTACCAGAAGTGCCATATGGTGTTCTGTCAGGACCAAATTTGGCAAAAGAGATTGTGGCTGGACAACCTGCGGGTACAGTAATTGCCAGTGACTCTGAATTGGTACGTTATGCAGTTCAACAAGCTTTGCATAGTGCTTTATTTCGTGTCTTTGGTAGTGATGATGTTTATGGTGTGGAGCTTGGTGGCGCACTTAAAAATATCTATGCCGTAGCGATGGGAATGGCTGCTGCTTACAATGTTGGTGAAAATACCAAGAGTATGATTTTGACCCGTGCTTTGGCGGAAATGAGCCGTTTTGCGGTAAAACTTGGTGCAAATCCATTAACATTCTTGGGGCTTTCAGGGGTGGGTGATTTATTTGCAACCTGTAATAGTCCGCTTAGTCGCAACTATCAGATAGGCTTTGCATTGGGTTCCGGTAAGTCCCTTGAACAAGCGACACAAGAACTTGGGCAAACAGCTGAAGGGATCAATACCATTGTGCAGGTCAATACTCGTGCTAAAGAGCTGGATGTTTATATGCCGATTACACATGCATTGTATGAAGTGATTTTTGAGGGAGCACCGCCTTTAAATATTGCAGTTTCACTGATGAAAAATGGGCATCGTAGTGATGTGGAATTTGTTTTACCACACAATGAAGTATGACAAAGATTTGAAAACATCGCTAAAATTGTAACAAAGCTTGGGTATAATCGTTGGATAACGACATAAGGAAATTTTATGCAACTGACTTTAGTGCGTCATGGTGAAGCAGCACCGCCAGTCAATGGTAATGATACAAAACGTCCATTAACAGCTCGTGGACATGCCCAAGCAGCAGAAACTGCAGAATATTTAAAAGAGATTCTAAAGCCAGATGTATTTGTGGTGAGCCCTTTGTTGCGCGCTCAAGAAACACTCGCGCATATTCAAGGCTATTTTTCAGACGTACCTGTGCTGATTTGCGACAAAATAAAACCCGATGATGACGCAAAAAATGCAATTGAATGGTTGTCACAATTGCCATTTGAAAATATAGTCACTGTATGTCATATGAATGTTGTTGCACATATTGCAGAACAGCTAACAGATGAACATTTTCACCCATTTCATTTGGCTGAAGCGCGTATTTACGAGCAAAGTGTGATTGCAAATGGTTTATCCACACAAAAAAAAGTATTTGTACCTACCAAATAAAAGATTAAACGGCAGAAAATTATAAATGTTGTATTTATGGATGCCCGAAGCCAATGGGGTTTGGCAGTGGTCAAAAGGCGAGAACTGGGTTCAGGCATCTAGCCTTGAGCAACTGATTCAAGATATTAAACCTTTTCAAGGTGAAGAGGCTGTAGTCTTTTTCCCTAGCCGAGAAGTGCAAATTTTGCAGCAAAATTTGACGAAGCAGCAATATAAGCAGCTCGGTGTGGAAGGGGTGAAATATTTACTTGAAGAATTTGTGATTTTACCGATCGACCAAATGAAGATTTTTTCACATTTCAATCAGCCTGATTTGGTTTCTGTTTTGGGTATTGCACATGCCAATGTCCTGACTATGCAGCATTCTCTGTCGCTCATTCCTATCAAAATTATTTCTTTATTGCCTGATTTCTTGATTTTACCAATCCCTCTGCCAAATCAAACTGTTTTGGCAAATGTACATGGGCGTTTATTGGTTCGTGAAAATGAGTGGAAAGGCAATTCAATTGATGATTTGGCATTATATTTGGAGTTTGAAAATCCTGAGCGCAATTATTTTTATACTGGGCTTACGGATGAGCAAGTAGAAAGTTTATTTGCGATTTCAACAACTGATCGCCGCGAAGCATTTTCCTATCAATTTAAAGAAATTAAACAGGCAAAAAGTCATCCTTATAATGTATTGCCTAAAGCAAAATCTGAAAATACAGGACTGTCAGGTTATTGGAAAGCATGTATAGCCGTCTTTGTCGTATTGTTGTTGGTACAATTTAGCTATGATTTACTTCGATATGTGAAATTGAAAAACATCGGCAACCAAACGGCTGATCTTGCTATAAATCAATATAAAACATGGTTTGGCGCAAATGGACAGGTCACTGAGCAAGATCTAAAAAATCAGTTCCAAGGCAGATTAAATGCCAACCAAAGTGCCAATACGCAAGCCATACAGTTGTTAAGTCGTGTGGGTCCGATTTTGATGCAACAACATATTATTGCCAATCAAGTAAATTATGAATCTTCGATTTTAAATATGACTTTGCAGGCGAAATCTTCCGATGTCTTACAAGCATTGGTTCAGCAGTTAAATCAACAAGGCTTTAAAGCTGAACTTGGAAATGTTCAGACCCAAGGGGCAAATGTTGTTGGATTGGTGAAAATACAATAATGAAAGCATTAGATACTATTCAAAATAAATTTGATCTTTGGTTTGAGCAAATTTCTGAAAAATTAGATCGTTTAGCACCACGTGAACGAATCATGGTCATTGTAATGGTGATTTTTTTGATTGTGGCAGGGATCGGTTCGGCACTTTGGTATATGCACCGTGCAGCTGAAAACCAACAAAAACGTGTAAATGATCTAAAAGACTTAGTGGTTTGGATGCAATCAAATGCTGTTACCATGAAACCGCAAGATGAAATGGCAATGACCAGTTCTGATAAAATTCAGCGGATTGCGCAAAGTCAGGGTTTATCGGTGGCTTCTCAGCAAACGGGTAGTCAATTGCAAATCGTGGCTCAACATCAAAATTATGCGGTACTTGCGAACTTTTTGACCCAAATGGCACAAATGGGATTGAGTATAGACAAGATGGAGTTAGCCAAATCAGAAGGGCAGATTAAATTAACAGCGACAGTACATTAAGCCTTGAAAATAAACGCTTGTAAGGCATGGCGTTTTGGTGGGTCTTTCCCTATAATAAGTGCTACTTAAAAAGCCAAAGACTTTTACAGATATGTTGTATTCACTTGCTCGCCCTTTGTTGTTTTCTTTAGCACCAGAGCGTGCACATGAACTCACACTATCATTGCTACAAAAAGCACATAAGATGCGAGCAATGCGTCAACATGTTGCAGCGAAGCCTGTGACATGTATGGGTATTGAGTTTCCAAATCCAGTAGGTTTAGCTGCAGGTCTTGATAAAAATGGTGCATATATTGATGCGCTGGCAGGACTTGGTTTTGGCTTTATTGAAATTGGAACAATTACTCCTCGTCCTCAATCAGGCAATCCTAAACCTCGTTTATTCCGTATCCCAAAAGCAAAAGCCATTATCAACCGTATGGGTTTCAATAATGATGGTGTTGATCAGCTGATTGAAAATGTCAAAGCTGCAAAATTTAAAGGCATTTTAGGGATCAATATCGGCAAAAATGCGGATACACCTGTTGAAGATGCGGTATCTGATTATTTGATCTGTTTAGAAAAAGTTTATAACTATGCTTCTTACATCACGGTCAATATTTCTTCGCCAAATACTAAAAATTTGCGTAGTTTACAAAGCGGACATGCTTTAACTGAATTACTCGAAACCTTGAAAAATCGTCAATTAGAACTGGCTGAAGAACATAAACATTATGTGCCTTTAGTGCTCAAAGTTGCACCAGATCTAACAGAACAAGACATTACATTTATCGCTGATCAATTATTACAGTTTAAAATTGACGGTTTAATCGTGACCAATACGACATTGTCACGTGAAGGTGTAGAAAATCTCGAACACGGCAATGAAGCGGGCGGTTTGTCTGGCGCACCTGTGTTTGAAAAAAGTACTGCATGTTTAAAAGCTTTTGCTGAGATTCTTAAAGATCAAATTCCACTGATTGGTGTGGGTGGGATCTTGCAAGGTGATCAGGCAAAAGCCAAACAAGACGCTGGCGCGGCACTTGTACAAATCTATAGTGGCATGATTTATACAGGTCCAACGCTGATCAAAGACTGTGTTGATGCTATGACCTAATTATGAATACGATCGACATTATCATCCTGATTATATTGCTCTATGGGGGAATCAGCGGTTTGCGACAAGGATTTGTGATGACCTTTGCGAACTTGGTAGGTTGGATTTTTGCACTGATTGTTGCATCGAAATTTGCCTATATCGTTGCCCCATCAATGTCAGCATTGAGTGGTGATCCTGTCGTTCAAAAAATCGCTGCATTTGCATTTATTGTTTTAGTTGTCATGATTTTATGTTGGGTGGTGAGCTATCTACTCAACGGAATTTTAAAAACATTTAAGTTAGGACCGCTTAACCGTTTAGCGGGTGGTGCGTTTGGAGCCTTGAAAGGTCTGCTCATCGTCCTCATAACTATGCAAGGTTTACAACCTTGGGTTGAGAGTTCTCCGCATTGGAAACAATCGAAATTTATTCAATCATTATTGCCTTTTGCACCTTTAGCAACTGAGCTTTCTAAAGATGCTGCAAATGAAGCGCTTCATCAAATGCGCTCAGAAGAGCATAATCAAGATGTAAAACCTTTGGATGATAGCCGAGCTGATCAAGCAAATGCTGATGATCGAAATGGACATTCAAAACCAAACCCTTTTAATTGATCCTAGCTGGTCTGCGAGGTAGCTATGTGTGGAGTCGTTGGTATAGCCGGTAAATCACCCGTTAACCAAATGTTATTTGATGCGTTGACGATGTTACAACATCGTGGACAAGATGCAGCTGGGATTGTGACTTGTCACAATGGGCGACTTTTCCTGCGTAAAGACAACGGAATGGTGCGTGATGTATTCCATACACGTCATATGCGTGCGTTATTGGGGAATTATGGTATTGGGCATGTTCGTTACCCTACGGCAGGTTCTTCAAGCAGTGCAGAAGCACAACCATTTTATGTGAACTCTCCTTATGGGATCACCTTGGCGCATAATGGTAACTTAACCAATGCTGCTGATATTCATGATGATCTGTTTAAAACAGATTTGCGTCATATGAATACAGATTCTGATAGTGAAGTCTTACTCAACGTTTTTGCTCACGAATTGCAAAAAAGTGCCAGTCTTGAGCCTACACCAGAAGATATTTTCCATACTGTAAAACGTGTGCATGAGCGCTGCAAAGGTGCTTATGGTGTCGTTGCGATGATTACAGGTCATGGTTTGGTTGGTTTCCGTGATCCAAATGGTATTCGTCCATTGATCTACGGTTCACGTTTGACTGAAAATGGTGAAAAAGAATATATCATTGCTTCAGAATCAGTAGCGATTACAGCACTTGGTTTTAAAGTAGAGCGTGATATTGAGCCGGGTGAGGCTGTTTTCATCAATGACAAAGGTGAATTTTATTCTCAACAATGTGCAGAAGACTCTCGCTATCGTCCATGTATTTTCGAATATGTGTATTTTGCGCGTCCTGATGCAACGATTGATGGGATTTCGGTTTATAAAGCTCGCTTGAAAATGGGTGAGACTTTAGCGAAAAAAATCTTGACTGAATGGGGCGATGCTCACGATATCGACGTGGTTATTCCTATTCCAGATACAAGTCGTACGTCTGCGCTTGAACTTGCTAATATTTTAGGTGTGAAATTCCGTGAAGGTTTTATGAAAAACCGTTATATCGGACGTACCTTTATTATGCCAGGTCAGCAGCAACGTAAAAAATCAGTACGTCAAAAACTCAACCCAGTAGAGCTTGAGTTTAAAGACAAAAATGTATTGTTGGTCGATGACTCGATTGTACGTGGTACTACTTGTAATGAAATCATTCAAATGGCACGTGATGCGGGCGCTAAAAAAGTGTATTTTGCTTCAGCAGCACCGATGGTGAAATATCCAAACGTCTATGGTATCGATATGCCAGCCAAAGCAGAATTGATTGCTTCAGGTCGCACAGTTGAACAAATCGAAGATATTATCGGTGCAGACCGTTTGATTTTCCAAGATTTGGAAGACCTCAAAAATGCAGTACGTACCACAAAAGTACCGCGTATTACCGAATTTGACTGCTCTGTCTTTGATGGTAAATACGTTACAGGTGATATCGATCAAGCATATCTTGAAAATCTTGAGCAATCACGTAGTGATCTTGCGAAAAAACAAAAAGATGGCTACATCGATGTCAATATTGATGCTGCATCAGTAGATTTGAGCGGCATTAAAGAAGAAATGTAATTTTGTGCTGATTTACAATGCATTGTAATGTTGCATAAGTTTAAAAATTGCATTGAAAAAGCGGGTAATTCCCGCTTTTTTAATTTATTATTGAAATGTTGTCAAATTGGGATTATTGACATTGAAAGATGTAGGTCATTATTTAATAAAAAACAAAAATATGCTTTGGTCAGTGAGTGTCTGCTTGCTGGCAATGGTTTTGACCACATTTATTTTAAATACCGTACTGGGGCTTTTGGTTTTTTATTTTGATCAAAGCCAATCTGTTTTTTGGCATGTACTGAGTCCTTATACCATTGGTTTGTTACTTTTGGTCATGGGATGGTCGGTTTTATATGAATTTTATGTTTTCCGTAGTGGGGGGCATACTCTAGCCAAACAATTAAAAGCACGCCGTTTAAATCTGATTGAAAGTACTCCAGAAGAAAATAAAGCACTCAAACTTACAGAGCAGTTGTCTAAAAGCTTTGCGATTGATGTACCCGCAGTTTATGTTTTGCCAGATGAAATCGGGGTGAATGCATTAACAGCAGGTTTTCACAATAAAGATATCGTGATTATCCTGACGTGGGGTGCTTTGCAAAACTTGGATGAATTGGAGCTTTATGGGCTTTTAGGGCACGAGTTTAATCAGATTCTCACAGGTGAAGTCACTGAGAATACACGTTTAAAAATTTTGTATAGTAGTTTGACGACTTTTAGTCAGATCGGAAGTAAGGTCGCAAAACGTGGATTTTCACGTTATGCGGAAAAACCTCGCCATCGTTTTGAAACTTCTTATGTTGCAATGGGTGGGGTGATTTGGCTCATTGGTAGTATGGGGATTTTGATCACTCGCTTGATTAAGTTTTTGACTTTGGGTGGTCGTACCTTTTTCAACGATCATAAAACAAAGCGTCGTTTGATGAATGATGCAAATATCCAAACATTACTGCGTATTTATGTGCATCATGCAGGTTCACAAATTCATAGTGAATATTCTGAATCTATTGCCCATATGTGTTTTGCAAACTCTCTGAGCCCGCAAAGTTGGTTGAATATTCATCCAAGTATCGAAGATCGTATATATGAGCTCAATCCGTCTATTTTGCAAAATTTGCAGTTGGAAAATTTAAAGCGAATACGTACTCAACCTTTGTTTAGTTTGCTTAGACCTTTGGAAGAAGTTAATTCGGAATTTTACAATCCTTGGGTATCACCACAACCTTTGCCTTTATTGCGTTTATCACCGATCAGTTTTGCTTTAAATGACGCAATCAAGCCGCTCAATCCAGAAGTACGACGCAATATGGAACGCCCTGAACTGATCATTCGGGCGATGCAAACAGCTACAGGTTCACGTGAGGTGATGGTGGCGATTTTGATGATTCGTCAATATCGTGAGTTTATTCCAGCCAATGCAGAAGTCAGCCGTTCCATTGTAGATGCGTTATTGCATTTGGATGGTCGCGTACATATACAAATCTTTTTGGATGCATGTCAAAACCTCGGCAATATGCCTGCGACTATTTCACGACAGTTTTTGACTAAGCTGGCTAAAATTATCCAAGAAGATGGTGAAATTGGTTTGTTGGATGCCTTATTGATTGAAAAAGTAAAGTCAGATTTGAACTTGCTTCCGATGCATACACCTGCATCTTTGGAAAATGTGAAACCGCAGATTGTTCGTTTGATTGATGCTTTATTGCATGTACAACAAATCAATAGCGCCAATCAGCTTGAAGTTCGGCATCAAATTTTACAGCGTGTACTAACCACCGAAGAGCTACTCCAATTTGATGAGATTTCAGATGAACCAATTGATCTTGGTGAAATCGTTAATGATATAGCAGGGCTGTTATTGCGAGATCGTTTGAGTATATTGGGTGTGGCAGAAGCATGTTTATGGGGCGATCGCATCATTACTCAAGATGAACTTGATGTACTGCAACTACTTTATTGGCGTTTGGGCTTTGATACGGATGATATCGTTGATCAGATGCAAAAGAAAAATAGTGTACTGATTGTCTAGTGAATGAGAGCTTGCGTAGATATATTCCTACAAAAAGCAGTAAAACTGATAGAATAGATTTGAACTTTAAAGATGAATGTAGAGATGATTGAACATCAGCGAAATATAATGGCAGCCATGGGAATTGATATATGGGTTCCGCAGGGTTGTGCTGATATTCGTCAGGTAAATACGAGTCTTTACCGAGATATGGCGAGAGCAGAGGCTGAGATAGAAGCTGTTTCACAACATATCCAAATTGAAACTGCTCAGCAAAAAACAATACAGAGTGACATTGCAATTACAACAGCATTGCAAACTAAGGTTACTCAACCTGTTCATGAAAATAAAAAACCATTCGTAGATCAAAATGCAGTTGGTCTTGATGCAGTTGCTCTTGATATAAATACTCAAAATAAAAACACAGTTACGCATTCAAATATTGCAACTGAACTCTTAGCTCCACTGGCTGTAGATGCATTTTATTTACAAGCAGTGAGTTTGGAAAATTGTGTCATCGTGGTCGATGTATCAAAACTTAGCGAAGCTGAAAATACGCTATGGGGAAATATTCAACGTGCTGCACCACACCAATATGATGAGTTGAAATGGCCATTTCCATTAGGGCAATTTCAGGACGGTCGCTCGGCTCATATTTATGTGCAAGGTTTTGTTGATGCATTACGTTCGGATAAGCATGTTTTGAGTCTAGGTGCCTTGCCACATTTGGCAGATTTAAAATTGATACAATTGGCTAGTTTGCAAGAGATGCTAGATCAGCCATTATTGAAACGTCGTTTATGGCAATTTATGCGCAATAAAATTGAACAAATGGAAGTGAAATGAGTCAAAAAGTTGTAGTTTTTAGTCAGATTGATACGGATGTTTTAACACGTTTACAAAGCCAATATGATGTAGTGGTGATTAATCCTAAAGATGGCGATGTAAATCAACAGATCCGTGAGCAGGTTGTAGATGCAGATGCGTTGATTGGTGCTGGGCGTTTACTCAATGAGTCTAATTTAGCGCCTGCAAAACAATTGAAAATTATCTCAACTGTGAGTGTGGGTTATGATAATTATGATCTTAATTATCTAAATCAAGAAAAAATTTGGCTTGCAAATACACCTCATGTTTTAACGGAAACCACGGCTGATTTGGCATTTACGCTTTTAGTGAGTGCGGCACGTAAAGTTGCTTCTTTGGATGCATGGACGAAGCAAGGCAATTGGAAACGTACAGCTGGTGTTGAACAGTTTGGGCAAGATATTTTCGGTAAAACAATCGGTATTATAGGGCTTGGGAATATCGGTGCAGCAGTAGCTCGTCGTGGTTTTCATGGATTTAATATGAATGTGTTGTATCACAATCGCCGTGAAAAACTGGAAATGGCAGAGGCATTAAATGCTTCATACCGCAGCCTTGAGGACTTGTTACAACAATCAGATTTTGTTGTTATTGCAGTTGATTTAAATGCTGAGTCTAAACAATTGATTGGACAAAAAGAATTGGATTTGATGCAATCGCATGCGGTGTTGGTCAATATTTCACGTGGTTCAGTCATTGATGAGCAGGCGCTGATCGAAACTTTAAAAGAAAGAAAAATCTTTGCTGCGGGTTTGGATGTTTACCAAAAAGAACCGCTCGCAGAGTCAGAGCTATTTTCATTGGATAATGTCGTGACTTTGCCGCATGTTGGATCGGGTACTGTTTCCACACGTAAAAAAATGGCAGAACTCGCTTATAAAAATCTGGTAACGGCTTTAAATGGTCAACAGCCTCAGTATTTGGTCAATCCAGATTTTTCATAAAAGCTAAAATCCAAAGCCTTTCATTTTTAGAAATGAGAGGCTTTTTTATTCAATAAATAAAGCAAATATTTAATATTGCATCTGAGGATGAATGAAAAATTTCCAAATAATTCTAAAACAATAAAACATTTCATTGCAAAAATATTCTAAATTCAATGTTATAGTTCTATAAATTTTCCGATTTTTTAGAGAGAAAAATTGAAGCGTGCTGTTATAAGTTTGATTCTCATCTTATCCACGTCCATGAGTTCAGCAAGTGAATTTGGTTCTTCATCTCCACAAGTTATCGTTCCTGAGTTTGGTGGAGGTGTGGGGCTGATTGATCGACAAAAAGAAAAATTGATCGGGGAAAAAGTTTATCGGGAAATCCAAAATCAATTGCCCCTTATTCATGATGCGTGGTTAGAAGACCATTTTATGTTGGTTTTTTCGCAAATTTTGAGTCAAACCCAATTGGGACAACCTGTAGGCTTGGTGATTGTTAATGATCCGCAAATCAACGCCTTCGCTGTGCCGGGCGGGCTATTTGCGATCAACTCAGGCATGATTACTTCTGCGAAAAATCTAGATGAAGTTGCAGGGGTAATGGGGCATGAGATCGCCCACGTAGCACAGCGACACTACAGTCGATCTCAAGAAGCCTTTAAAGGGCAAAGTTTATTGGCACTTGCAGGTATTATCATCGGTGCTGCAATTGCAACAAAAGCCAGTGGAGATGCTGGAAGTGCGGTCATGCTTGGTACACAGGCGGCATTGCTGGACAAACAATTGAGTTATAGCCGAGATCAAGAGCGTGAAGCAGACCGAATTGGTATGCAGTTTATGGATCAAGCGGGTTACAATCCGCAGGCAATGGCTGACTTTTTTGAAAGTATGAATCGCTCATCGACACAGTTGAGCTTTTTGCCTGATTTTTGGTTGACCCATCCTTTGACTACCGAGCGGATGAGCGAAGCTAGGTTACGGGCAAACCAATTTACCCCGATACCTTATAGTAATACGCGCCAAGAATTTGAAATTTTAAAATGGTATACAGCTGTTGTTTCTCGACATGTATCCGAAGAGCAATTGAAGCTTTTAGCCAGACAAAAAAGTCTTGCAGGTTTATTTGCGCTAACACAATTTCATATTCAGCAAGGTGATTATGCTGAAGCGCAGGGCTATCTCAATGCTGCAAAAGCAATTAATACCCAACATAATCTAAACTATTTGTTGCAAGCTGATATCTATCTTGGGCAAAACAAAGTCGATGATGCTTATAATGCGTTGATTAGCAGGCAACGCATTGCTCCTGAAAATCGTGCTTTAGCATATAAACTGGCTGAAATTTTAATCAGACAAAATAAACCGAAAGATGTAGAAAAAATATTAAACACATTTTTGCAGAAAAATGAACGTGACGTTTCGGGCTGGCAATTGTTGCAACAAGCGGCTGATATTGATAAAACGAATCCAATGCGTACAGTAAATGTGCTACGTTATCGTGCAGAGTATCAATTTTGGTCAGGAGATGAAGTTCCTGCAATTAAGTCACTTTTACACGCTCAGCGATTGGCGAAAAATAATGATTTGATGCAGGCAAAAATTTCAGGCCGACTGAAACAGATGCAGGAACAACACAACCTCAAAATTTAAGAGAATAAAAATGATTAAGGGACAATGTCTGTGTGGCGCAATTCAGTACGAATATTTAGGTGAAATTGAACAGAGTATTTTATGTTATTGTCAGCATTGTAAACTGGCTCAGGGTAGTGTTGCAGGTTGGAACAGTCCTTTAGATCAAAGTAAATTTAGGATCGTACAAGGCATAAAGTATCTCAAAGAATATTTTCATACAGAACATAAAGCACGGGTATTTTGTATGGAATGTGCGAGCCCGATTTATTCCTATCGAAAAGATTTGGCTGGCGTGATTCGCTTACGCTTAGGTACAGTCACTGAGGGTTCAATCCCTGCACCAACAGAAGAATTTTTTACTGAGCAAAAACCAGATTTTCTAGACATTAAAAAATAAGAGAAAAAATGCAATTTGAAGCCTTTAAAATTGAAAATGAGCAAGTTGTTTTAAATATCTTAAATGAAAATGATGCAGAAGATCTTTATCAGGCATTAATTCATTCTTTGCCAGTATTCAGAAAATTTCCTGCAAGTATGCCTTGGGTGATGCAAGAGCCGAGTTTGGATTCGTCTAAAGCATTTTGTCGGTCGAGAGTTTTAGCTTTACTTAATAAAGAAAATTTTGTTTACAACATACGTGATGCTAAAACTCATGCTTTTATTGGTGTCATTGATATACACAAGATAGACTGGGTGAACAATACAGCTGCGGTCGGATTTTGGGCCAATGTTGCTTATCATGGTCAAGGTTATATGACAGAAGCTTTAAGGCTTTTTGTTGGTGATTTAATTGAAAATAAAGGATTTAAGCAGCTTGATGCATTTGTTGATAGGGAAAATGTGAAAGCGAGGCAGCTGTGTTTAAGAGCGAATTTTTATTTATCTGAAATAGAATATCAATCAGCACAAAACCCATTAGATGGCAGTATGCGAGATATTTGTTTATATAAGCTAGAAAGTAAAGCTTGAATCAGGAAGGAGAGGTATTGGGCTATTTAACGAATTAAATAGTCCAAATCAAACATTGAGAATATTTATAAACAGATATTAAGCAAGTTTAGCTTTGATTTTGCTAGAAACTTGTGCAGGATCGGCACGTCCGGCTATGATCGGACGTAGAGAATTCATCACCTTACCCATATCTTTCATGCTAGTAGCACCTTGCGCTTCAATTGTTTGCGCAATGAGAGAATCAAGCTCTTCCTCTGACATAGCTTCAGGTAGAAATTGAGAGAGAACCTCGATTTCGGCTTGTTCTTTACTAGCTAAATCTTCTCGGCCAGCGCCTTCAAAGGCTTTAACTGACTCTTTTCGTTGCTTGATTTGCTTTTCAATGACCGCAAGAACTTGGCTATCGCTAAGCTCAATGCGCTCATCGACTTCAATTTGCTTGATTGCTGCTTGCAGACTACGTATGACCGTTAACTTATCCATTTCTTTAGCACGCATAGTTGCTTTCAAAACATCAGTTATTTGGTTTTTTAAAGTAGTCATTTATCTTGTCCAAGTAGTCAATCAATCACAAATTAATCTTAGTAAAGGCGAGTAGTACGTACTGATTCGCGAGCCAATTTCTTTTGGTAGCGTTTAACAGCAGCAGCTTTTTTACGTTTACGTTCTTGAGTTGGTTTTTCGTAGAATTCGCGTTTACGAACGTCAGCTAAAACACCAGCTTTTTCGCATGAACGTTTAAAACGACGGATAGCTACGTCAACTGGTTCGCCTTCTTTCAATTTAACTTGTGGCATGAAGAATCCTCATTAGTTTATGGATAAGACTGGGTACATTATTGCACCAAGTCACAAGTGAGGAGCGTATTTTACTCATTTACATCTCATACCACAAGTCTATAATAGCATTTGCAATATTTTGATACGGGTAAAAGGCAGATTAATGATCGTTTTAGGCTTAGAAACTTCATGTGATGAAACAGGTCTAGCACTTTATGATAGTGAAGTCGGCTTAAGAGGGCAGGTGCTATATAGTCAGATTAAACTACATGCTGAATATGGTGGTGTGGTTCCTGAACTGGCGTCTCGTGATCATGTGCGAAAGCTTATTCCTTTGATAAATCAATTGCTTGATCAAAGCAAAATTAAAAAATCTGAAATAGATGCTGTAGCATATACACGTGGTCCGGGCTTGATGGGTGCCTTGATGACGGGTGCTTTATTTGGACGCACTTTGGCATTTGCCTTAAATAAACCTGCGATTGGTGTGCATCATATGGAAGGCCATATGCTTGCACCACTTTTATCTGCAAATCCGCCAGAATTTCCATTTGTTGCGCTTTTAGTGTCCGGTGGACACACTCAATTGATGGCTGCACATGGAATTGGCCAGTATGAAATTTTGGGTGAGTCTATCGATGATGCCGCTGGTGAAGCTTTTGATAAAGTGGCGAAAATGATGGGTTTACCTTATCCAGGTGGTCCAAATATTTCAAAACTTGCAGCTGATGGTGACATCAATGCCTTTGAATTTCCTCGTCCAATGTTACATCAAGGTCTAGATTTTTCTTTTAGTGGTTTAAAAACGGCTGTTTCAGTACAACTTAAAAAAGTTCAAGGTGAAAATCGTGAAGCGGATATTGCAGCTTCATTTCAAGAAGCTTTGGTTGATACTTTGGTTAAAAAATCTGTGAAAGCATTGAAACAAACAGGTTTAAGACGTTTAGTGATTGCAGGTGGCGTAAGTGCCAATCGTCGTTTACGTGAACGATTAGAAGCGGATTTGGCTAAAATCAAAGCAACTGTTTATTATGCTGAACCTGCTTTATGTACGGATAATGGTGCAATGATTGCTTTTGCAGGTTATCAGCGTTTAAAAGCCGGTGAACATGATGGCTTATCTGTAACGACTACACCACGTTGGCCGATGACTGAATTAAGCAATCCAGAAGCTTAATCAGTGTGAAAGTAAGTGACTTTCTATAAGTAAGTAAAGAGGCGGAAACCTCTTTTTTATTGTGTCGATTTGATCTTGTTCTGCCTTAACTTAGCTCTAAATTTAAGCCGAGTTAAGGTTGTCTCTACAAAAATGATTGGTTGTGTCAGTTAATTAAAGTGCTTTTAACTTTTCAGCACCAATCCAATGTTTTGAGAACTGGTATGCAGCACGACCTGAGCGCTGTCCACGAGCTTGACACCAACGCAGTGCTTCAGCACGAGCTTCTTCAGTAAAAGGCATTTCTGCTTTTTTGAGATAATGCTCAACAATTTCAAGGTAAAGTGCTTGATCCATTGGATAAAAAGATAGCCACATTCCAAAACGATCTGACAAAGAAATTTTTTCCTCAATCGCTTCTTGAGGGTGTAATTCAGTGTATTGGGGAACATCTACACGAGTCACAGGTGTATTTTCATGCATAAATTCTGGCAGTAAATGACGACGATTACTGGTTGCATAAATGATGAAATTACTTGAACCTGATTGTAAAGAACCGTCTAAAACACTTTTTAAACTACGGTAATTTTCGTCTTCTGCATTGAAGGCTAAATCATCACAATACACGATAAATTTTTCAGGGCGATCTTTGATGAGCTTTTGAATTTCAGGTAAATCAGATAAATCATCACGTTCTATTTCAATCAAACGTAAGCCTTGATCCTGATATTTAGTCAACAATGAACGCACGATAGACGATTTACCTGTACCGCGAGAACCCGTTAGCAAAATATCATTGGCTGGTAAGCCATGCAGAAATTGCTCTGTATTTTGCAAAATTTTTGCTTTTTGTCGTTCAATACCTTTTAAGTCATCCAAGTGCATCGCTTTCGGATGATAAAGTGCTTTGAGTTGTTTATTCTGCCAACGAAAGGCAGGCGCAGCAAAATCCGTTTCTTGCTTTGCTTCAGGCAAAACTTGATGCAATTGATCAAGTACAACGGATAAAGTTTTGAGTAAATGTTCTGGTAAATCAATTGTTGCCATTTTTGTTCACGACTAAAGCTTTTACATTGTGCTTGGATAGTAACACCAGTTTTTACAAAAGGTCTAATTCCGAATTTGAAAATGATTGTTAATGTATAGGAATAAATTATTTTGCAATTGAAAAATCAGTTAATATTGAGATAGATTTTAAAATCAAAACTTGTGTCTGATTGCTTAAACGTGATTCGATAAATGAAAGCATAGAGGTCAATATGTTATTAGAATTACATCAAAATCTAAATCCACATCAGGCGTATAGAATTAAAAAACTAAAACGCCAATTAGATCATGCAGATAACTATGAAGAATGGAAATCAATTGCACTGAAACTTGATGAGGAAAGTGGGGCACAAGAATGGAAATACGACAATAGCTCGTCCTATTTTGATGCGGAAATTATTTCACATCGTTTAACCTTGTTACGTCGTTATCGCTTGCAAGGGCGGACCGCAGATTTAATCTATATATTACGTGAAGGTTTTACTTATGACGTAGCCAATATTGGGCATCCGATGTTATTTGCTGAAACCTATATTGGCACAAAAAAACTGATCGAAGATTATATTGAAGAAGTAAGTCAGAGTTTGGCCTATATCGCTTCAGAAAAATGTGAAAATTTAAGTCTGCCTGAAAAGTTAAACTTTTTTGAAAACTGTCAAAAAGCTTACGGACAACCAGCCCTGATGTTTTCAGGTGGGGCAACTTTGGGATTGTTTCATAGTGGCGTTGTTAAAGCCTTGATGGAACAAGACTTAATGCCAAAAGTACTATCTGGTTCGAGTGCTGGTGCAATCATGACGGGAATGCTCGGCGTTGCAAAACCAGATGAAATTGTAGAAATTTTAAATGGCGATCATTTTTATAGTGAAGCCTTTCATTTTCGTGGTCTAAAAGAACTGGTTAAAGGCAATGGTGGTTTTGCCGATGTGCTCTATCTGAAGAAATTTTTAGTAGAAAATTTAGGTGATATAACATTTGAAGAAGCTTATAAAAATTCTGGCTTAGATATCAATGTTACCGTTGCACCTTATGATTCATCACAAGATGCCCGAATCATGAATAAATATACTTCACCTGATCTTTTGGTTTGGAGTGCGGTTTTGGCGTCTTGTGCTGTTCCAATCTTATTTCCACCTGTTAGGTTGACCAGCAAACGCTATGATGGGGTGCATACACCTTATTTAGCCAATACGCGTTGGGTAGACGGTAGTGTGCGTAGTGATTTCCCTCAAGAGCGCATGTCACGTTTATATAATCTAAACTATAGTATTGCGAGTCAGGTGAACCCACATATCGTGCCGTTTATGCAGACAGATGATGAGCGCTATAGAAAAGATCTATTGAGCTGGCCAGAAAGAATCGTGCGTAAACAAGGTAAGGTTTTGGCGATGGGCGTAATGGATTTTACCCGTAATCGTATTGGACGTGTGCCAGCAGTACAGAGATTGGTCGATCATGGTTATGGGATCGTTGATCAGCGTTACTATGGTGATGTCAATATTGTTGGTAAATACAGCTTAAGACACTATCGTTATATGCTGCAAAATCCTAAACCAAATCTATTTAAACTATTACAAAAAGAAGGTGAGCGTGCAACTTGGCCTAAAATTTCGAGTATAGAAACTCATGCGCGTATTGGTAAAACAATTCAACATTGTTTAGAAGTTTTAAATCACCCACAAACACGACAAAGATACAATGTCCAAGCAACTCAATGTGTTGATGCCTAAGATTGATCTTGGGCAACTACAACTAGAAAATAAACAAAGTAGCCAACTGCTAGGGCGCAGATTGTATCGTATTCATGTAAATAAAAAGCCATATTGGTTAAAACTTCAGGCTCTAGGTATACATGAATTAGCTGAACACTATTTTGAAAATGAACTTGAAATTTATCGTGAATTAAATCGAGTAGAATCTGCAAAGCATTCTGTACTGGGAAATTTTGCAATCATTGATCCACAGCAATATATTCGTAGTGATGAGCAATTTTATAGTGCTGGATTATTGATTGAAGATGCAAATAATTTATTTGCGCAAAACCCTCAAAGTATATCTGAAAAAGCAACTGTTAATATTTTGCTAAAAAGCTTAGATGTGTTGCAAAACCTACATCAATTGGGCTTCATTCATGGTGATTTAAAAAAGGAACATTTTCGAATCAATACAAATAGTGTGTTTCTTATCGATTTTGAGCAAGCTCGTACAATCAATGGGTTGATTCGACCTCATTTATCGGCGACACCACGTTATATGGCTCCAGAGTTATTTCACGCGGCAGAGAAGAGCATACAGTCTGATATTTATGCGCTCGGAATAATCTGGTTGGAATGGTTGACGCAAAATCGTTTGAGTTGCAATAGCTATAAAGAATGGGCAATTTTGCATTGTCAGCTATTAAAAATAAATTTACCTGAAAAGTTTCATGCTTTATATCCTATTTTTGAGCAAATTTTAGCAAAGAAAATTGATCAAAGATTTGCCAATATTTGCCAAATAAAACAAGCATTAAGCAAAAATGTACAAAGAAAAAGCAACATATCGCACTTTTGATTTATATTTAAACAAATGATGCGGTTTTTTATAAAAAGGGCTTGTCAGCAGGGCATGATCTCTATAATATACACAGCCATCGGGGGCGTGGCGAAATTGGTAGACGCACTGGATTTAGGTTCCAGCGCCGCAAGGTGTAAGAGTTCGAGTCTCTTCGCCCCCACCATCAAATTATAAAGTAATATTAAAACTTTATATTTTGAGATAGAGGATTGGTGTAATGGTAGCATGACGGTCTCCAAAACCGTTCGTCAAGGTTCGAGTCCTTGATCCTCTGCCAAAGATTCTATTAAAAAACAGGGGCTTATTTAAAGTCCCTTTTTTTTGCCACATTATAATTATTTGATTCTCACAAATCTGATTAAGTATTTAATTTGGATATCTCAACTTTGTTTTTATTTCCAAGCATCCATTTGACATATCTCTTCATTTACATTTGCAAATGAAGTTCTAAGTGATTAGCAACTTAAAACGGATTCGGCAATAAAACAGGTCCGCCATCCTCACGTTTTGCAAGTTTCCATACAGCAAGCTTACTGGAAATGCGACCACTTTGTCTTTCGTGTTCACCCTCTTCAGGAAATTCCTGCCCCTTTTTCAGTTCTTTACCCAGACCTTCAAAATCAAAGGGAATCCAAATACCAGTATAGGGCACGATATTATCATCATTGCTATAATCACCAAGGACAGGCAGTAATTCTTCCTTTCTACCCTTGAGATTAAGAATACCTTGATCAAAATTGGCACTATCCCAACGATGTATCCAGTAATAAACCTCTGATTGTGAATAGCGTGGACCACGATAAGCTGTATGCATAGCATCACTCGGCATCTCAGTGCGCACTACTCGACATAATTGATTGATAACAACATAAGGTAGAGGTAAGGCTAGAGCTTTATCTCCGAGACGTGGCAGTGGTCCAGCTTTAAAGGATAATGTTTGTCCTATTTCTTCGACTGACAACTCAGGATAGGCTTTCATAGTATCTAGATAGTTGGGTTGGCCGACCAATTGGTTTCTTAGTTCCGCACCAATAAAAGTATACCAGTTAATACTGCGGATACCTTGCATCCATTCACTTCTAAAGAAACTAGCCCCATCGGGTGTTATTCCCCAATACTTTTTGCTTACTTCATATTCATACCTTGCATCCATTCACTTCTAAAGAAACTAGCCCCATCGGGTGTTATTCCCCAATACTTTTTGCTTACTTCATATTCATAAAACTGGTAGGGGTGCCGATCAAATGGCAATTGGATGCTTAGCCCTGCATAACCATGAAAGACTTCAAAATGACTCAGGACATATTTGATCCAGTCATAATATTCTTTACGACCTTTATCACTATAGATCATTGAAATAGGGAAGTTGAGATGCATATGCGATAAACCATAGTTATCACGCGCAGTGAGTACGCCTAAAGCGTAGTCACCTGAAAATAGGCCAGATTCCGCAGAGCAAAGAAACCACTCAAGGACGTTACTATCTTTTGCTTTCGCAAAAGCAGACTGATAACTTTTATCGGTCAATTTCACAAAACCAGAACTTCTAAATGCAGCAAAATGAGATCTAAGGACGGATGGATATTGATTTTTAAATTTGTCGATTAAGGCTAAAACTTTCTGTTTACCCTCATCATTTCCACCATTGTTATAATAGATTTGAATGGTCAGAGAAAGTTGAGATAACACCTGATCATCTTTATCTAACATGAGGAGTTCACGTTCAGAGAGTCGTAATTGTTCTAGAAGTTCTGCTTCGGAAGGTGTTTGAAGTTCTATGGTGTGCATTGATGTTTAGTCCATTCTGTATTTTATATAATGTGTTGCAATTTAAAAAACTGCTTGTAAACCACGAGCGATAGCAGGCGCAAACCGAGCTGATTTGGCAATTCTAAATAAAAACAATCCTGCTCGAAGCGCACCAGCCCCAATATTTACCCCAGGTATCAACAAGGCGACTGTTGAAGCGATTTCCAGTCCGAGTATGATTTTATCACCTGTACTCATACCCACTGTAGCTTGTGCTTCTTGTACAATTGGTGGTAATGGTGTGACTTCTTTGGGTTCATTATTGATGGATGGGGCGGGCGTTATTTCTGGATTATTTCTTGATTCATCTTGTTGCATAGCATTTGAACTTTGTTCTACTAAATCGACTTCCTTTTGGATTTCTCCCCATGCTTGACTGAGTTCATGTGTTGTATAAGTTAAAGCAGGACTGCCATCATGAGGTATAAAAGCATATTGTCCATTTTCAGCTTTAAACTCTCCCTCTTTGATTAACCAAGGTGCGATGCTCTCCAATTCCATTAATGTTTCAGGACGAAAATATTGAGAGATTTCTTCTTCTTGAATCAGCTCTTCGCTGAGCAGATTTATTGGATTTAAGCTGTTATAAATCCACGGTTCAAGCTTATAGGGATAAGGTAAATTGTCCTTTGCAAAAACAGGTACGAGATCTTGGGAAAACTCGTAGGTATTCTCATGGTTCTCTCTCTTATTATCTTGAGTGATCCAGAGGGTGCTAAAAGATTCAATCCCAGAAATATATTTATAATCCTCTTCTTGGTCTTTGTTGAGTGAATCCTTGGGAAACTTCATTTCCACTAAGCGCTTGAGATTGTCATCATATTCGGTTTCATAAATGCTATCTTCAATACCGATTTCGCCACCTGGCCAACGACGAGATTCATCTTTGACGATGATAAGATCAGGTCTTCTACGATAACCACCCGCTGGATTTTTTAATACGATACGAGAACGCCAAGACGGGCTATGGCGTCGATTTTCACCATAGTTTTCATTTTCATCATTTCTCTCTTCGATTTTTACATATTTGGAAATTAAATGAGGTACGGCTACCGCACCAGCTGCCCGGTTTGCCATGGTTGGAACGCTAAAGGTGACTTCCGGTTTGTAATGCCATAGGTATCTTGCAGCTTTTTCATCAAGATTGACCAATGTGTAAAATGCTACTTGATAGCTACGAATTTTTTTCCAATTGGTTCAACTATTATATTGGGTCCTTTCATATATTTAAGGACAAAATCACATTTTACCCAAATATACCCAAGATCTAACTTTGCTACATCTTGATAGCGCTTATCAACCTCAACTCTCGTAATCATTGCCATTAATAATTATTCCTATTCTTCACTATCGATGTATTCAAAACTAAGTTTGATTGGATCAGAACCTGCTACAAAAAGTTGTCTGGTTTTTTTCTTCTCTTTTTCTTCTGGTTCGATAAATTTCACTTCTTGAGCTGAAGTTGTATTGACCAATAAAGTTTCACCATCTCGATTGGTGCGACCGATAACTTTACGACCATCTTGTAGAACAAGTTGATAAGGATAATTAGCTAATATTTTTTGAGTATCTTTATCACGGAGGACATAGTATCCAGAATAATAAGGGTTTAATTGTGGCATTTTCATATTTATAGATTTCGGACCTTCAAGCTCATGCGTTGAAGCCTTTGCCGAAAAGCTACCTTTAGTGGCATAGACAATGCCATCAGGAGTAATTAAAACCTGAGATCCACCCGCCATAAAAATAGGTATTGAATGGCTAGAAAATTGCTTATCGTAAATCATTGTTTTTATTCCAACATATTTCGATTAAACTTCAATCATGTAAATTTATTAGTATAGATTAATAACAAATGACGTTTATTATTGCAATACAATCAAGTGATAGTATTATTTTATCTGCGGATAATCGTGCGATTAGTACCGATTCAAATCAAAAAATTACAATTCATCCACAAGAAAATATCGGAAAAATGGCTACTTGGAATCAAGGCGCGATTACCGGAACTGGTGATTATGTAACATTTCAAAGAATGACTAATAAATTGAAAATAAATCAAGATATTGGTCAATTACCTGCGATGTTAAAGGAGTACTGCAGTATTAGAAAAAACGAAATAGGTATGCATGAACAAATTGACAAAACTGTGATTATTTACTCATATTTAGAAGGCTTAAATCCAAAATTACAATTCATCCACCATGATCAAGGTGAAATCATTAAACACGATTTACAAGAGAATGGATTGCAACTATTTATGTATAAAGAGGAGATTGGGGATATTTTAGAAAATCTTAAACAATTGCAAAAGAGTATAAAGCCAAGATATTGTTTTGAAACAAATGAAGCATGGATGTCATATTACCTTATACATTTTTCAGAGATATATAGAACGCAAAGTTTGCATGATGAAAGCGTGAGTTCTAGTTTTGATATTTTTTTTCAGACAGCGTATGAAAAAGTTCATAAGCATGTCGCAAGCTGTTAATCGAAGTTTTATACATCCTGATTGAAAATTGCCAAAGCCTGTGCAGAAGTAATTTAAAACATGGCGAATATTTTAGTTTTGAATTTGGATAAGTTGAATCAAATTTTATAGATGATATTCCATAAGGAAAATATAATGAAAAAACTGTTACTTTCGGTATTGTGTGTTGCGTCTTTAACTATCACTGCTTGTGAAAAGAAACCTCTTTATAACAATGATTCTAGGCATGCCGTTGCTGTCATGATATTAAGTAAAGACAATTCAGCTAATATTGAAAATGATTTAACTCAACTTCAAACATTGTCAAATACTAAAGCCGAAGAAGTTGGTAACTTACAGACAGAAATTATGAAAGCTGCTCAAACAGGAGATCTAAGTGCTGTAAGAGCTAAGGTTGATAAATTGAAAATTTTTGTTGAGGGATTTAATAAGGAATTAGATGAATTACCATTACAAAGCGCAGAAGTAAGTGCACTTAAAAATAAAATAAAAGAAACCAATGAAATTGGCTCTCAAATGGCAGAAGCGAGTGTTTCAAGTTCACCCGATATGGATAAAATCACAGAATTGCAAAAAAAGGCAATTGAAAATCAAAAAGTTTTGCTTGCTGAGATACAAAGATTACAAGCTAAGGCAAATTCAGTGAAATAGTTTAAATCACTGAAAATGAGTTCTATAGCCGCTTTTTGCCATTTTGACTAGAATCAGATCAGGTGGGATGAAACATCTTGCCAAATGAGTGAGGGCATTGTTCGTTTTGTTTAATAAAAACAGCTGCGATATAGTTGTCAAACAGGCCTTGAACATGAAGAATCCCATAAAAAGCCCAACTTGGATCAATCCGGCTTTTTATGGGTTGCAATATGCTGATTTAAAACAGATTAGTGTTCGTATTTCGCATAAGGCGTATTATGTTGATTTTAGGAAAGCTTACATATATTTTATTTAGTAAATGCTTTTTTACAGTATTCAGATGTCAAACTTAAATTATCATCCTTAACATACTGAGTATCAAAATAATTTTCAGGTACATACTTTAAATCTTCATTTTCT
Organism: Acinetobacter gerneri DSM 14967 = CIP 107464 = MTCC 9824; assembly: GCF_000368565.1. GTDB lineage: Bacteria > Pseudomonadota > Gammaproteobacteria > Pseudomonadales > Moraxellaceae > Acinetobacter > Acinetobacter gerneri. Next base: position 581,344 of record NZ_KB849544.1, on the reverse strand, counting down.
TTTTTTGTACGTAAAGGTCGAATTATGATTTTATTTTGATCAGAATTAATAATTTTAAATTTTGATCCCTCATTCAAAGTAATGACATCATTTTCTATTTTAAAACTGTTAACAGAGTTTGAATTGAGAATACTCATACAATATTTTCCTGAATTATCAGGATTTATTTGAAAACTTGATTCTGATACAACTAGCTTTGAGGTCCAAACTCCTATTAAGCCACGAGTATTTGTTTCTGATGGATCAGAAATTTTTTGGGCATTAATTGAAACACAACCACTTAATGAAAATAAGCTTAATACTAATAAGGTTATATTTTTCATATTATCAAATGATGCTAAATTAAGTAGCTCTAATCTTATACTAAAACCTCATTTATTTAACATAATAGGCGTTATGTGAATTAAAAAATATTATTTTCAATAGCTTACATAATTTTAAAGTTGCCTTTCATCCAAAAAAACCGACCTAAATCATATTGACTCTTTTTTATGCAGTTTTGATATCTTACACCAAAAAAATATCAACTATTTTTTTGCAAAATTTACAGGCTTACAAGCAACCAATCTCTACTGTCCAACTCAACCACATTGATGAAGCCACCATTTTTAAACTATTACTTACTTTATAATATGCATAGTAGGATAACTAGTTATCTTTAGAACTAAAATTTTTTGTGATATTTTATTTTTTTAATACAATCAAAAGTACACCGAAGATAGAAACAGACAAAGAAAAAAATGACCAAAGCGTTAAAGGCTCATTCAATATTAGCCATGCTAAAAGACCAGCTAAAAGCGGCGTTAACATACCAATAACGGTATTACTAACAGGATTAGTTTTGCTAGAAGCAATATTATTTAAAATACTCGGTAAGGCAGTTGCAAAGATCCCTAATAGCATTAGGCAGATAATGTTATGCATAGAGTATGTCACGTGAGCAGTTGATTGAGAAATCAAAAAAACAGAGAAAAATGAAGCAAGTAAAAAAGTTAATATATTGATACTTTGGAAGTCTTTAGTTTCGATTTCAGTTTTTTTATTCCATATAATAATTGAGTTAACTGCCTTAAATACAGCTGCAAGAAATGCTAGTGCACATCCCCATAAAAATAAAGTTAAATTTGAGTTATCAAATTTTAAAGTAGGGTAGATATATAAAAATACTCCTGTAAATGCGAATATAAATCCAATATATTCATAAATAGATGTTTTTTCTTGCTTAACCAATTTATAAATAATTGCAACACAAGGTGATAAAGACATCAGCAAAGTTGCTAATGCGACAGGGGTATATAAAAAAGAATATGTTGCACAAAAATAATAAAATACCATTAATAAGGAAAGGGTTAGCTTAAGTTTGAAATTTATGGATAAGGATTTAATGAAATTTTTATCAGAATTTATAATATAAAATGATACTAGGATAAATAAACCTGCAACGATGAATCGATAAAATAAAACAAATGGAATGGGTATATTCGTAATGCTTTTAACTAATACACCCGTAGTTGACCAAAGGAAAGCACATAATAAGCTGTATTGCATATTTATATTATTGAAAGTCATGTAGCAGAAAGTGTTACAGATTTTTCAAGTCCCAGCCAATAATGAGATAATAATTCTATAAATTTAATATAAGCATTGTAAAAATTTGCTTTCTTTTCTGAAGTATCTAGTAACGACCAAACAGTATTATTTAAATCAGCTATTTGAAAAGTGAACTTCTTTTTTAGGGGGGGCTAAAAAATATATAATGAAGTATAAGATATTGTTAAATAAGTAATTATATTGAAAGCACTACAGCTGACTAAATTGAATTTTTTCTTCAGTAAGTTGGATAAAACTTATATTTATTTCGTTTTGCTAAGCTAAAAGTTTGGATATTATATAATTTAAAAATAATGCATTGTGCATCATGGCTGAAACATAACATGAGAGGGGGCTCTTTGGTAATTTTCAGCCAGTATTTTTATTTGATTTCTGTTTCAAGATTCAAACGATACAAGATTCAAATCATGCAAAACTTAAATCTGTTTGAATAGAAATATTTGAGGTCAATAATTTATGAACAGGGCAACTTTCTGCAACTTTTAATAAACGTTTATATTGTTCATCGTTAAAATCGCCTTTTAACGTGATTTTTCTCACGATATTATTGCTTCCTGACTCTGGGTCTCCATCTGGATTTAAAGCTAAATCTACTTGTACATGTTCAATTTTGATCCCTTTGTGGTCAGCATACATCTGTAAAGTGACCGTAGTACATGCACCCAAAGCTGAGAGTAAAAGTTGCATAGGATTTGGAGCCGAATCTTGACCGCCTTTTTCAGTTGGTTCATCGACATACCAAATATGACCAGATGGGTCAGTCAAGGTGACACGATAAGGAGTCGTTGTACTTGTTGCTACTGCGCTATGGATCATTGATCAATCTTCATTTTAAATAAACTGGCTATTAAATTAGAAAGCTTTGACTAAAATTTCAATAGTTCGTTACCTTTCAACTTTTTGTTACTTAAAAAATATGATTTGAATCCATTGCTTAGATATTTATAGTTAATGATAAAAATAACTATATATTTCATTTGATTAGTATCATATTTTTCGGCATATAAAATTGGTTTTTTGATTTAAAAATAAGAAATAATCTCAAGTCGTTTCAAATTTGCAACATATCGTTTTATGCTTGAGCGTGAATATTTATGAGAGAAGTATAAACTAACAACCATTCACTAAATGAGATTAAAAACATGAACATTAAAGCGCTTACTCTTGGTTTAGCAGTTGCAACAGCAGCAACATTTACATTTGCAAAACCAGTTGCTTATACAATTGATCCGACGCATACAGCAACAGTTTTCTCTTGGAATCACTTTGGTTTTTCTACTCCATCAGGTAACTTTTCAGATATCACAGGTACAATCAATGTTGATAATGAAAAACCAGCAAACTCTTCAGTTGAAGTAAGCATTCCATTGAGCAGTGTAAATACGAATGTGTCAGCACTTGATAAAGAGTTCCAAGAAGAAGCTTGGTTCAATGCAGCTCAATATCCAAATATTACTTTTAAAAGTACTAAAGTAGAAACTAAAGATAAAAAGCATTTCAAAATTTCTGGTAATTTGACTGTGAAAGGTGTAACAAAACCAGTGGTATTGGATGCGACATTGAATAAACAAGGTGCGCACCCAATGACTAAAGCACAGTCAATTGGTTTTAATGCTACAACTTCATTTAGTCGTTCAGCATTTGGTATCGCAAACTATGTTCCGAATGTAGGTGATAAAATCACTGTAAATATCACAACTGAAGCTTCTGTTAAGCAATAAGTTTTTATAAATCATAGCCTGCATCAAGTTTAATAGCTTGATCGCAGGCTTTTTTATTTTTATCTCCATACAAAATATTGATTGCATATGGATGTGAAATCTTCATGTGAAGCTTTAAAAATGATTATTTAAATTTATTCTAATAAAATCAGTTAACTGTAGAATGTGATAAAAATGAAAGTAATCTGATTAAAGTTGTGTTATCTTGATGATATTAGTCACATTATTGTACGGTTTATCGAGTTATCCATCGTGTAGATGGTTTAGAAGTGAATATAATTTAACTCTTAGCTTACCTTTTTGTTATCCATCGTGTAGATGGTTTAGAAGCATTTTATCACAATGATTAATAAAACATAAGAGTTATCCATCGTGTAGATGGTTTAGAAGGTTGGTGCTCAAATCATAGGTGATGCGGAAAGGTTATCCATCGTGTAGATGGTTTAGAAGAGTCCAAGCGATGCTAATCAAAAGAAATATCTGCGAGAACGTAAAAAGTGAATAGTACGATAGTTTTTATAAGATTTTCCCCTAAATTTGCCAGTAAAGAATAAACTTAGATATAATGGAATAATAATGTGAATAATGAAATAAATCAGCTCATTTATAACAATTGATCATTAAGCTAATCAAATAGGACATAAAATGAAATTTTTTAAAAGTATTGCTATGGTTTCTATCTTAGTGCTTCCTCTATTAAATGCTTGTACATATTTAAAACCTAATAATGTAGTGGAAGTTCCCAATTTGACGCCTAAAGTCTTATTAGCAGCAACCCCGTGGTTAACGACAGAGGCAAAAGACCAAAATGCTCAAGCTGTTGCACTGGATGATGCACGTGCTAAAAACTATGTAGGTTATGCTTATTTTAAAAAAGACGGTTCATTTAAAATCGCAGATTCAAATCCCAAGTGCAACACACTTGTAGTTAGTTGAAAAAGTTAGGTGTATTCATAGAATCATTAGACTTTTTCAACTCGCAATTGGAAAGCACACAATGAAGAAATACACCCAACTTTCTCAAGATGAAAGATACGAAATTTATGCTACTTTGAAAAGTAAAAGTTCAATCGCTAGCCTTGCTCGGGAGTTAGGGCGTTCACGATCAACCATCTACCGTGAGTTAAAAAGAAATACTGGGCAACGTGGATATAGAGCTCAACAGGCAGCGAAATTTGCAAGTCAAAGACGGTACCATCCTTCATCATCCATGACAGCATTTGCCTTCGCTTATATTGATTACTTAATTGGCTTAGACTGGTCACCAGAACAAATTTCAGGTGCTTTAACACAACGCGGTTGGCTGGATGTACCTTCACATGAGTGGATTTACCAGCACATTTATCAAGATAAATCACAAGGAGGTAACCTCCATCTACACTTAAGGCATCAGAAGAAATATCGAAAACGAGGTTACAAAAACACGGATCGTAGAGGGCAAATCATTGATAAAACAAGTATTCATTGCCGAGACCAGGTCATTGATCAGCGACAACGTTTAGGAGATTTCGAAGGTGATACGGTGATTGGTAAACATCATAAAGGAGCTTTATTAACCCTCGTTGATCGAAAGAGCCTGTACGTACATATTGTTCATTTAGGGTCAACGAGAGCATCCTCTAAAACGATTACTTGTGCATTAGATCGTTTACGAATGAGCCATGCTTATAGTGTAACATTTGATAATGGAAAGGAATTTGCCGAACACAAAAGAATTACTGATGTCGGCATAGATACTTATTTTGCTGATCCTTACAAGTCTATTCAGCGAGCTAGAAATGAAAATACGAATGGTTTAATCCGGCAATATCTGCCAAAATCATCATCGTTTGATGACGTGTCAAACGATGAAATAGAGCAGATAGAATTTTCACTCAACCATCGTCCTAGAAAAACACTAGGCTGGTATACGCCAAGTGAAGTTATGGCTGGTTTTTATACTGTTGCACTTGCTGCTTGAATCCGCCAATGTATAACTTAGATGATAGTCTAAAAATGCAAGGAACTTGGTCGGTATCTGATGACGGTAAAACTCGTACAATCAATGCTTATGATGGCAATGGAAAATTGCTTTTTACCCGCGTAGTCGAGATAGTAACACTGAATAGTCAGGAGTTTAGTTATCGTGTTGCAGGTCAAAATGGACAATATACAGATATTATCCATAAACCTACCGATCATACTGAGCCTAAATCATAAAATTTTAGTATGCGATTTGGATTAAAAATAAAAGATAAAATTTGTTTAAAAAGGCACTCAGTATAGTGCCTTTTTTATTTTAGATCGCACCGATATTTACGAGAAAATTACGCATTACATTTGCACAAGATTGTTCTAATTGCTCAGCGTATTTATGATTATCTTCACGCAATTTTGCAATTGATAAATTGGCTGAACGGATTTCACATGTATGACCAATCAGCCATTTTTCGAAGTTTTCTGCCATTATTTCAATGTGGAATTGCAAAGCTAAAATTTGTTCGCCCAATTGAAATGCTTGATTTGGATAAAATTCTGAACTTGCAAGCAGTTGTGCATTTTCAGGCAAGTCAAACGTGTCGCCATGCCAATGCAAGACTTCAATATCCTCTAAAGGTGCGAGTAGATTTTGATTTGCATCTATAAGATTTAATTTTGACCAACCAATTTCTTTATGTGCACCTGCGTAGACTTTTGCACCGAGCGCATGTGCAATGAGCTGGGCACCTAAGCAAATTCCAAGGGTGGGAAGATTACGTTGCAAACGTGATTTTAAATGTGAAATTTCATCTTTTAGAAATGGATAATCTTCAGTTTCATATACCCCGATTGGTCCCCCTAAAATGATGGTTAAGCCTTCATATTCTAAAGCAGGTTTCAAATCATCCACGCCTGCCTCAAAGTAACGAACGCGAAAGCCATTTTGGTAAAATATATCTTCTAAAGAACCTAAGTCCTCAAACGCTAAATGTTGAATAACATAGATAGATTTAGGAAATTCTTTTTTTGCTGCTTGCTGACTCATGTTGTGCTCATCGATCTTGGTTTAGCTAACATTATCGGAATTTTATAATGAAAACCATGCCCATTTACGACAAGGACCCAACTTATTGATCATATTATTTATAAATAGGGGTCATTGCGATTTCGCCGTTTAAAAATCAAATTTTTGAAGTGTATTTGATGTAATAAAAAAGTGAAAATTACGATAAAAAATGCAATAGTTCTATTGATAAAGTTATGAGAATATTTTGTGTGATAAAAATGAGAGGAGGGTGAATACAAAGCAAAATTATTAGAAATAAAGCTGAAAAATTCAGTGAAAGAACTTCATTAGAAAAATGTGTAAATGGATATTTATTACAGAAGTAAAAGGAGAATAAGATGCAGAAAAAGTATAGTATTACAATGACTTGTGCGCTAACTATTTTAGCATTATACGGTTGCAATGACAGTAATGATTCAGCTTCAACACCTACCAATCCATCCAATTTAATTGTTGATACCAATCCCAATAGTTGCTCTACTGTGTCAGAAGATGGTACAAATGTGGTGGTGGGATCGAATCAATCAGGTGATCCTGCGGCACCAGAACCTGCTTCAGGTTATCGTCTAGGACTTAAAACAAAATATTCAGATCAATATATGGTGGTGGCAAATACACCTTTGGCAACCAAAGCGGGTTGTGATGTATTGAAAGCTGGTGGAAGTGCGGTTGATGCTGCTATTGCGGTACAAGCTGTTTTGGGCTTGGTAGAGCCACAGTCGAGTACGATTGCGGGTAGTGCATTTATGATGTATTACGATGCTGCATCTAAAAAAGTTACAGCTTATGATGGGCGTGAAACAGCGCCTGCGGCTGCTGATGAATATTATCTTGTGCGTCAAAATCAGGCAGATGCAAATTCGGCTGCACCAGTACCTTCAGCGCGCCGTAGTGGTCGATCGATTGGTGTACCTGGTGTGATGAAAATGTTTGAAATGGCTCATGAGGAACATGGAAAACTGGCTTGGAATCAATTGTTTAATAATGCAATTTCATTATCAAGTCATGGTTTTCGTGTACCTGGGCGCTTAGCAGATGCGATTAAAGCCAATGCGGCAAATTTGGCATTGGATAAAAATGCCATGCAGACGTATTTTGATGCTGATGGTCAGGCACTGAAAGTCGGTGACACGATGAAAAATGTCGCTTATGCAGAGACTTTGCAGAAAATTGCAAATCAAGGTGCAAAAGCGCTATATACAGGTCAAATTGCGCAAAATATTATAGATAAAGCCAGTCAATCTGTTGGTGATGATTCAAATCGCACGCCTATTACTCCAAGTCTGATGACTCTGTCTGATTTAAGCAATTATCAGGCAAAAAAACGAGAAGCGATTTGCACTAATTATCGTAATGCCTATCATATTTGTACGATGCCACCTCCTTCTTCGGGTGGGATCGCTGTTGCACAAGTTTTCGGGATTCTAGAAAATTTTGATTTAAGTCAATATGCCCCGAGTCAAAGTGATAATGAAGGGGGGATCCCGTCCGTTATGGGTGTGCATCTTGTTTCTGAAGCAGAACGTTTAGCTTATGCTGATCGTGATAAGTACGTTGCAGACACTGATTTTGTTGCGCTTCCGGGCAAAGGTGTGAGCACTTTGTTAGATAAAGATTATCTGAAACAACGTGCAGCTTTAATCAATAAAGATCAGAGTATGGGCGTTGCACAAGCTGGGAATTTCAATGTCCAAGCGGGTATTGATCGCACAGTTGAGCATGGTACAACACAATTTACAATCGTTGATGCCTACGGAAATGTCGCATCGATTACCTCTACAGTAGAATCAAGTATGGGATCATTCCATATGGTTGATGGCTTTTTGTTGAGCAATCAACTGACTGATTTCTCAGCAAATCCAGTGGATAGTACTGGTGCTCTGGTTGCCAACCGTGTGCAGGCAAATAAACGCCCAAGAAGTACGATGGCTCCAACATTGGTCTTTAAAGGTACAGCTCCGGGTGATTTTTATGCAGCAACTGGGTCACCGGGTGGTGGCACGATTATTCAGTATGTAGTTAAAACATTAGTGGGTATTTTGGATTGGAATCTGGATGCACAACAAGCCACTTCACTGGTCAATTTCGGCGCAACCAATAGTGTGTTAACCAATATTGATACTTCAAATTCGACACTTAATTTAGATAATTTAGTTGCTGGATTGAAGGAAAAAGGACATATCGTAAATGCTGGTGCTCAATCAAGTGGCGTATCTACGATCATGCAATTAAGTATCAATAATCAGAAAAAATATGCTGGTGGAGTTGATCCTAGACGAGAAGGGCTGGTCTTGGGAAATGGAGCATTATAAGTTTTGCAAATGTGAATCTGTTGTATCGTGGTTTATTATTCGATTAAAACTGGAAAATGACTTTATAGTATAAAATATGCAAATAAGACCAACCCAGTTTGGTCTTATTTTGTATTCATATTTAAATAAATTTTCACACAATTTTTACTCGAATCTAAGATCATTTTTCGAGTGTTATTATCTAAAATACTGCGTGCCATTAAAATTGCACCCACCAACTGACACATCACAGCCCAAGCCTTTTCTTCGCTGTCGAGATGTTTGGCAAATATTTGTTGACCACGAAGCAATTCAGCCTGATAAGCATGGCGAATGTCTTGATCGGCACGGGCAATTTCACTGGCAAGCGTAGGTAATATACAACCAACATCGGCACGTTCTACATGTGATAAAGCCAGATAACGATTCAACTCAAAATCAATCCATTGTTCAGGATCATCAAAAGGATTGTCTTGCCACATTTGGATACTATTTTGCAGTTCATTTTCAACAAGTGCTTTGAATAGATCATTTTTAGAGGAAAAATGTGAATAAAATGCACCGCTGGTGACTCCAGCAGCTTTCATAAAAGTATCAACGCCTGTTGAAGCAAAGCCATTCTTTTTAGCAAGTTGCCCACTAATTTCAAGCAACTCCTTACGTTTTTCTTCTTTATAACCTGCTTTATAACGCATATTCGCTCTTGAAATAGCCAATTGACGATTAAAAAATTATAACATAGTATTCGTTATGATAACGATCGTTATTTAAAAGGATGATACTAATGTCAGTTGAAAAAGAAGTCGAAAATAAAAAAGTTGCACTGGTGATTGGAGCAGGAGACGCAACTGGTGGCGCGATCGCTAAACGATTTGCAAAGGGTGGTTACATCACATGTGTAACACGTCGTCATGCTGATAAATTAACAACACTTGTCAATGAAATAAAAGAGGCTGGCGGGCAAGCACATGCCTTTGGTTCTGATGCTAGAAAAGAAGATCAAGTTATACAACTCATTGAAGATATAGAAAATAATATCGGCGAAATAGACGTACTGGTCTTCAATATCGGAGCCAATGTACCTTGCAGTATTTTAGAGGAAACAGCACAAAAATATTTTAAAATATGGGAAATGGCATGTTTTAGTGCATTCTTGGTGGGGCGTGAAGTTGCAAAGAGAATGGTGCAAAGACAACGAGGAAATATCATCTTTACAGGGGCGACTGCGGGTATGCGTGGCAGTGCTTATTTTGCAGCATTTGCAGGTGCAAAACATGCATTACGTGGATTGGCGCAAAGTATGGCACGTGAGTTGGGACCGCAAAATATTCATGTTGCACATGTGATTGTTGATGGTGCTATAGATACAGCATTTATCGAACAGACATTCCCAGATATTTATGCCAAAAAAGAACAGGATGGTATTTTAAATCCAGAGCATATTGCAGAAAATTATTGGCATATTTCACAACAACCCCGTGATGCTTGGACATTTGAAATAGATCTTCGTCCATGGATAGAAAAGTGGTAATAAATAGTATTTTAAATAGTTTATTTATTTTGGTAATTAACAAACTAAAAGTAAGTATAGCGTATCAATATATTTAAGGAAGAACCATGAAACAAGTTGAATTTTATTTTGATCTTGGTAGCCCATATAGCTATGTGGCTTTTTATCAGATTCAAAATATTGCAAACAATAACCAAGCAGAAATCATTTGGAAACCTATTTTATTGGGCGGTGTTTTTAAAGCAACGGGTAATAGCAGCCCGATGGTTGTACCTGCAAAAGCACGTTATTCAATGTTGGATATTACGCGTTGGTGTAAATATCTCAAGATTCCGATGCAGATGAATCCACATTTCCCCATCAATACATTAACGCTTATGCGCATCGTTGCCGCCGTTCAAATTTATCATCCAGAACAATTTATGCATGTATTAACAGGTCTGTTTAATGCCATGTTTAGAGAACCTAAAAATCTCAATGATGCTGAAGTCTTGCAACAAACAATGCATCAATTAGGTTTTGAGGCTGAACAAATCCAGACTTGGTTGGCAGATGAAAATGTGAAAAATCATTTAAAACAATTGACAGAAGAAGCGATCGAACGAGGTGTATTTGGTGCACCGACTTGTTTTGTTGATGATGAAATATTTTGGGGATTAGATCATTTAAATTTTGTTGAAATGGCACTTAAAAGCAAGGCTTGAAGCAGAGTAATTCAAGAAGTAAAAGAAGTAATAAACAAAGCAGTAAGAAACAACGCAGTAAAAAGAGTAGAAGCGAAAGCAGTGACGCTTCTACTATTAAACTGGAAAAATGTTGTTTGGACATCACGTAGATATCCAAACGACTGTGTTTGAAATGTTTAAAATTAAAACTTAGAAGAAGCCCATTGCTTTAGTCGAATAGCTAACCAATAAGTTCTTGGTTTGTTGATAATGATCAAGCATCATTTTGTGATTTTCACGACCGATACCTGATTTCTTATAACCACCGAACGCAGCGTGAGCAGGGTAGATATGGTAACAGTTAGTCCATACACGACCTGCTTCGATCGCACGACCAGCACGATAAGAAGTATGAGCTGAACGCGACCATACACCAGCACCTAGACCATACATGGTGTCATTTGCGATCTTGATTGCTTCGTCATAATCTTTGAAAGTTGCAACAGAAAGTACAGGTCCAAAAATTTCATCTTGGAAAATTTTCATGCTGTTATCGCCTTTAAATACTGTCGGTTCGATATAGAAGCCTTCACCAACTTCTTTACGATCACCGCCACCAATTAAGACTTGTGCACCTTCTGCACGACCTGTTGCGATACAACCCAAGATCTTATCTTGTTGCTCTTGAGAAGCTTGTGCACCGATCATGGTCTCCGTATCTAGAGGATGACCTGTTTTAATACGTTTTACACGCTCAATCGCTTTTTCAAGGAATTTGTCAGCAATACTTTCTTGGATCAATGCACGAGATGGGCAAGTACATACTTCACCTTGGTTCAATGCAAACATTGCAAAGCCTTCAAGTGCTTTGTCTAAGAATTCATCGTCTTTGTCCATAATATCTTCAAAGAAGATATTCGGAGATTTACCACCAAGTTCTAGTGTTACAGGGATAATGTTTTCAGTTGCATATTGCATGATCAACTGACCCACTTGAGTTGAACCTGTAAATGCAATTTTTGAAATACGAGGATTTGTTGCAAGTGGACGACCCACTTCAGCACCATAACCATTAACAATGTTTAAAACGCCTGGTGGCAAGATGTCTTGAATCAATTCAGCCAAGACAAGGATACTTGAAGGTGTTTGTTCAGCTGGTTTGAGTACGATACAGTTACCCGCAGCCAAAGCAGGAGCAAGTTTCCAAGCAGCCATTAAAATTGGGAAGTTCCATGGAATGATTTGACCAACTACGCCAAGTGGCTCATGGAAATGATAAGCGATAGTATCTTCATCAATCTCAGAGATACCGCCTTCTTGAGCACGTACACAGCCAGCAAAATAGCGGAAATGGTCAATCGCAAGCGGGATATCAGCTGCTAAAGTTTCACGAATTGGTTTACCATTTTCCCAAGTTTCAGCAACAGCAAGTAATTCAAGATTTTCTTCTAAACGATCTGCAATTTTAAGTAAAAGATTTGAACGAGTGGTAGGAGATGCTTTATTCCAAGTAGCTTTAGCTTTATGTGCAGCATCTAAAGCAAGCTCGATATCTTCAACTGTCGAGCGAGGAATTTTGGTAAAAACTTTACCGTCTACAGGTGAAATATTGTCAAAGTATTGTCCTTTAACTGGAGCTGTCCATTTTCCATCAATAAAATTTTCATATTGTGATTTAAATTGAACTTTTGAGCCAGGCAGATTAGGTTCTAGATAACGCATATAAATTTCCCTTTCGTTATTTTTTAAGAGTTACATTTTGAAACTCATTGATCATTTGATCCATAGATCAGTTATGATCATACAGTGAAACTCAGATTAAAAACGATTAGGTAGGAGAAAGGTTGGAAGTGAAATTTTGAAAATGACGTTATTATCTATAATTTGAAGGTATTTTTTATTTTAGGTTAATTTGTGACTTGTAACACATTGTTTGTAAAAAAATTACAGCTTTAGTCTTAGAGTTTTTTATTTTAATTTTGATTACTATGTAGACAATAAAAGGAATTTTTAGGTACTCATATAGGAAGAGAATAAGGAAGATAGGATATGTTTAGCACACACGAACTTTTGCAGAAACGCAATCAAATAGATCAGTTACGCCAAAATATAAGCCCTACGGGGAGCCATGCTTCCATGCTCAAACAAAGTATTGAAAGTTCATGGATGAGATCGAATTCGGCGGAGATCCCGAAAGATCGTTCAGCGGCCCCTTTATTTACAAAAATAAATAAAAATCAGTCTTCTTTAGAAACAGCAATCCAACAATGTTCAAATGAATTGAAGCATATCGCCGAACAAGCATCGATGGTGGTCGCCGTTGGGGATATTAGTAGTACAATTTTGTGGAGTGCTGCTAGTGGGCAGATGCAACGTGCAGCAGAGAGAGTCAATTTTATCCAAGGTGGGCAGTGGCGTGAGGATTTAGTGGGAACAAATGCTTTAGCTTTGTCATTAAAAACTCAAAACTCAAGCTGTGTATTTTCAAATGAACATTATATGGAATCAATTCATGATTGGGTGTGTTATGCAGCACCGATTTTAGATCCGTATTCTAAGCAGATTTTAGGGGTGATTGATCTTTCTACAACGTGGAATAATCATAATAGTTTAGGGCTATTAGCTGCTGAACGTTGTGCTTCAATTATTCAGACTGCGTTGATTGAATATCACCAACAACATTTATTTATAAGAGCTTTTTCAGTACCACAAGTATTGTTTAATGGAAAAATTTTAGTTCTCACACCTAGACAAGTAGAAATTTTGACAATTTTATCGCTTTGTCCGCAAGGGATGAATCTGGAAAATTTACATCAGGCTCTCTATGGTGAGCGCAAAGTGAGTATTGGGACATTGAAGGCTGAAATGTCGCAATTACGTGATATTTTGGGGGGCATGTTGGGCTCAAGGCCTTATCGTTTATTGGCACATGTTGAAACAGATTTTTTACAAGCGGAACAGGCTTTAGATGCAGGTTGTATCGATGCTGCTTTAAAGCTATGTAAAGGTGTTTTTTTGGCAAAAACGGAAAGTCCTTTTTTATGCGCTTGGCGTGATTTTATTGAATCTCGTTTGAGTGAGGCGATTTTTAAATCCAATGAAACAGATATTTTATTTAAACATTTGGCACGTTTCCCTGATGCGATTGACGCAGTGGAGCGTTTGATTGAATTGACACCTTTGCACCATCCTGCACATCAGATGTTGATTAAGTATAAAGATGAGCATTGAGATTTAAATATGAATGTAGTTAAAAATCTGTAGAAAAATAATTATTTAGATTTTTATTCAACATTATCGTTAATGGGATCATTTTGATTGGTCTTTGTTATTCTTCGATTTTTATTTATATAAAATATTAATTTAATTCAATGGTTTATATTTCTGTCTAAGAATGAAGTTTTTCAATGTATTTTGTGCTATCTTTTTGATATTGGAACATTTGTATAACGTATGTTCTAGTTTGACATCGTGTAGATGGTTTAGAAGATGTTCGGCATGGAATCATAAAGGCAATGTTTGTTTGACATCGTGTAGATGGTTTAGAAGTATAGTTGAAACAGCTCAATCATACAAAGATAGTTTGACATCGTGTAGATGGTTTAGAAGTTGAGTTGTTTCCAAAATACAGGAAGCCACTCGTTTGACATCGTGTAGATGGTTTAGAAGTTACAACCAACTAGGTGAAACTGGCTCAATCAGTTTGACATCGTGTAGATGGTTTAGAAGAACCAC
>NZ_KB849544.1:367993-566202 GCF_000368565.1 Acinetobacter gerneri DSM 14967 = CIP 107464 = MTCC 9824 | reverse complement strand
AAGTTATAGTCATCATGTTCGTGATAATATTGTTGGTTTGACATCGTGTAGATGGTTTAGAAGACAAACATTGATTGCTGGCAACACGCTTGCTTGTTTGACATCGTGTAGATGGTTTAGAAGCATTATCATAGGTGGTCTAGTACATGCCTTAAGTTTGACATCGTGTAGATGGTTTAGAAGTTTTGATCAAATGCTTAATTTCATCAAGCCTTGTTTGACATCGTGTAGATAGTTTAGAAGGTGTAGTGTTGTTCCTAAATTTACTGAAACATGTTTGACATCGTGTAGATGGTTTAGAAGACATGTTTCCCTCAGAGGTTCATGTGGTTTTTGTTTGACATCGTGTAGATGGTTTAGAAGTCCTAAACGCAGGCATGCTCCTTGCCCTGCATGTTTGACATCGTGTAGATGGTTTAGAAAAGCAGATGAAAAAATTCATCAACATATAGCCAACTCATCAAATCCAGATAAATGAACTAAATAATTCTATATAGTGGGTGTGGGCACTTTAAAATCGAGCTATTGATACACCTAGAACTTTATATTGACCAAACCAAAGCATTCGACAGCCTTGTTTTATACCTAAGTTTTCTAATTTTTTAGTGTATTTGATTGTTTTTAAAACGCTTGTTATGTTTTTTTCTTTTTTGGCTTAAAATCTAAACAAATGCAATCGAAGGGGGATTGCATAAGATATGGTTTGCGACTAGAATTCCTCTCGTACCATTGATAGAGAATATTTAAATAGGTTAAAGCCTTAAATACTCTGCCAAAAATATAAAATATCACGAAAGTGGTTTTTTATCGGGGGCGTGGCGAAATTGGTAGACGCACTGGATTTAGGTTCCAGCGCCGCAAGGTGTAAGAGTTCGAGTCTCTTCGCCCCCACCATATTTTAAAAGCAAGGTTTGAAGCCTTGCTTTTTTATTGCCTAAATTTTTTGTTCTCATTGTAAAAAGTTAGGCAATAAAAAAGGTATCGCATAGATACCTTTTATAGAACTTCAGTGAAACTTATATTTTAAACATCCTTATTTAAAATATTATGCCTTTAAATGATCTTCAAACTCTTCACCTAACTGCATCGCCAAAGTATTACCTGATAAATCACAAGTAACTAATCCATATTCTTTTTTAAAACTAAATGTAAAACCACGATTATCTGCCAAAGTTTTAACTGAATAGCCCAATTTTTCTAACCAAATACGAAACGCGATTAAATTCTTTGCTTTTACAACCTTTTTCACAGAAGATCTCCTTTATCTTGCCTATTAAAATTTAATAGGGATGAGCTCAAATTTTTAAAGGGGGATCGAGCTCAATTTATTTTTTTATATCAATAAATGATCAACTGTTAAAATTATATATTTGTATATAGATGATGATTATTTAAAATTTTGAATTATTACCTTAGTCGCAATTTTTATAAAAACATTATAAAACATGTGGTTGTAATGATATTTTTTGGATATTTCCCTTTTGGTTGAAATCTTTTGAAGCAATTTAATATTTAAAACTCATTTTTTTGAAATATTTTGTTTAATTTGAAAATGAACCGCTAATTGTAAAAAATATTTACAAGGCAGGATGAATGGGAAATTAAGTTAAATTTTCATCTAAAAAATTCAAGATATCTTGATGCAGTTGTTGTTTATCTGCACCTAAAGTCATGAGATGCCCAGTGTTCGGGTATTCTTTGATTAGTTTTGCTTGGGGAAGTTGTTGATAGAGATGTTCGGCACTTTGTTGATAGATGGGGGCATCGAGTTTTCCATATAAAAGTGCGATAGGTGCTTTGATTTTTTGAACCTGATCCATTGTTTGATAGATAAAGTTAGAAAAGTTTTCAGTTAAATGTGCACTTTTTTGTTTTAGGCATTCTAAGCCCTCAAGAGTTTCTAAATGGTTTTCTCCAGCAAGGTGTTCCATATATTTTGCATAAGGTACGATACGATTGAAAATAGCATCTACAGGACGTTCGCTGGCGACTGACATGGTGATACAGGCACTTATTTCACATTGCTCAGCGATACGTAATGAAAGGATGCCACCAAGTGAAACACCTAATACTGCAATGTGTTGACAGCCTTGTTGCTGCAAATAGCGATAACCACTTAAGGCATCATTAAACCAATCGTCCACATCATATTTTAAAAATTCATCAATAGCTAAACCATGTCCCTGATAAGCAGGCGCATAGCAAGTGTAGTTGTGCTGGTTGAGGAATTCAGCTAAGGCTTTTACATCTCGAACCGTGCTGGTAAAAGAGTGTAGTAGTAATACGCCTTTATTTGAGCCATTGAGATAGACAGGTTTTGGAGCGACGATTTTTATCATGAAAATTCCACTTTATTTTTGAAATTTATCTTTTGAAATAACATGAAACATATTTAAAAATTGTCCTTCATTGCTCGGATTTTAGCAAACTCTTCTGGGCTCTCGACTCTGAGAAATGGATTGGTTTCGAGTTCTATTTCAATAGTTGAGGGTAGAGTGATTTCTCCGCGTTCTCGCTGTTGTCGTACATATTCAGCACGATCTTTAAGGGCGATGTTGTCTGGTTCGACGTGCAAGGCAAAGGCTGCATTGGAAAGCGTATATTCGTGTGTGCAATAAACTTTGGTTTGTGGTGGGAGTGCTGCTAAACGATTCAGAGAATGGTAAAACTGCTCTGGTGTCCCTTCAAACATACGTCCACAGCCCATAGCAAAAAGTGTATCACCAGAAAAAACCACATCGAGCTCATCTATAAAATAAACAATATGCCCTAAGGTATGACCAGGCACAGCAATAATCTCTACTTTTAGATCGTGATATTGAAAATGATCATCATGTTGCAATGGGGAGGAGATAAATGGAATTTTACTGAGTTCTTCACGTGGACCATAGACTTTAATTTTTCGTTCAGCAATCAGGTCGGGTGTTCCGCCGATATGATCTTTATGCCAATGTGTTAACCAAATTTGATCGAGTTCTAAACGGTGCTTTTCACAGAATTGTTCAACTAAATTTGCTTCAGTCGGATCGATTGCAATCGCAGTATGTTTTTCAGTATCGATTAACATCCAGATGTAATTTTGCAATGGATTGTTGACAGTGATTGCTTCAATTTTAAATTTTGAACTCATTTTCTCATCCCTTTTCTCCTACTGTTTTATTTAAACATAGCCAATTTTAAAAAGCCAAACATGATTTGGTTGAGGGTGGGGCTTAAGGTGGAACTATTTCAAGAATTCTGATTTTGGCTTTGTATCTAATCAATATTATGTCCAAAAATATCGTGGGTCATTGCCTTCTTTCTTAGTCAAATGATTTAGAAGCTATGATGTATTCGGACAATAAAAAACCCTCTAAAGAGGGTTAAATATTTTACATATCAAGTTTTAGTAAACAATTAACGTAATTTTGCGAGCCATTCACCCAAGCTTTGTACGATTTGTACCAATAATAATAAGATGATGACTGTAAGAATAATCACACTATTATCAAAGCGTTGGTAGCCATAGGAAACTGCGAGGTCACCAATACCACCTGCGCCAACAGCACCTGCCATCGCAGTTGCACCAATCAAACTGATGGTTGCTGTGGTCATATTTAAAATCAAAGAGCTACGCGCTTCAGGGAGAATAAATTTGAAAATGATTTGTAAAGGTGTTGCACCCATCGCTTGTGCTGACTCGATAATCCCGCTATTTACCTCTAAAAGCGAAGTTTCGATCAAGCGTCCCATATAAGGGCCGATATAGATGGTGAGGGGTACAATTGCCGCCCAAACACCGATTTGCGTACCGGTAAGCCATTTGGTAAGGGGTAAAACTGCAACCAAAAGAATGATAAATGGCAATGATCTAAGCGCATTAACAATCGGATTTAATACGTGATAAATCGCACGATTTGGTAAGATTCCTTCAGGGCGTGTAACCAGTAACACAATCCCTTGGATCAATCCCCAAATACTACCAAAAATCAAGGACACCACCACCATATACATGGTTTCTTGTAGTGCTGTGACAAATTGATCGATAGAAAGTGCGCTATGCCAAAAAGGGGCTGTGATATCAGTGAGCCATTGAACAATCATATCTCTCATGCTTGTACTCCAGTTTGACTGACGCGTACGCCATTGGATTTTAGAAAGCTGATGGCTTCATTGATTGTTGAAGATTCACCTAATAATTGCACAAACATTTGTCCAATGACTGTGCCATTTATTTCAGTCATATTGGCAAATAAGATATTCAGACTAATATCATATTGTTTGATCAATTGTTGGATAATTGGTTCTTGTGCCGACGATCCTAAAAATTGCAGACGATAGATACTATGCTCATGTTGGACTTCAAGCTTTTCCAAAATGTTTTTAGGTAATTGTTGTTGTAAAACAGTTTGGATAAAATTTTGTGTCGTTGGGTGTTGTGGCTTGCTAAATAAATCCACAGTTGCACCCGTTTCAATGACTTTACCTGCTTCCATCACTGCAACATGATCACAGACTGTTTCGATCACATCCATTTCATGAGTGACCATCACAATCGTAATATTTTGTTCAGTATTGATTTTTTTGAGCAAATCTAAAACAGACTTTGTAGTTTGTGGGTCGAGTGCGGAGGTTGCTTCATCGCAAAGTAAAATTTTCGGATGATTTGCAAGCGCACGTGCAATCCCAACACGTTGTTTTTGCCCACCTGAAAGCTCATCTGGATATGCATTGTGTTTATGTGCCAAATCAATAAATTTGAGCAGTTCATCTACACGTGCTTTACGTTTGCTTTTATCAATCCCTAATAAACGCAAAGGCATTTCAATATTTTCAGCAACGGTCTTACTTTCAAGCAAGTTAAAATGCTGGAAAATCATGCCAATATTACTACGACGTTTACGCAGTTCATTTGCTGAAAGTGCTGTAAAATCCACATCGTGAATAATGACTTGCCCTTGAGTCGGACGCTCAAGCAAGTTAATTAGACGAATCAGGGTACTTTTACCCGCACCACTATAACCAATAATGCCAAAGATACTGCCGTCAGGAATATCAAGATTGATATCGTCGATCGCCTTTACGGTTTGACCTTTGATTTGGAAGTGTTTTGAAATATTTTTAAATTGAATCATGTGATCAATAACTGAGTTGAAAATAAAAAACAGGCAAAGGGTTTTGCCTGTTTCATTAAGCTGTCTATATTATAAGACTATTTAGTATCGGTTAGATAGCTAACAGGCTTATTCACGTCAACTTTTGTACCTTCGAAGTGATCTTGGATATATTTCTTCACAGCTTCAGTGTGATATAACTCACCCAATTTCTTCAAAGTAGGATCTTCTTTGCGAGAATCAGCAACAGCAATGATATTAACATTCATGCGAGTAGATTGATCGATTGGCTCATGATAGATCGAGTCTTTCAATACATTTAGACCGCCTTCCATTGCCAATACATTACCCAAAACGATTGCATCAACATCATTTTTTACACGTACAGCTGTCGCCATTTGAATCGGTTTGATCACCAATTTTTTGCTATTTACTTCGATGTCAGCAGGTGTACCTTTTACATCATCAAAGTTAGCTTTCAATTTAACTAAGCCAGCAGATTGTAATAATAACAATGCACGTGATTCATTTGCGCCGTCATTCGGAATCGCAACGGTTGCGCCTTGAGGGAATTCTTCAACGCGTTTGTATTTTGTTGCATAGATACCCATAGGCTCAAGATAAGTTGTTGCGATTGGCGCAACTTTATCTTTATTGTTGGCATTATAAGCCACCATATAGGCATAAGATTGGAATGCATTTGCATCAATATCTTTGTTTGCAACCGCATTGTTCATCGCAACATAATCAGTAAAGTTTTGTACTTTAAGATCGATACCCGCTTTTTTAGTTTCAGGCAATTTTGCAATAAAGTTCCAGATATCAGTATCAGAACCACTTGATGCAAGTGTTACTTTAGTTAATCCGTTAGCATCAACTTTAGATTTTTCTTGTGTTGCATCTTGTTTGCCACAAGCAGAAAGAGTAAGCACGGATGCGCTAAGTAAAACGCCAAACAGCTT
The DNA here is from genome assembly GCF_000368565.1 of Acinetobacter gerneri DSM 14967 = CIP 107464 = MTCC 9824. Taxonomy (GTDB): domain Bacteria; phylum Pseudomonadota; class Gammaproteobacteria; order Pseudomonadales; family Moraxellaceae; genus Acinetobacter; species Acinetobacter gerneri. The sequence continues at coordinate 560,147 of NZ_KB849544.1, read as the reverse complement.
TTTCATGGATAATTCCTAACTAGGAAATGCAGCAGAATCTTATTCTTTGCATTCTCGATGGTTTAGATCGATTTTTTAACAGCTTTGAACATCTAATATGTGGATAAAGTATTTATCATTCAACACACTTGATGTTCAATACATTTGGAGTTTAGTAGCCTGTTTCAAATAATTTTTAGTTTTTAAAACATACCCTAAAGATTTGTTTATGATACCAATAAATTTATCTTATACAAAGCACCACTTTTTCATAACAAAATGATGAACTTTAATTTATTAAATCTAAAATTTATGAATTTGATAAAGAAAACAAAAGCTTTTATTAAATGCATTTGTTTTTGCTTAGGTTTTTTTCTTATTCCTTATTTATAAGTTTTTTGAAATTATTTATCTTTATTATGTATATTGAATAGTAAATTTGAGTGTAAAACGTCAAATGATGTACTAAAGCAAAGCCAATACATTAAAAAATATTTTGGCTTTGCCTTTAAATGAAGCGAATTAATGTAAATTGTTAAATTCACTGACGGGTTGGTTGACTTCAACTTTAGTTCCAGCAAATTTTTCACTAATAAATTTTTGTACCTTTGGTAGGTGATAAAGTTCTCCTAATTTTGTATAAATTGGATCAGTTTTGTGTGCTTCAGCAACACCTAACAAATTGACATAAATTTTGGTAGATTGGTCAACAGGTTCATGAAAAACTGAATCTTTAAGTACATTTAATCCGCCTTCCAAAGCTAAAGTATTGCCTAGAACAATAGCATCAACATCTTTTTTAACACGTATTGCGGTCGTCATTTGTATCGGACGAAGTTTTATTTTTTTAGGATTATCAATGATATCGTTGACTGTTCCTTTGCCTAGATCGAAATCGGATTTAAGTTTGATTAGACCTGCTGATTGCAATAATGATAAAGCGCGTGCTTCGTTGGCAGTATCATTTGGAATTGCAATGGTTGCACCTTGGGGGAACTGTTCTACTTTTTTTACTGTATTGGCGTAAATGCCCATTGGTTCAAAATAGGTCGTTGCGACTGCTGCGACTTTTTCTTTATTTGCGCCGTTATATGCCGCTAAATAGTTGAATGATTGGAATGCATTTACATCTTGTTCACCGCTCGCGACTGAAGTATTGAGCACTACATAATCTGTGATATTGGTCACATTAAGCTTAATGCCTGCTTGTGCAGTTTCAGGCAATTGAGCGATATATTGCCAAATATCTGTATCTGAACCTGTGGAGGCCAATTTTATGATTCTCAGCTCTTGCTTAGTCGTTTCTTTGTTTTCATTTTTATTTTGATCGGGTTGTTTACTACATGCACTCAATAAAATGACAAATAAAGTTAAACTGAGTTGAAACAGTTTTTTCATAGACGTTCCTGTATTGAAAATAAATAAAATAGAGTGTTAATCACATATTTTTGCGTGCAGAATCAGGAAATTAAAAAAATTAATTTTAGAAATGTCGTTATCTCTTAAATTTCCATTGCTGTTGTGATTAAGATAAATACAGAATAGCAATCAATTGTACTGATTAAAAAAAATATTTTTTGATAAGCTAAGGTGAAAATTTGTTTTGCAATATTTGGAAGTTTTAAAAAAGTAAAACCCGCAGTTAGCGGGTTTTATAGACTTTATGATCAAATAGCTGAATTATGCATTTTCACGAGCAATGGCACGGTAACCAATATCTTTACGATATTGAACGCCATCAAACGTTACTTTTTCAGCCAATTCTAATGCTTTAGCTTGTGCTTCACCGATGGTGTTGCCTAATGCTGTTACGCAAAGAACACGACCACCACTGGTCACAATTTCACCTTGAGCATTTTTAGCAGTACCCGCATGGAATACTTTGCTATCAGCGATTTGCGTATCTAGACCAGAAATCACATCGCCTTTTTTCGCTGTCTCAGGATAACCCGCTGAAGCAAGGACGATACCTACAGTTTTACGCTCGTCCCAGTTTGCTTCGCTTGGCAATTTACCTTCAATACCAGCTTCAACCAAGTCAACTAAAGACGATTGTAAACGCATCATGATCGGTTGAGTTTCTGGATCACCGAAACGACAGTTAAATTCGATAACACGTGGTTGACCTTCAGCATCAATCATCAAGCCAGCATATAAGAAGCCTGTATAAACATGACCATCTTTAGCCATGCCTTCGACAGTCGGACGCATGACTTCATTCATAACACGTTCAAAAACATCATTGGTCACAACAGGAGCAGGGGAATATGCACCCATACCGCCAGTATTTGGACCTTGATCTGCTTCAAAAATGCGTTTGTGATCTTGAGATGTTGCCATTGGTAAAATGTTTTCACCATCGATCATACAAATAAATGATGCTTCTTCACCATCAAGGAATTGTTCGATCACGACACGTGAACCTGCATCACCAAATTTGTTGCCTGCAAGCATGTCATCAATGGCATCAAATGCTTCTTGATTGGTCATGGCTACGATTACGCCTTTACCAGCCGCCAAGCCATCCGCTTTGATTACAATCGGTGCGCCATTTTTTTCGATGTACGCTTTAGCAGCATCAACTTCTGTAAATACATCATAAAAAGCTGTTGGAATGTTGTGACGTTTTAAGAAATGTTTTGCAAATGCTTTAGAGCCTTCAAGCTGTGCAGCATATTGAGTTGGTCCCCAAATTTTTACACCAGCAGCACGCGCGGCATCAACTACACCATTTACAAGCGGTGCTTCTGGACCAACGATCACTAAATCAACATTATTTTCTTTTGCAAACGCGATAATTGCGGCATTGTCTAAAATATCTAATGCAACGTTTTCACATTTATTTTCTGTTTCTGTACCAGCATTGCCTGGCGCTACAAAAACTTTTTGTACTTTTGCATCTTGAGCGATTTTCCATGCAAGTGCATGTTCACGACCGCCACTACCTAAAACTAAAATATTCATTCTCAAAATCCTTCAAAAATAGAATCCCCCTCAATCCCCCTTGTAAAGTGGGACTCCCTTCGTTCCATATAATATCGAAAAATCATATAGAAAACCCCCCTTGTTTAAAGGAGGGCTAGGGAGGATTTATTAAAATTAATTAGTGACGGAAATGACGCATACCCGTAAATACCATCGCGATGCCATGTTCATCAGCAGCTGCAATTGTTTCTTCGTCACGCATTGAACCACCTGGTTGGATGATACATTTGATACCAGCTGCAGCAGCATTGTCGATACCATCACGGAATGGGAAGAATGCATCAGACGCCATTACAGCACCTTCAACCACTAGACCAGCATGTTCCGCTTTGATTGCAGCAATACGAGCTGAGTTTACGCGGCTCATTTGACCTGCACCCACACCGATTGTTTGACGATCTTTTGCATAAACAATCGCGTTAGATTTCACGTATTTTGCAACTTTCCAAGCAAAGATGAGATCATCAATTTCTTGTTCAGTTGGAGCACGTTTAGTCACAACTTTTAAGTCGTCTTTAGTGATCATACCCAAGTCTTGATCTTGAACAAGTAGGCCACCATGAACACGTTTGTAATCGTATTGAGTTTCGCGAGCATCAATTGCAGGAAGTTCGCCACAAACAAGTACACGAACATTTTTCTTCGCGCCTGTTACTTCAAGTACGCCATCAGCAATACTTGGAGCAATGATAACTTCAACAAATTGACGATCAACAATCGCTTGAGCTGTAGCAACATCTAACTCGCGGTTAAATGCAATGATGCCACCGAAAGCTGATTCTGGATCAGTTGCATAAGCAAGATCATAAGCAGCTTTAATACCATCTAAAGATACAGCTACACCACATGGGTTTGCATGTTTAACGATTACACAAGCAGGTTTTGCAAATGATTTAACACATTCAAGTGCTGCATCAGTATCTGCAATATTGTTATAAGAAAGTTCTTTACCTTGAAGCTGTTTTGCTGTTGAAACAGAAGCTTCTTGAGCATTTGCTTCTACATAGAATGCAGCTGATTGGTGAGGGTTTTCACCATAACGTAAGTCTTGAACTTTGTTGAGTTGAGTATTAAAAGTACGTGGGAATTTATCCGCTTGACCTTCTTCTTTACCAACACGAGCACCAAGATATGAAGCAATCATGCCGTCATATTGTGCTGTATGTTCAAATGCTTTTACTGCAAGATCGAAACGAGTTGCATAAGACAATGAACCATTTTCTTTAAGTTCATTGATCACCACAGCATAGTCAGAAGCATTCACGACAATGCCTACAGAAGCGTGGTTTTTAGCAGCAGCACGAACCATTGTTGGACCACCGATGTCGATATTTTCAATCGCATCAGCAAGTGAACAGTTTGGTTTCGCTACAGTTGCTGCAAATGGATAAAGGTTTACCACAACAAGATCAATAGCATCAATATTGTGTTCTTGCATTACAGCTTCGTCGAGACCGCGACGAGCTAAAATGCCACCATGAATTTTCGGATGTAGTGTTTTTACACGGCCGTCCATCATTTCTGGAAAGCCTGTATGCTCAGAAACTTCAACAACTGCGATGTTGTTGTCCTTAAGCAATTTATATGTTCCGCCAGTAGATAAAATTTCTACCCCTAAATTTGCAAGATTTTGAGCAAATTCGACAATTCCTGTTTTATCGGAAACAGAGATCAAAGCACGTTTAATAGTCATGATGTTGTCAACAGTTCAAGTTTACAGATTAAAAAAACAGATAGGCATAAAAAATGCCCACAAGCGTGAGCATTTTAACATTTATTCACTCATTAAACCGTGAGCTTTCAACTTTTTACGCAAAGTTCCACGGTTAAGTCCCAGAATCTCAGCAGCGCGAGTTTGATTACCGCGTGTGTACTCTAAAACTACAGATAAAAGAGGTTTCTCCATTTCTGCTAGCACCATGTCGTACACTTGAGATGGCTGCTCGCCTTGTAACTGTGCAAAGTAATGGCGAACTGCGCGATCTACGTGAATACGAAGAGCAACATCAGATTGTGCAGTAAAAATAGGAGATTTGCTATTCATGCGAGTTAATCCGAAAATTTGATACCACCATATGGTGATATATTTATGTGGTCTAAAAAAACATAAGCTCCGTTTTAGATTCCTAAAAACGGTAGCCTTACAACAAGAACAATTAGCTTGCCACAGCTCTGACAATTGATCAGAAAATAAGCGTAACAATATTTAAATATATGTTACCACGTTATTATCGAACAAAAAACGATCTAGGTGCGCGATATTAAAAATAAAGCACATATCCAGACTGTATTTGTTGTGAGAAATTGCGAGGAGTTTGCAGCACAAAGCTTTCGTGGCGCGTATGATAGCATCTCTCTACGGAAAATGAGCAAGAAAACTACATTTTTTTTTAATTTTTTTAATTTTTTTTTGAAATTAAGGCTCAATTGCGGCTATTTGGTAATTGTCAAATTGTTTTTTTGGTTTTATAACCGTAAATTGGAAATAAAATGGGCTATCGCTCGGGATTCTTTCAATTCCTTGTAAGCTAGTGATCAGGTATTGTGATGGCGGAATGATCGCTGTGCTTATTATTTCTCCATCAGATAGTAGATTTAATTGCAACAAAGGCATTTTTAAACTTTTATCATAACTATTATTGAGTACGCCTGAAAACTCAACCATAGCGTCATTTGGGTAATCCACGATGATTTGAGATGCACTTATTTGTTGGTAGCGCTGTTCTAAAGTTTCAATACCTAAACTGCTGTTGAGTCTATTGAAGCTATTATTCAGAAAAGGGTGCTCTTTTAATAAGTAAGGATTATGCCAAATATATTGAAACAAGAAGACTAAGCATAAAATAAAATTAATTCCACCCCAGAAGAGATAGTATTTAAAAGTGGGTCTGTATCGATCTTTGTTGAGCTGATGAGCATTACTATAGAGGTTGAGGCTTGGATTGGCATTGATTGGTTCGTGACTAAAATAATTTAAGTTATTTAAATAAGTTAATAAATCAATATTTGAATTTTCGACTTTATGATTAAAAATCTCCAAAACTTTAAATATATCTTGAGTCGATTGATGTGCTTCAGAAGAGGGTTCAACAAAAAAATGGTTTGAAACCTTTTTTACTGGCTCATCAAGAACCATAAGATCCGGATTCTGAATTTTGACTATATTAGACAGCGCATTAAAGGTGAAATCGCATTTTGCACAACAAACCATGCCTTGTGCGACGGTTAACTGGGGAACAGAAACCTTATAGATCGTTTGGCAGTTTGGACATCTGGTTTGTTTATTTGGCATGGCAAACTTTATAGTTGTTTATGTTGTACTGTATAAAGATATTTTAGGAGAGTTCTAAATGTTTATTAAAACTCTCCTGATATTTTAAGCGAATTTTTTACGTTTACCAGAGATACGACACCAATGTTCTTCACGTTCTTCAACATTTAATACATCAAAGAACTCAGAATAAACTTCGGATACTTCTGAGACTTGTTCTTTGATAACACCAGCAAGAGCAAAGTCAGCTTCAGATTTTACCAATGTTGAAAATTCAGCAGCCAAAGACATCAATGGACCAGCCAAAATATTTGCGACAAAGGCATCAGCTTTTTGATCTTTAAATGTTGCATTAAATTCTTCTGGTAAGCCCACATAAAGATTCTCGAGCACACCATTCAATTCGGCATTTTGCTTGGTCGCAAGTACCGCTTGAGGGTCAATATCTGTAGCATAGACTTTTTTAGCGCCAAGTAATAATGCTGCAACACCCAAGATCCCTGAACCACAACCATAGTCGATTACGATTTTATCTTTTAGATCGACAGTGCCTAACCATTGAAGACATAAGAATGTGCTGGCATGGTTACCCGTACCAAAAGCAAGACCCGGATCAAGCTTGATATTGACTGCATCTTTTTCAGGTGGTTCTAACCATTCTGGAACGATCCAGTATTTTTCACCAATTTGAATCGGCTCATAATAGTCCATCCATGAACGTTCCCAAACTTGGTCTTCTAAAAATTCACTACGCATTTCAACGTCAGGCATTTGAGTGCGAATAAATGTTTCAAGTGCTTGAACATCAATTTCTTGATTGTCTTCTTGAGCATAAATCCCAGTAACGATAACTTTATTCCAAAGTGGAGTTTCACCCGGAAGTGGTTCAAGTAAATCTTGATTTTCTGCATCATCTAAAGTGACGCTGACTGCACCTAAAGAACTGAGTAAGGTTTCAGTAAAATCAACTTGAGCTTGATCAACAGTAATATGTATTTGTAACCACTTCACAGAAATAACCTAGTTTATTTTCTTAAAAAGCTATTGTAGCTGAATATCACTTGTTTGGAGTAAGAAATATCTAGGGAATAGAAAAAGACATCAATTTTTATATAAAGATAGAAAGTACGGAAGTTTTGAAAAAATTGAAATATTCTAGGAAGGGGGGCGAGGGTTTTAACCATAAAAAAATGGCTATATCCATAGCCATTTTTTTAGTTTTTAAAATTAACTTGCAGGTGTTGCGCTATCGTCAGCTGGTGCAGCATTGCTTTCATCCGCAGGAGCAGCACTTTCTACTGCTGCTGGAGCTGCGCTATCTGCAGCAGGGGCCGCACTTTCAGCTGCTGCTGTACTACCGCCAGCAGGTGTTGGTGATTTAAATTGCAACTTGCCATTTTCATTTTGTTCACAAGTACCGTTGAACGTTACCCCTTGGTAGCTGTACTTGGTCCATTCACCTTGCTGTTTTTTATTACAAGCATTGATTTGTAGACGGGTTTCATTGCTTACTTTTTCAGTTTTGGTCGCTTTAGTTGCCTTTGCTTTTTGATGCTGAGGTGCTGCATTTGCAACCCCAATACTCATAAGACAAATTAACGAAGCCGATAAAGATTTGATAACAATATTTTTCATTGGACTATCCCTTTATTAAAGTTGATTGTAAGGCATGAAAATATGGAACGGTTCAAGTTTAAGAAGCAACGCTTTGGAAGTTAATCCTTTTTTATGATGTTTTGAGCATCAAATTTGTCACACAGTGTATTGGGTTGTAATTTTATATAGACAATTTTCAAAAACCATTATAAGCGCAACAATTTTCTTGCTATAATATGCAGTCCTTTTTTTTTTAGTCTAAGTAGTATGCATTATCCTAAAGTTTACGATGTCATTGTTATCGGTGGCGGTCACGCAGGTACGGAAGCGGCTCTAGCTGCGGCTCGTATGGGTCGACAGACTTTGCTCTTGACTCATAACATTGAGACTTTAGGGCAGATGAGCTGTAACCCTGCGATTGGTGGTATTGGTAAGTCTCACCTTGTACGTGAAATTGATGCCTTGGGCGGTGCGATGGCGCTTGCAGCAGATAAAGGTGGTATTCAATTCCGTATCTTAAATTCGCGTAAAGGTGCAGCGGTTCGTGCAACACGTGCTCAAGCAGACCGTATTCGCTATAAAGCTGCGATTCGTCATACTTTGGAAAATCAAGCGAATCTTGATATTTTCCAACAAGCTGCAGATGATTTGATCGTTGAAGGGGATACCGTTAAAGGCGTGATTACGCAAATGGGTATTCGTTTTGATGCTAAAACAGTGGTTTTAACGACTGGCACATTCTTGGGGGGCGTGATTCACGTTGGTCTCAATAATGCCTCTGGCGGTCGTGCAGGTGATCCTCCGTCAATTTCATTGGCGCATCGTTTGCGTGAACTTAAACTTCCTGTAGGTCGTTTGAAAACTGGTACGCCCCCACGTATTGATGCACGTTCAGTTGATTTTTCAGTCATGACACCCCAACCGGGTGATTTCCCATCTCCAGTGATGTCATTTATGGGTGATGCTTCTATGCATCCTGAGCAAATCAATTGCTATATTACACATACCAATGAGCGCACACATGAAATCATTCGTGGTGGCTTAGATCGTTCACCTATGTATACAGGTGTGATTGAAGGTGTGGGGCCACGTTATTGCCCATCTATTGAAGATAAAATTCATAAATTTGCGGATAAAGATTCACATCAAGTGTTCTTGGAGCCTGAAGGCTTAGATACACACGAACTTTATCCAAATGGTATCTCGACTTCTTTACCTTTTGATGTGCAGTTTGAACTTGTACGTTCGATCAAAGGTATGGAAAATGCGCATATTTTGCGTCCAGGTTATGCGATTGAATATGATTATTTCAATCCACAATCACTCAAATTTTCACTTGAAACTAAATCAATTAATAACTTGTATTTTGCTGGTCAAATTAACGGTACAACAGGTTATGAAGAAGCGGGTGCGCAAGGTTTGTTGGCAGGTTTAAATGCCGCACGTCGTGCTTGGGATCAAGAGCAATGGACACCAAAACGTGATGAAGCGTATATGGGTGTATTGGTTGATGACTTGATTACACTCGGTACAAAAGAACCGTACCGCATGTTTACTTCTCGTGCCGAATATCGTCTGATGCTTCGTGAAGACAATGCAGATCAACGTTTAACTGCAATTGGTCGTGAACTTGGTTTGGTTGATGATGAGCGTTGGGCAGCATATAGCGAAAAAATGGAAGCTGTAGAACGTGAAACTTCTCGCTTACAACACCTTTGGGCAGCGCCAAATAACCCAATGGGTAAAAAATTCGTTGCAATGACTGGCGAAGATTTAAGCAAAGAATCAAGTGCGATTGATTTGTTAAAACGTCCGAATGTGACTTTCAGTCATATTGCTGAATTGACAGGTTCTGAAGTGACAGAACATGTGGGCGAACAGATTGAAATCGCTGTGAAATATGCAGGCTATATCAATCGTCAGCAAGAAGATGTTGCGCAAATGAAACGTCTTGAAGAAACTCGTATTCCTGCTGATTTTGATTATGATGTGGTTTCAGGTTTGTCTCGTGAAATTACCATGAAACTGAAAAATGTCTTGCCTGAAACATTGGCTCAGGCGAGTCGTATTCCGGGTGTAACACCTGCGGCAGTTCAGTTGATCATGATCACCATTCGTAAAAATGCACAAATGAAGAAAACAGCTTAATTTTTGCTGTTAAAAAGCCCGCTTAATGCGGGCTTTTTTTTATGGGCCGATAGTACCAGAAAGAGTCATGTGTAAATTAACCCATTCCACTTCAGCTCCATTGAAAGTGATTTCATAGTTTTTCGGGTTATATATAATTTTATCATTCATGATGTTCGGATATATGCCTAATTCTGTATCATAACCAAATATTATGTCGTAAATACTATTAAAACTTAGTATCCCGAGTATTGGTTTATTATCTTTGATTCGAATATGAATTGAATCTCCTTCTGTAGCTATATTTGTCCAAAACTCTATAATATTGTGATTTATGAGCCTTATTTTCTCATAATGAGAATGCTTGATTGGGGTTATTGCGAGAATATATTGAATATTCTCACCATTTATTTTCATTTCATATTGCATACCAGTAGGAAAAATATCGGGCACATCTTGAGGTTTTTGAGCAAGCGATCCTGTAATGCTACCGTCTAAATAGTTAAGTTGTTTATAATCATCTAAGTTTACGATTTTTGTGTGATTGAATGTTAAAGTACTCGCCCCTGTATTTTGATCTACCGTTATGGCCGTGTTATTGCATACAAAAACTGTAGGTTTACAGGTAAAACTTCTTGAATATAGGCATCTGTCATTATTACAATTTTTTTCGTAAATATTGACTGAAATAGGTTGAGAATTTAAGTTTAGATATTCAGCTTCAATCATATAAGTTAGATCGTTGGCAGTAAAATTATAAGTGAAAGTATATGTCTTTGATGAAAGTGGTGATTTAAAGTTTAAAACTTGGCCATAATTATAGGCTGGAGTATCATTATTAATATCTGTCGAAAAATCAGCAAATAATGGGGTTTTATCGTTTAGATAAGCTAAGGTGAGCTGGCTTTTAGTTCGATTGGTCGGTTGGCTTTGGTTTCTATTATTATCAGCTCCAGAATCACTCCCTCCACCGCAAGCAGATAAAACAAAACTCGATAAAGTGATAAAAGTATACTTTTTAATATCCATATTTTTTACTCTTGTTTTAGTGTTGTTTTAAATCAGTTTCTAACTGAGACTATGTTATTTTTCTATAAAATGGAATGACGATCACGATTTTTTTAAGGTTGGAAATGATGGAATCTTATATAGATCAGCAAAATAAAATTAAAGGTGCACTATATGGATTGCTTATAGGTGATGCAGTTGGTGTTTCTTATGAGTTTAATTTACCAGACCAATTACCTGTTTATGCTGATATTGATATAGTGCCACCAAAATATTTCAAAAAAACCTATCCCGACATTGAATTGGGTACTTGGTCTGATGATGGCGCACAAGCTTTATGTTTGCTTGACTCGCTATTGCATAAAGGACAATTTGACCAACAAGATTTTATGCATCGCTTATGTAATTGGTACCAGTACGGTTATATGGCTGTAGACTACAAGGTGTTTGATGTCGGAGTGCAGACAGCAGAATCTATACGTGGATATATGAATGGTGTTGAGCTGCAAAATGTAGCGAGAAATGATGAATTGGCCAATGGAAATGGTTCTCTCATGCGAGTATTACCATTGGCACTTTGGCATCAAGGTTCTGACCAACAATTAATTCAAGATGCTTATGCTCAATCACATGTTACCCATGCACACTTACGTTCGAAAGTTTGCTGTGCACTGTATTGTTTATGGGCGCGTTATATTTTAAAAGGTGCTGATATTGAGTCTGCTTGGAATGAAGCAGTCGCTATTTTACGTGAACATTTTCATGATAAAGAAGATGAACTTGAACAATTAGAATACTACATTCGACCCGATGAACTCGAAAAGGGTATGGGGAGTGGTTATGTGGTTGATTGTTTGAAATCTGCACGTTTTGCCTTAAAGCAAGACAACTATCAAGATGTGATTAAAACGGCAATCGCTTTCGGGCGTGATACAGATACGACCGCATGTGTTGCGGGTGGAATCGCTGGTTTGTACTATGGTTTTGATGCGATACCAAAAAATTGGTTTGATCAACTTAGAGCAAAAGATATCGTTGAAGATTTGCTGAAAAAACTTTTGCTAGAAAAACTAGTGCGGGAATAATTTATCGCTGATTTTATTCATAAGTATATCTACACAGTTCTTAAGCAAAAAAATTAAAATCCAAAGCATTTCTAATTATTTTTCAGCTTAAAAAAATCACGCTATATTGGCTTTACGTTCAAACAAGAGGTGAAAGCCATGACCATGAAAAGTATCAGATATAATAGCGCAGAACTTGCTTGCTGTTGTATGTGAAAGTTTGATAACTCCAAATATTTTCAGTAGCTTAAGGGGTTTGAGCTACTGAAAATTTAAATTTTAAAATAAATAATAATGTAGAAATTTTAAATAAAATAGATAAAAAGTTTTGAGCGAGTATTGGTCCGAATACTCACTCATTTATTTTTTAGAACATTTCAAAGTTTATAAAATATTTTTTACAGAAACTTTAAATATATCATTGAAAATAATGCCTTATTTCCAAATCAAAGGTGATTCATTTTGCTGTTCTTCATTGTCAGGACCTAAGTCGATGCCTGTACGATCTTTGAGGAGGATTGAAGCCAAGAATGCAAGACCTGCGATGACACATAAATAAACCGTGACGTAAGTTGTGCCACCTGTAGCGTTGACGATCCATGCCGCGATCAGTGGAGCAAATGCGCCGCCCAAGATTGAACCAATCGCATAGGTGATTGAAATACCAGAGAAACGTACTGAAGCAGGGAAGAGTTCAGCATAGAAAGTTGCTTGTACGCCGTAGGTTAAACCGATTCCGACTGACAAAATACATAGCCCAATTGCGATACCTGTATATGTACCCATATCGACAAATGGGAATAAACACAGTGCACCGATGATTTGAGAAATGGTGCCGATGATATAGATTTTTTTACGACCAAAACGATCTGAAAGTGATGCCGAAATCCAAGTCACCAAAGCCCAAATGACAGCAGAAGCAGTGACTAAAGAAAGGATAATCGTACGATCAAGCTTAAATGGACCATTTGGGTTAGTTGTATAGTTTTGAATAAAACCACCCGTCGTCATATAACCTAAACCTGTTACACCTGCGCAAAGTAACGCAGCGAGTAAAACAGAACTTTTATATTTGCTAAATAAAGTTTTGATCGGGTTTTGGATGGTTGATTTACGATGTTTGATTTCTTCAAAAACAGGGCTTTCATCAACTGAACGACGAATCCAGTGACCAATAGCAAGTAGGACCAAACTCAACAAAAATGGAATACGCCAGCCCCATTGTACAAACTCTTCACCCGGCGAAACCACACCAGTCATGATCACTAAAACCAAAGAAGCTAAAAGTAGACCTAGAGGAACACCAAGTTGCGGGAAAGCACCAAAACGTCCACGTTTTTCTTTAGGTGCATGTTCTACAGCCATAAGTACTGCGCCGCCCCATTCACCACCAGCTGATATGCCTTGTAAGATACGCAATAAAATCAAAAGAATAGGTGCTGCGATACCGATTTGAGCATAGGTCGGTAATAATCCAATTAGAGTTGTCGTTCCTCCCATTAAGACCAGCGTGAGGACCAACATTAAACGTCGACCAAGTTTATCGCCATAATGTCCAGCAATAAAAGCACCTAATGGTCTGAAAATAAAGCTAATACCGATAGAGGCAAAAACCAATAAGTTGGCAACGACAGGACCTGCGGGTGCAAAAAATATTTGATTAAAAACCAGACCAGCAACAGCTGCATATACAAAATAATCGTACCATTCAATCGTTGTGCCAATGACAGTGGCAAAAGCGACACGTTTTTGACTAATTTTTTCACTATCATGTGTGATATTCTCATCGCTGATTGCGACGGATTTTACGTTTTCCATAACAGATATTCCTGTATTTGATCTTGGTTTATTGTTTTTAAGCGCATTCTTCCTGAATGTGTTCTATAATCGAACCAAATGTTCTTTAATAGAAAATTTATAATGAATATTTAAGTTATTTTTGTCAATAATTTGATTCATTATTTTTATAATAAAAAAATAAATGAAACATATTTCATTTAATCATTTTAAATAAGCTTGTTTTATACATTATTTAATAATTTTCAATTGTTTAAACAAAGTTACTTACAGTAGCGTATCTAGCCTAACGATTTCTCAAAATTCGGCTCAATCATTTCAATTTGTAGTATTTTCTATTTAATTTATTGAAAATAAAGCTAAATATTTTCAGATCTTGGTTGGAAATACAATTTTGTAAAAAGTTTGGATCGAACTTTATTTAAATATAAAAATTTCAAACAAAGAAAAGTTGCGAACTCAATTTTAAAGATGCAATATCAACGCTGAAATGTTGAGGGTAGACATGCAAAGCTTACAAACATTGGAAAGAGGATTTCTAGTTTTAGAAACCATTGCCAAGCATCAGGGTAAATTGACCATTGCACAATTGGCACAGCAACTTGAGATGAACCGTACGGTGATTTACCGTTTGGTACATACTTTGGTGGAAATGGGTTATGTGCATTTGCCTGATCAGCAACACTTGTCGATTAGTGCCAAGATATTGCCGCTTTATCGAGGTTTTGAGCAAAGTATTCCTGCCCAAAGTCAGACAGTGCTTGAACAACTTTCAGAACAGACTCAAGCTGTTACAGCAATGGTTCTAGCAGAAGGTAATGAATGTGTTGTGGTGAAAACAGCGTGTCATTCATCATCATTTTTACAGCTAAGCTATCGCTTGGGTACGCGTCATCCTATTGGTGTGGCAGCAGCAGGGATTGCGATCGCGTGTACCTATCCAGAACAAAATAATGAAGATCAAGAAATACAACTTGCAAGACAGCAAGGTTATGCATTTTCGCAAAATGTTTTACAGCTAGGTGCAGTTGGGCTTTTTATACCTGTACCTAATCGGCATTTGGCGATCGGTACGATGGGCTTTCATGAAATAGAAATTGAAAAACATCTACCTTTACTAAAACAGGCTGCTTTGAATTTAATGTTTTGATGAGCATTAAAAAATGAAATAGAAGCTAAGCAGAGTGACTTAGCTTTCTAATTCATTGACATAATTTTCTAACATTTCAGGCTCTATTTTGATAATTTTTTTACCAAAACTACGTAGCCATGACACCAATTGATTGGTTAATGGTACTGTTGCTGAGATCTGATATAGACCATTGTCCAGTTTTTCAATTTTTTGTTGCTGACTCAACTGACTTTCTGAAAAGTAGTGTGCATCCGCTTCATTCATTGTCAATTTTAGATCAACATTTTCAGTCGGCTTACTAAAGTCCACACGGAAACCGAGAGCACCCGAATCAATATAGGCATCAATATCGAAATCCACAGGATGCAGGGCGCGAGAGTCTAAAACTTTGGCTGATTTAAAACGATGTAAGGCAAAAGTTTGTACATCGGATTTATCGAATCGTGTACAAATCAAATAAATAATCGAACCTTTTTGTACTAAACCGAGTGGATTTAAGGTGTAAGTACGGTCTTCACCTTGATGCCCACGTGCTTGATAGACACACTCAATTTGCTTGTCTTGCAATAAACCTTCATAGATCGATTGCTGAGCTTGGCGCTCAACCACAGGCGGTATCAGTGGTTGATTGGCTGGGACTATACGGACACGGTTAATCCATTGACGGACATTGTTTTGAGTGGAAAGACTGCGTCTTGCCAGATCAAACCAAGGATTCATTTCATCAATCAAACTTGGCGGCAACAAATGTTTAAGATGTTCTTCAACCATCATAAATGTGACCGCTTGAGAACTAGTCATATGTGGCAGACTTTGGATCGGGGCATCGGAACGCCAACGCCAACCTTGAGGAATGGTTTTGTTACTTTCGATCGGGAAACGTTGAGAAATTTGATTTAAGTCACGTTGAATAGTTCTTAAACTAATATCAATCCCTTCACGCAACAAAATCTCTTGTAACTCACGCGTACCCATCCACTTACCCGTAGAAAGGCGTGACAGGATTTGCCATTGTCTATATAAACTGTTGGAAGTTTCTTTTTCTTGTACGGACATAGACTTTGAAATCGAACCTATTTAGATTAAAAGATCAGCACCAAGGGTCTAAATGTAAGTGTCTTGACATAAAACTTCAAGTCTTAGACGTTAAAAAAATAGTAAGAACAGTCAATTTTTAAGGATTATTATAAAAAAATGTAAGAATTTATAAAATCTTATATTGGTTTTATTGATAATAAAAAAAGCTTTCTATTCAATACATTTAAATCAAATTCTGATAATTTCTAAAATTAAATTGCAGGAAAAATCACACGTTATTAAGTGCTTTTTGACAGTATATGATACAAAACTGACTTTAATTTTTAAAAGTTCATATGTTAGTTTAATAACCAATTCTAACTATTTCTTCATTTTGATTTAAATATTCTATGATCTCAAAACACATAAAGATGAAGAACAGCGGAGGGAAAAATGAATACGAGGAGTTCGAAATTAGAAAGCGTTTATTGGTTTGGACGCCATCTGTATCGAATGCAATTCTTATCTCAGCAAGTACCATTTCAGCAAAATGATAAAGCCATTAAATTTTCTAGAGCTTTTTGTTTAGCCGCATTTGATGCAAGTTCTTTAAATGATCTGCTTTATGATCATCTACAACCATTTTCTTTTTATAAACAATTTCAGACCATCAAGCGTGACTTGGTTGATATCAAGGATTTATTGTCCGATTCAACTTTTCAGGAACTTTCTGATCTCACTTTACAAGCCACTGAAAATACGCAACAGATCTCAGTATTGATCGATGCATCGAAACGAATTTTAGAACAAGAATCACATGAAATTTTATTTTTTTATCGATTGGGGAAACATATTGAGCAAGTTGATATTCAATTAAAATTGGGTTTGCCAATTTCTCATAGTCTAAAGACAATTGCACCTATGATGCAGTTATTACATGCTCGAGGTTGGGAAAGCTTGTGTGATGCATGGCATAATTTTAAAAAAGTGTCAGATATAAATCACTTCTACCATTTCAATGATCAGATGCAATGTGCTTTTGAAGCGAATCAATAAAAATGTAAACCTATAGTTTAAATAACTGAATTTAAAATTATTTTAAAAAACCCAAATAGTATCTTTGGGTTTTTTATTTGCTCAATTTTATCAAAATGTTGACTATATTTTGATACATCTATTCATCATAGATACATTGAATCTCGACTTTATACATGGGCTAATAGAATTTGTTATTTTCGTAAATTCTAACTAGCCCAATTTGCCGACTGTTGTTGCTGAATATATTGGCATTATTGTTGCTTTTGAATAATTGAAATTTATTCAATCAAAAGACGAGGTTTGTATGTTTAAAGAAGATAAAGATACAAGTCTAGCCACAGACAATTTTGGGCTAGAAAATGAATCACTCATACTTAAAGAAGCATTACAAGTCGAACTTGTGCAGCCTAACAGTACTGCCTATCTTTTTGACCAATTAAAATCTAACTTTTTTAATGAAATGTTAGATGATTGTTCAATGTCTTTTGAGGCATCAAAAAAAATCGAAGAATGGTTGTGTCAACATAGTCTCGATCAGCTAAAAGCTTTAAATGAACAAGCCAAGCAACATTTTTTATATCACGGGATTACATTTGCTGTTTATGGAGAGGCTGCTGGGATTGAAAGAACCATACCATTTGATTTAATTCCACGTGTGATCGCTAAACAACAATGGCATAAAATTGAGCAAGGCTGCGCACAAAGGGTGCGTGCGCTTAACCTTTTCCTAGATGATATTTATCATCAACAAGAAATTCTCCGATCTGGTCTTGTGCCTGCACAGCAAGTTTTGGGTCATGAGGCATTTTTACCGCAAATGATGGAGTTAGATTTGAAAGGTAAAATCTATAGTCATATTAGTGGTATTGATATTATTCGTGATCGTTCGGGGGAGTTTTTTGTATTAGAAGACAATTTACGTACACCATCTGGTGTGTCTTATATGTTGGAAAGCCGTAAAATTAGCGAAAAATTGATGCCTGATTTATGTCAGCAAAATCAGTTGGCGGGAATTGAACAATATCCAAGCTTGTTAAAAGAAATATTATGTGAAAATGCTTATGTTGATCAACCCTTTATCGTGGTATTAACGCCAGGTCGATATAATAGTGCTTATTATGAACATGCTTTTTTAGCCAAGGAAATGGATGTACCTTTGGTAACAGGACAAGATTTATTTGTTGAAAATGCTAAAGTCTACGTTAAAACAGTTTTTGGGAAGCAACGGGTAGATGTGATTTATAAGCGCCTTGATGATGCATTTATTGATCCATTATGTTTTTTACCTGATAGTACTTTAGGTGTTGCTGGTTTGATGTCAGCCTATGCTGCAAAAAATGTATTGATTGCAAATGCACCAGGTACTGGGGTTGCTGATGATAAGTCGATTTATCCTTATGTCGATAAAATGATAGATTTTTATCTTTCAGAACAGCCAATCTTAAAAAATGTTCCTACTTATCAATGCCGTGAAAAAACAGATAGAGAATATGTATTGCAGCATTTATCTGAGCTGGTGGTGAAAGAGGCACAAGGTTCAGGAGGCTATGGCATGCTGATCGGACCACAGGCAAGTGCAGTGGAAATTGAAAGTTTTAGACAAAAAATAACAGCTAGGCCTGAGTTATATATTGCACAGCCGACATTAGACCTGTCTGTTTCACCAACTTTAACGGCTCAGGGAATTGCGGAACGTCATATTGATTTACGACCTTTTGTATTAAGTTCGCCTTATCGAACTGAAATTGTACCGGGTGGTTTAACCCGTGTGGCAATGAAGCAAGGTTCGTTGGTCGTCAATTCTTCACAAGGTGGTGGTATCAAAGATACTTGGATCGTCGATACTCTGCATTCATAACGTGTTTGAAATTTATAACTCTTTAGGAGTTAGTTTATGATTTTATTGACCAGTAATGCTGAACAAATTTTTTGGCTAGGAAGATATTTGACACGAGTTCAATATCTATGCGCAGCTTTTCCTTTTGTAGATGATGATCGAGCATTGCAATACAGCAAAGCTTTTGCTTTGCCTGCTTATAACGTTGAAAGTTTAAATACACTTATTATAAATCCAGAAAGCTATATCTCATTTCATCAACAATTTCAGTTGATTAGAAATAATATTCTGGATTTACGAGGGGTGCTTGATAAACAAAGTTTTGCAAGTTTACAGGCACAGATGAAAATATTAGTGCCAAATTTTACATATATTTGTGAAGTGGTCGAAACTTGCCATGAGGTTTTTCAGTCTGAACAAGAAGATATTTTTGTATTTTATAGTCTGGGTGTATGCGTTGAAAACTTGGATCATGCTTTGCGGTTGGGGGAATCATCGCTGCATATTTTTAAAGAAATGCAGTGGCTGATTGATTGTTTACAACAAAAAGGTTGGTCCACATTAAATAAACCATGGCAGTTGTTAAAAACTGATTTTAATCAGGCAAGCTTTCACCAATTTTGCGATCAAATCCAATATTTATTTGAGGTAGATGTATGAAACTTATGATCAATCATCAGACACATTATCAATATACGGATTATGCAAAAAATAGTATTCAATACATCAAAATGATGCCACAGAGTAATGCTCATCAACAGGTTCTGGCTTGGGATATCAGTGTGCCTGGTGAAAAAACGCTAAATCGTGATGCTTTTAATAATCTTTGGGTGACTAGCACACAAAGATTTTCTTATTTGCAAATGGTGATTATGGCACAAGGAATTGTTGAAATTCAGCCTAATAGTGATTCTATTTCACATGATTGTTCACTCAATCCATTGGTTTTTTTGCAACCTACATTAAGCACCTTCTTTAATCAAGAAATGCATGAATTTGCACTTAAATATGTTCCCATTACCAATCGGAAAAACTTGATTTCGTTGGCTCAAGCCTTATTGGCATATATGCCATATTCGAGTTTTAGCACCAATGTACATACTTCTGCAATTGATGCATTTCAAGCAAGACAAGGAGTGTGCCAAGACCATAGTCATGTGTTTATCGCGATGTGTAAGTCACTCAACATACCTGCACGTTATGTTTCAGGGTATTTGTATGTAGAGGATAAAACACACCTTGCGAGTCATGCATGGACTGAGGTTTATCTGGATCATTCATGGTATTGTTTTGATATTAGTAATCAGCTATTCACTCCTAGTTCACATATTTATGTGGCAATAGGGCGCGATTATTGGGATGTTGCACCAGTACGTGGGGTGCGACAAAAAGGGGGGATTGAAAGTATGCAGTCGATTGTGCAAGTGCTTCCTTGTTAATTGATTGATATTTTTAATATTTCATGAGAATAGTTTTAGTTAATTTCAACTGCTTTATAGCATGGATGAAGGATGTCTTATGACGTATTGTTGTGCGCTACGCTTAAAAGAAGGCTTGGTTTTTATTAGCGACACCCGTACCAATGCAGGTGTGGATCACATTTCGGTATTTAGAAAGCTTTATACGTTCGGAATTGCTGGAGATCGATTTATTACGATCCAAACTTCTGGGAATTTAGCGACAACGCAGTCTGTCATTGGGCATCTCAAAAATCAACTCGATACTCATCAAGAACAGAATCTTTACAGTGTCAACACCATGTTTGAAGTGGCTGAATTGGTCGGGAAAACACTGAAAGCGATTATTTCTGATGTGACCGCAGACACCCAAGACCAGAGTAACTATTATTGTAGTTTGTTGGTCGGTGGTCAGATTAAAAATCAAGAGATGCAACTTTATAATATTTACCCTCAAGGTAACTTTATTTGTGCGACGAGCGATACGCCTTATTTTCAGATAGGTGAAAGTAAATATGGTAAACCGATTTTGGATCGGGCATTGCGTTATGATATGCCACTTGATGAAGCATTGCGTTGTAGTTTGATTTCTTTTGATTCAACTTTGCGTTCGAATGTTTCAGTTGGGATGCCTTTAGATGCTTTGATTTATCACAAAGATCGTCTAAATGTGCCAATCGGCAAACGGATTTATCAGGAAGATCCGTATTTTGAAAATATTAGTAAAGCATGGTCAGATACTTTAAAAAAAGGGCTACAGGATTTACCAGTGCCAACAGCTGATTATTTTGAATAATTCTTTTTACTAACTCATGAAGAATCCAAGCCTAAGCTTGGATTTCTTATACATGTTTAAAATACGGCTTAAAGTTTTTTACGAATTGGGCGAGCGCTCATACGACAAAGCAATTCATAGCCAATCGTACCATTGGCTTCTGCAACGTCGTCCACTAAACGGTCTTTACCCCATAGTTCAACGACGGTACCAAGCGGTGCTTTCAATCCAGTAACATCAATAGCGATCATATCCATCGCAACGCGGCCGATTACACGAGTGGCTTGACCATTGAGGCTGACATAGTTTTGTTTTGGAAATGCACGAGGGTAGCCGTCACCATAACCAATCGAAACAATGGCAATATCCATTGCTTGATCGGCAACAAAAGTAGAACCGTAGCCGACCGACTCACCCGCTTCGATATGGTTTAAAGCAATAATTTCAGCTGTAAAAGTCATGACAGGCTTAAGATCAAGCTCATGGACTGACTTATCCGCAAAAGGAGAAGCACCATAAAGCATGATACCGGGACGGACAAAGTCAAAATTTAACTCAGGCCATTTTAAAATAGCTGCAGAGTTACAGCATGAACCCATGATCGGTGCACAAGCTTCTTTCACGTGTAAAAACTGGTTTTTTTGTTGTTCATTTAATGGATGATGGTCGGCATCAGCATTGGCAAAGTGCATCGCAAGTACGCAATTAAAACCTTGCTGTTTTAGATCATTAATCACTTGAATAATCTCAGGAACTTTAAAACCTAGACGATTCATGCCGCTATTGAGTTTGACCCAAACTTTTAGATTTTTTGCGAGATATTGTTCTTTGTTTGCGAGTAACCAGTCTAGTTGAGCTTGATGATGTACAATAACTTCAATTTCATTTTCAATGACTTGAAGCATTTCATCAGCGCTAAAAATCCCTTCAATTAGCGTTATAGGTTGGGTGTAACCTAATTCACGAATTTCTAAGGCTTCTTCTAGGCAGGCGACACCGAAGGCATCTGATGAACTTAAGGCGGCTAAGCAGTCCTTGACTCCATGACCATAAGCATTGGCTTTGACCATGCTGACGATTTTTGCTTTGGGTGCAAGTTGTTTGACTCGGTTTAAATTATATCGAAGGGCTTCGCTATCGATATAAACAGTTGCTTGACGCACCTTAATTGCTCCTTGAGGCATGATAGGTCGCTGAAATATAGAGATTCAGCGTAAAAAACTCATTAAACCTAAACATTACATTTAGATATGTTAACGACGAAATATTGTAGTCCTATCAAGCCTAAATAAACATAAACATTTAACGAATGTTAAATGAAAATTTAGATGAAAAAGGAGAGATATTAGATTTATCTCATTGAGAATGTTTGAAAATTGGACATTTTAAAAATTAAATATGCATTTGATGAGGGCAAATGTCTTATCAAAATTTACGTGGGTTTGGAGGTTTTTTTTAATTAGAAAATATATCCAAGATGGTAGGAAGTATAAGCTGTAAATTATCTGAAAAATTGATTAAAAATTCATTCAAATAGTCTTATTTATTTTTAGTATGCTAAGTATTTTGTATAAAAATCAATAAATTATAGCCAAAATAAAAGCCCCTAATGTGTAGAGGCTTTTAATATTTATGTTACATTTGCTTTGCCTTAAGCATAAGGCTAGGGCGACCGTAACAGTTCAATGTTGCATTAACTCTTGGAGGTCGACGATGCGACAGTTCGGAACCATCGTTATCGTTCTGGTGCTTATATTGATTTCTCAATCAGTGTATTAACCTGAACGGATTGGGTAGTTACAGCTACTCAATCTCTCCAAGTAAATCATAATACAAACAAAATTTGTATGCAATATGATCATTTGATTGGCCTTTATTCTTCATCATCATACTGAGCATAGTACTCAGGCGATAAGTTACTAAAGCGGGTGTATTGACCTTCAAAAGCAAGACGAACAGTACCAATAGGGCCGTTACGTTGTTTACCAATGATGATTTCAGCAGTTCCTGCTTCTTTAGATTCTTTGTTATAAACTTCATCACGATAAATAAACATGATCAAATCGGCATCCTGCTCGATCGCACCCGATTCACGCAAATCTGACATCACAGGGCGTTTATTTGGTCGGTTTTCCAGAGAACGGTTCAACTGTGAAAGTGCAATAACAGGGCACATCATTTCTTTGGCTAAAGCTTTTAAACTTCGTGAAATTTCACCAATCTCACCAACACGGTTATCACCCATGCCTGGCACTTTCATCAATTGTAGGTAATCGATCATGATACAACCGAGTTTGCCCCCATGCTGCTTGGCTATACGTCTCGCTCGTGCTCGAACTTCCGTTGGAGGTAGGGCAGATGAATCATCAATATATAGATGTTTTTCTTGAAGTTGTAAAATGGTGCCAGTAACTTTAGACCATTCATCACCATCTAATTTCCCTGAACGCAAATGCCCTTGGTGGACTTTACCGTAAGATGAAATCAGACGCATAGCAATCGAATCTGCTGGCATCTCCATCGAAAATACCAGTGCAGGTAAGTCGCAGTTAAATAAGACACTTTCTACCAGATTCATGGCAAATGTGGTTTTACCCATCGAAGGACGAGCAGCGACAATAATCATATCACCCGCTTGCATCCCTGACGTTTTATTATCTAACTCAAGGAAGCCCGTCGTTAAACCAGTAATATTGCCTTCCATTTGGGAAAGTTCATTTAACTTATCAAATACATCTGCCACGACTGAAGTAATCGCTTTCGGACCTTGCGCCTTGGCATTGTTGTTATGTTGTTCAGCGATAGAGAAAATATTGGTTTCTGCCAAATCCAAAATTTCACTGACTTCACGACCTTTGGTGTCATAAGCATTTTGTAGGATTTCATTGCCGACTTTGATCATGCTACGTAAAGTCGCAAATTCCTTAATTTTATTGGCATAGGTTTCAAGATTATAAAAACTTGATGGAGAATCAGCCATCAATTGCATTAAATATTCTTCGCCACCAATCGCATCTAAGAGATTTTGTTTGATTAGCCAATCATTTACCAAGACCGCATCATAGGGCGAACTTTCTTGGGCTAATTTTTCAATTGCACGATAAATGTATTTATGTCTTGTTGCATAAAAGTCATTTTCATTTAATACATCACTGACTTGTTCAAATGATTCGGCAACTGTCATCAATGCTGCGAGTACCGCTTGCTCAATGGCTAGGTTATGCGGTGGTGTGCGAAATTCCTTCAATTGATTGGAAGTTTCATTATTCTTATTGTCTGATTTTGAAGAAGATGGAGCTGCTTTGGCAGTTGCCTGTGACATATAAAACCTTAAATAATGAGTAATGCAAAATTCAGTGGGAACTGAACTGACTATCTTAATGCAAAAGCTGCGAAGTTTCTAATTGAAAAGTCTGATATGTCAAAGTAAAAGTATTTTAAAAGAGCATCTTTGTATTTATGTGATTTAGAAACTATTTTAAATGTCATGCAAATGAATATTCATGCTAGAAATAGCGATTTTATCTCGTTTTATATTCATTTTTGTATTAAGTAAAATGGTGAATAAGTTGTATTTTGAAATAGAAGGGCTTTCGGCCAGATGAAAGCCCATCAATCAATAGCTCATCAGTGATGATGAACTATTTAAAATCTATTAGTTGGTTTTATTTTCAAAGATCATGATGACTTTACGATCTTGATTTAAAAACTCAAGTTTATCGTCAGAAGCTTTATAGCTTTGTACGTCGTTCAGTGCAACTTTGAATTTTTCAGGCAAATCAGTTGCATTTAAACAGGCTTTAGCTGTTGAGCTGATACTTGAAAATTTGATTTTTTGACCTTTAACAGCATAACCGCCATTAAAAGAATTACATCCGTCAGTACCACTCATTTGCAAATTATTGAAAGTGATTTGCGGTACGCTTGATTGATTTGGATCAGCTTTATAAGCTGTGCCACCAAGTTGGCTCAATACCCAATTTTTATTTTGCAATTGGTTAAGATTACGTTCTGTAGAAGGATTCACGCTTGCACAACCAACCATGCTTACTGATGCAATTAAACCAGTTACGATTAAAGTATTTTTTAACATAGATATCACTCCTCATAATTGGCTGGCATTATAAATATGTGATATTCATCACAAAATATCTTTTAATATTTGTTTAAGAAAAATCACATTTGAATGGTTTAGTGAATACAATTAATTACATATGAGAGGGTATGTTTATTTTATTTATAGCTGATGTAATGTTGTTTTAATCATGAATTATTTATGTGAAGAATCTATTAAAAAAAGTAAAAAGCAGTTGAACTACTTTTTACTTTATTGAAGCGGATACAGGATTAGCTTGCCATTGCATCGACAGTAAGTTCAGCAACCGTTGGCTTTGCTTTTTCAGCTTTTAAGCCGAGTTTAGAAAATAATTGGCGATCTTTACCTTCACCAGCATTAGGAGTCGTTAACAGCTTTTCACCTGAAAATAGTGAATTTGCACCAGCCATAAATGCAAGTGCTTGATCTGAATCAGTTAATGATTCACGACCTGCGGATAGACGGATATAACTTTTCGGCATAATGATACGTGCTACTGCGATCGTACGAATCCAATCAGTGACATCTAACTTTTCTACATCTGCAAGCGGTGTACCTTCGATTGGCACGAGCATGTTGATTGGCACTGATTCTGGATGAATAGCAAGTGTCGCAAGTTCATGCAATAAACCGATACGATCACTTTCATTTTCACCTAATCCAACGATGCCGCCACTACATACTTTCATACCAGCTTTACGTACAAAATCTAGAGTATTTAGTCGGTCATCAAAAGTACGGGTACTAATAATGTTGCTATAGTATTCACGAGAAGTATCTAGGTTGTGATTGTAATAATCCAAACCTGCATCTTTTAAACGCGATGCTTGAGATTCATTGAGCATGCCCAGCGTCATACATGTCTCAAGACCTAAGGCTTTAACTTCACGAACCATTTCTAAAACATAAGGCATGTCGCGTTCATGCGGGTTACGCCAAGCAGCGCCCATACAAAAACGAGAAGAACCCGAAGCTAAGGCTTCTTTTGCTTCACTAATGACTTTATCTACAGCGATACGCTTTTCAGCTTCAAGCTTTGAGTCGTAGTGTGCTGATTGTGAACAATATTTACAGTCTTCAGGACATTTCCCTGTTTTGATCGACAGTAAGGTACTGACTTGAATCGTATTTGCATCAAAATATTGGCGATGAACTTGCTGTGCTTGGAAGACCAAATCCATAAATGGCTGATTATAAAGTGCCTGAATTTCTTCACGACTCCAATCATTGCGTACTTGCATGTTTTATCCAAACTTATTTTAAGATTAATAACATCTTACCCGAATATTTTTTTGAGAAAAGGGTAAATCATCTCAAAATACATCAATTTTACTGATTGAAAATTGGAAACTTTTAGATAAAAACTATTCAATATTTATTTGCAATATTTACCATATATTGCGATATTTAGTCACAATATATGTTTTTATAAAAAATTAAAATTTCTATATTTGTTGCTAAAAGTCATAAAATTTGCAAATTTTGTAAGAAATAGGTCAGTTGATTTCTACACGCAGTTTTTTGCACGTTCCTTACAAAGTTTGTTTTAATTTGAGTTGCTGTTCTTGTAGAGCCCAGTCAACATGGACTTGCACAATATCATCATGAGCAGGGAAGTCTTGCTCTAATGCCTGAACAATTTCTTGTGAAAATGGCGCATTTCCCAAGCCAATCGCAATATTACGTTTAAAGCTTTGAAAGCCAGTACGTCGTATCGGGCTACCTTCGGTGCAGCTTAAAAAAGTTTCTTCATCCCACTTCCATAAATCCAAAAGTGAAACCTGATCCAGACCATGCCGTGGATTGAAATCCTCAATACTGGCTTTTTTGGCAAAACGATTCCAAGGGCAAATGAGTTGGCAGTCATCACAACCAAAGACCCGATTGCCAATGCCTCTGCGTAAATCTTCAGGAATAATGCCTTTATATTCAATGGTGAGGTAGGCAATACATTTTCTGGCATCCAGCATATAAGGTTCAACGATGGCCTTTGTCGGGCAAATGTCGATACAGGCTGAACAGGAGCCACAGTGTTTCGTTGCAGCTTGATCGAATGGTAATTCAAGTGAAGTGAACAGTTCGCCCAAAACAAAAAAAGAGCCTGATTTTTTGTGGATAAGTAAAGTGTGTTTGCCCGTCCAGCCCATTCCCGCATTTTCAGCCAAAGATTTTTCAAAAACTGGCGCAGAATCTGCAAAAGGACGAGATTCAAATTCACCTACTTTTTCACGTATTTTTGTTGCTAATGTTTTTAAACGTCCACGCATGATTTTGTGATAATCACGTCCACGCGCATAGCGTGCGATAATCGCTGAATTGGGTTCATCTGGAACAAAGCGGGGCTCAGGTTTTTCTACTAAATAATTCATCCTGACACAAATCACACTTTTTGTACCAGGTACAAGCAGTGTGGGGTCAGCACGTTTTTCTAGATTTTCCTCTAAAAATTTCATATCACCATGATATCCACGTTTAATATATTCTTTAAAACGTGGCAATTCTGCTTGAGCATCTGGCTTGGCAATGACACAATCAGCAAAGCCTAATGCTAAGGCTTCAGCTTTAATCCATGATTTTAATGCTTCTGGATCAATAAGTTCGCTGATGAGTTTTTTAGAAGATGAAGATGCCATAAATCAGATCAAAAGGAAAAATAATGCATCAACAAGTTTATCATAGCCAGCAGATACAAGCATGGGAACGTCGTTGGTTTGAGCAGCAAAATAGTTCCTATGGTTTGATGCAGCAAGTGGCTTGGAGTATTGCTCAGCGCCTGCATGAGCAATTTCAATTACTCAATATTAAAAAAATCGCAGTGTGGTGTGGTGCTGGAAATAATGCGGGTGATGGTTATTGTATTGCGACTTATTTAAGTCAGTGGGGATATCGGATTGCAGTTTTTGCAACTGAGCTCGGCACATCCAAAGATTTACATGCAGCCTATGAAACAGCACTGCAAAATCAGGTCAATATTCACAAGATTAATCTATCAAATGATCAGTTCGATCATCACTTGGATCAGCAATTCGATTGTCATATTGATGCACTATTTGGCATTGGTTTAAACCGAGATTTGGATGAGAATTGGCAGCGGATCATTCAATGTGTAAATCGTCAGGACGGTTTAAAAGTTGCGATTGATATCCCAAGTGGGCTTAACGCAAATACAGGGCAAACCCTACCGATCTGTATCAAGGCGGATTTTACATTTACTGTTTTAGCATTAAAAGCAGGTCTTTTTACTGGAAAAGGCAAGGAATATGCAGGCAAGGTTTCGGTTGTTTCCTTGATTCCAAATGATAATGAATTAAGTCCAATTGCAAAGCTTGCACCTGAAAATGTCCATTTAGCCAAAAGAGCAGCTTATGGGCACAAGGGAAGTTATGGTCATGTTTTGGTGGTGGGTGGTCATGCTGAAATGGGTGGAGCGGTGATGATGTCCGCAGAAGCAGCCTTTGCCTCTGGTGCTGGTAAGGTCACTGTCGTATGTGATGCTAAACACCATCAAGCGATTCTTTCTCGTGCGCCGAATATCATGCTTCGCGATATCAATCTACTTGAAAAACAAGAGATTGAAGCTTTGTTGGATCATGTCGATGCCGTATGTTTTGGCATGGGGCTTGGTCGCGATGATTGGGCTGAAAGTCAGTACCATCAATGGTATCCACTGATTCGTCAGGCTAAAAATTTAGAAATCGTTTTGGATGCTGATGCACTTTGGTTTTTGGCTTTAAATCCTGAACTTTTGGATTCGCATTATTATTTGACTCCTCATCCGGGGGAAGCTGCAAAATTACTGGATTGTTCAATTGGTGAAATCGAAAATAATCGTATAGATTCGATTCATTTATTACGTGAAAAATATCAGGGACAGTGGGTACTTAAAGGCTCTGGTAGTTTAACTTATGATGATGAGTTATGGATTTGTACTGTGGGAAATGCAGGGATGGGTACAGGTGGAATGGGGGATGTGCTCGCGGGTATGATTGCGAGCTTAAAAGCGCAGTTACATACAGAAATCAGTTTACATGATATTGTGACTTTACATGCTAAAGCAGGCGACATTTTAGCAAAATCAGGACAGCGCGGTTTGCAAGCGCATCATATGAATAGTGCAATTTATCAGGTGGTGAACTGATGAAAACCATTAAATTGATCATCCGTGGGCGTGTTCAGGGCGTGGGTTATCGCCGTTGGTTTGAACAAAATGCTCAAAACATGTAAAAAACTTGGAAAATGGTGATGTAGAAGCTGTGATCCAAGGTCCAGAAGCTGATTTGCAAGCGATGATTAAGCTGAGTTATATCGGTCCACTCCGCGCGAATGTGGAAGGTATCGCCCAAGAAGTTCTATCAGATGCTGAACCATTTGCGCATTTTAAAATGCTTCGTTAGTTCTTTTGTCGTTATCTTATAAAGGGGAAATAGGTGGATAAATATGTGATTATCGGTATCGTTTTAGTGCTTTGTGTGCTGATGGTGATCTATACCCAAACTGGAGGGAATAGCACTCCAAAACTGAGCCTGAAACAACAAATTGAAAAAGCTTTTCCTCAATATAAAGTGATTGATAAGTTTAATGGCGTGGCGATCTGTAAAGAAGACTCACGCAAGTTTTTAGAAGAATTGGTGATTATCCGAGTTGATGCTGAACAGAGTAAAAATATCAGAGATACAGGTATAACCAAGATTTTAACCTATTCTAAACAACCATCTTTGGCGCAAATTCGTAAAGATATAGCAGGGCATCTCAGTTAATTTTTAGTCCTAAATATAGCTTTTTAAAACCGAGATTAGCGTCTACGTCCACTATAACGACTGCGTCCTCGTGCCATGCCCCCTAATGAGTTGAGTACTGCGAGTTTGCTCATACTTCCAGAGGCATGTGCATGACAAATAGCTGCTGCAAGTGCATCGGCAGCATCGGCTTGTGGGCGAATAGATAAATCTAATAATTTCATCACCATCATTTGCACTTGCTCTTTATCGGCAGCACCGTAGCCAACCACAGATTGCTTGATTTGGCGCGCTGTGTATTCAGCAACTTTTAGATCAAGATTGACCAATGCAGCAATGGCAGCACCACGTGCTTGTCCAAGTTTAAGTGCAGAATCTGGATTTTGAGCCATAAAAACTTGTTCAACGGCAGCTTCCGTAGGACCATGAAATTTTACAATACGATCAACGCCTGCAAATATTCGTTTGAGCCTTTCAGGAATTTCAGTGGTTTCGGTACGAATCGTACCAGCATCGACAAAGCGTAGTTTACTACCGTCACGTTCGATAATGCCGTAACCTGTTAAACGTGAACCTGGATCAATACCAATAATCAATGACATAGTAAAACTTTGCGAAAAATAACCAGTCTATTGTTACATAAGATTTGTGTTATATGCATGTCATATTTTCAAGCTATAAAATGCGAATGGATTTTATGCTTTAAAATTAGACAAAATTGATCCTATTTGCTTCGAATAATAAACAATTAAAGAGGTGTGCTATGCAAATACAAGGTTTTGAAGATTATTCTGCGCAAGCTTTAGCAGAACACATCAATCAATGGATCGCTGGTCGTTTACGTGACGGTTATCGTGTGCAAATGCGTAATATAAAATACCAAACGATGGTCAATAGTGAAGGGCTCAATATCTATTCAGCATTGGTTGTTTTTGATATGGAGAAAGTCGCGTAGAAAAGGTAGCAAAGAAAAAGTAGCATAGTTATCGAACTGTATTACAAAGTGAGTTAGATATTCACTCTTGAAACTAAAGAGCATCTTATTATTAGATCACTTGCATAAATAGATATTAAATTAAAATTAGGTTTTACAATGAAATCCACTCTCCTTTTTAAAGGATGAGGAAGATATTCCGCAAGAGGGTGAGGATTCTATCCGAAATTTCCCCTCATTCTAAGCTTTTCCCGAAGGAGAAGAGATATCCAACATCCACTTTCAAAATAATGAATGATCGTATATTTTCGATTTATGAAAGAGATCTATTGATCTAAAAAATGCGAAGCTATGCATCGTCATGATTAAAGAATCGATAAAAGTTTGTGAATTTTCTCGAAAAAAACTTGAGTTCGTAAAATTCGTACCCATAAACAATATTGTCTGTTTTATTTTAACAGATCGAGCAGCTTGAACAGCGGTAAGAGTTTAGGCTGAGCATTTTCAAATTTATAGACGATAGACATTCAATGAAATTATTTCCGCTTATTCTAATCTACTTTATTTTAGAAATTGCTGTATGGATTGGTGTAGCACAATTCATTAGCGGTTGGTACGTCTTTTTCTCGTTCTTTATCACATTCTTTATCGGTTTAAGTATGATTCGCTCAAGCACTGCGACCATTATGCCTCAGATGCAACAAATGCAAATGACAGGCCAAATGGGAATGGATGCAGATGTGAGTAAAAAATTGACCGTAGCGATTTCTGGTTTCTTATTGATGATTCCGGGTCTGATCACAGATGCTTTGGCGATCATTATTTTGATTCCAGGTGTACAAAAACTCGCACGTAATTTTGCGATGAATATGATTGCAAAACGCCAACAAGCCATGATGAACAAAATGATGGGTGGCATGATGGGCGGATCAATGGGAGATATGGGCGGTCAAGCTGGACAAAACCCATTCGCTGATTTGATGCGTCAAATGCAAGATATGCAAAATCAACAGGGCGGTGGTCAATACCGTGATTCTTCAATTATTGATGGTGAGGCACGTGAAGTAGAGCCTGAACGCAAACAAATTGAATTGAAAGACGTCAACCAAAAATAAGAAATTGTATAAAATACGGCCGAATCATTGATTCGGCTTTTTTATTTGTTGAATAATTCTCACATGATGATGATTTAGCTTTTATACTATTGGCACATTTTTATTCATTAAACGCTTATGTCAGTTTTATTGACGATATGTGCTTTACATTTTATTGCACAGTTAAGTCCTGGTCCAGATGTGCTCTTGGTTGCAAAAAGCTCAGCTTCAACTACTCGTAGCAATACCCTAAAAATTATCTTAGGAATTTCTGCCGGTGTCGTGGTTTGGGTTGCATTGACATTACTTGGTTTTACTGTGTTGATGCAGAACTGGCCGTGGATACAACAGATTCTCATGTTGATCGGTGGTTTCTTTTTGGCAAAAATGGGCTATGCCATGCTAAAAGGTGGTCTTGCTTCTTTGAAAAATGAAGCCCAACTCGATGGCACATTGGCGGAGCAAAAAAATTATTTTCTTATGGGATTGTTTACCAATCTTGCCAATCCGAAGATTTTAATTTATTTCAGCAGTGTTTTTTCATTGGCGCTGAGTTCTACCGCGAGCGAACACCTCAAACCATTGTTAGCCGTGATTATCCCAATTCAAACATTAGTGGTCTTTTCTTTGTTGATGATGGTGATGTCGATTCCTAAAATTAAGGCTTTGTATCAACGTTCGGGGAGTTATATCGATATTTTGTCAGGGATCTTATTTTTGTTTTTTGCCATATTTTTATGGTTTGATGCGATTAAAATGCTGGGCTTCTTTTAAAAGTAAAATATTTGAAATTTATAAAATCTGAAATGAATATTGTACCCGCAGTTCAATCTTGAGTTTTATTTTCTAACTCGGCTTGATTTGATGAGGTTTTTGAAGGCGATGTTTGATCATCGTCTTTTTTTTGTTGTGGTTGATAGCTATTTGGATTGAGTACTGTTTGTTGGTTTTCAGACTGACCATATTTACGACTACGATTGGCACGTTCGCGAAAACCACCTTTATTGATCAATTGTACCATGATGAGCAAGCCCTAAATTGTCATGAAATAGACTGTATTCTGTCATATAAGTGATAAATAATGCCATTATACTAAAAAAATATAAAATGAATTGGTTTGAAAATATTCACATTTTTTTTGATTTTCTCATTTGTTTTGTGATCTGGTTGACAAAATATTCGGCTATAGCTAATCTTAAAGCATGTCATTGGAGTTGGATATTTCGATTCAATCAATTTGGAAAATTGATTCGATGACGGTCAAGGAATATTGAATAAACAACCAATAAATATAATAAAAGGAGATCAATGATGATATTACGTTACCATTGTGCTTGTTGCGAACATGTGCTGACAAATGCGCATAAAGAATGTCCTCATTGTGGTTCACATCACATTCGTAGTCCCATCAGTATGTGGATTTTTTGTGTCGTGGCTTCACTCGTTGTCGTTGTTACACTGAGTCTGATCCATGCTTATATCAAAAATCATGAAGATACGCCTAGACAGCAATCACTTCTAGAGTTTTTAAATCGTGATAAAGCAATGCAAAATCATGATTCAAATTAAAAGAAATCCTGCAAAAAGCAGGATTTCTTTTGTGAAAAATTATCGTTTTTGATAGGCAAAACAGGGCTTGGTTTTGTTTAGATTATGATTAAAATGATTTCAAACTCAGCGATGAAATGTACACATGGTTTTTTCATTTACAGTATTTTCTCACGCGCGTAATTCGTAATTTTAGTCAGTACTACAATTTCAGTTATGATCTGAGTGCTATGATTAATAGTTCTGTAACGGGATCAGCTTTTAAATTGGTGCGTGATTAATCTTTGAAAGTTCTTGATTAATTTCGAAAATTTTAGCTCGAATATCTGTTAGACCAAAACTTTCTAAACGTGCTGTATGCATTTTTAAATAAGTTTCTGCATTGGCTTGATTATCAAATAAATACACGCCACCAGACTCTAATGTTTCGCTATTTTCAGTCCAAATTTTCCAAATCATTCCATTTTCCAGATTGATGCTTTCAGCCAATGCCTTGAAAGCAATCGCCATCTCTTGTTTAAATGGACCTTGGCTTGGGAAATCAACTTGCAGCAGTACAGCCATTTTGCTCATCCTCAAATGAAAATAAGTATAACATCTTACAAAAATATAGCAGGGAATGGGGATTTTAAAGTGGCTTAGATTTGATATTTTTAAATTATTTATTTTATACATTTTAAAGATTTATCATTCGGCATAAAAAAGCCCGCAATAATGCAGGCTTTTAAAATATTTGATTTTACTGAAAAGATTACAGACCAGCAGATGCTTTTAATGCTTCAACTTTATCTGTTTTTTCCCAAGTAAAGGCATGATCAGAACCTTGACGACCAAAGTGACCATATGCAGCAGTCTGTTTGTACATTGGTTGAAGGAGATCAAGCATACGTGTGATACCAAATGGACGTAAATCAAAATGTTCACGAACCAATTGCACGATGACTTCATCGTCAACTTTACCAGTGTTAAATGTATTGATCGAAATAGAAGTCGGCTCAGCAACACCAATTGCATAAGACACTTGGATTTCACATTTATCTGCAAGACCAGCAGCTACGATATTTTTAGCCACATAACGACCTGCATAAGCAGCAGAGCGGTCAACTTTTGATGGATCTTTACCAGAGAAAGCACCACCACCGTGACGAGCCATACCGCCGTAAGTATCTACAATAATTTTACGACCTGTTAAGCCACAGTCACCTACAGGACCACCGATCACAAACAAACCTGTTGGATTGATGTGGAATTTGGTGCCTGCATGGAACATTTCACTTGGAATCACTGGTTTGATAATTTCTTCAATGATTGCTTCTTTCAAAGCAGTTTGAGTAATTTCAGGATCATGTTGAGTCGAAAGTACCACAGCATCTAAACGAACTGGTTTGCCATTTTCATAAGCAAATGTCACTTGGCTTTTAGCATCTGGGCGTAACCAAGGTAATGCGCCAGAACGACGAAGCTCAGCTTGGCGTTCCATCAAACGATGCGCATAAGAGATTGGAGCAGGCATTAAAACATCTGTTTCACGGCTTGCATAACCAAACATTAAGCCTTGGTCACCAGCACCTTGATCTTCAGGTTTTTGGCGATCGACACCTTGAGCGATTTCAGGAGATTGTTTACCGATCATATTGATAACGGCACAAGTTGAGCCATCAAAACCAAGATCAGTGTGATGGTAGCCAATACCGTTTACGGTTTGACGAACAATTGCTTCGAAATCTACATTTGCAGTCGTGGTAATTTCACCTGCAAGCACGACCGCACCAGTTTTTACTAATGTTTCACAAGCAACCCGTGCATAAGGGTCTTCTTTTAAGATTGCATCCAAAATAGCGTCACTGATTTGGTCAGCCATTTTATCGGGATGACCTTCGCTTACAGATTCCGAAGTAAAAACAGCGTACTCGCGCATGAAAGTCCTATTACAGTTATACAAAAGACGCGTTATGTTACATCGACTTCGGCTTAAGGACTAGCAGAACCTGACTAAAATGCATGAAAATATTTCAATTCGTAGACTTTTTAATTGATATGCTCATCAGAAATCATGATATAGAGCAGGGATTGTTGTGATAAAAAGTGAAAAAGATAATAAATTGATCAATTTCATGGATGAAAGAATAAATGATTAATTTAAGAAATTAAAAGTAAAAATCAAATGAAAATTATATTTTTATTAATGTACAATGTATCAAATTAAAATATTAATATGTGATATATATCAAATTAAAGCATTGTGACTAAAAATTTAAGTGATTAAAAAATAACAAGATTCAAAATAATTTGATTTATATTATTGTTATTTCATATATTTGTTATAAAATATGCTCATATTTTAACACTAAAATAGGCATTAATATCTTAATGAATCCTTTTTTAAAATTGATGGATCAACGGATAGATCAATTATTCAGTGATCATCGAATCTTAAATTGGAATCCGATTAAAAAGTCTATATTTGTCTTTGCTTTCTTTATTTTTATCAAAATTTTATGGATTTTATGGAAAGGGGTGATTTACTTTACACCCGAATACCATCCATTTATTCATTTGCCTGCGATGTTGTATCAGCTCAGAATTGAGTTGATTGAGATCGGTGTCGCATTTGCTCTCATTATTTTGGGCTTTTTTTGTATTGATCAAAGAAAATTTTATCATATAGCCCCTTATTTTACGGTACAAATATTTGGGCTAGCCCAGTTGTACGATGCCTATATGTCAGGCATTTTTTCAGCCAGCACCATTGTCAATGCCGCATGTTATTTATTTGTTGGACTAATTTTATTTAATAGTCGGATTATTTTTTCAGTGATTGTCTCAGTATCAATCGTTTCTGGGATCATTGGACATTTAACACTACAAAATCAATTGGTTTATGCGCCTCTTTTCAATTTTGAAAATATTGGACAGCCTTATTATCGAAACTCTCTTTGGTTGGGTACCATGGGGTACTTTTGTTTCCCAGTTTTGTTTATATCATTGTATTTGTTGAATATGATTATTAAGCAATGGCGTGAAAGAGAGATGTATATTGCGCATCTGGTGCAGTTCGATTCTTTAACGGGTGTCTATAATCGTCGCAAACTGACAGAGCTGTTATTGCAAATGGATGATGTTCAGCATCATGCAATTATCATGTTGGATTTGGATAATTTTAAACAAGTGAACGATCGTTATGGTCATTTGATTGGTGATCAAGTGCTGATTACTGTTGCAAATACGATTCAAGAGAACATTCGTGGTACGGACATTTTAGGGCGTTATGGCGGTGAAGAATTTTTGATGATTTTAAAAAATACGGACGAAAAAACAGCGCGGATGATCGCACAGCGTTGTATACGTGCTTTATCTGAAATTGATCATAGGCTTGCAAAAAATACGACTTTTAAAGTGACTGGAAGTATGGGCATTGCATTTATTCGCAATGATACTAAAGTGACTGAGGCTTTAAATGCGGCTGATATTGCTTTATATCAAGCCAAGGCTCAAGGCCGTAATCGAATTTGCTTTGCAGAAAATTTTGCTGAATAGCAGGGTGATTGCATTTTTTTGACTTAAGGTTGATTATTTTTTGTTCTTTTGTGTATAAGGACGTTAAATATAGATTATTAGTCTTTACGCTTTAATGATTTTTTAAGACAATAGACCCTCATTGAATTTGTATTCATCTTCCACATTTAACCAATTATTGGACTGAGATTTATGACAACCCCGCTTAATGAACGTCGTTTTGCCAACGCAATACGTGTATTAGCAATGGATGCTGTGCAAAAAGCAAATTCTGGACATCCAGGTGCTCCAATGGGGATGGCAGATATCGCTGATGTCGTTTGGCGTGAATTTTTAAATCATAATCCGCAAAACCCAAATTGGATTAACCGTGACCGCTTTGTGCTTTCAAATGGTCATGGTTCAATGTTGCAATACGCACTTTTGCATTTGACAGGTTATGATCTTTCTATCGAAGATTTAAAACAATTCCGTCAGTTACATTCTAAAACGCCTGGTCACCCAGAATTGGGTTATGCACCTGGTATTGAAACTACGACAGGTCCGTTGGGTCAAGGGATTGCAAATGCTGTAGGTTTTGCATTGGCAGAAAAAACTTTGGCGGCTCAGTTCAATAAAGATGATATCCAAGTTGTAGATCATTTTACTTATTGTTTCTTGGGTGATGGTTGTTTGATGGAAGGTGTTTCTCATGAAGCATGTTCTTTGGCAGGCACTTTAGGTCTTGGAAAACTTGTTGCGTATTATGATGACAATGGTATTTCGATCGACGGTGAAGTAGAAGGTTGGTTCTCTGATGATACAGAGCAACGCTTCAAAGCTTATGGCTGGCAAGTTCTCAAAGTTGATGGTCACGATGCTGATGCGATCCGTAAAGCAACTGTAGAAGCAAAAGCTGAAACAGCTAAACCAACATTGATCATGTGTAAAACTGTGATCGGTTTAGGTTCACCAAACAAACAAGGTAAAGAAGATTGCCACGGTGCACCACTTGGTAATGATGAAATTGCATTAACTCGTCAAGCATTGGGCTGGACAGAAGAAGCATTTGTTATTCCTGCTGATATTTATGCTGCATGGAATGCTAAAGAAAAGGGTGCGACATCTGAAGCGAATTGGGATAAAACATTTGCTGCTTATCAAGCAAAATACCCAACTGAAGCTGCTGAATTGCTTCGTCGTGAAGGTGGTGTGTTACCTGCAGACTTTGCTGCGAAAGCCGATGCTTTTATTGCTGAAACAAATGCTAAAGCAGAAACAATTGCAACACGTAAAGCAAGCCAAAATACTTTGCAAGCATTTGGTCCATTACTTCCAGAATTGTTGGGTGGTTCTGCTGACTTAGCCGGTTCAAACCTTACACTTTGGAAAGGTGCGAAAGGTGTAGAATCAGATCCTGCTGGTAACTATGTTCATTATGGTGTACGTGAGTTCGGTATGACTGCAATTGCCAATGGCGTAGCATTGCACGGCGGCTTCATTCCTTATGTAGCAACATTCCTTATGTTTATGGAATATGCACGTAATGCCGTACGTATGTCAGCATTGATGAAACAACGTGTGATCCATGTCTATACACATGACTCAATTGGCTTGGGTGAAGATGGTCCTACACATCAACCTGTAGAACAAATTGCATCTTTACGTGGTACGCCAAACTTAAATACATGGCGTCCTGCGGATACTGTAGAAACAGTTATTGCATGGAAATCTGCGGTACAACGTAGCGAAGGTCCTACTGCGTTGATTTTCTCTCGTCAAAACTTACCATTCCAAACACGTACTCAAGCGCAAATTGAAAATGCTGCGAAAGGCGGTTATGTATTGGCTGAAGAAAAAGGCGAATTGAAAGCAATCATTATTGCAACAGGTTCTGAAGTTTCATTGGCAATGGAAGCATATGCACAATTAGAAGGTGTACGTGTGGTTTCTATGCCGTGTGCTGAAGAATTTGTAAAACAAGATGCTGCTTATCGTGAAGCAGTTTTACCTGCACATATCCGTGCTCGTGTTGCAGTTGAAGCAGCTCATGTTGACTACTGGTGGAAATTCGTTGGTCTTGATGGCCGCGTGATCGGTATGACAACTTATGGTGAATCTGCACCTGCCAAAGATTTATATCAACACTTTGGTATCACGACTGATGCAGTGGTGAATGCTGTGAAAGAATTAACAGCTTAAAATTTAATAAACCGAAAAAACGCTCCATTCGGGGCGTTTTTTTATTGTGTAAAATTGATCGACGTTTAACCAAATTTCACTGGCGATTTTGAATAAAAGGTATATAGTTGTGCCATTCATTCTGTATGCATGAAATATGGTGAAACACATACCATAAGTGAGGAAAATATGAGCCTTTATGATCAAATTAATGATGAAATTATTCTCATGGATGCGGGCGAACAAAAGTGGATTGGCCCTGATCTACCTCTAGAATCGATGATGGCAGTTGAGCTGATGTTGCAAGACTTGCAAGAAGATAAAGTCATCAAAATTCGTCGTAAAAATCACGAGAAACATTCAGGTTTGAAACAAGTTGATCGTGTGTTGGTTGAAAAGTTATAAAATGCTGTTTTTGTAATAAACCTAAAGCTCTCACTAAAAGAGGGCTTTTATCATTTTGCGATGTCGTGTTTTTGAAACGGCTAACTTTTAAATCGTCTTACTTTTGTGTTGTTGTAATCAAATCATCAAGATTATATCCGAGTGACTTTGCATAATCTAAATATTCATTGACGATAGATTGATCAGGATGAGCATCACGACTGAGTACCCATAAATATTTCTTATTTGGGCTACCCACAAGTGCGGTTTGATAGTTTTCATCAATTTTTAATATCCAGTAATCCCCGCGACCGATAGGAATCCAACGAATTGCACTTGGCAGAAAACTCACTTTTAAAATAGAGTTTTGCGGTGCATTTTTTACATAAGCCTCACCAATCGATTGTTTCAATTTATCGTTTTTATCAAAACATCGATTATCGACTTTTATATTGCCATTTTCTTTTAGTGAGTAATTCGCAGTGACATTATGATCACAAACTTTTTGGAAATATAAAGGCTTACGGGCGACCTCATACCATTGACCTAAATACTTTTGTAGATCAATTTGTTGTACAGGTTGTATAGAGTTATTCGATTTATTTTCAGCTTTTGCAAAAGTTACAAATGTTGCAAGCGCTACTCCGACAATCGCTATTTTTGTAAAGTTAATTTTCATATTTTACAACCGTATAAAATCAAATAATTCACATGATAAATCTATAAATGAGCTTAAAGCGTAATCATTTGTTGGTTTTAATTTCAAGTGATTTGCTGTATCTATATATCCTCAATGGCCCCAGTTGGGGCTTTGGGCATTGTCTTAAAATTTACGATTTAACCAGTCAAACAGATTTTGATAAACGTTATGTCGAACATCTTTAGCAGATAAAACTAAATCGTGTAAGCCATTTTGAATTGGGTTAATGGTGACATCACCATCAATTTTTTTTGCATATTTAGCAATATCTTTCACATTTAAAATAATGTCACTGGAGCTTGCATCTTCACACCATTTTTTAGGTGATTTAGTCTGACTCGAATGCATAACTAACGCTGGGATCGTCAAAACTACACCTTGGTGAATTTCTTTTTGCGCCTCAACAATTGCATGAATAAAACTGAGTGAAACGAAAGGATAATCTTTGGGTTTCCACGCTAGATTGAAATCCCATTCACCATAAAAATCATGATGCAAACTAGGAACATACCATTTATTTAATCCACCGGGAAAACTCAATTTAGGAAAAACTTTACCAACATGGCTGATTTGGGGAAGTGCGAGCTTTTTGGTCAGTAAATTCATATTGAAGTCATAAAATGGACTATTTACCCATAAGCCTTTGATTAATGGGTGGTTGGGATAATGTGCTGCAAACAGGGTTGTAATCAATCCACCAGTAGAATGTCCCGCAAGCAAAACACGGTCATGACCTTCATGGGCAATAATATCGAGGGCTGTATGAATTTCAGCTTCATATTCATTGATGTCGCGCACATTATAAAATTTTTGATGTGCTAGATGAGAGCGACCGTATTTTCGTAAATCTAATGCATAAAAATCAAAACCTTGTTGATTAAACTGTTCAGCCATTTCTGTTTGAAAAAAATAATCAATAAAACCATGGATATAAAGCACAGCTTTTTGAGTAGTTGTCGCAGATTTTTTTCGGACTAAAGTTGCCGTGACTTTTCCCTCATAATCGTCAGGGAAATTTAAAGTCATTTGCTGATATTCAGCACCTAAAATGTCTGGGAAATAGTCAGAATGTTGATTATTCATATTCTTTACTCTAAAAAAACGTGATTTTTATATAAAACATGATGCGCATTATGCAAATTCGTCCAAGATCTTACCGGTCAAATTGCGATTATAAATACGAGTTTAGTAGCTTCTGTGTTGTATCAAATAATGTTTGGGCGAGAGCAGTATTTTTTGCTTTCGATGATTGGAAAGCGGGTGTTTGCACACTGGCATATTGTCCATTTTTATTTGCCCATTTTGAATCTAAAGCCATTTCGCAAATCAGTTTAGTAGGCTTCGATGGCGGAATAAGTACTAAAGAAACAAACATATATTGATATTTGGGTAGCTGGCGATAAAGTTCAGAGTCAACTACGCCTGGGTGTAGGGCATTGCTCGTTACATTTGTGCCTTCAAGTAGTCGAGCCAAATGGTGACTAAACAGTAAATTGGCAAGTTTGCTGTTGGCATAATAAGGGAACGTATGAAAATGTTTGATATTTTCTGCTTTAAATTTATTTGGATTGATCGTTCCACCCAAATGGGCAATCGAAGAAAGATGAATAATACGTCCTTGTTCAGCATTTTTCAGTAGTGGTAATAGTTTCATTGTCCACAAAAAATGTCCTAAATAATTGACACCAAAATGCTTTTCAAATCCATCCTCAGTTGCTTCTAGTTGAGTGTTAATCAAGCCTGCATTGTTGATGAGGACATCGATGTGGTCGAGGCGATTAATCAGTTCGTGTGCTGCTTGTGTGACTTGTTGCAGGCTATTAAGATCAAGTTGAATGATTTCAACTGGTTCTTTGCCTATAGCATCTAACTGTATTTTTGCTTGATTTGCTTTTTCTAGATTTCGACATGCAAGGATAACCCGATGACCAGCAGAGACGAGCGACTGTGCTGTTTCAAATCCAATTCCCGCATTTGCCCCTGTGATGACAATATTTTTCATTTATAAATCCTCAAGCTGATTTAACGTTTATAAACGAGTTAGAGAAGAAATAACGTTGAAAACTGTAAATATTTTTATCAAAGCTCTAAAGCACATTCTTCTGTATTTGTGAATTTAAGCAATAAAAAAAAGAGCCACAATTGTGACTCTTTCTATTAAGACTTACATGAATTACATTGCAGCTTCAAAAATCGCAATCACTTGTGCATCTGTTGCTTTACGTGGGTTAGTCAACATACAAGCATCTTTTTGTGCATTCGATGTCATTACAGCATGATCAGCTGCTTTCACACCAAGCTCAGTTAAACCTGAAGGGATACCGATAGACGCAGATAATTCACGGATTGCAGCAATTGCTTCGTAGCCTGCTTCAGTTACTGTCATGCCTGTTGTGTCAACACCCATGAGTTGAGCAATTTTTGCAAAGCGATCTGGACATGCGATGAGGTTAAACTCACATACGTGCGGAAGTAAGATTGCATTACAAACGCCGTGTGGCAAGTTATAGAAACCACCTAATTGGTGTGCCATTGCATGAACATAGCCGAGAGATGCGTTGTTAAATGCCATACCTGCAAGATATTGTGCATAAGCCATTGCATCACGAGCTTCGATGTTTTCGCCATTTGCAACTGCAGAGCTTAACCATTCACTGATCATGCTAATTGCTTTTTCAGCACATGCATCGGTAATCGGGTTTGCTGCTGTAGAAACATAAGCTTCAACTGCGTGAGTCAATGCATCCATACCTGTAGCTGCGGTTAATGCTGCAGGCTTTGCAATC
Organism: Acinetobacter gerneri DSM 14967 = CIP 107464 = MTCC 9824; assembly: GCF_000368565.1. Classification (GTDB taxonomy): domain Bacteria; phylum Pseudomonadota; class Gammaproteobacteria; order Pseudomonadales; family Moraxellaceae; genus Acinetobacter; species Acinetobacter gerneri. The sequence goes on along the minus strand of NZ_KB849544.1, from coordinate 517,110 downwards.
ATCAGTTTAGGATCATCAATCGCTACAAGCGGAGTACAACGCCAGTCTACAATCGCCATTTTAACGTGTGTATCTGTATTGGTAATGATACAGAAACGTGTCATTTCTGAAGCAGTACCCGCAGTTGTATTGATCGCAATAAGCGGAGTCATTGGTACAGAACTCTTGTCAATGCCTTCGTAGTCACGGATATTACCGCCACCAGCAGTCACTAAACCAATACCTTTAGCGCAGTCATGTGATGAACCACCACCAAGTGAAACGATAAAATCACAACCATTATCGTTATATGCTTGCACGCCATTTAATACGTTGATATCAGTCGGGTTTGGTTCAGCACCAGGGAACACGTGACTGTCAACGCCAGCATCTTTTAAATAACCAACAATAATGTCAGCAACCCCAAATTTAAATAAGCCAGCATCTGTTACGATTAATGCTTTTTTTGCACCTAAATTCTGTGCTTTCGCGCCAACTTCTTTGGCACAACCAGGACCGAAAAGCGATACGCAAGGGATATAAAAGCCATTTGTTTGGTCTGCAAGATTTTTAAAAGCCATGGGTCGATTCCTTCTACCATCATTTATTTTAGAATAGGTATTATTACCTGTGCTTTGAGTATCTAAAGATCAGTAGAATTTTTATACCTACGAAATACCTACCAAAAAAATGATCAATTTATTTATTGATTTTGAACAATTTTTAAAAAAACAAACGATTTGTATTTCCCCTTTTTCGTTAAAGTCGTTAAGCTATGCAGTGATTTTATAAACTGACCATTTTATTTATATATGAAACAAGAAACTGCCCTGAAATTGATGAAATCTGGTGAAAATGTCTTTTTAACAGGCTCAGCAGGTGCAGGTAAAACGTATACGATTAATCAATATATTAATTATCTAAAAGCGCGAAAAGTTCCTGTTGCGATCACGGCTTCGACAGGTATTGCAGCTACGCATATGAATGGGATGACCATTCATACTTGGGCTGGGATAGGCATTAAAGATGCTTTATCTGAAGATGAACTTAAGCGTATGAAAGAACGCAAATATTTAAAAGAGCATTTGGAAAATGCCCAAGTTTTGATTATTGATGAAATTTCGATGTTACATGCTAGACAACTTAATCTGGTCAATCAGGTTTTAAAGTTTTTCAAAGAATCTGATGAAGCATTTGGTGGCATTCAAGTCATTGCATCGGGAGATTTTTTTCAGCTTCCTCCAGTCGGAAAAAATGAAGAAAAAAACCGTGATAAGTTTTGTTTTATGTCAAATGCTTGGGTCGAAGCAAAATTCCGTGTGTGTTATTTGACTGAACAACATCGTCAAGATGATTCGGCATTGAACGGTATTTTAAATGCCATTCGTGCTCAAAATATTCAAGCAAGTCATATCGCAGCTTTAAAGGGTACACGTCATCAAGATATTGGTGAAACATTCACACGTTTATATACGCATAATATGGACGTAGATAATATTAATTTTCAACATTTAAATGCGATTGATGGACATGAGCATAAATTTGCTGCCGTGTGTGATGGAAATGAAAAACTGATCGAAACTTTAAAATCGTCAGTACGTGCGCCTGAAGAATTAAATCTCAAAAAAAATGCCAAAGTGATGTTTGTCAAAAATAATTTTGATGTGGGCTATATCAACGGTAGTTTGGGTGAGATCATCGGCTTTGAAGAAGATGATGAATTTGGGATTTTACCGAAAGTTAAATTGACTGATGGCACTGTATTGGTCGTAGAACCTGAGACGTGGTCTGTAGATAATGAAGCCGGGAAAACCATTGCGAGCTTTCAACAAGTTCCATTGCGTTTGGCTTGGGCGATTACGATTCATAAATCACAAGGGATGACGCTTGAAGCCGCTGAAATCAATCTCAGCCATACTTTTGAAAAAGGTCAGGGCTATGTTGCGCTTTCGCGCTTACGTTCATTGGAAGGCTTAAGATTGTTAGGTTTTAATGATCAAGCGCTTGAACTCGATTCACTTGCGATTAAAGCAGACAGACGTTTTCAAGAACTATCGACTGAAGCTGAAGCACATTTTGCCGATCAAGATTTAACTGTGCAGCATAATGCCTTTATTCGACATTGTGGTGGAACTTTAAATGCCACAGAAATTGAACGTAATGAAAAGAAAATCGCACGTAATGCGGGCAAATCCAATTTTGGTTCTGCAACATTGGATGAAACACGTGAATTATTTGAAAATGGTTATGAAATTCAAGATATTGCGGTAGAGAGAGGCTTAACCCCAGCTACAATTATCAATCATTTGGCACGTTTACACAAAGAGCAAGGTTTGGATATTTCAATTGCAAGTCCGGGTGAGGAAGTGGTTGAGCAAATCCGAAAAATTTATAAAAAATTGAAAAAGCGCCAAGATCCGAGCCATTTCAGTGAAGATGGAGCAATTAAGTTACGTCCGATCGTTGAGTCAACTAGTCCACGTATGGGATATGATCAGGTACGTTTAGCTTTATTGTTTATTGAATAGAGAAAATGAAATAGATGGATCAATTTCCTAAAAAATTAATTCAGGCAAATTTAGCAGTATTGTCAAAATCTGATGATTTATATGGGCTAAGTTTCCAATTGAATCCATTTATTTTAAATAAAGAACTGGTCAATTCGAGTATAAGTTTTGAAGGCTTACAATTGCCATCATCAAATTTGAAAGATTTAGTTCGGCTTAAGTTAAAATTTGATGAAGAACAATGTCAAGATTTCAATGGCTGTTTCACTTTGGATGGTGTACACAATCCAGTTGATTTGCATCAGATCGAATTTATAGAAAGCCGTAGTGGTTATTTGACAGTGCTTGCAAAGATAAGCATTGATTTTGAATATGAAATGCACGATTGTTATGAAAATCTTGATTTAGTAATCAATAGCATGGTTGCTTCAGTTATTCTTGAATAATATTTTTTATTTAATATCTAGGTAAAATCGCATGCCACAAATGATCGTAGAATATTCAGATAATATTCGAAATTTACAAAAACAACAGCTGCTGCTTGATTTAAATCAAGCATTATTTGCTACCGGCTTAGTTGATTATCCTAAAAATATTAAATCACGAATCCGAGAAAATCATGATTTTTTAATCGGTTTTGGTGAGGATGCACAAGCATATATTCACGTGCATATTTATATATTAACAGGGCGTAATGCAGCAGAGAAAAAGCAAATTGCAGATGCTTTGAGTGATGCATTAACAGCCTTTAAAGCTTATCAAGCAAAAGATGTGGAAATCCAATTATGTGTAGAATTGACGGAAATGCCACTACAAGACTATCGTAAAGTGTCAATTCGTTTCTAATCTGATGGCATCATCAAGAGCTGGTTCGCTAGCTCTTGTAATAAAATAAAAAAGCAATCTCGGTCAAGACGAAAAAAATATACCGAAGGATAATAACCTTATCAAGCAACGCAGAGCTTATATGAACATTGAATATAAAATAAAAGCGGTGAGTGACTATATTCAATTGCATTTAGATGATGAACTAAATATTGATTTATTGTGTGAAATAGCACATTTATCAAAATTTCATTTTCATCGAATTTTTTCCAGTTATACGGGAATTACACTCGCAAAGTACATTCAAATTTGTCGTTTAAAAAGGGCATCATTTCAATTGGCTTTTGATTTGGATCGAAAGATTATTGATATTGCTTTTCAAGCAGGATTTGAGAGTCCAGAAGCTTTTACACGTGCGTTTAAGCGTTGCTTTGATCAAACGCCAAGTACCTTTCGGGAGGAACCTGACTGGCAATTTTGGCATCAGCAGTTTAATTTTATTTTGCCGAAAATTGAGAAGAATATGATTGTAAATATAGTTGAAAAATCAAGTGAAAAAATTGCTTATATCCGGCATCATGGCGCGCCAGAACGTGTCTATGAAACGGCTGCGAAGTTTATTGAATGGCGCAAAACGACAGGCTTATCGCCGATTAAAACGAGTCATACTTACGGTATCCCTTACTCGGACCCAGAGTTGACATCTGCAGGACATTTTGTTTTTGATATTGCGGGTCAAATTGATCAAGAAGTACCAGAAAATGAGTTTGGTGTAAGTACTGCCAGCCTACCTGCTGGAAAATATGCGGTTGTTCGGCATTTTGGTAGTCATGACCAACTTAAAGACTCTGTACTCGTATTTAGAAAATGGTTGCCTGAACAAAATTATGAAATAGGAGATTTTCCAATTTATTTTCATTATTTAAATTTCGTTCATGAAGTTAATGAACACGAATTGATAACAGATATATATTTGTTATTGAAGGATAAAAAATAGATTGTATCAGTCGCTTGTTTATTGAAATACAATGCCGAGAGAACTTGGGCATTGTATGAAAATATCATTTGAATAACTGGTGTTATGCACTTAAAAAAGATGTTCCAATTTTATCGAGAAACAAAAGATATTTTGATGTTACTGTCTATCATCAGTTATGAACTCAATATCAGCATTTTTAATCAATAATTCACTATTCATTTCATATAAATAATCAAGAAAAGCGACATTAAAACTACCAACACTTTGTGCTTTTTTATAAGCCAATTTACCTGCGACTGCAAAATGGACATGTGCTGCTACAGTCGCAATTGTTGGGGGAGAGACGGCACTATATGCAGCAATCAATGCACCTAAAGCACAACCTGTTGCTGTGATTTTCGGTTGTAAAAAACTTCCTCCATTGATCTTAATCACGCCATTTAACGGTCTGGATAAAATAAAGTCAGATTCACCTGAAATGGCGATACATTCAGCGTATGCCAATAAACTTTCTGCTTGTTGATACACTTCATGGCTTTCCAAAGTGCTATCTACGCCTTTGGATTGGACTTGATTACCTGCTAGAATACTGATTTCAGAGGCATTCCCTCGGATAATGGTTGGGTTAAAGCTCAGTAATTCATCCACTTTTTCACTACGCCATTGTAAAAATGGACCATAGCCGACTGGGTCAAGCACCCAAGGTGTATTTTTTTCAGTGACAGTTTGTGCAGCAATGCTCATCGCTTGCATCTGCTCAGATGTTGGTGTGCCCACATTGATACTCAAAGCTCCACAAATCTCAGCGAAAGTTCTGGCTTCAAATGGGTTATCAATCATGGCAGGCGATGCGCCACAAGCGAGTAGAACGTTGGCGGCATAATTGCTTGCAACACTATTGGTGATGCACTGTACCAGAGGTTGTTTGCTTTGCAACTCAGTCCAAGCCTCGATAACTTTTTCAAGTAATGTACCCGTTTGACTGAGTAATTCATCAGTTTCTTGATTGAAATTTGCTGGATAATTCATGCTATCCCTTACTTGGTAAAATAGTGATCTTGGTGTTTACAGTTGCGACAAAATAGACTGACATAGCTTTCAGCATCATAATCTACATCGAGTTCATTTGAACCACAGTACATACAACGTTTCACCGAATAGAAACTCAGACGAGGTTCGATTTTTTTCCAAGCGCGCCAAACTGGTTGGAAAAAGATACTTTCATCGTAACCTAAAAAGCGGAAAAAAAGAATTTCACTCATTTTGCTGAGAGGAATATTAGGCGGTCTTGGTAAGGTTGAAGTTTCCCATTTTTCAGCTAAAGTACGTTCACGATATTGTTGTAACGTTTTCTTTAAAATATTGGTATTGATAAAGTTCTCATTACGGATTTGCAGTGCTTTTTTTTGATAGAGATATTCAAGAGCAGTTTGGATGAGATAATAGATCTGACCGACTGCCAATGAATCAAGTAATTGGTAACAAAAACTTTGAAAACCTTTATTGCCTGATATTTGAATGCCCCAAGTACGGCAATAATGCTGTGTGAACTGGACAATTTCTTGATAAAGAACCACATATAATACATTTTTAACTTCATCAGAACTTTTGAATGGGATCCCCATACTTAAGTTTTCATAAAACCATTGACGCAGTTGATAGGTAATACTAAATAGACTCGGTTCTGAATATCCATCCAATCGAACATTGATATAAAACTGAGAGGCTTGATCTGAAAAGCTTTTCGAAATTAAAACATTGTCCTTAATCAATTGATTAATCAATTGACTTTGAAAATAATAATTAGGTGTTATGTGATGGTATTTTATTTTTTCCCAATCAATAAATTCTTCAAATTGCTGACCTTCTTGGACTTGATTATCCAAAAGGCTCAATAAAAATAACTTGTGTAAAAAACTTAACTGATCGAGGCTAAGCTCATATTGTTCTTTTGCTTTGAAATGTCGCTTTTCTTCTAAGCGCGCTTCTTTGATCAATTTTTTACGCTTACTAGTGCAGTTTTCACATTGGCAGCTGCGTTGATTGTTTTGAAAAACTTGATGATGGCAGTGGCTACATTCATAAAATTCGAGTTCTTGTTCAAACTCTTCTGCCTCAACCAAATACATACTCGCCTGACAAAGCGGGCAGAAGGTACTTTCATCGAGTTGTTTGCGAAGAATTTGTAGCAGCATAAAAATCTTAAACTTATGTGATGTTTAAAGTGATTATACACAAAGCCACTCTACAATACTTGAGCGGTCATTTTCTTTCATATTTACAGCTTATTTTTGGCTGAAAAATAGTCATGTTTGAAAAAAGTGCCAATTCCAAAACAAGTAGAAATCAGTAGTGTAGATGGACCTCGATATTTTATAAATTTCTCCAAGCTACATAAGCAAGAGGGAAATCAGTTAGGAGGGGGCTTATGGCACATTTAACCAGATTTTTTTCAATGCTTGTTTTTATGATTTTAACTCCATGTGTTGATGCAAAGGATAACCAAATGACAAGTTATACAGAACAAAATGTGTGGCAGGAAATACAACAATTTTTACCTGAAAAATATCGTTTAAATTCAACCAATGTCCCCACTGAAGAATGGTGGGATTGGAATGGTAATAAACTGCATCTTGATACCTACCGCAATCCTCATGCGAAAATAAAAGTCATTTTATTTCATGGTGTTGGGACAAATGGTCGGCAAATGTCACTCATTTTAGGGCATCCTTTGGCTGAGAAAGATTATGAAACAATCGCAGTTGATATGCCAGGCTATGGGCTGACACAAGTTGCAGCTACGCAGACGATTCGCTACGAAGACTGGGTGCAAGCGGGGAGTGATTTGATTGATGCTGAACTTGCCAAAGATGATCGTCCGATTGTTTTATATGGCTTAAGTGCAGGGGGAATGCTGACATATCATGTGGCATCAAAAAATAAAAAAAGTAAAAGCAATCGTTGGTATGACTTTTTTAGATACAGAGTCTAAGCAAGTCAAAAATGCGGTTTCAACCAGCCCCTTTATGGCACAAGTCGGTGGATTTTTTGCAGGAATTGGAGCACATACGCCATTTAAACGTATGAATATTCCCATGAAAATGGTGAGTAAAATGGATGCATTGGTCAATCAGCCTGAAGCGTTAAAGGTTTTTCTTAAAGATAAAACGTCAGCAGGCAATTCTGTTTCAGTGGCATTTTTACACTCCTATCTAAACTATAAACCTGAGGTACAGCCTGAAGATTTTAATATTTGTCCTGTTCTTTTGACTCAACCTGAAAATGATCATTGGACACCATTAAGTTTGAGTACACTATTTCTAAATCGAATCACTCAAGTTCCAGTAGAAATAAGACTTTTAAAAAATGCAGGGCATTATCCGCTTGAGCAACCCGGATTGGATGATATGGTGAATATTATTGATGAATTCTATAAGAATAATGCTTTGAAATAATTTTAGAGTTAGGCAGCTTGTGTGTAGCTGCCTGAAGCATTTTATTTGCAATAGTAATCAGTGCTTTTTAGTTTTGAGTTGATTTCAGCTTTTTGCTTTGCCGTTAAAGGAGTGGAAAAGCTGATAGTTTTATTGTTTCGTTTATTAAAATAGATGACCGAAACAATCCGATGATTACGTGAAACGGTTTGATATTGTCCTGTGATTTTTCCATTGACAATTTCATCATAATTATCATTCATGACCATGTCAGTATGCTCATCTCCAAACCCTACACCGCCACCACTTGATATTTCAATCTCTTTTAAATACGGATAATACATCAAAGGGTTAAAGTCGATTGCTGCATTTTTTTCATCGAGTGTGGTCATCAAGATATTTTTGGTTTCCCCAGAAGCTAAGCATAGATATGCTTGACGATAGTCTGCAAAACTGTTTTGCGCACAAAGACTTGCGATAAAAAGCAGAAAAGTTATAGATTTATTCATAAATTTGCCTAATTTTTTTGTGAAGTATTTTATTTGAAGTTTATAAAAGATGCTAAGCCATATAGATGTTTGGCGTGATGTTTAAAATAGCATATTAAAAAAGCTTGTTTTGTAGTCAATTCATCAAGTCAGATTAAATAATCAATTGAAAAGTCACTCAACAATCCCCATTACATTTTCTAAACGAACAGTACGGACAGTTGCTCGAAGTTGACGTATGATCAATGTTATTGATGCTATCTCTGATAGAAAATCAAAGTCATGAATCACTATAAATAACTGTCTAGCATAGACTTTAAATCAGGACTTTCTATGAATATCGCGGCAAATCCAGTGGTCGAAGCAGATCAAACCGTTTATTTAAAAGATTATCAAAAACCAACTTTTGAAGTGCTATCTATTGATTTAGATATTTCTGTTTTTGATGATCATACCCAAGTTAAATCTAAATTATTGATGAAACGCCAAGCGGTTGGTGATTTGGTTTTGCTCGGGCGTGATCTTGAATTAAAGAGTATTCACTTGAATGATCAAGCTTTATCTCAAGCGGATTATCAACTTGATGCTGAAAAATTGGTGATTAGCAATGCACCAGATGCAGTTACGCTTGAAATAACGGTAGTCATTCATCCTGAAACCAACACCATGCTTGAAGGTTTATATAAAGCTGGTGATTTGTATGTGACTCAAAATGAGCCTGAAGGTTTCCGTAAAATCACCTATTACCCAGATCGTCCCGATGTTTTGTCAGTCTTTACTACACGTGTAGAAGCGGATAAAAAATATCCTGTTTTATTGGCAAATGGTAATTTGCTCGAAACAGGTGAGGCTGAAAATGGTCGTCATTATGCGATTTGGCAAGATCCAACCAAAAAACCAAGCTATTTATTTGCTTGTGTGATTGGTGATTTGGCTGTTTTAAAAGATCATTATGTGACTTCTGAAGGGCGTAATGTTGCTTTGGAAATTTATGCGATCGAAAAAGACATTCCAAAATGTCATATCGCTATGCAAGCATTAAAACATTCTATGCAATGGGATGAGGAACATTACGGACGACCATATGATCTTGATAATTATATGATTGTTGCTGTAAGTCAATTCAATATGGGGGCAATGGAAAATAAAGGTTTAAATATTTTCAATACCTCATGTGTTTTAGCCGATGAAGAATACACCACTGATGCTGCGATTATGCGAGTTCAGTCAGTAATTGCACATGAATATTTCCATAACTGGACTGGTAACCGAATTACATGTCGTGATTGGTTCCAATTGTGCTTAAAAGAAGGATTGACTGTTTTCCGTGATCAATCATTTTCAGAAGACTTACAGTCTGCTGCTGTACAACGTATCGACGATGTAGCTGTACTTAAAGCACATCAATTTCCAGAAGATGCGGGTCCGTTATCACACCCACCACGTCCAGATCATTTTGTAGAAATTAATAACTTCTATACTGCAACTGTGTATGAAAAAGGTGCAGAAATTAACCGTATGATGTCGACACTGCTCGGCAAGGAAAAATTCCGTAAAGGTACGGATGAATATTTCCGCCGTCATGATGGGCAAGCGGTGACAGTTGAAGATTGGGTTGCAGCATTGACTGCGGGTTCTGGTGTTGATTTATCAGCATTTTTAAAATGGTATAACCAACCGGGTACACCAAAGCTAGAAGCACAAGGTGAATATGATCAGGCGACACAAACTTATCGTTTGACATTTAAACAAAGTTTGAAAGCGCATGCTAAATATCCAAACTTACAAGCAGTACCGATTCCAGTTGCACTTGCTTTGTTTAATGCAAAAACAGGTGAGCAATATACACTTCATTCTGAAAGTTTATTTGAAAATGCTGTTAAAGATGGCGTGTATTTGTTTGATCAAGCTGAGGCAAGTATCGAGTTTACAGGTGTAAGTGAAAAACCTGTGGTTTCATTACTTCGCAATTTCTCGGCACCAGTCAATTTGCAATTTAACTATTCTGATGAAGAATTGGCATTTTTATTGAAATATGAAACCAATGGTTTTAACCAATGGCAAGCGACTCAGACCTTGCTAGAGCGTATTTTGCTCGAAGGTCATGATGCAAAAGTGTATTTGGATGCGATCCAACAAACTTTACCATTTGTGATTAGCAAAGATCCATTGTTGGCTTCACGTTTGTTTGATGTGCCTACTGAGGGTTATTTGGGTAGTCGAATCGATGAAAATTATCAGCCAGAAATAGTACATGAAGCACGTGAAACTTTACTTGAATCACTTGCACGTGGCTTGGGTGATTTTTGTAAGGAGACCTATCTTGCGCTTGATCCAGTCGCTCAGAAAGATTTCTCTCAAGCGATGGGTGTGCGTGCGCTGAAAAATATTATGTTGAGCATGATGGCACGTCAAGGTGATCCTGAAGCATTTGATTTGGCCACAGCTCAATACAACGAAACAGGCAATATGTCTGAACGTTTAGGCGCTTTACGCGTACTTGTATGGAATGACGCACCACAAGCGAAAGAAGTGCTACAAGACTTCTATAATCGCTTTAAAGATGAACCTTTATCACTCGATCAATGGTTTATGTTGCAAGCTGCACATCCAAATGCTGGTCCTGAAACAATTCAATACTTAACCAATCATGTGGATTATGATCTAGGTACACCAAACCGTATTCGTTCAGTGAGTGGTGGGCTCAATGCCAATCCAGTCAATGCATGGGGTTTTGGTATTCAGCATTTTATTGATTTAGCAAAATATTTAGATGAAAAAAATCCGATCGTAGGTTCTCGTTTGTTGCAAGTATTGACGCGTTGGTACACTTTGGCTGAGCCTAAACGTAGCGCGGTAAAAGCACAGCTAGAGGGGCTCAAGTCAGAAGTGAAATCTAAAAATGTGGTTGAGACGCTAAATAGCATGTTAAATGTATAGGTTTTATTGATCTTTTCAATGTGTAGTTATTGAGTTTAGAAAAGTGCTGCTGACTTGATTGTTTGAGTGAGCAGCATTTTTTTGTTTATAAAAAATACATAATAAAAATATAGAACCAAGCAAATTATAAATTTCTACAAAGTCAGTTATAAATCATGATCTAACCCCAAAAATCTTAGATAAAAAATTTAAATAATCCAAAAAAACACATTTATATAAATACTTATAGATTCGCAAATTACTATTTAGACGATGCCCAATTGCTAAGAAAGGCTGTTATGTACTTGCTATATTGAGATAAAGCTGGAGGTACATGATGAAAGTTGATAAAAAAATTAAGCAAATATACTTTAGACAAGGTGAACATCCGATGATTTTGTTGTCTATATTTATCTATAGTGCAAAAAGACAAAATTGGCATTTTAATGAGATTAAAACAGTGGTTACTGAAGCCAGACGCAAAGATTATGCACACTTAGTAAAGACATTAAAATCCTATGCATGATTCAAATTCACATTAAAAAAATTAAAATAAATCCTTTTTATATTTAAAAGGATTTATTTCTTCAAATTAGATATTTTTTATTTCACAAAAATATCTCAATGTATTGAGTAAATGTAAATAGTCATGTTTTCTCGCTTCACAGATAACCTGCTGTATTTCATCAGAAGTCCAATTTTGTCTTTCTGCTGCATGTGCAAATATACTGAGTAGAACCATATGATGTTCTCCATTTCTAAAATAAACATTTTTTACTTTTTTGAGTGGGAGATCTGTCTTCATAATAGTTCCTCGAGTTAATGTGTGAACATATTTATATGATTAATAAAAGAAGATTAAGTAACAATTTGTAATTTTTTATAGTGGTTTATTTAATTTAAAATTAATGATTTTTTGATAAATTTTTATATTTGAATATAAAGATTAAATTTCGCAGATTCAAATCCCAAGTGCAACACACTTGTAGTTAGTTGAAAAAGTTAGGTGTATTCATAGAATCATTAGACTTTTTCAACTCGCAATTGGAAAGCACACAATGAAGAAATACACCCAACTTTCTCAAGATGAAAGATACGAAATTTATGCTACTTTGAAAAGTAAAAGTTCAATCGCTAGCCTTGCTCGGGAGTTAGGGCGTTCACGATCAACCATCTACCGTGAGTTAAAAAGAAATACTGGGCAACGTGGATATAGAGCTCAACAGGCAGCGAAATTTGCAAGTCAAAGACGGTACCATCCTTCATCATCCATGACAGCATTTGCCTTCGCTTATATTGATTACTTAATTGGCTTAGACTGGTCACCAGAACAAATTTCAGGTGCTTTAACACAACGCGGTTGGCTGGATGTACCTTCACATGAGTGGATTTACCAGCACATTTATCAAGATAAATCACAAGGAGGTAACCTCCATCTACACTTAAGGCATCAGAAGAAATATCGAAAACGAGGTTACAAAAACACGGATCGTAGAGGGCAAATCATTGATAAAACAAGTATTCATTGCCGAGACCAGGTCATTGATCAGCGACAACGTTTAGGAGATTTCGAAGGTGATACGGTGATTGGTAAACATCATAAAGGAGCTTTATTAACCCTCGTTGATCGAAAGAGCCTGTACGTACATATTGTTCATTTAGGGTCAACGAGAGCATCCTCTAAAACGATTACTTGTGCATTAGATCGTTTACGAATGAGCCATGCTTATAGTGTAACATTTGATAATGGAAAGGAATTTGCCGAACACAAAAGAATTACTGATGTCGGCATAGATACTTATTTTGCTGATCCTTACAAGTCTATTCAGCGAGCTAGAAATGAAAATACGAATGGTTTAATCCGGCAATATCTGCCAAAATCATCATCGTTTGATGACGTGTCAAACGATGAAATAGAGCAGATAGAATTTTCACTCAACCATCGTCCTAGAAAAACACTAGGCTGGTATACGCCAAGTGAAGTTATGGCTGGTTTTTATACTGTTGCACTTGCTGCTTGAATCCGCCTTTAAAAAAAAGTATAAATATTTAAATAAATAAAAAACAATATTGTTTTATAAAATATAAATAAATATATTGATAGAAAGGATTTTATAACTTATTTTAGTGATTTATTTTGCATTATTTATAAAAATGGATGATAGAGTTTTAATGGTTTAAATAGTTATTATATTCACTATATATCAAATTTTGTATATTTTTAAATCATTTTTATTTTTTTAGGCTTGATATTTTAAAAATAACAAAAATACCGAAATATGAAATTGAAAAAATGCCTAATATATGTACTGAATTTAAATATCTTATATATTTTTAAATGACTAAAAAGTGAGTTTTATTTGAGCTGATTGGCACGTATTTGCAAGAAAATAATCAAAATTTTTTTATTATTCATATGAATTCAATATTTTTGATGCATACTAACAACGATCGCGAACTACAAAAAGAATTTTCAAAGATGCAATTACAATTCATGCAGCACTTTAGTGTCTCTAATACGGTTGATACCTTGATTAGCTTATTTACAGCCTTTGTCTTGGGCGGTTTAATTGGCTTTGAGAGACAATATCGTCAGCGTACGGCAGGGTTAAGAACCAATGTTTTAGTTGCAGTTGGTGCTGCAATTTTTGTGGATATTGCAAATAATTTGTCGGGTGCTGATGGTGCTGTAAGAGTCATTGCTTATGTGGTATCTGGAATCGGTTTTTTGGGCGCAGGCGTCATTATGCGTCAAGAAGGCAGTATCCATGGTTTAAATACAGCAGCAACGTTATGGTGCTCGGCAGCTGTAGGTGCGGCTGCTGGTTCTGATTTAATACTGGAAGCGTTACTTGCAACCTTATTTATTATCGCTGCAAATACGTTATTGCGTCCTATTGTACATATGATTGATCGAAGTCCTCTTGATGATGAGTCAGAAGTACTTCACGTGATTTATATTGTTTGCGATAAAATGGCAACCAAGAAAGTGATGGATGAATTGAATTTGGCACTGACCCGTCATCATTTTCCTGCAAAAGATATCAATGTTCATCCTTTCGGGGAAAAAGATGTTGAAATTGAAGCGATGCTGATAGCAAGCTCAATTGAAACCGAGGAAATTCAACCAATTATAGAATTGTTAAATGCGATGCCTGAAGTTCGACAAGCTTTTTGGGATAAAAATACTATAGATTAGTTTTTGATATTAAAATTTCATGAAATATAACGTAAATATTCTCATTTTATTTGCGCAATTTTTTAACAAACTTATACTATCGCCATTGTCGTATTTTAAAGAGAAACTTGATGAATCCAGTAGTATTAGCCTATATCTATCTTGGTTTTGCCATTATTTCTGAAGTTATTGGATCAACTTTTATTGTTAAATCTGAAGGTTTTACAAAATTACTTCCTTCGATCGCTGTGCTGTTCTTTTATTGCATTGCTTTTTATTTATTATCACATGTGGTTAAAGTCATTCCTCTTGGTATTGCTTATGCGATTTGGGCTGGGGTAGGTATTATTTTGACAGCTATCATTGCATTTGTTGTTTTTAAGCAGAGTTTGGATTTGCCAGCAATGATTGGAATAGCCTTGATTATATGTGGAGTAATCGTGATTAATTTATTTTCAAAAACAGCTGGGCATTGATACCTAAATGATCAAGATGAAATGCTGGAAATATACTGTTAATAAAGGATGTTTTCAGCATTTTAAAATGAGTGAAATAATCGCTTGATGATTTGAATTAAAACTTTATAAAGTGGAGGTTGCGAGTTTTAAGCCAAAACCACAAAATAATATACCGACGCACGCTACACCAATAGCAGCAATTTTATATTGTGTATTAAAGAAATTGGCTAGTTTGACCCCCGAAAAAATTAAGATGGTTAGATAGGTCAAACTAATAATCTGTAAAATAACAGACAATGCAGCAAAGCTTAATGCAGGATAAGTATAGTTAGGATCTACAAATTGCACAAAAAATGAAAGGTAGAAGAAAATTGCTTTAGGATTTAAAATACTAATTGTAAGTGCAGTGCGATAAGGGTGTGCTTGTTCAAGGCTTTGCGTTGTTTGACTTGATGTGATTTTTTGTGGTTTATGCTGCCACGTTTTTACACAGGCAATGAGTAATTTGATTCCAAGATAAGATAAATAAGCTGCACCAACAACTTTTAATAAAACAAATAGCCATGGAAAAGCATGTAATAGTGAAGCAGCACCTAATACCGTGCATAATATTAAGATAAGGTCACCTGTAAATACACCAAAGGCACCTAAGTATCCAGCTTTAATCCCGAATCGCGAAGCAATCGACATGACGTATAGTGAATTTGGACCCGGTAATATCACAATAAAAATAGTACCGATAATATAAGTCGCGATATCCGTTATGCCGAACACGATATACTCTCAAATGTTGATGTAAGGACACAGCCAAATAAAAAGCCGAGAATGTTTATGATAACAAACTCAGCTTTTTAGTGCGCTATTTTGATGCACAAATTAAGGATTAATTTGATTTTTTATAACATTAATCACTTATTGAAGCATCTAAGCCAAAGGATTGGCGGAGTAATACGGCCAATTGTTCACGTGCTTTGATAAAACCGTCGACACCACCTTGTAAAAGCTGAAATGCCATCAAGTCATGTTCGAGTTCTTGTCTAAATTCATCTTTAGAAATTGCTGCACATGGATGTTCTTGATGCGCATGTGCATGTTCAGCAGTCAATTCAGCTTTAATTTCACGTGAATCTTGTGCTAATTGTTGTAAAAGACTTGGCGATACAGTCAATAAATCACAGCCCGCCAAACCTAAGACTTGGTCGGTACTGCGGAAACTTGCACCCATAATTTCAGTTTTGATTTGGTGTTGTTTGTAGTAATGATAAATTTGTTTAACTGAAAGCACACCAGGATCTTTATCAATTGGATATTGATCGACATTTTCAGCTTTTTTAAACCAATCTAAGATGCGGCCAACAAAAGGAGAGATCAGCGTTACATTTGCATCAGCACAAGCTCGAGCTTGGTGTAAACCAAAAAGTAGAGTCAAATTACAGTGAATGCCTTCTGCTTCAAGCGCGCGCGCCGCTTGGATACCATCCCATGTTGATGCAATTTTGATTAAAATTCGATTTTGATCAACACCATATTCTTTATATAGCGCCAATAATTCTTTGGCTTTAGCAATGGTAGCTTCGGTATCGTAGGAAAGCGCAGCATCAACTTCGGTCGAAACACGACCTTCTACAATTTTTAAAATTTCAACACCGAGTTTGACAGTTAAAATATCGATCGTGCGTTCAACCAGCGCATCACCTGTATAGGCTTCAGATTTTGCTTGTATATAAGCTGATTCGATCAGATCTTTATTTTCAGGCTGTTCAGCAGCAGCCGTAATTAAAGATGGGTTTGTGGTTGCATCTAATGGGCGAAACTTTTCAATTGCTTTTAAATCGCCAGTATCCGCAACAATGGTAGTAAATGCTTTTAATTGATCTAATGCTGATTGAGTCATTGCTATTTAATTCTTAGTTAAAAATACTTGTGTTTTATTTATACCACAAAGTTTTTGTAGCGAAAGTTAAAAGGGGGCTGGAATAAGGGTTATTTTGTATGAATTCTTTGATTTCTGATGTGATCAATCAAAAAACGAGCAGCTAAGCCAAGATCGCTTTCACGACTCCAAACTAAATCTACGTAATATTCAAACTTCGGTGTGAAATCACTCAGGTGAAGTACTTTGAGTTTTTTTTGTAAATGAGGATTCTCATCAAACATTTCTGCAGGCAAAATGCCCCAACCAAGATTTTTAAGCATCATCATACAAGCTGAATGGTGATTGTCTGTGCGCCAATAATTCTTTGAATATAGCAATTCTGGTTTGATACTTTTATCACGACTTGCGACCACGATTTGACGACATTTTAAAATATCCTCAAAACGAATCACATCTAAACTTGCTAAAGGATGTGTTTTAGAAACAACGGGGACAAGGTTTTCTACGCTCAATTCAACAAATTGTTCACGTGATTCTAATACTTCTCGTTCAAACATCATGGCAAGTTGTGCGGTTTTATTCATCAACATTTTCAAAGCATCTTCTTGCGGAGCTGTAAAAATATTGATCTGCAAACTTGGAAATTTTTGCTCTAATAGAACGACGTAATCAGTCCATTTTGTATATAAAAGTTCAGTGACAACGACGATATTCAGTGATGACTCTAGCCCTGAACTTAAAGCATGAGCATGCTGTTTCCATTGGTTAATCTCAACCAAAAGTTGTTCTGTTTTTTCATATAAAATCATGGCTTGAGCAGTTGCTTTAGGCTCACGGCCAATACGATCAAATAGTTTTAGATCTAGATCAATTTCCAAGTTTGCGATAGACATACTGACAGCAGAAGGGACTTTTCCAAGTACTCTTGCTGCAGCTGAGAAGGAACCTGTCTCGATGACAGTTTTGAAAATCAGTAATTGTTCTTGATTGATATTCATAAGTTAACCCTAATCACTTGCTTTTAATCTATCAAAAATATTGAAAGGATCTGATTCGATTTATCAAAATTATAAAAATAAAATAAGCATCAATCAAATTTTAAAAGGTTTTATTTCATGTTGATTTCAAAAAGAAGGCTGGTACATGCTTTGAGCTATGAAATCATTTTGTTGATCATCATTGCCATAGCATTGAGTTTTATCTTTGAAGTCCCGATGGAAACAACGGGTAGTTTAGGTATTGCTATGGCTGTGACCTCTGTACTTTGGAATATGTTATTTAATCATTATTTCGAGAAAGCTGAACAAAAATATAAGTTTAAAAGAACTATTCCTATGCGTATTGTGCATGCAATCGGCTTTGAAGGTGGTTTGATGCTTGCGACGATCCCGATGGTGGCTTATGCCATGCAAATGACTTTGCTTGAAGCGGTGATACTCGATTTTAGTATGACCATGTGTATCTTGGTTTATACATTTATATTTCAGTGGTGTTATGACACGATCGAGCAACATTTAGGGATTAAAGCAATATCATAAGATCGATTGAAGCTTTTATAAAATTCAAAGCAAGGACGCGCTGAACCTAACTTTAAATTTAATCTTGCCTAATTTCTTTTTGAAAAATGGAATAATAATTAAATAAAAAATCATGGGAAAATTGAGCTTTACATTACAAATAAAATATGTGATTTGTATCACAAAATATTTGTTCTGGTTATCATTTTATACCAAATTACTTAGATTTTGTTTCTATGAGTAAATATTATATATATATTGTAAGTTTCTGAAAAATATAAATATGACAAATAATATTAATGCTTTTCATGTTTGATAAGGTCTTGAAAAAATACAAAAAGTGTCTACAGGACTGGCTTTATTGTGTATGGTAAAAATGCATTTCATAGATGATTAATGCGACTTTTTACAAGGAAAAAAATATGAAAAAAAGTACATTCGTTAAAACTTTATTAAGCACTTCATTGATTCTGGTTGCAGGGAATAGCTTTGCCGACGGGTTTAAACGTTTTTCGGTTTCTGCTGGTTGGTTGCATGTCATGCCACAAGGAAAAGCGAATCCTTTTAATATCAATACTGCTGTTGCAAATGGGCAAAAAGCAACAGTAGGGGAAGTGAGTCCGGACGGATTTTTAAATTCTCTTGATCCAAATGCGACAATTAAGGAAGGTGATAAGGAGGCAAATCTAAAAGAAACAGTCTCATCCCTTTTAAATAGCCCATTTGGTTCGTTAATCCTTAATAAAGAAACAGGAAATGTCTCGGCTAAAAATACTGGTACTGCGACTTTAAATGGTCTAGATGCTTGGCAGGCAGGAGGAACAGGGCTTGAAGCAGATGATGTTGATACATTAGGGCTCATGTTTAACTATTATATTAATGACAATGTCTCGCTTCAGATGATTGCAGGTTTGCCACCAAAAGTTGATATTAATGGTAAAGGTGAAATCGTGGCACCAATGTCAGGCACAGCTTTTCCTGGTGGGCTTGCAGGTTCGTTATTTCCTGAGCTAGCTTTAAAACAAGATATTCCAATTACAAATCTGGGTAATAAATCTAAAGCTGCAACGGTTCGTGCATGGACTCCTGCAATCGAAGCGCAGTATCAATTTGGTAAATCTGGGGTGAATAAGTTCCGTCCTTATGTTGGAGCGGGATTGATGTATTCACATTTTAGTAATATCAAATTGAATGGTCAGGTTAGGGATGATCTCATTGCTGCTGGACATATGATTCAAAATATTTCAGATGATCAGGCAGGGGCAGCGCTTGATGGAAAAACTTCTAGCGCAAATCCTTTTGTAAAAGTGAAAACCACCGATGCGATTGCCCCAATTGTGAGTGTGGGGGCAACGTATGACTTCACAGAAAACTGGTATGCGGTTGCTTCAGTGTCATATGCCAAACTGAATAACCAAGCAAAGATTGATGTCATTGATGCAAATACAGGTAAACGATTAATCCATTCGACCACTAAAGTTGATATTGATCCTCTCATTACTTATCTTGGTGTGGGTTATCGTTTCTAAGGTTTTAAAGATAGTGTGCTGGTATTTGAAGTCGATAATTTGCTCGATAAAACCAAGTATCTAAGTCACAAGCTAAAGCAATTATACTTGTATGATTGCTTTAGCTTTTTTTATCTTTTTGGCTCTATTTTTTTATTTGATGGGGGTGATGGATTTGTTTTTAATATATTGATTTTAAATATTTTTTAATTTTATGCTCGTTTATTTTTTTATTAACGATATTAATTTTTAAATAGTTGGTTTTAGGGGGAGTTTCTCAATATATTTTTATATATAAAACATATTGATTATTTTATTTGATAAATCAAATTGGATTTATTTTGTATGATTTTATGTTGAATCATAATTTATTTAATTTACTCGCAAAGTAAATTAAATTCCTCATGGCAAATGTGCCTGTATAATAATTTTTACCCAAATACCAGATCATTTTTAATTTTTGAAAAATGTCTAATAAGGTTAAATTTCGGGGAATTAGAATATTTAGATATTTTAAAAATATTGGCTAGAAAAGCTAAATAATTAATCGTATTTTTGTATGAAAATATCGTAAATATTATATAAAAAATATATCAAATTTAATTGTCATTATAATATAAATATGTGATTTAAATAGCATAATTAAAAAATAAGTTATATTTAAAAATTATTTTATTTAGATTTTGTTTCTATAAATAAATATTATATTTATTTTGCAAGATTTTGAAAATTATATAAATGGAAAATTGAATTAATTTATTTAAAGTTTGATCAGGCGCTAAGAAATTTTAAGACGTATCTACACAAATGATTTTATTGTGTATGTTAAAAATGCATTTCATAGATGAATAATGCAATTTCAAATAAGGAAAAAAATATGAATAAAAGTATGTTTGGGAAAATCTTAGTAACGACATCATTCATTCTTATCGCGGGGAATAGCTTTGCCGATGGCTTTAAACGTTTTTCAGTTTCTGCTGGTTGGTTACATGTGATGCCACAAGGTACAGCAAATCCTTTTAATATCAATACAATCGTTCCAAATGGTCAAACGTCCAAAGTCGGTACGATTAGTCCACAAGGATTTATGAATGCATTAGATCCAAATGCAATCGTCCCTGATTCAAATATAACTTTTAAAACGATGTTAACAGAAAAGATGAAAGATCCAGCATTTGCTAAAATCTTGTTAGATAAAGATAAGAATGTTAATGCGGCAGTAACAGGGGCTACGGATATCCATGGGCTAAATGCTTGGAGAGCACAAGGGACAGGGCTTGAAGCTGAAGATGTAGATACGCTTGGTTTGATGATGAATTATTACATCAATGATAATGTTTCACTGCAATTAATTGCAGGTTTGCCACCAAAAGTGGATATTAGCGGTAAAGGGGAGATAACTGCACCCATGTCGGGTATGGCGCATACAGGACTAGGTTTGGAGATTCCTTTAAAACAAGATATTCCAATTACAAATTTGGGTAATAAATCTAAAGCTGCAACGGTTCGTGCATGGACGCCTGCGATTGAAGCACAATATCAATTTGGTAAATCTGGGGTGAATAAATTGCGTCCATATGTTGGTGTAGGGGTGATGTACGCACATTTTAGTCATATCAAATTAAATGGTGAAATCAATAATGATTTGGTTGCAGCTGGGCACATGATTCAAAATGTAATGGATAATAAGGCCGGGGCGGCACTTGATAGAAAGACCTCTAGTGCAAATCCTTTTGTAAAAGTGAAAACTACTGATGCGATCGCGCCAATTTTCAGTGTTGGGGCAACTTATGACTTTACGGAGAACTGGTATGGGGTTGCTTCGGTGTCTTATGCGAAACTAGATAATCAAGCAAAGATTGATGTTATTGATGCAAATACGGGCAAGCGATTGATTCATTCAACAACCAAAGTGGATATTGATCCGATTATTACTTATGTCGGTGTGGGTTATCGTTTCTAATCATTTTATAACAATTTTAATCATTGATAAAACAAAGCCCCGAAAAATCGGGGCTTTGTTTTAGATGTTATATGCGAAGAAAATTATTTTTCTACAATCGCTGTAACACCTTGACCACCAGCAGCACAGATTGAAATCAATACACGACCTGAGCCTTTTTGACTAATCAATTTTGCAGCAGTTGCTAAAATACGACCACCTGTTGCAGCAAATGGGTGACCCGCTGCGAGTGATGAACCTTTTACATTGAGTTTCGTTAAGTCAATTGAACCTAACGGTGCATCTAAACCTAGACGTTCTTTACAGAATTTTGGATCTTCCCAAGCTTTTAATGTAGATAAAACTTGTGATGCAAATGCTTCATGGATTTCATAATAATCAAAATCTTGCAGTTTAATGCCTGCACGATCAAGCATACGTGGTACTGCATAAGCAGGAGCCATCAATAAGCCTTCTTTTTTATTGACGAAATCTACAGCGGCAGTTTCAGAGAAAGTTAAATAAGCCAAAACTTCATGACCATTTGCTTTAGCCCATTCTTCTGAAGCTAAAAGTACAGCAGAAGCACCATCTGTTAATGGTGTAGAGTTACCTGCAGTCATGGTTGCAGTTTCGCCTTTACCAAAAGCAGGCTTCAATTTTGCAAGTTTTTCAACTGATGAGTCAGCACGTAAATTGTTATCTTTGCTTAAGCCCATAAATGGAGTGAGCAAATCGTCAAAGAAACCTTCGTCATATGCTTTAGCCATTTTTTGATGAGATGAAGCAGCAAGTTCATCCTGTGCTTGACGAGAAATACCCCATTCAAGAGCAGTAATTGCTTGGTGATCACCCATTGATAAACCTGTACGTGGCTCACCATTTTTTGGTGCATCAAGTAAGTCTTTAACATTGATTTTTGTCAAAGCTTTTAAGCGATCTTTTGCAGTTTTTGCAACATTAAGCTCAAGTAAAGCTTTACGTAAGCCATCACCAAATGCAATCGGTGCATCAGAAGTGGTATCCACACCACCTGCGATACCGACTTCGATTTGACCCAATGCAATTTTGTTAGCAACTTGGAATGCCGCTTGTAAGCCAGTTGCACACGCCTGTTGAATATCGTACGCAGGAGTTTCAGGAGCAAGTTCTGTGTTCAGTACACATTCACGAGTCATGTTAAAGTCACGGCTGTGTTTTAAAACTGCACCTGCGGCAACTTCACCTAAACGCTTTCCTTGTAGATCAAATCTTTCGACCAAACCATTTAAAGCAGCAGTTAACATGTCAATATTTGAAGCTTTAAAGTAAGCGCCGTTTGAACGTGCAAATGGGATACGGTTACCGCCTAAGATTGCGACACGACGAACTGTATTTTGACTCATGGTTTTATCCTGTTGAACAGAAGATGATGTTGAAGTTTTTGCTGTTGTTACAGCTTTTTTTGTAGTAGATGCTGCTGTACTTTTGGCACGTGGAGTAGTCGTGCGAGTACGCGTTGTTTTGGGTGCATCTGCTGCTGTCGATTTTTGTGTATTCGCAGTTTTAGAAGCAGGTTGTGTAGTCTTACGAGGACGAGTCGTCGTTTTTGATGGTTTTGACACTGCTTCTTGTGCAGAATTTTCGACTGTTGGATTTTCTTGAGTTGGTTTGCTCATAAGGCTTTTCCAAGCATGTAGATGGTTTTCTTAAAGCATACATTAACATAATACATAAAACCCTGAATTGACTATAATGACATTTGATAAGGCAGTCAGGTCAAGACATCGTGAGTTTAACTCAAGTATTATTTACCTGAATCAAATGGAACTAGAGAAGTATAAATAGCTCATATTTCATAGTGCTTAAATGAAATCTTTAGCTTCATTTATAAATTAATTTGCAAAGAGATAATAAACATGGCTGATCAATACCAAACATTCTCAAAATCTCCGATTGGTAAATTTGTCATCAAAAATTTAGGTTTACCATCACCGATTGAATTAGACCGTTTTGAATCACCAACACCCGTGATCAAAGGTGCAGTATTACTTGGCGCAGCTCCAAATAGCATTTTGTCAGAATCAATCGCGCAAGTTTTAAGTAATATTCATGCAAACAGCTATGCAGGTAACAATGCACAGCTTCAACAAGCTGCAGCAAAATCTGGCTTAAACCTCAGTGCTTTTAATGATGGTGATAAAGAGTCAAAATTTAAAGCAGTGGTATTCGATGCATCAGGGATCGAAAGTTCAGAACAATTAAATGAATTGTATAAATTCTTCAATCCTATTGCGCGCCAAATCCAAACTTCTGGTCGTGTCATCGTAGTGGGTTTGACACCTGAAACTACAGGTTCTATCAAACAAGCGATTGCACAACGTGCTTTAGAAGGTTTTGTGAAATCTGTCGGTAAAGAGTTTAAAAAAGGTATCGCTGCCAATTTGGTCTATGTTGATAAAGATGCAGCAGCAAACCTTGAATCGACTTTACGTTTTGTACTTTCACCACGTTCGGCTTATGTTTCAGGTCAAGTGATCCGTGTATCGAAAGCTGAAGTATTAGATATTGATTGGGCAAAACCGCTTGCAGGAAAAACAGCATTGGTTACAGGTGCGAGCCGTGGTATCGGTGAAGCAATTGCACATGTATTGGCACGTGATGGTGCACATGTGATTTGTTTAGATGTACCGCAACAACAAGCTGATCTTGATCGTGTAGCTTCAGAAATCGGTGGTTCAACTTTAGCTCTTGATATTACAGCAGCTGATGCTGGTGCAGAAATCAAAGCGGCAGCAGCAAGTCAAGGTGGCTTAGACATTATCGTACATAATGCTGGGATCACTCGTGACAAAACTTTGGCAAATATGAAACCTGAGTTTTGGGATTTGGTGATCAATATCAACTTATCTGCGGCTGAACGTATCAATGATTATTTACTCAATAATCAAGGTTTAAATGCCAATGGTCGTATCGTATGCGTATCTTCAATCTCTGGTATCGCGGGTAACTTAGGTCAAACCAACTATGCTGCATCTAAAGCAGGTGTGATTGGTTTGGTTAAATTTACTGCGCCATTGTTACAGCAAGGGATTACCATCAATGCTGTTGCACCAGGTTTCATTGAAACTCAAATGACTGCAGCGATTCCATTCGCAATCCGTGAAGCAGGTCGCCGTATGAACTCAATGAGCCAAGGCGGTTTACCTGTAGATGTTGCTGAAACCATTGCACTTTATGCATCTACTGCATCTACAGGCTTAAATGGCAACGTGGTTCGTGTATGTGGTCAAAGTTTATTAGGCGCTTAATAATTAAGACTTAAAGTTAAAAAATCCAAGCAACCCTCTCCTTAAGGAGGGGGTGTTTTATCTAGATGGTTTTGAGTTTAAATGTTCAATAAGTTTAAATGTTCAATATGAAATGTGATGAAACATTTTAATGATTGGATAATGTAATACTGAAAATCATGGGCTAGATTGTCCGATACACTAAAACGATATAGAAAATAGCAAGAGATATAGGTCAAATATGAACACACGCCATTTTAGTCAATTGCCAAAGCCATATCTGGCGTATTCAAAAGTGATTCAAGGCTTAGTTTTTAAAAAGCCAAAGCTAGAAAAAGTTTTGCCACAAGTAGAATATGTGGTTGATGCTCTAAAAATTGATGAGAAGCATCTAAAAGCCTATAACAATGTTTGTGGTTTTAAAAATAACGGTCGAGTACCTGCGATCTACTTAGCTGTTTTGTCGCAGAGCTTACAAATGAGCATGATGACTCAAGAAGCTTTTCCATTTGCATTGTTGGGATTGGTACATATTCGTAATGTCATTACACAAAATCGTCCAATTTGGCAAAATGAAACGATTACTTTGTCGTGTGCATTTGGTGAATTGAAACCGCATGATAAAGGTTTACAATTTGATTTTATCACTACGGCAAAAATTGCTGATGAAGTAGTGATGCAAGGCGTTACCACTTATTTATCACGTCAAAAAGTGACAACGCCAGTAGAGAAAAAAGCTGAAAATGCATCTGCTACACATGCGCCAGATTTGCAAGTTCAAGAAGTTTGGGATGTCAGTGAAAATACTGGGCGTCGTTATGCAGCGGTATCAGGTGATTTTAATCTGATTCATATTCATGCATTTACTGCAAAAGCGTTTGGTTTTAAACAAGCGATTGCACACGGGATGTGGAGTAAGGCACGTGCTTTGGCAAGTTTAGAATTGCCTGAAGCATACGAGGCTGATGTGCAATTTAAATTACCGATGTATTTGCCATCTAAAGTTGAGTTTTTGACAGCAAATGAGTCAAGTCAAACTGATTTCTTGATTCGTAATCAAAAATCTCAAAAGCCACATGTAGCAGGCATCGTAAAATCACTATAATATGTTCAGCCTAAATCGTGAGATTTAGGCTTTTTTTTGCCCATTCAAAATAAAAAGGACATTGGTATGAGCGGTTTCAAAGATATTATTTTTGCAAATACTGAAAATTATCAAGGCTATGTAAATGAGCAGTTTCAGGATTTGGCAAATCAATTTAGTCGTTTACAAGATGGACGTACTGAATTTGGCGGAGCTGCTTTAGTTGTTTATTTCAAAGGTCAAAAAGTTGTCGATATTTTTACGGGGAAAAAATCTGAAACTGAGCAATGGCAAGAAGATACCATGTCGGTTTGTTATTCGACGGGTAAGGGGATTTTGGCAACGCTAGCGCATATTTTAGTGAGTGAAGGTCTGGTCGAATATGACCGAAAAATTGCAGAATTTTGGCCTGAATTTGCTCAAAATGGCAAAGAAAATATGACACTTCGCCATATTTTAAG
Source organism: Acinetobacter gerneri DSM 14967 = CIP 107464 = MTCC 9824 (assembly GCF_000368565.1). Taxonomy (GTDB): domain Bacteria; phylum Pseudomonadota; class Gammaproteobacteria; order Pseudomonadales; family Moraxellaceae; genus Acinetobacter; species Acinetobacter gerneri. Next base: position 490,686 of record NZ_KB849544.1, on the reverse strand, counting down.
TCATCAAAGTGGTCTGTACGATATCCGAAATATGATTGAAAATGCTTCGGAAATGGCAGATTGGCAGCATATGTTGCAAGTTATGCAAAGTGCTACGCCACGTTTTGCTATTGGTTCTGATATTGCTTATCAGGCGCTGACTTTTGGCTGGCTTGTTGGTGGTGTTTTGGAAAAAGCGACAGGGCGTCATTTAACTGATTTATTTAAACAATATCTGGTCGAAGCTTTACAATTGGATGGCGCATATTTTGGTGTGCCGACAGAGCAATTATCTCGTATAGCCAAACCATTTCCAAAAGAAAAACCAGCTCAGAGTAGCGCAGCGGCTAAGCCTAAAAAACATAAGAAAGCCAATTTTTCAGATAAATTAATGCAACTTAGTGGGCAAAATCCGCAAGACTTCTTGGATGCGATGGTTCCGCATAATATGCGAGATTTTAGTTTTTTTAGCCAACAAGGTTTGCAAGCCATTATTCCCGCTGCCAATGGTGTGTTTACTGCGAGAAGCTTGGCGAAAGTGTATGCCATGCTTGCCAATGGAGGCACATGGCAGGATCAGGTTCTGATCAAAGCAGAAGTATTTAAAGAATTAAGTCAGATTCAAAGTATCAAACGTGATCGTGTCATGCCTATTCCTATGAAATGGCGTTTGGGTTATCACCGTGTGATTACCATGGGGAAACGTGCCAAAAAAGGCTTTGGACATATTGGTTACAACGGCTCAGGAGCTTGGTGCGATCCAAAACGTGAACTAAGCTTTGCCTATACTCACAATTTCAATATAGGTTCTATAACAGGCGATTATCGTTTATGGGGGCTGACTCAGGAAGCACTGCGCTGTGCAGATGCAGAGTTAAAAGGTTCAAAAGGTTGGTGGTTTTAAAAAGGCGGATCGCAATTCAGCTATGAAATGTCAACAGATCCTAGATATCTGCTGACATACGTAGCTTGATTTCATCAAAGCTGGCTGATCTTTGAAAATAAAATACAATTAGAATGCTTTCTAAGCGTTTTTATTTCACTCTACCTTAAAAAAACAGTATGCTTAGACCTGTAATGAGGAGCATTCATGTATCAGGTACTTGCACGTAAATATCGCCCACGTAATTTCAACGAGTTAGTTGGTCAAAACCATGTTTCTCGTGCTTTGACAAGTGCTTTAGATCGTGGACGTTTGCATCATGCCTATCTATTTACAGGCACACGTGGGGTGGGTAAAACCACGATTGCACGTATTTTGGCTAAATGCTTAAACTGTGAAACAGGCGTAACCTCTACACCATGCGAAGTCTGTGCAACTTGCCGTGCTGTCAACGAAGGTCGTTTTATTGACCTGATCGAAATTGATGCGGCATCACGTACCAAAGTTGAAGATACACGTGAACTTTTGGACAATGTGCCTTATGCGCCAACGCAAGGTCGCTATAAAGTCTATCTGATCGATGAAGTGCACATGCTTTCTACGCATTCTTTCAATGCCTTGCTCAAAACATTGGAAGAGCCACCTGAACATGTCAAATTCCTTTTTGCGACCACAGATCCACAAAAGTTGCCGATTACTGTAATTTCTCGTTGTTTGCAATTTACTTTGCGACCACTTGCAGTCGATGAAATCACCGCACATTTGACAAATATTTTAAGCCAAGAAAGTATTGATGCTGATCAAGATGCTATTTGGCAAATTGCGGAATCAGCTCAGGGTTCACTTCGTGATGCTTTATCGCTGACAGATCAAGCGATTGCCTATGGTCAAGGCGCGATTCATCACCAAGATGTAAAAGAAATGCTTGGCTTGATTGATCGGACGATTATTTATGATTTGATTTTAGCCATTCACCAAAATCAACGTGCTCGGGTGAGTCAATTATTATTACAATTTAGACAGCAAGCACTTGATGTATCCATGGTTTTAGATCAATTTATTTCAACCTTGCATGAACTGGCAATGTTGCAATATTTACCAGATTTAAGCCTGAAATATAGTGCTGAAATCAATCAAAAAATCATGCAATTATCCAGTCATATTTCTGCCCAAGATTTGCAGTTGTATTACCAGATTGCGTGTAAAGGACGTGCCGATTTACAACTTGCTGTGACACAAGAGCAAGGCTTTGAAATGACTGTATTGCGTTTACTTGCATTTAGACCATTGCAAGCCAATGAAGTCGTGGTCCATCAGGCGCAAGCAAATGTGATTGCTTCTCCTGCGATCCAAGCTCAGCAACAGCAAAATACAGTAGAACAGCCTCGCTCAGAGATTCAGCAGGATTTGCCTGTAGAGCATGCTTCTGAAAATACAGCTGATGAAACTTTGGAAAATATACAAAAAGAACAGTCATTTTCACAAGAAAATGCACATGTTGTGGCTCAAGTTGCAGTTGCTGAAGTTCAGCCTGAACCCAGCAGTGATGATTATTTAGATGAACCTTTAACAAGCGTTGAAACATCTGAAAATGTTGATGATCAAAGTGCCCAATCTCATCAAGATCAAGTCAGTGCTGTAGATTCACAAAGCCAGCAAACATTTTCAGCACCTGAACAGCAAGAAAATGAAGCACCTGCGTTGACCATGTTTGATGATGGTCAAACACCGCAAGCTCCAGTCAAGGCTGAGAAAAATATCGTTGAAAGTGAAGATATTTTCTTTTTAAATCCTGAACAAGTTGAGCCTGAAACTCCAAGTTCTGCATCAGTGGAAGTTGCTGTTGCACCAGTCGCAACAGAGATAACAAAGACACAAAATGAAAGTCTAGTTTTAGCACAGACTGAGCAGCAAACGCTAAGCAAAGTTTCAACATCTTCATCGGATCGCCAAACACCACAGCAAATTTTGACTTTGCAACAGCAAGATCTGCAAGGTGAATGGACCGTAGATAAGTGGGAATTTTGGTTTAGAAATAGTGGCTTATCGCCTGCGGTACAAGAGCTTGCACAGCATGGGGTGATGAAAGGTCATATTGATAGTGAGTCATTCTTCCATATTCCGCAAAAATATGAAAAATTACTCAATCAATTGCAACATGCTTTAGAAGATGCATTAAAACAACAATGGTCGAATACCAAGTTTTTTGTGCAATATGAAGATGTAAATGAAACCACACCATTTCAAATGCAAACTGAGCGTAAAGCCCGAGCATTTGAGCGTGCTGCTGAGATGTTACAGACCGAGACCGTGGTCAAAAACTTGATCAATATCTTTGACGGTGAATTGCAAAATATTCAATTGAAGTAATTTGTGCTTTATATTTTTAAATAGACCTTCGGGTCTATTTTTTTTAGATCATTGATTTGCAATATAAATGACACTGAGTTGTCATACGGTCTGTCTAATGTGTTGGCATCTTTATAATGGATGGTCAACATGTTTTTGAATAAAATTAAGCGATTACGATCGTGTGTTTTAATTTTTCCTGTTTTGCTTGCGCTTAGCGCATGTAATGACTCAAAGGATGATCAGGGTGCGACAAAGCCCGATGTTTCTAATAAACCAGTGATGCGCTGTGCACCCTAAATCATTAGAATCAAAGGAGAATAGATCGTGATCAATCGTCGTCAGTTTTTAGCAAATACCATTAAAACCAGTTTTGGCGCAGCAGCACTGTCTGCATTTCCAGCCAGTATACAAAAAGCGCTGGCTATCCCTGCAAATAATAAAACAGGCACCATACAGGATGTCGAACATGTTGTGATCCTGATGCAGGAAAATCGTTCATTTGATCATTACTTTGGGACTTTAAAGGGGGTACGAGGATTTGCAGATCGTATTACCATTCCACTTTCAAATGGTCGTACTGTTTGGCAGCAACAACGTAGTAATGGTGCGGTTTTAACGCCATTTCATTTGGATGGCACGAGCAATAATGCACAGCGAGCACCCGGCACGAATCATACTTGGGTCGATAGTCAAAAGGCTTGGGACAATGGGCGACTGTCAAAATGGCCAACCTATAAAACCGATTATGCGATGGGTTATTTTAAGGAACAGGAAATTCCTTATCAGTTTGCTTTAGCAAATGCTTTTACCATTTGTGATGCCTATCATTGCTCGATGCATACAGGCACAGATGCAAATCGTTCATTTCATTTGACAGGAACCAATGGTGCAGTGCCGACCAGTACCGCCTTTGTCAATAATGAATGGGACTGGATTGATGGTGATCCAAAAAATGTCGATGTGGGTTATACGTGGAAAACCTATGCTGAACGCTTAGAGGAAGCAGGCATCAACTGGATTTGTTATCAAAATATGCCTGATGAATGGGGCGATAACATGTTGGGTGCATTTAGAACATTTAAAAAAGCTAACATTGCTTCTGGTTATCCAGTCTCTAGCGGTGGTGCGCCAAATAGTCCATATAACGCAGCAGCTCAAAAATTGCCGTATAAAGCTTATGATGCTTCAACTGATAATGCTCAAAATCCATTGTATAAAGGGATCGCAAATACATTACCGGGCAATAAACCTGAAGAGTTTTTAGATGCCTTTAAAAATGATGTAAAAACTGGAAAATTACCGCAAGTTTCATGGATTAATGCGCCTTCGATTTATTGTGAACATCCAGGACCTTCAAGCCCAGTACAAGGTGCATGGTTTATTCAAGAAATTTTAGATGCATTGACGGCTGTACCTGAAGTTTGGAGTAAAACAGTATTTTTAATCAATTTTGATGAAAATGATGGTTATTTTGACCATGTTCCTTCACCTTCAGCACCGACTTTACTAGACGATAAAAGTTATGCAGGTAAATCGACCTTAAGTGAAGCGGATATGCAATATGAATATTATCAACATGATGCACCGCTTGGCAGCACCAGCCAGCCGAAAAAAGACAATGCTGTATATGGACCGGGTCCACGTGTCCCATTATTTGTGATTTCTCCTTGGAGTCGTGGTGGTATCGTCAATTCACAAGTATTCGATCATACCTCTGTGCTGATGTTCTTGGAAAAGCGTTTTGGGGTAAAAGAAAGCAATATCAGCCCATATCGCCGTGCTATTTGTGGTGATTTAACTTCTGCATTTAACTTTAAAAATCCAAATGAAGATGTTTTACCCGAATTGAATGGTAAGCAAAGTCGTGATCAGGCTGATCAATTACGTTCAGCACAGCAAAAATTGCCAAATGTTCCAATTCCAACAGATTTGAAAATGCCTATTCAAAGCAGTGGTATTCGCCGTTCAAAGGCATTGCCTTATGAGCTACATACCAGTGCACGCTGTCAAAATGATGGTACGGTAAAATTGCTATTTTCAAATACAGGGACGCAAGGTGCAGTATTGCATGTTTATGACAGATTGAACCTAGAACAAGTACCGAAGCGCTATATTCTTGAGGCAGGGAAAACACTAGATGATGTTTGGAATGTCAAAAAAGACAATCAAGGTTTATATGATCTTTGGGTAATGGGACCAAATGGTTTCTTACGACATTTCAAAGGTGATCTCAATCGTAATCAAGATCTGCAAATCAATCCTGAAATTCGTGTTTGTTATGATATCGCCAATGGCAATGTTTATGCAGATTTCAATAATACAGGCACAAAAGATCTAGAGTTGAGCATTAGCCCTGTTGTATATCGAACAGATGCACCTCTAAAAATCACAGTGAAAGCGGGGCAGACTCTGAGCCAGCATTGGGAATTAAAAGAATCTTGGCAGTGGTATGACTTTGCTGTGACTTGTAGTCAAGATGCAAAATTTTATCGCCGTTTTGCAGGTCGTGTGGAAATCGGTGAAGACTCGGTCAGCGATCCAGCTATGGTTTAGGCTGTGTTGAAATTTGATAGTGATGTTTAGATCAGAACAAATGAGCATTCATTAGAGTTCTTGCATAAGTCATCTTTTGCGTAAATTTATACTCTAATTATTTTGCTTCAAAGTGTAATAAAAATTGTAATAAAGGCAGGATGCCGTCCGTCGAACAAGGGTTACAGGGATGTATGCCCATTTGTTCGACAATGGTTTTCTTGCGCAATATATTTCTCATTTGTCCGAAAACAAAGTAAGAAAGATTGTCTACGCAAGGTAAATTAAATTATTCACGGCAAATGGGACCGTATGATACTTTTACCCAAATACCTGATCATTTTTATTTTATTAAAAAAACGCTATTGTCTATTTTAAAAAATAGATTTTGAATGCTGATTTTCAGGTTACTTAATTTGAAATTTTGTTAGAGCATCTCGCATTTCTACGGGGATCGGGGTGCTTTTTCGTGTTTCACGATCAACAAATACATGGACAAAATGTCCTTGTGCAGATGCATCATTTTGACCTTGTTTAAAGATCGCCAAATCATAAGTTAAGGATGTTGTTCCTATTTTTTTGATTGCAACGCCAACTTCGATGATTTCTGGATATGACAGTTCTTGCAAAAAACTACAAGCAGAATCGACAACCAAACCGATAATTTTAGAATTTCTAAGATCAAAAGCAGCTTTTTGAATCAAAAGTGCATTGGCTGCTGTATCGAAATAACTATAGTAGGTGACGTTATTGACATGCCCATACATATCGTTGTCTGCCCAACGAGTTTGGATTGGAAATAAAAAATGATATTGTTCACGTGTTTTAATCGCTGGTTTCATACTGATTCATTATAAAAGTTTTTATCAGCATAGATTTTTAGTTGTTTTTATTCAATGATATTTCCATCAATTTTCAGCTAAAAAAGACGATTAGGGTCTGTTGACATTTGTTGCCTAAAAAAATAGCGAGATAGTAAAATTAAATCGCCAAACCCAATTTTACCCCCGCTATGCCTCGTACAATGCTGAATGATCAACACTGGTCTAAGTTACTTTCTATTTTCCGTCACTTTAATATTTATCTCAAACTAAATTTAAGAAATTTTATCGAAGCTATTCTATTTCGTATCAGAACAGGTTGTCCTTGGAGAGATTTACCTCAAGAATTTGGTAAGCCAAACTCTATCTTTAAGAAATACAATCGTTGGTCTAAAAATGATAAGTTTATGAATATTTTTAAATTATTTAGTAAACATGCTGATAAAGAATGGATATTTATTGATGGTAGCCACGTACGGGCACACCAGCATTCTTCAGGTATTAATAATCAAGATATTTCCAAAAGTATCGGTGGTAATAGTTCAAAAATACATTTAGCAGTTGATTCTAATGGTAATCCCATTGAGTTTATTATTTCAGATGGAACTTCCCATGATATTAAGATAGCCCCTGATCTGGTATCAAAATTAGATTTAACTGAATCAGAAATATTATGTGCTGATAAAGGTTATGACTCAGACAACTTCAGGACTCAAATTGAGCAAACAAAAACTAAGTCAAATATTCCTAGAAAATCAAACACTAAGTCTAACAATGATCATATGGATTGGCATATCTATAAAATCAGGCACTTAGTTGAGAATTCATTCTGTAGGTTAAAACAATTTAGAGGAATTTCAACTCGATATGACAAGCTAAAGCGTAATTATCAAAGTGCTGTCGCTCTTGCTTGTATATTTATTTGGTTACCATTGTAGGTTAAGTTCCATACTGCAAATGTCAACACACCCTAATAAAAAAGGCTACTCATGATGTATAAGTAGCCTTTTATGCTATGTATCCAAATTTGGATTAGAAGCGGTAACCCAAACCGAGGTAAGTTACGATCGGGTTGATTTCGATTTCACTTTGACCAGATAAAATAGTGGTATTGGTTAAGCCGCTATTTACATTGATTTTTGCATTGGTTGAAAGGTGTGCATAAGAAACAGATGCTGTAGCAAACCAATCTTTAGTGATGTTGTAGTCGGCACCAAGTGTTACAACAGGAGCAACAGCATCATCAACTTTTACTTTACCTAATGTTGGTTTTAAACCTAAACCTTGTGAACCCAATACAGAGTTTTCAAGCGCTGTATTTAAAGCACCGTCAGTTTTTACATCTGAGAAATGTGCATACATAATCCCAGCACCGACATAAGGGCGGAATTTGTTGTTGATCGAACCGAAGTGATAACGACCTGTAAATGTTGGTGTATAAGCATCAGTTGTAGCCGCTTTACCAAAATTGTTGAGGTTGAGCACATCTTTGCCTAGCGCTGTGATGTGACCTTTACCAGCAAGTTCCATTTTAGGTGGTGCACCTAAAACAAGCTCCAAAGACACATTGTCATTGACAAAGTAGTCAAGCATTACACCGCCAGTATCTGCATCTTGAACTTCAAATCCTGCACTTGGTGCTGAAGGATAAGAAACAGGAAGTGGGGAATGTGTTTCACCATATACGCCTTGGGCAGAACCTTGTGGCATAACATGTAACCAACCCGCAGAAACTGCAAAAGTTTTACCGTCTGAAGTTGCTGCTTGAGCAAGACCCGCAACTGATAAAAGTGCAACAGGGAGAAGTACTTTAAGAGTTTTCATCTTGTTATATCCGCTGTGAAAATAGAAATAATCCGTGTATTTAGCGAAATTTTAGAGTAAATAGTTTAATTTTAAAATAAAAAAATGAAGTCGAGTTGGGGGCATTAAGCTGCCATTTTTTAGTAAAATTAAATATGCTGAATATATACAAATGCTTACATTTATTTTCAGATATGTGAAATTACAAAAAATGAACAACTTAATGATTAGATTATAGGCAATGTATTTTCATCATAAGAGAATACAGCGACTTATTCATAGATTTCTTGATAAATTTTCAATGCATCCGCATTTGCTAGTTCTCTCGGATTATTTTGCAATAAACGGGTTTGTAACATCGCATCATCTGCCAAAATCTGAAGTTTATCTTTGGGTACACCCAGTTCTTTCAATTTAAGTGTTAAGCCACTTTCATCCAAATGGCGTTGCATATGATCCACAAATAAATCGCATAGCCCATCTGTACTGCCTTTGCTAAATGGATCGAGCCATTGCATCAATTCGGCATAGTGTTGTTTGGCATTTGGCGCATTAAATTTGAGAACTTCAGTTAGGACTAGCGCATTGGTATGCCCATGAGAGAGATGAAAATGTCCACCCAAAGGATAGGCGAGTGCATGAACAGCGCCGACGGGTGCATTGGCAAAGGCTTGTCCTGCAAGCATTGAGCCGATAAGCATATTTTGCCGTGCCTCAAGGTCAGTGCCATCTTTTAATACACGTTTGAGGTTTTTATTGAGCAGTTGTAAAGCCTGTTTGGCGAGCATATCTGCATAAAAGTTCTTTTTTATTTTTGAGGTATAGGCTTCGATGGCATGTACCATCGCATCAATGCCTGTAGCTGCTGTGATTTGAGCAGGCAAATTTTGAGTAAAAGTTGCATCTAAAATCGCAACATCTGCATATAAAATCGGCGAAACTATGCCTGTCTTGGTGGTTTCACCTGTGGTGACGATGGAAATAGGTGTGACTTCCGAACCCGTACCCGCTGTGGTTGGAATTAAAATCAAAGGTAGACGTGGTGCTTTGGCGTTGTTAACACCATAAATATCTTGGATGTTTTGATTTTGTTTAGGATCAGCCAAGATTGCGATGATTTTGGCAACATCCATCGAGCTTCCGCCGCCAAAGCCGATAATTACATCAGCTTGTTGTTGCTTCGCAAATTCAACAGCACTGAGCACGATATGTTCAGGAGGATCGGCTTGCACATCAGAATAAATCGCATAGGGCAATTTTACGGCTTCAAAAATTTCCAATATCGGTAAATGCAATTGGTGCTGAACCATGCCCGGATCAGTGACCAATAGTATTTTCTTAAAACTTTGTGCGGTTAAAATATTTTTTAATTCTTGAACAGTACCAAGACCCGAAATAATATTTGACACAGTTTGAAATTGGAAATGGCTCATCTGCTTTATCCTTGATCTGTCATCTTAAAATAAACATTATTGTTTTTGCGCGCTATAGGATTCGTTGCCTAAATAACTTAACATAAGCATTCATAAAATAAATGTACTTTTGAGGTCGTTATGTCATCCCAAACGCCATATAAGGTGTTATGTGTGTGCTTAGGAAATATTTGTCGTTCGCCGACGGCAGAAGTGATTTTGCAACATTATTGTGATGATCATCAGCTCAATGTTGAAGTAGATTCTGCAGGGACCAGCAACTATCACCCAAATGCAGTGCCTGATCAGCGTAGTCAAAAACATGCAAAAAAACGTGGTTATGATTTATCAGCCTTACGTGCTCGCCAAATTCAGCTACAAGATTTTATTGACTTTGACCTGATCTTGGCGATGGATATGGAAAATTTATCTGATATAAAATTACTTGAACAAACCGCTTTACAGCAATTTTCATCAAATCAAATTCGAGCCAAAGTTGCCTTGATGAGCGAGCATGATCAAGATTATCCAAAACAAGCTTTGCCTGATCCTTATTATGGCGGTGAAGATGGTTTTGAACGAGTGATCAATCAATGCGAATCAAGTAGTTTGGCTTGGGTTCACATTTTTAAACAGCAGAGCAAAGCATAAGGTTAATGAGATGAATATTTTAAAAAAGGTGCAACTCAAACCTTTTAATACCTTGAGTTTGGATGCTATTGCTGAATTTTATGTGAAAATTCAATCAGAACAAGATCTGCTTGATGCTCTACAATTTGCTCAACAACAACAATTAAATGTTTTAATTCTTTCAGGTGGTAGCAATATGTTGTTACCTGAACATATTCATGCTTTGGTTATACACATGGATATTCAGGGGATAGAAGCACTTGCTGAAGATGGTCAAAGCGTCACTTGGCGTGTGGGCGCAGGTGAAGTTTGGCATGATTTTGTACTCTATAGTACGGCTCATCAGGCTTATGGCTTGCAAAACTTGGCTTTGATTCCCGGATTGGTGGGCGCATCTCCAGTACAAAATATTGGTGCTTATGGTGTAGAAGCGGGTGAGTTTATCCAATCTGTTGAAGTATATGATCGCGTACTCGAAAAATTTAGTTCGATTTCTGCTCAAGATTGTGCATTTTCATATCGCCACAGTATTTTCAAAGATGATCCAAATCGTTATGTGATCTGTCATGTAACATTTAAACTCTTGAAAAAAGCTCAATTAAAGTTAAATTATGGTGATTTAAAGCAAGCTGTGGGGCAAGATGAAACGGCAGAAAACTTGCAAAATCAAGTCATTAAAATTAGACAAAGTAAATTACCCGATCCTAAAGAATTTGCCAATGTCGGAAGCTTTTTTAAAAATCCTGTGATTTCACAAACTGATTTTATTGAACTGTCAAAATCACATGAAAATATGCCTCATTATCCTCAGCCACATGATCAAGTCAAAATTGCTGCAGGTTGGTTAATCGACCAAGCTGGCTGGAAGGGCAAGACACTTGGAAATGTAGGGATGTTTCATAAACAAGCTTTGGTTTTAGTCAATTATGCCGATGCTAAACTTGAAGATGTCAAAGCAACTTATCGTGCTGTACAAGATGATGTTTATGAGAAATTTAATATAAATTTGGAACCTGAACCTGTTTTATTTGACTATTCAGGTTTGATTCAACCCCACAAGAGATAATTTATGAAACAGCATTGGATGGTACGTTTAGTTCGGATAGTTGCGATACTATTTGTACTATTCGGCTGTTTTATTGTTTTTTTATATACCCCTTTTTATTCAAATCTCATTGTCAAAGCTTTAAATACCTTTGTTCCTGTTGAAGTCGATAAAGTTGCGGCTAAAAGTCAGGAAAATGCGGCTTTGACCGAAATACAAAATTATGAGCCCGGTTCAGATCTTTGGATTGCACGTCAGGCTTATCTAAAAGTCATGGAAGAATCAATCAAAAATCAGCAGGCGCAAGATCTCACCATTTTGCATGCACGTTATTTGGATTTGCAAAAAAAAATCAATGACGAAGCAAAGGAAGATGAAGAAGAACAGGATAAACCTGTTGTGCCAATGCTCAATAAAACAACTCCAAAACTTTCTTTTGATGCGCAAACGGCTATTTCAGCCGCAAATATTTTGAATAATTTGCAAGATTTGCTTGATGTTGAGAATGAAGATAACAAAGAATTGATGAAACAATATGAGCATTACCTAAAAACGCATAAAGTTCAAAAAGAACAAGAGCATGCTGTAGATAGCCAGATATACAAGGATATCGCTTATATCAATCAGCAAAATAATGAAAAAACTAAAATCGAAAATAAACCTTATGCTATCGTGGTATTGGGTGGTGGTTTGACTTTGGCAGACAACCAAAAAGATATCGTGATCAATAAATATACCCGTTTGCGTTTAGAAAAAACCTTAGAAGTGGAAGCAAAAACTCATTTACCAATTGTATTGAGTGGTGTTGAATCTCCGTATATGCAGGCTTGGTTAGCAAAGCGTGGAGTCGATGCCAATTTATTAGAAAATCGAAGTATGAATACCTGTGAAAATACTCGATTTAGTTCTTTATTATTACAAAAACAAGGTGGTGCACCGACAGTACTTTTGGTCACAGATCGTTATCATATGCCTCGTACTCGTCGTTTGTTTGCTTTAAATGGAATTGAAACCATTCCAGTGATTGCAACTATGCCAACCACATTGACATCATGGCTTCCGAGTGAGCAAAACTATGATCACAGTCGTCGAGCTAACTATGAAATGTTGGCAACGATTCGTGATGTCATGTTTGGCTCAGGCGGTTGTCGAGAGGTGCCTTAATGCCTGATATTCCTTTTTTAAATCCGACGATTTTAAAACAACTTGATTTACCTGTACCCAGTCGTGATGAAACTCCAGCATTACTTGAGCTTTTAAACTTAAATCGTCCGTATTTGCCGAGTAAAGAGATTCAAGCCTATCAGCGCTTATATGGTTTAGATCAGCTTGAAGCTGAGCATTGGCAGGGCTTTGTTGAAATGCCGTTGTTTAAACTGCATGTGCAAGTGTTTAAACCACGTCTTGATCATGTGAAAGGTAGTGTTTTTTTACTGCATGGTTATCTTGAACATAGTGGGATTTATCAACCGATTATTCGTGAATTGCTAGATCAAGGTTTTAGCGTTTTGACCTTTGATTTGCCTGGTCATGGCTTGAGTAATGGTTCTCCAGCAAATATTCAAAATTTTGATCATTATCAACAAGTTTTACATGCTGTTTATCAATACGTTAAACAAGCGGATCAGTTACCTAAACCGTGGTTGGGTATCGGTCAAAGTACAGGTGGTGCGATTTGGATGCATCATTTACTCGAATTTGCAGAACAACGCCGTAACCCGATTGTGCAACGTGTATTGTTATTGTCACCGTTGATTCGCCCTGCAAAATCGGCTTGGTGGCACAACTCGATAGGGTTAGGCATTATTCGTCGTATCAAAAGAGAAGTGCCACGACATTTCCGCCGTAACAATCACAATCCTGAATTTCTGCGTTTTGTGCGTTTAAAAGATCCTTTACAGCCTCGTATGATGGGTATGGATTGGATTTTAGCCATGTCGCGATGGATGCAGGAAATGGAAAATCGCCCAGCTTGTCGCATACCTGTCTGGCTGGCTCAAGGTGCACAGGATCAAACTGTGGATTGGCGTTATAATATTGAATTTATTCGTAAAAAGTTCAGATTACAAACTTTGCTTATGCTAGAAGAAGGCTCTCATCAATTGATCAATGAACGCCCAGATATACGAGCTGCATTGACGGGGCTGATTCCTGCATTTTTACATGCACAATCTGCTGAAGATTATTATTGATCTTTAAAAGATTGATGTTATTTCAATTCAAATAATCAAAATAAAAATGGCGATTCATATGATCGCCATTTTTGTATTTATACTTTATGTCTGTCACATACTAGCGAGTAAAACTGAGTAAAATCCAATACAGTGCTGCTGATAAAATCATGGCACAAGGTAGAGTCAGAATCCAAGCCATCAGGATACTTTTCACAGTTGACCATTGTAGCCCAGATTTGTTGGCGCTCATGGTCCCCGCGACAGCACTATTTAAAACGTGAGTGGTACTGACAGGTAAACCAAATTTATCGGCTGCCATAATCGTTCCCATCGCAACCAATTCGGCAGAAACACCTTGGCCATAAGTGAGATGTGTTTTACCAATTTTTTCACCGACAGTCACTACGATTCGTTTCCAACCAACCATCGTTCCAAGCCCTAGTGCCAAAGCAACGGCTACTTTTACCCATGTTGGAATGTATTGAGTCGCTTTGTCCAACTGACTGCGATAATCTTTAATCACGGCTTTATCAGCAGTGCTCATTTGATCAAATTTATGATTTTTATCTAATGATTTTAATGTTGCGCTGCTGAGATACATGTCATTACGTAAGTTAACTGTTTCATCTTCAGGCACTTTAGACATAGATTTATAGCCGCTTACAGATTGACCTAGACTATTGGACAAGCTCGCTACAGCCGAAATCACTTGAGGGTTATCTTGATGCGTTTGAATATACGTGGTCAAAATCTGGCGTGCTGAAGCATCTTGCATCGATGTTTGATTTTGAGACAAGATTAAAGCAGTTTTTTCAGATGCATTGACAAAGGCTTGTACATCTTTGCCGTCCATGGTCTTATTGAGTGAATAAGCGAGTGGCACAATCCCAATCAAAATTAGCATGATCAGTCCCATACCTTTTTGACCATCATTTGAGCCATGTGCGAAACTTACCCCAGTACAAGTGAGGATCAACATTAAGCGGGTAAAAAATGGAGGTGGCTTATTGGCTTCAGGTGCATCAAATAATTTTTCTTGTTTTTTCTTTAAAAAGAATTTTAAAACGATAAACAAAAGCCCCGCACAGATAAAGCCTATGAGCGGTGAAAATAACAGTGCTTTCAGTACTTTAACGACTTGTTCAAGATCAACACCACTGACACCAGTTTGACCAGAATTGATAATTTGGTTCATGATGCCGACTCCGATGATTGAGCCGATCATGGTGTGCGAACTTGAAGCAGGAATACCAAAGAACCATGTTCCCAAATTCCAGATAATCGCTGCCAATAAAAGCGCGAAAACCATTGCAAAGCCTGCGGCACTGTTGACATGCAAAATCAATTCAACAGGGAGTAAGGCTATAATTCCATAAGCAACTGCACCAGAAGCGGCGAGTACGCCGACAAAGTTAAAGAAACCAGACCAAATCACCGCAATAGGAGCAGGTAGGGCATTGGTATAAATAACGGTAGCGACTGCATTTGCGGTATCGTGAAAACCGTTTACAAATTCAAAGCCTAGAGCAGTGATCAGTGCTAAGCCCAACATCAGAAATGAAATTGTACTGAGTGGCGGGACATGAGTTAGATCTTCAGTTAAATGTATACCAATATACGTCAATGCAACAATAATCACTGCTGCAAAAAGATATTTAAACCATTTGGGCTGTGGTCGATTGACATTGATTGCAGGTGGAGTGTGATCTGTTAAAGTTGTGGGGGATGATGCTGATATTTGATTATTCATTTTTGTCATCAACTGCTGTTAAATCTGTAGCGCAGTTTGATCCTGATTTATGACAGTTATATTACGAAAATGTCATATAGCATCTAAAAATGAGATCTAGATCAAAGTATTTAAAAAAATCAAATAATTAATAAGGCATTATTTTTGTTAAAAAGCACATGAATAAGATCACAAAATTGCGCTTAAACATGTGCTTTAAAATTGTCTTTTAAACAATGGTCTTGTTCAATTAGGCTGTTAAATTAAAACTTCTCAGCTGAAGACATATTCCACATACGGAAATAGAAATTTTCTTCATCTTTATTTTCACAACTTAATAGCTCGCCTTGCTTCAAAAAGAAATGCAATTGAGCGTAGTTTTTAATTTCGCGATCATTGACTCGTTGTGCCAAATTGTGTGGTTTAATTTCTGACGGATGTTGCATACCAGCGGCAGCAATCAACTCAGCCAAAGCTTTTAAAGTGTTCTTTTGGAAATTGTAAACACGTTCCGCTTTGGTTGGCACATCGAGTGCTTTTTGACGCTGCGGATCTTGAGTTGCTACACCGACAGGGCATTGATTGGTATGACAACTTTGCGCTTGGATACAACCCACGGCAAACATAAAGCCACGTGCGCTATTGACCCAATCGGCACCAATAGCAAGGGTACTGGCAATATCAAAAGCCGAAATAATTTTACCACTGGCACCGATACGCACTTGATCACGTAAACCAGCACCGACGAGGGTGTTATGTACAAAAAGTAGACCTTCTCTTAAAGGTGTACCCATATGATTGAGGAGTTCTACGGGTGCAGCTCCTGTACCGCCTTCAGAACCATCGACAACGATAAAATCAGGAACGATTTTGGTTTCTAACATTGCTTTAACAATGCTCATAAACTGCCATGGATGACCGATACACAATTTAAAACCAATAGGTTTACCACCAGATAAATCACGTAATTGTTTAATAAAATGCATCATTTCAATCGGCGTGCTAAATGCAGAATGTTTAGCTGGAGAAATACAGTCTTCATCCTTGCTTACGCCACGAATTTGTGCAATTTCATCTGTGATTTTATCTTTTGGTAAAATACCACCATGACCCGGTTTTGCGCCTTGAGAAAGCTTGATCTCAATCATTTTAATCTGAGGAAGTGCAGCTTGTTTTTTAAATTTCTCAGGATCGAATTTACCATCTAAAGTACGACAACCGAAGTAACCACTGGCAATTTCCCAAACGATATCCCCACCATTTTCAAGATGATAAGGGCTTAAACTTCCTTCACCTGTATCATGATAGAAATCACCCATCGCAGCACCTTTATTTAAGGCACGAATCGCATTGGCACTTAAACTACCAAAACTCATAGCAGAAATATTCATGATCGCAGCACTATAGGGTGCCGTACATTGATCATTACCGATACGAATACGGAATCCAGCAGGATCAGCTGGTTGGCAAGGCGTTAAAGAGTGGGTGAGAAAACGATAATCTTCTTGGTAAACATCAATGATAGAACCAAAAGGTTTATCTGCATTTTCATTTTTTGCACGTTGATAAACGAGACTTCTTTGCGAACGTGAAAAAGGGAGAGAGTCCTCATCATCTTCGATGAAATATTGACGAATTTCAGGGCGGATTTCTTCAAAAAGAAAGCGGAAATGTCCCATAATTGGATAGTTTCTGAGGATCGAATGGTGGCTTTGCAGCACATCATAAAAACCCACAATTGAGAGCACTATCGTAATCAGCCAAATGACATTTAAGAATGTATCTGAAAAGAAATAGTAAATATAATGGCTTTCATGAAAGAAAATAATCCATGTTAAATACAGTGCAATAAAGATGCACAAGAACCAAACAGAATGTCGTGAAAAAAAAGTATTGAGCAGTTTATGTCGTATCGATTGCGCAGGGCTTGCCATTTGATTTAATTATCCTTACGTATAAGTCGCTATGATGACCAACAATATATGCTTAGCTCAAGTGATGATTTGTTAGTGTTAAGAATTATTCTTTATTATATGCAAATGCTTAGCGAGTATTTATGTATTGAAGAATACGATCTTAATGTGATTTGAAAGAGCAAGAAGTGCTTGAATGTTTGATAATAAAAAAATATAAAGCAATGGCGAGCATCTTTGCCCGCCATTGGAGATCTAATTAAGCTTCTTCTGGGGGTAAAAGCATCAATACCGATTCATTAATCAGTTCTAAAACATCTTCTAAAATATCAGGATCATTGAAATTCTGATCAAATTTTAGGATTTTTCCATCAGCAATATCTTTTAGTTTGTCTACAGAGTTTTCAGATAGGCATACCGCATCACCATTTGCCCAGAACAGGATTTGGTGGTCTTGTTCTGTATACAATAAACGTGAAGCAGGTTCCAATAAAATCTCGTAACCTTCATTTAATATTTCAACTAAATCATCGATGATGATTTCATCTGGTTCAGGAATATTTTCAGGATATTTCGGCTCTGACATTAAACTGATAATGGCATCATCAAGTTCAGTGGTATTTTGTAGACGTTGAATGATTTCAGCTTTCAAATATTCGAGTTCGTTTTGGGTAATTTCACCAATTTGAGAAATTTTATCACGTGAAATATCAATCAAAGGACGCTTAAATTGGTCTTTATCTGCCAATCTGTCACAGGTCCGATCTAACATTTCTGCGATATTTGGCATACGGAAGCCAAAAGAAAATGTTAAACAGTCATTTTCAGCTACGCCGTAATGTGACAAACCCGGTGGCACATAGAGTAAATCGCCTGGATTGAGCACTTCATCAAAATTGACATCCATCTCAGGCAACAATTTTAAAGGTTGGTTTGCAACGAAATCAGTATCTCCATCACACATTTGACCGAGTTGCCAACGACGTTGACCATAGCCCTGTACTAAAAATACATCATAAAAATCAAAATGTTTACCTACAGAACCACCTTTAGGTGCATAAGACACCATGATGTCATCACGTCGCCACTGTGGAATAAATGGAAATTTTTTCCAAAGTTCAGCCAAATCGAAAGAGTAGTGATCAACCGCCTGTACCAACAATGTCCAAAGTTTTGGTATTTTTTGGAAATCGCCTTTGGTCAGTGGAGATGTTTTCACACTCCATTGATTTGGGTCTTTGTCTTTTTGTTTGATTAAACGAGCGGTGATATTTTCATCGAGCGCCAATTCTTGCACATCATTTGGCTCTAAGATATTGATGATTTCTGGGAGAGCATTGCGGACGAGTAATGGTTTTTTTTGCCAATATTCGGCAAGAAATTGTTCAGCGGTGATTCCACCTAAAACATCAAGTGCTTGGGACATAGAAATAGCCTAAGTAAATTTAAGTATCGCAAAGTTATGCTATTGTCACTTTTGATTGAAGTGGAAGCAAGTTGCAATAGTTGTTTATTTTTCGGATTGCTTTAAATGATTAATTATTTTTTCTTCGATAAGTTGTTCTTGATCTTCAATTTTATTGCCGAGTTCAAATAATTCAATTTGCTCCTCAGTATTTGGGCTCTGATTTTGAACGATTTGATTCAGTAATAGAACATCTTTGATTTTGAGATTGATGAGTTGATGAATTTCAGTCGTTTTGGGTTGTAAACTAGATAAGCGTCGAACCGTTTTTTCTGACGAATCATTTATAGATAGTCTAACCTGTTCGAGGTTAAGGGCATTTTTTTCTAGCATACGTTGTTGGTTATCTTTTTTATTATCATCAGAAATTTGTTGTATGGTGATTTTATACTCAAGCCAATCATTTAAATAACTTGAATTTTGTAGCTTATTTTGGAGATGGTAGTGCAAAAATTTAGTTTCAATTTTATTGGCTAAATAATCAACTTTATTTTGGAGCTCACTCAGATTTTTTAAATGTGCCTGATTTATCAAATGATGGTTAAAATCAAGATCTAATAAATAATTTGCATCTATAAAAGATCTATAAACAGAAAAGAGCTCTTTCATTTCAAAGGTTTGGGGATGAGATTTTTGGATTTCCTGCAATAGAAAATCTCGTGAACTTTTAAGTTGTTGATCAACTAGAGTTAAAATTTCGGGTTCATCATCTGTAATTTTATTCTTTTGGATAAATGCTTTATTCTCTTTTTGCTTTTTTATGTATTGGAAATTTAAGATTTTATAATCTAGCCAATCCTCTGATATGTTTTTTTCAAGATTGATTTCTTGCGTAATTTTTTCTTTATTTTGAGCTGGATCATTTAGAGCTGCATAAGCTGAGTTGAATAAAGTTAGGATTAGCAATGATAAGAGCGTAAATTTATTCATTTTAAATCTAATTCAAATAATTGATATTTATAAGTAACTTTACCTTAAACTTTTTTGGTAATTGAGTACTCTTAGCTCCATTTCCGATTTCATCTCGGTAATTTGTTCTACTAATACTTCGTATTGTTTAACTAGAACTTGCCTTTCAGGATTTGGACTTTGCTTGCTTTCGTCATATTTGGGGTTGAACATCAGCTCTGAAGTGAGATCTAGGTAGCGCAATTCAAATTCAATAATAGTCCGCATTTCGGCTGTACGAGGCTTCATTTGCTGATAACTATTTTTGTACTGCTGTGTATACTGTTTAAAATCTTGTTGAATGTGTTCAGCATAAGCCTCAGTATTTGGATCGTTAAGGACAGCTGCAGGAGTTTTTTGTTGATTTAAATATGCATCCATTTGATATTCAATTAATTTATAATCTACCCAATCATCAATTAAATTTTGTTTTTCTGATTTTCTGATTTTGTGATTTTTGTTTCGAGCTGATTTTGAGCAAAGCTAGCTTCTATTGAAAAACTTAGACAGGACAACAAGATACTCAAACTAAGTAATATTTTTTTCATAAAAGTGTAAATTTGAATTATTTATGGTGATCAATATAGGGTAAAACAAAGTATAGCTCAAGGTAGAGCTATACTTAAGTTTCGAAGTATTTTACACAATTGGATCATTGGCATGCCCATCAATGTTGTTTGATCCTGCCCAATCATTTGTTCAAATAAACTAATCCCTAAACTTTCGCATTTAAAACTACCAGCACAATGTAAGGGTTGGTCTAGTTGTATATAACGTTCAATTTCTTCATGTGAAAGGTCACGAAATTTAACATGATAATGTTCAACCAAAGTCTGCTCAAAACCAGTCGATTTCTGTTGGACACTGAGCGCTGTACTAAAATATACATTTTGACCAGAGTTGGCTTTAAGCTGTTGAATGGCATTTTCTACGCTTAAAGGCTTTCCGATAAAGCATTGTGGCGCATGCTCTCGCCAAGCTACTTGATCAGAGCCGATGATGATCGCATCAGGAAATTGCTCCGAGATGACACGCGCTTTTTCAAAAGCCAAGCGCTGCGCCAAATCATCTGCATGACTTTCCCCTTGAGGAGATTCGTCAATATCAGGTGAAATACAACGGTAACTGAGCTTGAGACGATCCATTAAATCTTTGCGGGTCTGGCTACTTGATGCCAAGATGATGTCAGGTATTTGCATTAGACGGCATATTCCATGATCACATCTAAAGGCACATAGGACAGCATCGCTTGGTGACAAGCTTGAACTTTCACTGGTGGCGCAAAACCTTCTTGGTAAGCTTCAACCCAACGCGTAACGCAGATACACCAAAAATCTCCCGGTTTTAGACCTGGAAAGCCGACTTCAGGTAATGGTGTAATCAAATCATTGCCAGTTTTTTGTGAAAAACTTAAAAATTCTGAAGTCATTTGTGCGCAAACCGTATGTTGACCAAGATCAGTGGTCGCAGTATGGCAAAACCCATTGCGGAAATAGCCTGTAATTGGATCAAAACAGCAGCTAGACAATGGTTCGCCCAAAACATTTAAACGGTTAATGGCTGGATCTGGATGTATAGACATAACGATGTATTATTGGAAAATTCACTCTATCATAATCAAATCCAAAAATTTCTACAGCATTTCTACAAAAGTAGCTAACCTTTTTTAGCATAATCATTTAGAATCTACGCGATTTTTAAATCTAATAAGAGAGCAATACATGAATTTTCAGCGTATGACTGACCTCGATTTATCAGGCAAGCGTGTCCTTATTCGTGAAGACTTAAACGTCCCTGTTAAAAATGGTGAGATTACTAGCGATGCGCGTCTGCGTGCGGCATTACCGACAATTAAACTTGCACTAGAAAAAGGTGCAGCGGTAATGGTTTATTCTCACCTTGGTCGTCCTGTTGAAGGTGAACCAAAACCAGAACAATCTTTAGCGCCAGTTGCAGCGTATTTAACTCAAGCTTTGGGGCAAGACGTTAAACTTTTTACTGATTATTTAGATGGTGTAGATGTTGCACCAGGTCAAGTTGTTTTACTTGAAAATTGCCGTTTTAATGTCGGTGAAAAGAAAAACAATCCTGATCTTGCAGCAAAATATGCAGCACTTTGTGATGTATTCGTGATGGATGCTTTTGGTACAGCACACCGTGCAGAAGCTTCAACTGAAGGCGTTGCACGTTTGGCAAAAGTTGCAGCAGCAGGTCCTTTGCTTGCAGCAGAACTTGATGCGCTTGGCCGTGCACTTAAAACACCTGAAAAACCAATGGTTGCGATTGTTGCAGGTTCTAAAGTTTCAACAAAACTTGATGTTTTGACTTCACTTTCAGATATTTGTGATCAATTGATCGTGGGTGGCGGTATTGCCAATACTTTCTTGGCAGCTGCTGGATATAACGTCGGCAAATCATTATGTGAAAAAGACTTGATCGACACTGCAAAAGCAATCGCTGCAAAAGTTTCAGTTCCACTTCCGACTGATGTTGTTGTGGCTGATGCTTCTGAAATCAATTTTGATGATTTCTTGGGTTCATTGGCTCAAGCTAAAGCGACTGTGAAAAATGTTGCAGACGTATCTGATAACGACATGATTTTAGATGTTGGTCCTGAAACTGCTCAAGCATTTGCTGAAATTTTAAAAACTTCAAAAACAATTCTTTGGAATGGTCCAGTAGGCGTATTTGAAGTTGATCAATTTGGCGAAGGGACTAAAACATTATCGCTTGCGATTGCTGAGTCAGAAGGATTCTCGATTGCTGGTGGTGGCGATACTTTAGCTGCGATTGATAAATACAATGTTGCAGACAAAATCGGTTATATTTCAACTGGTGGCGGTGCATTCTTAGAATTTGTTGAAGGTAAAACTTTACCTGCAGTTGCTGTTCTTTTAGAACGCGCATAAATTCGTAGAATAAAAAGTTTTATTAGATTCAATCTGATCAGCTTTTTATCCATACAATGAAAATGTCAAATTTGAATTTTGAGTCAAATATGACATTTAAGTGAAAAGGCTAACGTTCGAGTTAGCCTTTTCATTTTGGAGTCATAAAAATGTCATATATCTGAAATAAAATTGGTGACATTAAATCACCAATCTCGGACAATGTGATGAATTTAAAACTTATATTTGCAGCTACAATTTTTGCATCAATGGCTTTGACTGCATGTTCTAAACAAGATAAAGCGCCTGCATCTGAACAAGCTTCTGCTGCAGTTTCTGATTCAGACCAAGTGACACCAGAACAACAAAAAGCAATCGACTCACTCGATAAGCCTGTTCTTGATGAAAAGAACCAAGATGTACCAGCTTCAATTGCTGATGCTCCAGCTGAAGAGGCGACTCCAGCGACTGAAGCTGATGAACCAAAAGCAAAATAATGACCACAAAATA
This sequence comes from Acinetobacter gerneri DSM 14967 = CIP 107464 = MTCC 9824, assembly GCF_000368565.1. Lineage (GTDB taxonomy): Bacteria > Pseudomonadota > Gammaproteobacteria > Pseudomonadales > Moraxellaceae > Acinetobacter > Acinetobacter gerneri. The sequence goes on along the minus strand of NZ_KB849544.1, from coordinate 467,602 downwards.
AGCTGATTTGTTGTTATTTGTAAAAGTCCCTGCAAACGCAGGGATTTTTTTTGAAATTTGACGAAATGTTGCTGAATTGAAATACATCACAGGGTAGAATATGCGGCATTACCTGGGAGGATATTATGGCTCTTATCTCATTGCGCCAGCTCTTGGATCACGCCGGCGAACACAACTACGGCGTACCAGCGTTTAACGTAAACAACTTAGAACAAATGCGTGCCATCATGTTAGCCGCAGATGAAACCAATTCACCTGTGATTGTGCAAGCATCGGCAGGCGCACGTAAATATGCAGGCGCACCATTTTTACGCCATCTTATTTTGGCAGCGATTGAAGAATGGCCACACATTCCAGTGGTAATGCACCAAGATCATGGTACAAGTCCAGATGTATGCCAACGCTCTATCCAATTGGGTTTTAGCTCAGTGATGATGGATGGTTCTTTAGGCGCTGATGGTAAAACACCAACATCTTATGAATATAACGTTGATGTAACTCGTCGCACAGTTGAAATGGCGCACGCTTGTGGTGTTTCTGTAGAAGGCGAAATCGGTTGTTTGGGTAGCCTTGAAACAGGTATGGCAGGCGAAGAAGATGGTGTCGGTGCAGAAGGTGTACTTGACCATTCTCAACTGCTTACCTCTGTAGAAGAAGCTCGTCAATTTGTAGCAGATACAAATGTTGATGCTTTGGCGATTGCAGTGGGTACTTCTCACGGTGCATATAAGTTTACTCGTCCACCTACAGGTGATATTTTGGCGATTGACCGTATTAAAGAAATTCATGCGGCACTTCCAAATACTCACCTTGTTATGCACGGTTCTAGCTCTGTTCCTCAAGAATGGTTAGCGATCATCAACCAATACGGCGGTGATATCAAAGAAACTTACGGTGTGCCAGTTGAGCAGCTTGTAGAAGCGATCAAACATGGTGTACGTAAGATCAACATTGATACTGACTTACGTTTGGCATCTACTGGCGCAATGCGTCGTATGATGGCTGAAAAACCAAGTGAGTTCGATCCACGTAAATTCTTTGGTCAAACCATTGAAGCGATGAAACAAATCTGTATCGATCGTTATACAGCATTTGGTACAGCTGGAAATGCTGACAAAATTCGTCCAATTTCTTTAGAGAAAATGGTTGATCGTTATAAATAAGTCTGTAAATGCTAAATAAGCAGCACTTTTTATAATAGAAAGCCCACGTTTGTGGGCTTTTCTTTGATTTAAATTTTCTTTAAATAGAATACCAAGTAAAGACCGAGAGTATCATGACCCTGATTTTCGCAGCAGCACTATGCAGTGTTTTCGTTTCCATTTTACTCAAATTTGCAAAAAAGCATGGGTATGATGCATTGCAAATGATTGCATGGAACTATGCGATTGCAAGTGTCATGTGCTTTGCATGGTTTAAGCCTGATTTGGCGCATATTTCGATTGCTGATACACCGTGGTGGTTGATTGCAGTATTGGGTATGGTATTACCGAGTATTTTTTTGGCACTGGCAAAATCACTGCAAACAGCAGGTATATTAAAAACGGAAATCGCTCAGCGTTTATCCGTGGTCTTATCTTTACTCGCAGCTTATTTTTTATTTCAAGAACAATTTAGCCAACTTAAAATCATTGGCATCATTTTAGGAATAGCAGCAGTACTGTGTATTTTGTTTGCACACTCAGGTCAAGAGCAAGTAGCAACGCGCAAAGGAAGTTTATTTTTACTGAGTGTTTGGGTCGGCTATGCACTGGTTGATATTTTATTAAAATACACAACAAATTTAGGTCTGCAATTTGCTGTTAGCTTAAATCTAAGTTTTATTTTTGCTTTTGTTATTTCAATTTTATTTTTGATTATGAGCAAAACGGTTTGGCAAGTAAAAAACTTATATGCAGGTCTATTTTTAGGCTTGTTAAACTTTGCTAATATTGCGCTTTATGTCAAAGCACATCTTTTACTTAAAGATTCACCAGCTGTTGTTTTTGCGGGCATGAATATTTTAGTGGTGTTATTTGGCGTAGTTGCAGGTTTATTTATATTTAAAGAAAAATTGAAAATTTCAACTATTTTGGGTTTATTGCTAGGTTTAGCTGGGGTGCTATGTTTATCGATGGTAATTTAGAGTCGATATAGCGCAAGCAAAATTTAGATCGAGATTAAAAATAACATGATCAGTTTTATAGTATTTTCATTTTAAAAATATAAAGAACAATGATTTAAATGCGATTTGGGGAATATGAGAGTGAATAAGACTATTTTTTTAGCGTCTTTGACTTTATTTTTAACTGCTTGTGGAGGAGGGAGCTCTTCTTCCGATACCACAAGTCTAAATAATGGGGCGGGTGGAACAGATACAAATGTCGTTACACCTGTGGCATGTAATAAGGGGATTCCGACAGGGCTGAGCAAAATTAATGATGCGGGGATGTTTTCTGAAGCGCTTTATAAATTTGAAAATGATTATCCTGTGTATGAAATAATGATTCAAAATCAAAACACAAATACGCAGTACTTAAATTTATATACTTATACGTTGAGTAATAATATTTTTTATGAAAATGTAAATACTTTGGATTTGCCTGATACTGATCCAAGTGCATTTTACGAAAACTTTTTTCAATATGCTTTGAACGATAATGGTCTGTTTACAAGTAATGATGCTGTGCGTACAAGTTTGGGTTGGCCTTTAAAATATGTGCAGAGTGTAGAAAATACTTCGCTGACTTTTTCAAATTTTAATGATCAATGTAACTTGGCTGTAGCTTCGTCACAAATGGCATATAACAAAGTCGATGTTTCTGGACAACCGATTTCTATCATTTTGGAACGCGATCCAAATGTTACATATATAGGTTATAAATATTTGCCTAATAGTTTTGGTTATTATTTGGATACCACTTCTACTTATATGCCTTCTGATAAAAAAATTGCTGCATATAATGCACTTAGAAATACCACAGCGGTATTCCCTGAAGGTTCTTATATTTATTTACTCAAGCAATATACTTCAAGTGATAATACGATTTTCTTTGATGATAAATCCATTTCGGACAGTACTACGCTACAAGATTGGGCTGCACAGACCTATTCATCACTCAATCAAAGTGACTGGAAGCTTGATAAAATAGCGGGCTATAACGTGATTTATGCAATAAATCCAGATGGTAGTCATTATGAAAAATATGTAGATCCTGCTGTGCAAAAAGATGGCAAAATCTATGATGCAGAATGGCAGTTTAAAGGAAGTCAGATCGATTCACATTCTCAAGGTGAAGATTCTTTGATGAATAAGACTGCAAAAGATGCAATTTTGGCTCAGATTCAAAATTATTTTAATTAAACGTAATGCATTATTGTTGGATGGACGGTTTAACAATAAAACTCTTCTCTAAACAATTCAATCAGTTCAGGCGGCACTCGTGTCGTCTGGCTGTTGGTTCGCATATAAAGCTCACCTTTATAATAAAGTGGTCGATCGGCTTTATTGCATTTAAAGACTAAAATTGTTTTATCTTTGATTTTTATATCTTCCAAAATGGTATAGATATTTGAAATTTTTTGGCTTTCATGCGCGAGTTTGTCGATCAAACTACGTTTCATCAAATCCAATGAATTATTGAAATGGTCTTTTAATTCTTGTTCTACACCGACGATTTGTTGATCGTCTGAAATGCCGATGAAAACATAACCTTTGCGGGTATTCATAAAACCAAAACATGCTTTTACCCATTTATCCGATTTCTTATGGGTCAATAAATCGGTGGTTCTTTCTTTAAACTCGATTCGATGATTTTCACTTTCTTGAATCAGCGCTAAGTATTGATCTGCTTTACTTTCTTGCTGAAAGCAGGAAAGTGTATAGGCAATTTTTTCTAAAGACTTATATGCTGAAACCGTTTCTAGATTTTGAATGTCTTGCCATTGATAAATGAGCTTATTTTTTTGCTCAATATGAATATTTTTATCGCTTAGATAAGCAAATGTGATCTGTAATAAATCATGTATTTCACTATAAATTTGAAAGCTAGAATTTGGCAGTGCGATTTTTTGGTAGATATCATGGAGATGTTCTATTTTCTTTATGACTTCAGTCGGATGCTGATAAAAAGATAAATATTTGAGTTCATTCAAAATTTGATGATAGGGGCGGTGAAATGAATTTGGGAAAAGTTCTTTGGTTGGTATTTTTATATATTTTTCAATACGATGATAATAATAACTGAGGGTCGGGTAGTCCAAAGATTCTTTAATTTTTATATCAAATCGTTCAATCAATTCTAAAGTTGCGTAGGACTGAAAAAACAACAATGTTTGAATTTCTTTATATTTATAGGGGTGAGTCTGCCAATGGGTTTCTAGGTATTCATTAAAATTTTTAAATTTGTTGATGATATACGTATTGAGATCCATATCCACACCTGATATCTAATCCTAAAAATATGGTGTTTCATTTGCTTAGTTCACTGAGTTTAATATCGCATTCAATTAAGAAATTTATATGACAATTTATGATGTATACAAAGTTAAAACATTTTTTTACTAAGTAATAGGTTTTTCTATTTCTTAGCTAATGGTTTTTTTATCAATCGAAAATATATAATCATTTGTTATTTTGAAAGCTTAGGGTCTGTTGACATTTCACAACTGAATTGCGTTGTTAGCTAAAATTGAGCAGGCAAGGCACGAAATGCAGAGAATGGCGAGACCATTTTCAAATTTCGTAACGAAGCCTGAGAGAATTTTAGCTACAACCCTGTGGGACGAGAGTATTTTTTGATGCTATTTCGTTGTAGCTTGATCATTTAGATCACTAAATTTCTCAATCTACGCCTCATATCATCTAAAAAATACTCAGCGTCGCAACCAATTTGAAATGCCAACAGACCCTATATAAAAGTCCTTTCACCTTTTGGGAGAGGCTTAGGATGAGGGTAAATTTCTAATAAAATCTTTACCCTCATACCCAACATATTCCTTAACCTTTAAAAGGAGAGGGAACAACTTCACAGAAGCAGGATTTTATAAACGAGTAAAAATCTCTTCAGGATTTAAGCGTGATTTAGGCAATTTTGCATTGAAATCTTTCTCACTGCGATAACCCAAAGTCATGATGACAGACGGAATAAGTCCTTGTTGTTGCAGGTCAAATTCTTGTGAAATAATTTCTTCGTCAAAACCACCAATCGGAGTCGCATCAATACCTTCAATACCAGCAGCTAACAACATTTGACCCAATGCGATAAAGGTTTGATTTTCAGCCCAACGTGAAATATCACCTTTTTCAGTACGATAATAATGCACATAACCTGTACGGCTGTCTTTTTGACCTTGTTTCGCTGTATCATCTTTAAAGCGACCACTGAGATCATCGCGATTTAGTAAGTTAGCTAAATGTTGTTCATCGATATCAGCTTTGGTACAAAATAAAATAGTATGTGAAGAATCAAGTACTTTTGGCGCATTATAAGCATATTTACCGACCAAAGCTTTGGCAACACGCTGTTTCGCTTGATCTGATTCAATAATGAAAAAATGCCATGGTTGAATATTGATAGAAGAGGGAGTTAAACGCAGGATTTGTAATAAACGTTCAAATTGTTCTTGCGGAATTTTTTTTGAAGCATCATAAGCTTTGGTGGTGTAACGTGTTTTCGATACGTTTAATAAATCCATATTTAAACCCAATATTCTGTTTGATGTATGTTTTATTATATTCTCATAATATAAATTTTAAGCGCAGATAATTGTCATTAATTATAAAATATTGTGCAATTAATAGTCTAAATTGAGAAAATTAAGCAATTTGCCATTTTTTGAATTGCCATTGCCCCTCTTCATTCACTTCTAAAATCATAGCTTCAGACGTTTTTTCTCGCCAGTCACCGAGTACGATACGTGGTTTTCCATTTACATCATGAATGTGTGGTCGATGTGTATGCCCGTGGACGAGAATGTCGACATTTTCCATCACTGTTTCTACAGCATGTTGATTGACATCCATGATGCTATAAGGCTTTGCTTGGGTTTTTTCTTTGCTTTTCTTACGAAAACCGTTGGCAAGTTTGCTACGAAAACTTAGCGGAGTTTTTCTTAAAATAGAGAGGAGGAGTGGATTACGTATAACTTTTTTAAATCGTTGATAAGAAATATCATCGGTACACAGTGCATCACCATGCTCTAAACGAAAATGAGTATTTGCAATATCAAGCTGATAAGTATCAGGAAGCAGTTTGCCATTAAATTGATTCAGGAAACCTTTATTTAAGGCGAAATCACGATTACCGACTTGAAAATAGACTTGATTGCCATTTTGATTAAATTGTTGCAGAGCAATGACGATTTGATCTAACCATTCAGCATGATAATCATCACCAATCCATGCGTTGAACCAATCTCCCAAGATATAAAGTTGGGTATTTTTATGCTGATAAGCTTTTAATAACTCAAGAAAACTTTGAATTAGGCGGGGGTGTTCTTGCGAAAGGTGTAAGTCAGCGATAAAAAGATAGGTCACGGGGTGTTCCTTGCGTTCCCTAAATTCCCTCATTAATGAGGGAATTTATCTTTCATCATGTCGTTTTAAAGCAGTGCTTTAAAACTGAGGAAAGCCTGGGAGTAGGTTTTTTATTCAGAAATAATTTTAGCTGATTCAATCACAACATTTTCTAAAGGAACATCAGCATGATAACCACGGTTACCAGTACGAACGCCTTTGATTTCATTCACGATGTCTAAACCTTCAACAACTTTACCAAATACTGCATAACCCCAACCTTGCGCTGTTTTACCAGAATGGTTAAGGAAAGAGTTGTTGCTTACGTTGATGAAGAACTGTGCTGAAGCAGAATGAGGTGCTTGAGTACGAGCCATCGCAACAGTACCGATGTCATTGCTTAAGCCGTTGTCAGCTTCGTTTTCAATAGAATCACGAGTCGCTTTTTCTTTGAAGTTTTCGTCCATGCCACCGCCTTGGATCATGAAACCATCAATAACACGGTGGAAAATTACGCCATCATAAAAACCATCACGGACATATTCTAAGAAATTAGCGACAGTAATAGGCGCTTTTTCAGAATTAAGTTCTAGAACAATGCGACCTTTATTGGTATTTAATTCGACTTGAGGAAAACTCATACATAAACTCCTAGTCATGGACAAAAAGCCATGGTTTTTTGGTTGAGAGAAGCATAAGCAAACTGTAAACTACATAGCAAGCAAAAACGTTAATTTCTTTGTTAAAATAATCAGATTAACGTTTAGACGGTTGTAAAAAGCTCGATATTGGGCGTTTTTTAATCGCAATCCTATTTTTTTTATATAAAAGTGATTTATACATTATGAAGCCGAATGATGTTGTTTCATCCCTGCCAAATACCCCGACAACTCAGACTCAACCTGTCGATGCCGCGCAGCAAGAACAACAGCCCGGCTTAGATTTTGTGCGTCAAGTCATCACTGATGATTTACAAGCTGGGCGTACAAAGACTGTGGTGACTCGTTTCCCACCAGAACCAAATGGTTATTTGCATATTGGTCATGTTAAAGCGATCTGCTTAAACTTCGGTATAGCTGAAGAATATGACGGTTTATGTAATCTGCGTTTTGATGATACGAACCCAGATGCCGAAGAACAAGAATATGTTGATGGTATTGCCAATGATGTGAAATGGTTAGGTTTTAACTGGAATGGTGAACCTCGTTATGCATCAAGTTATTTTGATCAATTACATGCTTGGGCAGTTCAATTGATTGAGCAAGGTGATGCATATGTCGATTTGCAAAGCCCAGAAGAAATCAAACTGAATCGTGGTAATTTTAAAGAACCAGGTAAAAATTCACCACAACGTGAAGCTTCTGTTGCAGAAAACTTGGCAAACTTTGAAAAAATGAATAATGGCGGCTTTGGCGAAGGTCAAGCTGTGCTTCGTGCAAAAATTGATATGGCATCACCAAATGTGCATATGCGTGATCCAATTTTGTATCGTGTACTTCATTCTGAACATCACCAAACAGGTGATAAATGGAAAATGTACCCGATGTATGATTATGCACATCCATTATCAGATGCGATTGAAGGCATTACGCATTCACTTTGTACACTTGAATTTCAGGATCACCGTCCATTTTATGATTGGGTGGTTGAAAAAGTACATTCTCAAAATGTACCGCATCAATATGAATCAAGCCGTTTAAATATCGATTACACCATTACCTCTAAACGTAAATTACGTAAACTCGTTGAAGGTAATTTTGTACAAGGTTGGGATGATCCACGTATGCCTACAGTAGTGGGAATGCGTCGTCGTGGCTTTACGCCAGAAGGCTTGCGTGATTTCTGTAAGCGTGTAGGCGTGTCAAAAACGGATGGTATTGTAGATGTTGCAATGCTTGAGTTCTGTATTCGCCAATCTTTGGAAAATACAGCAGCACGTGGTATGGCTGTACTCAATCCACTTAAAGTGACTTTGACCAATCTTCCAGAAGCAATGGATTTGGCACATGCTCGTCATCCAAACGTGGATATGGGCGATCGTATTATTCCTTTAACTCAAGAAATCTATATTGATCGTAAAGACTTTGAAGAAGTACCACCAAAAGGCTTTAAACGTTTGATTCCTGAGGGTGAAGTACGTTTACGTCATGCTTATGTAATCAAATGCGATGAAGTTATCAAAGACGCCAATGGTGAAGTGATCGAGCTTAAATGTTCAATTGATCCAGAAACATTGGGTAAAAATCCTGAAGGTCGTAAGGTGAAAGGCGTTATTCATTGGGTTTCTGCGAGCAAAGGTATTCCTGCAGAAGTTCGTATTTATGATCGCTTATTTACTGAAGCAGCACCTGATGCTGATGATGATTTCTTGAAATGCTTAAACCCAGAGTCATTGAAAACTGTTCAGGCTGTGATTGAACCTGCATTGGCAGAAGCAAAACCAGAAGATCGTTTCCAATTTGAACGTGAAGGTTATTTTGTTGCTGATCAATATGATCATAGCGCTGAAAAACCTGTGTTTAACCGTATTCTCGATTTGCGTGATAGCTTTAAACCCGGTAAATAAAATCAAAAGTTTTTAAAACTTTGATAAGAAAAACCCTCCGATTGGAGGGTTTTTTATGATAAAAATTTAAAGCGGGCTATCTATACCATGCATATTGATTTTTAAAATAATTTTCTAAATATTCTAAAAACATCCTAACTTTCGCAGGAACATAGTTTCGATCCGCAATGACTGCATAAATTGCAGTACTTTGTATCGGAAAATCTTCTAAGACCTGTATTAATTTTCCAGTTTTTAAATCCTGTTCTACATGCCAAATTGAGTGATTAGATATACCCAAACCTTTTAAGGATGCTTGGCGGATTGCCTCACCAGAATTGGAAATAAAATAACCTTCGATTGCAACTGAAAGAGTCGAGCCATCGGCTTGAGCAAAATCCCATGTATCAGTTAAACCGTGTGCGTGTTGTTGTAAAATACAACGATGCTTTTGTAGCTCTTGTATGCACTTAGGAATACCAAATCGTTCTAAGTATGCAGGTGAAGCACAGAGTAAACGGCTATTTTGAGTCAAGCGTTTTGCTACGAGTGAAGAATCTTGTAGTTTTCCGATTCGGATTGCGAGATCTATGCTATTTGTAATTAGGTCTTGATTTTGATCATTAAGATCTAAATGAATCTTAAGTTCTGGATATAACAATGAAAAATCAGCAATGACAGCAGTTAAAACCTGCATACCAAAAGTTGCTGATGCTGTTAGTTTGAGTGTTCCAGTAAGTTTTTGATCCTGCACGATTAAGGATTCATGCAGTGTTAAAAATTGTTTGATCCATGTCCTTCCTTGGGCGAGCAAAATTTTACCTTCGTCTGTTAGCTTGAGCTTACGCGTTGTACGGTGAAATAAGCGTATATTAAGCTGTTGTTCTAGACGCTGGATTCGCTGGCTGGCGACTGAAACGGAAATATTGTCATGTTTTGCAGCTTGAGTAATAGAACCCAGATCAGCAACACGAATAAAAAATTGAAAATCTTCGGTATTCATAGTGTATTTCTAATTATCAATAAAAACAGAAAAGTCTTTCTTGATTGTCCTAGTTTTTTAAATAATAAAGCAAGTCTATTGTGTATTGAATCTTTAAACGAATAGGTGCGAGATGAAATACAATTTTTTAGGTCATTCTGGATTAAAAGTTTCAGAACTTGGATTTGGTGCAGGAACTTTGGGTGGAAAAGGACAAATCTTTTCTGCTTGGGGGCAGGCTAGTCAAGCCGAAGCGAATAATATGATCAAGCTTTGTCTAGATGCAGGTGTCAATTTTTTTGACACTGCGGATGTCTATTCAGAGGGTGAATCTGAACGTATGCTTGGTAAAGCATTGGCAGCACAAAGATCCAATAATATTATTTCTACGAAAGTTAGTATTCGTACATCAGAGCACATAAATCACGTTGGTTTTAGCCGAAATTATTTGATTAATGCAGTAGAAGCTTCTTTGAAAAGATTAAATACAGATTATATCGATGTTTTACAATTACATCATTTTGATAGTTTTACAGCACTTGAACAGCTGATGAAAACACTGGATGAATTAGTTAGAAGTGGCAAGGTTCGCTATATTGGGGTTTCCAATTTTTCAGGTTGGCAATTGATGAAGGCCCAAGCGATAGCAGAGCGTTATGGCTATGAAAAATTTTTTGCAAATCAAGTGTATTATTCATTGGCTGGACGTGATTATGAGTGGGAACTCATGCCTTTAAATCAGGATCAGGGTATAGGTGCAGTCGTTTGGAGTCCATTGGCTTGGGGGCGGTTAACGGGTAAATTTGATCGTAAAAACCCGATACCAACTGCTAGTCGATTACATGAAACGGCACAGTTTGCTCCGCCAGTACAAGAGGAATATTTATATACAATCTTAGATGTTTTAAAGGCCATTTCATCTGAAATAGGCGCGAGTATTCCGCAAATTGCTTTGCAATGGCTGCTGCAAAGAGCAACAGTATCAACTGTTCTGATTGGGGCGAGAAATGAACAACAGCTCAATGATAACCTGAAAGCTAAAGACCTTCTATTGTCTGATGAACACATTCAACAGCTTGATCAAGTTAGTGCGGTTTATCCTATTTATCCATATTATCCCTACTGGAATGGACAATTTACTGAGCGATTTAAGGCTTTACAGAAGTCACAGTTTGTAGCAAATTAATTTTCAATTGACCCTGAAAATTACTGCATTGATACCCAATTTTTTGATAGTTGTGGTATCAATATGATGAAATGTAAATCATTTGGATAACAAGGAATTAAAATAAAATGCCAGTCATCGAAACACAAATGTTAATACGTAAACCTGTGCAAGAGGTATTCAATGCATTTATTGATCCGAAGTTAAGCAGTAAATTTTGGTTTAGCCATTCTACAGGCAAGTTAGAGCAGGGCAAGACAGTTCAGTGGACTTGGGAAAAATATCAGCATCAAGCTGAAGTCGTGGTTTTGGCGGTTGAACAAAATAAGTTGATCAAAATTTTGTGGGGCTCACCACGTACGGCTGTTGATTTTATCTTTGAAGAAATTGCACCAGCACAAACTTATGTCAAGATTCGCAATTTTGATCTACCATTTCAAGGTTCTGAGTTGATTGCTTATATTATTGATAGCACAGGCGGATTTACTACAGTTTTGGACAATCTCAAAGCTTACCTCGAACATGGCTTGGAACTCAACTTGGTCAATGACAAGTTTCCTCCGTTTAAATAGTATTTTTTTATATAGAAAATTGTTTTATATAGAAAATTGCAAAAAAAAATATCGATTTATCATGATGAAAATAAACTTCTAATCGATTTAGATTAATGCTTGAAATCAGGGTTGCTTTTTATGATCCTGATTTTTTAGGAAAATATAGGTTGGCATACGTAATTTTGCTTGAGCACGTAGCTTGAGTTTGATATAGAAAACCAAAGCAAAACAAGTCGTTGCGATCGTGAGCATTAAGCCATTCATATAGCTCATGACGGAACTGATATAGCCAATCGTGGTCAAACGATTCATCATTTTGATCACTTGAGGGCTACTTTCAACACCTGTAATTGCCCATGAGCATAAATGTTCACAATTATTAATAATCAAATGATAGTGATTTTCGTGCATTCTTAGACGCATACGTCGCACGATTTCACGGCCTTTAAATTTAGGCTGTTCATAGTGGCGAATGATAATGTTTTTGCCATGCGCAAACTTTTCGAGCGTGGTCATCTCGATCGGTTGTTTCTTAAAGAAGTGAGCAAAACCTGAATAATGGATAACACGACCTCGCCCAGCGTATATGCCGTGATGGCTATAGCCGAAATGAGTCACAATCAGATGCGCACCAATAGGATATTTTTTAAAGCTTCTTTGCATATTCCATATTTTCCAATAAAGTGTACAGGTGTATTTTTATTGAAATGTCATCGGATTATACCTAAAAATGACATAGGCTGTGTATCAAATACGATAACATGCATTTTTTCTGAAAAAAACTGATCAGTAGCAGATCAGACAGACGCATATATGAGTAAGGATAAACTTGGCAAAGTTGCTTAGGAAAATTTCAAAATGAAAATGTTTAAAAAATTGTTATTTTCAATGCTGATCAGTCAGCAACTCATACAGCTTGCCCATGCAAATACGGAATATTTTCATTATAAAACCCCACAGAATGTTGATGCAGATGTGGTTAAAGTCAGCAATTTAAAAGATCTAAAGTTATTTTTAAATGATGCAAATCATCAGCCTTATCAGAACTTTAGCAAGATCAAACAAAACTTAAAAAAATGCCAAAATATGCTTTTTGCGATGAATGCAGGGATGTATCACGCCGATTATTCACCTGTAGGCCTTTATATTGAACATTCTCAGACGATAAAAAAACTCAATACAGATACAGGTTTTGGCAATTTTTTTATGCAGCCAAATGGTGTGCTGGCGTGGAACGATAACACTGCCAAAATTATATCTACTCAGAAATTTGCTCAGACGAGTTTTAAAGCCAAATATGCAACACAATCAGGACCGATGTTAGTGATTGATGGGAAAATTAATCCACAATTTGAAGCACAGTCGAATTCTTTAAAAATCAGAAATGGTGTCGGGATTAAAGATAATCAGCTTTATTTTGTGATTAGTAATAACAAAGTGAATTTTTATCAATTTGCTGCTTTTTTCAAAAATGCGTTAGGTATAGAGCAGGCTTTATATTTGGATGGTTCGATTTCAAGTGCTTTTATACCTCAAGCAAAGCGGATGGATCAGCGCTTTGGTTTAGGTCCAATGATTGCAGTGATTAATTCAAAGCAATGTAAATAGCCTAAGCAGATTAGACTATTTACATTGTATTAACTCATCATTTAAGTGTTATGCGTTTAGGTCGATATATTAAACTCAAATTTTTAAGCACTTGCACGTCGACGATCAACTTCAGCAGCAGGCGCTTGCGCTTGATCATGCACCAATTGGAAGTCAAAAGTGATCTGTTTAAATGGTTTATCTACACCACGACGAGAGATTTCGGCAGGATCATTGACATCAATAGCTGTCGCAATCAGTCCATCGCGTGTTGCAAAAGCAAAGTCATCCCAAAGATATTGATCACCATCGATATTGAACTGGGTGGTTAACTTGCGATAGCCAGGTGCTGAAACAAAGTAATGTACATGTGAAGGGCGCTGTCCATGACGACCAAGTAGATTTAACAAAGCTTGGGTTGTGCCTTCGGGTGGGCAGCCATAGCCAACGGGCATTGTCGTTTGTGCAACATAACGGCCGTCATTGTCAGTGAAAATAGTACGACGTAAATTAAAATCTGACTGAGATTTGTCAAAGAAAGAATAGTTGCCTAAACCATTGGCATGCCATACTTCGACTTTTGCATTTGGAATGATTTTGCCATCTGTATCAGTCACTACACCTTCGATAAATAAGGTATCAACCTGCTCAGATTCGCTACCATCATCCATACGCGCAAAGCCAACAGATTCGGGTGCACCAGCGACATAAAGTGGACCTTCAATGGTACGTGGTGTACCACCTGCAACACCTGCTTTGGCATCGGCTTCATCAGCACGTAGATCTAGATAATGTTCCAAACCTAAGCCTGCTGCGAGTAGCCCCAATTCATTTGATTTACCCGCATCAGCCAAATATTCTAAGCCTTTCCAAACCTCAGATTGGCTTAAGTCCAAATCTTCGATGGCTTGAAAAAGATCTCCCAATAAACGAACTACAACTTGTTGAACACGTGGATTAACTGTTTTTGTGGCTGTATCCACGTTCATTTCTTTAACTAATTGATCTATTTCTTGACGGTTCATCATTATCATCCTTTGATTAATGGTCTTTTGATTATATGCACTTTTATATTGAAAAGTGAATTATTTTTTGATCAATTTTGAATGATCTGGAACGGACATGAAACAGATCATTCAAAAACAGAGTTGTTAAATCTGGAATATTTAATCATTCAAATCAAAAGATCGTTTCAATATCACTAATTTTCGATCGTTATTTCCAGTTTTAAATATGCTTAAACAATGCTGAACGTGCATTACTATTTGCACCATCAGCCGCACTCAAGAAGCGTTCAGTATGGATATCACGTTCAAACAAACGGCTTTGCATGAGTGTTGAAATTGCAGCATCAATCATCGGTGGTGGTCCACAGAGATAAGCTTTATGACCTGAGCATTTATTTTCAAAATAATCAGCTACAGCTTCATGGACAAATCCAGTAAATCCTTGCCATTGGTCTTCTGCTTTTGGCGCATTCAATGCGGGTATATATCTAAAGTTTGGATAGTCTTTGACCAATTGTTCAAATTTATCACGGTTATACAACTCGGACACATCACGAGCACCTTGGAATAGGTAAATGGTGCGTGTATCACCTTGCTCTAGCATATCAATAATCATTGATTGTGGGCTTGAAAGTCCTGAACCACCTGCGATAAAAATGACATCTTGGGCATCAGATTTGCGCACAAAAAATTGTCCATAAGGTCCAGAAAGTTCAAGTTCATCACCGACTTGCAGTTCATTATGTACATAACTTGTGGCAGCTCCTCCTTCTACTTTACGGATATGTAATTCGACAATATTGGCTTCACTTGGTGCATTTGCAATAGAAAAGGCACGTGTGCCTTCGATCTCTGGCAATTGCAGATTGATATATTGACCTGCTTGGAATTCCATTGGACGGTCTATTTCAAAACGAACGCCTTTAATCGTCGGTGAAAGATCTGTTATTTCAATCACTTTAGCTTGATAATCTTGTACTAAATAACCGAGAAAATCCTCGTCTTCATCGACGTCTGCTTCAATGACCATATCCGATTCTGGCTTACAGCAACATGCTAAGACCTTGTTTTCTTCACGTTCCAAATCCATTAATGCGAAGGGTGATGCATCACCTACATCATAAAAGCCATCAGTGACTTGGACTTTGCATGTGCCACAAGTCCCGTGACCGCAAGCGAAGGGTAGCCATACACCTTGGCGCAGTGCTGCATCTAAAATCGTTTGATCTTCCTCTACGTCTATCGTGGTTCCAATCGGTTCAATTGTTACTTGATAAGTCATGTATTTTCTCCTTAAACAAATGCGCCTTTATAGCCTTTGAGATCAGGCGTAATAAAACGTAAGAGAGATTTATGATCAAAACCAAGTTCTGTTAATGTCTTGGAAAAATCGACTTGTTCTAAGGGGTGATTGTTAAGATTAAACTGTACTTTTGACCAATCAATGTTTTCAAAATCAGGATGTTGTGAGAAACCCGCTTGTATTTGCCCATCGATCAGCTCTTGCAAAGTTTGTTGTGGTGAAACGACAAAGGCATGTGCAGAACAAAATAGGGTGTGATGATCCCAACCAATAAATAGCAACATATTTTCGCCATAACGGCTTTGTTGATCTAAAGGTTCAAATTGATAATTTTCAACAATTGCTTTTACTGTCATGAGGAAACTCCATAATTTTTTTAAATTCAGTCCTTGAGCTTTACGCTTGGGTGATGATCACTAGATCGATCATTTGCAGGATCGATCTCAACCGAAATGTTTGTGATTGAGATCAGATCCACATCAATTGATCATTAAGCAGCGTCGCCTTTCCATTTTTTCCAACGCTGTTGATCAGGAGAACCTTCGATATCGAGGTTATCTGCACCCACATTAAAGTTGTAATAGTCACGTAAAATACTTTCTAAATCTGGTCCACCACAGTTGCCTTGTAGGATTTGGTGTACTGGGAGCCATGCTTGGATATATTTTTCAGGTTCACGCTCGAAAATATCATGACAACCATCCGAGCAAGTGTGATAGCGTTCGCCTTTATAGACTGACTGACGATAACTAAACATGGTTTGGTCGCCATCCATTTCTGTAAAGGTCATTGGAATTTGACAGATTTGGCACAGTTGCGGTAAGCCTGCACTGTAGAAACGCTTGCCCTCAGCTTCCATTTTGCGTGCCAATTCCCATTTTGGACGATAGTATTTATCAAAAGTATCTGGATATTTTTCAGATAACCAATCCATTTCTTCATCGGTTGGGATCCAAGTGTGGAAACCTGCAGCATGACCAAAGTTATAGAAAATCCACCATGCTTGGTGTGAAACATGTTCTTTTTCTTTGGTAATAACGTCGCTGTATTTCGGCATACGGATACCGTAGCGACTTAGGTCTTTAAATAATGCGCCACCAGCTTCTTCAAAGTAAGTTTCCCATGCCTCTTTCCATGACATGACTTTATTTGGCAGCATGTAGTCCATCATCATACCGACGATTGAGAGTAGGCGAGTGCCACGCCAGAACCATTTATCGATCCATTCTTGGACGATTGGTACGTTATCTTCATGCTGCTCAAGTAAGAATTTAACGATTTCTAACCCGAGGGTCATGTGACGAGCTTCATCGGATTGTGCACTAAAGCCAAATGTGACTGTTGCCATGTCACCGTTGTAAGCAGCTCCCGACATGAAAGGAACAAACAATAAGTTAGTTAGGACATATTCAAAGGCAAAACTAATCGCCAATAAAAACTCAAACGGACCTGCCGAGCGAGCATCTTCAAAGAATGACTTAGGAACAGAGAGATACCAAACACGATCGTGCATATGTGCCCAATCTTGGAAGCCATCAAAGAACTTGTTGTAATGACTCATCGCATGAATCTGAGTTTGTACGTGACGAAGCTCATCAATAGACTGCATTTGTGAAGCAATGCGCGCACCAATACCACTAAATTGGCGACCAACATGCGCATAGCCTTGGTAGGCTTGATATTCAAGTGGTGTTACGGCAGTTAAAAATAATTTGATCGCATTGAGATAACGTTCATTACTGACATTCATTTGCCCATTATTTTGAGAAAAAGCATCAAAAATGGCATACAGTTTTTTCTCTTTTTCAGCTTGGTATTTCCAATATGAATCCATGGTTAGGCGAAATGGATCTTCCCATTTTGACCAATCGGTGATTTTAATTCCTTCAAACTCTTCATAAGGAAAGGCATCTTTACGATCAGCATAAGAAAAGTCCCAATCCAAATCACGAGTGAGCATACGATAACGATCTTTGGCATTGAGTTTTTTATTTGGTGTTTTAGCTTGACTATTCATGAGTATATTCCTTTAAATTTTAATAATTTTTAATTCCATTTAAGCGTGAAAGTGTCATCATCTTCATCGACATTTCCACCAAGCGTAATCATATTGAGTTGTAATTCTTGGATATCCCAATCTTGTCCCAGTTTTTCAGAAACCGTCTCAGCTCGAATGATCAATTCACCCTGACTTTCAACTCGAATCATGGCTGGTAAATATTGGATTGTGGCTTCTGGATTATCTTGTTCAATCGCTTCAATGATGTAGCGTGAAGTATCATTGTCTTGAAGCGCTAAATATACTTTTGATGTCATGATGCAATTCCTTATGCTAAATCTAAACCGGCTTTTTTACTGCGCTCTAAAACGAGTTGACTTGCGTTTTCAATGTTTGAGTCGCCAAATGCAAGTGATGCCCAACTAGAAAATGCGGCTTCGACTTGTGGGCTAAGCTCATTGATCCAAGCGTGGATTAAGTTTTTATTTTCAGGTGATTCGCTGATCGCTGTTTTTAAAACTGTATCCGACCATTTACGAAGGTCAGTAATACAATCTTTCATAAACTCAGTAAGCATTGCGATATCACGAGCTTGATGATCGACTAACCATATATCGAGTTGTCCATAAACAAGGTCTTGCAGCATGCTGTCGATAAGTAAATTTTGTAAGACATAGAGCTTGAACCAATCTTGTTCAGTGAGGCTCAATTCACAGAGTTTACGGAGTGGTTGCCAAGCGGCATCGTTCATCCAGACATTTTTTGCTTGTTCTAATGATTCACCCGTATTGCCATCAATCATCAAGCCAATACGTGAAATATATTGCGCCATACCAAGGCGATCCATCGCAGCGAAAATACATGCTTGTGTAATGACAGTGCCATAACCATACGCACTACCTGACATCATATGCAGATTGGCTGTTTGCTCAACATAACGAAATGGCAACAAGCAAGTGATGATTTTTTGCGTAACTTCTTCACTTAAATTTTCAACTAAATTACGCTTTTCAAAGAAGGAAAAATTACTTTCCGCAGTATCTTGTAAACGTGCACGATGCTGAACATATGCACCATAATAAAATTGACGAGGATCTTTAAAGACATACCAATCTTGCATGACTAGTGCAGTATGCGTTTGATCATTTAAAGACTTTTCAGGTTTCCATAATGGACGATAATGAAAGTTAGTCGCTCCCTGAACATCAAAACTGACTTCTTGATAACGTGTTGCTGGTTTATTACCAAAGCGACGCTCGATATAAGCATAAGTTTGTCGAATCGGTTGCAGATTTGACGTTTTAATTTCTAAAGTCATGTGGATCTCCTTATAGACTTAAATCTGATCGTCTTGATCTAAATTTTTACGTGAATTTGAAACTAAAGTAGGTTCTTCGCCGTAGCGCCATTTATTTTCTTGGGCATCATTTGCAGCTTGTTGTTCTTCGGTCATTTCGACGACATGATTGATTTCGCAAAAATGTTGAAATGCGGCTTGAGGTAAAACCAATTCAACATAGAGGCTAGGATCATGTATGGCAAAATCAAACTCTACGAATTTGGCAGCACGATCATTGGTCACACGTATATATTTGACGAGTTGTGGCGTTTCTTCGGTATTGACCATTTGACATTCCTTTTATCAGTACCTAAATACTTAGTGAGCATCATGCTCAATCATTTTATTTGTTTTATATATTCCAAAAGTCGTGCCAACTTTTATATATTGATAAAATACAAAAGGTTATAAAAATTTACTCAAATATTGTTATTTTAAAATTCATCATTTGATGAAATATGCTATTTTGATTTAATGAAAAAGTGAAAATCAAAAAACTCTACTGAAATTACAAATTTAAAATTTAATAAAATGGATGTTTAATTGTTTAAAAATATTTAAATATATGAAATTAATCAGATTATAAAAATTATGCCTTTAAGGTATATTTTTATGAGAATAAGGTAGTAAAGCTTTTTGCTCGGAATTAGGTAATATCAAAGCTCAATAGCCAAAGACATATAGCCAAGGATGGATATCATGCCTCAAGCCAATAATGTAAAACTGTATAAGCAAATCTTGGAACAACACACAGATATTCAGGATTTGTTAGATAAAATTGTATTTGATAGTAAACACGGACAAATATGGTTTGATGAAAATCGCATGCTGTTAATGCATACCAGCATGATGGGATATTTGCGAAAAGATTTGCATCAAATGCTGGGACTAGAAAGAACTAAGCATTTTTTTATTCGCTGCGGTTATCAGGCAGGGATGCGTGATGCCGAAGTCACTTCGATTTTGCGCCCAAATTTAAATGAAGCAGAAGCATTTATGGCAGGTCCACAGATGCACGGCATTCGTGGTATGGTACAAGTCGATGTCAATGAACTGCAACTAAGTCATGATTTAAAACAATTTTATGCGGATTTTAATTGGCTAAATTCATTTGAAGCCGAAGTGCATTTAAGTGAGTTTGGTCCATCAGAAGAACCTGCTTGTTGGATGCTTTTGGGTTATGCCTGTGGCTACAGTAGTTTTGTGATGGGACAAACGATTATTTATCAAGAAATACAATGTGTTGCAAAAGGTGATGAGTGTTGTCGAATTATCGGAAAGCCATTACAAGAGTGGGAAAATTCAGATGAATTAATCCGCTTTATGTCACCAGATCCTGTATCCGATGAAATTATTGCCTTACAGGCTGAACTCAATGAATTAAAGAAAAATATCTATACGGATGCTGAGAATGATTACGCATTATTTAATGCAATTGGTGAATCTGCGGCATATCGAAAAGTATGTGATTTGTTGATTAAAGCTGCAGGGAGTAAAGTTGCTGTCTTGTTACAAGGTGAGACAGGTGTCGGTAAGGAAGCATTTGCACGTGGTATTCATGAAAATAGTCAACGAAATACTTCGCCATTTGTTGCGGTAAACTGTGCATGTATTCCACCAGATTTGATTGAATCGGAACTTTTTGGCGTTGAAAAAGGGGCATTTACAGGGGCGACGCAGACCCGTATTGGCAAATTTGAACGGGCGGATCAAGGCACCATTTTTTTAGATGAAGTCATTGAACTTTCACCACGAGCGCAAGCAGCTTTACTTCGTATGTTACAAGAAGGTGAGTTTGAGCGTGTTGGGGATACCAAGACCCGTAAAGTTGATGTCCGTATTGTTGCAGCTACAAATGAGGATTTACAGCAAGCGGTAAAAGATGGAAGGTTTCGTGCAGATTTATATTATCGCTTGAATATTTTTCCTGTGATGATTCCACCTTTACGTGAGCGCCGTGAAGATATTCCTTTGTTGATTAATCATTTTCTGAGTCGTTTTGAAAATTTGTATGACAAAACACTCAAAGGATTAAGTGATAAAGCGAAGAATTTTGTGATGAAATATGAGTGGCCGGGCAATATTCGTGAGCTTGAAAATTTACTTGAAAGGGCAACTTTATTAACGGATCATCAGCAAGAAATTAAACTGAGTAGTTTATTTCCACAATTAGATGAACAAGAACAGGCAAGTTCAAGTGATTATGATCATGTTGATGCCTTGTTTACCGAGCAATTTTCACTTGAAAAATATGAGCAGCAAATTATTCGCACAGCCATGCAAAAAAGTGGACAAAATATCTCTGAAGCTGCTCGAATACTGGGAATTAGTCGAGCAACTTTAGATTATCGTTTGAAGAAAATGGTTTAAGTGATCATTTTTGATCAATAGATGATGTGATATATGGATCAGTTATTGAGCTTTTCCATGACACTGTTTTGAGCCTTACAGTTTGAGTTGGCTTGGTCTTTAGGCATATTCGTAATTTGTTCTTCAAAAGCTTTTTTCTGATTTTTTAAAGCTTCATCTGGAATGCCACTACTTTTAGCCACTTTTTCAATATTTTCCCAAGTTTTTTGACACTCTGATGGCATCTTGCTACAAGATGCCAGCCCTAAACTTAGGCATCCAGCCAAGACCAACATGATTTTTTTCATTGTTATTCCTTATGATGATTTCATTATCATTTATTTAGCATAGCTTTTTTGTGTGAATAATAAATGACTTTTAAGTTTTGATTTTAAGAAAATGTGTCGGTAATAAGACCATATTACTGAACTTTTTTGGTCTTCGGCACAAAGAACATCCAAATAATTCCCCAGATAAACGCAATTAGCCCAATCAAAAAGGATTGAGTGAGTGAAGCACCATTTTGCATCATCCATTTTGCCAATCCTGGGCCGAACAGTTGCGCTCCTGCGTAGATAGTAATCATCGCCGCAGAAAGTTTAGGTCCTTGATGAGGTTGGAAATAGCGAGCCAAACGTTGAGTACACATGACTGAGCCTAAAAATCCTGCGCCAACAAAGATGGCACAGATTAAAATACCAAAAGTATTGGGGAAAATAAGCACAGCCAGTACTCCGAAACCTTGCACCCAATAGGATAAAGATATTGCAAAACGGTCACCAAATTTTGCGCCGATTTGATTCCAAAATACTGTGAATATTAATGATGAAAGTGAAGTAATTACCCAAATATTATTAGCGATAAAAGAACCTTCATGCAGTACGCTATGGCTTAAGGTCGGTAAAAATGTCATGGGTAAAATATAACCAAGACCTGCGCCGATATAAGCTAAAAACAAAGGTGTACTGTTTCGATCAAATAAAGCAGTTTTGGTCTTTGTATTAGTACTAGCTTCAGTTTTAGTTTTATCTGCAAGATGAGGGTTGGGTTGAAGTTGGATTTTAGCTAGATAGTAAAGGCTATATATTGTCATTGGAATCGCTGCGATAGCGATTGGAATCCAGCGGGATTGGGCATGAAACATATCAGCAAATGCGCTGACTAAAATTCCACTTAAAATCAAGCCACCGCTGACCCCAAAATAGACCAAACCACTTAGATTAGACTTACCTTTTTCATGTAACCATTCAAGGACTAAAGCAGGGGCCAAGACAAAAACAATGCCATTGGTAATCCCATTCAATAGCCTAAGCAAAAGGACCCATTGAAAGTCGGCAATAAAACATTGCGCGATCGTCATACAGGTGTTAATGACCAAACTGACCAGAAGAAATTTTTTAAGCTGCTGTGGTGTTGAGAAAAAAATAGCAGCCAAAGCACCCAATAAATAACCTAAATAGTTGCTTGTGGCTAAATCAGCACCTTGAGAAATGCTAAACAATTCATCTGAAATAAAGTAAGGTAAAAGTGGAGTAAATGCGAAACGACCCAAGGAATGCACGGTGGCTAAGGCAAGAATTGCCGCCAAGATATATTGTTTAATCTGTTTGGACTGATCTGTATGGTTTAACGGTTGTTGTTCTAAAGTGCTTCCATTCATCGAAAACATCCCAATTCTATTTGAGTTTATTAAATCCTATCTTGATTATCAGGTAAAATGATTTAGATTGATATATGGTATCTTAAATTGAGATAGTGCTTGTGCAATTCAAATCTTTAGAAATTTTTTTGGCAGTTCTAAAATACGGCAGTTTTTCTCATGCTGCACAGCATTTACATACAGTTCAATCCAATATTACCAATCATATCAAAAAGTTAGAAAATGAACTGAATTGTGAAATTGTCACTCGACAGACACCTATACAGGCCACCAGTGCGGGTCAGGATTTGTTGAGATATGCCGAACAAATTGTCCGCTTGCATCATCAGGCAAAGGCGCATTTTTTATCTGACGATCAGCAAGCCTTTGCTGTAAAAATGGGCAGTATGGAAACTGCTGCTGCGATGCATTTACCTGCATTATTTCAATATATTTTTCAGCACAATTCACGTTTTCAATTGGATTTGCATACAGCACCTACGCGTGAATTAATTGATTTAGTTGAAAACTGGAAAATAGACTGTGCTTTTGTTGCACATAGTGATCCAATCGAAAATTTGTTTAGTATGCATGTTTGGACTGAGAAACTGGTACTGGTGAGCTCTAAACAAAGTGAAATAGAGTTGAATGCAAAATCATTACACAATTCACGGTTTATAGCATTTAAACAAGGGTGCTCATATCGTCGAGTTATTGAATTATTTTTACAAAGCCATCATGTACCTGCTTCTCAGATTATAGAAATGGGAAGCTTGGACGGTATTATAAATTGTGTATTGCTATCGATGGGCTGTGCGATTTTGCCTGAGCGCTATATTTTGCAATCACCGTATTGTGATCAATTGAAAATCTTTGAATTGGATGAACCTTTGGCATTTTCAAAAACTTATTTGATTGCCAATCAGCCGAAAACATGGAATAAAAGCTTACAGATGTTGGTCAAATTTATCGAGCAATATTCAAATGAATTTTATGGTAAAAATAAGTCGTTGGAGCCTTAAGTTTCATTCTAAATACTAGGGTTTGTTGACATTTTACAACTGAATTTAGTTATCAGCTAAAATTGAACAAAACCTAGTAGTTGATCAGAAAGCACGATAAATTTTTCTGATCAACTTTTGCTATCAACAAAGTTTAGAATCGGTAACCAATTTTCAAACCATAAGCCATCGCATAATTATCTTTAAAATCTGCTTGTTCCGCGATAGGTTTGATACCCGGAATAGGGAGGTAATATGTACCATCTTCAGCAGTTGCATCACCTAGCCAAAGATACTTCACGCCAGCCGCAATAAAATAATTTTGTGCAGGGTTAAACTGCACACCCAAGCCAACACCGACAGAACCCTTCGTTGGGTTGAGGGTGGAAGCAGGATTGCCCGTACCAGAGTCCCAACTGACTTCTCCTGAAGCGCTCCATTGTTGATTGAATTGGTGTCCTAGACCTAAGGTAATGCCATATTGATCTTTTTGATAACCATCAAGATTAAAACCACCATCATATAAGCCCTGCGTCATTTCCCCAGTTGCCATTTCAGTCATCGCGCCAAACTGGGTAGGACGTATCACAAAATCTTTCCAGTTGACCCAACGTAAATTGGCATAGGCCAAAGTATCTTTATAAACACCTGTTTGAAAATCGATATTGACAGATTGCGGTGTACTAATTTTAGTTTTATTGGCTTGAGTTAGTTCTAGGGCTTGTCCATAGATGCTTTCACGGGCATCAATATCATGGTCTATTTTTGAGCGATAGGTAATAGCAGCTTTTAAGGCAATCTCAGGAATTTGATAGGACAGTCCTGCTAACCAACCAAATGCATGGTCTTCTTTAAAATTGGCATCATAGCCACTGAAAATACTATAAGAATTACCCCGAAGCGCAACATTTCCCTTTACAGTTTGATAAACGGGTCCTGCATAGACTTGGAAATTTTTGACTGGAGAATATCCCAATATCAAATTGACGTTTTGTGTATCGACATTGACTGAGGTGGCTTGCTGACTTATTTCATTATCTGAAAAAGTATTATTGGGCTTCATCGGGTAGCGAATATCCGCTCCATAAGGCTGATCATAGATCAGTCCAAAGGCGAATTGATCGTTCAATTGCAATTTGAGTGCAGCATTATAATATTGAAAATTATTCCCCATATTGCCTGTACTTAGATCTTGGCTATCACCGACCAAATCAGCACGATTACGGACTTGTCCTGAGATGTGGGGATCAACTGCGGTTATACTGGCTTCAAAATAATTATTATCTTCCAGAAAAGCTAAAATCGACTGTCCTGATTGGTCGAGTGCGGCTGCATGTATATAGGCACTGGGCAATAAGCTAACTAAACTTAAAATGACGGGCTTTAATTTCATTGCTCACGATCCTTGTGTGATTATTTTATATTCATTGTCATTCATTTTTATATCTGAGCTATTTAAATTCACGGTGCTATGTCTGTTCTTCCCGAACAGAAAATAATGAGAATATCATTTTGAATAAATAACTTAGACATGATGAGTGAATCATATTTTTAATGATCAAAAAAAGGGGGCAATCGGCATATTTAAGGGGGGATTTTCGGTCATTGGCTTCGCTTAGATCAATTTTTTTGAGATGAAGGAAAATATGATCGTGCTTAGCAAGATATTAAAATGAAAATAAAAAAGCACTTAGAGGTCTAAGTGCTTTTTGTTGCCATCCATGACTATTGAATAGGTGGATGCAGAAGATCGTTTAACTCTTTTTTATTAAAGCCTCGCGACATTAATACTTTTTTAATTCCAGCAATCACATCTTCATCATGTGCATTTAACAACGCTTTGAGAAGCTGATCGTTAGACTTACAAGAGCAATCATTTTCAACACAAGCAATTTGATTTTTATGCTCGTTATGCTGTTGATTTGCCATAAACAGCTTTTGCCAAAAACTCATAGAGCCTTCATACATAGCCAAACATAGTTCGAAATATAGCCAATATAAAATAAAATACAAGTCTTGCATGATGACCTTATGCGTTCAAATGCTTCAATTTTGCGCATTAAAACAAGTGTATGACAAAATAATGACCAGTATCTTATAAAAGGGTCTAATTAACTAAATGATTTACTTATGAATATATCGTATAAAAATGCCACATAAATAATATGGCAATTTTTACAATGAAATAAATTGTTTAAATCTTTTGTAGCAGTACGCCAGATTCGACATGGTGGGTATATGGAAATTGATCAAATAACGCAAATTTTTCAATTTTATGCGTTTGTGTCAGTGTTTTTAGATTTTCAAACAAAGTATCTGGATTGCATGAAATATATAAAATACGATCAAAATCTTGTAATAATTTCAATGTGTCATCATCGATCCCTGCACGTGGAGGATCGACAAACACGGTATCAAATTGATAACTTTGGATATCAATTTCCGCTTCTTGTAAACGTCTAAATTCACGTTTACTTTGATAGGCTTCAGTAAATTCTTCTGCTGATAAACGTGCAATCTGGATATTATCAATATGATTTTGTTCGATATTCCATTTTGCAGCATAGACTGAAGACTTAGCCAATTCGGTTGCTAAAACACGCTTGAAATGTAGCGAAAGTGGAAGGGTAAAGTTGCCATTTCCGCAGTAGAGTTCAAGTAGATCTTGATTTTCTCCAGCGACAGAATTACATGCCCATTCCAACATTTTTTGACAAACTTGAGCGTTGGGTTGAGTAAAGCTACTTTCGATTTGTTTATATTTAAATGTACGATCAAAAACCTGTAATTCTTCAACCACAAACTCGTCACTCAAAACGAATTTTTGCCCACGGCTACGACCAATCATTTTGATATTTAATTTTTCTGCAAGCGCGGTCGCTTTGGGTTGCCAATCTTCGTCAAGTTTGCGGTGATAAATCAGTGAAACCAGTGTTTCACCTTTTAATGTCGTTATAAAATGCACTTCAAAAAGTCGCTTAGATAAAACTTCATCGGCTTTAAGTTCATTTAAAAGTACAGGCATTAAACGGTTGATATTTTCATCAGCAATAGGG
The DNA here is from genome assembly GCF_000368565.1 of Acinetobacter gerneri DSM 14967 = CIP 107464 = MTCC 9824. Lineage (GTDB taxonomy): Bacteria > Pseudomonadota > Gammaproteobacteria > Pseudomonadales > Moraxellaceae > Acinetobacter > Acinetobacter gerneri. The sequence goes on along the minus strand of NZ_KB849544.1, from coordinate 440,580 downwards.
AACTGATCAATACGAATCACTTTTTTCTGTTGATCTTCTGTATTGCGTTCAAACATTGCATAGAACATATCATTTTCAGTATGCCAAATGCGAAACTCTGCACGCATACGGAAATGTTGTTCAGGCGATTGGAACACTTCGAGAGCAGGTGGATTAAACTCTGAAAATTGTTCAGTAATTCGATCGATTTTGGCTTGAAGCTGTTGTTGATAAGATGCAGTCATAAAACAGAAAAATCACAAACATAGTGCAAAAGAGCATGGTATCAAAAAAACATGTTTTTAGCTTGGGAAAGTTTTCATTTGCACGATGATTTCAAATTTATCTTTTACTGAAAACTAATTTAATCGCAAACGCAAAAAATATAATGCCAGTCACTCTGTCCATGTTTTTAATGAAATTTCTACTTTTCAGTAAATGATTTAATTTTTGCGAGAAAAATATTAGAAAATTGCACCAAGTAAAACCAATAAATACATGTAAAAAGACGAGGAACATGATCCATAAGCTTGGATGTGTCGCATGTGTCGGTACAAATTGTGGTAAAAATGAAATATAAAAAATGCCTATTTTCGGGTTCAGTAAATTGCCAAATAGCCCACGCAGAAACCAATTTGGATTTGATTTAAGTGTTAAATTTGCTTCGATATCAATATGCTGTTGAGGATGTATGAGAAGTTTTATTCCGATCCATGCCAAATAAGCTGCACCACACCATTTTAAAATTGTAAATGCGATAATAGATTGCTGCAAAATGGTTGCCACACCAAACGCCACAAGTATGCCCCACAAGATACAGCCTAAGTTGATACCGAGTGCTGCTTTTAATGCAGTTTGTTTATTTTCAACGGTCGCAGTTCTAATAATCAGTGCAGTATCTAAACCTGGCGTAAGGGTTAATAAGGTGACTGCAATAAGAAAAGGAATAAGAAATGTCAGCATATTTTTATAAGCATCGGGAAATATTGAGTATATTTAAAAGCCAAAAAAATTCCAAGCCATGTCATTGGCTTGGAAACGCTGAAGTGGGTATTTCTTTATTTTCTTAGATTTTATTTATGCATCATCTAAAGTCATTAAACTCGCATTTCCGCCCGCAGCAGCCGTATTTGTACTGATCGCACGCTCAAAGACTAAACGGTGCAGGGCAATGGTTTCATCATCTTGTTGCAAGTGATAAATACCGATGATTGCTCCATCACGATTGGCGATTTGTGTTTGCAAGTTTTGTAGTGAGCTTTGTGATCCACGGTGTAATACCACATCAAATTCACCCTTGCTTATATCTGCGATGACTTTGAAACTTTGTTTGAGTTTCGTCGGCATGCTATTGAGATATTTCAAAACAAAACTGTTTTCAGCGAGTACAACTGGCGTTGTATTGAGCGCAAACACAGCATTGAGTTGTTGAACAAAATCATCATCTTGAGCAGAAATACATAAGATTTGATTGCGCGGTACAATCGCATAATGGTTGGTCTCGCCCGTTGGTGTTGGCAAACGGTAGATACCGACTGGATTGTGCGTATGATCCTGCAATTTAACTTGTGGAAATTTCGTCGCCGCCCAAGTTTTAAATTCTTGATGAAGACTTTGCTCAGGCACAGCATTGAATTTTTCCAATGTCCCAAAAGCTTGTGATTTAAGATCAGGATGTGCTTGCATGAGTTTGTGTAAATACAATGATCCGCCAGCTTTAGGACCTGTACCAGACAGACCTTCGCCACCAAAAGGTTGCACCCCTACGACAGCACCTACGATATTGCGGTTGATATACAAATTGCCCACTTCGGCATGCTGGCTTACATATTGGATCGTTTCATCGATTCGAGTATGTAGACCCATGGTCAAGCCATAACCTTTAGCATTGATATTGGCGATCAATTTGTCCAATTCACCATATTTATAAGTAATTACGTGTAGCACAGGACCAAAGACTTCTTTTTGTAAGTCATTTAAATCTGGTAGCTCAATCAATGTTGGGCATACAAAAGTACCTGCTTGCAAGCTTTCATCATTGGCATTGCGAGCCAATTGGAAAACAGCATGACCTTTGCTTTTCATTTTTTCAATATGTTGGTCGATATTCTGTTTTGCTTCCAAATCAATCACAGGACCGATGTCGGTTTTTAAATAAATTGGATTACCAACAATCAGTTGCTGCATCGCACCTTTGAGCATGTTGATCAGATTTTTTGCATTATCTTCTTGTACGCAAAGGAGACGTAATGCTGAACAACGTTGACCTGCACTGTCAAAAGCAGAACTTACGATATCGAGCACAGCTTGTTCAGTTAATGCTGAAGAATCTACGATCATCGCATTTTGACCACCTGTTTCTGCGATAAGCGGAATAGGGCGTTGCTCATGGCTGAGACGAGTAGAGAGTGTTTTTTGCAAAATTTTAGCGACAGCAGTAGAACCTGTAAACATGACTGCTTGGATTCGAGCATCTTGACTGAGTGCAGAACCAACGGTTTCACCTTGACCAGGTACAAGTTGTAAAACGGCTTTAGGTACACCAGCTTCATGTAAAATTTGTACAGCAACAGAAGCAATCAGCGGAGTTTGTTCAGCAGGTTTTGCAAGAACGGTATTTCCAGCGAGCAAAGCAGCTGCAATTTGCCCTGTAAAAATAGCCAATGGGAAGTTCCATGGACTAATACAAAGTACAGGACCCAATGCTTGGAAATTTTGCTCAGTTGATAATGATTCAGTTTGTGCTGAGTAATATTTTAAGAAATCAACAGCTTCTCGAACTTCAGCGATACCATTGCTATAGGTTTTACCACTTTCACGATTGAGTAAAACCATCAATTCTTGGATACGTGCCTGCATCATGTTCGATGCTTTTAGCAAGATAGCTGCACGTTGTTGGCGATCTGTTTGATTCCATTCGATAAAAGCTTGTTCTGCTTGAGTTAATGCAGTATCAATTTGATCCAATGCTGTTTCTTTTACAGTACCAACGATGTCGGCATGTTTTGAAGGATTACGGATTTCTTGAGCGATGATGTTGTCAAAATCTGCATCATTTAGACCTGCGATTTCAGGTTGGCAAGTCCACGTATGTTGGATGTATTTTTGTACTTTATCATTTAACTCTTTGAGCACTGAATCATCAGCTAAATCAAGACCTGCTGAGTTTTCACGTACAGGTTGATAAAGATCTGCTGCCAAAGGAATCGCAGGGTGCTTTCGACCCACCACACCTTCTTTTTTTGCTGAAGCTTGGATTTCTTGAACAGGATTTTCAATCAGATCTTCGAGCTCGATGGTTTTGTCTGCAATACGGTTAACAAATGATGTATTTGCACCATTTTCTAATAAACGTCGCACTAAATAGGCGAGCAGGGTTTCATGGTTACCGACTGGCGCATAGATACGACATGGAACACCAAGTTTTTGATCAGCAACATTACCAACCACTTGTTGATACAATGGTTCACCCATGCCATGTAAGCATTGGAACTCGTATTGACCATTATAATATTTTTCAGGATTTGCCAACTGGTAGATTGTCGCCAATGTTTGAGCATTGTGTGTTGCAAACTGAGGGTAGATATTTTCAGGGGCTGCCAAAAGCTTTTTCGCACAAGCAATATAAGACAAATCTGTATGAACTTTGCGGGTAAATACTGGATAATCCGTCATACCGTCAATTTGCGCTTTTTTGATTTCGCTGTCCCAGTATGCGCCTTTAACTAAGCGGATCATGAGGCGTTTTTCACTGCGTTTCGCTAGATCAATCACATAGTCAACGACGTAGAAGCAACGTTTTTGGTAGGCTTGGATCACAAAGCCAATTCCTTTCCAATCACTGAGTGCAGGTTCAAAGCATAAGCGTTCTAAAAGTTCTAGAGAAATCTCTAAACGCTCAGATTCTTCAGCATCGATATTGAGACCGATATTATAATTTTTAGCTAAAAGCGCTAAATTTAAAATCTTAGGATAGAGCTCTTGATGAACCAAATCAGTTTGGGCACGGACATAACGAGGATGCAGTGCTGAAAGTTTGATTGAAATACCCGGACCGTCATAGACATCTTTGTCTTTTGACGCTTTGCCGATTGCATGAATCGCATTGGTATAGTCATCAAAATAACGATCAGCATCATGGTCGGTGAGGGCCGCTTCACCTAACATATCATATGAATAGCGGAAGCCTTTATCTTCAAGTACTTTGGCATGATCAAGCGCTTCTTCGATGGTTTCGCCAGTCACAAACTGTTCACCCATCATACGCATAGCAACATCGACAGCTTTACGGATGATACCGCGTCCACTACGAGCCAATAAAGACGTCAAAATACCTGAAAGGCTATTTTGTTTAGGGGTTTCCATCAATTTGCCTGTGAGCATCAAGCCCCAAGCAGCTGCATTGACAAACATTAAGCTACTTTGACCCAAATGGTCTTTCCAGTTGCCTTGGTTAATTTTGTCTTTGATCAGAAGGTCACGGGTTGCAGTATCAGGGATACGCAATAAAGCCTCAGCAAGACACATCAAAGCGATACCTTCTTGAGAAGATAAAGAAAATTCTTGCAGTAAGCCTTGTACGATGCCTGCTTTGCCAGAAGCACTTTTTTGTTCTCTTAAGCTGTGTGCGAGGTCAAAAGCTAAGTCATGAATTTTTGTATTCAATTCATCGGGAATATTGGCATTGGCAAGTAAATTTTCGACGCATTCAGATTCTGGGCGACGCCACGCGCTATTGATGGCTTCTTCAAAATCATTCTTTTCTTTAAATTCAGTAATATAGTCAAAACTCGGGGGAGGGAGGTCTGATTGCAAAGTGTTATCCAACATATTCATGTCAACATCCTGTGACGAAAAAGGCTTGAGATAAAAATTAATCTTGAGTGGGATCTAGTATTTAATTTATGATTACAGAATAAATGCCGCAGAACTCACTAAAATTGAGGCATCTTTTAGAGATATATTTCATGACAAGTGCTTTTTTAACCCTAGATCGCATAGATATTCGGATTTTAGATATCCTGCAAAATGACGGTCGAATTTCCAACATCAAATTGGCTGAAGCCGTTAACCTATCGCCGACTGCGGCACTGGCTCGTGTGCAAAAATTGGGGAGTGAAGGATTTATATTGGGCTATGAAGCCAAGCTCAATCCTGATCTGCTCAATGCCAGTTTTGTGGTCTTTGTTGAGATACTTTTAGATAAGACAACACCCAATATTTTGGATGATTTTTCACACGCTGTTGTGCAGTATCCAGAGATTGTGGCATGTCATATGATCAGTGGGGGATTTGATTTTTTAGTCAAAATACGCTGTGCAAATATGGAAGAATTCCGCCGTATATCAGGGCAGGTGTTGTGGCAATTGCCAGGTGTTAAAGAAACACGTAGCTATCCTGTGATGGAAGTCATCAAGGAAAGCAACCAAGTCAATTTAAATTTTAAAACAAAACCAAAGAAATAATGAATTATTGCGTGATTTTGAAATTAATTTTTTGATTAATGGCGTGATATTCATTTTTTTGAAACTGCTGGGTATATAAATTTGGGTATTTGTTCAAACTGGTTTTGATGTAATAGATCTCCATATCATTTGGCGTTTTATTCTGATTATTTTGATAAATATAACTCAGCATTTTTTCGGTATCTGCTTGGCTTGGATATTTGAGTTTTTGTATTTTAAAAATGAAATAACATTGTTATTTCATTTTTATGCTTGGTCAATATACTCATATACATTAAAAAGCCCAGTGAACACACTGGGCTTGGTGGGAGAATTGGATTAAATCAATCCATATTTAATTCAGTTTTAGGATTAAAAGCTGGATTTTTCAAATTTTGCATTTCAGTTTTATAAAGCTGATCTGCTTTTTCAAAACGATCAATGACATCTTGTGAAGGCGCTTTATCGAGTAAGCTCACCACAATGATACTGATCAGTGAAAGGAAGAAACCTGGTACGATTTCATACAATCCAGTAGATTGGGCAAAATAGTTTTTCCAGATAATAACGGTAGAAGCACCTAAGATGATTCCGACCAATGCTCCGTTTAAAGTCATGCGTTTCCAGAACAAAGACAAGATAATCAATGGTCCAAATGCTGCACCAAAGCCCGCCCATGCATAAGAAACTAAACCTAAAACTTTACTACTTGGGTTAAGTGCAAGGAAGATTGCCAAAACTGAAATGGCAAGAACCATTAAACGACCGACCCACACCAACTCACTTTGAGTGGCATTTTTACGGACAAATCCTTTATATAAATCTTCAGTTAAGGTACTTGAACAAACCAAAAGTTGACAACTCAAAGTACTCATTACTGCTGCTAAAATCGCAGCAAGAACAATACCGGCAACCCATGGATTGAACAAAATTTTGGTCAATTCCATAAATACCGTTTCAGGGTTTTGAGTCACTGCAGTAGCCAAATCAGGATGAGCTTGGAAATACGCAATCGCAATAAAACCAGCACCTACAGCACCACCTAGACATAAAATCATCCAAGACATACCGATTTTACGTGCCATCGGTATAGAGCGTACTGAATCTGCTGCCATGAAACGGACCAAAATGTGCGGTTGACCAAAATAGCCCAAACCCCAAGCACAAGAGGAAATAATCGCTACAAAACTCAATCCAGTCAGCATATTGGTTGCATGTGGGCGTGCAGTTTCCAATAAATGTGCGAATTGGCTAGTATCACCTAAAGCCAAATACGTGATGATCGGAGTGAGTAATAAAGCAAAAATCATTAAACCTGCTTGGAAGGTATCGGTCCAACTGATTGCCAAGAAGCCACCGATACACACATAGCTAATCGTTGCAATTGCACTGATCCAAAGCGCTGTTGTATAAGACAATCCAAAGATACTTTCAAACAAACGAGCACCAGCCACCATGCCTGAAGCACAGTAGATCGCAAAGAATACCAAAATGACCAAAGCAGAAATAATACGTAAAACTTTTTTATGATCACCAAAACGACTAGTGAAATAGTCAGGCAATGTTAAAGCATTATTTTGTACTTCAGTATGCACACGCAGTCGACCTGCAACTAAGAGCCAGTTTAACCATGCACCGATGATTAGACCTATGGCAATCCAAGCTTCAGAAAGACCAGATAAATAAATCGCACCAGGCAAACCCATGAGTAACCAACCACTCATATCAGATGCACCAGCGGATAAAGCAGTAACAAAACTTCCTAAACTACGACCACCCAAAATATAATCTGAGAAGTCTGAGGTTGATTTATATGCATAGAGTCCAATACAGACCATTGCGATGATATAAAAAATAAAGGTAATAACGGTCGGGTTTAAAAAATCCATAAAAGGTATCCTTTTTCCATTGGATCTATATTCCAAGTTTATTTTTATAGTGATTCACTAATGCCGAGATTCAACCACAAAATCAAAAACAAAGGATGTAATTTTTATAATGTGTTTATGAGAGCCTTGTGTTGCAAAATGTACATTTCTTTACAAAGCGATTTTTTAATAAATAAATGCGCTTTAATTAAAATAAGTGATAGTATTTTTTAAAATGATTAATCTTCATTTTATATTTTAAAATAATATGATATGTTAATATATAAATTACACAAAGTTACAAACTAAACAATAGAATATATAATCTTAATAATGTATTGCTAAAATATATAAATTAAATCTAGATTCTGTATATCGAAGGTTTAACATTTTGTTACTGCACCATGATTGTGCATATTGTGAGTATTTAAAGTGGAAACGGTTCAAGCGGCGAAAACAAGAATAGAAAAAGATCTCCTAGGTGCTAAAGAGGTGCCTGTAGATTGTTATTATGGTATTCACACATTACGTGCTTTAGAAAACTTTAAAATTTCTACGCATACAGTGGGTGAGCAACTACATTTTATCCGTGCTTTAGCCCAAGTCAAAAAAGCTTCAGCACAAGCCAATCTCAAATTTGGCAAAATTTCTGAACAAATCAGTGAGGCGATTCAGCGTGCATGTGATGAGTTGATTGCACAACCTGAAAATTGGGGAAGTTCATTTCCATCAGATGTCTTCCAAGGTGGAGCTGGTACTTCAATCAACATGAATACCAATGAAGTCATCGCCAATATTGCACTGGGCTATTTGGGCTATGAAAAAGGTAGTTATAGTATTATTCACCCAAATGATCACGTAAATAAATCTCAATCAACCAATGATGTTTATCCTACAGCATTACGTTTGGCGACGTTCTATGCTTTGGATGGATTGATTCAACAAATGAATAAGTTGATCCATAGCATCATCGACAAATCAGTCGAATTTCAAAATGTCTTAAAAATGGGGCGTACCCAATTGCAAGATGCAGTGCCGATGACCTTAGGTCAAGAATTTCACGCATTCGCGACTTTGTTAAAAGAGGATGTGCGTCTGATCCAGCGTACGCGTAATTTATTACTTGAAATTAACTTGGGTGCAACAGCGATCGGTACTGGGGTCAATACACCGCATGGTTATGCCGCTGAAGTTGGTGAAAATCTTAAACAAATCACAGGATTAAATCTGACGGGTGCTGAAGATTATGTTGAAGCAACCAGTGACTGTGGTGTATTTATTATTTTATCGAGTACCCTAAAACGTCTAGCAGTAAAACTTTCAAAAATCTGTAATGACTTACGTCTTTTGAGTTCTGGTCCTCGTACAGGGCTTGGAGAAATCCGTTTGCCTGAGCTTCAGGCGGGTTCATCAATCATGCCTGCAAAAGTCAATCCTGTTATACCTGAAGTAGTCAATCAGATTGCTTTTAAAGTCATCGGCAATGATTTAACGATTACCTTTGCAGCAGAAGCAGGTCAGTTGCAATTAAATGTTATGGAACCAGTCATTGCAGTTTCAATTAATGAATCCATCAATTTATTGATCAATGGTATTCAAAGTTTGGATGAAAAGTGCATACAAGGTATCGAGGCAAATGTTCAGTCTTGTCATGATGCTGTGATGCGTAGTGTCGGTATCGTGACATTATTAGACCCGATTTTAGGACATGCGAAATGTGATGAAATCGGTAAGCTATGTATTGCGCAAAATAAAACAATACAAGAAGTGGTACTTGAGCAAAATCTATTGAGCAAAGAGCAAATGGATGAAATTTTCTCATTTGAAAATCTTGTATCTGCAATTGCTGTTCGCCCTTATGAAGAAATGAATCAAGTGGGCTAATGGGCATGATGAACTTTTTATAAGTACTAAGTGCTTGATTTTAATAAGGCGATAAATTTAATATTTGTCGCTTTATTATTTTATTGAAATAAATTAAAAAATTTATATACTTATTTTTAATAATTCAATTCTATTTCTATAATAAAGTGAACAAAATGCAAAATAAATCGATTGTACTTACACTCCTTTTAATTAGCTTAATTTCTGGTTGTGCAAAAAAGGAAGCGGCTAGCGATGCGTCAACTGATGCTCAAGCTGCCGATGCTGCACAAGTTGCAACAGACAGTGCTACACAAGCTGAAGCTGTGCATGAACCGAATACTACGCCAGCGACAGAACAAAAACCTGAAGTCATTTTAAATACACAAGTCAATCCTGCAGAAGCTACACGTCGCATGGTCAGGGAAGCAAATGTTGACTTCACTGCCAAAGATGTTGTTAAAACAGCACTTGATATTGATAAGTTGACTTTTGATGCAGGCGGTTTTGTTGAACAAAAGAATATCGACTTCACCGTTGTTGATACTCAATCTGAAAAAATTGCTGATGGTAAAATTAAAATATTTGAGAAAGTAAATCCGCGTGCAGATATTATCGTACGAATTCCAAGTGAAAAAGCGGCGGGTTTTGTCAATGCGTTATTGCCTTTGATGTATTTTCTCAATCAGCAACAATATACGGCTAAACGATATGAACTACGGTTATTGGAAGAAAAAATAAGCCAAACACAAACCGTTCCTAGCGACTCAAAATGTCCAGAATTAAATGAAATTGCACGTTTAACCAATATGGAAGTACAAGATCGAGTACGCTATAGCACGATTCACCTCATCGTAACTCAACCTGCGACTGTACGTGAAAGAATAGATGTTGATATAGATGCGGTTGCACGTTTGAATGGTGATAGTTTCTGGAAACGTGCTTGGAATGGCGTTTTATATGGTTGGCAGTTCATATTGGATTTATTGGTTATTTTAGTGACGATTTGGCCTCTTTATTTAGTTATTTTTGTAGGAATTATCTTATATAAAAGCGTTCGTTCTTTGATGAAACGCTTTATTAAATAAAAAATTTCTTCTCATTCTATTTTTTAAAATAGCCCTATTTTCGGGCTATTTTTTTGAGCTGACAAAATGGAGATATTTAGGTCTGCAACTGTTTAAATAACAACTTCATACCCTCAGTTGCAGTCATATTTAAACATTGATACAGATAAGGAACACGGCTGGCATCCGCTTTTGGATCGATATAATAAGCATCACAATATTCTGGAATACCATGTACCAAACCAGCAACAGGGTATACCGAAAGCGTTGAACCGATCACGATGAAAATATCTGCATCGTGAATGAGTTTTATGGCTTCTTCATAGGCAGGAACAGCTTCTCCAAACCACACCACGTGCGGACGAAGCGGATATCCTTCTGGGCATTTGTCTTTTTCAAGATCAAGCTCAGTACCTTCTATAGGATAAAATTCTTGAGAATATTGAGCATCGGGTTTAGAGCTTTTTGCTAAACGAATATTGCCATGTAAATGTAGAACATTTTGACTGCCAGCACGTTCATGTAAATCATCAATATTTTGCGTAATGACGTGCGTATTATAATAATTATCAAGATCAGCAATGATCTTATGTGCAAGATTGGGCTCAGCGTCTATGATATTTTTACGCCTTTCATTATAAAATCTTTGAACCAACGCAGGGTCTTTTTGCCATGCTTCTGGTGTTGCAACTTGCTGAATATCATAGTTTTCCCAAAGCCCATCATGATCACGGAAAGTACTGATACCACTTTCAGCACTCATGCCGGCACCTGAAAAGATTACAAGTTTTTTCATCATTTGTTTTAAATTATTGTTTAGAGTATCCACTATAACAAATGTGATGTAATACAACAATTTAATTCAGAACTTTTTCATTTTATAAATTAAAAAAGGTCTATTGAAGACCTTTTTCAAATAATTATTTATGCTTGTAAATTAATCTGCTATTGAGTGCAAAATTTAATCATCATGATGTAAATATTTTGGTTTTTTCGGAAGTTTAGAGCTACAGAAAATACAAATAAGAAGCATAATAATCACATAAATAAAGAATGTATTTTCATGTCCTACATTTTTGAACTGTAACGCTACAGCTGGAGCTGAACCACCAAATATGGCATTACCAACAGCATAAGCAAAGCCTACGCCTAGCGCACGCACATATGGAGGGAACATCTCAGCTTTCACAATACCGCTGATCGATGTATAAAAACTCAAAATCATCATCAAGAAAATGAGTAAAAGTGTCACAATCACAGGCGAATAACTGAAATGGTGCATACCAAAAACCATCACAGGATAGATAAAGATCGCAGATAAAATACTAAAGCTCAGCATAGATGCTCGACGCCCGATTTTATCGGAAATGATCCCGAAAATAGGCTGTGCACACATATATACAAATAAGGCAATGGTCATCATATAACCGGTGATTTTATCGCTAAAGCCTAGACTTGAAATATAGGTTTTTGAATAAACGGTGAGTACATAAAAGACCAGTGAGCCTGCTGAGGTAAAGCCAACGACTAATAAAAAAGGACGCCATTCTTTGGTAAGCATTTCTTTTAAGCTACCAGAGCCTTCTTTTTTAGAGTCTTCTTCTGTTAAGGTTTCTTTGAGGTGACGACGAGCAAAGAAGGATAAAATGGCTACACATCCTCCGATGATAAATGGAATACGCCAACCACCATCTTGAAGTTGTTCTTTACTCATGAGCGCCAATAAGATCACTCCAAGCAGGCTAGCTAATAACTGACCACCAGAAAGGGTGACATATTGAAATGAAGAATAAAAACCACGTTTACCTTTTTGAGCGACTTCGCTCATATAGGTTGCGACAGTACCGTACTCACCACCGACGGATAAGCCTTGTAACAAGCGAACCGCAAGTAATAAAAATGGTGCTAAGGCACCAACCTGCGCATAGGTTGGCAATGCAGCAAAGAGAAATGAACTAATCGCCATTAAGGTAATCGAAATCGTCATAGAGGTTTTACGACCATAGCGATCACCAATCCAACCAAATAGCCAACTCCCAATCGGACGCATAAAGAAGCTTGCAGCAAAGACCCCCCAAACATAAATTGCTTTAGAGGATTCACTCATATTTGGATCGGTGAGGGCATGTTGGAAATATATGGCAAATGAGGCATATATATAGAAATCAAACCATTCAACCAAATTCCCCGAAGCTGCTCCGACGATCGCTTTGACACGACTGGCTTGGTAATACCCCCATTTTTAATTGAATTAATGGGTAGAAAATCTAAAGCCTTGTTATTGTTTAAAAATAGGTGGACAACCATTTACTGACATATGAGGTCGTTCATGATTATAAAAGTACTGCCAGTCAGTTGTATAGTCCTGCACCTCGCTCAGATCTCGAAATAAATATTGATTTAGACACTCATAACGTACTGTACGATTAAATCGCTCAACATATGCATTTTGCTGTGGATTGCCTGGTTGAGTAAATACATGCTCAATACCATGCTGATCACACCACTTTTCCATCAGCTCACTTATATACTCTGGGCCATTGTCGGTTCTAATGCGTTTAGGTTTACCTCGCCATTCAATGAGCTGATCAAGTCCTCTCAGCACACGTTCTGCTGGCAACGAAAAGTCAATCAATATATCCAATGACTCGCGATTATAGTCATCAATCACGTTGTGAACTCGATAACTACGTCCATCACTGAGTTGATCATACATAAAGTCCATTGACCATGATTCATTCTTAGCTGTCGGTACTGCAAGGGTTTCAGGCTGTTCTCGTTTAATCCGCTTATTAGGCTTGATTCTTAAATTAAGCTCAAGCTCCTTATAAATGCGATAGACACGTTTGTGGTTCCATTTGTATTTTTTAACATTACGCAAATACAGGAAACAAAGCTTGAAGCCCCATGTTTTATGATCATTGGTTAATTGAATCAACCATTCGGCAATCTGTTGATTCTCTTCATCTAAACGAGCTTTATAGCGATAACACGTTTGACTGACTTTAAAAATTAAGCAGGCCATGCTGATTGAAATCTTAAATTGCTCAGTAGCTTGCTGAGCAAGTGACTTTCGCTGAACAGGCCTTAAAACTTTTTTAAAAGTGCATCTTGCAAGATGTCTGACTTTAGCCGCTCATCAGCATACATGCGTTTTAAACGGGCATTTTCAGCCTCAAGTTCTTTAAGCCGCGTCATCATTGAAAGATCCATGCCGCCATATTTGGACTTCCACTTGTAGAATGTAGCAGAGCTCATACCATGTTCGCGGCACAAGTTCGGTATGGGTGTTCCTGCTTCAGCTTGCTTCAAGATACTCATGATCAAGCTGTCTGAATACTTAGATGTTTTCATAGAAAATCTCCTTAAATCAAGGTTATTCGATTTTCTACTTTTAAACTCAATTATTTTTAGGGAGGATTACCGCTTCATCATGTAACTCTGCTTTTTTTGCTGAATCCATAAAATCCCTATCCATTTCACATTATTGTAATTCAAAGTTTTGTCACTTATATATTTTAAAATTTAATTTAAAAAGTAAGGCTTGTATTCAACAAAAAAGCACACAGAAGAAATAAAAGTATTATGAAATCAATATCATTTTATAATTGCTTTATCTCTCAAAATATGAGAAATAAACTCGATGTTGTGCGGGGAAATGTATTGAATTGTATGTAATTAATCATTTTAAAGTTTTGCATTTGGCTAAATATTTGAATATTTTTTAAGTTATAAGTATAAAAAAAAAGCTATATTTTATGCTAGATTAAGGACTTCAATGTTTTTGAGTTTTTCGCTCTTTATACGTTTATTTAAACTTTTAAATGACTAAAAAACATAAATGATGATAAGGAAAAAAGATGACTAAATTATATTTTATTGCGAATAATCAAATTCATATTTATGAGAATAATAAGACAGTGACTATGCCATGTCAGGCAATTGATCAATATAAAAAAAATCTGGATGAAATTCGACAAAGAAAAGAATGGAAAATGAAAGGCACGGGGGCACAGTTTATGGGGCTCAATCGCTATGATGAAGATGAGGGCTATGGTCTAGCCTATGCAACAGATGCTGTGGTTTTGGATTCAGAAAACATTATATATAGTGCAAGACTGGACGACGGGATGGCAATCAATATCAAACCCATCCAAAATCTACAAGATACAGAAGGTTTAGTACTCCGAAAAAATGATTTTATTGCCCAAGATATGGCATTTGATCATTTTAAAAAGCGTTTGGTCTTATCTGTTCAAGAACAACAAGGTTATGGGACGCATTTGTGTATTTTACCTTTGGATTCAAATCGTTCCCAATTTATCACTGAGGGGGAGTGCATTGATGCAAATCCAATCTTTGATCCACATCATGTAGACCAAATTTATTATGATTCTTGCGGGTTAGGAGGTGGTGAAAACGGTGTATTCCTTGGTCCTCGTGAAATTTTTCATTTGGATTTGAGTACTGGTGAATTAGAAACGAAATTTGCAGATCCTAAATATGATTTTCTAAAACCTCAGATTGATCAGCAGGGTTCTTTGTATTTTATTCAAAGACCTTATTTAAGGGCAGGGCAAACGGAGTCATCTTTTGGATTTTTTAAAGATATTATTCAAGCGCCGTTTAAAATTATCCGTGCAATCGTTGGTTGGTTGGACTTTTTCACACAACGTTATTCTGGTGAGTCACTTAAAACAAGTTCGAAAACGGCAGGGCAAAATCCAGCAATTGATAAACAAAAGTCTGAAGAGGAACTTTTTGTTGAAGGAAATTTGATCAAAGCACAGAAGAACCTAGAAGCAAATAGTAAGAAGGGTGAAAAATACCCCGGCACAATTCCAAATTCTTGGCAGTTGATGAAACGATCTCGTGATGGTCAAGTAACGCTGGTTAAAAAAGGCGTGATGAGTTTTGCGGTTAAAGATGATTCTATTTTATATTCAAATGGGAAATATCTGATTGAATTAAAATCAGATTTATCTGAAGAAAAACTGGTTGAAGCAAAATTAATTTCAAAAATTATTGTATAAACATCTGAGAGAGATCATTTTTAATTCAATGAGAGCTAAAGTATAGCTCTCATTTTTTTGAGTCTATTATTTTTTAACGACATTAAAACCATTAAAACTTTGCATCACTGGCATGAGTTCGATGCGGTTAACATTGACATGCTCAGGAAGCGCTAAAATCCAGTCTACGGTATTGGCAATATCTTCTGGTGATAACGCTTTAACGCCATCATAGACATTATCAGCCTTATTTTGGTCGCCGTGGAAACGTACCAAGGAGAATTCTGTACCACCACAAAGTCCCGGTTCAATATTGGTCACGCGAATATTATATCCAGCCAAGTCAGCACGTAAATTTAGACTAAATTGTTCAACGAAGGCTTTGGTTCCACCATAAACATTTGCACCTGGGTAAGGATAATTACCAGCAACCGAGCCCATGTTGATGATCGTTCCTTTATTGTTTTTTACAAAATAAGGCAAAAGAACATGGGTGATGGTCACTAGGCCTTTAATATTGGTGTCAATCATACGATACCAATCATCAAGGCTGGCTTTATCAGCACTAGCTAAACCTAGTGCTAAGCCGGCATTGTTGACCAATGCATCAATTTTATCAATTTTGAAATCTTCTGGAAGTGATTCAAGTTTTGTCGCGATCGAATCAAGCTCAGTCATATCGATTACGAGAGGATAAAATTGGTCTTTTAACTCATTTTTTAGTTCAGCTAGTTTATCTTCACGGCGCGCGACACCAATGACTTTGTGACCATGTTCCACTAACAATTTACTGATATGGTAACCAAAACCTGTTGATGCACCTGTAACAACCACTAACATGATGAATTCCTTTTGAAATTTTTATATCAAGATTATAAATCAAGTCTTAGACTAACATAAGAGCAGTTCAAAAAAGTGCTGATTTTTCGTATTTTGAGCTGCTTTTTAGTTGATTTTTACCTTGTTTTTCAATGTTTATTTGTACTTGGTGATGGCTTATTTTTTATTGAGTAATTTAAGTGATTTAAAGAAATATAGCTTCTCATTTTCAGCCGGACCGACGATACGTCCTTTATTTACTTCTAGTTTAAAATCAGCGAGAACTTTGCGTCCGACGTATTTGGGATCTATTTGTTCGCCACCACTATTTGGATCTTCTAAAAACCAATTTCCGCAAAGTTCTTGGCAATAGACATTATAGATTCTTTTCTGATCTTTGATTTCTAAGAAAGTATCATCGATACCGCCACCATGTACGATGGTGTATTCAGCAGGTTTGGCATAAGTCAGCGTTGAGCAAAGACCAAGTGATAAGGCTAGACTGATGAATTTAGTTTTCATTGTTTTCTCTATTTAGGTGGATTAAAGGAGTTTCATATATTTAATAAAATAGAATTTTTCATCATCCGAAGGACCGGCAACACGACCCTTATTCTGTTCAAATTTAATTTCTGCTTGAACTTTTTTACCAATATATTGTTTTTTTAGCGTTGATATTTCATCGTCTGGCTCAAAGCAATCACCGCATTTTGTATTGCAATATGCTGTATATTTTTTGGAATTTTGGTTTTGGAGGGTTAATTGCATATCATCATTTCCACCTCCAGATATGATTTTATAGGTCTCAATTTTGGCAAAACTTTGTGTTGAAATCAGCACAATGAATGTGCTGATTAATATGTTTTTTATCATTTTGGTTCCTCATTTATTATTAAATAATAAAAATATAGCTATCAATTAGATTTATAAGTTTTTAACGAGATAGAAGAAAATTTAACATAAAAAATCCCCACTGAGGTGAGGATTTTTATAACGATTTGATGTTTATTGCTGATCTAATACAGATTATGCAGAAATAAAATTGTCCAATGCCACGTTGAAATCATTTGGCAATTCAACATTTGAAATATGAGAAGCATTAATTTCAAACATTTCTGCATTTTCAATGCGATCAAGCATATATTGACCATCGACCACTGTTGTTACAGGATCTTGTTGACCTGCAACGATGAGCACTGGTACTGGGATCGTTTTAAGTTGTTCGCGTAAATCCGCTTTAGCCAAAGCTTCACAGCAACTTGCATAACCTTCGGAGCTGCCAGCTGCCAAATCGTTACTCATCGCGTCCACAACTGCTGCGTGGCTTTGGATAAAGGGTTCGGTAAACCAACGTAATGCTGCGGTTTCTGCAATCGGTTTTAGACCTTGTTCGCGCACAAGTTTTGCACGATCAAGCCAAGCTTGTTCTTGTCCGATTTTAGCTGCTGTATTGCATACAGTTACATGGTTAAAACGTTCTGGCTTGTTGATTGCAAGCCATTGTCCAGTTAATCCACCCATTGAAATACCACAAAAGTCAGCTTTTGCAATATTGAGATGATCTAATAAATTTACAACATCTTGACCAAGCTGATCAATACTATAAGGGCCTTTTGGAGCAGATGATTGACCATGACCACGTGTGTCATAACAGATCACAAAATGGTTTGTCTTAAAATAATCAATCTGTGTTTGCCACATACTAAATTTAGTGCCCAAAGAATTTGAAAATATTAGGGCAGGGTTGTGAGCATCACCAAAAGTTTGATAATTGATTTCGGCATCATTGGATGTAAATGTTGGCATCAGTATTCCTTTATATTTGATTCTTTAGTCATTCCCTTCTTTATGTAGAAGGGAATGACAGATAGGCTTTATACACGTTCAATAATCAAGGCAATCCCTTGACCTACACCGATACACATTGAACAAAGCGCATATTTTCCTTGAATCTCTTCAAGTTGATTTAATGCTGTAGTCACCAAACGAGCACCTGATGCGCCAAGTGGATGACCAATCGCAATCGCGCCACCATTTGGATTGACACGTGCTTCGCCATCTTGCAGTCCAAGATCACGTGTAACGGCTAGCGCCTGCGCCGCAAATGCTTCATTGAGTTCAATGACATCCATTTGCTCCAGTGTTAAACCTGTTTGTTTAAGTAGTTTTTTAATCGCAGGTGCAGGACCAAAGCCCATGATACGTGGCTCAACACCAACTGTAGTCGCACCGATGATTTTGGCACGGGCTTTTAAACCATAAGCTTGAACTGCATCATCAGAAGCAATCAATACGGCACAAGCACCATCATTGATTCCTGAAGCATTTCCAGCAGTCACTGTACCATCAGCCTTAACAACAGGTTTGAGCTTGGTTAAGCCTTCTAAAGTCGTTGAGGCACGTGGATGTTCATCTTGTGCAACAACGACAGCATCGCCTTTACGCTGTGGGATCGTAACTGGAATAATTTCCTTATCGAAAAAGCCACGTGCTTGAGCAGCTGCAGTACGTTGCTGGCTTGTCAATGCAAATGCATCTTGATCAGCACGATTGACATTGAACTGTTCTGCGACATTTTCAGCAGTTTGCGGCATGCTTTCCACGCCATACATTTCTTTCATTTTTGGGTTGATGAAACGCCAACCCATCGTGGTATCTTCGATTTTTTGTGTACGGCCAAAAGCGCCTTCAGACTTGCCCATCACATAAGGTGCACGTGACATCGATTCAACCCCACCTGCAATGATGAGATTTGCTTCACCGACTTTAATGGCACGAGCCGCCATCGCAACAGCATCAAGCGATGAACCGCATAAACGATTGACTGTGGTTGCTGGTGCTTGAAATGGTACACCCGCTAAAAGTGCTGACATACGCGCAACGTTACGGTTATCTTCGCCTGCTTGGTTTGCACAGCCATAAATCACATCGTCGACTTGTTCCCAGTTGACTGATGGATTGCGTTCGATCAAGGCTTTGATGGGTAATGCGCCCAAATCATCAGCACGTACAGGAGCTAGACCACCTGCATAGCGGCCAAATGGAGTGCGAATAGCATCGATGATATATGCGTTTTTCATTTCATATGTTCCATTTTATATATTTAAAGCTCCTCCCTTTTCTAAAGGGAGGTTGGGAGGGATTTTAAAATCTCCCTAAATCCGCCTTGACTTCCCCCTTTTTCAAAGGGAGACTTGCTCATTTGTGAGAAATGAGCTTTCCGATACATTTTGCATAAAGCCTCCCTTTCTAAAGGGAGCTTGGGGGATAATCCCCCTAAATCCATCTTTACTTCCCCCTTTATCAAAGGGGTTTTTAATCCCCCTAAATCCCCCTTTAAAAAAGGGGGACTTTGATATCTTCTAAAAGGAGGGACGATCCCTTATACTGTAGCGTCAGTCAATTTTGCACCTGTTAAGCTTTGCAATTCTTCAAAGCTTAAACCATCCACTTTTTCAATCACTTTTAAGCCATCAGCAGTCACATCAATCACACATAAATCTGTATAAATGCGGTCTACGCAATTTTTACCCGTAACGGGGTAGCTCAATTCCGCTACGATTTTAGGTTCACCTTTTTTAGTGACATGGTCTGTGGTGATAAATACTTTTTTAGCACCTACAGCCAAATCCATCGCACCACCAACCGCAGGAATCGCATCAGGCGCACCTGTATGCCAGTTCGCAAGGTCACCATTTTCAGCAACTTGGAATGCACCAAGCACTGCTATATCAAGGTGTCCGCCACGCATCATGGCAAATGAATCACCGTGATGGAAAAATGCACCGCCGGTAAGCATGGTGACAAATTCTTTACCCGCATTGATCAATTCTGGATCTTCTTGTCCTTTTTCTGGTGGTGGACCAAAAGCCAATAAACCATTTTCAGAGTGTAAAAATACGTCTTTGTCTGAAGGTAAATAGCTGGCAATTTTGGTTGGTAATCCAATACCTAAATTGACATAAGCACCATCTGGAATATCTTGGGCAACACGTTCTGCAATTTGATCGCGAGTCAGTTTGTTATAGCTCATTATGAATCTCCCAATCCAAATTATTGTGCAGGTTTTACAGCAACAACATGCTGAACGAAAATACCAGGAGTGATGATGTGTTCTGGGTCTAATGCACCGAGTTCAACCACTTCAGCCACTTGTGCAATGGTGCAATCGGCAGCCATCGCCATAATTGGTCCAAAGTTTCGTGCCGCTTTACGATAAACGAGGTTGCCCCAACGATCACCTTGCTCTGCTTTAATCAAAGCAAAATCTGCGCGAATTGGATTTTCCAAAACGTAATCTTTACCTTCAAAATTCAGCGTTGCCTTGCCTTCCGCCAATAAAGTTCCAAATCCAGTTGGAGTATAAATAGGACCTAAACCCATACCTGCAGCTTGGATACGGCAAGCAAGGTTTCCTTGTGGCACCAATTCCAATTCAATTTCGCCAGCGCGATAAGCTTCATCAAAAATATAAGAATCAGACTGACGTGGGAATGAACAGATAATTTTACGGACAGCACCAGCTTTAATCAGTTTAGCCAATCCATAATCGCCATTGCCTGCGTTGTTGTTGATAATGACCAAATCTTTTTTGCCCAGTTCAATCAACCCATCAATCAGTTCAGCAGGCTGTCCTGCTGTTCCAAACCCGCCAATCATGATGGTTGAACCATCCTTAATTTTTGAAAGCACTTCTGTTAATGAAGCTGAACTTTTATCAATCATAATCTTTCCTAATTAAACAGCGACCACATTTACGCTTCGTTAGAAGTGGATTGTGGTAATGGAATTGCTTGAGCTTTACGCTTGGTTAAAATTAAATGCGCAATGATCCCAATGCAAATTCCCCAGAAAACAGAACTTAAACCTAGAAAATGCATACCAGATGCAGTTGCTAAAAACGTGATCAATGCTGAATCACGCTGTTCATCACTTTTCATTGCCACGGTAATGTTGGTTGCAATCGCACCGAGTAGGGCAAGCCCTGCTAGTGCTGCGACCAGTTCCTTTGGTAGCATGCTAAATAGCATAACAATACTACCTGCAAAGATTCCGCCTAAAATATAGAACACACCGTTCGCGATTCCCGCAATATAGCGTTTCTCTTTAAGCTCATGTGCATGTTCGCCTGTACAAAGCGCAGCAGTAATCGAAGCCAAAACAATGGTAATCCCGCCAACACAAGCAACAGCTAAAGACGCAATACTGGTAATACTAATAATCGGTTTGGCAGGTACGTCATAACCGCTCAATTTGAAAATAGCCATACCCGGCAAAAACTGACCTGTTAAACTCACTAAAATCAGTGGAATTGCCAAGTTTAAAGTCGAACTCCATGTCCATTCAGGCATGATGAACTGTGGAATGGCTATACTGAAATCAACATTGACCGGATTCATTTTTCCAAAAATCA
Source organism: Acinetobacter gerneri DSM 14967 = CIP 107464 = MTCC 9824 (assembly GCF_000368565.1). GTDB lineage: Bacteria > Pseudomonadota > Gammaproteobacteria > Pseudomonadales > Moraxellaceae > Acinetobacter > Acinetobacter gerneri. The sequence goes on along the minus strand of NZ_KB849544.1, from coordinate 419,115 downwards.
GGCTTAGAGCAACACCGCATACCAACACCCAAACCATGCTGTAGCGAGGTGAAAAGCGTTTTGCGATCAGAAAACACAACAACATGCCAAATACGATCATTGGCATGGTATCTGTGGCTTTAAAGAGTCCTAAACCAAATTGCACCAATATCCCAGCCATCATTCCCGCTGCAATATCATGTGGAATCCATTTCAATAATTTATCAAAATATCCAGAAATGCCGACTAAGAAAATAACAATAGCAGAGGTGATGTAAGCGCCCACAACTTCATTAAGGGAAATATGCGGAAATAATGTGACCAAAAGTGCCGTACCGGGTGCAGACCATGCGGTGATCACGGGCACTTTAAACTTGATCGAAAGGAAGATACCTGCGACAGTAGCACCGATTGAAATGCCCCAAATCCATGAGATCATCATGGCATTGGATACATTAGCTTTTTGTGCTGCTTGGAAAAAGATGATCAGTGGTCCTGAATATGAAATCAAAACCGCCAAAAAACCGGCCACTGTTGCTGAAAATGACCAGTCATCTTTTAATGTTTTTATCAGGTTTGCCATCTATTGCCTCCTTGCAAAGTCACCTGTTGTAACATAAAACCTTTAATGACTAAAAATCGAGGATTAACCTCGATCTCCGCCACCAACAGGAACAACAGTTCCAGTCATATATGAGGATTCATCTGAAGCCAAGAATGCAATCGCATTGACTTGTTCTTGGATGGTTCCATATCGTCCAAGGAATGTACTGTCAATGGTTTGATCAACAACATCTTGCATCCATTGTTTTTCATTTTCAGAAAGTGGGTTGTTATTTCTTTGCACTTTTCTTGGAGGAGCTTCTGTTCCACCAGTGGCAATGGCATTTACGCGGATATTGTCTTTGGCGTGTTCAAATGCCAATGAAACAGTCAGTGCATTTACGCCGCCTTTTGATGCGGAGTATGGGATTCTATTGATCCCTCGAGTTGCAATCGACGAAACATTTACAATCGTACCTTTCTGATTTTTGATCATTTCAGGTAGGACTGCATGGCAACACCAAAGTGTAGGGAAGAGTGAACGGTTAACTTCTTTGATGATTTCTTCTTCAGTAAATTCCTGAAAAGGTTTCATCCAAATTGCGCCACCGACATTGTTGATCAAAACATCAACTCGACCATAGCATTCTAGGGCTTTTGCAACGACAGCTTGTGCGCCTGCATAGGTTTCTAGGTCTGCATTTATCGTGTAGCCAGAGCCACCGTTTGCTTTAATTTCTGCAAGGACTTCTTCTACATAGTCTGAGCGATCAGCGAGGATGACTTGTGCGCCTTCTGATGCGACTTGTAGTGCAACGCCACGGCCGATTCCTTGGGCGCTACCTGTTACGATGATGATTTTGTCTTTAAATCTTTGGCGATCTGACATTTGTTCTCCATACTGTTATTTTAAGTCTATGGAATTTAACTCTACATAAACTTAAATAACGATGAGCAAGACGGTGTCTTAATAAGATATATTTTGATGTAGGTTTAACCTTCGGTTCGACCTACTTTTGTTTAAGTAAAATTAAACAAAACGCTTGTTGGACAGATGGACTACATCCTTGTAGCCCCTGTCCAACTTATCGGCATCCTGCCTTGTCGCGATAGTTTTTGATTGATCTAAGCTAATTAGTTAGCAGAGAATTTCTCAAATAAGAAGTTTTTCGGTTTCACGCCAGCGTTATCTAACCAACCACGTACAGCTTCTACCATTGGAACTGGTCCGCAAAGATAGATGTCAACTTCACCTGCATTTAACCATTCGTTATCGACATGACCAGTGACATAGCCTTTACGTTGATGTTGGCTGTCTTCATGTGCAACAACTGTGCGGTATTCAAACCACGGGAATTTGTCTTGAAGTTCGTTAAGTTTTTCAAGTGCAACCAAGTCAAAATCATTGGTCACGCCAAAGACTAAACGTACAGGATGTTCTGAACCTTTTTCTTCTAATACCTGCAGCATGGACATGAATGGAGCAATTCCTGTACCACCTGCAAGCATGAGAACTGGGCGAGTAACATCACGTAAGTAGAAGCTACCAAAAGGACCTGTAAATGTCATTTTGTCGCCAGCTTTGGCGTTTTTGCTTAAAAAATCACTCATTTTGCCGTTTGGAACATTACGAACCACAAAGCCAGTCAAGCGATTGCCTGGTTTTGAGCTAAATGAATAAGAGCGAGTTTCTTCTAAACCTGGGATTCCAACATTGACATATTGTCCTGCAAGGAAATGAATATCAGGTTGACCTTCATCTAACTGGATATCAAATGTAATGGTTGAATCAGATAAGTTTTCTACACGAGAAAGCGTACCTTCAAATTTGTGAATTTGAGTTTTACATACATCTGATGACGCTGCGATTTTAAATACAGCATCAGAAGTCGGTTTACATTGGCAAGCCAAAATAAAACCTTCTTCAGCTTCTTCAGGTGTTAAGGCATCTTCAATATAATTTTCTTCTGGCATATCATAACTACCAGATTCGCAGAAAGCACGACACGTACCACATGCACCATCGCGGCAATCAAGAGGAATATTGATTTTCTGGCGATATGCTGCATCTGAAAGTGATTCACCATCAGTAACTGATATAAAACGAGTAACGCCATCTTCAAATTGAAGTGCAACATTGTGGTTTGACATGGCTTTGTGTCCTACTAAAAAATTTGAAACTATATTTTGAGCTTCAGCACATATTCCTTATGCTGAAGCGTTTGCCTTTTTTGGGTTTATAAGTGATAAATATCAATAACTTGGTTGATATAATCGTTTTTAAGTACTACATACTTACTTAAAATTTTAGGTTGATCACCTGAAAAATCAATTTCATAGCGTGACATACCAAAATAGTTGTAAGTTGTTTTATAACGGAAGCTGAGTGTGCTCCAGTTAAAACGAACAGTTGCTTTGTCACCATTGATTTCAATGATTTCGATATTTGCAATATTGTGACTGGTACGTGTATCAGGCATAGTTGCTGATGAGCGTTCAGTTTTAATACGGAAAATACGATCTTCCAGACCTTGGCGGTCAGGGTAGTAAATCAATGAGATTTCAGCTTGTGGATCTTCAGTCAAACGATCATCATCATCCCAAGCAGGCATCCAAAAAGGTGCGCTTGGTGCATAACAATCTAACCAATCATCCCATTGTTCATCATCTAAAAAACGTGCTTCGCGGTAGAGAAACTGGCTAACTTTTTCGATGCTGATTTTGTCAGTTTGTACGACAGCATTCATGCAGTTTCTCCTGATTCAGCGACAGCTTGTGCAAGTTCTTTCTCTTGTGCGATGCCTTTTTTCACTGCTTTTAACCAGTATTGATGTTGAGCCAAATAAAGCCCTTCATCTTCTGTTTTGATACAGCTAATCAATGGTTTTAAACCGATTTCATTTGCAACATCGTCAGGACCTTGTACCCAGTGTTTTGAACCACGGCACATATCATTCCATTCGAGTTCGATACCAGCATAACCCGCTTGGCAAGCACGAAATTCTTCTAAATCATCAGGAGTTGCCATACCAGAAGCATTAAAGAAATCTTCGTATTGGCGAATACGACGAGCACGTGCTTCAGGTGCTTCACCTACAGGAGCGATGCAATAAATCGTCACTTCTGATTTGCTTGGTGAAATAGGGCGTACTACACGGATTTGTGAACCAAATTGATCCATGAGATATACGCTCGGATAAATACACAAATTACGTGAGCGCTCAATCATCCATTTAGACATTGCTGCACCATATTTTTCTGTATATTCATCTGCTTTAGGGAAGTTTGGACGGTCTTCTGGATTGCCCCATTGAGTCCAAAGGAGCATATGACCATTTTCAAAACCGTATGATCCACCACCTTGTTTACCCCAAGAACCTGCACTCATTGCGCGAACATTGTCACCAGCTTCTTTTTCTTTACGCTGTTGAGTTGTTGCTGCATAGTTCCAGTGAACTTGAGAAACGTGGTAACCATCTGCACCATTTTCTGCAGTAAGTTTCCAGTTGCCTTCAAATGTATAAGTTGAAGCACCGCGTAACACTTCTAAACCTTGATCAGACTGATCTACGATCATGTCGATAATTTTAGTGGTTTCACCTAAAAATTCTTCAAGTGAAGGTACGTCTGGATTTAAGCTACCAAATAAAAAGCCTTTGTAGCTTTCAAATCGAGCAACTTTTTTCAGGTCATGTGAACCGTCTTTATTGAAGCAGTCCGAATATCCGGCATCTGCTGGATCTTTAACTTTAAGTAATTTTCCAGAGTTGTTAAATGTCCAACCATGGAAAGGGCAAGTATAAGTTGCTTTGTTGCCACGTTTATAACGACAGAGCTGTGCTCCGCGGTGCGAACAGGCATTGATCATTGCATTGAGTTCACCATTACGGTTACGAGCAATGACAATCGGCTGACGACCCATATAAGTGGTGTAGTAATCGTTATTATTTGGAATTTGGCTTTCGTGAGCAAGGTAAACCCAGTTGCCCTCGAAGATATATTTCATTTCAAGATCAAATAAAGCTTGATCGGTAAATACTGAGCGATGAAGTTTAAATTCACCAGTTTCATAATCATCTACAAGTAATTCGTCAATACGATCTAAATGGCTTGTATTAATCACAGGAATTCGAGGCATGTCCGTTCTCCGAGTTTCCAATGTTTGGGGAAGTCCCCAAGACTTACGTGACTAAGTCTTGGTTCCTAAAATGTACTGACTTTACAATTATGCGCTAGCGCGACGGCGGTCTACTTCGCTTGTTGGCGCAGCAGTTTTGTCTTTAACAAGCTCAACATTGAATGTGATGTGTTTGAATGCTTTATCTACACCACGACGTGCAATTTCAGCTTCATCAGCAACATCAACAGCAGTAGCAACTAAGCCATCACGAGTTGCGAATGCAAAATCGTCCCAAAGGTATTTGTCACCTTCGATATTGAACTGAGTTGTCAATTTACGATAGCCAGGCGCTGAAACGAAGTAATGAACGTGAGAAGGACGGTTACCGTGACGACCCAATAAGTTAAGAACAAATTGAGTTGTGCCTTCAGGAGGGCAACCATAACCTACAGGCATCGTTGTTTGAGCAACATATTGACCATTTTCATCGCTTAAAATCGTGCGGCGAAGGTTAAAATCAGATTGTGATTTATCAAAGAAAGAGTAGTTGCCTAGGCTGTTTGCATGCCAAACTTCAACTTTTGCGTTTGGAATGATGTTGCCATCAGTATCTGTTACTTTACCTTCGATGAATAAAGTATCAACGTGGTCAGATTCAGAACCATCATCCATACGAGCGAAACCTACTGATTCAGGTGCGCCAGCTACATATAATGGACCTTCGATGGTACGTGGAGTACCGCCAGTGATACCTGCTTTAGCGTCAGCTTCATCAGCACGAAGATCAAGATAATGCTCTAAGCCAAGACCAGCAGCTAACAGACCAAGCTCATTTGCTTTACCCGCATCAGCAAAATACTCAAGACCTTTCCAAACTTCAGTAGAAGAAAGATCTAGATCTTCGATTGCTTGAAATAAATCCCCAAGTAAACGTACTACAACTTGTTGGATACGTGGATTTACTTCACCTGTAGCGGTGTCCACGTTCATTTGTTTTACTAATTTATCGATTTCTTGACGGTTCATACTATTGCTCCTTAAGTATGAGAGGTTTTGTACATGGTGGACTATGCTTGCGTTTGCTAGCTCCCGCGCCCACCCGTTTCCTTGTTTCAAATGTCCAAAGTCATTTTGGACAATTTGTCGATTTACAATTACAAAAAGAAAATTTACTGCTTAATGATCAACTGTCATCTTCACGAACAGAAGAAGGGTGACGGTTGAGTGCCATTACTTCCATATTCATATATGGATAAAGTGGCAGTCCTTGCAAAATGTTGTGCAATTCTTCATTACTTTCTACGTCGAAAATACTGATATTTGAATATTGACCAGTGATACGCCAAATGTGACGCCATTTGCCTTGACGCTGTAATTCCTGTGAATATGCTTTTTCACGAGCTTTGATCTCGGTAGCAGTTTCTACTGGCATATCCAGTGGAATGTTGACGTCCATGCGAACTTGGAAAAGCATGACTTGCTCCTTGTTTATTTACGGCGTAAGTTGTCGATTTTATCTTCGTCTAATTCGATCCCTAGACCAGCTCCAGTTGGGAGTACTAGTTCAAAGTTTTCGTAACGAAGAGGCGTTTTTAAAATTTCTTGAGTCAGCAATAATGGTCCGAACAACTCAGTGCCATACGCTAGGTTTTCAAAGGTTGAGAATGCATGTGCAGATGCGATCGTTCCAACAGGACCTTCGAGCATCGTACCGCCATACAAATCAATCCCTGCAAGTTTTGCGATATTGGCAACTTCACACGCTTCATGTAGACCAGCAGATTGCGCAATTTTGATTGCGAAAACTGATGCAGCACTACGTTTTGCGAGCTGGTATGCACTTTGAGGGCCGGATAATGACTCATCAGCCATAATTGCGATATCAAACTTTCGTGTAAGACGTTCCATTGCATCAATGTTGTCTAGGGCACAAGGCTGTTCAATCAGGTCAATACCACCGTCTTGCAACATTTGAATGCCACGAATCGCTTCAAGTTCAGACCAAGCACGGTTGACATCAACACGAATTGAAATGTCATTGCCTAAAGCTTTTTTGATCGCCAATACATGTTCAACATCTGCTTCTACAGGGTTAGAACCGATTTTGAGTTTAAATACGTTGTGGCGTTTTAACTCGATCATCTTTTTCGCTTCAGCGATATCTTTTTCTGTATCACCAGAAGCCAGTACCCAAAGAACTGGGACACCTGTGCGTAGACGACCACCTAGCAATTCACTGAGTGGTAGACCCAAACGCTGCGCTTGAATATCAAGAAGAGCCGTTTGAATTGCACATTTTGCAAAACGGTTGCCATTGATCGTTTTACGAATCAATTTTAACGTTTGTGCAACGTTTAGATTTTTAACAGAAGTGAGCAGTGGTGCGAAATACGTATCGATGTTAGTCTTTACGCTTTCTGGGCTTTCTTCGCCATAACTTAAACCACCGATCGTGGTTGCTTCGCCCCAACCAACGATGCCATCCTCTGTTGTCACTTTAATCAGAACAACAGTTTGCGTTTGCATCGTCGCAACAGATAGTTTGTGCGGGCGAATCGTAGGAATATCTACGAGTATAGTTTCAACTGATTTATACATATTGATGCTTTGCAGTCTTGATTTCCGTTTCTCTTACCTATACCTTAAAAGAATGATTGGACGCTGTCTAAGATCAAATTAGCATTTTTTTATACTTTTAAGGTATGGTGTGGTCATGGAACTCAGACATTTAAGATACTTTGTTGCCGTCGTGGAAGAGCAAAGCTTTACCAAAGCGGCAGAAAAGTTGTTTATTGCACAACCACCATTAAGTCGCCAAATTCAAAATCTAGAAAATGAACTAGGAATTCAATTATTTGAGCGCGGAAGTCGACCACTGCAAACAACGCAAGCAGGACAATTTTTTTATCAACACGCTGTTAAACTTTTGTCGAATGCCGAAGAAATCAAAGCTATGACAAAACGTGTCGGTACAACTGATCGTGTCATGCGGATGGGCTTTGTTGCTTCACTTTTATACGGTTTATTACCCCGTATTACTTATTTATTTCGTCAACAACAACCCAATTTAAAAGTTGAATTGATTGAAATGAGTACAAAAGATCAGATTCAAGCATTAAAAGAAGGGCGTATAGATGTAGGATTTGGACGATTACGAATTTCAGATGCTGCTGTACGGCGGGTTTTACTTCGTGAAGAACCTTTGATGGTCGCAGTGCATAGTAGTCATCCATTTTCCAATAAAACAGAAGGCGTATATTTGGCAGAGATCGCCGAAGAAAACATGTTCTTCTATCCGACGACATCAAAACCTAACTTTTCGACGCAAATGCAAAGTATATTTTCAGAGCATGGTTTAGAGCCTCGATACTCTAAAGAAGTCCGTGAAATACAGTTAGCACTAGGTTTGGTTGCCGCAGGAGAAGGGATTTGTGTCGTGCCAGATAGTGCGAGAACGATTCAATTTCCACATTTAAAATATATCCCATTGCTAGATGCCGATGCCTTTAGTCCAATTTTCTTGGCAACACGAAATCTGGATGAAAGCGAGGATATTCATGCTTTATTTGATTGTATTTATCAAATCTATGATTTAGAAGCGATTAAATATGACCGTGCAGGCTTCTAGCTGAGTATTTTTAATGTGAAAAGCTAATGTAAATGTATGGACTAAACACAGTACAAACAATTTACAATAGCTTTAAAAATAAATGAGTTATTCGTTAACTCATTTATTTTTTTAACGAATTTTTTCAAATTGCAAAGAGTGTGGTTTTCTCTAAAAAATGTTGAATTTCACGGCTAAATTTAACTGGTTCAGTCAATAATGGCGTATGACCAGATCGCTTAAATATAATGGTTTCAGCATTTTTTAAACTTTTAGCAATCTTTTTTTGCCCCTTAGATGGGTACAAGCTGGATTGTTTACCGATAAAAAAAGTCGTAGCACATTCAAGCTCACTAATGGCTTGGCGGTAGTCTTCGTTGTGATTTAGATAATTGTCGATATACCACGTAAGATAATCTAAGCGATAAATTGGCAGGATATGTTTTTGTAATTTAGGCTGTTTTAAAGCCAATTTAAATAAAATCGGAGTAATTTTATTGCTGCCTTGTAAGCGAATAAAGTCTAACCAAAGATTAACTAATTTTTCGCGTGAATCTTCTGGTAAATCTTCAACTAAATTGTAATCAGAATATTGATGTAAAAAAGTCGATAATTTATTTAATAATCCTTTGAATCTTTCATATTTTGATCCAAATAATCCATAGTCCCAAGTATCGTCTGTCGCGATTTTAGGTGTTTGATCAATATGCAAATAGGCTTTCAATTTATCTTTTAGATTTGAATATTGCATACCATGCATGGAAGTGGTCGCACCCATAGAATACCCAATAAGTATAAAATCATTGAGCTCTAATTGATCAATCAAACTTTCTACATCATTCCAGTGGCTGTGTATGGCATCCATATTTTCAGGAATTTTACAGCGACGTGAACCACCAAAACCACGCCAATCAGGGATAATGAACTTATATTTTTTAAAATTTGGAAATAGAAAAGGGATCCATTGCCAGCTTTGCATGCCAAGACCGGATAACACTAATACAGGTTCACCTTGACCTATTTCACGAACAAATAATTGTTCACCATCTGGCATCGTATATCGTGGCATAATTTTTTACCTTTTATTCTTTAAATTTTTTAAATTGGGGAATCGCAGCTTCTAACCAGTTAATCCAGCCGATTTCCAAATCTATACCCAATTGTAAAACCATTTTATGAATAATTAATGTTCTATCATTGTTATCTTTTTCATTAAAATCTTTTGAGTAAATTTCTTGATAAGTTGCGAGATTTTGACGATGAATTTCAAGATGTTTTTCCAATTCATCTATGATCTTATTGCCCCCCAATTGTGCCTCCGCCCGCATTTTTACCATCAATTCAGAGCGAAAATCAGAAGGTGGTTGTTGCGTGCTCATCCATTGGGCAAGTTCCTGTCGTCCTAGGGCTTCAACTTGATAGGTTTTTTTTCGACTTGATGAATCAGCGTCTTCAAGTGTTGAAACCCAGCCTTTTTTGAGCATGGCGGCCAATTCACGATAAATTTGTTGATGTGTCGCTGACCAGAAAAATCCCATTGAACGGTCAAAACGACGAGCCAAATCGAAACCTGTACTTGGTTTTTCTAGTAGGCTGGTCAAAAGTACATGAGATAAAGACATCTCGATTCCATTTAATTTTGTTTGAATGATTTATTATGCAACATGTTGCATTAATTTCAAAATTGAATTATAAAACTATGCAACAAGTTGCACTAACTTTAAAAATAACAGCAAGCAGTCGCGAGCTCAGGAGCAAGTATGTCTAACTATCCACATTTGTTAGCACCTTTAGATTTAGGATTTACTACATTAAAAAATCGCGTTTTGATGGGTTCAATGCATATTGGGCTTGAAGAAGTTGAAAATGGCTATCAACGTATGGCTGCTTTTTATGCTGAACGAGCCAAAGGGGGTGTTGGACTGATCGTAACAGGTGGTATTTCTCCTAATGATGCCGGTCTCACTTTTATGGGGGGAGCGAAACTCGATACGCTTGCTGAAGCTGAAAAACATAAAGTTGTAACGCAAGCTGTGCATGATGCAGGCGGCAAAATTGCTTTACAAATTTTACATACAGGCCGTTATTCTTTTCAGCCAAATAATGTTGCACCTTCGGCGATACAAGCTCCAATCAATCCAACCAAACCGCATGCTTTAACTTCTGCAGAAGTCATGCAAACCATTAGCGATTTTGCAAATTGTGCGAAACTTGCTCAGCATGCTGGCTATGATGGTGTGGAAATCATGGGCTCGGAAGGTTATCTGATCAATGAGTTTATCGCACAGCGTACCAATCATCGTGACGATGAGTGGGGTGGTAGTTATGAAAATCGTATTCGTTTACCGATTGAAATTGTAAAAAGAACCCGTGAAGAAGTAGGTGAAAATTTCATTATCATCTATCGACTTTCGATGTTGGATTTGGTTGAAGGGGGCTCTACTTTTGAAGAAGTCGTACAACTTGCCAAAGCCATAGAAAAAGCAGGGGCAACGATTATTAATACAGGGATTGGCTGGCATGAAGCTCGTATCCCGACGATTGCGACCAAAGTTCCTCGTGCTGCTTTTACTTGGGTGACTAAAAAACTCAAAGGTTTGGTCAATATACCTTTGGTCACATCAAATCGTATCAATACGCCAGAAATGGCTGACAATGTCATTGCAAAAGGCGATGCTGATATCGTATCTATGGCTAGACCGATGCTTGCAGATGCACATTTTGTTCAAAAGGCAATCGAAGGACGCAGTGATGAGATCAATACCTGTATTGGTTGTAATCAAGCCTGTCTAGATCAGATTTTTTCTATGCAAATCGCCAGTTGTTTGGTCAACCCTCAAGCATGTTATGAAACTGAATTGATCTTTAAGCAAGCAACGCAAAAGAAAAATATCGCTGTGATTGGTGCTGGACCTGCAGGTTTAAGTTTTGCGACTTATGCAGCAGAACGTGGACATCAAGTGACTATATTTGAAGCTTCAAATCAAATCGGCGGTCAATTTAATATCGCAAAAACCATTCCTGGAAAAGAAGAGTTTTATGAAACATTGCGCTATTTTAAACGTCAAATCGATTTACAACCCAATATCACTCTACAACTCAATCATGCTGCAACTTATCAAGAATTGTCATTACAAAAATATGATGACATTGTAATTGCAACTGGGGTAACACCACGTAAATTAGACATTCAAGGGATTGATCATCCGAAAGTTTTATCTTATATCGACGTGTTGCGTGATCGTAAAACAGTAGGTAAAAAAGTTGCAATCATAGGTGCTGGTGGTATTGGTTTTGATACAGCAGAGTTCCTTTCTCATGAAGGTGAAAGTGGTAGTCTAAATCCAGAAAAATTCTATGCAGAATGGGGAATTGATACTGAGTTTGATCATGCCGGTGGTTTAAAACAGCCAAGCCTAGAGTCATCAACACGTGAAATTTATCTACTACAACGTAAAGCAAGTTCAGTCGGTGCGGGTTTAGGAAAAACTACAGGCTGGATACACCGTACTGGCTTAAAACATCGCGACGTCAAAATGATCGCAGGCGCGACATACGACAAAATTGATGATCAAGGCCTACACATCACTGTGGCAGATCAAAGCTCTATTTTAGATGTTGATCATGTCGTCGTGTGTGCAGGGCAAGAATCTTTTACTGCCTTTTATGAGCAGCTCAAAGCCGATGGAAAAAATGTCCATTTGATCGGTGGTGCCAAAGAAGCAGGTGAATTGGATGCCAAACGTGCGATACGTCAAGGTGCAGAGTTGGCAGCAGTACTTTAAGTAAATCTCATGTTTAAGGAAATGTTGTATTTATTTTAGGAAAAGGTTTGATGAGTTTTGTTGACAATCCATTCAGATCTTTTCTTAGGATGAACATAAATGTTCATAGTAAAAATATTTTAAAAGGATACTCAAATGAGCTATAGCAATACTGAGGCAGCGCTTCAAAAATGGCATGATATGATTGAATCACGTGATATGTCTATTTTAAATGACTTATTGGCAGATGATGTTGTATTTCGTTCGCCTGTTGCGTTTAAAGCCTATGAGGGTAAGCCAGTTGTCACATTTATTTTGTCTAATGTGATTCAGGTTTTTGAAAATTTTACCTATCACCGTCAGTTTTCGACTGAAGATCAACAAAGCATTGTTCTAGAATTTTCTGCCAATGTTTCAGAAAAGCAACTAAAAGGAATCGATATGATTCGTTTTAATGAAGAAGGTAAAATTGTTGATTTTGAAGTGATGATTCGTCCATTGAGTGGGTTAAATGCTTTGGCTGCACAAATGGGTGAGAGAATTAAACTGTTTAATGCAGGTTAATATTTTCTATTGCTTAAGTGTTATGGCTAAAAGGGATATTCATTAGAACCATCTTATTTTAGCCATATCCTAACTCAGTTCTCAGATGCACATGATCTTTTATAGAGGATCAACTCATGTTTTTAAAACTCTCAACTTTGGCTTTGCTTCCAGTACTGATCGTGCAAGGCAATAAAGTGAAAAAGAACACACTTCGTTTAGCCGAACCTGTTGGAGAGCGGACAGGACAAATAGGTCAGGGGCAAGCGCTTTCACTTTTGATCCTCGGTGATTCATCTGCTGCAGGTGTGGGAGTGGATTCTCAAGATGATGCTTTGTCTGGTGCGATTATTACAGAGTTGAAAGATCAATATCATCTCGATTGGACACTTCAAGCAAAATCTGGTGATACGACGAAACAAGTGCTTCACGCTGTCAAAAGTTTAGATGCTCGAAATTATGATGTTGTCATTACCTCTATGGGGGTCAATGATGTAACCAAACTGAGTTCGGCTCAGTCTTGGATGAAATTGCAAACGCAATTATTTGAACAGATTCAACAAAAATTCCAGCCGAAATTGATCATTGTTTCAGGTGTACCGCCTATGCAACATTTTCCAGCATTGCCAAATCCTTTGACTTGGTTATTTGGAAAATATGCAGCGCAAATGAATCGCCATTTAGAACACTGGGTTACAACTCAAGATCAATTTAGATTTATCCAATATGATATAAAAACATTTCAGGCACTCAATTTGCCTATGGCTCGTGATGGTTTTCATCCGAGTAAAGAGATTTATGCAATATGGGGAGAAAAGGTTGCCAGCTTCATTAGAGCGGCATTTAAGAGTGAGTAATGTGTGGAGATGTTAATGAATATGAAAGCCTTAAATAAAATTAAAGCATTAAGTTCACAAGTATTTGATTCGGTTATTGGTGCTGAAAAGCCAAAGCTATATTTTAATCGTTCTGGCACATTTGCGGATATTCAAAATCAATTGTTGCTCTTACAAGATAAATATCGCCCTACGCCTTATCTCAGCAATACCCATGCACATTTATTGTATTTTGATTTGATTAAAAAACGCAGTGTAAAACTGCAATATGATCATGTTGATCAAATCACAATGCAAGATGGCGGTATTACAGCGATTAGTTGGTATGGTTATGATCTTCCAGAAGATACCCCGACCATTGTTGTTATGCATACGATTAAAGGCACACCACAAAGTATGCGTGAAATCGTACGAGATTTGCATGCATATACGGGCTGGCGCATTGCATTATGTGTAAGACGTGGGCATGCAGGACTGCCAATGCCAGTACCCCAAATGTCAATTTTTGGTTCAGTCGCTGACTTACGTGAACAAATCAATTTTATTCAAACTCAATTTCCTTTATCGAGTTTATACGCGGTAGGCAGTTCGGCGGGTACGGGTTTGTTGGTCAGATATTTGGGCGAGCAAGGTGAAAATACCCCATTTAAAGCAGCTTTTGCACTTTGTCCGGGCTATGACACAGAGTTGGGTTTTAAAAATGTGCACCCTTTTTATAGCAAAGTCATGACCAAGCAACTCTTTAAAGCCTTTGTCTATCCGTATCAAGAAACATGGAAATCTGTGGATTCAGTGCAAGCGGTATTATCCAGTAAAACTTTGACTGAGTTTCAAGAGCGTTATTATGAAATGGCGGGCTTTCAAGATTATCAGTCTTATACTGAAGCAACCAATCCAGTTTATGTGTTTGAAAATATTAAAATTCCACTCATGATTTTAAATGCTGAGGATGATCCAGTTTGTCATATCCGCAATTTTGAACCTTTTAAAGAGAGCATTGAGCAGATGCAAAATGTCATTGTGGTCACGACCAAAAAAGGCAGTCATTGTGGTTTTTATGAGGGATGGAAAACTGAATCGTGGTCTGCAAAATTAATATCTGACTTTCTAAAACTTTATTAGATGCTTGGAAATATTTTACATTAAATAAAAAAATGCCAGTCTAAAACTGGCATTTTTTTATTTGGATGAAAGCATAGGCTTAGTTTTTAAGTGCAGGGGTTGCAGCAGCAATCGCAGCAGCGACAGCATCATCTTCTGACTGAGCAGATTTAGGCTTTGCTGGTCTAGACTGTGCGCTATCACCATTATTTTGCAATGTAGACTCAGCTTTTGGTTTTACAGATTCAGCTTTAGGCTTCACGTCTTCACGCGCAGAAACTTGCTCTGCACGTGGTTTAGCATCGTCATGTTGCTCAGACGCTGAATCATGGTATTCACGGCGAATGGTTGTCGTCGTGTTATTGGTTTCTTCATGATCCACTTCAACACGTGTAGGGATAGAATTATCTACAGGTTGTTGAGGGTGTTGTTCGACTTCTTGCAGATTTTCAAATTTAGCAGGCTGCTCAGTTTGTTGCTGAGTTTCTACTTTTTCTTGTTCATCTTCTTTCGGGGTTTCTTTTTTGACACACGCAGTTAAAAGCAAACCGCTAGCAATGAGGCCACAAAGTAAAAGTTTTTTATTCATAATTTACACAAATTACAGATTAATCGGAGTCAAACTATTATAACAACAATTTTACAGATAAAAATCATCTCAAAAAGAGTTAATTTTTTATTGGAAATGCTGATAAAATAGTCAATTGTTTATTGTTCTATGAATTGATGTCGATTGACTTTGCTTTCTGGGTGCAGAGTAAAGTAAAATCGCACAACATTGTAGGCCAATTTAGGCTCCATTGTACGAGAAACTTAATGACCCATTTTATTTTCGTTACTGGTGGTGTAGTTTCATCACTAGGTAAAGGTATTTCAGCTGCTTCAGTTGCTGCACTTTTAGAAGCCCGTGGTTTAAAAGTAACCATGGTCAAAATGGATCCATATATCAATGTCGATCCAGGGACTATGAGCCCATTCCAACATGGTGAAGTTTTTGTCACAGAGGATGGTGCTGAGACTGACTTAGACTTGGGTTATTACGAACGTTTCTTACGTCGTGCCAAAATGACCAAACTCAATAACTTTACTTCTGGCCGTGTATACCAAGATGTTCTAAACAAAGAACGTCGTGGTGACTACTTAGGCGGTACAGTTCAAGTTATTCCTCATATTACGGATAATATTAAAGAACGTGTACTTCGCGCTGGCGAAGGTTATGACGTTGCTATTGTAGAAATCGGCGGAACAGTAGGTGATATCGAATCACTTCCATTTATGGAATCTGTACGTCAGTTGATGGTAGAACTCGGTCATAAGCGTACTATGCTTATGCATTTGACTTTGTTGCCATATATCAATTCTGCAAAAGAGTTAAAAACCAAGCCTACTCAGCATTCTGTAAAAGAATTACTTTCTATTGGTATCCAACCAGACATTTTGATCTGTCGTACAGAGCATGATGTGGATTCTGACACTACACGTAAAATTGCGTTATTTACTAACGTAGAAGCGCGTGCAGTTGTAATTTGTAAAGATGCTAAATCAATTTATCAAATTCCTCGTACATTCTACGAGCAAGATGTCGATGATTTGATTTGTGAGCGTTTCGGTTATAACAACTTACCAGAAGCTGATCTCGGTGATTGGGATCACGTGGTTGAAGCGTTATTAAATCCTGAATACACTGTTCGTGTTGCAATGGTCGGTAAATATGTTGAACTTCCAGATGCTTATAAATCTGTAAATGAAGCACTTTTACATGCAGGTATTCAAAATCGCGTAAAAGTTCAAATTGACTATGTCAATGCAGAAGAACTTGAAAGCCAAAATGTGGCAGAAGTATTGAAAGATGCTGATGCAATCTTGGTTCCAGGTGGTTTTGGTGAACGTGGTACTGAAGGCAAAATGAAAGCAATCCAATTTGCTCGTGAAAACAAAGTTCCATTCTTGGGTATTTGTTTGGGTATGCAATTGGCTGTAATCGAATTTGCACGTCATGTTGCTGCTATGCCAGAAGCGACTTCTACAGAATTTAACCGTTCAACTAAATTCCCATTGATTGGTCTGATCACTGAATGGTTAGATGAGCGCGGTGAAATTCAGCATCGTAGCGTCAATTCAAATCTTGGCGGAACGATGCGTCTAGGTGCTCAAAAATCAGAATTGGTTGAAGGTACGAAGACTCGTGAAGTTTATGGTAAAGCTGAGATTACAGAACGTCATCGTCATCGCTATGAAATGAATGATCGTTTTATTCCTGTGATCGAAGAAGCTGGTATGAAAATTTCAGGTTATTCAGCTGATCAACATTTAGTTGAAACTGTAGAAATTCCTGAACATCCTTGGTTTATTGCTGTACAATTCCACCCAGAATTTACCAGCTCGCCACGTGATGGACATCCATTATTTGCTGGCTTTATTGATGCTGCAAAAAAGCAATACCAAAAAACCAAATAAGTTTAGTGAAATAAACTAGGAAGTTTAAATGTCACAATTAAAACCACAAGAAATTGTACGTTTAGGCGATATACAAATGGCAAATCATTTGCCATTTGTATTATTCGGCGGAATGAACGTACTTGAGTCTAAAGACTTAGCTTTTGAGATTGCAGAAACTTATGTTGATATCTGTACCCGTTTAAATATTCCTTATGTATTTAAAGCCAGTTTCGACAAAGCCAATCGTTCAAGCTTGCATTCATTTCGTGGTCCAGGTCTTGAAAAGGGCGTCGAGTGGTTAGCGGACATTAAAAAACATTTCAATGTGCCAATTATCACCGATGTGCATGAACCTTATCAAGCCGCGCCTGTAGCAGAAGTCGCTGATATTATTCAGTTACCTGCTTTTTTAAGCCGTCAAACTGATTTGGTTGAAGCAATGGCAAAAACTGATGCCATTATTAACATCAAAAAAGCACAATTCTTAGCGCCACATGAAATGCGTCATATTTTGCATAAATGTTTGGAAGCTGGAAATGACAAATTGATTCTTTGTGAGCGTGGCTCAGCCTTTGGTTATAACAACTTAGTCGTTGATATGCTTGGCTTTGACATCATGAAAGAAATGAATGTGCCTGTGTTCTTTGATGTGACTCATGCTTTACAAACACCGGGTGGTCGTGCTGATTCAGCAGGCGGTCGCCGTGCTCAAATTACCACACTTGCTCGTGCGGGTATGGCGACTGGTTTGGCAGGTTTATTCCTAGAAGCTCATCCTGATCCTGAACATGCTAAATGTGATGGACCTTGTGCGCTTCGTTTGTCACAGCTTGAGCCGTTTTTGGCACAAATTAAAGAATTGGATACTTTAGTTAAAGGATTCAAAAAGTTAGATACTCATTGATGCAATTAAAAGCATCTTGTTATTCATTCAACTGAGGAATTATTCATGAGCCAAATCGTTGACATTCGTGCACGTGAAATTTTGGACTCTCGTGGTAACCCAACCATCGAAGCAGACGTAATCTTAGATTCTGGCGTAGTTGGCCGTGCATGTGCACCATCTGGTGCTTCAACTGGTTCTCGTGAAGCTTTAGAACTTCGTGACGGTGACAAATCACGTTACTTAGGTAAAGGTGTTCGCACTGCAGTACAAAATGTAAATGGTTCAATCAAAGATTTATTGGTTGGTCAAAACGTTTTTGAACAAAAAGCGATTGATGACAAAATGATCGCGCTTGACGGTACTGAAAACAAAGAAAAATTAGGTGCTAACGCAACTTTGGCTGTATCGCTGGCTGCTGCTCGCGCTGCAACTGCTGAAAAGAAAACTGAACTATTCCAATATATCGCTGATTTACGTGGTCAAACAACTTTGACTATGCCTGTACCAATGATGAACATCATCAATGGTGGTTCGCATGCAGATAACACTGTAGATATTCAGGAATTTATGATTGAGCCTGTAGGTTTCACATCTTTTGCTGAAGCTTTACGTGCAGGTGCTGAAATTTTCCATTCACTAAAATCTGTACTTAAAAAACAAGGTTTAAATACAGCAGTTGGTGATGAAGGTGGTTTTGCACCTAACCTTCGTACAAACGAAGAAGCGATTACGGCTATTCTTGAAGCGATTGGACAAACTGGCTATAAAGCCGGTTCTGACATCATGCTTGCTCTTGACTGTGCATCTTCAGAATTTTACAAAAATGGTCAATACATCTTGGCAGGTGAAGGTAATAAATCTTTCACTAGCAACCAATTTGCTGACTATCTTGCTGGTCTTGTAAATCAATATCCAATTATCTCTATCGAAGATGGTTTGGATGAATCTGACTGGGAAGGCTGGGCTTACTTGACTTCTATCCTAGGCGATAAAATTCAGTTGGTTGGTGATGACTTGTTCGTTACAAATCCGAAGATTTTACAACGTGGTATTGATGAGAAAATCGGTAACTCGATTTTAATCAAATATAACCAAATTGGTACATTGTCAGAAACTTTAGATGCAATCTACCTTGCTAAAGCAAATGGTTACACTACTGTTATCTCTCATCGTTCAGGTGAAACAGAAGATTCTACAATTGCAGATCTTGCTGTTGGTACTGCTGCGGGTCAAATCAAAACTGGTTCACTTTCACGTTCTGACCGTATTGCTAAATATAACCAATTGCTTCGTATTGAAGAGTTGACTAAAGCTGCTTATCGCGGTAAAGCTGAATTTAAAGGTTTAAACTAAGTTCTTAGACATGGATTTCATGTCAAAACTTAATTTTAAATAGTGAAACTTTATGTAGCAAAACGATCCCTCTAAATAGAGGGATTGTTTTTTTAGCCTTATTTAATTAGGCTTTGTTTGATTGATATATAGGTCGTAATTTATGTTATTTCTAATGTGAATGAGTCGTTCATTTAACTTGAATATTTCAAAGAAATTATGGCATAAGATCTTATCAAGATTTATTTTACAAAGAATGTGATGTGTGCAGTATTTGAAAGTATAAGACCAGAGCAGATCGAGGCTCTAAATTTACCTGTCTTTAATCTTGAATATGAGCAAGAAATTTATCCAAATTACCAGACACCTTTACTATTTAAGTCAGAACAAGGACTAGAATGGCGAATGGTCAATTTCGGTATGGTGCCAAAATGGGCTGAAGATAAGGAAATCGCAACGAAAACTTATAATGCACGTAATGAAACTTTACATGAAAAGCCTAGTTTTAGAGATGCATTTTTGAAATGTAAATTTGCAGTCATTCCAGTTTCAAAGTTTTATGAAATGAAATATATCAATGGTAAAGCACAGAGGTGGGGAGTGCAGCGTAAAGATGGTCGGGCATTTTATGTTGCGGCTTTATACGAGATTACCAAACAGCAAGATCAAATTATACGTTCAGCGACCATGATTAGCTTAGATGCCAATGAGCATGAGATGATGAAAGAGTTTCATGAACCGAGAACAGATAAGCGCTGCGTAATGATTATTCCACACGAGCGTTTAGATGAGTGGTTATCGCTACAACAAGCGGATATATCGACATTTGTAAAAGGATTTCCTGTTGAGGAATTTGAATGTTTTTATGCTCCAAAGAGTAAAAAAGATTCAAATCGCCTGCAACTGGATATATTTGAGTCATTAATGTGAAAGATTTCTAAAAATATGTTTTAGACTTTCCATTAATTTTTCAATTTGAAGCGGTGTTAAACCCTCAAATGATTGTTCAAGTACAACCCCCATGAGATCATTGATTTTACTCGTCATTTGACGACCAGCCTCAGTGAGTTTGACGCGTGTAATACGCGCGTCATTAGGGCATGAGTAAGTTTCTACATATCCTTCATCTTTCAAACGATAAACAATCTTCGTTGTCGTTGACATCTTAGATACGATCATTTCAGATAGCTCAGAAACACTTGCATCAGGCTTGGTTTCAAGTGCCACCAACAATCGTCTTCTTGAGTTATCAACACCGAATTTTTTCAAAACATGATCCACATTCAATACGTATTGTGCATGCACTTGCGTAATCCAGTAGAATGGAAAATCATCTAAATTAAAATCTTCGGAAGATGGAAGAAATTTGGCATATTTTTTGGTCATAAACATAGTCCCAATATTTTTTTAATTATTGCAAAGCAAAAAAAGGTAAAACAAATAAATGAATCAATATGTGATCATTATAATAACAGAATAGCAATAATAACAAGATTTAAAAATAGGCTAAAAATAAAATTCTGAGTTTTTATACGAAGTTGGTAGTGACTTTATTTGTCAAAGGTCAAAATAGCCAACGTTTATGCAGTTGGAAACTGAATGAAAATAATCGACTTTATTACTGCAATATTCCAGTATTTGTTAAGATGATTTTTTTCCATACTATAGTAAAACTAAAGTATTCCAAAAAATATTTTTATGAGTGTTATACAAATTGTATATCGCTGCTATAGGCTTGATCGTGATTTTCTTATGAACTTTAAGCGAATCATCGAGTTAGTTTGTATTGAAGTAGGATGCATTACAAATGATTTCCCACTTGGATGGATGTAGTAAAAAATAATTTTTAACAAACAGTAAAAAAAGAGTAATGATTTTTTTCATGTTAAGCATAGTTGTATCATTCTACTAGAAATAGAAGAAGGCTTTTGAAAAAGATGTAAATGCAAATTATTTACAAATATAGTTAATATAAAACAAGTAATAAGACCTAAAAAAAATCGAAAATTTAGTTGATTTTGTAAAATTTATATATATATAAATTAAATATTAATTAAAATTAAAATTAGAGCAGTTTCATGTAACATTATTTTAAAGAGAAATTGTGATAAAAATAACATGATTTAAAAGTGTAACAGTTGATATTCATTATCATTTTACTCAATTTTTATCGTAAAAATTATCGTTAAAATAAGATGAAAATATTTTACATAGGATGTTTATTTGTCTATTTTTTGAACTGTGTTTCTTGTTTTTTGAGTCTGCTTTTACGGTTTTACCGCTTGGAAGCCTTTATATATCATTAAATTAAATAATCTACTTTTACATTAATTAGTTATGTTGATAGTAAGAGGGTGAAATTGGAACAAAATAATTTTATTGTAAAATTTAGACGAAAATTCATTACAAATCTGTGTTTTTGTGCATAATCAATGAGTCTATATTGAAAAGGTAATTCTTAAATGGATCCATCGCCGTGTTGGATTAGTACTTGTATTTCTTCTATAAATTTACCGTATACGTGTAAAGGAGGCTAATAATGGAATTTTTATTAGATCCGAGTATATGGATAGGACTACTTACATTAATCGTATTAGAAATTGTCCTAGGTATTGATAACCTTGTTTTTATTGCAATTCTTGCAGATAAACTTCCTCCTGAACAGCGTGATAATGCTCGACGTATAGGTTTGATATTAGCCTTATTGATGCGTCTTGGCTTGTTGTCTGTCATTTCTTGGTTGGTTACTTTGACCAAACCGCTTGTTGAAATCTTGAACTGGACATTCTCTGGGCGAGATTTAATCATGTTATTTGGTGGACTATTTTTACTCTATAAAGCAGTAACCGAATTACATGAAAAAATGGAAGGGAAACCTGAGATAAAAAGCACTTCCTCAGTTGCCTTTGCTAGTTTTTGGGCTGTAGTCGCACAAATTATCGTCCTTGATGCGGTGTTCTCTTTGGACTCTGTGATTACTGCTGTGGGTATGGTTGATAATATGTATGTGATGATGGCTGCTGTCACTATCGCAGTTTTGGTGATGTTAATTGCATCAAAACCATTAACCAATTTTGTCAATCGTCATCCGACTGTAGTGATTCTGTGTTTGAGTTTCTTGATGCTGATAGGTGTCAGTTTGATCGCAGAAGGTTTTGGTTTCCATATTCCTAAAGGTTATATTTATTCGGGTATTGGCGTCGCGATTTTGATCGAGGCATTTAACCAATATACCAATCGTAATGTTGAAAAACATCAAGCTAAGATTCCACTTCGTCACCGTACAGCAGATTCGATTTTGAAGTTGATGGGGAGCCGTCTTGAGACGAGTATTTCTCCAACTGCACAAGAGTTGGAAGCAAATCGTGAGTTTGGTGATGAAGAACGCTATATGGTTGGTGGTGTTTTAACGCTTGCTGAGCGACCAGTTGCTTCGATTATGACACCACGAACACAGATTTCATGGGTCAATATTGAAGATGATTTGGAAAGTATTCGTAGCCAAGTTCTGTCTGTACCGCATAGTTTATTTCCAGTTTGTCGTGGTCAGCTCGATAAAGTGATTACGATCGTGCGTGCGAAAGAATTGATTGATGCTTTGGATCATCCTGAACAATTTGAATCTTTACTTAAACGTCAGCGTCCAATTATTATTTTTGAAAAAATGAAAGTCATTGACGCTATTCCAACATTGCGTGCATCAAAAGGTTCGTTGGTTTTGGTCAGTAATGAGTTTGGTAGTATCCAAGGTTTGATTTCACCCCTTGACGTATTTGAAGCTATTGCAGGTGAATTCCCAGATGCGGATGAACACTTAGAAGTTGAACGTTTAGATGAAAATACTTGGAAAGCTTCAGGTATGTTTGATCTATATCAGCTAGAACTTGAACTTGGAATGCTGGATTTAGTCGAAGAGGATGCCAATTACTTTAGTGTCGGCGGGTTGATTTTGGACAAAACACAAGGACATGTCCAAGTCGGTACAGAGATTAATTTCAAAGAAATTAGTTTTGAAGTTTTGGAAATGGAAGACAATCGAATCAAATCGGTGAAAATTGTACGTCCACAATATTTATCATAATTTTTTCTTAAATATTTCAGTTTTAAAAATGGAAAATGCCTCATCCCAATGGGGCATTTTTTTGTAAAAATTTTGCTTGTTTTTGTTACTTTGAATATTTGTGGGGCTATAAAAAAAGGCATCTAAACAGGATTACGTATTTAGATGCCCAAAACAGCAAATTGAAAATTACAAACAGATCCTATTCATTATGCAGCGATATGTTGTTCTAAAAGTGGCCAAATATCTTGATGAGATTTTCTAAACATCAACATATGACCAATGGCTTTATGACCAAGTTTTTCGGGATTTAGCTCAAACATTGAGGTTGTCGCATTTGGATATAGGCGAAGTAAATCTTTCACATTCACTTCAGTTGCAATTTCATCATCACTAGACCAAATGGCTGTGATCGGGCAGTGGATATCTTGATGAAAATCTTCAAAAACGGTTTTACCAATAGCATTGGCAATATAACCAGGTTTATTACAAAACTCTGCCCATTGTTTAGCAACGTCTTTCGGCAGATTTTCACCCATACCAACAGCTTTAGTTGGACCATAACCTTTGATGACACGTGCAATCGGGAAAATGACTTTAAACATTACAGGTGCGAGGATCTTTGTACGACCTTTTAAACCTTTTTTATGACCTGAAGAGCCTGAAACGGCAAGTACTTTTGCAACTTTTTGATAATTTGGAACGATTCCCAAGAGCTGGCCACCTGCGCTATGTCCCACTAATATTACTTGATCTTTTTGAGTTAAAGTGAGCAACATATCAATGGCGGCAGGTATATCAAGTTGTCCCCAATCTTGGATACTCGCAGTAGAGTCTTTCAGTTTTCCGTGTAGAGATTGTCCGATTCCACGAAAATCAAAACACAGTACATCATAGCCTTGCTTGCACAACCACAGTGCAAAAGACTGATAAAACTCTTTGATAATCCCTGTTGCAGGGCACAAAAGTACAGGTAATTTATCTGTTTCAATCTCAGCTTTATAAAAATTAGCAGCTAGGCTGTAGCCATCCTGACAAATAATCGTCTTATTTTCGATGTTGCTCATGAAAGATTTCTATTTCTGAAACGATAAATCCACTTTACATTAGTTCCAAAAAGAAACTAATTAAATAAATGACTGCGCAGATCACATTTTCAAACTGTTATTGTATAGACTGCAAGTCAAGGATTTTGACTGCTCAGTGAATAGCATACAAAGAAGAAGGAAATCAATAAAATGGATCATTTGGTTTTAAGCGCTTCAGTTCAACTGGCTATAGTATTTAGTGGTATCTATTTATGGGTTGGGATGCTGACTGGAGTTTGGAAATATTATCAAATTAGCCGATCTACTCAAGCGCGTGCACATTATTATGTTGATATCGCTCATCGTAGTAGTTTGCTCTATGCGCCAGCGACTTTGATTTTGGCAGTGCTTGCATATTTTTCAGTTTGGAGCGAAAGCCTTAACTATATTTTTGTTTCGATTAATTTGATTTTCTTCAGTTTTTCGATATTAAGTTATATCTTACATGGCTTTTTGAAAGATACGACCAATCAATTTAAACAACCACACCAATTGGGACGGTTTCATTTACCCAAAATACTCATGCGACTGGCGATGCTACTTTTGGTTCTTGCGGAAGTACTTGGAACTGGTGCATTGTTGCTGGGGGTGATTTTAAGATTTTATGCTTGATTTATAAAGAATTCTATTTCCTTTAAATAGGGTAAGGATCATTTGATAAATGAATATGATACAAAACCTGATGTATAGATAAGTTTAGTTCACAATATTATTTACATGAGTTAGGTTTGTTGAATGCTTGGATTTTAAGATAAATCTAATGCTCAAAATTTAATGGATATATTTTAATTCAGTGTGAATCTATTATTATATAGGTGAGGAAATTGATAGTGTGATATATATTTGAAATAAAAGAAAATTTTAATATATAAATTTAGCTATAGTATTTAATTTTTTATTATGTTCTACATTTTACAGATGGATGACTGAGTCATCCATCTGCTATTCTTGTTCGAAGTGAGACTTTTCTATGGGACGGAATTTGTGATCAACAATAGCCCAGACCCAAAAGGCTAGAGATACGATAACGGCGTATAAAAAGAATTCGCCTTTAAGGTTACCTTGTATAGAACATTGTAAAAGCAACGTCAGCATCAAAGCGACAGTGGTACTAAAATAAGTTAAAAAATTTGTATTTGCCTTCAGAGCGTTAATGAAGACTTGCTTGTTGAAATGTATTGATAACATCTCCATCACTCCCATATGGTGACTTAAACTGTATTGTTTTAGTCAGGTTAGATAGTCAGTTTTACCACAATTTTTGTATATTTCAAGAGCGAATAGCACTATTTTATGAAATTATTATGACAAAACAGCAAAAAATATGAAATATTTGCATTTTTGTATAAAAAATTACAAAAAATGTGATGCTAGCATCAAAATTAATGGTAATTCGAGATTTATACAGCATAAAAAATCAGTGAAAATGATGCGATAAATCTTGTTATGTTAAATGCAATTATTGTTCCATATTTATAAAATAAGCTTAGAACAAATTAAATTGTATAGATATTCAACAAAAGTTGAATTTAGACGGAAGTATTATATTTTTTTTGAGAATTGAGAATTGAGAATTGAGAATTGAGAATTGAGAATTGAGAATTGAGAATTGAGAATTGAGAATTGAGAATTGATTGACGCCATGCC
This sequence comes from Acinetobacter gerneri DSM 14967 = CIP 107464 = MTCC 9824, assembly GCF_000368565.1. GTDB lineage: Bacteria > Pseudomonadota > Gammaproteobacteria > Pseudomonadales > Moraxellaceae > Acinetobacter > Acinetobacter gerneri. The sequence goes on along the minus strand of NZ_KB849544.1, from coordinate 393,170 downwards.
AGCATGTTGAAAGTCGCAAACAATAAAAGTCATTGGGTAAATGGACGATTATTGATTACATAAAATTAAATCTGGGTAAAATTTAATTTTATCGACTTTATTCAACAAAGCTTATTTTTTGGCTTTATCAATGATCATCGCAACGATGAGTACGAGCACGGATGGGATAAGCCATGCAAGGTTTTGTTCATTTAAAGGTAAATTTTGGATCACAGCAGGCAAGCTGTCTTTAAAGCTGGTTACTTTGATTCCTTCGATAATACCGAAGATAAATGAAACAGCAGTTACAGGTGCGATCACAAGCGCAGGATTATTAAAGCGTTTCCAGAAGAAACTTAAAATAATAACCACGATAGCAGGTGGATAAATTGCACTTAAAACGGGGACAGAGAATGCAATCAGTTTAGTCAAACCTAGATTTGAAATCACCAAAGAGAATAAAACTAAAATAATCACTAAAATTTTATAAGGAATTTTTGTGAGTTGAGAGAAATATTCTGCGCAGGCACAAGTCAAGCCAATTGCAGTTACCATACATGCAAGTGAAATCAATACTGTAAGGAATAATGATCCAAGATTGCCGAATGCATGTTGCACATAAGCATGCAAGATCACAGCACCATTTGCTGCATTTGGAGCAACGTCATGGCTGCCTAAACCAAGTTTAAATAAGCTGAGGTAGACAAGGGTTAAGCCTACACCTGCGATTAAACTCGCAATAATGGCATATTTTGTGACCAATTTAGAATCATATACGCCACGTGAATGGATCGCATGAATAATCACGATACCAAAAACCAAAGCGCCAAGTGTGTCCATGGTCAAATAACCACTAACAAAACCTTCAGAAACTGGGCTTGTGACATAATTGTTGATTGCAGGAGAAATTGAACCTGTTGGAATTAAAAATGCTGCAATACCTAAAATCGCGAGTGCAATGATTTTTAATGGTGCGAGGACATGTCCAACGGTATCGAGTAATTTATTTGGATAAAGTGAAACTAAAGTCACAAATGCAAAATAAACCACGCTATAGATAAATAGACTGCTACCACCATTACCGAAGTAAGATGAGAAACCGATTTCATAAGAAACAGTTGCAGTACGAGGGGTTGCAAACAGAGGACCGACTGATAAATAACAAACAACAGTTAAAATCAAACTTGCAACTTTACCTAAGGGTGAGCTTAAAATTGCAATCGAACCTTCTGTTTTAGAAAGTGCCATAATGGTGAGTACAGGTAAACCCACAGCAGTAACCAAGAAACCTATTGCTGCAAGCCAAACGTGTTCACCAGCTTGTTGAGCCACAATGGGTGGAAAGATAATGTTGCCGGCACCAATAAAGAGTGCAAAGGTCATAAAACCTAAGGCAATAATATCTCTGATACGAAGACTAGTCATATTAAAAAAAGGGAGAACCGAAATTCAAAGTAGCTGATTTTAGTCCATATATCTGTGCTTTTGTATTATTTTTTATACATCATATTAAATATTTTTATATAAAAATACTATTTATACGAAACTTTTAGTTATGAGTTGTGATAAGTTTTTGAATTAATTGATTTATAAATTTGGCATTTTTTAGGATAAAAATGCTGTATTCATCTGTTTGTCCAATTAACATGCAATAATTAAAACAATTCAAACAGCATTGTTATGTACTTCATTTTATTGATATTCTTTTTTCATCAAGGATTTAACGGGAAAAGTGATGTACTTAACATTTAATCCCAATTTCTACATTCGGCTTAAAAGGCATATACTAGCCCAATTGAAAAAGAGGACTGACAAATGAAAGCTTCTGCTATTACACTTAAAACCGAAAATGACATAGAAAAACTTAGAGTGTCGGGGCGATTAGCTGCTCAGGTTTTAGAGATGATAGGGGAGTATGTCAAGCCGGGCGTTTCGACAGAATATTTAGATGATATTTGTAATGATTTTATCGTCAATAAACTAAAAGTAATTCCAGCAAATGTTGGATATTACGGCTATACCAAAACCACCTGTATCTCACCGAATGAAGTCGTATGTCACGGTATTCCGTCTCCAAATACCATTTTAAAAGATGGCGATATTATCAATATCGATGTAGCGATCATTAAAGATGGCTATTTTGGTGATACAAGTCGGATGTATTTTGTAGGTAATGTTAGCCCTGAAGCTAAAAAGCTTGTGGAGACTACATACGAAGCGATGGTTGCAGGTATACATGCAGTTAAACCGGGTGCGACTTTGGGTGATGTTGGTTTTGCGATTCAAAATGTTGCGCATCGTGAAGGTTATAGTATCGTCCGTGAATATTGCGGACATGGGATTGGTAAGGTTTACCATGAACAACCGAATGTTTTACATTATGGTCAACCAGGTCAAGGTTTAAGACTTAAAAAAGGCATGGTATTTACCATTGAGCCTATGGTCAATGCTGGTAAACCTCGTGTCAAAGAGTTAAAAGATGGCTGGACAGTCGTAACGACAGACCATTCTTTATCTGCTCAATGGGAACATATGGTTGTGGTTACAGATACAGGTTTTGAGTTGTTATCGCCTTGGCCAGAAGGTACTGGAACTTATCCAGCGATTTAATATTTTGATCTTGAATTTTTAAATGATTCACACAAAAAGAGTGACACTGTGTCACTCTTTTTTTGTTTATTGATATTGGATATAAATGAAAATTAACGTTGAGCCAATTGTTCCACCAAGTAATCAATAAATACACGCACTGCAGGCAGTAGACCACGACGTGATGGATAAACTGCGTGAAATATACCGTGTTGTGCTTTCCATTCAGGTAATACATGAACCAATTCACCTGATTTTAAATACTCAGCAGTGATTGAGTCAGGTAATAGCGCAATACCACAATTTTGACTCGCCAACTGAGCTAACATACGTAAATCAGAGCCCATGACCATGGGTGTGATTTTGATTTTACGGTGGTGATTCTGTCCGTCATATAAGACCAAATGTTGATCCAAATGCTCATCAGCCATACTTAAAATGCGGTGTTCACTCAATTCTTCGGGCTGTTTTAAGATCCCAAATTCATTTAAGTAAGCTTGGCTCGCCACCAAGTGTTGCTCGATATGTTCAAATTTTCGGATCACCAAACTCGGATCATCATCCAAATTATCACGGACACGTAAAGCGACATCGATGCCTTCATTAATCACATCAAAACGTCGATTGCTGACGATGAGTTGAACTTTGACTTCGGGATATTTTTTGAGGAAAGCAGGTAAAATTCTGGCAATTTCGTTTTGTGCGATCGAAACAGGAATACTGACTTTAATCACACCGCGAGGCTGGATACTTAAATGGTCGACCAAATCATGTGCAGCTTGTGCAGCATTCATCATCACTTGAGCATGACGATAAACATTCATACCGATTTCAGTCACAGCAAAATGTCTAGAGCTACGTTGAATCAAACGAACACCTAAATGCTCTTCTAGATTGTAGACACGACGACTCAATTTTGATTTTGGGATATCAGTTGCACGTTCCGCGGCACTAAATCCACCATGCTCTACGACCAATGCAAAACAATAAAAATCATCCAAATCAGAGAGCATTCTACTTTCCATTTTTGCAACAAAAATGCATTTTTAGCTGATGTTGTTGCATTTTGTCAATTTTATTCTTGTGAATAATACCGCAAAATTTGCAAAAATATTTAGCCAGTAATCAATATTTGTCGGACTTGACGATATTCTTCTAAACGGAGTAAATCTTTGGCTGTTGGATGTTTAATGCGTGATAAATCCATATTATCCGCGATGTCTGCGAGTTTAACCATTCTTGCAATAGGATTTTTGACTGCTCGATAGGCCGCTTCGATACGTGATTCACCTTTATGTTTGGTGAGTGCAACAACCGCATCAATAATTTCTTGGCTAAACCCAAGCGAAATGAGATCGACAACTGTGGTATCTGTATCTTCGAGGATATCGTGCAAAATCGCTACAATTTGCTGTTGTGTTGTTTTCATTCTAAACATTAAGCGTAATGGGTGAAGAATATAAGGTTGCTCACCTTTGTCCAGTTGACCGGCGTGTTTTTTTGCTGCGAGTGCAATCGCTTTTTCAATGGTAGACATAATATCTTTTATAAATCTCAATAATTTTTTAATTCTTCCGCTGAATTAATCATAATAGTTCGTTTACAATAACATTTTTTATATTATCTAAAAATTATGGCTTTTCAACTGATTCGTCTTGAAAATCATCAAGAAAATGTTTCATGCCCATTTTGCCAGCACGACATTATTGACTGGTCAGAAGAGCAATATGTTCAACCTTGCGCACATACATTGTTCGTGGCGATGGATTTGGGTTTTGAGTACGTCTCAGATGTATTTGAATCAAGCTTGTCACGTACTGTTGATGAAATACATGCTGAACCTGAAATCAATGTTTTAGCTGAGCTAGAGAGTAGCAGTTTGCAAGATTTCCAAGTTCTGCAAACAGATCTCGGTGTAGAAAATATGTATCGTTATATTGGAGTGAGTCCAAAAGCGATTGTTTGATTGTATTAAACAATCGTGATTATTGAGGGGCTTGTCGTTGTTGGGTTAATCCTGCTTCATATTCTAACCATTGCACAAATTTTTCAATAAGTGGGGCATTTTGTTGCTGTTCAGAGTAAACAAAATAATAGCTCCGTGAAGCTTTAAGTTTGATATGTGAAGCAATGACCAACTCTTTTGATGAGAGTTCTTTTTCTAGTAGCATTTGTGGAATCAGTGCAACACCCATATGATGTGTGGCTGCAACCGCTAACATTGAAAATAACTCATGTCGTTGACCATCCATCGCATAGGGATGGTCATATCCTACTTTTTCAAACCATTCTTTCCATATATATGGGCGGGTCGTCTGTTGCAATAAGGGCAAAGTCGCGATTTGTGCCGCAGTTAATGAACCATTAAAAGGCCCATTTTCAGGTCTAAGTTCTGGAAAATGTTTATAGATCATTTCAGGTGAGCAGACTGGGACGACATCTTCTGACATCAGAAAATGAACTTTTGTGCCTGGCCAATTTTCAATTTGTGCATTTGTTCCCGTATAAATCGCTGCATCGAAAATATGATCGCTAAATAAAAAAGGTTTGGTGCTGGTTTCAAGATGAATGGTTATTTCTGGATTGATTTGATTAAATTTATATAAACGTGGCAATAGCCAGCGTGTTGCAAAAGTTGGCACAACACCGAGTTTTAATGTTCCTCCCAAACCTTTGTGTGACATAAGATCAAGAGTACTTTGCTCGATACTGAGCAGATGCGATTTGATATTTTTAAAATATTGTTCGCCTGCAAAAGTCAGTTCTACGCCGTGACGAGTTCGGTTGAACAAAGCTAAGCCCAAAAACTCTTCCAATTGATGAATTTGCCGAGAAACAGCACTTTGAGTGATATTGAGCTCCTGTGCTGCATAAGTATAACTACGATGTTTTGCAGCGGATTCAAAACATATTAGTGCCTGTAATGATGGAATCATTCGGCGCATATTTTCATCCCTTATCTTTAAGTTATTTGAAAAATACATATTTGTATAACTACAGTATTTAAGAAAATAATCGGTATCGTGTCAATTGTATGGTTTTTTTATTATTTAAACAGATATCCGAATAAGATATGAGTTTTATGCATAACTCTGTGCAATTAAATCGTTTGTGCAATGTTCAAAATATACATAGGATCAGTGAATACAGCTAAAATTAAAATGCTTAAATTTTAAAGTTAAACATCGGTAAAGGAAGCGGTGCACATGGCAAATTCAAAAGTACAATTTAACTGGCAAGATCCATTTTTATTGGAACAACAATTAACATCTGAAGAGCGCATGATACGTGATGCTGCACATGCGTATTGCCAAGATAAACTCGCACCTCGTGTTTTAGAACAATTTCGTACTGAAGGTGTAGATAAATCTATTTTCCGTGAAATGGGCGAACTTGGTTTATTGGGACCAACGATTCCTGAACAGTATGGTGGGGCAGGTTTGAATTATGTAAGTTATGGTTTGATCGCTCGTGAAATTGAATATGTTGATTCGGGCTATCGTTCTATGGCAAGTGTGCAAAGTTCGTTGGTTATGGTTCCTATCAATGCATTTGGTTCTGAACAACAAAAACAACAATATTTACCAAAATTGGCAACGGGTGAGTACATTGGTTGCTTCGGCTTGACTGAGCCAGATCATGGTTCTGATCCGGGTAGTATGGCGACCCGTGCTAAAAAAGTTGAGGGTGGTTATCGCTTAACAGGTTCAAAAATTTGGATTACCAATAGTCCGATTGCAGATGTATTTGTAGTTTGGGCAAAAGAAGTATCAGCCGAAGGTAATGTAGGTGCAATCCGTGGCTTTATCTTGGAAAAAGGTTGGGAAGGGCTTTCTGCACCTGCGATACATGGCAAGGTTGGGCTGCGTGCTTCAATTACTGGTGAAATCGTGATGGACAATGTATTTGTCCCTGAAGAAAACGCATTCCCAGAAGTACGTGGTTTGCGTGGCCCATTTACTTGTTTGGATAGTGCTCGCTTTGGTATCGCATGGGGTGCAATGGGCGCAGCAGAGTTTTGTTGGCATACTGCCCATCAATATGTGATGGATCGTAAACAATTTGGACGACCATTGGCAGCAAATCAACTTGTGCAAAAGAAACTTGCGGATATGCAAACTGAAATCGCACTTGGTCTACAGGCAGCGCTACGCTTCGGACGTATGAAAGATGAAGGGATTGCTGCAGTTGAAGGTACATCATTAATCAAGCGCAATAACTGTGGTAAGGCTTTGGACATTGCTCGAGTAGCACGTGATATGTTGGGTGGAAATGGCATAAGCGATGAATTTGGTATCGCAAGACATTTGGTCAATCTTGAAGTCGTCAATACTTATGAAGGCACACATGATATTCATGCCTTGATTTTAGGTCGTGCGCAAACGGGCATTCCTGCCTTTGCCAATTAACCCTTGCAAATTGGGTTTATAAAGCGCCTAAAACGTTCAGAAAATTAATTCAATCAATAAAATAACTTAGATGTTCATACGTGAGCATCTATGGGGTGCTTTTGTCTAAAAAATATAGAGATTCATTGCATGAGCTTTACGTTCTAGGTTTTATTTTCAGACCAAATAAAATTAAACAAACAACTTTGAAAATGATGCTAGATAAAATCTGCAATGACTCATTTGGGAAAATGAGGTGGATATTAATGAACAATGAAGTTCACAACAATAGTACATTGGCTGTAAAACTTCCTGCAAATGTGGGAACTTACGAAAAAATTGGTGCAAATACTTGGAAATGGGCGCTGCTTTTTGCTTATTTTGCCATGGTTGTCGATGGCATCGATATCATGCTGCTGTCTTATAGTTTGACCAGTTTAAAATCAGAATTTGGGCTTTCAACTTTTCAAGCAGGCGCATTGGGCAGTGCGTCACTTGCGGGTATGGGGATTGGTGGGATTTTAGGTGGATGGGCATGTGATAAATTTGGACGTGTTCGAACGATTGCAAACTCAGTTACTTTCTTTTCTATAGCGACTTGCTTACTTGGTTTTACCCAAAGCTTTGAACAATTTATGGCTTTACGATTTATTGGTGCTTTGGGTATTGGTGCCTTATATATGGCTTGTAATACCTTGATGGCAGAATATGTGCCTACAAAATATCGTACTACCGTGCTGGGTACATTACAGACAGGGCAAACGGTCGGATATATCGTAGCAACCTTAATGGCTGGAGCGATTATTCCTGATCATGGTTGGAGAACATTATTTTTTGTGACCGTTATTCCAGCCTTTATTAATGTCTTTTTACAGCGTTTTGTACCTGAGCCTAAATCTTGGCAATTGACCAAAATTGATCAGGCAAATGGTGTAGTAGAACCTGAAAAAGTGACTGAACCACAACAGAAAAGTGGCAGTATTTATAAGCAGATCTTTGCCAATTTCAAGCATCGGAAAATGTTTTTACTTTGGATGACTACGGCATTTTTTCTGCAATTCGGTTATTACGGGATCAATAACTGGATGCCAAGTTATTTGGAAACCGAAGTGCATATGGACTTTAAAAACCTCACCAGTTATATGGTTGGTTCATATACAGCAATGATTTTAGGCAAAATATTGGCAGGCTTTTTGGCTGATAAATTTAATCGTCGTAGTGTTTTTGTCTTTGGTACGATTGCGAGTGCGATATTTTTACCGATCATTATCTTCTTTAACACGCCTGACAATATTTTATATTTATTGATTACTTTTGGCTTTTTATACGGTATCCCATATGGAGTCAATGCAACTTATATGGCGGAATCTTTTTCTACGGATGTGCGCGGTACTGCGATTGGTGGAGCTTATAACATTGGGCGAGTGGGTGCTGCGATTGCGCCTGCAACAATCGGATGGCTGGCTTCAGGTGGCACATTTGTTATGGCTTTTATCGTCATGGGGGCTGCCTATTTCATCGCTGGCGTATTACCGGGATTGTTTATTAAAGACCGTCAATATGATCCTCAAAAACATTAATTTGCACGTAAATACACTGTATAAATCGCTTAAATATAATGTGAATAGTAATCAGATATTCGCATAAATAAAGAAAAGGAAATAACATGGGTGCATTACAAGGAATACGCATTTTGGATCTAAGCCGTGTGTTGGCTGGTCCGTGGTGCGGGCAAATCTTGGCAGATTTGGGTGCTGAAGTGATCAAAATTGAGCGTCCAGTGACGGGAGACGATACTCGTCTTTGGGGGCCGCCGTGGATGCTCGATCAACAACAAAAAGCCACCAAAGAAGCGGGCTATTATCAATGCACCAATCGCAATAAATTTTCGGTCGCTGTGGATATTGCGACTGAAGAAGGACAAAAGATCATTCAAGATTTGGTGAAAACGGCTGATGTGGTGATTGAAAACTATAAAGTTGGATCATTGGTCAAATATGGACTGGATTATGCAAGTTTAAGTCAGCTCAACCCTCAACTAGTGTATTGTTCCATCACAGGATTTGGGCAAGATGGTCCACGTGCTGCCGAACCGGGTTATGACTTTGTACTTCAAGGTATGTCTGGCTTGATGAGCATCACAGGTGAGGCTGATGCAGGTGCACAAAAAGTCGGGGTAGCAGTCGTCGATTTGCAGACAGGTTTGTATGCCACTGTTGCGATACAAGCGGCTTTATTGGCACGTCAGCATACTGGGCGTGGTCAATATATTGATATGTCATTGCTAGATGTACAAGTTGCAGGTCTGGCAAATCAAGGCATGAACTATTTGACCACAGGTATATCGCCGCAGCGTATGGGAAATGCTCATCCTAATATTGTGCCTTATCAAACCTTTAGGGCAAAAGATAAGGAATTTATTATTGCCTGTGGCAATGACAAGCAATTTGTTGATTTATGCCATGCTATAGGCAAATCAGAGCTATTAGCCGAGACAAAATTTCTAAAAAATCCTGATCGAGTAAAATATCGTGAACAATTGATTACGATCTTGACTGAGCATTTTATGACGAATACTGCTCAATATTGGGTAGATGCGATTCATGCTCGAAAAGTGCCAGTAGGCGTGATTAACTCAATCGAAGATGCGCTAAATGAACCACAGATTCAACACCGACAAATGGTGGTCAATCTGCCGCATGTACTCAATCCTGAGTTTAAAATGATTGCTTCGCCGATGAAACTGTCAGATACACCTGTCGAATATCGTCATGCACCACCATTGTTGGGTGAACATACTCAGCAAATTTTGCAGGAAATTCGAAGTCAGGATGAGATTTTAAAATTGCAAAATCTAGGAATTGTGCAAGCTTAAAAATATGCAGTGAATCGCATGGTTATTTTGTTCAGTGTGACTGATCAATGGATTGTTTGAAAATGAAGGCAAAGTCAGAGCGGATGAATCCACTGTGACTTTGTCATTAAAATAAAAATCAAACTTTGTTTAAAGCATCAGCGTGTAAGACTTTCATCTTGAGCTGCATGGAATCTATATCAAATTTATTTAAATCATAGATATAGTATAAATATCCATGATTGGGTACGTTTTGATATCCAATCGTGGGTGCGACATAATCATAGGCTTTTAAGGCATTGATAATCTTTTCTGCATGCGTGCTGGCTATCGTTTTTGTTCCCTCTACAAGAGCTAGACCTTGATCAAGAACATCGTTCACAGCATCATAAATATTGTCACTTTGTTTAAAAATTTTCATAAATTATTTGGTTCCGTTGTTATTGTAAAATATCTCGTTCATATTATTTTTGTTTTTAAATTTAGTCTATATAAATCAATAAATTGTTAAAAATGATAAATAATCTTACAGATTTGGAAAATATATTTCTTAGTGCTTTTTAAAGGCTATCGTTGCTGAAGATAACAATGATATGGGTTATTGGATGTTCCTTCTTCCTTTGGGAGAAGAAGATACGCCATTGTGAAACTTCATTTTAAACTAAATTCTACTTATGCAATTTATCTGTTATGACGAAAACAAAGGCAGAAAATACTGCCTTTGTTTAGGGTTTTTGATATTTTAAATTGGATGATTTTAAAACCATTAAGCACTCGGAATAATCGTTCTTTCATCCATAAGTTTTTGCTGCGCGATATAAGCCTCTTCACCCTCTGCAGGTGAAATTTGATGCCATTGATCTTGCTCATCTAGTCGCCATGCACGGGTATTGTCTTGTAAGTAACTCAATAAACCATCATTGATAATTTGCTTACGTAGTTTTTTATCTTCGATAGGGAAACAAGTTTCAACCCTTGAAAATAGGTTACGTCCCATCCAGTCCGCACTCGCGCAATATAGCTTTACATCACCATCATTATGAAAATAGTAGACACGGGTGTGTTCTAAGAAACGTCCAACGATAGAGCGTACATTGATATTTTCAGACAAGCCTGCAACTTGAGGTCTTAGACAACAAATTGAACGTATGATCAGATCAATTTTAACGCCAGCCTGAGATGCACGATATAAAGCAGCGATAAGTTTAGGTTCAGTTAAAGCATTTACCTTGATAATAATTCGGGCTTCTTTGCCATTCATGGCATTTTGAGTTTCGAGCTCAATAAAATTTAGAAGTTGAGCATGTAAGGTAAAAGGGGCATGAAATAGTTTTTTTAATTTTGCCATGCGTCCCATACCTGTCAATTCTTGGAAAATTTTATGAACATCTTCGCAAATATCAGGATCAGTTGTGAGTAAGCCATAATCTGTATACATTTTGGCATTACCCGCATGATAGTTGCCTGTGCCAAGATGGACATAACGCTTTAATTTTTCACCTTCACGACGCACGATCAAAATCATTTTGGCATGAGTTTTATAGCCAACAATCCCGTATACGACCACGGCACCTGCTTCTTGTAAAATATTGGCAACTGTTATATTAGATTCTTCATCAAAACGAGCACGTAACTCGATAATAGCGGTTACTTCTTTACCATTTCGCGCTGCTTCTGCCAAAACCTGCACGATTTCAGAATCTGGACCACTACGATATAAAGTCTGCTTAATCGCCAATACATTAGGATCAGTTGCTGCTTCTTTGAGTAGGTTGATCACTGGCGCAAATGAATCGAATGGGTGATGGAGAAGTACATCACGCTTACTCAGTACATCAAATGTTTGATGAGGATTGCGTAATGACTTTGGAATGATCGGTTGATAGGGTTTAAAACGAAGTTCTGGAATATCAAAATTGGCAAACAAACGTGCGAGATTGACTGGACCTTGAACTTGATACAAATGAATTGGGTCTAAATCAAATTGTTCGAGTAGATAATCATTGATAACGTTTGGACAATGGTGCGCGATTTCTAGTCTAACAGCACGTCCAAAGCGTCGTGAAGAGAGTTCATCTTTTAAAGCCACAGCCAGATCATCGACATCTTCAGCAAGCGTCAAATCAGCATTTCGTGTCACACGGAATTGGTAGCAACCCGTAGCACTCATCCCCGGAAATAAGTCATCGATATGTTGTTGTATGATCGCTGACAGTAAAATGTAATGTTCCTGGCCATTGGTCAACTCATCTGGTAATCGAACCACACGAGGTAAGGATCTTGGTGCAGGCACAATGGCTAGATCGATATGACGACCAAAAGCATCTTTTCCTTCTAAAGTCACGATAAAATTCAAGCTTTTATTGACTAGACGAGGAAAGGGGTGAGCTGGATCTAAGCTGATCGGCGTAACGACTGGCTGAACTTGTTTAAAGAAATAATTTTTGATCCATTCTTTATGTTTTTCTAAAATATCCTGAAACTGGATGAAACGGACACCATAGCTTTGTAGTTTCGGTAAAAGTGTATGATTTAGAATATTATATTGTTCATCTACAGCTAAGTGCGCGGTTTCAGAAATTTGTTTGAGCACCATTTCATTTGGAATAGCATCAGGGGCCGTCGTTAGGGTATTGAAGTCAATTTGCTTCATAAGACCAGCAACACGAATTTCAAAAAACTCATCTAAATTGCGAGAAAAAATAATTAAAAAATTCAATCTTTCTAAAAGAGGATGATTTTCATCTTTTGATTGAGCCAACACACGCTTATGAAATTCTAAAAGAGAAAGTTCACGATTGATGTAAGTCGCTGAACTATGCTGAAAATCTGTTATTTGTGTTGTTAGAGATGACATTGAAATCACTACGTGTTTTGACTGTGTCTATTATACTAGTTTTGTAATATGACATATTTGTTACAATGTAGCTTAAATGTTTGAAAATAATTAAATTTAAACTTGTCATATATGAAGTTTTGTCATGATATTTAAATATAAAATATTAGAGCTTATTTGTGGATTGAAAAATATACAATAATTTAACATTTTATAAAAATGAGTCCTTGAATATTCCTTGTCATTTAAAAAGTTCAAAATATTTGGATTAAATTTTGAAACACGAACGCTATTCAAAATAGCCTAAGCAGGTGGCAAATCTGGCGTATTGAAAAATAGATCGCCTTATTATTTAGTTTGATCCTAATAAAAAATCATCAATCCCTAGTAAAATAGTTTAGAAATTTCAAACTTCCTGTCATACTAGGCAGTTATTGAAATGGAAACTTTTTTGCTGAGGTAACACAAGTGATTACTGTAGGAATCGTGGGCGGTACAGGCTATACGGGCGTTGAATTATTGCGTCTTTTACTACGACACCCAAATGTTCAAGTTCAAGTACTCACTTCACGTACTGAAGCAGGGAAGCCTGTAGCAGATATGTTTCCAAGCTTGCGTGGACAAACAGAGCTTGCATATTCTGATTTAGATATTGAAGTATTAAAAAAATGTAATGTGGTATTCTTTGCTACGCCGCATGGTGTTGCGATGAAACATGCCGCTGAGCTTGTTGCTGCAAATACTAAAGTAATTGATTTGGCAGCTGATTTTCGTTTGCAAAATCTCGAACAATTTGAAAAATGGTACGGTTTAGAGCATGCCTGCCCAGATATTTTAAAAGATTCTGTTTATGGGCTTTCAGAGCTTAATCGAGACAAAATCAAAAATGCTCAAGTGATTGGTAACCCGGGCTGTTATCCCACTACAGTTCAACTGGGTCTCGCGCCATTATTTAAGACAAATGCAACTTTAGTGAAACCTGAAAGCATTATTATTGATGCAAAATCAGGTGTATCGGGCGCTGGTCGTAAAGCAAGTCTAGGCATGATTTACTCTGAAAATGCGGACAATTTTAAAGCCTATGGTGTCGCTGGACATCGTCACCATCCTGAAATCGTAGAGGCTTTAGAAAATATTTCGGGTCTAAATGGTGTGTTCGATCATATTTTATTTGTACCGCATTTAGTACCGATGATTCGCGGTATGTTAAGCACGATTTATATCGATTTGACTGATGAAGGCGATGCATTAGAACTACAAAAATTGTATGAAGATTTTTATGCAAATGAGCAATTTGTCGATGTAATGCCAGCAAATAGTTCACCTGAAACGCGAAGTGTACGTGGTGCAAATCAGCTCCGCATCGCACTTTACAAGCCTCAGCCTAAAAAATTAGTGGTTTTATCCGTACAAGACAATTTGGTCAAAGGTGCAGCAGGACAAGCGGTTCAAAATATGAATTTAATGTTCGGTTTCGCTGAAGATGCAGGTTTGCAGGGTATTGGATTATTACCATAAAAAAACGATTTAATACTTCCCACACATTCAAATTTAGATTTAAATGTGTGGTCTGTTTCAATTTAATAAATTCGAGAAAACGATGTATAACGCAGAAACAAATGATTCCCCAAATTCGGCTCAATCTAGTAAAAAGCCAAGCATAAGAGGCAATAAACCGCTGATTATCGGTGGAGTTGTGTTGTGCGTTGGTAGTCTGTTACTCGGATATACGGTTGGACATCGACAAGGCTTAAGCGTTGTCGGTTATGATGCAGATGCACAGCAACTTGTAGATGTTGTCGATAAGCAGAAAGCAGCGATTGCAGCGATGAACAAAACGCTCAATACTTCTGTTCAGGAACGTGATGTAGCGATCAGCAATTCCAATGACTTATTAGAAAAAGTGAATACATTGCAAGCTGAAAAAGAGCAGACCTTGAGTCAGGCTTTGATGTATCGTGAAGTATTGCGTTTGCGTGGTGGTTTGAGTTTAACCGTGCAAAACCTTGCAATTAAACCTTTGCCTGAAAATGCTTATGAATATCAAATTGATTTGCTTCAGGTCAGCCCTGCACATCGCCGTGCTGCGGGAACGGTTGAAGTGAGATTGATCAGTGGTACTGAGGTTCTCACTGTACCAATGGAAGATAATAAATATAATTTTGAAGATTATGCTCGTCTAACAGGTCGTTGGACGATGCCTAAAGGCTTCAATCCACAGTTTATTGAAGTTCGCTTGAATGGAGGGACACCTGTGGTAAGACGTTTTAGTTGGTCGCGTGGTAAACCTGTTGAAGCACCAACCTCGATTATTTCAGAAATTCCTCAAGCGGAAGCAAACTCTCAGTAATGAAAAAACAAATGTTTATACGTAATGCTAAAAAGAAGTCACTTTTAAATGATCTTAAAGCTACATTTCATCAAACAGGCTATGTGGATTGGCATATCAATCCACGCTTAAGTACAGCAGACGATGAACATCCAGAAGGCGATGTGGTTGTACAAACTGCACCACCAGAAATTAAGCGTCCTCCGATGTATGCTGTCGTTTTAATGAACGATGATTACACGCCAATGGACTTTGTAATTGAAATTTTACAACAATACTTTGCAATGAATCTTGACCAAGCCACTCAAGTAATGTTAACAGTACATTATGAAGGAAAAGGTGTTGCTGGCGTCTATCCAAGAGACATTGCGGAAACAAAAGCAAACCTAGTAAATAATTATGCTCGATCTCAAGGTCATCCGTTACTTTGCCAGATTGAGCCAAAAGAATAAGGGGGTCTCATGCTCAGTCGTCAATTAGAAGTCTCTTTACGTTTGGCTGTTAGCATGGCTCGTCAAAAGAGACATGAGTTTCTCACAGTTGAACATTTACTACTGGCTTTACTAGACAATGATTCTGCTGTTAATGCGTTAAAAGCATGCGGAGCAGATATCGTGAGCTTGCGTAAAGAATTAGAAGAATATGTAGAACAACATACGCCGAAGCTAGGGGAAAATAGTGATCAAGCCCCACATCCTACTGAAAGTTTTGATCGAATTTTACAAAGAGCTATTTTCCACGTTCAATCCAGTGGTGGTGACCGTACTGTAGAAGGTGCGGATGTTTTGGTTGCAATGTATTCTGAGCGTGATTCATTTGCGGTTTATTTGTTGAAACGTCATCAAATTAATCGTTTGACTTTGACTCAATATTTATCTCACGGTACGCGTAAAGATGAAATTCAAGTTGAAGAAGAAAATGATGATATTGAAGGTGAGTCAAATGCTTCTGCAAATGCAGGACCACTTGAGTTATATACGGTCAATCTCAACATTGAAGCGCAAAAAGGCAAAACCGATCCATTGATTGGGCGTGAAAAAGAAATTGAACGTACAGCGCAAATTTTATGTCGTCGCCGTAAAAACAATCCTTTATTGGTCGGTGATCCGGGTGTTGGTAAAACATCGATTGCTGAAGGATTGGCGTGGCTGATTGTTAACGGTAAAGCACCTAAGCCACTTGCAACAGCTGAAGTCTATAGTCTAGATATCGGTTCTTTGGTTGCAGGCACAAAATATCGTGGTGATTTCGAAAAGCGTTTAAAACAACTTTTAAATGCATTAAAGAAAAATCCAAATGCGATTTTATTTATCGATGAGATTCACATGATCATCGGTGCAGGTTCAAGTATGGGCAGCACGATGGATGCGTCCAATCTGATCAAGCCTGCATTGGCAAATGGTTCATTACGTTGCATTGGTTCAACGACATTCCAAGAATATCGTCAAGTTTTTGAAAAAGATCATGCATTATCACGTCGCTTCCAAAAAATCGATGTCAATGAGCCAACTATTTCTGAAAGCATTGATATTTTACGTGGCTTGAAATCTAAATTTGAAGATTTCCATCACGTTGAATATGACGATAAAGCACTGGTATCTGCAGTTGAACTTTCTGCGAAATTTATCAATGATCGTTTCTTGCCAGATAAAGCAATTGACGTCATTGATGAGGCAGGAGCACAGCGCCGTCTTAAAGCTGAAAAAGAAGGCACTTTGATTACGGTTGAAAATATCGAAGACATCGTTTCTAAGATCGCCCGTATTCCACCTAAAACTGTATCTAAAGATGATAAATCGGTACTTGAGCATCTAGAGCGTGATCTTAAACGTGTAGTCTTTGGTCAGGATGAGGCGATTAGCGCATTATCTTCAGCGATCAAATTGTCACGTGCAGGGCTTAAAGCGCCAGATAAACCAGTGGGTAGCTTTGTCTTTGCAGGTCCAACGGGTGTGGGTAAAACAGAAGTCACTAAGCAATTGGCAAAATTACTTGGTGTTGAGCTAGTACGTTTTGATATGTCTGAATATATGGAACGTCATGCTGTTTCTCGTTTGATCGGTGCACCTCCGGGTTATGTGGGCTATGATCAAGGCGGTCTATTGACTGATGCGATCCATAAAAATCCACATTGCGTATTGTTACTCGATGAGATTGAAAAAGCGCATCCAGATGTCTTTAACTTGTTATTGCAAGTGATGGATCATGGATCGTTGACAGACAATAATGGTCGTAAATCTGATTTCCGAAATGTGATTATTGTTTTGACTACCAATATTGGTGCAGAAAGTATCTCACGGACCAGTATCGGTTTCACTGAGCAAGACAACTCTAATGACAACCAAGAAGCAATGAAACGTGCCTTTGCTCCAGAGTTTCGTAACCGTCTAGATGGTGTGATTCAGTTTAAAGCATTGCCGACAGTGGTGATTGAGTCCGTGGTGGATAAATTCTTAACTGAGTTGCAAGCACAGCTTGATGATAAGAAAGTCGTGCTTGAAGTGGATCAAAGTGCTCGTGACTGGATGGCTGAAAATGGCTATGATCGTTTGATGGGTGCTCGCCCAATGCAACGTCTCATCCAAGAGCATTTGAAGAAACCGCTTGCTGAAATGATTTTGTTTGGTGAGTTAGCTGATCATGGCGGAAATGTCGCTGTATCAGTGAAGAAAGAAAATGGTAAAGCTATCGGACTAAAACTTGAAGTTTTTGAAGATGAAACTGCTGAACCTGCATAATCAGTCCTAAAATGAATAGCCCGTGTTATGCACGGGTTTTTCTTTTGTTCAGGGTAAAAAATGGATATCCAATTCACAAAAATTTTCACGACATTTTTATTATTTTTTATCACAGCAATTTTTGAAATTCTTGGCTGTTATTTTCCGTATTTGATCCTAAACCAAGGTAAATCTCATTGGTACTGGATACCCACTGCATTGTCTTTGGCCGTATTTGTTTGGTTGTTAACGCTTCATCCAGCCGCGTCTGGGAAAATCTATGCGGCTTATGGTGGAATCTATATTTTTACCGCCTTGATGTGGCTACGCTTTATTGATCAGATGCCTTTAACACGTTGGGATCTATTGGGTGGTTGCATCGTATTGGTCGGTGCTGCGGTTATTATTTTACAGCCACAAGGATTGCTCCGTTAATTTTTAGTTTTTTTGTTTGGGTAGATCTAAGTTACCTTGCATACTGCTGCATAATGGTGGATAAGCTTTTTGATTTTCCTCATAATCTAGTTGATATTGTTTAAACCAATTCTGATAGTTTGGATTTAAGCGTAAATTGGCTAGATTCCTCTCTTTAGCAATCGTTTCAGGACTTGCAGCATCTACATTGGTAACATCGTATTTGCTGAGATAGTAGAGCGCTTTTTGCGGTTGATTAAGCAAGGCATAAAACTCTGCTAAAAATTGATATTCACGCTGTGTGTTTTGTTGTTGAGTATTTACATAATTTTCAATCTTATTTTTATGTGAAATCAGCCATTGATCCGCTTGTTTGGGATTTTGGCTATATAGGTATTTGTAATATTGCTGCACTAAAATAACAAAGTTACCTGAGTCATAGTTTTGCTTAGGATTGTTCAATATTTTAAATAATGGCGTTTTTAGAATATCAATCAATCGCTGCTGTTCATCTCGCTGATTTGCTTTTGTTTGAACGATATCCAATTGTTCACTTAAAATCGCATAATAATCATTGCGATACTGTTCATTCTTTGGATATTTTTGATAGTTGGGATAAAGGGTTTCTTCAGCGAGTTTAAGCAGGCGGTAGCGTTCATTATTGTTTTGATCTTTGCGATAAGATGTTGATGTTCTGGCATAAAAAAGCGCTAAGTTGTAACGCACATTGCGATCATTGGGCTGTTGTTTGAATAGAAATTGATAAATATTTTCAGCTTGCTTTTGTGCGTCGATTGATTCGGGTCTACAGTGTATTTCTATTAGATATTCTGCATAAACACTTTTTAAAATGGCGTAATTCAGTACATAGCGTTGTTCGTTAGTATTCAATTGCCTTGAGGTTTCAATGAGCTGATCTACTGAGCGTTTGTGCCAATTCATGGTACTTAGAATGAGTTTTTCATGACCGTGCATTTTTTTAGAGTTGAGGTTGTCATTTACAACTTCAGCAAGTTGATTGTAGTTGGGATCGTTAGACGCATGATTTTGAAGTGAAAATGTTGCTAAACAAATGCATAGGATCAATTTTTTCATTTTTGTAGTCCGAATTACCAATATGTAATTTTTAAAAAGGGTAATAAAAATAATGGTTTATAAAATGTTTAGAGCAAAAAATAAGATTAAATGTGCTTTTACAACGATCTGTAATAAAGTGATTGATTGATCAATCACTTTATTTTGTGTGCTTAAATCTAGGATTTTTATAAATATTTAAGCGAAAATTAATTGAAATTACATTCTTTGCTATTCAATTTAATCTGATAATGATGTTGTTCACTGCTCAGATTCATTGCAACATAATATGGGTTTTTGCGTTGAAATTCATGTTCGAAAATCTGTTTGCAGTTTTCTAAAACGTTGCGATGCAATAATTTTTTAACCTCATTTTCACCAATACTATTTTCAAATTGAGTGAAATCAGGTGTAGTAATAATGCCTTGTATTTCAATATGATCAGGATAAAGTCTAAGCTTTTCTATAATGGTATTTTGATCAATTTGTAAGGGTAGTGTTCTTGAGTCTTCGTCACTTAAGTAAAAAAGCACATCTTTCAGTGCGGCTGGATTTTTGATTTTGTAGCTTGAATCGATGATCTGTTTTTTGATCAAATACTGGTCCAATTCAGTTTCCGCTGCTGAGCTAAAGCTTGCACAAGTTAAACCGAGAAAAAATAGAGAAAAAGCTTTTAAATTCATAGATTTTAGTCACGTATTGATCTTATATTTTGATTATACGGAGTATTTTTAGATTACAAAGGATTGATACTAAATTTTACATCTTTTTTAACGTGAAATTTTTCATATTCAATCTAATTTATTGAGTATTTAAACTTTTTTATACCTTAATTGAACTTATAGTTGCAATAAAAAGCCCAAATTTCTCATTTTAAAAATGATCCATTTGGGCTTCGATTTCTAACTCTTTCTTGAGAAAGACTTTAGATGATATTTGAATAGATAAAAGACTTATTTCAAGTTTTCATTAATCAAAAATTCAACCAATGCTTTTTGAGCATGTAAACGGTTTTCTGCTTCATCCCAAACTACGGCATTTTTGTAGTCGAGCATTGTTTCAGAAATTTCTTCGCCACGGTGCGCAGGCAAGCAGTGCATGAATAAGCAATCTGGATGAGCCAAGCCGATTAATTTCTCATTGACTTGATAATCAGCAAATGCTTTTTCACGGATTTTCTGTTCTTCTTCTTGCCCCATGCTTGCCCATACATCAGTAACGATAAGGTCGGCATTTACTGCTGCATCTTCAGCAGAATCGACAAGTTCAACACAGTGTGCAAATTCAGATAAAAACTCAGGCTTAGGTTCATAGCCTTTTGGTGAAGCTATTTTCAATTTAAAGCCCCACATGTGCGCAGCTTCAATATATGAATTACACATATTGTTGCCATCACCGATCCATGCAACCGTTTTACCTTCGATAGAACCACGATGCTCAACAAAAGTTTGTACATCAGCAAGGAGTTGGCAAGGGTGGTGATCATCTGTAAGAGCGTTGATGACAGGCACTTTTGAGTATTCGGCAAAACGTTCAACGATGTCATGACCAAAAGTACGAATCATCACGATATCAAGCATGCTTGAAATTACACGAGCTGAATCTTCAACCGGCTCGCCACGACCCAATTGAGAATCACGTGAAGAAAGGAAAATTGCACTTCCACCAAATTGGCTCATACCTGCTTCAAAAGAAACACGGGTACGCGTGCTCGATTTTTCAAAAATCATTCCCATTACTTTACCAACGAAAGGTTGGAAAACTTCGTTGTTGTGTTGCATTCGTTTGAGTTCTTGCGCTCGTTCGATAATGCGGTTTAATTCAGCGGTAGAAAGATCACGTAAAGTAAGAAAATGTCGTAGAGCCATGGTTACTCCACAATAATTGCTGTCAATAAAAAAATTGACCAACAATTAATTGTTGGTTGGTAAATAAAAAAGAGATTTAAATTGGTTTTATTAAATGTTCCGCAGAACAATTAACAATCCACTAATATACTATAAGATGTGTGAATTGCAAAAAAACTAGACTTTTTGGTGACCGTCTAAGAAGCGATCAACGCAATAATTGATGTATTCGATCATTTCTTGATCTGTTAGCTGTGCATCAAGTCCCATCATGATACGCCATTCGGTATTTCTCAAAATACCGAAATAAAACATCGCTGAATATAGTGGGTTAGGACAGTTTAATTTTCCAAGCTCGACTGCACGACTTAATGTGTTTGCAATCGTCATTTGAATAAATTTTGGACCTTTTTCATGTAAGTATTGTGCAAGGTCTGGACTGCGCTGAGTTTGCTCCATAATCAGTCGCATAAAAGCGGTATGTTTAGGATCTATAATATGACGATAAAAATTATATAAAGTATTAACTAAATATTCACGTAATTCACTGACTTCTGGATCGAAAGGTACACAAATATCTTTAAAGAATAGTTCTCGGTGATAATCACAAATTGCGACAAATAAACCTTCTTTATTGCCAAAATATTTATAAATAGAAGCCTTAGAACCGCCTGCATGATTGACGATATCATCGAGTGATACAGCATCGTAACCACGATCCAGAAATAAATCATTTGCACTTAACAATAAGGCTAGGCGTCGTTCATAGCCACGACGTGTTTGCGGAGAGTCGCATCCATCAGTGCCAATATTTGCTAAGTTCTTAAACATAACTGAATAAAAAGAATGAGTTAATAAAACAGGAGTTATCATTATAACAAAATAAACTTAAGGTTTCTGAATTAGCGCAAAATTAACTTTCGATTTGTCTTAAATGATAAAAAACTTTCGTAATTTGTATTTGCTTTGATTTTATTTCTTATATGATCTCAATTGTTTAAATCATTTTGCTATGTGCAATATTGATGTGCGAGTTTTGTTAAATACGATAATTCAATCGTAGGAGTCGAGGGACTTTTGCTATCTAAGCTTTATATCTGATAGAAAATTTCAGTTATTATGTCAATTGGGCAATATCAAAAGTATCGATAGGGTTTGTGAATTATAATTTGCGATAATTTTATAAATTTAATTATTTTTCATTGGGTTATATTTGTTTTAAATGGTAAAAAAATAAGCGTAAATTGTTAAATATGCAAAGCTTAAACAGTGTTTTAATGGATTGGGGCAAGAAAATGATTTGCTATAATTTATCGAGATTTAATTTTATTTGATCACAGCATAATTTAAAAATGATCAAGGTGAATAGCGCATTGGGGAATGCAAATTATATGGAACTTTGTTGATATTTCATGAATTGATAATGATTTTTTTTCATTATTTTAAAGTTTAGTTTGAAATGTTAAACAAGACTCCTTGCCGCATCTGTTTTATTTTAATTGTAGGGGGAATTTATGTCAGATCACCAATTAGGACCTTTTGAGTCAGTACAAACTCAAGGTCATCAACCTTTGCCGATTTTTGAGAATACCGTCTTGGCTTATCAAGGCAAAAAGGAAACAGAGGATGGTACGACATACGATTTGCCAGAACATTATCCTTATAAAACACGAATGACGCGTCAAGTTTATGAAGCTCAAAAAAAGCTGGTTCAAATTGAATTGCTGAAAGTGCAAAGTTGGGTCAAAGAAACGGGGCAGCGTATTGTTTGTCTTTTTGAAGGGCGTGATGCAGCAGGAAAAGGCGGAACCATTAAGCGTTATATGGAACATCTCAATCCACGCGGTGCACGTGTAGTTGCACTTGAAAAACCTAATGATGTTGAGCGTGGTCAATGGTATTTTCAACGTTATATGAAAGAGTTACCTACAGCTGGTGAAATGGTTTTTTTCGACCGCTCTTGGTATAACCGTGCGGGTGTTGAACGTGTTATGGGCTTTTGCGAACCGCATGAATATCTGCAATTTATGCGTCAAACACCTGAAATTGAGCGGATGTTAGTCAACTCGGGTATTCATTTATTTAAATTTTGGTTTTCTGTGAGTCGTGAGGAGCAATTGCGTCGTTTTATATCTCGTCGTGATGATCCATTAAAACACTGGAAGCTTTCACCAATCGATATTCAGTCTTTAGATCGTTGGGATCAATATACTGAAGCCAAAAATCAAATGTTCTTTCATACACATACTGCCGATGCACCATGGACGATTATCAAGTCTGATGATAAAAAACGGGCACGTTTGAATTGTATTCGTCATTTTTTACATCAATTGGATTATCCAAATAAAGATTTAACCCATATTAAAGTGGATGAAAAACTAGTACATGTGCCAAATCATCTGTTTAAAAGTAGTTTTGATATAGAAGCCTAATCGTATTTTGAATTAAATTTTCTCGATGAAAGGTCTTGGCTTTGTTTTATATTAAAAGGCAAAGACTGTGAAATGAAACCCGCAATACATTTGTATAATGTATTGCGGTATTTTTTTATTTGAGGGTTGTTTTTAGTTCATCTTTTCAAGTTGAAACTAAGTTTATCTTTTCTTAGATTTATATTATGGTTGCCATTTACCACTAAAATAATTCATCTTTATTCAAAGCTATCGGGAAATTTTATGAAAAAAATCATCGTTGGGACTCTATTATCCGTTTTTTCTAGTGTGGTCTTGGCGGATGATTTGAAATGTGAAAATAGTTACTCGATATTTAGGGAAATGACTCAGCAGAGAATTGATATCGAGCAGAGTGGCACAGCAAAACAATATAAAGAATATTTAGAAAAAACTGATTATAGTTATTTATTCAAAAACAATCATCCAAATCAAATCTACTGGGCTAAGCGTTGGAATGATGTTGAATCATTTATCAAAGCGTCTAGTTCTTCTATACAAAAGATTCAAAGTGAAGGTTATAAAAACTATTATTTTAAAATGGGGAAGCCGAAAGCCAATTTTATTTCAGCACTTGGTGAGATGTGCACAGTTCCTTTGATTTCTAAAGATTATTTTAAAGGAATTGATGTTTATAGTACTTTTGATGTTGTTTATGTTCGAGATTTAAAAACCAATGAGTGGCGTAAATTTATGTACTATGGGGTCGAGGATAGACAATATTTGCGGGAATTTTTCTCTAATGATTTAAGACGCTTAAATTTAAGTATGGGTATTTTGAATGGGATGGCATATGACGATTTTATCAATGATATGGCTCATAAAGAACTAGAAAAGGAAAAAATTGAGAAAGAGCATTAAAATAAAAAATGGATAGAAAATAGAAATGCTTAAATTCTCAAAAATTTCCTCAAATAAATGATGATATTATGATTCGAATGTTTTTTTACTTAGTGATCAGGAGTACAGGGTCTTCACTTGTATATCCTGTCTCTTCAGGGAAAGCCAGATATTTGACTGCAACCACAGCCATGTTGTGTGCGGGAACCGTGTAGTATTGGCTAATTTTTAAATAAGGTTTGTATGCAACGGCTGTCTGAGTTTGGCTAAGCATATTTTTGCTAGAAATATTATATTTGTAAGTATATTGAGTAATTTTCCATTCATTATCTTGTGGATGGGGGACTTGTTTCTTTGTTGTGCTTAAGATTTGGATTTTGGCGGTAGCTGCATTAGCAGCTTTGAGTGGCTTAAGTCTGGATTTTATTTTTTTAAGTTGTTGTTCAAAATATGGATTTTCTGAATATTTTTCAACTTTCTTTGTTTTAGGATCAATGTAGATAGAATTGACGCTAATGAGCTTTGGAGCTTGTGTTTGGTTGAGTTGGTAATAGTAGAGTTGAGGTAGGCGACCACTTTCATCTCCATAATAGCGTAATAAATATACTTTTTGTTCTTTGGCTTCATAACCTAAAAACTCGATACTTTGTTCACCACCCACTGTGGCAAAAGTTTGAGTAGAGCATACACTGATGATGAGTGTAGAAATAAGATAGTTAAGATTTTTCATAGATTCCCCTTTAAATTCATGACCTATTATTTAGGGTCTGTTGACATTTCACAACTGAATTGCGTTGTCAGCTAAAATTGAGCAGGCAAGGCACGAAATGTAGAGAATGGCGAGACCATTTTCAAATTTC
>NZ_KB849544.1:95063-367907 GCF_000368565.1 Acinetobacter gerneri DSM 14967 = CIP 107464 = MTCC 9824 | reverse complement strand
GCCTGAGATAATTTTAGCTACAACCCTGTGGGACGAGAGTATTTTTTGATGCTATTTCGTTGTAGCTTGGTCATTTAGATGACTAAATTTCTCAATCTACGCCTCATACCATCTAAAAAATACTCATCGTCGCAACCAATTTGAAATGTCAACAGACCCTATTGTTAATCTGATTGTTTTTAACGATCATTTGCGCATTTTGCAAGCGCATATTTTTGTTCGGGATATTGGTGATTTAAAATTTTTGCTTGATGATAAAAAGCCATACCAATAGATTTTTATTGATATGGCTGATTTTTATAAAATTTAAGACTCGATAGTCGTTGTTTTGCTTTCTTCCTCATCCTCGTCATCGACTGTATCCATGCCCAACTCTTTGAGTTTACGAGTCAAAGTATTACGACCCCAGCCCAGTAGTTCTGCAGCATGGCGTTTGCGCCCACGAGTTTGTTGCAATGCAGCATTAATCAGCGTTTTTTCAAACATCGGCGTAGCAATGTCCAAAATTTTCATTTCACCATTTTTGAGTTTTTGGATCGCCCATTGTCCAAGTAACTCATCCCAATGATGCAGTGATATACGATCAAAACCACTATTATTTACATTTTCTGCTGCTGCATCCTGTTGAATAGGGATTTGTTTCAACTCAGAAGGGAGGTCTTCTGGATACACTTCACGACCTGTAATCATCACAGTCAGCCATCGGCAGGTATTTTCGAGTTGTCGAACATTACCCGGCCATGGCAATTTTTGCATATATTCTTGAGTTTCTGGACGTAATATTTTTGGACTTACGCCAAGTTCTTTACCTGCACGTGCTAAAAAGTGTTGTGCAAGCATCGGAATATCTTCACTACGATGCGCAAGTTTTGGAATGTGAATACGAATCACATTGAGACGGTGATATAAATCTTCACGGAAACGTCCATCATGTACCAATTTTTCTAAATCTTGGTGTGTTGCCGCCACAATACGCACATCAACACGTACTGGAATATGACCACCCACTCGATAGAACTCGCCATCCGCTAAAACACGCAGTAAACGTGTTTGAGTTTCAAATGGCATATCGCCAATTTCATCTAAAAATAATGTGCCGCCATTGGCTTGTTCAAAACGACCTTGACGCTGTGTATTTGCACCAGTGAAGGCACCTTTTTCGTGTCCAAAAAGTTCAGTTTCAATCAGATCTTTTGGAATGGCTGCCATGTTTAAAGCGATAAAAGGCTTGCTACCACGTGGTGAGTGGCGATGCAGGGCATGTGCGACCAACTCTTTACCTGTACCTGATTCACCATTGATTAGTACTGTAATATGCGATTGTGACAAACGACCAATCGCACGAAAGACCTCTTGCATCGCAGGAGATTCACCAATGATTTCGGTAGATTGGATCGGAGCAACACTTTTAGCTGATTCTTGTTGCTGCAATTTGTTGACATGCATAATGGCGCGATTGACCAGCGCCAGCGCTTCATCGATGTCAAAAGGCTTAGGTAAATATTCAAAAGCCCCAGTTTGATAACTTGATACAGCAGACTCTAAATCAGAATGCGCTGTCATAATGATGACAGGTAAGTCTGGAAAACTGTTTTTTACTTTGCCTAAAAATGTCAAACCATCTATGCCCGGCATACGGATGTCTGTAAGAATTACATCAGGAGCATCGTTGCTGAGTTGGTTTAAAGCAGATTGAGCTTCTTCAAAGCTGGTGACATCAAAACCTTCTTCTTTAAATGTTTTTTCAAGCACCCAGCGCATGGCGCGGTCATCATCGATTACCCATATTTTATTTCGCGACATGGTTAGACTCCCAAGGTAAATATAAGCTAAATACTGTTTTTCCAGGAACTGATTGGCATTCAATCATTCCGTTATGTTGATGCATAATATTTTGTGCAATGCTCAGACCGAGCCCTGTGCCTTTGGCGCGGCCAGTCACCAAAGGATAGAAAACTGATTCTAAAATTTCTTCAGGGACTCCCGGTCCATTGTCTTCTATATCGATACGAACCACTGAACGATTTAATACGCCATTAATCGTCACTAGACGTGCAATGCGGGTACGTAAAATCAATTCAGGTTGATGTTCTATAAAAAATTCTTTATTTTCAGTCATCGCCTGAATAGCATTGACACTAATGTTTAAAATGACTTGGATCATTTGATCTCGATCAGCTTTGACATCGGGCAAAGACAGATCGTAGTCACGCGTAATCTTAATTTTCTTTTTGGTTTGGTTGACAATAAGTGCACGTACACGTTCCAAAGGCTCATGCACATTGATCAATTCATAACTTGGCAATTGTCTAGAACCGAGCATGGTATCTGCAAGGGTACGCAAGCGGTCAACTTCACTAATAATAATGTCGGTAAACTCGCTATATTGAGGGTCGTTTAGACTACGCGCCAATAATTGAGTTGCACCACGGATACCGCCCAAAGGATTTTTAATTTCATGCGCCACGCCACGAATGAGTTGACGTGCGACTTGATGCTGTTGAATAGAGTTTTCTTCTTTGGCAATCTTCAACATGCGATCAATTGGATTTAGTTCGATCAATAAGAGTGGGTGATAAGATTTGCCTGTATTTAGCTGCGAAACGGTATAGTCAACATGAATGTCTTTAAAGTTGACATTGATAATCGCTTCACGTCGCGTGTAGGCTTGACCTTTATTGAGTGCATTTTCTAAAGCTTCTAAAGTATTAAAGCTATCATTAGGTGCATGTAATATGCTGATTACAGGTTGACCAGAAGCACGAAGCAGACTGATATCAAATAGCGCTTCCGAAGATGAATTGAGATAAAAAATATTTAAATCTTTATCGACAAGGAGAATCGCTGTGGTCATGTTGTCCACTAGTAATCGATAATCAATCGTCGGGTATTGATCCATTTGCCAGTTATTCCTGTATTAAAATAGCGCAATTTCAGCTGCATCTATATGGTTAATCCGAGTTTGAATCGGGTTTTGTTATCCAAGTTGCCGATTTACGCGATGAAGATTATGCAAAATGCACGCCAACTTTACATTTTTAAGGCTTTTATCCTGTTCTTATACAAAATCAGTGCAAAATAAATTCAAGTCTGGAGCGTATTTTATGCGTGCTGCTTAAATGAACTATCTGTTGTGCCAAAACTGTGCAGTGTCGCCACAGAAAATAGTGCATGTGAAATTATTTAAAGCAGTGAGCATACAAATGATTAAATTTCGCACATTTGATTTGAAGTCAATAAAGTAGATTTTGTTTATCCCTCTATTTATGACCCAATCAGGTTCAAATAAAACAAACTCAAGTTGTTAAATCGCTCAAAAAATCAAAATAGAGAATATCTTGTTCCAGAAATCCATCTTGAGATTTTAATTGAATCATACTGCAAATATGTTATGCATCAAAATGGTGCATTTTATTATTTTGTTAAAAAACTGGTCGTATTTTGGTGCATTATGCAAAGAGTGCAGTTTTTACCTATTTTTATCGTTAGAAAAGACATACAATACGCGGATTCTAGTGGAGCGCAGATTCATGAAGTCCCCCAAAGTCGGTTTTGTATCTTTAGGTTGTCCTAAGGCATTGGTAGATTCTGAGAGAATTTTAACTCAGTTAAAAACTGAAGGTTATCAAGTCGCATCGGATTATGATGGTGCAGATTTAGTTGTTGTAAATACCTGTGGTTTTATTGAATCTGCAGTACAAGAGTCGTTAGATGCGATTGGCGAAGCCATGAGCTCAAATGGCCGTGTGATTGTGACAGGTTGTATGGGTAAAGACGAAGCTAAAATTCGTGAAATGCACCCAAATGTGTTGAAAGTAACAGGCGCAGCAGCTTATCAAGATGTGATGGAAGCTGTACATGAATATGTACCAGCACCACCTAAGCACAATCCTTTTATTGATTTGGTTCCTGAACAAGGCGTTCGTCTTACACCAAAACATTATGCTTACTTGAAAATATCGGAAGGGTGTAACCATCGTTGTACTTTCTGCATTATTCCAAGCATGCGTGGTGACTTGGTTTCTCGTCCAGTTGGTTCAGTATTGAGTGAAGCCCAAGCACTTAAAAAGGCGGGTGTAAAAGAAGTTTTGGTCATTTCCCAAGATACCTCAGCTTATGGTCTAGATACCAAATACAAGCTTGATTTTTGGAATGGTCAACCTGTCAAAACTAAATTCTTTGATATGTGTGAAGCACTCGGTCAGTTAGGCATTTGGGTGCGTTTACATTATGTTTATCCTTATCCGCACGTGGATGCTGTGATTGATCTCATGGCTCAAGGTAAGATTTTGCCTTATTTGGATATTCCATTCCAACATGCGAGTCCTCGTATTTTAAAACTCATGAAGCGTCCAGCGCATAGTGAAAATACCTTGGAACGTTTGAAATTATGGCGTGAAAAATGTCCTGATTTGGTGATTCGTTCAACATTTGTGGTGGGTTTCCCTGGTGAAACTGAAGAAGACTTCCAAATGTTACTCGATTGGTTGAAAGAAGCTCAGCTTGATCGTGTAGGTTGCTTTACCTATTCACCAGTTGAAGGTGCTACGGCTAACGATTTGCCAGATCATGTGCCAGAAGACATTAAGCAAGAGCGTTATGAACGTTTCATGCAGGTTCAACAAGAAATTTCTTCAGCTAAATTGCAAAAACGTATTGGTCAAACCATGACGGTTCTGGTTGACGGTTTAGAAGACGAATATCCTGTTGCAGTCGCTCGTTCTTATGCAGATGCACCTGAAATTGATGGCAACGTATTTGTTGAAGATATTGATAAGAGCCAAATTAAGCAAGGTGACTTGTTAGAAGTCGAAATTACTGATGCAGATGAATATGATTTATTTGCAAAATTGATCAGTATCAAGTCAGCCTAAAGATTGGTCATTTTATTCACAAATTTATATAAATTAAGATAAAGCTAAGTTTTGGAGATTACGGTATGTCAGATTCAAAAAATCCGCGTTATTCGCGTATCTTATTAAAACTTTCTGGCGAGGCCCTTGCTGGAAATAAAGATATGGGTATTGACGCGCAAGTACTTGATCAAATGTCATTGTCTATTGCACATTTGGTTGGGCTCGGTGTGCAAGTCGGTATCGTTGTTGGTGGCGGTAACTTATATCGTGGTAGCCAGTTGCAAAAAGATGGTTTGGTTGGTCGTGTAACAGGTGACCAAATGGGTATGCTTGCGACAGTAATGAATGGCTTGGCTATGCGTGATGCTTTGGTACGTCGCAATATCAAAACTCGTTTAATGTCAGCACTTCCGATTGGTACAGTGGTTGAGTCTTATTCTAGTCGTGATGCGATTCGTCATCTTACTCAAGGTGAAGTGTGCGTATTTGTTGCAGGTACGGGTAACCCGTTCTTTACGACTGATACAGCAGCATGTTTACGTGGTATCGAGATCGAAGCGAGCTTAATCTTAAAAGCAACTAAAGTTGACGGTGTTTACAATAAAGACCCAAGCAAATATGACGATGCAGTAAAATATGATCATTTGACATTTGACCAAGTGTTGGATGAGAAGTTGGGTGTTATGGATTTGACAGCGATCTGCTTATGTCGTGACCACAATGTGCCACTTCAAGTATTTGATATGAACAAATCTGGCGCATTGCTTTCAGTGGTAATGGGTGAAAAAGAAGGTACTCACGTTACAAATTGATGTACGTGAGCATCAAAGCTCATTATACTACTGCCATTTTAAGTTTTAGACCTTTGACGAAATAAGTAAGGAAGATCATATGATTAACGATCTTAAAAAAGACAGCGAAGATCGCATGCAAAAAACCCTTGATTCACTTGAACAAGGTTTTGCTAAAGTTCGTACGGGCCGTGCGCATCCATCGATTTTAAATGGGGTTATGGTTCCTTACTATGGTTCAGATGTTCCATTAAACCAAGTTGCTAACGTGGGTGTTGAAGATTCACGTACGCTGATCGTACAACCATTTGAACGTACAATGGTTTCTGCGATTGATAAAGCGATTCGTGAAAGTGATTTGGGTTTAAACCCAATTTCTGCTGATGCGATTCGTGTGCCATTACCAGCTTTGACAGAAGAAACTCGTCGTGACATGCAAAAAGTTGCGCGTAATGAAGCTGAAAATGCAAAAATTGCGATTCGTAATATCCGTCGTGATGTTTTAGGCGATATCAAATCATTGTTGAAAGATAAAGAAATTTCAGAAGATGATGAACGCCGTGCAGGTGATGATATTCAAAAAATCACTGATAAATATGTTGCTGAAGTCGATAAACGTCTTGCTGCGAAAGAAGCTGAATTGATGAAGGTCTAAGTTTCAATGACCAATTCAGAAGAGCATCATCTTCCAAAACATGTTGCCATCATTATGGATGGCAACAATCGTTTTGCTAAAAAGAAACAACTGGAAAAAGGACAGGGACACCGTGAAGGGAAAAATGTCCTAGATCCTATCGTAGAATATTGTCGTGAAGTGGGTATAGAAGCGCTCACTGTCTTTGCATTTTCGAGTGAAAACTGGAATAGACCTCAATATGAGGTTGATTTGTTAATGTCTTTATTAAAAGACACGATCAATGAACAGATTCCACGTATGGAAAAATTTGAAATTTCTTTACGTTTTATTGGTGATCGAAGTCGCCTTTCCCCAGAACTTCAAGATTTAATGTTGCATGCCGAACAAAGGACTGCTAAGTTTCGTAACATGACTTTAACAATCGCAGTCAGCTATGGTGGAATGTGGGATATCGCAGATACCGCTAAGCGTCTTGCAATGATGGTTAAAGAGCACAAGCTTGATGTGAATCAGATCGATTCCGATATGTTTGGGCAAAATATTAGTTTAGGTGATTTGGCTCCTGTGGATCTGTTGATTCGCACTGGGGGGGATTATCGTCTATCTAATTTTTTATTATGGCAATCTGCTTATGCAGAGCTATACTTCACCCAGACTTTGTGGCCTGAATTTACCGTTGAAGAATTAGAACATGCGATTGATGTGTTCAATGGGCGTGAAAGACGTTTCGGTAAAACTTCAGAGCAAATTCAACAAGAGAAATAGAGAATACATAATGTTAGAGCGGATTATTACCGCATTGGTCTTGGTTGCAGTGGTCTTGAGCTGTATGTTCGCGACTAAATCACATTATCCAATGTTAGTGTTGATGATTATCGCTGCAGGGGCAGCGGGTTATGAGTGGTTTAAACTCATGCCGAGCAATACTGATCGAGTCAATGTTTTTTATGCAGGATGCTTTGGACTTTTGACAGCTGTAGTGTCTGGTTTAGCATTATATTTTAGTGACCTCGCAATTTTGCTATGGAGCGCTTCAATTCTGACTTGGGTTTTTAGCTTTTTTTGGGTTAAGAACTTTCCAGAATATGATGGTTGGTACAATCCATCGCTCAATGTGATTGGTTTGGTTTTGATTAGTGCGGCTGTTACTGCGATTTATTCGGTTTGGAACTCATCATCGCCTTGGTGGTTGATGTATTTGTTCTTGCTGGTTTGGGGTGCAGACAGTGGTGCATATTTTGTGGGGCGTAAGTTAGGTAAACGCAAACTCGCACCTGATGTGAGTCCTAACAAATCAATCGAAGGTTTATTGGGTGGTTTAGTCACAGTAATTATTGTGATTGTTACTGTTCAATCTGTATATCTGAACTCTTTAACCCTTGCACAGCATATTCTTTTCCTTATTCTTTCTATTATTACTGTGTTCGCATCCGTACTTGGCGATTTGCTTGAATCAATGATTAAGCGTCGTGCCGGTGTGAAAGATTCTGGTCGTGTGTTACCGGGACATGGTGGTGTATTAGATCGAATAGACTCCCTACTTGCAGCAGCACCATTTTTTGCTGCGGCAATGTATATTTTAAATTTAATCGGTGTAGATTTATAGATGACACAATCTGTTTGTATATTGGGTGCTACAGGTTCAATTGGTCAAAGTACCTTGAAAATTTTAGAGCAGCACCCTGAAAAATACTCAGTTTTTGCGGTGACGGCACAGAGTCGTATTCAAGAATTAAGTGAAATATGCAAACAATTTCGACCGAGAGTGGTTGTAGTTCCTGAAAATAAAGTACAGGAATTGCAACAGTATTTAGCGAAGCTTCAGCTCGATCATATTGAGATTTTAACAGGTGAGGATGGTTTGGTTAGTGTTGCCGAACATCCTGAAGTTGATGTGGTCATGGCTGCGATTGTTGGTGCAGCAGGATTATTACCTACCTTAGCAGCAGTAAAATCAGGTAAACGTGTTTTACTTGCAAATAAAGAAGCTTTGGTGATGTCTGGTGATTTGATGATACAGGCTGCTAAAGATCATCAAGCCTTATTGTTACCTGTTGATTCAGAACATAACGCAATATTTCAATGTCTACCGCAAAATTATTTACAAATTGAACGAAATGGACAACCTAAACTCGGGGTTGAAAAAGTATTACTGACTGCCTCAGGTGGTCCATTTCTCAATCACACCTTAGAACAACTCGAAAATGTTACACCCGCGCAAGCAGTCAAGCATCCAAATTGGTCAATGGGTCAAAAAATATCCGTTGATTCAGCAACTTTGATGAATAAAGGTTTGGAATTGATCGAAGCGTGTCATTTGTTTTCAATTTCCGAACATTTTGTTACAGTTGTCGTTCATCCACAAAGTATCATTCATTCTATGGTTCAATATGTAGATGGTTCAACTTTGGCTCAAATGGGAAATCCTGATATGTGTACGCCGATTGCACACGCCTTGGCGTGGCCTGAGCGTATCCAAACACATGTTCCTGCATTGGATCTCTTTGATGTAGCGACACTCAATTTTACTCAACCTGATACCACGCGTTTTCCTGCCTTAAAATTGGCTCGTCAAGCAATGCGTGCAGGTGGTTTAGCCCCATCGATTTTAAATGCGGCGAATGAAGTTGCTGTTGCGGCATTTTTAGAGCAAAAAATTGGCTTTTTACATATTGCACAAGTGGTTGAACATACTTTAAATCACGTTCACAATGGTGTAGCGGATTCGATTGATACAATCTTAGAAACCGACAAACTTGCACGTCAAGCCGCATCTTCACGTATTCACCAGTTGGTAAGCTGATTATGAATGTTCTTTTTATCATTGTTGCAGCCATACTTTTATTGGGTCCACTCATTGCAATACATGAGTTTGGTCACTTTTGGGTCGCACGAAAACTTGGGGTAAAAGTTTTGGTGTATTCAATTGGTTTTGGCCCAACATTGATAAAATGGGTGTCAAAAAAATCAGGTGTTCAATATCAACTTTCGGCAATTCCACTCGGTGGATATGTCAAAATGTTGGATGAACGCGAAGGTGATGTAAAACCTGAAGATTTACCTTTTGCATTCAACCGCCAATCTCCGTGGAAACGAATTGCGATCGTTGCTGCTGGTCCTTTGATCAACTTAATCTTTGCGGTGTTATTGTTCTGGATTTTATTTTTGCCAGCACAAGAACAACTCAATACTCGTGTAGGTAAAGTCTTGCCAAATACACCAGCGGCTATGGTGGATATGCAAGCTGGTGACAAAGTGTTATCCATTGATGGGACACCGACATCGACTTGGGAAAAGTTAAACTATGCGCTGGTTGATCGCATTGGCGAAACGGGTCAAATTCAGGTTGTTGCTGATCGAAATGGTCAAGAAAAGACATTTCAATTGCCAATCCAAGATTTCTTAAAAGACCAAAGTCAATCTACTTTAGATGCTTTGGGTTTTTTACCTTATCAGCCTCAAATTCCTGCCGTTGTGTACAAGTTAAGTAAAGATGGTGCAGCAATTCGACAAGGAATGAAAGAGGGTGACAAGGTTGTCGCGATCGAGGGTAAGCCTGTAAAAGATTGGTTTGATGTGGTTGAAGTTGTTCAGAAATCTCCTGAAAAACTTCTTGCAATTGATGTGTTGCGTCAAGGTCAAATCGTACATTTACAAGTGATGCCACAAGGTAAGCGTGACAGCATGGGCAATGTCAAAGGCTTGCTTGGTGTGGAAGCGCATACAAGTAAAATCACGATTCCTGCAGAATATAAACAAACCATTCAGTATAATCCTGCACAGGCTTTTGTTGTTGCTACAGAAAAAACTGCACAAATTTCTGGAATGATTTTAAATTCAATGGTTAAAATGGTGCGCGGCTTGATTGGTCTAGACAATTTATCAGGCCCGATCACCATTGCAAAAGTTGCAGGACAAAGTGCTGAAATGGGGTGGCAAACCTTTATTTCATTTATGGCGCTGATGAGTGTAAGTCTTGGTATTTTAAATCTTTTACCAATTCCGATGCTTGATGGTGGTCATCTTGTTTATTATTTTATTGAAGCAATACGCGGTAAACCTGTTTCTGAACAAATACAAATAGTTGGTCTGAAAATTGGTATGGTACTGCTTGGAAGCATGATGCTCCTGGCACTATTCAATGATTTTATGCGTTTATAACGTCAGATGGAAAATTAACTTACTGGAAAACTTTAGGCATGCAGCAATCACATTTATTTATGCCCTTGGCACTGGTCAGTGCTATGGTCACTGCACAGCAAGTATATGCGGCAGATCAATTTGTCGTAAAAGATATTAAAATCGAGGGGTTAGTTCGTCTGTCGCCGAGTAACGTGTTGACGATGGTTCCGATTAATAGCGGTGATACAGTTTCTGACTCTCAGGTTGCTGATGCGATTCGAGCATTGTATGCATCAAATATGTTTGATGACATTCAAGTTTCTAAAGATAACGGCACTTTATTGATCAAAGTTGTAGAAAGACCAATCATTTCTAAAATCAACTTTAAAGGCAATAAACTCATTCCTAAAGAAGCTTTGACAGATGGCTTGAAGAAAATGGGAATTGCTGAAGGTGAGGTGCTGAAAAAATCAGCAATTCAGACTTTGGAAAATGAACTTGTTCAGCAATATGCTCAGCAAGGTCGCTATGATGCTGAAATTAAAGTGACTACGGTTGCTCGTCCAAACAACCGTGTTGATTTGGATATCAATTTCAAAGAAGGTAAAGCTGCTAAAGTTTTCAATATTAATGTGATTGGTAATACTGTATTTGATGACGATGACATCAAACAGGCCTTTGCAATTAAAGAAAGTGGTTGGGCATCTATCGTAACGCGTAATGACCGTTATGCACGCGAAAAAATGTCTGCAAGTATGGAAGCTTTACGTGCGTTATATCTCAACAAAGGTTATATCAACTTTGAGATTAATAACTCAAGCTTAGATATTAGTGAAGATAAGAAAAACTTATTTATCGAAGTATCTGTAAAAGAAGGTGATCAATTTAAGTTTGGTCAATCAAAATTCTTAGGTGATGCTTTATATAAGCCTGAAGAATTAAAAGCTTTACAGATCTATAAAGATGGCGCGACTTATTCTCAAGCTCAAGTGAATGCTGTAAAACAACTTTTGCTTCGTAAATATGGTAATGCAGGTTACTACTTTGCTGATGTCAACGTTGTACCTGAAATCAATAACGAAACACATATTGTTGATCTAAATTATTATATTAATCCAGGTCAACAAGTCACTGTACGTCGTATCAATTTCACTGGTAATACCAAAACTGCTGATGAAGTTTTACGTCGTGAAATGCGTCAAATGGAAGGCGCATTGGCGAGTAACGAAAAAATTGATTTATCAAAAATTCGTCTAGAACGTACAGGCTTCTTTAAAACAGTTGATGTTAAACCCGTTCGTGTGCCGGGTGCACCTGACCAAATGGACTTAAATGTCAATGTAGAAGAGCAGCATTCAGGTACGAGTACTTTGGCTGTTGGTTATTCGCAAAATGGTGGTATTACATTCCAAGCAGGTTTGAGCCAAACCAACTTCTTTGGTACGGGTAACCGTGTTGCGATGGATTTCTCTCGTTCAGAAACCCAAGATTATTATAACTTAAGTGTGACAGACCCGTATTTTACCATCGATGGTATTAGCCGTGGTTATAATGCCTACTATCGTAAAACCAAGCTTAGTTCTGACTATAACGTAAAT
Organism: Acinetobacter gerneri DSM 14967 = CIP 107464 = MTCC 9824; assembly: GCF_000368565.1. Taxonomy (GTDB): domain Bacteria; phylum Pseudomonadota; class Gammaproteobacteria; order Pseudomonadales; family Moraxellaceae; genus Acinetobacter; species Acinetobacter gerneri. Next base: position 355,903 of record NZ_KB849544.1, on the reverse strand, counting down.
AACTATGTAACAGATAGTTTTGGTGGTGGTTTGACATTTGGTTATCCAATTGATGAAAACCAAAACATTAGTGCAGGTCTGACTCTAGATAATACCAAAGTAACGACAGGACCTTATGTTTCAACTTATGTTGCAGATTATTTAAAAGCCAATGGTGGAAAAAAAACCATTATTGATGAGCCTATCTGCTATCCAAAAACAGGCTCTGGCCTTACAGAGACTCAGAAACCAAATGCTGATGGTACGTGTGATAATCCAGATCAGTATAACTATATTGCTGAGTCAGAGCGTTGGACTGGAGAGTATTTTACTTTTGCTTTAAACCTAGGTTGGTCATATAACACTTTAAATCGTCCTATTTTTCCAACTTCAGGTATGTCGCATCGTGTGAACCTTGAGGTTGCTGGTGGTGATGCTGATTATCAAAAGATTACTTATGATACTCAAGCATTTCTTCCTCTTGGTAAAGACTTTGTACTTCGCGGTTATGGTAAGTTAGGTTATGGTAATGATTTACCATTCTGGAAAAACTACTTTGCTGGTGGTTATGGTTCGGTACGTGGTTATGACAACAGTACACTAGGGCCATATTATCCAAGTTTAAATATTAATAACTCAAAACAGCAAGATACGGATCCTGAGCGAGTAGGTGGTAATGCAATGGTTACTTTTGGTACTGAGCTTGCTTTACCAGTTCCATTTAAAGGTGACTGGGCACGACAAGTACGCCCTGTGATTTTTGCTGAAGGTGGTCAAGTTTTCGATACTCAATGTAATAGTAGTAGTACTGATTTATATATCAATGGTAAAGATCAAGCACCTATAAATGCAAAACAGTATTGTAAAGATAACTTTAACTTTGATGCTAGCAACTTCCGTTATAGTGTGGGCGTAGGCTTTACTTGGATCACGATGATTGGTCCATTATCACTAAGTTATGCATTCCCATTGAATGATAAACCAGGCGATGAAACGAAAGAGATTCAATTTGAGATCGGTCGTACATTCTAAAGATTTGCGATCAATTTGATTTACGACATGATTTGTTGTATTGCTGATAAGGGCTATTTGTTTGTCTAAAATAAATAGTCCTTTATTATAATCAGTACAGCATAAACAGATGTGAAAATATCGGAGTGAAAAATGAATAAAATAGCAGCTTCAATTTTAGCTTTGGGGATAGGGTTTAGTGGTTTAGGACATGCGGCAGGTATTGCTGTGATTGATCTCGAAAAAGTGATCCAAAACAGCACCTATTTAAAACAGCAAGACGCCAGTCTTCAGCAGTCGGTAAAACCACAAACCACTAAGCTTGAGCAATTGGGTAAAGATATTGAGGCTCTACGTCAAAAAGCTCAAGCCCAAGGTGCGAACGCCAATGCTGCAAATATTCAGCAACTCTCAACTCAATACCAAGCAAAAGTGACTGAGTATCAATCAATTCAGCAAGGCGTTCAGTCAAAAATGCAGAATTCTTTGCAGACCATGAACCGTACTTTTGAGGCAAAATTGAAGCAAGCTGCTGAACAATTGCGCCAAGAGAACGGTTTAGACTATATTTTGAATAAAAATGCAGCAATGGCATATGACCCAAAGAATGATTTAACTGATAAAATGATTCAAAAGGTTAACGCGCTAAAATAAACGATGAATATACATCAATATCGTCTTGAAGAATTGGCAAAAATCGTCAATGGTGAATTGATCGGGCAAGCTGATTTTCAGATTGTGGGATTGGCGAGTCTAGCTCAAGCAAAAGCAAATCAAATTTCGTTTGTAAATGGTGATAAATATTTAGATACAGCGGTGCTTTCTACGGCTGGCGCATTGATTATCAATCAAAGCCTCAAAGAGCATTTGCCTGCACATCAAAACTTTATCATTGTAGATAATCCATATTTAGCTTTTGCAATTTTGACCCATGTTTTTGAGCCTAAGTTTACGAAACAAGGGGTTGAAAAAACGGCACAGATTGATCCTTCTGCGGTTATTTCTGAGAGTGCTTATATTGGTCATTATGTTGTGATCGGCGCAGATTGTGTGATTGGAGATGATACGATTATCCAGTCACAAGCCAAGATTGATGATGGGGTGAAGATTGGTAAAGCATGTTTTATCGATTCTCATGTGACCATCACAGGAATGGCAAAGATTGGTGACCGTGTTCGTATCCATGCCAATACTGTTATCGGCAGCGAAGGTTTTGGATTTGCACCTTATCAAGGAAAATGGAATCGAATCGCTCAATTGGGCTCAGTTCAAATCGGTAATGATGTTCGAATTGGTTCAAATTGTAGTATAGATCGTGGTGCAATTGATGACACTATTTTAGAAAATGGCGTCATTATTGATAACCTTGTGCAAATCGCACATAACGTTCGTATCGGTGAAAATACAGCGATCGCTGCTAAAAGTGGTATTGCTGGAAGCACTACAATTGGCAAAAATTGTATCCTTGCTGGGGCTTGTGGTGTCGTAGGGCACCTAACCATAACTGATAATGTGACATTTACTGGAATGTCAATGGTCACAAAAAATATTTTAGAGCCTGGTACTTATTCTTCTGGTACAGGTTTAATGGAAAATTCTCAATGGAAACGGGCGGTTGTTCGCTTTAGACAATTAGCAGATGTGCCATTGACCAAAATCATGAAACGCCTTGATCATATACAGGCTCAAATAGAGTCCATTGAATCAACTTTGAAATTGCGTAAATAATTATGACTGAGTCTAAATCTCTACCTTTTGCGGTTCCTGAACTTCCTATGCACGTACAAACAATTCGTGAGTACTTGCCACATCGCTACCCATTTTTATTGGTAGATCGTGTCACTGAAGTTACAGAAAGTGGGATTGTTGGGTACAAAAACGTATCAATCAATGAAGAATTTTTGCAAGGTCATTTCCCGAATTATCCTATTATGCCGGGTGTATTGATCATCGAAGCAATGGCGCAAATCTCTGGTGTATTGGGTTTTATCATGAATAATGTGAAACCGACAGCAGATTCGTTATTTCTTTTTGCTGGTGCAGAAAAAATCCGATTTAAAAAACAAGTCGTTGCAGGCGATCAACTTGTGTTAAAATCGGAGCTTGTTATGCAAAAGCGTGGTATCTACAAATACAGTTGTACAGCAAGTGTAGATGGTATTGTAGCGACTACTGCTGAAATTATCATATCTCATCAGAAACTAGAGCAGGCATGAGCAATAAAGACCTAATTCATCCTACAGCTATTATTGACTCATCTGCAGTGATTGCTCCAGATGTAGAAATTGGTCCGTATTGTATAATCGGGCCAGAAGTGACTATTGGAACTGGTACGAAACTCCATTCACATGTTGTGGTTGGAGGGTATACTCGCATTGGTGAACATAATGAAATTTTTCAGTTCGCTAGTGTTGGTGAGGTATGCCAAGATCTCAAATTTAATGGCGAAATCACTTGGCTTGAAATTGGGGATCATAACGCGATTCGTGAGCATTGCAGCTTACATCGTGGCACGATTCAAGATCAAGGTATTACCAAATTGGGTAGTTATAACCTATTGATGGTTAATACGCATATCGCTCATGACTGTGTTGTTGGTGACTACAATATTTTTGCCAATAATGTAGGTGTGGCAGGGCACGTGCATGTGGGAAGTTATGTTGTCGTTGGTGGAAACTCAGGTATTCACCAGTTCTGCAAGATTGACTCATTCAGCATGATCGGTGGTGCATCACTTATTTTAAAAGATGTACCGGCTTATGTCATGGTTTCTGGTAATCCTGCGCATGCATTTGGTATGAACGTTGAAGGTATGCGTCGTAAAGGCTGGTCTAAAGAGGTCATCCAAGGGCTGAGACAAGCGTTTAAATTGATCTATAAGACAGGTTTAACGACTCAGCAAGCTTTAGATAAGATCAAAGCTGAAATTCTTCCTGAGATTGATGAGGTTCAGTTGCTGATTGACTCTTTAGAACAATCACAGCGTGGTATTATCCGCTAAAGATTTATTTTTAAAAAAATCTAAGCAGCTAAAATGCAAATATAAAAAAAGACATCAGATGATGTCTTTTTTTATGGCTATCATTTAACTTAAGATTTTTTGAAATATCCAGCTTCTTCAGATTTTGGATATGTATTTAAAAGTTTTGTTTTATATACATTTGCAGAGGCCATATTTTTATTTACATCCTTTGAAATGCTATACAACTGATATAAAGCGCGTGGGGCTTTTGCTGAATCTGGGAATTTTGCAGCAACGATTTCGTAGTTCTTTTTGGCTTCATTATAATTTGGCGGGTCGATCGCCAAGTTAAACTCAGCTAACCAAAAGTGTGCATTACCTGTGTAGACGCTATTTGGATAACTTTTAATAAAGTTTTGCATTGGAGCAATCGCTTGTTTTGCACCACCTTTTTTATATGCATCTAAGGCAACAGTATAAGCCGCTTTCTCAAGCTCTTTAGAGTCACTGGTATTGACGTTGTTTTTGACAGCTACATTATTGTTTGAAGCTTGGTTATTTGCTGTCGTTGGCTGAGCTGTGGTGTTTTTTGTAGCAGGAGCTGCTACTGAATTTGAATTGCTTGGAGCAGCTTGTTGATGATCACCTTCGCCATTTTCATCACTTTGTTCTTCAGGTGGATCAATTTTTTGGTTGAGCAATTCTATACGTTTATCAATGTCAGTATAACGATTTTGCAGATCCTTGCTCAGCTGATCAATGGTATTGTCTTGTTCTTCAAGTTTGCCACGTAGATCTCGAATTTGAGCTTCTAATTCTTGGTTTTTTTGATATAAATTCCAGTTCATATTGCCTGCAACAGCATTGGGTACGGTTGCACCGATATTGCTCGCACCAGAGCTTGAACTCGATTGATTTGCAGTATTATATGAGCCTGAGCCATCTGCTTGGCTTAAACCTCTATTTTCAATAGGAATTGCGAAGGCTGTAGCAGAACCTAAAAAGGTCATTAAAAAAAGTGCATGCTTAGCGAGCATAATTAAATCCATTAAAACTTAGATTTATGATCTAAGCTTGAGTGCTAGATCAATGACATAATCAAATTAATAAGTCATTTAAAACGGCTCTGCATTTAAATGCAAGATACTTTTACAATCTTAAGCATTTTTCTGTTGATCTCTCCATATTTGCTTAAATTACTCGTGAAAAACGTTTTTTTAAGCAATATTTGATGAGTAAATAGTCAATCGAATGAATAACTTGTTATATGAACAAAAACTGACTTGCAAGAAATTAAAAAATCTCTATACTCTGTTCCTGCAATGGTAGCCCCGCTGGTGGCTTCGCAATTGTACTCTGTGAACCCCGCCAGGACCGGAAGGTAGCAACGGTAACAGAACTACGATGTGCCGAGGTTTTGCTAGTGGGGTTGCCACCATATATTTCTAATGATAATTTATTGTATTTCTCATTTTTTAATCTCAAATTTATATCTCAATCATCATCTATTTTACGTGAAATTGCTTTCATAATCGCATCCATTTCAAAACCACGATATTGTAAAAACCGAATTTGTTTTGCTTTTAATTTTGGCTCTTTGGCAACATCAGTTCCATATTTTTTAACTTTGAGTTGATAGGCTTGCTCATACCAATCGATCTCACGCATGTCTTCTTGAACAAGGGTTTTATCAAGGTGCTTAGATCGTAAAGCCAATTTGATGCGATTTGGTCCTTTTCCTTTACGCATTTGCGAACGTAAAGTCATTTCTGCGACACGTTGATCACTTTGATAATTTTCTTGGGCAAGCTCATCGACCAACGTGAGAACTTCTTCGCGATTTTGCGCATATAAGCTCAGCTTTTCGATTAAATCAACTTTTGAGTACTCTTTGCGGGTGAGTACTGCAAAAGCATAAGAGCGCAAACGAGAGCCTGTTAGTAGTGGTCTTTGATATTCAGTTTTATTTTGATCAAATGATAAAGCACGGTCTTGTTCATACTGTAATTTTTCACTAGAAAAATCGACAATTTCATCATTTGAATCAGCAGGTCTTTGAGCTGATGATGTTAACTGATCTTGCTGATCGAGTTCGGCAAATTGTTGCTTGAGTTGTTCATAATCAAGCATTTTTGGAAATTTTGAATCAGACATGATCTTGTCTATGCACACCATTTTTATTGAAGTATACCAGTTTAGCGATTATTTGAGCTTAGGTCGTATTTATTTGCTGTAATTATGGGTTTGCCTATACTATCCGTTGCAATTTCCGTCACGATATTGATGTATTTAGGGCGTAAATAACGAGGCGTTTGTGTTTCCAACCATGTTTGAATTTCTTGTAAAAATTCGACATTATTTACTTGATGATTCTTTAAAATGATTTGGCTCGCCAAACATTGTCCCATCTGCTCATCATGGATTGCAAAAGCTTGTGCTGCTTTGATATTGGGGTGTTTTAATAAAATATTTTCCAAATCGATAGGGTAGACATTGACGCCACCACAAATCAACATATCATCTTGCCGACCTTTGAGATAAAAATAACCTTGCTCGTCACGATAAGCGAGATCACCACATTGCATCCATTGATTTGGTCGAACTGACCATGCACATTTTGACCAAAGTAGACCGATTTGATGATCATTAAGGATACGCTGATTTTCATCACGGATCTGAATCTGTACTCCTTTGATCGCTTTACCGATACTTTCTGGATGCTCTGCTAAGTCAGTTGCATTGGCGTAGATATTGATCCCTGTTTCGCTGCTGCCATAAAGATTGAAGATTTGAACTGTCGGATATTTCGCTACGGTTTTGTGATACAACGTAGTATTTAAAGGTGCACTACCCGTGATAATCATGCGGACTGGACTTAGATCTTGTTGCTGTTCTAAGAGTCTAAACAATATAGTTGGTACTAGATTTAAACTATCTACTTGATATTTTTTAATCATTTTGATCGCTTTTTTTGCATCAAAACGACTTTGTAAGATCACGGTTTTGGCAAAGCTTAAAGCCAAAATACTGGCAGTTAACCCTGCTGCATGACAGATGGGCGTCATGATAAATATTTGTTTGATCTTAAAAAATTTAAGTTTTATAAGTAATAAGTCCAATAATGCGATCGCCTGCCAAGGTTTACTTTGTCGAGTTGCGATTTTGGGGATACCTGTCGAGCCAGATGAGCAGACACTGATGAGATTAAAAAAGCTGGGTTTTAGATTATTGTTATCATGATTTTTGACGTTAAATTGCTGATCTATGATTGTAAATTGTTCAGCATCCTTTGTTTTGATATTTTCAAGCAATGCTTCCACTTTTTGGGCATATTCGGCACTACAAAAAATAAAAAGCTTTTGCTGCTCAATGATTACCTTGAGTTTATCTTCTACCAAATTGGGATTTAAAATAACCAGTTCTTTACCTAAGCGACTTAATGCAAAAAGTGCAGCAATGCTATGGAGACTATTTTCAAGCATCAATCCGATTTTGTTTGGTATGGGTTCTCTGTACCAATGCGCAATATATTGATCACTCATATATTTCAGAGTTTCACAATCAATTTCCTGATCATCAATAATTAAAACGACTTTATGCGCAGAAATCCTGTGATGTGAGTCCAGAATCGTATATAGATTGATGCCATGTTTGCAAACGCTGTATATCAGACTAAAAAACCATTTTATCCAGTACATTTCACATATTCCGTTTCAGTAGGTTGCGATAAAAAAACTGGATTGGTGTAGCAAATACGATACAGCACAATTGTGCGATGCTGAGCCACCAAGGTTGCCACTGACGCTTATTGTGGGCTGCACAAGCTAAAATGGCATCAGCAGCTTTGGTTGGAAGCATGGCTGGCATTGAGGCGTACTGCGCTGTAGGGAGGATCATTCGCGTTCGTACTAAGGGAAGATAGATGAGCGCAGCATTGATATTGTGGATTTTAAGTTCAGGCTGAATCGCCTTGATCCATTCTGCAAAAGCGCTTTTGGATGCTTGATAATTTGCCCACAATGGTGGAGCAAATAATTTGGCATTAATTGTAGATACAACCAAAATCTGACTTTGATGCTGTTGATTTGAAGTTGTTTTTAAGTCATTTAAAAATAAACGTGTTAAATGTGCCGGATTGAGATAGTTAATATGAATGGTACGGTCAATATCTTGAGGACGATCTATGCTTTTCCAGATCGAACGTTGGATGGATTTTCCTGCATTGTGGATGAGGCAGTCTATTTTTAACTGAAGTTGTTGCACCTGCTGATAAATCAACTCACTACTAGAAATATCATATAAATCAGCAACGATATAGTGAATTTTACAATGTGGCGATTCAAGTTCATTTTTAAGTGAAATAAGTTTTTCTTCAGTACGTGCAACTAAGATCAACTGACATGGAATTTGGGCGAGTTTTCGTACACAGGCTTCACCAATGCCAAACGTAGCACCTGTAATTAAAATAGTTTTATTTTCAAATGTTTCTGTGAGCTTCGCTTGGGAAATATGTGGTGTATAGAAAAATAGTCTTTCGATGCACGTTCTTATCCATTTTTGCATAGGATGTTTTATTTTTTATAGGGATGTCTGTATTTATAGCGTATTTTCGATGTTTTTGACACATTGAATGTTTAATTGTTCGCATGAATCATATTTTATGATTTGTTTCTGCTGCGAATCAAAGTCTGAAATAAAAAACGCCCCGTGAGGCGTCTTTTAGGATTCTGATATTTTAATAAAAGGGGATTAGCCTTCTAGAAAATCTGGAACTTCTTCATCGTCTTTTTCTTCTACAGGTGCTGCATTTGCAGATACAAGTAGTTTTTCACGGATCATACGATCAAGGTCTTGAGCCAATTGAGGGTTTTCTTCTAAGTGACGAATCACATTATTTTTACCTTGACCAATTTTGTCGCCTTGGTATGAATACCATGCACCGGCTTTTTGTACCAACTCTTGAGCAACTGCGAGATCGACCAATTCACCAAGATGATTCACACCTTTACCGTACATAATTTGGAAAATTGCTTCACGGAAAGGAGGAGCCATTTTATTTTTAACGACTTTAACTTTGGTTTCTGAACCAACAATTTCGTCGCCTTCTTTCACTTGACCGATACGACGGATATCTAGACGTACAGAAGCGTAGAATTTAAGGGCATTACCACCAGTCGTTGTCTCTGGGCTACCGAACATTACACCAATTTTCATACGAATTTGGTTAATGAAGATCACCATACAGTTCGAGCGTTTAGCATTACCTGTGATTTTACGAAGTGCTTGGCTCATCAAACGAGCTTGTAAGCCCATGTGTGAATCACCCATTTCACCTTCGATTTCTGCTTTAGGTGTCAATGCTGCAACGGAGTCGATCACGATCATATCAATAGCGGCAGAACGAACGAGCATATCTGCAATTTCAAGCGCTTGTTCACCATTGTCTGGTTGTGAAACAAGAAGATTGTCGATATCAACACCAAGTTTACGCGCGTATTGAGGATCAAGTGCATGTTCTGCATCGATAAATGCACAAGTACCACCCGCTTTTTGACATTGTGCAATTGCTTGTAATGTCATTGTGGTTTTACCAGAAGATTCGGGACCGTAAATTTCAACAATACGTCCTTTAGGTAAACCACCAATCCCCAATGCAATATCAAGTGTTAATGAACCTGTAGATACAGATTCAACCGCTTGAACGGTGTTATCACCTAAACGCATTACTGTATTTTTACCAAATTGTTTTTCAATTTGGCTAAGGGCAGCGTTTAGCGCCTTACTTTTGTTGTCATCCATCTTATAACCTCAAACCAATGTAAATATCACCAAATACTTAAGTGGATGTCTTAAATTCGATCTTTGTCCACGAAGCGTATAGTGACAGAAAAATTTACGATGTACTATATCTAATTGTATATAGGCGACATACTATGTCGCACTCGGAATGACTGATATTTCAAATTGGCAAGCTTAATCATTTTGAAATATCAGCATAATTTAATCGTCATTATAAGACCAATTTTGATCAAATTGTTGATCATTTTCTTGCTTAAATTTGCTGATCTCACGACGATCTTTTTTGCTCGGTCGGTGCTCTGGTCGAGCAAGATTGTGCAGTTTTCTTTGTGTGCTAATCAATTCCCGACGGGCAATACTTACTTCAGTCTCTTCATAAAGTTGCTGCGCAATTGGAGCAGGTCCACGCACATCAGACAAAGCCTTGATCATCACTGTTTTGCGATCAATACCTTGCTGGATGGTGAGCTCCATTCCAACACGAATTTCTTTAGAAACTTTTACGCGTTCATTATTGTGATGTACTTTTCCTCCCTCAATCGCATCTTTTGCAATTGAGCGAGTTTTAAAGAAACGTGCAGCCCATAACCATTTATCGACACGCATCGATTGTAAAGCGGATTGCTCAAGCTGTTTTTGCATTGAATTCCTTTTGATATTGGTCTAAGTATGGTTCAAGTTCAGTCAGATTTTGGATCGCTGGATAGTTGAGTTCCAAAGCATTTCGTGGTGCATTGAGCGTGGAGGGCTGCAAAATAGTAATTAAATTTTCTATACCAAATTTACCAGCACCTTGTAAAACTGGGGCAGTATCATCGATTAAAAATGTTTGAGCAGGATCAAAAGGGTATTTTTCCTGAACAATCTGCCAAAACTCAATAAATTCTTTGGAATAACCAATCTCTTCACTGCTGACGATTACTTCAAAATAATGCCGTAAATTGACATTTTCAAGCTTTAAATTGAGGCTTGCCAGATCTGCATTGGTCATTAACCAACAACGATAACCTTGCTGTTTTAAATGATCTAAAAGTTCAAAACAACCTTGACGTGGTGCAATTTTATCTTGAAATTCATATTGAAGTTTTAAAACATCAACCCCTACTTTTGAAGTCCAATAATTTGAAGAGTACCAAGACAAAGTGTGTTTATGTTCTTGATAGAATTCATATAAAGTTGCACGACTTTGTTCGAGTGAACATTTGTGAGTGAGCGCATGACGTTCAGGAAGTTTGTGATTCCAAATCAAATCATCGAATGCCAGATCAAGTAATGTTCCATCCATATCGAACATAATGATAGGTTTATTCATTTAAAAAACCTCTAATGGCTTTAAAGTGCAGTTAATTTATAAAAAACCATTAAATTACAGTGGTATATTTAAATTTATGCATTGTCTAAGCATCTGATATTAGTTTAAAGTTTAACAACGATAATCTTATTTTAAACTAAATTATGTACATAGTTTTTACGATTAGATGCTAAAATAAGCTTAATACATACTGAGAAATTAAAATGGCATTAAGTGATTCATGGCTTAAATCAATTAATGGAAAGCCGAGAGATAAGATTGAAGTCATTAATGACAAAGATTCACTTTCAGTACGTATTTCACCTAACGGGGAAGATAGTATTTCAATACCGTTATCGATTCAATGGTCAAGGAAAATGAATTGACATTGGTACATACCCATTTACATCTTTAAAAGAAGCACGAGCAATCGTGCTAGATTATAAGTCAGACTTAGATCAGGGTAGGGATCCACAACAATTAAAATTTAAGCGTGCTACTGATTATATTAGTCAACCTACTGTAAAAGAAATAAGTAAAGTATGGTTTTTAAAAGTTGCCAAAGATAAAGTAGCACAACCTGATGACATGAGAGCTTTCGAACTTCATTTGTATCCCAAATGTGGTAAACGTATTTGCGATGAGATTACGTTACAAGAATGGTCGAGTATACTTTTTGATATTGCAGAAAAGGCAAATACAGTTGCAGTAAAGATATTAGGCAATCTGCGTATGATTATGCGCTGGGGGGGGGCATGGAATGCTAAAGTACCAAACTCTTGAGCATTTAAGGTCAGCAGACTTAAACGTAAAGAAAGTGGTGTGCGATCGATTTTTAAGTGAGCTGGAAATATACCGGGTAGTTAACGCTTCTCAAAATTCAGTAAATACACCAGCCAAAAATAAAGCGATTATTTTACTATTATTATTTTTTGGTTGTCGTGAAAGTGAACTTCGTTTAGCGAAAAAATCTGACTTTGATTTTGATGAAGGGATTTGGACCATTCCAGCTGATAACCATAAAACAGGTAAGAAAAAGAATAAAGCTATTGTGCGACCTATTATTCTTGAAATTATCCCATACTTAAAAAGTGTTTTTGCATTGACACCAGAAGAATGTGAATTTGCATTTGCGACGAGCTATGGTCAAAGATATGATGTTGTAAATAAAGGGTTTCAGATTTCAATACCTCAATATATCAACCGAAATATAAAAAAAGCATACGGGCATGAAATTGAGCATTGGACCATACATGACCTTAGAAGAACCATGCGTACACACATTTCAGGTATTGCCCCACCTCATATTTGCGAAATAATGCTTGGACATGCTTTACCTCAAATTTGGGGTACTTATGATTTACATGAGTATTTAGAGCCTCAAGCACAAGCTTATAGTAAATGGTTCTATAAGCTATGTGCAATTATTGAAAATCGCGAGTTAGTAGGGAGCAAGGGGTCTATGGAGAGGGCATCAAACATTCCATTGTTTTCTTCCCAAGTTGCTACCGCTTTAACACCGTAACGGCTATTGCTTCTACCATGTGCCTTGACAATAGGTTGGGGGAAATCTCGATTATTACGCCAATTGATCAAAGTACATTTTGTAATTCCGTATCTTTTTAAAAGTTCAGATGTGCATATGTATAATTTTGATTGGTTTGAATTAGTTAAAGTATTCATAAATTATTCTCCTAAATTAATGGGATTTGTTTGATCTGATAATAAGAAGCACAAGCACAACGAGACCAAACCAAGTCATGGTAATTGTACTAGCTCAGACCTGATCTGACAGTTACCCATTTTTAATAGTGACTGTCAGTTTAAATTTGAGCTAAATTCTTCTCAGCCCAAATTCGTTTTCCATCAAGCAATGTTTCAAATGGTGTTCGACCATTGCACATTTTGCCCTGATGGGTTCGTTCAGTATTATAAAACTTTAACCATTCGTCTAGGTCTATTTGTAAATCTTCCAGCGAACTATAAAGTTTCTTCCTGAAGGTGATTTGATAAAACTCCTGTAAAATTGTTTTATGGAAGCGTTCACATATACCATTGGTTTGTGGGGATGCAGCTTTCGTCTTTGTATGGTCTATATCATTGACTGCTAAATATAATTCATAATCATGATGTTCTATCTTTCCGCAATATTCCGTTCCTCTATCTGTCAGAATTCGAAGCATTGGTAAACCTTGTGACTGATAAAAAGGCAGGACACGATCATTTAATAAATCAGCGCAAGTAATTGGTGTCTTTGTTGTGTAAAGTTTGCAGTGTACGATCTTGCTATAAGTATCAATAAATGTCTGTTGGTAGATACGCCCCACGCCCTTTAAATTACCGACATAGAAAGTGTCTTGTGAACCTAAATAGCCTGGATGAGCTGTTTCAATTTCACCACATGCAATATCATCTTCATGTTTACGCTCCAATGCAGCTATTTGCTGATCATTCAGCTGAATACCTTCTTGAGCAACTTTAGCTGCTAATGCCTTGAGTCGCTTTTTAAAGTTCTCTAGATCATGGCGAAGCCAAATAGATCGAACTCCACTGCCTGATACAAAAACACCTTGTTTACGTAGTTCATTACTTGTTCTGTGTTGTCCGTATGCAGGGTATTGAATGGCATAATCAATAACGGCTTTTTCGATATGATCATCAACTCGATTTTTTAAATTAGGTACACGTTTGGATTTATTGATCAATGCATCCATATCACCTGATTCGGTGAGTTCTTGATAGCGATAGAATGTATCTCTAGATACGCCCATCACTTTACAAGCTCTGGAAACATTTTGAAGTTCTTCAGCTAAATTGAGTAAGCCCACTTTGTGTTTAATGATTTGATTGCTAGTATGCATCATAGAAAGTTACCTTTGTTTTGTTTAGATTCGACACCTTTATCAAAACGGGTAACTTTCTCTTTTTCAAGACCTGTGTCAGATCAAGTCGGAACTAATACATGGTAATTTAGACCGTAACGCTTCCCAGGTTTTCTAACTCTCTCACTTTCAAGATGCTTATTTTTACAATAACATTTAAATAAATAATCATTCATGAGATGGCATCCTGTGATGCTTCGATCATCTTCTCCCAACATTTAGTAATTTCCATCCCCACATTTTATAAAATATATAAATTGTCCTGCATATCGCAAAGGAACATTCAAACCCCAATAAAAACCATTGCATTATTTTCCCCTAGCATAACTTGTTCCAGTTATGCATTATCTAATTCATAACGACGCTTTTTAACATAGCCCATCAATTTTGGCTGTATATCTGGATGGCGGCCTTTCACTTCAATTTCTAATTCTGACAATGTCACTAAGTCTGGTGCATTTTCGATCCTGACCATTAATGAAGGCGCTTCTTTTGGTGGAATAGCACTGATAGGATTTAATTCGACTAATCGTTTATGAATTTTATCAAGAAGTGGTTTGCGTTGTTGCTCAGTCCATGACGTGGTATAGCCAGAAAGTGCAGTGGCTTCATTTGGTGTTTGGGCACTATCTACTCGTGGTAAGAGCTCATCCAATAGTTCTTGTTGGTCTTGCCTTAATTCAGTTACTTGTTCAGCACTTGCAGTTTGCAACTCGTCTGTAATTGTTTCATTTTGAGTGATTGGATCTTTAAATAGTACAATTTTATCTATCGAGGCTATATTGTCATTACGTTGTATAGCACCTCCACTTACAATAATGTGTGCTTGGGCATGGCAGATGGCATCATCTTCGTTTAAATGAACCAATCCACGTTCTAACAAAGTTTTGTCTGTGGCTGAGTTTTTCCATTTAAGTTGGTTGGCCAGTTTGTCTGTGAGTAGCGAAGGCACAAAATATGCTTGTCCTTTGCTTAAAGGTTCTTTGATTGGTTCTCGGGTACTTCGATATCGCCAATCAGGACAATGCGTGGTTTGATCTCAAACTGGAAGGTATTAAATACATCACATCCCCAATTTGCTGGAAAGAATTCTTCCCAGCCGTTTTCAGCAATATTGTTGATCAATAATGCTTCGTTATTTGCCCAAGCGAGTTTTGCTTCTTTTTGTGTTAATACGTTCATTTATTTCCCCAAATAAAATTAAAAAATGTTTTAAGCTGGTACCCAACCTTCAAGGTCGCATTTGGCTTGGCAGGCTTTGAGTATTCCTGCTTCAAAAGTTGTTCCTTTAAAGTGCTTCATGGCCACATTTAAAATCGTTGTATCTGGTGCATTCGGTATTGCTTTGAGTGCATCGTTATAAGCTTCATTCATACTGCGTTTAGGTTTTGTTGCAGTTTTTTGCTGTGTTTGTACTTGGTTTTTATTACTATTCGTAAGTGGCTGAGGATTAGTTTGTTTTGAGTTCGACGATTTATTCGAATTGTTGATCTGATGTTGATATTCATCCGAATCATAGTCTTTGGTATCGTCGATTAAGAACAAGCCATTCAGTGCATATTTACGGGCGTAGGAACTAGATGCACCGAATGTTTGTGCTACATCCATACCTTTTTTATGGATATCGACACCTGCATGCGCCGTAACAATCGTTTCTTTGCCATTTGCATCAGTAAATACGGCTTTTGCTGAAACGATCACGACTGAGCCGACTTCTTGAACATCGTCGGTCACGATTAAGGTTGCATTATGTTTTTGCAACAATGGTTTAACCGCTTCAAGGATATCTTCGCAATTGCGGTACATATAATTGCCAAATGTATTTTTCTTACTTTTTGGTGCTTTGAGTTCAAGTTGTACCTTTTGCAAAGTATTTAGCTGTATATGTTCAGGATTATTCATTTTTTTGCCCCAAATTAGTGCCCATATCAACCATGTTTTTGCCATTTTTTATAATCAGATGACTGAAAAAACCTGTATCACCCAAGATTTGGTTATAGCGATTATTTCTCATTGCCTGGCGTGCTTTGGTCAGGTAGCGATTTAACCAGTTGGCAACTTTATGATCGGGTATATGGTATAAACTCGCAGGATATTCGCGATAGATATCGTGTGTTTCCAATATGCCTGTTTGGTTATAGTCCTTTTTAGTTTTGGCTTTGAGGACGTAGTACTTTGGATTTTCTGTACCTAAACGGTAGCGTTCGCCCTCAGCTGTATCAGCGATATGTTCGCAGTAGTAGGACTGTTTTGGAGGAGATGAAATCATGTGTTTTCTCCCTCACATTCACAAGTACCAAACAAGGCATAAGTTAAGTTATTTGGTGCACCTTCAGGGGTAACTTCAGATAAATCGATGTTATAAATGCTTTTACGTGCACGTACCATAAGTGCGTTTTCATCACGAGCAACTACAGTTCCACTTTTTGAAGTTAGACGAATTGAGCGAGAGGTTGAAACTTTGACGGTAAATTTTACGTCATCGCCTATTTTTATTTTTGAGAGGTCTACAGCTTTGTATTTTTTGCATATATCACACTGATAATCACTCATGACGCTACCTCCACAAGTTGATTTTTCTCTATATAGGCAACCAATAGCTGTTTGATATTGAGTATGTCGTTATGATAGGTGAAATCTCTGTGATATGTACCGTCAATGTCTATGGTTTGGTCAACGGTAATATCGGTGATTTCCACGGCGGTATATTCGTAGCCTGCAACGCCGTAGCTGTCAGGATGGGCTAAGTAGTCAAAACCGACAAGTAGGGTAAAGCTATCAAGTTTGATGATGGCTTTGCCTGTATGGTCAGTGATAATATTTAAGGTTTGTATACCATGGTCGCTTGGTGCAACGTTTGGATAGGTGAGTTGTGGTAATCGTGTTGATGTGTGGTCGGTACACGCCATAGTCCCCAATGACATGCCAATAGCAGTCGTTGTCATTACCCCAATATTGTAAAATTCGCTTTTGCGTTCATAATTTATCTCGCAATTAGTTGTATTAAGCACTCTAGAGTTGAAAGGACAGAGTGCTTTTTTATTGTCTGCGAGATAAATGTAAGTTAACTTACATTTATTTGTCAATAGATAATTTAAATTACTTTAATTAATCCAAGATGATGGTATTAACGCTTTATCATCGATCCACTGTTCTTCAACTAATAATTCAGTAAACCATGGCTCATCAATGAAAGCGTGTTCTAATAAAATAATTTGAAAATCTTTATAATATTCTTTTGTATATTTTAATAAAAATTTAAATATAGCTTTAACTTCAATTATATCAAGACTCTTTATATAAAGCTCATAATTATCTTTCAATGTTTCATAAGGATAAATTTCAGGAAAGCAAACTTGACTTGGTTGATCTAATACTAAAAAAGAAGGAACTGGGCATAAGTTTTGATGAAAATATAAATGAAATGCCAATAAACATGACAGGTGCAAAAATAAGTGATTAGTACTACTACCAACTCTGTCCATTGAACGAGTAATACCATCGGGAGTAGAGGAAAATAAAGTTAATTTTTTTAAATCAAATCTAGTTGAACCATGACTATGTTCATAACCTAATGGTAATCCCCCCTAAAAATAATAGGATCTAAAAGTAGAATTTTCTCTTAAGATACAAGCAGGAGATTCTGCATGAAAACATCTAAATTTACAGACAGCCAGATCATGTCCATCTTAAAGCAAGCGGAGTCTGGTACACCTGTTGCTGCCCTATGTCGTGAACACGGTATGAGTAATGCAACCTTCTATAAATGGCGTGCTAAATATGGCGGCATGGATACATCTTTGATGGCACGGCTGAAAGAGTTGGAAACAGAAAATACCAGACTGAAAAAAATGTATGCTGAAGAGCGGTTAAAGGCAGAAATTATTCAGGAAGCGATGTCAAAAAAGTGGTGAAGCCATCTTGTCGACGTCAGATGGCTCAACATGCAGTGGCCCGACATGCTGTTAGTATCCGTTTGGCTTGCACTGCATTTGGCATAAGTGAAACCTGCTACCGTTATCAAGCTAAACTCAGTGATGACAATGTGCTCATTGCAGAACAGCTCATAGACCTCACTGAGGAAAATTCCGATTGGGGCTTTGGTCTATGCTTCTCATATTTACGGCATGTTAAGAGTCACTGTTGGAATCACAAGCGGGTTTACCGCATTTACTGTGAGTTAGCACTGAATCTGCGTATTAAGCCAAGAAGAAGACTAAAACGACATGCGCCTGAACCATTGAAAGAACCCATCCGTGAAAATCAGGTCTGGTCACTGGATTTTATGCACGATCAGCTTTCCGATGGTCGCAAATTTCGATTATTGAATGTGATTGATGATTACCGCCGCGAAGGTTTAGTTATTGAAGCAGGGTTCTCACTACCTGCAATACGAGTTATTCGAGCACTCAATCAGTTGTTGGAATATCGGGAAAAACCTTTGGTGATTAGATGCGACAATGGACCTGAGTTTATCAGTCATGAATTCGTACGCTGGGCAACTGAACACGGTATTCGTATTGAACATATTCAACCAGGTAACCCACAACAGAATGCGTATATTGAACGCTATAATCGAACCATACGTTATAGTTGGCTAAGCAAACATTTATTTGATACTTTGGATGAAGTACAAGATTATGCAACGAATTGGCTATGGCATTACAATCATGAAAGACCACACCAAGCCAACAAAGGAAGGCCTCCTCTAATGGCTGCTTAACCTCTACTTTTAACTTCAGTTAGTTATGGGAGGATTACCTAAATATAAGTCTTCGATAGTAAAAAGCGAATGGAAATATTAGAGATTAAACAAGCAGTTTAAGAGTCGTTTCAAAATGAGCAATGGTCTTGACAGATCCCATTATATCAGTACAAGTATAAAACTTTTAGATTCATGTTTTGTAATGAAATTTATCATATAGTTTATATACTTAGTTACAGCTTTATAATAAGATGCATCACTTCATGTGGTTTTTTTCTGTATAACATGCTTTAAAATTAATCCTGTAAAAACGCAGGATTGGATGATTTTAATAATTTTAAAATCAAAGCTTTATACACTTTTATCCAGATCAAAAAGACGAAAGTTTTTGCTCAATTGGACTTTAAATAGGTTTAAATCTATGTTTATCACAACTCAAGCACCGCAAGATGAACAAATTTTAAAATTACTCCCGATTTTGGCAAATGCTAGCCAAATATTATTAGAAGAGTATCAAAATTATTGTGCTGGGCGTGATTTCAACATAGATGAGAAAGAGGATCATTCTCCCGTTACACAGGCTGATCTTAAAGTTAATCGTTATTTGATGGGAG
Source organism: Acinetobacter gerneri DSM 14967 = CIP 107464 = MTCC 9824 (assembly GCF_000368565.1). GTDB lineage: Bacteria > Pseudomonadota > Gammaproteobacteria > Pseudomonadales > Moraxellaceae > Acinetobacter > Acinetobacter gerneri. Next base: position 336,660 of record NZ_KB849544.1, on the reverse strand, counting down.
TTTTGGCTGAGTTAACGCCAGATATTCCAGTTTTATCTGAGGAAAGTGATTATTCTGATCGCCATGCATGGTCTAAATGTTGGATGCTGGATCCTTTGGATGGAACGAAAGAGTTTATCCATGAGCGTGATGAATTTACGATCAATTTAAGCTTAATTGACAATCATCAGACCATATTTTCGATCATTGCAGTGCCTTGTGAACAGGTCATGTATCTCGGATATTTAACAGAATTGCCATATAAATATTCTTTTAGCCAAAAAACTTGGGAGCGTTATAGTAAATATAAAGCGACCGAGTCAGATGCGATTCAAATTGGGTTAAGCCACAGCAGTAAAAATCCAAAATATCAACAATATATCGATTTTATTGAGCAAGAAAATCCAGTAATACGTCGAGAAGCAGGCAGTGCTTACAAATTTTGTATGATGTTGGAGGGCGAGATCGATATTTATCCTCGTTTCCATCCAACCTCTGAATGGGATACCAGTTCGGGACAGGGCTTACTCGAAAGTGTTGGTGGTGGTTTGGTGAGCCTAGAGGGCATCCCATTTACTTATAACCAACGAGATACTGTACTCAACGCTGGCTTTATCGCATATCGAGATAAGGAAAACCAAGAAATTGCTTTAGAAGCATTAAAAAATGTCAGTTTGTAAGATTGAGAGTTTGAGTCCGCATGTTATAGTGACATGGTAAAAAATATTCAAGATAAGAGTTGATATGTCCCTCGAATTATTGCCTTCGAGCATGTTAAAAGCCATCGATTTATTACCAGACGAAAAAACTCCCGTGACATTATTTACACGTCATTCTATCCGCCAAGTGGTTGATGGGCAGGGTTTAGCTGGCTATGATTTACAACTGACGGAACAGGGGCGTGAGTTAGCGCAATCATGGGGTGCATATCTTATTCACAATACTGATCGTATTATTCAGCATTGTATTTCTAGTCCGATTCAACGTTGTGTAGATACCGCTGCTTTGATGATTCAAGGTGCGGATGATCTGACACGTAAAAATAATACTCATCGTATTGAGATCGTGGAGCAAGGCTTATTGGTTGAACCAGGGAGCTTTGTTCTGGATATCAAACAAGCTGCGCCATATTTCAAAAAACAAGGTGCAATTGGTTTCATCAATAGCTTCGTACAAAATGCATTGCCGGGGATGAAACACCCAATTTCTGGCGTGGTTGATGTTTTAGAATTGATTTACAATACGCATCCTGCTCATAGTCATGGCTTAAGTCTTGCGGTTAGTCATGACACCATACTTGCGGCGATTATCGCAGTCATTTCTGGGCGTAATCAGGTGGATCGAGATGATTGGCCAAAAATGATGGAAGGTCTATTTGTTTGGTTTGAAGGCGATAATTTTATCGACAGTAAACTAAAATGGATTTGGCGTGGTGAAGTGAGTGAATTAAATATTCGTGAATTTCAGCAATTAGATGATTAATCGCATCATTTTCTAAAATAGTTCTCTTTCATAAACCGAAAATACGCAACAATTCATCATTTTTATTTTTAAAATGAGTATTGGAAGTCTTTTCACAGTTTGCGCGAAGCGTAGGATAAGGATAACTTCTATTTATAAAAGTTAGCTCATAAATCTATAAATATCTTTTAAAAATCTAGAGAATGGTGAAAATGAATCTTACATTCTCTAGATTTTTTAATTATTCATTTAGAATATATCTGTTAAATTTTAGCCTTAAGTCGATTTTCATATTCTGATAAGTCAATACTGCGACCCTGATCATTCAACGCCCATATAGATGTATTGACGGCAACGGTTTGCTGATGGATTCGACTGTATTTGTCAGCGGCGATTAAGGTCGCGATATCGTGATCTTTGAGGGTGTAGGCTTCAACGATATCTTGAGGATATTGAGTTCTTTGATAAAACTCAGTTTCAGTTTCACCATTGTGCAATGCAAAAATACGTTCAATCGCAGGTAAATAGACACCATAGGCTAGCCATGCATCGACGCCTTGCGAGGCTTGAATTTCTGCTGTTCCTTTCATATTGGAAATCACTCGCCCGAGGACATCTTTTTCACCTTTACTATTAAAATATTCGATATATTGCAGTTCTGTTTCTAAAAATTTATCCAAGCTTGGTAAAAATTGATTGATCATGGTTTGCCCCAAATATAAAAATATTTTGAATAGATATTCGTTCTGATAGAGAGATATCAACTGTTATACATTATTTTGTATGAATCTTCAGGCAATGGTTGCTGTTAACTTATTATTTTTAAATAAAATATAGTAAAAAAGTAGGGATTTAACTGATTGAGTTTAAATTGAATATTATAAGTAAAATTCTATTTATAGATGGAAAAGATAAAATGCATCTATTAATTCCATAACAAAAATAAGGAATTTATACGCCTGATTGTATCGTTAGCGCAGATAAATCATGACTATTGATACAAAAATTAGATACAAAAAAAGCCCTTTGAAAGGGCTCTTTTTATGCAAAAATTAGTTAGCTAACGCTTTAACTTGTGCATTTAAACGGCTCTTATGACGAGCTGCTTTGTTTTTATGGATGATGCCTTTATCAGCCATGCGGTCGATTACAGGAACAGCTGTTTTATAAGCTTCTGTAGCAACAGCATAATCGCCAGCAGCAATAGCAGCTACTGTGCGTTTGATATAAGTACGAACCATAGAACGCAAGCTTGCGTTGTGTTTACGTGCTTTAACGTTTTGACGAGCACGTTTTTTTGCTTGAGCAGAGTTTGCCACTCGTGCACTCCTTGAATTAGATTGGTCTGGGCGGGCTGCAATTACAACTGAAAACCAACATCAGAAGAACTATAACCAGCCCGTAAACAAGTGCCATATTGTGATTAAACATGGGGCCAAAGTCAAGTCTTGACATGCTTTGACACCATTTTTGCTACAGATAAAGTTTAAATAAAACGCTATATTATGATTATCTAAAGGAGTTTGATTAAAAAATGGCTAATTCGATAAAAAATGCATTGATCATTGGGGCAACTGGTTTGGTCGGTCGTGCCTTGGTAAAACAGCTTAATTTTGATGCAAATTATGACAATATTACCCTAATCGTAAGACATGAAGATGCTGAATTTTCACGTTATCCCAAAGTCCAGCAAATGCAGTTAGATGATTTTTTGATGTTGGGTGATCAGGATGTAAATGGTTTTAGTCATGTCTTTAGTTGTTTAGGCTCGACCATTAAAAAAGCAGGTTCCAAAGAAAACTTTTGGAATATTGATTATGAAATTAATGCACATCTTGCTGACTTGCTTGAGACCACCGAAGCACATTTTTTATTGGTCAGTGCAATGGGCGCAAATGCACATTCCAAAATTTTTTATAACAATGTAAAAGGTCAGTTAGAAGACTATATTCAGCAATTAGATTTGGAAAAAGTTTCGATTATTCGTCCTTCTTTATTGTTGGGGGAAAGAAATGAAAAAAGAACACTGGAAAATGCAACTCAAAACTTATATAAAAAGTTTGCACATTTAGTACCATCTTCATTTAAATATAAGCCTGTCACGGCTGAACAAGTGGCTCATACTATGGTCGAGGCAGCACGAACTCAGACTGAAAAATTTAAAATTTATGATAACTTAAGCATACTGAAAAACAGTGATTCTTAGAAATTGAAGCAAAGCTCATTGATTTTTAAACTTTGATACATGGAGATAAAAAGTGACTACAGTTCCATTCGTTACCTGTGATTTATTAGATGATAACCCTGAAAAAGCCATTCAGACTTTGATTCCGTCTATGGATGGTAAATATTTTAAAAGTTATGGTGCACGTAAAACATTTGGTGGTCAGGTTGTTACAGTAAAATGTTTTGAGGACAATTCTCGAGTCAAAGAGCTTTTGGCTACAGAAGGTACAGGTAAGGTTTTAGTGGTTGATGGTGGGGCATCGATGCGCTGTGCCTTGATGGGCGATATGATCGCTGAATCTGCTGTGAAAAATCACTGGAATGGTGTTGTGATTTATGGCTGTGTTCGTGATGTAGATGCACTAGCCGAATTGGACTTGGGTGTGCATGCATTGGCTTCAATTCCACAAAAAAGTAATCGAAAAGGCATAGGCGAAGTAGATGTAGCCCTGTATTTTGGTGGAATCACAATCCAATCAGGTGATTATCTCTATGCAGATAATAATGGCATTGTGGTGGCTAAAGAAAAATTAGTTAACCTCTAAAAGGAAAAATAAATGGTGAATCATTCAATTCAAGTTGTTCAAGCACTTGCATCTGCGTTGACAGAAGGTGGGCGTGGTGCAAATGGCACAGCATTCCCGAAGCAACCGAATAAAGCCTTAAAACTCTATGAGTTCGAAGGTTCACCATTTTGTCGCCGTGTGCGTGAAGTATTAACCACGCTAAATTTGGATTATGAAGTTTATCCATGTCCAAAAGGTGGTGAAAAGTACCGTAAAATTGTGAAAGAAAAAGGTGGAAAACTACAGTTTCCTTTTTTGGTGGATGAAAATACTGGTGAACAACTCTATGAGTCACAAGAGATCATTCATCATTTGTTTAAAAATTATGGGAAAAGTGGAACGACTCCAAAAAAATATGCACATTATCCTAAAATCCCTGTTGCAGCATTTGCAGGCACTCTAATCAATGGTGCACGAGGTGTTTGGATCGATAAAAAAATAGTCAATCGTCAAGCACCTGAAAAGTTATTGGAACTTTGGGGTTTTGAAGCGAGCCCATTTACTCGTGTTGTGCGTGGTGTATTGGCTGAACTTGAAATTCCCTTTGTATTTCATAATGTTGCAAAAGAGCGTTGGCAAGATCAAGGGCCAGCAGTTTTACGTTTAAAACCGGGTCAATATATTCCAATTAAAGGTGGAAAACGTGAACAGGTCGTTACAGTCATGGGACGAGCTAAAAAAGATATTCAATTACCGTATTTGGAAGATCCAAATACTGGAGCGCAATTGTTTGAATCGAAAGATATTGTGAGCTATTTAAAGCGTTACTATGGTGCTTAACTCATTCGTACAGTAAAAAGCATTTGAATATTCAAATGCTTTTGGATCTTTAAATGTACAACTTACAAGAAAATTATCGGCGATATAAGCAGGCAGTGGGACATCCTGATATACCGTTATTTAAACAGAAAATAAATAAAATACTTCAAACACAGCAGTTTTATTCCCTGATGAACGATACAAAATGGTTAAAGCTGATCCACTGTATACATGAATTGGCTTTTCCTCCAGCTTATACCGTAAAACTACTTAATAATGCTGAGCAAGAATCAGTACTTATCGGGATTCCAAACTATATCGGAGATTGGAGTTGTTTCTTTGATGAAGGAATGCCTATATTTTTCTGTATTGAATATATCGAAGTGAAAGCAATGTTATCTACGTTCCGTGGAAAATTGATTGAAAATGAGATTCAAGATGAGACAGAAGCATTGGAAAAAATATTGATCCGTGAACATATTCCATTTCAATTGAACAATAACGTTTTTACTATTTATGGTTATAAGCGAGCAGGGACAATTGTTGCTAAATAATAACTGTAAAAAGCACATATCATGCTACATTGTAAAATAATCTATAAGCTTTGAATATAAGGTAAAACAATGACTCATACTCGAATTCAACCCGTCATGAATCGTCCTGGGGAAAATGCACTATTTATTGTTTTAGGCTTAAATAAAACACAAGATGTAAAAGATAAGATAATTGATTTTGCAGCAAATTTTTCAGCTTTAACCCGTAGTTTAAACAATCGTTATCCAGATGCGCAGTTTAGTGCGACTTTAGGTTTTGGTGCTCAAGCATGGGGTTTACTTTTTGATCATCTAAGTAAACCAAAAGAGTTAGAGATTTTTAAAGAAATCAAAGGACCTAAATATACTGCCGTATCGACCGAAGGTGATCTATTTTTCCATATTCGTGCTGATCGCCAAGCTTTATGTTTTGAGTTGGCAAGTATTATCCAAGAACAGTTGCAAGATGTGACCTATCCGATTGATGAAGTTCATGGTTTTAGATATTTTGATGGTCGAGCAATCATTGGTTTTGTAGATGGAACAGAAAATCCTGAAGCTGAAATCGCCTCTGCGTACGCATTGGTGGGGAAAGAAGATCCTGAACACACGGGTGGTAGTTATGCATTTGTACAAAAATATTTGCATGATATGAATAAATGGCGTGCTTTAAGCACTGAAGAGCAAGAAAAAGTCATCGGTCGTCGAAAATTTAATGATGTAGAACTGGGTGATGATGTTAAACCCCAAACTGCACATAATGTAGTGAGTAAAGCTTTTGACGAAGATGGAAATGAGCTGAAAATAGTCCGTGCCAATATGCCATTTTCAAACCCGTCAAAAAATGAATATGGTACTTATTTTATAGGTTATGCGGGTAAGTTCAGTACCACACGCCAAATGCTAGAACATATGTTTCAAGGTAGTGCGGAAGGGCATCTGGATCAATTACTTGACTTTAGTACGGCAGTAACTGGAACATTGTTTTTTGTGCCTACTGTTGATTTTCTTGATGATTTAGGCGACGAATAAAGTCATTTATGTTTAAGCACAAGGCATAATCAATCTATACATGCCTTGTGCTTTGGCATTATTTAAGCTTAATTTTTTGTAGAAATGGCGTTATGATGAGTTGTTTTAGATTGAAAGTGTCATTCCTATGTTCAATAAATTGAGTGAATTGTTTAAAAGTAACAAAGAAAGTGCTGAACAAGTATTTTTACGTGAAAATGATATGAAATTTGATGAAGAACAGGGTTATATCATCAATGGTTGTGCGGTAAACGAACTTTCAGAACGTTTAATCTATTTTTCAAATCGTAAATTATCAAATTTTGATGATCTTAAAGCACTTTTTTATACTTCTATTTTAATGAATGAAAAAATCGATTTGGAAATAGCTTCAGGGCGCTATGTCGCGCGTTTGGGAAATACTCAAGAAAATTTACTTGAGTTTAAAGAAATTATTCGAAAGTTAAATGATTATTATCGTGAATTTAAACGTGATAAATCATAATAATATATCGTTTTTATACAGCGTCTGATCAAGCCATACAGATGAAGACACTTAGCTTGTAAAGGCGGTTCATGCTTTTATTATAAAAACGTAGATAAAGGATTTTTATCGAGACTAATTATCCAAATCTGTAGAGTCATCATGTTAAACTATCGCTCATGTCTTTTAGACCCTATGCGATTCTATGTTCCAAAAAGAAATTTCAGAGCTTAATTTACAACAACTCAAAGCAGGCGAAAAAAGATGGATCGGCACAATGTTCGGTTCATCTGCATCCTTATTGTTTAAAGAAATAGCGCAAAAGTCCGAAAAACTTTTTGTACTGGTTGCTCGTAACAATCAGCATTTAGGGCAACTAGAAAGTGAGCTCGAATTTTATGGTATAAAACCGACGATTTTCCCAGATTGGGAGGTTTTACCTTATGATCGCTTATCTCCACATCAAGATATCGTTTCTGAACGATTAGCTATTTTAGCCAATATTCCACAAAAAGGTGTGTTACTGATTTCTGCAACAACACTGGCTCAACGTGTAGCACCGACTTCATGGGTTTTGGGTGAGCATTTTGATATTAAAGTGGGTCAAAAGTTTGACTTAGAACAACAAAAAATGCGCCTGATTCAGGCGGGTTATCATTTGGTTGATACCGTATACGATCATGGAGAATTTGCTGTCCGCGGTAGCATTATGGACATTTATGCATCGGGGCAAAGTGCGCCTATTCGTATAGACCTATTTGATGATGAAATTGATAGCTTAAAATTTTTCGATCCAGAAACACAAAGAACGACCACAACACTGGATCATTTTACGGTATTGCCTGCGAGAGAATTTCCTTTAAAAGAAGGGCGTTCAGTTTTTCGTGATCGTTATGCGATGAGTTTCCCAACGGCAAATCCTAAGAAAAATCCAATTTATTTGGATGCTTTAGAAGGAATCGCATCCTCGGGACTCGATTTTTATTTTCCACTATTTTTTAGCAAAGAAGCTATGCAAACACAAAGTTGCATTACTTCGTACTTGCCAAGTCATTCTATTGTCATTACAGATAAACATGTGGATGATGAGTTAATCAATTTTTGGAAAGAAATACATCGCCGTTATGAAGATCGCAGACATAATGTAGATCAACCTATTTTACCACCTGATGAAATTTTCATTCAGCCAAATCAAATTTTTGAAAATATCAATGGATTTCCACGAATCATCGTGGGACATGAAGTTATTGAAGAAAAATCAGGGGCAATCAATTTACCGACTGAACAACCTGCAAAATTGGCTGTTGATCCAAAATCAGAACAACCTTTTCATGTTGTAAAAAAATATATCGATCATGCCAATCATCCAGTGTTATTGGTGGCTGAAAGTGCAGGTCGCCGTGAAACTTTGAAAGACGCATTACGTTCAAGTTTGGGTGAAATTCCTGTGGTTGAAAATTTTGCTCAATTTCAAGATAAGCAATTTTCGATTGCGATTACCAGTGCGCCGCTTGATCGTGGTTTGGTGATTACGGATCACTTGACCGTCATTTCTGAAAATCAGCTTTATGAACATCGTGTTGTGCAGCGTCGCAGAAAGCGTCAACAAGAAGTTTCTGAAGAATTTTTGGTCAGAAGTTTAACTGAGCTAAATATTGGTGCGCCAGTAGTGCATATTGATCATGGGGTTGGGCGCTATGCTGGCTTGGTCACGCTGAGCATTGATGATCAAGATCATGAGTTTTTACAACTTGATTATGCTGATGAGGCCAAAGTTTACGTACCCGTGACCAATCTGCATTTGATTAGTCGCTATAGTGGTGGTGATCCAGATCTTGCACCATTACATAAAATTGGATCGGATGCATGGAACAAAGCCAAGCGCAAAGCATTGGAACAAATTCATGATGTTGCTGCTGAGCTTTTACACATCCAAGCACGTCGTCAGTCCAAGCCCGGTTATGCTTTTGAGTTAGAACAAGGCTCTTATATGCAGTTTGCCAGTGGTTTTGCTTATGAGGAAACACTGGATCAAGCCAATGCAATCGAAGCTGTACTCTACGATATGCAACAAGCCAAACCAATGGATCGTTTGGTCTGTGGTGATGTGGGTTTTGGAAAAACAGAAGTTGCCATGCGAGCTGCATTTACTGCGGTACAAAACAACAAACAAGTCGCAGTTTTAGTACCAACGACTTTGCTTGCACAACAACATTTTGAATCCTTTAGAGATCGTTTTGCAGATTGGCCGATACGTATAGAGGTTTTATCACGTTTTGGAACAAATAAAGCTCACGTGAAAACGATAGAAGATTTAGCCGAAGGCAAAGTTGATATCGTGATTGGAACACACAAAATATTGCAGGAAAATGTGCAATTTAAAAACCTTGGTTTGATGATCGTCGATGAAGAACATCGTTTTGGTGTTCGTGATAAAGAGCGAATTAAAGCGATGCGCGCAGATGTTGATATGTTGACATTAACAGCAACGCCGATTCCACGAACATTAAATATGGCATTTTCTGGAATGCGTGATTTATCTATTATTGCCACGCCTCCTGCTCGACGTTTAGCCGTCAAAACTTTTGTACATGAACAAACCAACGAAACCATGAAAGAAGCGATTTTACGTGAATTGTTACGTGGTGGTCAGGTTTATGTTTTGCACAACGAAGTCGATACGATTGAAAGAGCTGCAGAAAATATTCGTAATTTGGTTCCCGAAGCCCGCGTTGCCGTTGCCCATGGTCAAATGCGCGAACGCGAGCTAGAGCAAGTGATGCAGCAGTTCTATCATAAAGAATATAATGTTCTGGTCTGTTCAACAATTATTGAAACAGGGATTGATGTTCCAAATGCCAATACGATTATCATAGAACGAGCTGATAAATTGGGCTTGGCGCAGTTACACCAGTTACGTGGACGTGTCGGGCGTTCGCATCATCAGGCTTATGCTTATCTTATGGTTCCTTCGATTAAGGGCTTAAAAGGCGATGCCGAAAAACGTTTGGATGCTATTACGCGCGCTTCAAATCTTGGTGCTGGATTTATGCTGGCGACTGAGGATTTGGAAATCCGTGGGGCGGGTGAATTGTTGGGTGAGCAACAAAGTGGTTCTATGCAAGCAATCGGATATAGTTTGTATATGGAAATGCTGGAAAAAGCCACCAAAGCGATTCAACAGGGTAAAACACCAAATTTCGATGCGCCGCTGTCTTTGACTGCCGAAATCAATTTACATATGCCTGCATTGATCCCAGATGATTATTTGGGTGATGTGCATCAACGTTTATTATTTTATAAACGAATCAGTAATACTGATAGTCAAGAGAAATTGGACAATATACGCATGGAATTGATTGATCGTTTTGGGGTTCCACCTCAATCCGTCAAACAATTATTTAGTGTGCATCAGCTGCGCTTAAAAGCAGAGCAATTGGGTATAACCAAAATTGATATTGCTGCCAATGGCGGTTATATCGAATTTTCACCAGATACGCCTGTTCAAGCGATGAGTATTATCCAATTGATGCAAAAAAATCCTACTTATTATCGAATGGAAGGTGGGCAAAAGCTGAAAGTGATGGTGATGCTTGAAGATTATCAAAAACGTATTCAATTTATAAATGATCTATTGGCTAAATTGATTACTGAGTTAAATTAATAAGCAGAATATTTAAGTCAATCGTCACTAAACTTCAATGCTGAGTCAATCAACAATTTGACTCAGCTTGAACTTATTGGACTTAAAAAGTGACTTCGGCTGATCTTGCTTACTAAAGCGCTATATTTGTGATTTTTGACGAATAAAAGTCGTTTAATTTGTGCTAAAAGCTATGATTAATAATATTCACACCTATATTGATGTGATAGTATTAACCATCATTCTAATTTGCTTCATTTATAAAGATATGTTTAGTTTGCATCCTCAACTTGCTCAAGATACTTTTTTTGTAGGCGATTTTCCGCTATCTACATGTCGTTTAATGAATGATATGCAATTCCCGTGGTTAATCTTAATCCCACGTGTACCTGGCATTTCTGAACTCTATGAACTCAGCCAAGCTGACCAAGAACAATTTTTACGTGAATCTAGCTGGTTATCGAGCCAACTTTCACGCGTTTTTCGCGCTGATAAAATGAATGTTGCTGCGCTCGGCAATATGGTTCCGCAATTACATTTCCATCATGTTGTGCGTTATCAAAATGATGTGGCTTGGCCAAAACCAGTTTGGGGTACGCCTGCCGTTCCTTATAGCAATGATGTTTTAGCACATATGCGTCAAACCTTGATGTTAGCGCTTCGTGGTCAAGGTGATATGCCATTTGACTGGCGTATGGACTAATTTTTGCTAAAATAATAAAAAGATTTAGAAATAATAATTTAAATAGACTTGGAGTTTGATTTTTCGTGCCTTTAGATCGCATGTTAGATAAAGAACCAAAGCAATTTGAGATATTCTATCGTTTGATGGGATATCTTATGTTGTCACTGATGGTGGTGATCTATTATTTCACGTCGCCTATTGCGAACTATCAAATTTTTATTCCATTTTTTTTGTTATTTTTAATCTTTATCAGCCCGCGATTATCGCGTTGGTTAGAATATCGTTTTGATAATAAAATTCGCAAAAATATCTATTTTTTATTTGATGTTGTTGCGATTAGTACTGTTCTTGCTGCAACCCATTTAAGCTTAACGATTACCTTTGTTTTGCTTTTTGCAATTTTCTATACAGCTGTTAATAGTAAAATTTCCTTTCTTATGGGCTCTTTGGCGGCTTTAGTCGGTATTTTAGTTTTTTATTTTAATACTTTTTTTATTTTTGGTTATGATCAATATTTTGAACAAAGTACGCCAGAGTTGACAGTAGTTGCTTTTGCAGCATTAATTATCTTTGTCAATATTGGAAATTATTACCAAAATAGACGTATTTCTCGTCTATATGGACAGCGTGAAAATTACTATAAACAAATGAACCGTTATATGGAATTGTCCAATCAGTTGAGTCGTTATGCACCGATTCAATTGTGGCAATCGATTATGCGTGGTGAATCTGAAGCAAAAATTGAATATAAACGTAAGAAAATGACAATTTTCTTTTCAGATATTCAAGGCTTTACAGAGTTGTCAGAAACATTGATCCCAGATGATTTAGCATTTTTACTTAATGACTATTTGAGTCATATGACTGAAATTGCAAAACAATATGGTGCGACCATTGATAAATTTATGGGTGATGCGATTCTGATTTTCTTTGGAGATCCTGACTCACAAGGTGTGGAACAGGATGCAAAGAATTGTTTAGATATGTCTTTGGCAATGCGCCAACAAATGAAATTACTTCGCGCCCGCTGGGTGAAAATGGGTTATCCAGCATTGCATATCCGTATGGGAATTAGTACGGGGTATTGCCACGTTGGGAACTATGGTGCGACCCACCGCATGACATATACGATCGTTGGTCGTGATGCGAATTTGGCAGCACGCTTACAATATGCGGCTGAAATTGATGAAATTTTAATTTCAGATGAAACCTATCGCTTGGTTAAAAATGATTATTTATGTGCACCAAAAGCACCAATTTCTCTTAAAGGAATACAAGGCTTAGTCAAAACTTGGCAAGTTATGGAAAAATATTCGGATAATAAAAGCGAAAATCAGCAATGGTTCGAATATGAATATAAAGGTTTTAATTTGGTACTTAATTTAGAAGAAGTACAAAATTATGAATATCCTGAATTGATTGATGTGCTTGAAAAGATGATCAAACGGATTCAAGTGCAAGAAAAATTGACTAATGCACAAGGTGTTGCACTACTTCGTGCTGAAGATGAAATTTATGAGCCTAATGAAGAATTGATCATTAAAAAGTAAATGAAAGCATTTAAGATTTAATGATCAAATTCTTCTATTTAAAATACAATCAGTGATGATTTTATCTTTTTGAAAATAATAGCTTAAGGGTTGAAGTGGAAATATGCCGCAAGACTAATTAGGGTGATCAAGGCGAGAAGGAGATATGTACTGAGATTATTAAATGTGGCTAGAAATTTTACAATATTCATGACTAAATTTAAAAATAATTGAAAAACAGAAGGTAAATTTTATCACATACTTATAATTGTAATAATAGTAAAATAAACATGAAATAATCAAAAAACCTGTCGAAATTGACAGGTTTTTGCAAAAATTACTGAAAGATGATCAGTGATTTTCAGAAGCATGATTGATGGTGTATTTGGGAATTTCAATTTCCAAGTCATCATTTTCAATTTTGACTTGGCATGAGAGGCGTGAATCAGGTTCTAAGCCCCATGCACGGTCTAAGAGATCCGCTTCAACATCATCCATTTCACCAAGACTATCGAAGCCTTTGCGTACTACTACATGACAAGTGGTACATGCTTTTGACATATCACATGCATGTTCAATTTTGATGCCATTGTTCAATAAACTTTGACAAAGGTTGGCATTTTCTTCAACTTCAAACTCAGCACCATTTGGGCAAATTGTGGCATGAGGTAGAACTTTAATACGTGGCATAGTCTTTACCTATTAATTAATTTGAGTTTGACCAGTCATCAAGTTTGGTGCCTTTTAACGCTTGATCTATATGTTGATTCATACGTTTAGCTGCAAATGCATCACTGTATTTTTTCAAATGTTCTACAGCATTTTCGATTGCTGAAAGATCAGTGCCTTGCAGTTGGGTCTTGAGTTGTTCGGTCGCCAAATTTAATGCGTCGAGTTCATCTTGTTCGAGTAGTGTTGCATCTGCTTTAATTGCTTGTGCTAACGCTTCCAATTCACGTTCTGCTTCAACTTTAGTTTCTTGCAAATGACGTAAAGATTTATCTTCTTCAGCAAATTTGAAACCATCTAATAGTAGGCGTTCAGTGTCAGATTCAGATAAGCCGTAAGAAGGTTTGATATCAATCTGAGCATTTACACCAGAAGTTGTTTCTTTGGCAGATACAGTGAGTAAGCCATCAGCGTCGACTTGGAAAGTCACTTCGATACGTGCTTGACCAGCAGTCATTGGTGGAATGCCACGTAGGACAAAACGACCTAAGCTTCGGCAATGCTCAACAAGATCACGTTCACCTTGCACCACATGGATTAACATTGCTGTTTGACCATCTTGATAGGTGGTAAATTCTTGGCGACGTGCTACAGGAATCGCAGTATTGCGTGAAATCAGGCGCTCAACTAAGCCTCCCATGGTTTCTAAACCAAGTGAAAGCGGGGTAACGTCTAACAATAATGAACCATCTTGGCTATTGCCGATTAACTGATTAGCAGTAATAGAAGCGCCAATTGCAACCACTTCATCAGGGTTGATGGTACATAAAGGTTCTTGATTGAAGACTTCTTGAACGACTTTTTGCACAGCATAAGAGCGGGTTGAACCACCCACTAACACGACATTTTGAATGTCGTCTAATTCAAGCTTTGCGTCACGAAGTACACGTTTACAAACGCTAATGGTTTTATCCAGAGCAACTTTAATGATTTGTTCAAAGCTAGCGCGATCAAGTGTTAGCGTAGTGTCTAAAACTTTCATTTCAACAGAAGCAGCATCAGAGAGCGCTTCTTTGGCTTTACGTGCTGATACCACAAAATGTGCAAATTCAGCATCGTCCAATGTTTCAATGTTGAGTTGTTTTTTAGCCCATTTGACGATCAGACGGTCAAGATCATCACCACCTAAGGCTGTATGTCCGCCAGTGGCTAAGACTTCAAAGACGCCTTGTGAAAAGCGTAAAATTGAAACGTCAAAAGTACCACCACCCAAATCATAGATCACGTAGTTGCGATCTGTAGAAAGATTAGTTTCTTGATCTAAACCATAGGCAACTGCCGCAGCAGTAGGTTCATTGAGTAGACGTAAAACATTGAGACCAGCCAATTCAGCTGCATCACGTGTAGCCTGACGTTGTGCCTCATCAAAATAAGCCGGTACGGTAATTACTGCACCATTCACAGGATTATTTAAGCTTTTTTCAGCTCGATCTTTAAGTTGTTTTAAGATTTCAGCAGAGATTTCTACAGGTGTTTTACGACCTTGTGCTGTTTCAAAAGCAGGCATTTCATTGTCTGCACCCATTAAAGAGTAGGGATGTTGAAACTTAATATCGGCCTTAGAGCGCCCCATAAAACGCTTAACTGAAACAATTGTATTTTTAGGATCTTTGGTTATGAATGGTTTGGCATCATAACCATATTCTGCAGAATTTTCAGAATAATGAACAACTGAAGGTAATAATACATGCCCTTGTTCATCACCCAATACTTTGGCTTTCCCAGAAAGTACGGTTGCGACTAAAGAGTGGGTTGTACCTAAATCTATACCAATGGCAATGCGATGTTCATGTGGCGCACTTGATTGTCCAGGTTCTGCAATTTGCAAGAGTGCCATGTTAAATCCCTTGAATATTCATTTTATAAATCAAATTAAAAGTCATCATCTAAATCGAAATCTTCATCGTCAAGTAAACGATCTTCAGCTTTGTCGATATCATTCATGACTTTTTGGAAAAAGCGCAGTTTACGAACCGTATCACGTGCTTCAGCCCAATCTTCATCCGTATAATCAATTTTGAACTCACGAACGAGACCTTCAATCCACTGCGAAACTTCTTGTTTTACAGATTGAAGTTGTTCATGGTTAGCTGCTTCATCGAGTTGTTCACGAATTTCCAGTGCAGACTGCAAAAATTCGAAATCGCTAATCGATTGGTCTAGATGATGGTCTTGTTTTTTTAACGCCAACAAATATCCTGCACGACTATCGACATTGGATAAAGTTTTAAATGCTTGATTGATTTCACTTGATTTTATCAGTGCTTGATCTTTATCGCTGGCTTTGTCGGGATGATATTGTTGCTGCAATTTTAAAAAGTTTGACTTTAAATTTGCTAAATCAATATCGAGTGCTTCAGGGAGGTCGAATAACTCAAAATGATTCATTGGGAGTGAATTCCAGATTAGTAAATGCAATTAAAACAGTGCATTGCACTGTTTTAAGCAAAAGATGAGGTATTATACAGTGAATGATTCACCGCATCCACATTCACCTTTTTTGTTTGGGTTGTTAAACTCAAAACCTTCATTTAATCCATTTTTAACATAGTCCATAACCATGCCATCTAGGTAAACTAAGCTTTTTGGGTCAACAAAAATTTTAACACCAAACTGTTCAAATACTTGGTCATGGTTATCTTGACCATCAACAAACTCAAGTACATAAGCCAAACCTGAACAGCCTGAAGTTTTCACGCCAACGCGAATACCTTCACCCTTACCGCGATTTTTTAAATAATTGCTGATATGAGTTGCAGCATTTTCAGTTAAATTGATCATGAAAACTCCATTCAATCATCAACGATAAAAATTAAGCTTTAGTTTTTTTGCTGCGATAGTCTTCAACAGCAGCTTTAATTGCATCTTCTGCAAGTACAGAGCAGTGTACTTTTACAGGAGGTAAAGCAAGTTCAGTTGCGATATCAATGTTTTTAATCGCTTGTGCTTCGTCTAAAGTTTTACCTTTAAGCCACTCAGTAACCAATGAGCTTGAAGCGATTGCTGAACCACAGCCATAAGTTTTGAAGCGTGCTTCTTCAATGATGCCACTATCATTGACTTGAATTTGCAGACGCATAACGTCACCACAAGCTGGTGCACCGACCATACCTGTACCAACATTTTCAGAATTTTTATCTAAAACACCAACATTACGAGGGTTTTCGTAATGATCAATTACTTTTTCACTATAAGCCATGATGCTTCTCCAAACCTCGGGGTCAGCGTTGATAACATAAATCGAATCAGTTTTTATCAATTTTCAAATTTGATAAACATTGAACTCGATAATCTATATATGAGGGCATTTGAGAGATTTACAATCAAATGCCTTGAGATGATTAGTGTTCAGCCCATTCAACTGAATTAAGATCAATACCTTCTTTGTACATATCCCAAAGTGGTGAAAGTTCACGTAACTTTTCAACCGCTGATTTGGTGATAGCGATGACATGATCAATGTCTTCTTCAGTTGTGTATTTACCGAAACTAAAACGGATTGAGCTGTGAGCCAATTCGTCAGATAAACCTAATGCACGAAGTACATATGAAGGTTCTAATGTTGCAGAAGTACAAGCAGAACCAGAAGACACAGCAACGTCTTTGAGTGCCATCATCAAAGATTCACCTTCAACAAAGTTAAAGCTGACATTGAGATAGTTGGCAACATTGTAAACAGGGTGACCGTTAAGGAATACTTGTTCTAAATCTTGTAAGCCATTCCAAAGTTTATCGCGAAGTACGCGTAAACGAGTTTGTTCAGCTTCAAGGTTTTTACCAGCAAGTTCAAATGCTTCACCCATACCCACGATTTGGTGAGTTGCAAGTGTACCAGAACGCATACCACGTTCATGACCACCACCATGGATTTGAGCTTTTAAACGTACACGTGGGGTACGGCGTACATACAGTGCACCGATACCTTTAGGGCCATAAGCTTTATGACCAGAAAGGCTTAATAAATCGATTTTCATTGTTGAAAGATCGATTTCAACTTTACCCGCAGCTTGTGCAGCGTCAACGTGGAAAAAGATTTTGTGTGCGCGAGTGATTTCACCGATAGCAGCAACATCAGTTACTGTACCAATTTCATTGTTCACCATCATCAGTGAAACTAAAATTGTATCAGGGCGAATCGCTTTTTCAACCATTTCAGGTGTAATTAAACCTGTTTGTGGTTCTGGTTCAAGATAAGTAATCTCAAAACCTTCTTCTTCTAATTCTCGGCAAGTATCTAAAATTGCTTTATGTTCAATTTTACTTGTAATGATATGTTTGCCTTTAGAACCATAGAACTGAGCAACACCTTTAAGTGCAAGGTTGTCAGACTCTGTAGCTCCAGACGTCCACACGATTTCACGAGGATCAGCTTTGATTAAATTAGCAACTTGTTCACGTGCATATTCAACTTTTTCTTCAGCTTGCCATCCATAAGCATGTGAGCGAGAAGCAGCATTACCAAAGATACCGTCAAATGTTAAACACTCCATCATACGCTCAGCAACTTGAGGATCAACTGGAGTCGTTGCAGCATAATCAAGATAAATCGGACGTTTCATGTTAAATACCTGTAACCGATAAAAGGGCTGAATCAAGATTTGCTGGGTTTTGGCGAAGCGCAACGGTTTGCACGTTGTCACGAGCTACAAGATCAGCGAGAGTGATTTTTGCTAGATAATCGGCAATATGTAAGGAGAGTTCTTGCCATAAATCGTGTGTCAAGCACATTGCACCATTTTGGCAGTTCCCTTTATGGTCACAACGTGTTGCATCCACTGTTTCATTTACAGCTTCAATAATTTCTAAAACAGTTATTTCATCTGCATTACGAGCAAGGTGATAACCACCGTTGGCACCACGAACACTTGAAACCAAACCATGACGTTTTAACTTGGCAAATAATTGCTCAAGATAAGCGACGGAGATAGTTTGACGAGCTGCAATTTCTGCTAGCGTGATCGTTTGTTCAGCTGGCTGCAATGCTAAGTCAAGAAGTGCAGTCACTGCGTAGCGACCGCGAGTAGTTAGGCGCATGATTCGATACACATGTTTAAACTAGATATGGTGATTTTATGAATCCTGACTAAATTAGTCAAGTTTTTTCAATTAAAAGTTGACTAAAATAGTTGGTTTTTATTTTTTTAATTGTAAATTTATATTTTTAAATGAAAAAATCAAAATAATTGCCACAAATTATACACGATTAAAGCTGCAAAGAGAAATAAAACAATAAAAAGTATATTTTTCAAACGATTATACCTTTGTTCGTTGCGACGAGCACGATTTTGGAACTGTTTTACTTCAACTTTTAAGGTATTAATCTCAGATCTTTGGCGATCAATTTTCTCAAGTAAAGGTTTAATTCTTTTTTGCGAAGAAATCGTTTTACGATCACTTTCAGGACTGGTTAACCACTGTTTCCAGTCTGAGAGGAGCTTAGGTGCAGAAAGATTGAGTACTAAATCTCGAAATTCGTCTTTTAAAGCAATGTCACCTTCAATGCGCATTTTTTTAATGCTGCGACGATTGCCCATTAAAAAAATCTGAATCATATCCATAAGCGTACTGCTTACAGCGAGATCAACAGGCTTTTCTGGGGCTTTAAGATCAAAGAGTAGACCTTTATCGGTAAATTGAAGATAAAAGTCAAAATAAGGCACGTAGCTGTTCATCTTAATCGTGATTTGCTGATCTACAAACTTTTTTGCTTGAATACGAACAACATGATCATGCTTCAAAATGAAAGAATAAAAAGTTTCTAACACGATCATGATCATATTTAGCAACAAACTTGATTGTTTTTGTTGTTGTTGCGTCTCACTCATAAAAAAATTCCTACACGGTCAAATCGGGAGTCCTGTCCCACTCACAAAAAATTAAAACGCGATCCTGCGATATACAACTAAATTAATTAGCTTTGTAGAACAGTTTTTACAAAGGTTCAAGAGATAAGCTTGCTATTATAAGTATATTTTTGTACTTAATCATTTAGTTTGATTAAAAAAAGATCAGGAGTTGATATTTATGGATCAAGAAAACATCGAATTAGAGCAACAAGCCCAACAAAAGATCAAAGATCCAAATCGTATTAAAAATAAATCCTTGCGTAAATCACCCTTGGATTTTAAAAAATATACTAAACAAATTTGGCTTGCTGGTCTGGGCGCATTTTCTAGAGCTGAAGAAGAGGGCAATAAACTTTTTGACTCTTTGGTCAAAGTTGGTGAAGAACTCGAATCTAAAACCACAGATATTGCCGACAATACGGTCAATAAAGTGACAGAAAAAGCAAAAGAGTCTGTGGTCGAAAGTAAAGATCGTGTAGAAAAAATACTCGATCAAGGCGTAAATCAATCACTCAACCGCATTGGTTTAGTGACCGCAAAGGACATTCAACGTCTCGAAAATCTGGTTTTGCAGCTGCATCAAAAAGTAGATTTATTGATCGAAGAAAATCATGAGTTAAAAAATCGCTTAGGCGAAAAAGACCAAAAAACCAAATAATTTGGGATTTAATTGCTAATAAATACACTTTTTTGTGAAAAAGCGAATAACTAGTATTGCGTTCCCCCCCAAAGCATTGCTATAAAGTCTGCATGGCATTTTTTACTATAAGCCTTGGATCTCAAACAAACGATACTAAGAGGACGTAATCTTCATGAATAAATCAGAATTAATCGACGCCATTGCAGAGAAAGGGGGTTTGTCGAAAACTGATGCTGGTAAAGCGTTGGACGCGACTATTGCTTCGATCGGTGAAGCTTTGAAAAAGGGCGACACGGTAACTTTAGTTGGTTTTGGTACATTTAGCGTTAAAGAACGTGCTGCACGTATCGGCCGTAACCCTAAAACTGGTGCAGAATTACCAATTCCTGCAAGCAAAGTGCCAAGCTTTAAAGCTGGTAAAGGTTTGAAAGATTCGGTAGCTTAATCTTTTATGACTTCGAACGCGCCTTTTTGGCGCGTTTTTTTTAGCAATTGTGAAATATCATGGTTTTTTCCATTCAATCCAACACAATAATCAGTTAGAATCCTTTGCAAATAAAATATTGGAATACTTATGGAATCGTTTCGTAACCTCATTCGGGGCTGGTTCGGTAAACTTTTACTCGTATTATTCTTAGTACCTTTTGCTGTCATCGGTATTGAGGGTTACTTTAGTAACGGAAATAGTGCGGATGTCGCGACGACTGTTAACGGTCAAGCCATTTCTAAAAAAGAACTTGATAATGTCACGCAAAACTTAAAAAACCAGTTTCTGCAATTGCCAGCGATTAATGGCGATGAAACTTTGTTAAATCAAAATTTCATTAAAGAAAATGCGCTCAATAGTTTGGTCGGACGAACTTTGCTTTTACAGCAAGCAAAAAAATTAGGTATTTCATTAAGTGATGAACAAATCAAGCAAATGATTGCGCAGCAACCAGATTTCCAACAAGGTGGGAAATTTTCGGAAGCTTTGTATGAAAATTATTTGCGTAATAACGGTTTGAAAAGCCAAGGCTTGATTGACAATATTCGTCAAGACCATGCTTTAAAAATGCTGAGTACGACCATTATGGGCTATTCATTGGTCAGCAAGACAGATTTGGCTCGTCTAGCAAATCTTCAAACTGAGCAACGTAGCATTTATCTTGCAAATATTAATCTTGATGAATATAAGAAAAATATTAATGTAACTGGTCAAGATATTGTTGATTATTACAACAAACACAAAAATAGCTTTAAACAAGTTGCTTCTGCTGATGTTGATTATGTTGTACTCACACCTGCGCAAGTTCAGGGTAATACGGCTCCTGTAACGGATGCCGAGTTACAACAAGCTTATGCGAAATTTGTTGAAGAACAAAAGAAAGCTGCGAAAAAAGAAGTACATCACATCATGATTACTGTTACGGATACGCGTAAAGACAGTGATGCACATAAATTGGCAAATGATGTCTATGCTAAACTCAAAGCAGGTATGACATTTGCTGCAGCAGCTGCACAGTATTCTGATGATACTGAGTCTAAAGCTAACGGTGGCTTGATCAGTTATGTACCGGGTGCATATTCTCAAGATTTTGACGCTGCAGTTAGTGGCTTAAAAACAGGTGAGATTTCCCAACCAGTCAAAACTCAGTATGGTTATCACATTATTGAAACCAATGTTCAACAAGTGAATATTCCAAGTCTTGAGGCTAAAAAAGCTGAATTAACTGCTGAGATTTTGAAAAATCGTAATGCAAACTTGTATTCAGATACTGTGAATAACATCAATGAACAAGTTGTTGGTAACGATGCTTTAGATCCTGTGACACAAACAGTCAAATCTACACAGATCCAATCTGTTAAAGCGATGAATGTGTTTAGTCATGTTTCAGTATTAAGTGATCCAGCTGTTAAAGCTAAAATCTTTAGTGATGAAGTGAAACAAGGTGATCGTAATGCTTCTAGTAATATCCAGTTAGCAAATGGTGATACTGTTTGGGTTAAAGTTCGTCAATACTATCCAGCTGGTGTACAGCCGTTGAAAAATGTTGCTGCTCAAGTAAAAGCAAAAATTATCAACGAAAAAGCTTATGCTGCTGCTAAAGCTAAAATTGCAACTACACTCACTCAGTTTAAAACTGAACCAGCAGAGCAAGTGGTTGCGAAGAGTGGTCTTAAGTTCCAATTTGCAGGTGAATACAGCCGCATGCAACAGGCTTTGAGAGCACCGATTCAACGTGCTGCGTTTAGTGTTGCTGCGCCTAAAGCAGGTATGTGGTCAGTAACAACAACTGATATGCAAAATGAGTTGATTATCGTTGCTGTTTCAAATGTGAAAAAGAATGGTTTGGAAACACTAAGCTCTGGCATAGTTGAAAATGTTCGTCAACAAGCACAAGGTTTACGTGGTGAACAAGATTTGGATGATTATCTTCAATATCTAAAATCACATGCAAAAATCAAATAATCAGACCTATTAAAAAAAGCGCTTCGGCGCTTTTTTTATGGCACAAATAAAATAGCCTAAGCAAATTTAAAACTGTATTACAGCGCAAAAAACACTCGTCGTCGCAACCAATTTGAAATGTCAACAGACCCTACTAACTTTGTTTGTATTGGCTCGGACTGATCTCAAATTGCTTTTTAAAAGCTTGGCTAAAGGCTGTTTCAGAGGAATAGCCTACTTGATGGGCAATTTGCTGTATCGAGAAATGTCCTTGTCGTAGCAGCTGTGTGGCTAAACGTAGACGGTGTTGTTGCAAATAAGCCAGCGGTGATTCACCAACGATTTGACTAAATAAACTGGCAAATTTAGAGCGTGACATACAGCATGTTTCAGCAAGGCTTTCCACAGTCCAAGCTTTTTCAGGTTGACTGTGAATAATCGCAAGTGCATTGGCAAGCTCAGGATGGATGAGGGCATTGAGCCAGTTATTTTCATGTTCCATATTTTCAATATAATCACGGACACACTCGATAAACATAATACTGATAATGTGATCCATGATTTTATTTCGTCCTGCAAAAGAGGCTCTTTGCGTTTCAGACGCCACGAAATATAAACCGATTTTCAGCCATTCTGGTGCATCGTCACTAAAGGCATTCTTGATATGCAGATACGGCGGTAAGGCATTGATCAAAGGTTTTGCCATGATCGCATCAAGTTGGCAGCGAATGGTCAGGATCAGAGTCTTATCGTTATTGCCATGTCCAAACTCAATCGCTTCTTGTTTTAGACCATCAAATAAAGGCTCGATATTGAGTGCTTCGATGACTTTGTGATCCGCACGATTTGACCCCTTATGCGCAAGTCCTGCAGGAATAAGTACGATATCACCTGCACATAGATCGACCTTAATTTTGTTTTGTGATTCAGCATTTTCAAATTCGATATGCATATTGCCATATAAAACAATATGTCCGATAAACGTGGTATTTTCAGAGCTATAAAATGCCCAATCCCCCTGAGCCTGTAAATAGATATATTCAGAGTGATTTAAATGAATATCGTCAAAAATTTTACTTAGGGCATCCATAGATTGTTTTATATCCCTTTTTTCCCAGTATGCACGAAAAAAATATTAAATCATGTTTGAAAAGGACAAACACTAGCTAAAACATGCCAAAGACGATTGAATAGCTTTTTTGGACGCTTAAAACTGTCACATTGGACTTATTTACTGAAATATAGAGATATATTAGTGAAAGGGAAAGGTGTCGATATGAATGCACCAGTTCAAATGAATCCGCAAGCAGAGTTAGATCAGGCTCTATTAGTAGAAAATACACAGCCTACAGCCAAATCAGGGCTTGCGCTCGATAAGAAACGTTATATGTGGATGATTAGTCCATCATTGCCTGTGATTGGTATAGGGATTTTATTGGGTTATCAGTTTTCACCTAAACCGATAAAGAAGATTTTTGCTTTGGGTGGTCCTATTGTTTTACATATTATTATTCCAACAATTGACACGATCGTTGGAAAAGATAAAAACAATCCAACAGCTGAAGATATAAAATTACTTGAAAAAGATCCTTATTATTCACGTTTAGTCAAAAGTTTTATTCCATTGCAATATATTGCCAATGTTTATGCTTGTTATTTGGTGAGCCGTAAAAATACGTCTTTATTGGATAAAATATTGCTAGGTATTTCGATGGGAGCAATCAATGGAATTGCCATCAATACAGCGCATGAATTGAGTCACAAAACGGATCGAATCGATCATATTTTATCGCATTTGGCTTTGGTTCCATCAGGATATAATCATTTTAGAATAGAACATCCTTATGGACATCATAAGCGTGCAGCAACACCTGAAGATCCTGCTTCTTCACAAATGGGTGAGACTTTCTATGAGTTTTTACCACGTACTGTGATTGGTTCATTTAAATCTGCGATTGAAATTGAAACACGTCGTTTAAAGCGTAAAGGCTTAGGTTTTTGGAATAAAGAAAATGAGTTGCTACAAGGCTTTGGGATGAGTGCAGCATTTCATTCGAGTATGCTTGGAATATTTGGTTTAGCGACTTTACCTTATTTGATTGCACAATCTGCCTATAGCATCAGCTTGTTTGAAATTATTAACTATATTGAACATTATGGCTTGTTACGTCAAAAAGATGAAAATGGTAAGTATGAACGTACCATGCCTGAACATAGTTGGAATAACAACAATATCGTAACCAATCTGTTTTTGTATCAGTTGCAAAGGCACTCTGACCATCATGCTTATCCAACACGTCCGTTTCAGGCATTACGACATTTTGATGAGGCGCCAGAGTTACCGAGTGGTTATGCGAGTATGTTGTTGCCTGCTTTGATTCCGCCAATCTGGTTTAAAATGATGGATAAGCGAGTATTTGAGCATTATCAAGGTGATTTGAATAAAGCAAATATCTATCCAAAACGTCGAGCTAAAATTTTCAAAAAATTTGCGGTGATTGATAAGCTTTTAAATCGAGATAAGGTTGAAAGTTAGAGCAGTTTTTAAATATTTTTATCTGTACTTTTAAAAAAAAATTCCACTGACTTCGGTGGAATTTTTTTTTAATATTATTGCTGATGAGCTTTTTTCTGATAATATCGTTTGAGGATAAAATCCTTAGATTCTAAAAATTTAAAAAAATATTTATATTTTGGTGTATAAAAAATGTCTTTAGCAAAATTTGCCTATTTGCTGGCTTGGTTGAGTTTTATTTTAATTGTACTGGCTATTTTATATAGCTTTTATGTTCTCAGCTTGCCATGTAAATACGATAATATCTGTGAATTACCACCCGTACATTTATTGGTGTTGTTATGTTTGGCGGTCACGACCGTGATTAATATCATCGGTATGATCCTCAGTGGTATCGCTTATACGGATAATAAAATCGTCAACCCTATAGCAAAAAAAGCACTAAAATCTAATTTTATGATGTTAGTGATTAACACTTGTTTCGCAGCCTTATTTTTATTTTTTATGCTTCTTTAAGCTCAAAAGGGTTTTGTAGCCTAGTCTTGATAAAATGGTCTAGGACTAGGCTTGAAGTAGATAAATAAATTTTAGATTCTATGATTTAAAGCTGTTTTAACATCCAAATTTCACAGGCATGACTATGTCCGGTATGACCCTTTGGTTTATCCAGATGAACAAAGCCCAATTTTTCATAAAGTTTGACTGCTTGCCAAAGCTCTTTGGTCGTTTCCAAATAACATGATTTATAGCCATTTTCTTGAGCGAAAATAAAAGCATTTTCAAGTATTTTTTTGGCAAAACCTAGGCCACGCAGTTCAGGTAAAAAATACATTTTTTGTATTTCTAAAATACTGTTATCACCTTGAAGTGGCGACAAGCCACCGCCACCAAAAACTTGGTCATTTTCATCAACGACCACCCAATAGGCTGCATGAGCCGCGTCATAAACTTGGAATAAATTATCCAAAATCGGATCGGCAACAGCAAAGCCTGACTCTGGTGCTAGCCCAAACTCTTTGGAAACATGACGGATGATTTGAGCAATGGCAGCGTTATCTTTGGCTTGGATCGGACGTAAGTGAAACATAATAAAATTGTAGGCGTACAAATGTAAAAGAGATGAAATTTTTATAGCAAAAAAATCATCTCTTGTATGCTTTATCTTGAATTAAAATGGATTATTTTAATTCGGATGAGCTTTTACCCAATTCACGGCGGGCAATGATCAATTGTTGAATTTGCTGAGTTCCTTCAAAAATATCTAAGATTTTCGAATCTCGCGCCCATTTTTCGAGTAACTCTTCTTCGTTATAACCGACGCTTGCTGCAAGCTCTACGCATTTCAAGGTAATTTCATTACCAATACGACCTGCTTTTGCTTTGGCAATAGAAGCTTCACGTGAATTTGGCTTTTTATTATCTGCCATCCATGCCGCTTTTAGCATGAGTAAGCGAGAAGCTTCCCATTCAGCTTCCATTCGATAGATTTGTGCGGCGATATTGGATGTTTGTAAATACGGTGTAGCATAATCATCCAATTGGTCTTTGAAAATTTCTTTAATACGTTCCAAAGATGCTTTGGCACAGCCTACAGCCATCGCTGCAACCAATGGTCGAGTATTGTCAAATGTTTCCATCACGCCAGCAAAGCCTTTTGCTACGTCGATTTCAGCATTGCCTAAAAGGTTGGCAGCAGGCACTCGACAATCAATAAAACTGATAGCAGCGGTGTCTGATGCTTTGATCCCAAGCTTATGCTCAAGACGTTCGACAGTCATGCCAGGCGTACCTTTAGGTACAACGAAGGATTTGATCGCAGCACGCCCCAATTTTTTGTCTAAGGTTGCCCAAACCACAACAGAATCTGCACGCTCACCCGAAGTAACAAAGATTTTTTCGCCATTTAAAATATAGTCATCACCATCTTTAATCGCAGTTGTACGAATGGCCGCAGAGTCTGAACCACAACCCGGCTCTGTAATCGCCATCGCTGCCCAAGTACCTTTAAAGCGTTCTAACTGTTCATCATTTGCAACAGCTGCAATCGCCGAGTTACCCAAGCCTTGACGTGGCATGCTAAGGAGTAAACCTGTATCGCCATAGCACATTTCGATGATACCAAGTGCAGTCGACATATTAACGCCGTTTTTATTGCCTGCATCTGTAGCGCCACGTTTACCGACTGCCGCACCTGCATTCAGACCTTCACCACCATCATTCATCCCATCCAAAAGTGCACTGAGCATATTGAGTTCTTTAGGGTAGGCGTGTTCAGCTTTATCATATTTGCGTGAAATAGGACGCAATACATTGAGGGCAGTTTCGTGCGCTTGATCCAACAGCATTTTGAATTTTTTAGGGTTCTGTAAATTCATGAAAATTCTCCTAATTTTTTAAGTTATTTTTAGTCTATTGGATTAGGCATGTAAGCCAGAATGCAACACAGCAGTTGCACGTAAATCACGGTACCAGCGTTCAACAGGATGTTCTTTGGTAAAACCGTGTCCCCCTAAAATTTGTACGCCATCTGTACCAATTTTCATTGATTTTTCAGCGCATAATAAGCGTGCCAAATAAGCTTCACGATGGAAAGATTTGCCTGATTCTGCCAAGCTTGCAGCATTTAAAATCAACATACGCATCGCATCAATTTCGATAGCCATGTCTGCAATCATAAAGGCAACACTTTGGCGGTGAGAAATAGGTTCACCGAATGCAGTACGTTCATTGGCATATTTGATGCAATACTCTTTCACTGCTTCACATGTACCTACTGCAATTGCACACCACATCAAATTGCCTAAATCTAAAAATGCGTTATAACTAAAATCATCATCACCTAAAATCTCAGCAGGGCTTTGATTAAATTTTAGAGTCACAGTTTCAGTTGCTTTAAGTCCCATGGCAGGTGTTTTTAGCACAGTGATGCTTTCATCACGTTTTACGACAAAGACTTGTGCTTGACCATTTAAATCAGCATTGACGATAAATAGATCTGCGCTTTCACCCAACAAAACCATGGTTTTTTCGCCTGTAATAGCGTACTGACCATTGACTTCAACTGCTCGTGTTTTGAGTTTTAATGGATTGAATGCTGGGGTTGCTTCTTGGATGGCAAAAGTTGCACGCACCTCAGGATCTTCTGCAAAAGGTGGTAGGTAAGTCGCTTGAACTCGCTCAGATCCCCATTGTACCAGCGCGTTAATCGCACTAAATGTAGAAAGTAATCCTGCTGTTAAGCTGAAATCGCCTTTGGCCAATGACTCTGCGATCAAGATATTGCTTACGATATTTTTTTCAGTTGCAACACCGCCAAGTGCTTCAGGCAATGCATAATAATTTAGTCCTAGGTCTGTACTATGTTGCCAAAGTTCTTCAGGAAATTTTTCTTGGTCATCTGCTTGATGAGCGAGAGGATAGAGGATCTCAGCGGCGAATTGACTCATCGCATCCACTGTCATCTGTTGTTCTTCAGTTAGGTTAAGATCAAATAATGACTTACTTTGATTAGGTAAACGCTGTTTATTGACATCAGGATTGGCTTTAAATGCTTTTTGAGTTTTGCTCAAGGTTTGAAAGCTAATTTTAGAACCTTGATAAAGTGATTTTTCAATAAATTTACGAAGCTTGAATTGATCAAGCAGGTCGCTTCCTGCAATTTTAGTAATCAATGATAGCCCTAAACCCTGAGCTTTATTTACCATATTTGACATTTTCTATCCTGAGAGTTTTTTGTGGTTTTAATCATCCTGACACGCTGACATCAAAAAAACTATGTCAAAGTTGACAACCTTTTTGACAGAAGATAAACGGTAGGTGAGAGTGTTATTTTTAGTTTATTTTATTGATTTTATTTTAAAAATATTTTTATAAATTTTAATATAAGAAATGAAAATTGACTAAAATGACAAAGAGTTTAAGTTTGCCATTTTAGCCTATAAGTTTTATTGATATTGAGTGATCATTTTACGAACATTGGTTTTGGCTTCGATCACTGTCATAAAAGTATAAGCACCGATAAATTTACGGCTAATAAACATAAATTCTTTCGGTGGAACACTAAAATAACGTGAAGCCATAGATTTTGAAGCACGTTGCATGACTCGGCTATGCAGTTGGCTTTTTTTCCAATCATAGCGATTTTCATCATCCATTACGCCTTCAGGCAAATCAGGATTGTTTTGTTTAGAGCTAAATGCTTCAGTTGCAAGTAAAAATACTTTTGCCATATCTGGTTTAATTGACAACGGCATCGCATCAAAAAATTCATAACCCGTCATGGCTTTGACCATTTTTTCTGAGTCATGCTCATAACCAGCAATAATTAAATTGCGCGCAACATTTAAAAGGTTGTTATCAAATTGACGGATTGCCCCAAAATCAAGTAAGACAATCTTATCATTATGCTCTGCACCGTCGCCCAAACGAACCAAATAGTTACCAAAGTTTGGATCTGTTTGCATCTCGCCCCATTCAAAAATTTCACGGACTGCGACTTCGAGAGAAGCTTTACCTAAGAGATTACGACGTTCTTGTGGAAGTGACAGCATCACAGGGCTATTGATCGGAACACCGCGTTCAAAGGTCATGCAAAGTACTTGATCAGTACAGTAATTATCAATAATTTGCGGAACGATATAACGTGGATCACCACGTAAACGTTCAGCAAAGCGACGCGTCGTTGCCGCTTCTAAACGATAATCGACTTCACGATGCATCATTTCACGAACTTCATCAAACCATTGATCAAATTCACGAGTTTGTGGAACCATGCGAGTCAATTTGAGCATATTTTTAAATAAGCTCATATCTGAATCAATCGCATCGGCTACGCCCGGATATTGGATTTTGAGGACCAATTCCAAGCCATCTGATTTACGAGTTGCACGGTGAACTTGTGCCAGTGAAGCTGTACCAATTGGCTCATGATCAATGGTGAGATCATCGAGTTTAGAGCCCAATTGACTTATCAATTGTTCTTTTATCGCAGGCCAAGCCAGAGCAACCGTTTGATTGTTTAACGTATTGAGTGCTTGTGTGATTTCTTCAGGTAAAAAATGTTCGCCGTAAAGCGCCATCATTTGACCAATTTTGACGATAGAGCCTTTTAATTTTCCAATCTCAGAAACAAGATAATCTGCTTGTTCTTTCATGGCTTTTTTACGTTTCTTTTCTTTTTCTTCTTCACTTGAAAAAATAGAAGTTGCATTTGAAGCTGCCCAGCGCGTTCCAGCCAATAAAGATGCCTTTGCAATCGATAAACGTCGATCAATAGAAGAAGTTTTTAAATTTTTAAGCTTATCGTTTTGATCTGACATGAAGATTAAATCCTTATAAGCAAGACGAGCAGACAATAATAGTAGCGAATATTACATGTTCTCTACGTATTAAAATAGTTCTTCAAGCTGAATGGTCGGTAGAAATAAGTAAAAGAGGAGAAAAACCATCATTTACTTAAGCTTTTGATTGAATATCACACAATTTACATACGATATTGTATCTTCATTTGCTCACGTTGAATCAAAGCGCTTTTATTTGCTTCGATAAATTCACTCATCATTAATTTGACTGTTTGGTCTAAAAAACCCAAAGCATAACCTTTTACAATAATGATACTCGGCAAGCTAAAAAAGAAGTATTTAGCATCATCTAAATTTGCTTTGGGATAGATACCATGTTCGGAAAGTATCTTTTGAAAAAACTGCTTTTCTTGTTGCACACTGCTCGAAGCACTATCGTTCCAATAGTTTTGACGCATTGCCATTAGATTGTTGTGTTTATAACTCATTCGTGTTCACAGATCATTTGGACCCTAATATTTATAGGGATTAAAGGAGGAGATTTCAAGTAAAACAAGGTAAATACTGGGAAGTTAATATTTTAAAATTTAATAATTAATTTACAGCGCTGTAGAGAATAATTGCTTAAAAAATGGAAAATAACTATAAGTCTTAAAGATTTTATTTAAATTTATGTACATAAAGATCAGACTTTTTTCATAAATTAATAATGATCAAATATTTGGATGAAAAGAATCATATAGTCACATTTACCTTGAGGCATTTAATTTACTTTGCGTAGACAAACTTTTCTTACTTTGTTTTAGGACAAATGAGAAACATGTTTCGCAAGAGGGTGAGGATTCTCTTGTAAATTTACCCTCATCCTAAGCTTCTCCCAAAGGATAAGGGATTTCTTATATTAACTTTCCAAATCATAAATTATTGTATATTTTGATTGATGAAAGAGATCTAACGATTTTGTTTTAATTTATACATATAAATATTTCTATTTTTCATCATCTTTCATACAAATATAAATGCTAAACGAGCAATAGAGTTATGCAAAATTTAAAGTTTAAAACAAATAAAATGATACCTTTACTATTTCTAATGCTGCTTTTTTCTTCGGAAAATTATGCAGAAGAAATCAAGTTGGTCAAAAGGGTCGTTGATGAAGAAGGGCGTCCTATAGTCACCGATCCGCTTGCTTATCCTCGTTGTGATGAATATGAATATACAGAGCGTTGTATTGATTTGCGTTCTATCCCTGATATAGATGAAAGCGAGCCTGAAAATAAACAGATCGTCAGTTCGAAGTTTAAAAAATGGCAGATTGGTCCGTATAAAATGCATATGTATAGCATTATAGATAGTATGAATTCTTATAGTAATGTTACTGTAAATAGTGCTGGTAAAATATTTGCAGCAGGTGGACCACAACTGCAGTTTCTTCGGGGTGAAGATCAAGCGGATCAGACGTGGGAAAGGCGCTTTTATTCACGTTTTAGCGATTCATTCCGTGATATTAAACAAATTGATCAGACATTATTTGCTGTAGGTACTTCAGGGGTGATTTATCGGTCACGTAATTTTGGTGAAAACTGGGAAGTATTTACACAAATTTTCATAGATCCTTTTAGCTACCAAGATCTTAAACAGCCTGAAATCGAAGAAAAATGGCATCAGTTTCATGAAAAAATGGATGATTTAAAATTTAAATATACAGAAGCGTATTCGATTGCATTTGATCCTTTTAGTTCAACTCAGCAAAAAAATGGTGTTGTCGTGGGCTATGAAAAAATCTTGCATACTTCTGATACAGGACAGACTTGGAAAAAGCTTGATTTTTCATTGAAAGATGATGTATTGCAGGAAGCAACTTTTAGTGAAAAGGATCATGTTTGGGCGGTAGGTACGCGTGGTACTGTGATTAAGTCAGTTGATGCAGGTCAAACTTGGACTAAGCAAACAGTTTTAAATCCTCATGCACATTGGCTTAGCATTGATTTTATTAACCCTAAAAAAGGTTGTTTGTCTGGGAGTGGTGAAATTTGGTGTACTGAAAATGCGGGTGTTGATTGGCAAAAATCCAAGCTAAATCTGCCAAAAACACTTGAAATGGGTGATCGTATCATGCGTCTACGTTGGATGGATACGAAGGAAGCATGGGCGGTTGTGACTACAGGACAAATTTTAAAAACAGTCGATGGTGGCAAAAATTGGTCCTTATTTGCAAATATGAATCAACTTGATCCACGCTTTAAACAAGTACAGCTTTGGGGGTTATTCATTGATCGTTCACATAAAAAAATCTATGCATCAGGTGGACTATTGGTCAATGATGATGCTAAAAAATCTGATAAAAAGGATGTTTTTTCAGATAGCGGAATAATCTTAACTTGGCAAAAATAAAGCCGATTTTTTGTCTTATAAATGTCAGCAAAACAAGGTATCATAAGGCGTTTTAAATTTTTATTGTGGAGATGCCCTAAGTGGAGCGACCGTCTATTAGCCCTGAACATTTACAAGAAGCGGCTGAAACGCTAACAACCATTCGTGATTTTATTCGTTTTGGTGTAACGGCAATGCGTCAATATGATGCTCACTTAGGTCAAGGAACAGAAGATTATTTTGCTGAAAGTTCAGCATTGGTTTTACAAAGCATGTCTTTGGAATGGAAGGCTGATCCAGAAATATTAGACGCAAAATTATTGCCGAGTGAAAAGGCAGAATTTTTGAGTTTGTTGGAACGTCGTATCAATGAGCGTGTACCGACTTCTTATTTATTAAATCTTGCATATTTTAACAATAAACCATTTTATGTTGATGAGCGTGTATTGATTCCACGTTCACCGATTGCTGAGTTAATCGATCAACGATTTGCGCCGTATTGCTTGGATGAATCAGGCGAAATGCGTGAAGCATTAAACAATTTACCTGAAAATCCTAAAGCAAAAACACCTCAGCGTATCTTGGATATGTGCACAGGTTCAGGTTGTATCGCGATTGCCTTGGCTTATGCTTTCCCTGATTCAGAAGTAGATGCAACAGATATTTCTAAAGAAGCACTTGAAGTCGCTTCAATTAATACTGAACATCACAATATGCAGTATCAAGTTGCATTGCTTGAGTCAGATTTATTTTCAAAAATTCCTGCTGAAAATCAATATGATTTGATTGTTTCAAATCCACCATATGTAGATGCCGAAGATATGGCTGATCTACCTGATGAATTTTTACATGAACCTGAGTTGGCACTCGCTGCTGGTCAAGATGGTTTGGATTTGGTTCGTAAAATGCTCGCTCAAGCGGCTGACTATCTCACAGAAGATGGTTTGATCGTGATTGAAGTCGGTAACTCTGAATGGGCGATGCGTCAAAACTTCAATACGATTGATTTTTATTGGTTACAGTTCCAAAAAGGTGGTTCAGGTATTTTTGCATTGACCGCTGCGCAATGTCGCGCATACCGTGATTTATTTATTCAATCCCTACAAGCATAAGGAGTTGTAAGTGGCTGGAAATAGTATTGGACAACTCTTTCGTGTAACCACCTGTGGCGAATCACATGGTGTAGGACTGATGGCGATTGTTGATGGTGTTCCACCGGGTTTGAGTTTATCTGCTGAAGATTTACAAATTGATTTGGATCGCCGTAAACCGGGTACTTCAAAGTTTGCTACTCAACGCAAAGAACCTGATGAAGTTGAAATTATTTCAGGTGTTTTTGAGGGTAAAACAACAGGTACACCAATCGGTTTGTTAATCCGTAATACTGACCAAAAATCGAAAGATTATGGCAATATTGCTGAAACATTCCGTCCGGGACATGCGGATTATACCTATACGCAAAAATATGGTTTCCGTGATTATCGTGGTGGCGGTCGCTCAAGTGCACGTGAAACTGCGATGCGTGTTGCTGCAGGTGCGATTGCAAAAAAATTCCTTGCTGAAAAGTTTGGCATCGTGATCCGTGGGCATGTGACTCAGATTGGAACTGAAAAAGCCTCAAAATTGAATTGGAATGAAGTTCCAAACAATCCATTTTTCTGTGGTGATGTTGAAGCTGTTTCTCGTTTTGAAGCTTTGGTTACGTCATTGCGTGAACAAGGAACCAGTTGTGGTGCAAAACTTGAGATCTTGGCTGAAAATGTTCCAGTAGGATGGGGTGAGCCTGTATTTGATCGCCTTGATGCTGATATCGCCCATGCCATGATGGGAATCAATGCAGTCAAAGGTGTCGAAATTGGTGATGGCTTTGCAGTTGCTGAACAATTTGGGCACGAAACGCGTGATGAATTGAGCACTGACGGTTTTCTAGCCAATCATGCGGGTGGTATCTTAGGTGGTATTTCATCAGGTCAAACCATTCGTGTGGCGATTGCCTTAAAACCAACAGCGAGTATCACAACACCGGGTAAAACCATCAATATCCGCCGTGAAGATTCTGATGTGTTAACTAAAGGTCGCCATGATCCATGCGTGGGTGTTCGTGCAACACCGATTGCTGAGGCGATGTTGGCGATTGTGCTTATGGACCACTTTATGCGTCATCGTGCACAAAATGCGGATGTTGTTGCTCCATTTGCTCCGATTGAACCCAAATAAAATACATATCCTATTTAAATAAAAAAACCAGACGCGAAGTCTGGTTTTTTTATGGAAATATAGGGTCTGTTGACATTTCAAATTGGTTGCGACGTGAGTGTTTTTTAGATGATATGAGGCGTAGATTGAGAAATTTAGTGATCTAAATGATCAAGCTACAACGATATAGCATCAAAAAACACTCTCGTCCTTTCGCTTCGCCTTGCGCTGTAAACAAAGCAGTGCTTTGTTCTTGCTCAGGGTTGTGGCTAAAATTATCTCAGGCATCGTTACGAAATTTGAAAATGGTCTCGCCATTCTCTGCATTTCGTGCCTTGCCTGCTCAATTTTAGCTGACAACGCAATTCAGTTGTGAAATGTCAACAGACCCTAAAATATTATTTTTCAGCTGTTTCTGTATAACCTTTTAGGAAGGTTAAATATGCAGAAGATTTCTGTCCGTCCGCACCCAAGATTGGACGAACGATATCACCTTGATCTGTAACAAGTTTCAATTCAACTTCTTTCGCATTGCGGAACGAGTTTAAAAAACTACGTGGTACATAGATTGAGTTAGCAGAGTTGATTGAACCATTTACTTCTTTATATACAGTTGGGTTGATTGTTGAATAAGTATAAGGTTGGCCATCGACAATAAAGACTAATTGTTTGATATCGTATTTTGTAGCATTGTCGATATCTGCTGTGAGCTTGAAGCCATCACGTGTTTCTTGATTCCAACGAGCTGAAAGATTTGGACAAACATCACTTGCATCACAAATAAGAGGTCCTTTTGCGACAACTTTTTCAGGATAAGAACCTGCACAACCTGTAAGTAAAATAAGAGAACCGAGCAGAGCGTATTGAATTTTCATGTTTTAACCTAAAAACGTGGCTTTGTTATTTACAAGAATTAAAGCGTTAAATTTACCGTTTTATACAAAAAAATGAAATATCAGATACAAAATTAAAACTCTTAGAATTGTTAATCCAGATAAATAATCACTGTTATTTGAATTTTGGATAAAAAAAAGACCTTCAATGAAGATCTATTTTTTTATTGCTGATACAATTGAACAAAGCAAAGATTAAAGCAAATGCTTAATAATCGCAGGTAATGCAATAATTAAAATGATTAAACTGAAAAGCAACCATTTATAAATATAGTATTTGGTACGATTTTCCTCTTTGATTGCACGACCTTTCGCGTGAATCGCGTACAAATATTTAAATACGCGGTTGATGCCACCCGTTTGGTCATTTTCATCATTTGGTGAGCTTGCAGCAGACATTACTTTACGACCAAACCAATGATTGAAGTTTTGTGCCCATTGCCATTTCATCGGACGTTCGATATCACAAAACAGGATGATACGAGTTTCATCGGCTTTATTTTGTGCCCAATGCACATAAGTTTCATCAAACAATGTTGCTTCGCCATCACGCCAGCTATAACGCTCATCATCTACTTCAATAAAACATGCATCACTATTTGGTGTAGTTAAACCTAAATGATAACGAATAGAGCCAGCATAAGGATCACGGTGTTTGCCGAGATAACTACCAGAGGGTAATTCAGCAAACATAGCTGCTTTTATACTTGGGATTTTTTCAAGTAAAGCAACTGTTTTAGGGCATAGCTCTTGTGCAGATGGGTGTGTATCTTGATACCATTTTAGATAAAAGCGTTTCCAGCCACGTTTGAAAAAAGTATTAAAACCCGCATCATTATTGCTTTCGGCAGCTTTAATTTTGTTTTGTAGACTGATTGCTTCTTCACGAATCATTTCCCAGTTGTCTTGCAAAGGCTTGAGTTCAGGAAAATCAGATACGTCAAAAAAAGGCTTATTTGGGAGTTTTGAAAAGCCAGTCATAAACATATTCACAGGACCTAAAAAAGTCGAGTGATCAAATAGTTGGCGCGAAAATTTCAAATGCACTTTACCACGGGTATGTGCATAAATCAGGCTCGCAACAAAAATGAATAGAATTATAGCGATATACATAATGTGCAATCATTTTGGTATAAGTAGTAACAACGTAGATTTTACCGCAATAATTGCAAAAAAACGCAAAATTTAAATCAAAAAATATATATGTTTCACGAGAATAATAAATTTATTTTGTAATTCATTATCTTATCGTGATAATAGAATCACAAATTAGGTGGATAAATCAATATTTTAAATTATTCAAGCTTTATCAATGATGCCTAAAATTTCACATGCAACTAAATCGGTGAGTGTATCCAATTTTTCAAGCGGCTCACCGTGTATAAAATATTTAAACTGATGAATTTTGTTATGAAAATAAATACAGATAAAAAAGGTACCGACAGGTTTATCAGCTGTGGCACTGCCACC
This sequence comes from Acinetobacter gerneri DSM 14967 = CIP 107464 = MTCC 9824, assembly GCF_000368565.1. Taxonomy (GTDB): domain Bacteria; phylum Pseudomonadota; class Gammaproteobacteria; order Pseudomonadales; family Moraxellaceae; genus Acinetobacter; species Acinetobacter gerneri. Next base: position 299,391 of record NZ_KB849544.1, on the reverse strand, counting down.
GGGTTTAAGTAAGCCTGTACAACTGACGATAATATCTGCCGCGGTGAATAGCTTTTTACCTTGAATCACCATTGCTTCCGTGACTTCAGCAGATTCAGCCGTATGTATTTCGATGAGTTTTGGATCAACATGTAAAATCGAAACTTTAATGCTAGGGTCATAACTGACCAAGCCACCAAGCAAAATATCAGCACCACTGTTTTTATAGATTGAAAATTGGCTGGAAAGATAGCCAGAGCTAGCACTTTCAATAAAAGCGACCGTCAATTGCTGATTTTCCAGTACATCGCAACAATGCTTTAGCATTTTATTTCCCCAAAATTACAGCTTGATTTATACGCCTGATCGAAGATTTGATATCAAATTGATTTTCAGGCATTTGAAATGTCAATAGACACTCATAACTACATATAGGTTTAACATTTTTTGAAGGATAAATTAAGGAAAATTTCATGTAAAAAGTTTGAACTAGTAGGCATTATTTATCGCTTGGATTGTATGATGCCAAATCAGGAGCTGAATCATTTTTTAATGAAAGTACCACAGGTCACGGCTTTATTTTGGATCTGTAAAATATTTGCAACAACCTTTGGTGAAACGGCGGGTGATGCCTTTTCAATGTCTCTGAATTGGGGATATTTGCTCAGTACTTTTTTATTTGCGGCTATTTTTCTGGTTTTAGTGTTTTTCCAGATCAGATCTAAACAATATCAACCCGTTTTGTATTGGGCGACGATTATTGCCAGTACAACAGTTGGGACGACGCTTGCAGACTTTGTTGATCGTTCACTTGGAATTGGCTATTTTGCCGGTAGTGGTTTGTTACTCATTTTAGTATTGGCTTCATTATTTATTTGGTATCAAAGCCAAGGTTCAATCGCCCCACAAAATATCAATTCACCACGTGTTGAATTATTTTATTGGATCACGATTACGTTTTCACAAACGTTGGGTACGGCTTTGGGTGACTGGTCAGCAGATTCAGCAGGGCTTGGATATGTTGGTGGAATATTCCTGTTTAGCGCACTGATTATTGTGATCTTAATGTTGTATTTTTTCACTTCAGTTTCTCGAACTTTGTTGTTTTGGAGTGCTTTTGTACTGACTCGACCTTTGGGTGCTGTAGTGGGCGATTTTCTGGATAAACCTTATGCTCAAGGTGGACTTGATCTCAGTCGGTTTGGAGCATCATTTGTGTTGCTGTTATGCATCGCCGTTTGTATTTATTTTTCGCAAAAAATACAGCCAAATTTTGCTCACAAATAAAAATAGCCAAAGTTTTTATAAATGACATCGTACTGTCACAAAAATTTTGCACACTATATGAAAAATATAACAACATCTTCTCAGCGTAAAGGCTGTGAAACTACGGTCTGCCCACTTAAGAGATTAAGTGGGTTTTATTTTGCTTAAATTTTATAAAAAAACGGCATATTGGGGTGTCCATGTGCGGGTCTGGATACTTATTCACCATTCATTTTCAGTTAAGACTTTCAACTTAAAAAAAAGCTGTTATAACTAGAAATAAAGCGGATATGAAAATGAGGGTGCAAGATGAAAACTACCGTGAAATATGTCGTACTTAAAAGTAAAGATTACCAACTTGGCACAGCTTTATTTGAAGAAAATATCGAAGCAGGGGGCGAATATTTTGATCAAATTCCATCGGTGATCCAATATCAAAATCATGATTTTAGAGTTAAATCTAAAGAACTCACACGTAAACAAATTTTTGATGATTTTGAAGAATCACAAACTATTTTAGTGAAAGTGATCGCGATGAATTAATTTTATTTTGTGAATCGTTAAATGAAATATTTATTTCATTTTCAAGTCTAAATTTAAAAAACTAAAAGATAAAAAAGGGAAATGTCTCTGCATTTCCCAAGTGACTACAGCGCAGTCAGTCTTATGGTCTTTTTGTTTTTATCTCTGATTGCTTCTCTTAGTTTTTGTGTTTAGAAAAGCGGTAGCCTTGATCACAGCAAGCTGCAACCACTACAAGAACAGCAGCAATCAGCAAGATCACAATGACCCCAGTCGTTGAATGTGTTGGTGATGAAGCAACCAAACCGAGTGCACCTAAAGGGGCTAAACCACCTGCAATTGCAGTTCCAATTTCACGACCTGTACCAACGCCTGTAGAGCGGTTTTCCACTGCAAACTGACGACTCAAAAAAGAACCTTGTGGTGCAAACATCATTGGCGCAAGGATGCCTGTACCGATTGCGATAGCCAGATAGATCGCCGTATTATTTGCCGTTTCAAGTAATAACATGAATGGATACGCAAAAAGTACAGACAAACAACCCCCTAAAATAAGTACCTTTTTACTGCTCCAACGGTCACATAACCAACCAAAGAATGGCACACTAAAGATGGCAACTAAACTGGCGATTGTCACTGATAATGAGGTGACATGCGCGCTCACCCCTTGGAATTGAGTCAAATAAGCCAAAGAGAATGTTTTAAAAATATAGCTCAGTGCGTTATAACCAATAGCAAGTACAAACACCACCATTAAGCCTTTCATATTGGTTCTGAGAATGTCTTTAAAAGGATTGGTTTTGACTTTCTCAACATGAGCCTCTTGATAATCAGGCGTTTCAGGCAGGCTTTTACGTACCCAAAGACCAATCAAAACCAAGATAAAGCTGAGAATAAATGGAATACGCCAACCGCCATTGACCAAAAATTCTTCGCCATTTAATGTCAGTACAAAAATAGTCAGTGAAGAAAGGAGTAAGCCTAGATTTAAACCGAGTGCTGGCCAAGCACCTTGACTGCCACGTTTCGCATCTGAGGCATGTTCATATGAAGTAACGGCTGCTCCAGCAAGTTCAGCACCAGCACCAAGTCCTTGTATAATGCGGAAGAAAACTAAAAGTGCAGGGGCCCAAAGACCGATACTGTCATAGGTTGGAATTAAGCCAATGGCAGTGGTACAAACCCCCATGAGCAAGAAGGTGACAAATAACATTTTCTTACGGCCAAATTTATCGCCAAAGTAGCCAAAAAACATACCGCCGACTGGACGGGCGATAAAGCCAATCGCGAAGGTTGCAAAAGCTGCCATTGCCGCATTGCTTGGATTGGATTTATCAAAAAAAACTTTACTAAATACAATCGATGCCATCGTGGCATAGAGATAGAAGTCATACCATTCAAGCATAGAGCCGACAATGGTTGCTGTTGCGACTTTTTTTAATCTTTTCGATCGTTCTTGTTCAGTTTCAAGAGCGGGGTTCATATGATATTCCTTTATTACGCTATAATTTTTTTCAGTCAAAATTAGTCGTGCGTCATGACTTCACGCACAATATATTCCGCAATTGCTAAAGAGGATGTCGCACCAGGAGAAGGAGCATTGCGGATATGAGTAATATTGCCTTGCTTACGGATCACAAAATCATCAACGAGAGAACCATCTGATTCCATGGCTTGTGCTCGGATACCACGTGTTGCAGGTGTAACCGAAACATTTGCCAATGACGGCACATATTTGGCTGCTTCGGCAACGAAATTGGTTTGACTGAGCACAGTACGTAGTTCACGCATCGCAGCAGGCATATTTTTTGAAGAGAATTTCCAAAAACCTTTATAGGTTAAAAAATCATAAATATCTGAAATATTAAATTTTTTACCACTATAATTTTCACGACCAAAAGAAATAAAAGCATTTGGTCCTATAGTCATTTGACCATCAATGCGTTTGGTGAAATGCACACCCAAAAATGGATATTTAGGATCTGGCACAGGATAGATCAAACCTTTAACATGGCTTTTAAACTGTTCATCAATCACATAATATTGCCCAAAAAATGGCACAATTTTCGGTGTTTCTATATCCCCAGAGTGCGCAGCTAGGCGATCAGATTGCAGCCCTGCACAGGCAACAACATAGTCAAAAACTGTTGAATAATGCTCATTATTTTCAAAATGAATCGATACTTTATTATTTTTTTCAGTAAGACGAACAACCTTTTGCCCGAGGACAATTTCACCACCTTTGAGCTTAATTTCTTCAGCAATTTTGCAGGCAATTGCACCATAGCTGACAATCGCCGTACGAGGTGAATATAAAGCTTTTGTGCCAATACAATTGGGTTCTACGTCCTGAATTTCGCTGGCATTTAGCATGCGTACATCAGGAACTTGGTTGGCTAGAGATTTTTGGAAAATAGTATCTAAACGTGATTCTTCTTCTTTTGAAAGAGCAACGACGACTTTGCCACATTCATCATAAGCCACGTCATTTTCAGCACAAAACTGTTGAACCAGTTCAGCACCACGACGACATAAACGTGCTTTTAAACCACCTGGTTCATAATATAAGCCCGCATGTACTACGCCAGAATTATGGCTTGATTGATGCTGTGCAACGGCATTTTCTTTTTCAAAAACCGTGACTTTTGCATCAGGAAAATCAAGAAGAATCTGACGAGCAACCGCAAGTCCATTGATTCCACCCCCGATAATGGCATAATGTTTATTTGTCATGTAATTTCCTTGTGCATCTCTATGAAATTGATCCAACAACCAAAGACCTTAACTGAAGAAGCATTTGAAATTTTGCAAGATGCCATCATTAACAACCAATTACAATTTAACGTGCTTTATTCAGCGACTGAATTGGGGCAGATGCTCGGCGGTATTTCTCGTACTCCAGTCCGTGAAGCTGCACAAATGTTGGAAAGAATCGGGATTGTCAAAATTGAAAAAAACAAAGGTATCCGTATATTACCGACGTCTTTTGCAACCATGATCGAATCTTTCCAAATTCGTTTGATGCTTGAAGTTCCCTTGATTCGCCGTGCTGCAGAAGTTCGCACAGAACAAGATCTACAGCAATTGAATACAATTTTTGAAAATTTCAAACAACAAGCAACTTCGGGCGATGCCACTGGTACGCTCAAAGCTGACCGTGATTATCATTTGGCTTTACTACAGATCGTAGGGAATCAAAAAGCGATTGATATTATTAGCAATACTCGAAATCAGGTGTTGATTGCAGGTTCTGCAACCATTCCTCATTCGCGGAGTTGTATGCAAACTTTTGAAGATCATTTGGAACTTCATCAAGCGATGTTAGATGGCAATGCCGAAAAAGCTGCAGAAGCAATGAGGGCACATATCATCAACACAGCAACGCTGTTGATTCACCAAGAATCTGAGAAAAGACAAAACTGGTCAGATTATCAAAACAGTGACGATCTCAGTTGGATTTAAAGCATTCTTACATGTTGCATGCAACATGTAAATAGATTTTAACTAAGCTAAGGTAGTCTTTTATGTACTACCTTTGGCGAGTGCAATGTTGAAGTAAGTGGAAAGAGGGCTTTATTTTTTAAAATAATAATAAATTAGTAATATGATAATAATCACAACAATTAATAAAATATACTCGGTACTATACATATTATGCTCACAACATTTTTTTTAAGTTTAATTGAAGATTATTAAAATTTTACGACATTATAATCAAGAAAATTAGATGAAATAATATTTAAAAATGATAACAATTAAAAAACCTACAGTAGCTGTAGGTTTTTTAAATTTGTATGAAGAATTATTCTTTCACGATCAGTACAGGAATCACAGTTTGAGCAAGTACATCAAGTGCAAAACTTCCGAGGAAGAATTTTTGGAAACCTTTACGACCATGAGAACCCATGACGATGAGATCTACATTTTTGCTTTGAGCAGTTTCCTGAATCGTATCTGCTGAAACATATCCCTTAACGATTTCAGTTTCAATTGTTACGCCTTCTTTGGCAGCCAATGCTTTCACTTCTTCTAGTGTTTTTTCAGCATTCTCATAGGCCTGAATCAAATAGTCTTTGATTGCGACTGAGCTATAATAAAAATCTGCACCAGAGAATGGATCTTCTGCAACTAAGCTAATTGCGGTCAATTTACAGTTAAATGCTTTAGCAACAGAAACTGCATGTTCAACAGCTGAAAGTGAGATTTTTGATCCGTCTACTGGCACTAAAATATGTTGATATGACATACAATTTTCCTCAAGATTATTTACTATATTTTATTTATTGATAACATAACTTTTGTGACTTGGCAAACCTTATTTATCATTTTAATCTATTGATTTTATTAAAATTAAACCCACTAAAAAAGTAGGTTTAATTTCATGCTTTGCTATTTTTTGTACAATTATTTAACAATAAGAACAGGCAATCGTGATTGAGTTAACACTTCTTGAGCAACACTACCTAAAATAAACTTTTTAATTCCTGAACGTCCATGCGAACCCATGATAATCAGATCAGCATTGACTTCATCTGCAATGGTGACAATACCAATTGCAGGAGGGACTTCACGTATAATGCGAGTATTGACGACAAAACCACGCTGTTCTAAGGTTTGTTTAAGATTTTGTAGACGACCTTCTGCATTTTTCTCAGCTTCAAAAATATGATCGGTAATTGAAGGCGCAACTTTATAAAAATCAACACCTACAAAGGGATCAATTGCGACCACACTGACTAAGGTAATTTGTGCATCAAAAGCTTGGGCAATGTCTTGTGCATGCTCCATCGCAGCATAAGCAATAGGGGAGTCATCGATCGGGACAAGTATATGTTGGTATGGCATTTTTGATTTTCTCCTTAATCATCTTTAGACTTATTTATAATAAACATCATTTAAATTGAAAACTCAATGCCGAGAAAAATATAATTTGAGATTGTTAAAAAATAAACTATATTTTTAAAGTTCTAAACAGGGACTTTTAAAATGAAAATAAATTTCATTCATAAATTAAAAATGATCGGTATATGAGTGGAAAGTATCATACGGTCACATTTGCTGTGAGTCATTTAATTTACATTGCGTAGACAATGTTTCTTACTTTGTTTTCGGACAAATGAGAAATATATTTCGCAAGAAAACCATTTGTCGAACAAATGGGCATACATCCTGAGCAATTTTTAAAGCACTGCTTTAAAAAATGCGGAACTCCCTTGTTCGACGGACGGCATCCTGCCTTAATTGCAAATTTTCTTTTATTCTCATTCTAGTCATTAAAAAAGCGATTTATTCATCATAAATCGCTTTTCTTCATCATAAATCGCTTTTCTTCATCTCTCATAAAGAGTTCTTATAAACAGTTTGCAGGCTTGGGAATGCCAGCCAAACGGCTCAGATGGCGTGCGACCAATCCTGTTTTAAATTGTTCTTGGAGAACAGCATTGGAAATATCAGGGCTTACAGACTTGGTCAAAAATTTGATCAAGGGGCGTGTCGCAGGAGAATGTCCAAATTGTTGATAAAACTGTCGCACAGCATGCAAAATTTCAAAATGCCAAGGCGTCAGTTGTAGATCAAGGGTATTTGCCAATTGCTGGGCTACTTCTTGATTCCAAATGGTGTAATCAAGTAAATGTCCGTCTTGATCTAATTCTAAATTCATAAAAATAGCCTAAGCAAATCTAAAAGTTTATTGTAAACGAATACAGCGAGTAAATTGCAATACCAGTGAAGCAAATGCAGAGTAATCCATCTTTTGGATTAAATCTGGCAGTGCCGTCGGCAAAATTTCTGCGTCATTTTCCAGTACATAAAGATTTGGAAAACTTTTCAGCAAGGTATGCTCACAGAACAAAACGGCATCGCCTAGCAAAACGACATGATCTTCAGCATTGGCAATTTGGTTAAGTTTGTCAAAAACAGATTCAGTTTGTTTGAAATTTGACTGAATGAGATAGAGTGTTTGATTGTTCATTGCTTATCACCAACACAAAACATGGTCAAAAGATTGAATTAGTTCACGATTAAACTGAATAAATTCAATTTCCTGTTGAGAGTCTGTAACAAATGGATTGTTCTTATCCTTATTTTCTACCAGAACTGGAGTCAAATCATAAAATTCAAAGCTATCAACCATATTGGAAGCAAGCTTGAAGGCGTGTTTGATTTGATTAAATTCAAGCTCGGATTTTAATAGACTCAACGCTGCATCTTGGAGTAAGACTTTGACTTCACAACCAAAAGTCGCAAGCACCATTGTTGCAGACAAGCTTTCATGGACTTGCAAGCTATTGAAATTTGCTTGAGTTAATATGACGAGTACAGATTTCACACAATTTACCTTTTAAAAGCAACATTCAATCAAAAAATAACGACTTAGAATTGAACTAGACGCGTTGCAGATTGAACAGCATCAGCAAGTTCTCCCAAGCCAACAAGTTCAAAGCCTTGAGCGAGGTTGGATGCGCTGATTTGATGTCTTTGAGCATTGTCCTGATCAGTTATGCCTCGTGCCAATGCAGCGCTAACACACACAGGAAGTCGAATCGAAAGATTTTGCCATGCTGTGGTTAGATTTCTTTGATCGTCAGGAACCCACTGTAAGGTATTCGCTGTACTTACACCATCTTGATAGAAAAACACTCTGAAATCTTGATGTTGAGCTTTGAGTGCCTCTGCAAGACCCAAAGCATGCCATGCATGGATGGATGTTGGAGCGGAGGTGATTAGCAATAAGGTACTCATATATCTTCACTTTAGAATATGCATTTTTAGAAATGCAGTCTTACACGGACATAAAACATAGGGCATTATACAATGATTTTAGTGACTGGTGGTTTAGGCTTTATAGGCTCGCATGTGGTTTTAAGCTTGCTAGCTCAAGGGCAAGAGGTCGTTATCGTTGATAATCTAGCCAATGCAAGTTTACAAACTTTAGAAAGATTAGAATATATCTCGGGTATGTATATCCCTTTTGTCAAAATTGATATACGTAATACACCAGCTTTGAATAAAGTTTTTGAACAATATTCAATCCAAGCTGTGATTCATACTGCTGGCTTTAAATCTTTGGAAGAATCCGTTTTAAAACCACTTGAATATTATAATGATAATGTCAGTTGTATGATGAGTCTATTACGTGCAATGCAACGTACTGGGGTTCGAACTTTAGTTCATCTTTCAAGTTTGACGGTTTATGGCATTTCTAGCTTAGAACTCGACGAAGAAACACCTTATAAATTTGCTTATCCAAATCCATATATCAAATCTCAGCAAATGGTCGAAGAAATTTTACGTGATACATGCAGTACGGATAGTGAATGGCGTGTGGCGATTTTACGACTGAGCAATGTCGTAGGCGCATTTGAACATGGTGTGTTGGGTGAAGTTGTCAACCAATTACCAAAAAATATCGTACCACTGGCATTGCAAGTGGCTGCGATGCAACGTGACGCAATTGAACTTCAAAGCAGTGCAGATACGGCTGATGGCACTGTAGAACGTAGTTTTGTGCATGTCCTCGATAGCTGTGAGGCGATACAAAAAGCGCTGATTTGGCTGCAAGACAAATATGGTGTTTGTGAAGCATTTAATATTGCTGGTGAAGTGCATTCGATCAAAGCACTTTTACAAGAGATTGAAAATGTCACCCAAACCGAAATAAAAGTCTTTGATGCTCAGGAACAACGCAAAGAACTGGACCAAGTTGGCTCAAGTAGTCAAAAAGCTTTAGATGTATTGCAATGGCAAGCGAAACGACCACTGAAACAAATGATCGAAGATGAGTGGCGTTTTTATCAAAATACGTTGAACAATCGCTAACAGAAATAATCATCATGATATTATTTGATAATGATTATTATTTACATAAAGATCAAGCTCGGTATAAAATGGGCTTAATGAAATGTATTCAGTGCGCGATTGCTCAATATCCTGAAACATGTAGTTGAAAACTTGATGAAAATAAGAGGTGAATATGCAAACTCGTATCGAACATGACACCATGGGTGATGTTGAAGTTCCAAGTGAAACCATGTGGGGCGCACAAACTCAACGTAGTGTTCAAAATTTTAAAATCGGCAATGAGCATATGCCTCGCCCAATGATTCGTGCAATGGGCTTAGTCAAAAAAGCTGCAGCGATCACCAATGCTGAGCTAAAACAGATTCCAGAAGAACTTTCTAAATATATCGTTGATGCAGCAGATGAAGTTATTGCTGGAAAATGGGACTCTCAATTTCCACTGGTGGTTTGGCAAACAGGTTCAGGCACGCAAAGTAACATGAACTGTAACGAAGTGATTGCCAATATTGCGAACCAAAAGCTTGGCAATCCACTTGGTTCGCAAAAACCAGTCCATCCAAATGACCATGTCAACCGCGCACAATCAACAAATGATTCATTCCCTACAGCGATTCATGTTGCTGCAGCATTACAAATCAATGAATTATTAATTCCTGCTGTTAAGCGTCTAAGTGCCACATTTAAACGTAAATCAGAAGAATTTAAAGATATTGTTAAAATTGGACGTACCCATTTACAAGACGCTACGCCGTTGACTCTAGGTCAAGAATTTAGTGGCTATGTACAGCAACTGGACAATGGTGTTGCACGTCTTGAGCAATCATTGGTTTGGTTATATCAATTACCACTTGGCGGTACAGCGGTAGGTACAGGACTAAATGCACATCCTGACTATGCAGAAAAAGCAGCTGCAGAATTGGCAAAATTGACAGGACTGGATTTTGTTACCAACCCAAATAAATTTGAAGCTTTAGCGGGTCGTGATGCTGCGGTATTTGCTTCAGGTGCATTAAAAACACTTGCTGCAAGCTTAAATAAAATAGCCAATGATGTGCGCTGGCTTGCTAGTGGTCCACGTTGTGGCTTGGGTGAATTGCATATTCCTGAAAATGAGCCAGGTTCAAGTATCATGCCAGGTAAAGTTAACCCGACACAGTGTGAAGCCATGACTATGGTGGTTGCACAGGTCATGGGAAATGATACGACGATTAATATCGCTGGTGCATCAGGAAACTTCGAACTCAATGTATTTATGCCTGTCATTGCATTTAACTTGATCCAATCGATTCAGTTATTGGGTGATGCATGTAATAGTTTTGACGAACATTGTGCTGTGGGTATTGAGCCAAATCGTGAAAAAATTGATTACTTCTTGCATAACTCATTGATGCTCGTGACAGCGCTGAATCCTGTGATTGGTTATGAAAATGCTGCAAAAGTTGCGAAAACAGCTTATAAGCAAGGTAAGACCTTAAAAGAAGTCGCCGTTGAATTGGGCTTTGTAACACCTGAACAATTTGATGAAGTGGTCAAACCTGAGAAAATGGTGTATCCAAATACCAAATAATCAGTTTTGCATGATCTAAAAATAGACTTTCTAGGGTGTTTTAAATGCCCTAGATTTTTTTTAAGTGCATTTTGGGGGAAATATGTGGACAAAAGCACTGAAAAATTAATGTGGGTTCGAATTGATCCAACAACGAAAAATAATTGAGAAAGAAAAATGTCTGATCTAAGCAACTGTGAAGCCTTTCAAAAAGCATTAGCCCATGTCATTCAACATGCAGAATTTAATGAAAATACAGTTAGTTTGATTGACTACATTACTAATGATAAAGGTAATGTGCCATTTTGTACTGGAATGTTGGGGAATTATTCTGAAGCTAATGCAATGGTATCTTGGTTTCGGGATGGTGATTTAATTGCTTTTAAACAGTGGTGTTTTATTGCAGCTAAATTGAGTCGTATGGAGTTTCAGTTTGATGCTATAGAATGGTTTCCAGCCTATAAACATTTATATGCTTTGTTATCTGATAACGAAGAAATCATTTCTTGGTATCGTCAGCACCGAGTATCTTATGACCGACAAGGCTCGATTAAAGACAGAGATCATCCACGTAAACCAGATTTCCATGGTTATCAATTGATTTTGGCACTTAATCATGAATGGGAGCTTTTACGAGAACGGTGTGATCTCATCTTAAATGCAGATTTGAAGAAGGATCGTAAGTACTTAATAGATCATCGCTTTTATCTTGCATTGGCAAATGGAGATAAAACCGAAATGGAAAATGTATTAACAGAACTTACGAGTCCTAAAATTGCCAAGATTCGTAATCATGAATTTGCATTTACCTTTACTGAACATTTTATAGCAACACATGCGGTAATTTATACGAAATTGGCTTGGAGAAATGGTTATCAGCTCGATATAGATACGCCGTGGATACCGAAAGAGTGGTTAGCAATCGCGCCTTTAGATCAATATCCTGAACCGTGGGCTTTCTTAGAAGATTTTGATATTTTCACGGCCTTAGAAGGTGAATGGAAAGATTATTCTCTTGCTAGGGGAAAGTAATGTAAAAGGAAATTCGTTTCTACTCTTTATTTTAGGATATGTTTTTGCCAAGACCAATTCGTGATATTGACATTGCATTCGTTGTCATAATTGCTAAAATGCCGTTCTCCCTCTGTTTGTGTTTATTTTGATTCGTCCAATATTTACGAATCAAGCATAAATATGATCAAAACAGATGCTTATCAAAGGAAATTTTCAATGCTCGAAATATATTTAACAGATGTTCAAGAAAAAGTTCAGTTTAATGACTATCCGGGTGACCATCCTGTTAAATTTATCCTCAATCTTAAAAAAATCTTTCCAAGTGTGATGGAACTTTTGCTTCCAGTATTGCCTGAAAATGAAAATCTAGAAGAAATGACATGGGAATCAACAACTCAAGATTTTGAAATCTTTAAAAAATTATTGAGTGGTTGGGGTGTGATCGAGCTACGTTTAACTGCGATTAGCCAGTATAAAGATAAAAACTTTGCTGACCAATTGGCTAAAAAAGCCCAAGCTAAACGCAAACAATTTGAAAAAGAGCAAAAACAACTTTCAAATACGGAATTAGACTATTTATTTATGCATGAAATCCATGCTTTGATCGATGCTGAATTGATTGAATTGGGTGAAAAATTTTACTTGCCAACGCTACGTGACAACTGGAAAGATGTAGTGAATAGTAAAGTTTTAAATGCAAAATTTTAAGATAAAAATGATTTAAAATCGCGAAGCACAAAGCATAGTGACAGGATTGTGGCTATGCTTATATCCATTTAAAGGATTTAAATAATAACGAATAAAATGACAAGTAAATCACAATTTATAGTTTTTGTGTTTATATATTATTCTATGTAATAAAACTTGGTAATTGTTTGACATTTAACCTAAGCTTTGTACAAAGCTGTTAAAATTTTTTTTGTATTTTTAATTTGTCTTTTAAAAGTATTCCACAATCAAAACTTAGGAACTTTATAATGTCGAATCAATTTTTAAACTTAATAAAAAACCGTCGAACCATCTATGCCATTGGAAAAAATCTCTCACAAAGTCCTGATGAATTGACGACTTTGATCGAAGATGCGATTGCAAATAGTCCTTCAGCTTTTAACTCACAAACTTCACGTGCAGTGATTTTATTTGGTCAAGAACATCAACATTTTTGGGATATCGTCAAAGATGTTCTAAAACCATTTGCACCGACAGAAGATGCCCAACAAAAAACCAATGCAAAAGTAGATAGCTTTGCTGCAGGTGTGGGTACGGTTTTATTTTTTGAAGATCAAGATGTGGTGAAAAGCCTACAAGACCAATTCCCTTTATATGCAGACAATTTCCCTGTATGGGCTGAACATTCAACAGGTATTGCACAGTTCTCTGTATGGACTGCTTTAGCTGAGCAAGGAGTAGGCGCATCTTTGCAACATTACAATCCATTAGTCGATGAGAAAGTTCACCAGAAATGGAATGTGCCTGGCAATTGGCAACTCCGTGCCCAGTTGGTCTTTGGTTCTATCGAAGCACCTGCAGGTGAAAAAGAATTTATGGATCGTGAACAACGATTCAGAGTTTTCAAATAAGTATTTTATAAGAAGGATTCTGATCAGAATCCTTTTTTTTAAGCCTGATTTTTATTTTTGAGTGTTTTAAAAAACTTTAAGTATTTTCATGGGCTTGAAACGCATTTAGTACAAAATAATAGTTGGAAAATACGTGAATATTTGGTTTAATTTTCACGTAATAGTTAGTCAATTATTTAGTTAGATAAACTAAACAATATTTTTAAGTGTTAAGTATTTCCTCGGGGAAATATCAAAGGATTTTTTTGAATGTCTAATCAGTTTTTAAATTTACTTCATAATCGCCGTACAATTTATAATATTTCACGTAATGTGAATGCATCTCCTGAACATTTGACTGATTTGATTCAGACTGCAATTAAGCAAAGTCCTTCATCTTTCAATTCTCAATCATCTCGTGCAGTCATTTTGTTTAATGGCGAACATGAAAAATTTTGGAATTTTGTTAAAGATGCTCTAAAAGCCTATGCAAAAGATGAGGCATCTGCGGCTAAAACCAATGCCAAAATTGATACCTTTATCGCTGGATTTGGCACAGTATTATTTTTTGAAGATATGAATGTGATTAAAGGTCTACAAGACAAGTTCCCATCATATGCTGATAATTTCCCAATTTGGGCAGAGCATTCAACAGCGATGGCACAACTTGCGACTTGGGCGACATTGCATGAAGAAGGCTTAGGCGCTTCTTTGCAACATTACAATCCTATCGTTGATGAGCAAGTTCATGCTGAGTGGGATATTCCTGCAAACTGGAAACTACGCGCACAACTTGTTTTCGGTTCAGTTGAAGCACCAGCTGCTGATAAAGCCTATATGGATGATGCTGAGCGTTTTAAAGTATTTAAATAATTAAGCCTTATACAGATAAAAAAACTTCCTTTAGGGGAAGTTTTTTTATTTAAACGAAATCTATTTTTTGAATAAAAAATAAAGCTATTTCTTTGTCGATAGCGATATATTGAGTTGAAATAGTTTGTTTAAATAGGTGAAAGTTGAAAGTTGAAAGTTGAAAGATTGTAAAATGAAAATCCAATGATAAAAATGCCACGTTATAAATAGCCTAAGCAGTAGTCTACCTAAGAACTTAGAAGAATGATAAAACAGAGGGGAGAGATAGACTGATAATGATTCATCATTGTTTGATTATTTTTATTATAAATCTGATAAATCACTCTCTTAATGAAGTTTTAAAAAATGCTTTTAATTGAAACCTAAATATTTTGCGAAATAGACAATTGCGTATGCATCAAGATTGGTCCATACGCAAAAGTATTAATAAAACGTATTAATGTTGCAAAGTCATTTCTTTGCTTCTACTTGCACTTTTACCGTGAAGGATAAAGTAAATTGCGATACAAAGAAGGGCGACTATTCCACTATAAAAATAAAGCTGTTGATAGCTCATATAGTCGAGTAATTTACCGATTAAAAATGGTCCGAAGCCTAAACCGCCGTCTAAAAAGATAAAGAAGGTCGATGTTGCGAGTCCCATTCTTTCAACTGAAGTGCTTTTGACTGATATGGTTTGGCAGACGGATTGGATATTACCAAATCCAAAACCGAGTAAGGCAGCACAAAGCAATAACATCCAAGCTTGATGGACTTGACTGAGTAAAAAGAGTGAAGTGGCCAAGATTAGAAATGCAGGATACATAATGATATTTTCGCCTTTTTTATCAAACAATCGACCTGTAAATGGACGAGAGATTAAAATGGCGATGGAGTACATTAAAAAGAAAAAGGTTGCAGCGCCAACCAAATCTAAAGACTTGGCATAAAAATGCACAAAAGAGAGTACCCCAGAGTAACAAACTGATGCGATAAAGATCACGATTGCAATAGGCAAAGCTTTAGGTTCGATATATTGAGCAATCCAACTTGGGCGATTGCTTTGCAAGCTTTGAGACGCGGTGTTGCTATTCAGTTTCTCTTCAGGCAAGGAAGGGACTTGGAGTACTAGACTAGTCAATAGGCAACTAAGTGCAATAATACTGGAGATGGCAAATATAGCTTCATAGCCGACATTGAACATCAGCCAAATCCCGAGGAAAGGACCAATCGCTGTACCCAGTGTACTACTCATGCTGTAGTAGCCGATTCCCTCACCACGCCGTGATGTAGGTAAGATTTGTGCGATGATTGTTCCGAGTACAGTAGATGCCATACCCATCATGAAACCATGCATAGCACGGATAAAGAGTAAGAAGCCTGTACCAAGATCAAAAAAATAAAAACCTGAAAAAATCAGAAAGCCAATCAGGGCAATGATCAGTGTACTTTTACGTCCAAAACGAGCCAATAATTTTGCGACAAATAATCGACCAATCAGCGTACCGACGATGAATAAACCAGAAATTAAACCTGCTTGAGCTGTGCTTGAATGCAGTTCATTGACGGCATAGCCAACGATAACTACAACAAGGAGATAAAATGTTAAAACCAATTGGAAGTTGATTGCACTGCAAAGTACAAAATTTCGCGTCCACAATGGCGCTTGGGTGTTCATATTAAACCTATTTCATCAGTTGAAGTTGTTGCATGACCAATTCCATGGTTTGTTCAGTGACCTCGATCTGTGAGGGAGTCAGGATTTGCATGATTTGCTGCTCAAACATCGCGATACGATCTTTACAATGATCATGTAGCGATAAGCCATGCTCGGATAAACACAAAAGTTTTTGTCTTTTATCTTGGCTTTCGAGTAGCGTTAGCGCACCCAGTTTCTGTAGTGCTTGGATACGCTTGGTAATAGACGGTTTAGAGACATTTAAATACTCTGCGATATCGATAGACGTGCAGCGTTGTTTAGAATGAATCACAAATAATACTTGCCAAAGCGAGTAATTGAGTTGATAAGGCTCCAAAATTTTATTCAGTTCATCGCTCATCAAACGTGAACATTTTTGGATCTTAGAACGGAAAGTATAATGATATGTCATAATATAGTTAACTAAGCTAACTAAATAAAATAAATATACGCTTAAGCAATAGCCATTGCAATCACTACGTTATTTTTCACGGAATATTTTGTGAAATTATTCTAAATAAAGCCTTTTAAAATATGTTTTTATAAACTATAGTGGTTCTTAGAAAGTTGATCGTGGCGCTCGGAATTTATACAATACGGTGCTATGATTATTAGGTCGAAAAACTGCTAGGTTTGAGATTGAATGTTAAGACAGAGTGGGTTGTTGCTTGCTATAGCAACAGTGTTTTTACAGATTGCGGTATTTTTACAGCCGCTATTGCCAGAGCAATATCAAATTGCTCCGGTCTGTGAGACAGTGACTCATTCTATTTTCCACCCTGAACAAACACATGTTCATCATCACAATACATCAAGTTTTGGATATCATTTTATCAATCATGATCAAATGAGTTCAGATCACGATCACCACGATGCAAATCATCAATGCCAATACTGTACAGTCTATGGCAATTTGATTTTGCCTCCTGAACTTGGTGTCAAAGAAGTTTTAGTGCGGATACAAGTACGTTTATTGGCATTTGCTGAAAGTTTTAAGCATGTCTATTTTGCACTTCAACGTCTATTTCTGATCCCCCAAGGTCGAGCCCCACCATTCTTTGCATGATTTTATTGGTTTTGACGTTTCGTCAATTCGATTTCTTATTTTTCATGTAGAGAAAACTTATGTTGATATCTTTCTTTCCAGAATGGCTGAGAGACAGACAGCCTATGGCTTTATTAAGTTTTGCTTATCAAGCAGCAATAATAAAGCTACATACATTATGTGCAATTTCACATTATTCTTGCTTAAAGAATAAGCAGAATTTAATGAATAAAAATGTGCTTAATCACATGAATTTTTCAAAAATAAAGGTGATGGTATGACATTAGGACTTACTGCACTTGAATTGGCTCGTATTCAATTTGCATTTACTGTTTCGTTTCACATTATTTTTCCAGCAATTTCGATTGGCTTGGCAAGCTTCCTTGCAGTACTCGAATGGCGTTGGTTAAAAACCAAAGATCCTGTTTATCAAGATTTATTTAAGTTCTGGATTAAAATATTTGCTGTCGCCTTTGGTATGGGCGTGGTTTCGGGTGTGGTGATGAGCTATCAGTTTGGGACAAACTGGAGTGAGTTTTCACGTATCGCAGGTGGTGTGACAGGGCCACTGCTGGCTTATGAAGTATTAAGTGCGTTCTTTTTGGAAGCCGGATTTTTGGGCATTATGCTGTTCGGCTGGGGGCGAGTTGGTCCCCGTGCACATTTCTTTGCAACCTTGATGGTTGCAGTCGGAACATGTATTTCTATGTTCTGGATTTTGTCATCAAATAGTTGGATGCAGACTCCTCAAGGTTTTAGCATCGAAAATGGCATTATCGTACCGCAAAATTGGTTTGAAATCGTTTTCAACCCGTCATTTCCATATCGTTTAGCGCATATGGCAGCGGCAGCATTTTTGGTTGCTGCGTTATTGGTGGCTTCAACTGCTGCATGGCACTTACTCAAAGGTCGCCGTGATGCTTTGGTTAAAAAATCATTTTCTATGGCGCTTTGGTTGATCTTGGTGCTTGCGCCATTACAAGTTTTGATCGGTGATAATCACGGATTAAATACTTTGCATCATCAACCTGCAAAATTGGCTGCGATCGAAGGTCACTGGGAAACCAATAAAGGTGAAGGCATGCCTTTATATTTATTTGGTATTCCTGATATGCAAGAAGAACGTACTAAATATGCGCTTGCGATCCCAAATATGGGTAGCTTGATCATGACCCATACCCTTGATGGTGAAGTGAAAGGTTTGAAGGAGTTTGCTCCCGAAGATCGTCCAAACTCTCTCGTAGTGTTTTGGAGCTTCCGTATCATGGTTGGTCTTGGCATGTTAATGCTATTGCTTGCTGTACTTGGGCTGTGGTTACGCCGTTCAGATCGTTTGTATGAAAATAAATGGTTCCAGCGTTTTGCTTTATATATGGGACCTTCAGGTTTTATCGCATTGCTTGCTGGTTGGTTTACTACAGAAGTCGGTCGTCAACCTTGGGTTGTTTACAATGTCTTGCGGACTAAAGATGCTTTATCTCCAGTTTCAGCTTCGCAAGTGGGCATTACCTTGATTATTTTTGTATTGGTGTACTGCGTGGTCTTTGGGATCGGGATCTATTACATGCTGAAATTGATGCATAAAGGTCCTGAATTTATTCATGCAAGTCCAGTTGATCATGCTGAATTAGGACAAACACCGATGCGTCCATTGAGTGCCGTTGAAGAAAGCCTAGATGGGCAAGATCAAAAACAGGAGAAAGACCATGATTGATTTATCTCTGCTATGGATTGTCATTATCGGAATCGGTGTATTGATCTATGTCATTCTGGATGGTTTTGATCTTGGAATCGGTATTTTATTTCCATTTGTCAAAGATACGCACGAACGCGATGTATTGATGAATACCGTTGCACCCGTTTGGGATGGCAATGAAACATGGATGGTCTTAGGTGGAGCAGGCTTATTTGCGGCATTTCCATTGGTTTATTCAACCGTATTATCCGCGCTTTATATGCCAATTATTTTAATGGTCATCGCGTTGATCTTCCGTGGTGTGGCATTTGAGTTTCGTTTTAAAGCCAATCGTACTAAACATCTTTGGGACAAAGCATTTATCGGTGGTTCAGTCTTTGCAAGTTTCTTGCAAGGTGTGATCCTTGGTGCTTATATCCAAGGGATTAAAACCGTCAATGGTATATTTGCTGGCGGAGGAATGGATTGGCTCACTCCATTTTCAGTCTTTACAGGCATTGGTGTGGTTGTGTTATACGCAACTTTGGGTTGTGGTTGGTTGATATTTAAAACCGATGCCGAAATCCAAGACAAAATGTATAGCATGATGCCAAAATTGATTATTGCTGTATTTATCATTTTTGGTCTGGTGAGCCTTTATACACCACTTGCGCATCCAGAAATTGCGGCACGTTGGTTTAGTATGCCTCAGTTGATGTATTTTAGTCCTGTACCGATTTTAGTCTTGGTGTTTACCGCTTTGGCTTTACGCGCCTGTAAGCAACGCCGTGAACTGAGTCCATTTATCTATACATTGGCTTTGGTTTTCCTTGCTTATACAGGATTTATCATCAGCTTATGGCCTTATGTGATTCCACCTTCAGTGACCATTTGGCAAGCTGCAGCGCCTGCAAATAGCCAATTGTTTGCCTTGATTGGTGCATTGCTTTTGATTCCGATTATTTTGACTTATACCATTTTCTCGTACTGGATTTTCAAAGATAAAGTACGTGTAGGTGATGAAGGTTATCACTAGGAGCGAGTATGAAAATTTCACAAACTGGGTGGTTTATTTTGCTTTGGTTGGGTGGGGTGCTCACACTGGCAATCATTGCAGGTTTTTTTAGAATGTTGATCCAATTGGCTTACCAATAAGCTAGAAATAAAAAGGTCTGACTCGTCAGACCTTTTTTGTGCCTTGAAAAAGATGTTATGGTGGATCGGATATAGATCGTTAAAAAGTACAAAAACAAAGGAAGAGAAGGTTTGATTAGGCAAGAAAAGATAATCTTAGATACAGAAGATCATGCACAATTTGCGCTTTGGAAAATATCAGATCCAGAGCGATCTGCTGAGCGTCATGTATTGATGATCCATGGCACCTTTTCAGATAAACGTATTTGTCTAAAATTTGCAGAATATTTGATTGAACATGGTTATATCTGCTGGATTTTAGAATGGCGAGGACATGGCTCTAGTCCCCAATATCACGGAAATTATAACTTTGAAACGGTCGCACTTTATGAAATAAAAAGCGCCGTGAAATATTTGATTGATCATGAAAATATTCAAGCACTTTATAGCGTCAATCATAGTGGAGGCGGAGTAGGGCTGAGCATGATGCTGGCAAGAAATCCTCAATATCGACCGTATTTTAAAGCAGCCTCTTTTTTTGCCTGCCAAAGCTTCAGTGCTGCAAATACACGAAAACGTAAAGCAAAATTGATTGCTCTAAAACTATTGAGCAAATCTTTAGGAGTTTTACCGGGGAAACAGTTGGGTATTGGGCCGCAAAATGAAAGTTATTATATGATGAATCAGTGGTTTAACTGGAATATACAACAGCGATTTATTGGCGATGATCAGTTTGATTATTGCTATGCAATGAAATCTATTCGGATGCCGATCTATTCGATTGCGTCTATTGCAGATGATTTTATAGCGCCACCTGAATCATGCCAGATGTTTTTAGATCAATTTGAAAATAGCCTAAGCAAATTTGAATGTTATTCTTTAGCAAATGGTAACTTAGAAGATTATAGTCATAGTCGTATTTTTCAATCACAAAATGCCAAAAAAGAAATATGGCCCAAAGTTATCGCTTGGTTAGAAAAGTTTGATTAAGTCTATAATTTATAAATGGTTATGAAGTGGTGTGTTGAGATCTAGTGATGATATACAGGGCAATCACGATCTATTTTTTCTGATCAATATCATGACGCAAAATAAAAGGAGGTCAGTGGTCGACCTCCTTTTAAAATAGTCTCATATAGATTTAATATTGTAATCTAAGATGATAAAAATGATTATTGATGTGTACCACCATTTTCATGATTTGCATCAGCAGGTTGGGCATCATCGATTACAGCATTTTCTAGCGATGGGTCATCATTTTCAAGTTGTGAATTGATTACAGTTGAGTTACTTGATTGTCCGATTTGTTGCAAATTAGGCAATTGATTTTGCATTGAGATCGCCCAAGCCAACAGAGCGCCGTAGGCAACAATAAATATAGCCAACATCACTGCATATAATATGCCTAGAAGTTTTTCAGTTTGTTCGGTTGGACGTAAAGGACCATAATTATTTGCGCCTTCAGTACCTTTTGCAACAAACAAATAAATTGAAAAAATCACATTAACTATAGGCACTAAAAATAACAGCCATAACCAACCACTTTTATTTAAATCATGGATACGTCTGATAGAAATACAGATTGAAAAAATCATAAATACGACAACAACAAGTACAAACAAAGCAATCGCAAAGATACCTAATCCTGTCGTTGCTAAAGTTGAAATATCAAAACTTGCAGATGTTAACAATGCCACAGCAGCGATGCCTATGACGATAGATAGGGCAAAGGAGTAAATCATGCCAGTAATAAACATCCATGCTAAATAGGATAGTCGACTAAAGCGTCCTTTAGGGGAAAGTGGATTGTCTTGAGGATGAATGGTTTGTTGTTCAAAAGAAGTCATTATAAAACCTTTTTTTTTGATGTTTATTTTGATTAAAAAAGAGCTTTGAAAAAGCGTTCACATTAAAACAAAAGCGCAAAATTTACACAAGTTAAATATAAAAATAGCCTAAGTAAATTTTCATATATAGGAACTACTCAACAATATATCTGTACGAGATAGATTATTCATTACGACTAAACTTGGATATCTAAGCTATAATTTTTTCAAAATAGCCTAAGCAAAAATTTTAGCAATTTCATTACGCAAAAAATGATGTCTTGGATTTTCTTGAAGATCTTTATGCCAATATATTCCCAAATTTATATCTTGAGTCTTCATAGGGAGTTCAAAAATTTGGATTTTGCTGGATAAATGCAAATGCGAAAGAATCTGCTTTGGAATAGTCAGGATCGCTTGATCATTTTGTTCCAAAACTTGTAAGGCAGTTGAATAATGCTGGCAGCGCAAGAAAATCTGACGTGATAAGTCTTTTTTCGATAAATAAAGATCTTCTAATAAAATACCTGTACGGCGTGATGAAACACCGATATGTGGAGAGGAAAAATATTTTGCAGGATCAAGCTCTTTTTGCTGGGTACAAAACACAAAATAGTCTTGCACTAAACGCGTAAAAACCAATTTTTCACTGACGTTTTGTTCAAGGTCGATCACAAAATCAATTTGTTGTGATGCAAGTTCTGCCACGATATTTTTTCTTTCAAGTTTTGAACTCAAATACTTAATTTGTAAATCCATATTTTGAAAATGATGAATCAATTTGGGCAAAATGATGGGTTCGATTTCATCATGTACGGCAATTTTTAAAGTCTGTACCATGCTAGGGTCAAATTGTTGTTTTTGTATGGAAATATTTTGTATGGAAAATAAAGCCTGTTTTACAATAGGATAGACTTGTTCTGCAAAAGGCGTGGGCAGCATTTTGCTTCCTGCACGAACAAATAAATCATCATTTAAATGCAATCGTAAACGCTGCAAAGCATGACTAGCAGCAGATTGAGTAATACATAAAATTTGCGCTGCTTTTGATATGCTTTTTTGCTCAAAAACAGCAATAAAAAGAGGGTATAAATTGATATCTATTTTATGGAAAAGGGTCAAATCAACTGAGTTTGATACATGAATATTATTCATAGTAATGTATTGAATTAAATCATTTGGTTCATATTACTTTTCAGGATAAGGTGTTGTAAAGCGCTATTCAGTTGATCATTTACATAATTTAAGGATAAATACGATGTTTGAACTTTCCAATCGTGCCCAAGATTATATCCAACGCACCAAAGCATTTATTCAAAATGAAATTGAACCTGTAGAAACCGAATTTTGGCATCAAGTGCATGCCTTAAACATTGATGGCGATTGGACAAAATGGCAGTGGCCAGCAGAACTTGAGATATTAAAAGACAAAGCAAAAAAAGTAGGACTTTGGAATATGTTCTTGCCTGATCCTGTTTTAGGGCAAGGGCTTTCGGTGCAAGAATATGCACATATCGCAGAACTTTCAGGACGCAGTTTACTTGCACCAATCGTATTTAACTGCAATGCACCAGACAGCGGCAACATGGAAGTGATTTGGCGTTACGGTACAGATGCACAAAAAGAACAGTGGCTAAAACCATTATTGGATGGAAAGATTCGTTCAGTTTTCTGTATGACTGAGCCAGCAGTTGCTTCAAGTGATGCGACCAATATGCAAGCAACGGCGGTGGTGGATGGTGATGAAATTGTGCTCAATGGACGTAAATGGTGGTCTTCAGGTCTTGGCGATCCCAATGCAAAAATTATCATTTTTATGGCACATACACCTGATGCAAACAAAGACCGACATCATCAACATTCGATGGTTTTAGTTCCAGTTGATACTCAAGGTGTCACCATTGAACGGATGCTCCCAGTTTTTGGTGACTATGATGCACCACATGGACATGGCGAGATTAGCTTTGACAATGTTCGTGTTCCAGTTGCAAATTTTATTGGTGGTGCAGGTCAAGGTTTTGAAATCGCTCAAGGTCGTTTAGGTCCAGGACGTATTCATCATTGTATGCGCTGTATTGGGGCTGCGGAAAAAGCACTTGAGTTGATGATCGATCGTGGTATGAGCCGTACTGCTTTTGGGAAGGAAATCCTAAAATTAGGCGGAAATCTGGAACGTGTCGCAGATGCGCGTGTTGCAATTGATCAAGCACGACTTTTAACCTTGTATGCTGCCTATAAAATGGATACCTTAGGGAATATGGCTGCATTGACAGAAATTTCCGCGATTAAAGTTGTTGCGCCTTCGGTACTCGAAAAAGTAGTCGATATGGCAATGCAAATTCATGGCGGAATGGGGCTTTCAAGAGATACGCCATTGACAGGCTTCTTTGCTCAAGCGCGTAGTTTACGTTTGGCAGATGGACCTGATGAAGTGCATAAAGGCATGATAGCCAAGCTTGAACTTAAAAAACGTGGTTATGGTTCACGTAAAAAGTAATCCTATAAACGAGTAAACAAAGCGTTAACGATTTAAAAAATTGATATAGAAAATACGGGATAAATTATGTCAGTGATTGATGTTGGTGGAGAGGTACGTGAAGGCGAGGAACTGGATATACAAGCAGTTGATGCGTGGTTAAAATCACAAGGCATTGAACTGATTGGCAATCCTGAAATCACTCAATATTCTGGTGGGGCATCGAATTGGACATATCGTTTAAAATATGAAAATGTCGATTTGATCTTACGTCGTCCACCCAAGGGAACAAAAGCCAAATCAGCACATGATATGTCACGTGAATATACTGTGCAAAAAGAGCTGACACCTTTTTATCCTGTATTACCTGAAATGGTTGCGCTTTGCCAAGATGAATCTGTAATCGGCTGCGATTTTTATGTGATGAAACGCATTGAAGGGATCATTCCCCGTGCTAAGTTACCTGCCGAACTGCATTTTGATGAAAAGCAAGTACATGAATTATGTGTCAATGTTCTAGATAAATTGATTGAATTACACCAAGTCCCTTATCAAGGTACGCCACTTGAAAAGATCGGCAAAGGTGATGGTTATTGCCGTCGTCAAGTAGAAGGTTGGGATCAGCGTTTTGAAAAAGCGCATACGATCAATGTACCAAGCTTTAAATATGTACGTGCTTGGCTAAATGATAATATTCCTGCTGATTCAACAAGTTGTATTATTCATAATGATTGGCGTTTTGATAATGTCATTTTAGATCCAGCGCATCCAACACAAGTGATTGGCGTATTGGACTGGGAAATGGCAACCATTGGTGATCCCTTGATGGATTTGGGTTCGGCATTGGCTTATTGGGTTGAAGACACCGATAACATGATCTTCAAATCCACTCGTCGCCAACCAACCCATCTAAAAGGAATGTTCACGCGTAAAGAAGTTGTAGATTACTATCTTGAAAAAACAGGATTAAAACCTGAAAACTGGACATTTTATGAAGTTTTTGGAATCTTCCGTTTAGCCGTGATCGCTCAACAAATCTATTATCGTTATTATCATAAACAAACACAAAATCCAGCATTTAAGGACTTTTGGATTGTGATACATGCTTTACATATTCGAGCTTTGAAGTTGATTGGATTGCAAAAATTAGAGGCAAATCAATTGGCACAAGAGTTTATGGCAAAATTTAAGGAGCTAATGCCAAAATGACGACGATTTATCTGGTTCGACATGGTCAAGCTTCTTTTGGGGCAAAAAGTTATGACCAGCTTTCGCCCAATGGTGAGCTACAAGCGAAAATTTTAGGTGATTTTTTTCAGAAAATATTGAAAGAAGAACCTGTTGTAATTGCAGGTTCAATGCAAAGACATCAACAAACAGCTAAGATTGCAATGCAACAATGCTTTCCTGAAGCTGAGATTTTAACCAATAGCGCTTGGAATGAGTTTAATCACCAGCAAGTCTTCGCTCAGTACGAACCAAGATTTAACCAACCTGAATTGCTCAAAGAAGACGTCGTTAAAGAAAAAAATCCTCGTGAATATTTGGCAAAAATATTTGAAGGTGCGATTGAACGCTGGACAGGTGGCGAGTTTCATCATGAGTACGAAGAGTCTTGGCCAGATTTTAAAAGTCGTGTTGAAACAGCGATGCAAGATTTGTGTGATCAATTGGCGCAAACTAAACCCCGCTATGCAGTGATATTTAGTTCAGGCGGTGTGATTTCTGTTGCAGCAGGAAAAATACTCGAACTGAGTATCAACCGAACCTTTGCTTTGAACTGGTCTATAGCCAATGCATCATTGACGACACTTCGACTTGTGGGCAATCAACCACAACTTTTAAGTCTAAACGAACATCATTTTATTAAAGAAGTTCAACCAGATTTATTAACTTGGATATAAATGGAATCTGCCATGTCAAAAACAATATTAATTACAGGTGCAAGTTCTGGTATCGGTGCTGGAATGGCACGTGAATTTGCTCAAAAAGGCTATAATTTAGCAATTTGTGCTCGACGTTTGGAGCGTTTAGAACAATTAAAACAAGAACTTGAGTCGACTTATCAAATTCGTGTGATTGCAAAGATTTTAGATGTGACCCAATACGATCAAGTCTTCCAAGTTTTTCGTGAGTTCAAAGCCGAATTCGGTACGATTGATCGAATTATTGTCAATGCTGGGATTGGTGATGGGCGACGCATTGGTAAAGGTAATTTTGCGATCAATAAGGCGACTGTAGAAACCAATTTTATTTCTGCTTTGGCACAGTGCGAAGCTGCAGTTGAAATATTTCGTGAGCAAAATGCAGGGCATTTGGTCATGATTTCGTCGATGAGTGCAATCCGTGGTATGCCAAAACATTTGACTGCTTATGGGGCGAGTAAGGCGGGGGTAGCGCATCTGGCAGAAGGCATTCGAGCAGAGCTGATTGATACACCGATTAAAGTTACGACCATTTTCCCTGGTTATATTCGCACCGAAATTAATGAAGGTGCTAAAAAACTTCCTTTTGAAGTGGATGAAAAAACTGGTTCAAAACTTTTAGTTAAGGCAATTGAAAAACAACCCGTTAAAGCTTATGTGCCAGAATGGCCATGGTTCCCGCTCAGCCTAGCGATGAAAGTTTTACCGCTCAAGTTGGTCAATAAATTAGGCTAATTTTGCTTGGGTTTGTGCGCAAAACCATACAGAAATATAGCAAGTTATCTTATAAATGCTGCGCTATAAATTTTAAGGCTTTCTTGAATATTTTGTTTGAGAAAGCTTTAACTTTTTTTTGAATTGGTTAGACTTCTTTCATGAATTAAAAAATGATCAGGTATTTGGGTGGAAAGTATCATATAGTCACATTTACCGTGAGTTATTTAATTTACTTTGCGTAGACAATCTTTCTTACTTTGTTTTCGGACAAATGAGAAATATATTTCGCAAGAAAACCATTCTCGAACAAATGGGCATACATCCCTGTAGCCCTTGTTCGACGGACGGCATCCTGCCTTAATTGCAAATTTTATTACGTTTTGAAGCAAAATGAGGAGAGTGTAAATTTGAGCAAAATATAACTTATGGAAGAAGTCTATTAAAAGAAAAAGACCAGCCTAAGCCAGTCTTTAATTTAAAAAAATTATTAAAATTAAATCATAAAAGAGATCACTCTCACTTATGCACGCTCAACCAAAGTTAAAATGTCATACGTTGCGACCAATTCACCTCGTTGATTTTTAACTTTAATATCCCAAACCACAACACCATGCGCTTTTTGCTCAGGGTCTTTAAGTGGTTTTGGTGTTTTTTGTTTACATGTCAATTCAACTTGGATGGTATCACCAATTTTCACAGGTTCAACAAAGCGTAAATTGTCCATGCCATAGTTTGCGATCACAGGTCCCGGAGCTGCGTCCACAAATAATCCCGCAGCGGCTGAAACAATGAAATAACCATGGGCTACACGTTCACCAAAGAATGAATTTTCAGCGCCAATTTTGTCCATATGAGCATAAAAATGGTCGCCACTTAAGCAAGCAAAATTGACAATGTCAGCCTCAGTGACCGTACGGCGTGCTGTAAGCAAACGTTCACCTACACGCAATTCATCAAAAGATTTTTTAAACGGATGAACACGATCTTCAAAAAACTCTGCACCAGCTGTCCAACTATGACCAATTTGTGTCATAACATTTGGAGAACCTTGGATGGCAGTACGTTGCATATAGTGTTTTACAGCACGAATACCACCAAGCTCTTCACCGCCACCTGCACGACCCGGACCACCATGTACCAAATGAGGTAGAGGTGAACCATGACCTGTACTTTCTTTGGCATTGCTTGCATCTAAAATATGTAGACGACCATGCCACGGTGCAATTTTAGCAACCAATTCTTCGACATTATCATCAGTATTGCGTACGATCGAGGCAACCAAACTACCTTCGCCACGCGCGACTAAATCAGCAAGTTCTTGCAAATTTTGGTAAGGCATCAAAGTGCTCACAGGACCAAAAGCTTCGACTTGGTGGATATATTTTGCTTGGGTTGGATTGGTACAAACCAGTAATGTTGCTGGATAAAATGCACCTTTATTTGCATCTGCACCTTCAACTTTAAAATCTGCTAAATGCCCACCGACAACAATTTGTGCATCTTGGCTTAAAAGTTTAACTTTTTCAGCAACATCATGTTTTTGCTTGACGCTTGCCAAAGCACCCATCGTGACATTTTCAAGCTCAGGATTACCGACAACAACTTTTTGAAGTTTGCTGATGAGTTTATTTTGAACTTGTTCAAGTAAATGGGCAGGTACAAAGGCACGGCGAATAGCAGTACATTTTTGTCCTGCTTTTGTGGTCATTTCACGGAAAACTTCACGTACAAAGAGATCGATTGTTTCTTCATTTGCATTGCTAGTCAAAATGGCACTATTGACCGAGTCTGCTTCCATACTAAATGGAATTGAATATTGATTGAATCGAGGATGAGCACGTAACTTTTGACCAGTCGAAGCTGAACCTGTAAATGTTACAGTATCTTGAGGACCGAGGTGATCAAAGAGATCATAAGTTTGTCCGCAAATCAGCTGCAATGCACCATCAGGTAAAAAACCGCTTTCTACGATATGTTTGACCACAGCTTGTGTCATTTCTGCGCCTTCAGTCGCAGGTTTGACGATACAAGGTACACCTGCCAAAAGCGTCGGTGCGATTTTTTCAAGCATGCCCCAAATCGGGAAGTTAAAGGCATCAATATGAACTGCCACACCCGCTTTAGAGGTTAAAATATGTTTTGCACCGAAATTACCTTGTTTAGATAATGGAATCCATGCATCTTCAACTAGGGCTGTTTCGTTGCTGAGTTCACGACGAACCAAACTTGAGTAGGCAAATAAAGTCCCAAATCCACCTTCAACATCAATCCATGCATCTTTGCGTGTACAGCCCGTTGCTTTGGCAAGAGTATAAAACTCTTCCTTACGCTCTAATAAATAGCTTGCAACTTGTTTAAGTGCATTGGCACGTTCATGGAAAGTCCAAGATGCAATCTGCGAACCATTTTTCTTGGCAAATTCGACAGCTGCTTTCATATCGCAACCATGACTACTGACTTGGTAAATGGCTTCACCAGTAATCGCATGATAAACCGTACGTAAGTCTTGATTTGAAGTCTGCCATTTACCAGCAAGGTAAGAGGGTAATATTTTCACTGCATTATCAGCACTTTGTGCTTCATTTGCTTCAAGGTTTGCTGATTGTCCATTTAGATCTAGCATCACGAAACTCCATATATGATACGTATTTTTAAAAAATATTGATTTTTATGTTTCATAATTTCTAGCTAAAAACGATTATTGTCAACCTTTTTTATATTTTTAAATGTGTAAATAAATAATTATTAAAATTTATAATGTTTAAATACAAGTAATTAAGTCGGATTTTACACAAACACAAATATGACACATAAAAAAAATATTGATTTTATATTTGTATCGTATTAATTTAAATGAAACAGCACTTGGGATAAGTGAGATAGCAAATATGGATATGCAACAACAAAATTTCGATCAGACCATTTCAAACGATATTTCAATCGAAGCGAAAGACTGGATGCCAGAAGCTTATCGCAAGAGTTTGATTCGCCAAATTGGTCAACATGCGCATTCTGAAGTAGTTGGGATGCTTCCTGAAGGTAACTGGATCACTCGTGCGCCAAGCTTAAAACGTAAAGCAGTTTTATTGGCAAAAGTACAAGACGAAGCAGGTCACGGTTTATACCTTTATAGTGCGGCAGAAACTTTAGGTGCTGACCGTGATGACATGATGGATAAACTCATTGCTGGTAAAATGAAATATTCATCTATTTTCAACTATCCAACAGTAACTTGGGCAGATGTTGCTGCAATCGGTTGGTTGGTGGATGGTGCTGCGATTGTGAACCAAGTTGCACTTTGCCGTACTTCTTATGGCCCTTATGCAAGAGCAATGGTTCGTATTTGTAAGGAAGAAAGTTTTCATCAACGCCAAGGTTTTGAAGCAATGATGATGCTTGCAAATGGTACACCTGAACAAAAACAAATGGCACAAGATGCAGTCAATCGTTTTTGGTGGCCTGCATTGATGATGTTTGGTCCAAGTGATGACCATTCTCCAAACAGTGCGCAAAGCATGGCTTGGAAAATCAAACGTTTTAGTAATGATGAATTACGCCAAAAATTTGTTGATAACACCGTTCCACAAGTTTTACAAATTGGCTTGGAAGTTCCAGATTCAGATCTACGTTTTAATGAAGAAACAGGTCACTATGAATTTGGTGAGATCAATTGGGACGAATTTTATGCAGTACTCAAAGGTCAAGGTCCTTGCAATTACGAACGTATAGAAGCACGTCGCAAAGCTTGGGAAGGCGGAAAATGGGTACGTGATGCTGCTGCAATTTATGCACAAAAGCAGGCTCAAAAACATGCTGAGAAAAAAGTCGCTTAAAGCAGCGATATAACGCAATCGTTTTTGAAATCAAGATTTAGGGAAGGAATTAGACATGGAAAATAAAAACAATTGGTCACTTTATGAAGTGTTCATTCGTAGCAAACAAGGTTTAAGTCATCGTCATGTCGGGAGCTTACGTGCACCTGATGATGAAATTGCATTACAAAATGCGCGTGATGTATATACTCGTCGTAATGAAGGGATCAGTATTTGGGTGATCAAATCTGAATTGATTACATCTTCTCAACCAGATGAAAAACAAGAGTTTTTCGATCCTTCTTTAGATAAAGTATATCGTCATCCGACGTTCTACCATATTCCTGATGGCTTTGAGCATATTTAAGGAGCGCTAAAATGAGTCAAGCAATTTTATCGCAATTTTTATTGCACATCGCAGATAGCCAACTTATTTTATCGCAACGTTTATCAGAGTGGTGCGGTCATGCACCTGAGTTAGAAATTGATATTGCACTTGCCAATATCGGTTTGGATTTATTGGGTCAAGCGCGTACTGCATATAGCTTGGCAGGTGAAATCGAAGGTCTAGGTCGTGATGAAGATCAATTGGCATTTTTACGTGGTGAAAGAGAATATTTAAATCTTTTACTTTGTGAACAACCCAATATCGACTTTGCACAAACGATTGTTCGCCAATGGCTCATGGATCATTACCATAGCTTACTTTTTGCAGCACTCAGTAATAGCAGCAATGCAAATCTGTCAGCATTTGCCATCAAATCTTTGAAAGAAGTGAAATATCATTTGCGTTTTTCAACGGCGTGGATGGAGCGTTTGAGCTTAAGTACAGATGAAGCACATGAAAAAACACAAAGTGGTTTAAATGAACTTTGGCGTTTTAGTGCTGAATTGTTTGAACTGACTGATGCAGAACGCCAAGAATTGGTGAAAACCAATATCATTCCAAATATTGAACTTTTAAAAGATCTTTGGCTGGAAAATGTCAGTAACGAAATCCAACGTTTTGAGTTGAATATTCCAGAAACAGGCGCATATCGTCGTGGTGCAAAACAAGGGATGCATACTGAACATCTAGGTTATGTACTTGCCGAAATGCAATATATGCAACGTGCATTTCCAAATATGACTTGGTAAATGATCGTTATTTTATAAATCATCAGCAAATACCAAAAGTTGGCGAATCACAGGGAGTGAAACGTATGAACTTAATTCAGCATTGTATAGATAAATGTTGGGATGTCTTAGCAGATGTTTCTGACCCAGAAATTCCAGTACTTTCTGTATTGGATCTAGGTATGATTCGTGGCGTAGAACTCAATGATCAACAAGAAATTATCGTGCGTTTAACTCCAACTTATAGTGGTTGTCCAGCGACAGATTTATTGAAAAGCCAAATTATTGAAGCCTTTACTGCACATCAGTTATTGCCTGTAAAAGTCAATATCGATCTATCAGAAGCGTGGACCACAGACTGGATGTCTGAAGATGGCAAAAACAAATTAAAAGTCTATGGAATTGCACCACCAAAAGGTGATGCACATAGCTGTGGCACACATGTGGCACTCGAAGATGGGATCGAATGCCCACATTGTCAAAGCCACAATACCAAATTACTCAGTGAGTTTAGTTCAACAGCATGCAAAGCTTTATATCGCTGCCAATCATGCCTAGAACCCTTTGATTATTTTAAATGCATTTAATCAGACATTTTAAAAATCAAAGATAGAATATAGGGAAATAGAAATGAATCAGTTCGTAGCATTAAAAATTAAATCGATTACTCCACAAACTGATCAAGCGATTTGCATTGCATTTGATGTGGAGCCTGAGCAACAAGAAGCTTTTAAATATCAACCGGGTCAGCATTTGACGATTCGCCATCAAACACAAGATGGAGAATTACGTCGTTGCTATTCAATTTGTAGCCATGACACGCTTGAAGATATGAGTATTGCGATCAAAAAAATTGATCAAGGTATCTTTTCAACTTGGGCAAACGAACATCTCAAAGCGGGTGATACACTCGATGTGATGCCACCTCAAGGTGTGTTTTATCAAAAAGCAGCGCGTAGTGGTGGTCTAAATTACCTAGGTTTTGCAGCGGGTAGTGGTATTACCCCGATATTATCAATCGTAAAAAATGTATTATTTAATCAGAAAGATGCAACTTTTAGTTTGATTTATGGCAATCGTTCATGGAAACAAACCATGTTTTCTGAACAGATTATGGATTTAAAAGATCAATTTAAAGAACACTTCCAATTGATCAATATCTTTTCACGTGAAATGAATGATAGTGAATTGTTTAATGGTCGTATTGATGCGGACAAAATTAAACAACTTTTCAATTCAGAATTGTTAGATCTTCAGTTTGATCATTGCTTTGCTTGTGGTCCTGAAGAAATGATGAATGCGGTAGAAAGCGTATTACCTGAATTTGGTATTGAAAAAAGCAAGATTCATACTGAACGCTTCAATACAGGTTCACCAGTAAAACAATCTAAAGAACAGATCGCCAATCGAAATGAAGAAAAAGTTCACGTGATTTTGGATGGACGTGAATTGTTGGTCGAAGTTTCTAAAGAAGATGACAGCATCTTGGATGCAGCACTTCGAGCTGGAGCAGATTTACCTTATGCATGTAAAGGCGGTGTTTGCGCGACATGTAAATGTAAAGTGCTCAAAGGTCAAGTTGAAATGGCAATTAACTATAGTTTAGAAGAAGATGAACTTGAAAAAGGTTATGTTTTAAGTTGCCAAGCTCGACCAGTTTCGGACAATGTTGTACTCAGTTTTGATGAATAAATATTTGAAAGTGAATTTGAAAACGAATTTAAAAGATCAAGGATAGAGGTGTGGCATGGATTACCAAACGATTATCGTGAAAGAACACAATCAAGTCGGTTATTTGACATTTAATCGACCAAAAAATCTCAATAGTTTTAATGAACTCATGCATCAAGAAGTTGCAGGTGTTTTAAAATCTTGGACTGAAAATAATCAAATCCGTGCCGTGGTCATTTCGGCAGAAGGACGTGGTTTTTGTGCCGGACAAGACTTGGGTGATCGTGTGGTTGATCCAAATGCAGATTCGCCAGATTTGGGAATTTCCATTGAAAAATATTATAACCCATTGATCAAAACCATCACACAAATGCCAAAACCTGTGATTTGTGCGGTGAATGGTGTAGCAGCAGGTGCTGGAGCAAATATTGCATTGGCTTGTGATATCGTGATCGCAGCCAAATCAGCTTCATTTATCCAAGTATTTTGTCGTTTAGGTTTGGTTCCTGATTCTGGTGGAACATGGTTCTTACCAAGACTGGTTGGACGTGCACGTGCGATGGGTCTTGCAATGCTAGGTGATAAAATTAGCGCAGAACAAGCAGTCAATCTCGGTTTGATTTGGCAAGTTTGCGAAGATGCTGAACTCCAAGATGAAGCAGAACGCTTGGCAGAACATTTAGCAACTCAACCGACTTATGGTTTATCGCTGATCAAAAAAGCCATCAATCTTGCCGCAGAAAATTCGCTTGATGATCAATTAATACTTGAAAGAGATTTGCAACGAATGGCAGGTCGCTCAGAAGATTATCGTGAAGGCGTTCAAGCATTTATGCAAAAACGTACTCCACAATATAAGGGATGCTAAGCATTTCTTGTAAAAACAGACGCTATAAAAATTAAAGATTTGGAAGTCAAAGTAGTTAGGATGACTACGCAAGGAGATTCAAAATGAATAACAATGCACTCGATCATTTGGAAAAAGCATCCATTGATGAACTAAGAAGTGTACAGCTTGAACGTATGAAGAAAACACTACATCATGCGTATCAAAATAGCTCAGTCTATCGTCGTAAATTTGATGAAGCAGGCGTACATCCTGATGATTTAAAATCACTTGAAGATTTGGCTAAATTTCCATTTACTACGAAATCAGATTTACGTGATAACTATCCTTTTGGCATGTTTGCCGTTCCACAAGAGCAGATTGTACGTGTGCATGCTTCTTCAGGTACGACAGGTCAACCAACAGTAGTCGGTTATACGCAAAAAGATATCAGCACTTGGTCAGATGCAGTTGCCCGTTCACTACGTGCTGCAGGTCTAAGCAATAAAGATACCATCCAAGTTTCTTATGGCTATGGCTTATTTACTGGTGGTCTAGGCGCACATTATGGTGTTGAACGTTTAGGCGCGACAGTTATTCCGATGTCAGGTGGGCAAACTGATCGTCAAGCACAGCTTATTCATGACTTCAAGCCGACTGCTTTGATGGTAACACCTTCATATTGCTTAAATATTATTGAAGCATTGGAAGAGAAATTTGGTACTGCAAAATGCACATTGAAAGTGGGTGTATTTGGTGCAGAACCATGGACAAATGAATTACGTCGAGAAATCGAAACACGCATGGGCATTGATGCACTTGATATCTATGGTTTATCTGAAGTCATGGGACCCGGTGTTGCGATGGAATGTCTTGAAAGCAAAGATGGACCTACGATTTGGGAAGATCATTTCTATCCTGAAATTATCAATCCTGAAACAGGCGAAGTTTTGGCTGATGGTGAGCTAGGTGAGCTAGTATTCACTACGATTACCAAAGAAGGCATGCCAGTAATCCGTTATCGTACACGTGATTTGACACGTTTATTACCGGGTACAGCGCGTACAATGCGTCGAATGGACAAAATTGTAGGTCGTAGTGATGATATGATGATCATCCGTGGCGTAAATGTTTTTCCATCACAAATCGAAGAGCAGATTTTGCATATTCCAGAGTTGATTGCAAATTATCAAATTCAGATCTGTAAAAAAGGTCATATGGATACATTGCATATTCGTACAGAAATGCGTAAACATAATAGTGATGTTATGGCAACGCAGCTGGCACAACAATTGAAAGCCAAAATCAAGACTATGGTCGGCATTAGTGTGACGGTTGAAGTGCTCACTGAAGGGACTTTACCTCGTTCTGAAGGCAAAGCGCAGCGTGTCGTTGATATTCGAAAATCAGCATGATTTTATTAAAATGTTATGTGAATAGGGCGGTTTTAAATTAAACTGCTCTAGACTTGAGTTAAGGTGATAAATAACGTGATGAATGCAAAAATAAAACAAAGTATAGATGATTTCATTCGTCATGAAGCCTTAAGCGGAACCTCACTGATTATGACCGTAATGGGAGATAGTATTTTCCATCGTGGTGGTAGTATTAGTCTGGCCAGTCTCATTCAACTTATGGATGTTTTGGGGTTGACTGAACGATCAGTGCGTACCGCAGTATTTCGTTTAGTGCAAAATGGGTGGTTAATCTCTGAGAAAATTGGGCGTACAAGTTACTATAAAATTACCGAAAGTAGTCGACAAAGATTTATCAATGCAGATCAAAAAATTTATAATATTATTCATCCAGAATGGGACCAGAAATGGGATTTAGTCTTACTCAGTTCAGTTGAATTGGATGCTAAGGCGACATTAAAAAAGGAACTGGAATGGCTTGGATTTGCAAATATTGCGACAAATGTCATGGCATATCCGGGTTGTGATCAACAAAAACTACAAAATTTAATCTTAAATTTAAATATGTTAGATCAAGTTGTTTTATTTAAAGCTGAAACTTTAGATCTTTGGAAAGAATCTTATCCTACAGTTAAAAAAATGGTCGAAACCAATTGGCCTGTACTTGAGCTTAAAAACAAATACGAAAAATTTACGCAAGACTTTAGAGAAATATTTATTTTACTGGAAAATGAAAGTGAAATAGATCCAATGCAAGCCTTTCAAATTCGTACTTTATTAATTCACCAATACCGTCGTATTTTGTTAAAAGATCCAGATTTACCTTATGAGCTTTTGCCTACAGATTGGTCTGCATTGGTTGCTCAGAATTTATGTAATAACTTATATCACTTGCTGTTTAGTGCATCTGAAGAATATTTTACGGAAATTGCCCGCACTGCAGAAGGGAAAATGCCACAAGCAACTCCGCAGTTTTATAAGCGATTTGGTGGTTTAAAAACTGAAGTATTGTCTATGGCTTAGTTAGAGTTATTGTTACTTTACCGTAAAATATATAGTTAATTTAACAATAGAAAACTTGAAGGATTAAGTGAAATGCCATGTTATTCGATTGATGGAGTGATTCCAGTTGTTCATCCTAAAGCTTATGTGCATCCAACAGCTGTTTTGATTGGTGATGTGATCCTAGAAGAAGGCGTATACATTGGACCATTTGCATCTTTACGTGCTGATTTTGGTCGAATCCATGTGCAAAAAAATGCCAATGTGCAAGACTCTTGTACCATTCATGGATTTGGTGGGAGTATCACATTAATTGAAGAGTATGGACATATCGGTCATGGTGCGATTTTACATGGTTGCAAAATTGGTAAAAATGTCCTTGTAGGCATGAATAGTGTCATTTTAGATGAAGCAATTATTGCTGAAAATACTATTGTTGGTGCAAATAGCACGGTGAAAGCTAAAGCAGAAATTCCTGCCAATGTATTAGTACTCGGAAGTCCAGCTCGTGTCGTTCGTGAACTAAAAGAACAAGAAATACAGTGGAAACGCTACGGAACTGAAGAATATATAAGACTTGCTGAACGTAGTATTAAAACGCTAGTCGAAGTTGAACCACTGCCTGAAGATAATGATAAACGTTTGACTTATCAGGTTTTTCAATCTGATCATGAAATTATGCAAAACTTAAAGTAATGAATTTGTATACTGACTGTCATTACAATGTGTGTATTTATTTTGACATAATGAGAAAATATATCGATGATTTCCTCATTTTTTAGCAGGACAATAATGTTCCTGCTTCCAAATGGTAATGAGTTTTTAATTTTATAAAATGATAGATGATTATATATTTTCGATTTAAGAAAGAAATCTTATAGGGTTATATTGAAAAATAAGTCTTAGCTTTTATTCATTGCAATTTAACGACAGTTTATTCAAATACTTGTTTTTTAATTAAAATGTAACAAGAGCGCAGTAATGTCACTGTTTTTAAAACTGATGATTTTACGATGTCTATTCAAAAACTATTATTTTCTTGTGTTCTGGGCTCCACAACTTTATTGATCGGCTGTAATGATAGCTCTGATTCTGCTTCGATAGTTCATCCATCGACGCCAGAAGTAGATAGCTCTTTGTATTTTCAAACAAAAACACCTTATGCACCACAGCAAAAATTAATCAGTTATGAAGTCGCGCCCACAGGTTATAGTCCAGTTTTTACGGAGTTGGTCGCGCGTCACGGCTCACGCGGTTTATCGAGCATCAAATATGATTTAGCATTGTATAACCTGTGGCAAAAAGCCAAGGCTGAAAATGCGTTGACTAGTTTAGGCGAGCAACTAGGTCCTGATTTGGAAGCCATGATGAAAGCCAATATTTTGCTTGGCTACGGCGTTGATGGCATTCGTCAGTTTGGATATGGCAATGAATCTGCTGTCGGGATCAAAGAACATCGCGGTATCGCCGACCGTTTATTGCAACGTTTACCTACTTTATTTAATGAAACTTCAAATAAAGGGCAAACCGTACAAGTTTTAAGTTCAGGTGTTGATCGTGCAGTAGACAGTGCAAAATTTTTTACCGATGAGCTTTTAAAACAGCAACCAAATTTAAAAAATGCTGTTCTCCCTGTAAGTTATCAAAGTTTGAGTAGTTCATCTGTACCGAGCATAGCTGATGGAGGAGTAAATAGATTTTTATTATATTTCCATAGCTTAACTTCAGCTGATGATTTGAAAAATGCGCAAACGGAATTACAAAAGCAAGTCTATAATGCCAGTTTGAATTATCAAGATTTTGAAGAAAATAACACGAATTTAAAAGAAAAATTGGCTGAATTAAATTCAGCAACAAAAGCCCAAACTATTGCAAATCAAGTTTTAGAACCCTTGTTTAAAGCTGAATTTATCAAAAAAATTGGTCAAGAAAATTATGTATTTAGCAATAGTGGCTCGTTTAGTGTCACAGCTCCAAATGGCGAAACATTGACAGAAAAAGGTAAGGGTAAGAATAGTATTGCGAGTGCAGTAGATGCTGCCGCATATTTATATGAATTGTATTCTATTTCTGGTGGTTTGAAGGAAGAATTAGGTACTACAGATTTTAAAAAATACATGCCTTTAGAGGCTGCAAAATTTTATGCTGAATATAATGATGCCAGTGATTTTTATAGCAAAGGTCCAAGTTTTGAAGGTGGAAAGTCATACACTACAGATATGGCGCAAGGTCTGAAACAGGATTTATTTAGCCAAATAGATGCTGTGATCAATAAAACTCAAAAAAATGCTGCTGTTTTACGTTTTAGCCATGCTGAAATTATTATTC
Organism: Acinetobacter gerneri DSM 14967 = CIP 107464 = MTCC 9824; assembly: GCF_000368565.1. Taxonomy (GTDB): domain Bacteria; phylum Pseudomonadota; class Gammaproteobacteria; order Pseudomonadales; family Moraxellaceae; genus Acinetobacter; species Acinetobacter gerneri. The sequence goes on along the minus strand of NZ_KB849544.1, from coordinate 260,183 downwards.
CATTGGCGACAAGTCTAGAATTAAAAGGCATGATGAAATCTTTAGCACTCAATCAAACCTATAATTATGATTTGAGTTCATGGCGTGGCGAAGTTATTTCTCCAATGGCAGCCAATTTACAGTGGGATGTGTATCAAAACAATCAAGGACAAACTTTAGTCAAAATGCTTTATAACGAGAAAGAATCTGCATTTAAAACTGAATGTGATTATGCACGTTACAAAACCAATAGTTTTTATTATGATTATTTGAAATTGAAGCAATGCTATAACATTCAATAAAATATAAGATTAAAATGTCAACAGACCCTATATATCAAAAAATCCTATCATGAATAATTTTCATGATAGGATTGTATAAAATCACGACAATAACTAGATTAAAAATTTTCAAAGCATGCTTAAATAGACTTACTGATTTTATGTGAAATAAACTGTGTTTTTACAACCTGCAAGCAACGTTATTGCAACTACAGCTCGTGACTATCCAGAGTGGCATCATGGCAGAAATAATTTTGCATTATGGTATATAGAAATTGATAATATTCATTTGATTAATCATTTGAATCATCTTAGAAATTTATTTTCAGATCTGCTTTATCAACCCAATACTCGACAGTTTCATATTAGTCTATTTATCTGTGGTTTTTTAACAGATGGGGCTAAGTTTTTTGATGATGATTTTGAACAAAAGCAATTACAACAACAAAGATTCAAACTCCAAAATTCTGCTCTAACTTCATTTAAATTAAAAATCAAGCAAGTGAATAGTTTTAGTAGTGCACTTTTTGTTGAGGTTGAAGATCCATCAGGATCTCTAAATAAAATACGTGAAATATTGATTGAAGATGCAAATGAAATTGCCGCTTTGAACTATTGTCCGCATATTACACTTGGGTTGTATCATTCTGATACAGAAAGTGATGTTGTACTTAAGCGTATTGAACAAGTTGAAAATATCAATTTTAGTGTAGAAATTAATGAAATAATATTTGGTACCTATCAGGCAAATACCTTGCAAGGGCCATTATTTCCAAAAGACCATATTCAATTAGGTGTTGCATGATTCAACTGATATTAGGTGGAGCACGTTCTGGCAAAAGTCGTTTAGCTGAAACGATCGCCAAAGATTCAAATCTTGATGTGAGCTATATCGCGACAGCACAAGTTTTGGATGATGAAATGCAAGTTCGTGTCGAGCATCATCAATTACAACGCTCTGATCATTGGACATTGATTGAAGAGCCACTTTATTTAGCGGAAAAATTGATTGAAATAGATCGTGAAAATCACTTGATCTTAGTGGATTGTTTAACACTTTGGATGAGTAATCTTCTACTCGATACACGCCAAGAATTACAGCAAGTTGAATGTGAAAAACTATTAGGCACACTAAAAATACTTAAATCTGAAATTATTTTAGTGAGTAATGAAACGGGGCTCGGCGTGGTCCCTATGGGACAAATCAGTCGAAAATTTGTTGATGAATCTGGACGATTACACCAACAATTAGGTCAAATAGCAGATAAAGTCACATTCTGTGTGGCAGGTTTTCCAATGGTTTTAAAAGGTGAAAAAGCATGAGTTGGTTCTTGGAAAAATGTAAAGCTGTAGATGAAAATGCAAAGGCGCAGGCTGAAGCACGACAATTACAGTTAACAAAACCAACAGGATCTTTATCAGAGTTAGAAAATATCGCGGTGCTTTTAGCGAGTTTGCAAGGTACAGCAAGACCAGAGATACCCCATCCTTGGATCAGTATTTTTGCAGGCGATCATGGCGTAATGGAAGAAAATATCTCCGCATATCCTCAAGCGGTTACTCGACAAATGCTGCAAAATTTTGCCACAGGCGGTGCTTGTATTAGTGTAATTGCCAAGCAATATGGCGCAACTTTACAAGTCGTGGATTGTGGTTCTGTGGGTGATATTTATGATTATCAAGGTGTAGAACGTCATTGTATTATGCCAGGTACGCATAACTTTGCCAAAATGCTAGCGATGAATGAGGAGCAATGTCTTGCCGCTTTAGCACTAGGTAAAGAGAGTGTTGAGAAAGCATTTTCCGATCATGCTTCAATTTTTGTTGCGGGTGAAATGGGGATCGGCAATACCTGTTCAGCTTCTGCGGTTGCTTGTTTTCTATTAAATGAAAATGCTGAAAAGTTGACAGGTGTTGGTACGGGTATTCGTGCTGAGCAATTAAATCACAAGAAAAATATCATAAATAATGCTATTCAATTACATTCTGAATATGTGAAAGATGATGCATTTAAAGCACTTTGTGCCGTTGGCGGTTTAGAAATCGCAGCGATGACAGGTGCTTATATCCGCTGCGCGCAGTTAGGCATGCCGATGGTCGTTGATGGCTTTATTAGTTCAGTCTCTGCTTTGGTTGCGACTAGACTCAATCCAGAAGTTCGTCAATGGATGTTATTTGGACACCAATCAGCTGAATATGGTCATGTGCGACTATTGGAAGCACTTGGTGCTGAAGCTATTTTGAAATTAAACATGCGCTTAGGTGAGGGAAGTGGCGCAGGTGCTGCGCTTGGTGTTATTAGCTTAGCCTGCAGTTTACACAATAATATGGCAACCTTTGCTGAGGCTGCGGTGATTGGTGAAAAAGTTTAAATATCACGGGGTATTAAGTTAGATGCTACTTCGAATTGATCTGCTACGTCATGGAGAAACTCAATTAGGTCACACTTTACGTGGTTCGACTGATGATGCGTTGACTGAGCTGGGCAAAAAACAAATGCATATTGCCTTAGAACAGTCAATTCAAAATCCTGTGCAATGGAATGTGATTTTTACATCACCTTTACAACGTTGCAATGCATTTGCACAGCAGATAGCAGATCAATATCATTTACCCATCTATCAAAATGTCAATCTTAAAGAGATGCATTTTGGTGAATGGGAAGGGATAGCGATAGCTGAGATTTATCAACATTCACCTGAACTTTTAGCCAATTTTTGGCAGTTTCCAACACGTTTCACTCCGCCAAAAGGTGAATCATTATTTGATTTTCGCGATCGTATCTTAAGCGCTTTAAAAGAAATTCAAATTGTTGCAACGAAATACAATGCGAATCAAGTATTGATTGTGACGCATGGTGGTGTAATTAAGCTTTTAAAATGTTTAGCAATGCAAAAACCACTAGATGATATTTTAAAGATGGGTGCGGAATTAGCTCAACTGAATACGTTATATTTAACAGAAAATCTAGAGTTAAAACTCACTGAGGAAACTGTAAAATGACACCTTTTCTCATTGCATTACAGTTTTTGACAACATTTCCAATTCAACTTAAATCCATGCCGACAAAACAACAAAATGCGCAGTCTTTGTTGTTTTACCCCTTTATTGGTTTATTGATTGGTGGAATATTATTTGCGATTGCTTTTTCACTTCAAGCCTTACCGATTATTTTACTTTCATCTATCGTTTTAGTTGTTTGGATTTGGCTTACAGGTGGCTTACATCTCGATGGTCTGGCTGATACTGCTGATGCTTGGGTTGGAGGCTTTGGTGATCGTGAACGTACGCTTACGATTATGAAAGATCCCGCGTGTGGACCTATCGGAGTATTGAGTTTAATTATAAATTGTGTACTCAAATGGTCTGCAATTTATGTATTATTATCACAAAAACAATATATTGCATTGCTTATTTTTCCGATTTTTGGACGTCTTGTTCCATTATTTCTATTCTTAACCACTCAATATGTTCGTGAAAAAGGTTTAGGTTCATCTATTGCCAAATATATTCCAAAAAAGATGGCTACTGCTGTTTTGATCATAGGATTAAGTTGCGGTATATATTTTTTATGGCAAGGGATAATTACGATCATTATCATGTGCGTAGTCATGTTATTTTTGCGTCATAAATTTATACAAAGGATTGGTGGTGTAACCGGTGATACCATAGGTGCAGCTATTGAAATAATTGAAACAACGAGTCTTTTAAGTTTTATTATATTGGGTTTCTATATAATATAAAATAGAGTAGGTACATTCAGTTTTTTAGCATATTTCCCTATCTCTTTTTTACTGCATTTCCTGAGATTTTAATGGAAATATGCTTCCCAAAGCATCGAGCATCCTGCTAAAAGTAACATCGCATCAATTGCTAGATTAAATGTTTTTTCAGACATTTTAAGCACAAATGATTTACCTAAATAATTACCCACCATGAGTGAGCAACCAACTGCTACACCAGCAATTAATATATCTTTTTGTAAAACGCCTAGCGCACCAAATGTTAAACTTTTCGTGAAATATATCGCAAATGAAGCAGCTGCTTCCGTCGCTAATAAAGCACCTTTAGTAAGTCCAAAACCACTAAATACAGGTAAAAGCAGTGGACCTGTTGAAAAAACTACACCTGTGATATAGCCTAAAATACCGCCAATGATGACCATCTGCCAGTTTTTGATTGTTAACTGATGGCGTTTAGTATATCTGCGGATCGGTATTAAAACTAAAAAAAACAGTCCAATACAGATATTTGAAAGTGTGGCTGGCATTATCCAGAGTGTTTTAGCCCCGAGTACTGTTGCAGGTATTCCCAGACTGGTAAACAGTAAAAAGGCTTTAATATTGAGCTGTTTTCGCCATAAGATAACACGTGAAATATTTCCCATAATAGAGGCAATCGCCATAATAGGAACAGCCAGTTTTGCACCAAAAATATAGGCCAAGATAGGCAATAATATAATCGATGAACCTGTGCCGACTACACCACTGATCATCCCAGAAACAATACCGATTAGGGCAAGTGCAATATAGATCATCAATATTTCCAATGAGATATAAACGATCTAAAAAGTCTAAAACTTTTATAGAGCAGTGGGAAATTTTCTTTCAAAATATTCGTTATATGAAATTGCGAGAATTTGTTGCATTTTCATATAATAATATCTATTAAAAATAGAGATTAAGCCAAAGTAAAAACGATCATGTGTACCATAAAAGGTCCTACAAGTACCATGAATATTCCAGCAAGAACCATGGTTAAACTCGCAATAACCCCTTCCTCACGATGACGACTATAGGCTTTTGACGTACCAAATCCATGCGCAGCATTGCCAAGTGATGCGCCAAGTGCAAAATGTGATTTTAAACGTATTCCACCTAAAACTACGTCACCAATAACCATGCCGATAATGCCTGTAATCATGGTAAATAAAATCACAAGATCTACAGATCCGCCGACATGTTGTGTAAGCTCCATCGCAAATGGTGTGGAAATGGAGCGAGCCATGAGGCTATAAGTTGTTGATTTGTCGAAATGAAACATTTCTGCTAAATAAAATGAACTGAGCATGCCAGCAAACATACCAAAAAAAATACCCATGCTGATTGCAATGATATGTTCTTTGATAATGCTACGATATTCATAAATAGGGATAGCAAAAGCAACGGTTGCAGGTCCTAACATCCAAACGATCCATTGACTATCATGCATATAAGTATCATAAGGAATTTGTGCACTTATCATGATAATAATCAACACAGTTGATGATAAAATTGCGGGAGATAGCAATAAATATGGATATTTTTTATGTATTCTTTTCGCCATAAAATAAGCAAGCAGAGTACCGATAAAACATAAAATTGAGAGCCAAGCCATGATCATTCTCCAGCTTGATGAATATGATGTGAAGTGCGATGCAGATTTTTTAATTTTTCTTCGATTTTAAAACCAAAATATACGCTGAATGCAGTGATAACCATCACACAAATTGTACCAATCACAACGGATAGAACGAGTTCCCAACCCTCTGTAACCAATAGATTTTTATATTTAACCAAACCTACCATACATGGGATAAAGAATAGGACAAGCTCTCCCAAGATAAAATCTGATCCAGTTTTAATCCATTCTAACTTGAATATTCCTGTTAATAATCCAATTAAAACCATGAATAAACCAATCACAGCTCCAGAAACTGGCGCGTGAAAAAATTGCTGTAAAACTGAGCCGATCCACCAGAATAATGTTAGTAGACCGACTTGTATGAGTATCCTAGCAATCTGATTAGCTTTTGAAGAATAACTTAATGGAACTGACATTTTGCAACAGCTTAATTTTGAAGACAGCTTATTTTAATGCTGATATTTATGTTAAATTATGAATAATTTAATTAAAATTATTCTTTATAGGAATAATATTGTGGATTTAAGAAGCCTTAAAGTCTTTGTTGAAATTGTTCAGTGCCGAAGTTTTAGTCTAGCGGCTGAGCATTTGTATATGACTCAGCCTACGATTAGTAAATCAATCAATAGCTTGGAAGAGGAGTTGGGCACTGCGCTATTTAAAAAAGGTGAGGCTGGTAGAAAGCGTGAAGTTACACTTACATATACAGGCGAGCTTATTTATCAGCATGCTTTAAAGATGCTATCTGAGCAACGTGATATTTATGAAACTATCGCTCAGGTACAATCATTAAAAAAAGGTAAACTGACTTTAGGATTGCCACCTTTAGGTTCGGTTTTATTTAGTTCACTTATTGCACTTTTCCATAAAAAATATCCAGATATTCAACTCAATTTTTTAGAAGTTGGGGCAAATAGTATCGAAGAAGCGATTGCTGATAAAAGTATAGATGTCGGTGTGCTTTTAGGTAATTTAAGACCTATTTTTTCATCCATTCCTGTGGTCGATTCTCCGATGTGCTTACTTTCAATTAAAGCATCGCATTGGCGAAATAGAGATACCGTTTCAATGATAGAATTAAAAGAGGAATCATTTTTACTTTTTTCTGATACTTTTACATTGAATAATATGATTATAAAAGCTGCAAATTCTGTCGGTTTTGAGCCAAATGTAGTGTGCAAAAGTAGCCAATGGGATTTCATTGCAAAAATGATTGAATCAAATATGGGGGTGGCATTGTTGCCGCAAATCTACTGTGAGCAATTGGATTTAAACAAATATAATATTTCAAAACTTGAACAGCCAAATTTAAATTGGAAACTTAGTATGGCTTGGAATACGACGGTCGCGATGAGCCCAGCAACACGTGCATGGTTAAATATCGTAGAACAAAATCAGCATCGTATTCATTTTTGATCATCAAGCCAATGAGTGATTTTATCTACTATTTCATTTGGCTTTTTGATCCAAGCACTGTGTTGGTTTCCTTCAATTTGAGTACTTAAATCTAAAGCTAATATTTGAGGATCTTTAAAATATTGACTCAATCCTAGCGTGGAGCTTAAAGGTGCAAAATCATCTTTTTCGAGTGATATAAATAAGGCTTGATTTGATGAAATGGAATCTATTTTAAGAATATGCTTATAGTTTCCTGTGAAAATTGTTTTGCTCCAATCTCTCATCAGTGTTTTTGCTTCTTTATAACCAAAACCGATCTTATATCCAGCAAAATAACCATCTTTTAAAATCATTAAATTGATGATTGTGGCAACTTTTAAAATATTTATTTTACCCAGAGCATTCCAATATTTTAGTCCAATATTACCCGTTGCAATGCCAATCACTTTAATTACTTTTTGCTGCGCATATAAAGTGGCTAAATGACCACCCAAACTATGACCAAAAATTGTGAGATTTGGCATGTTTTTTTCTATCGCAATTTGATGTAAAGAGGGAATAAAATCGTTGATTAGATCGAGATAACCATAGTCAAAGGTTTTAGAAACACTTGGAGTATTTCGCCCACAACCTGGCTAGTCTGCACATATAATATTAATTTTATTTTCACATAATATTTCTATTAATTTCTGATATTTACTAAGTGCTACGCCCAAAGCTGGAAGAAGAATCACGGTATTTTTATTTGATGAATCATAGAAAATATCAACTAAAATAGACGTCTTATTTTGGAAATTTATCATTTTTTCTAAATACATTATTTATTCTCCGAAAGCTTATTCTTTAAAAAAAGAAAATGAAATCATGATGTTCATACCGAGTTTCTGTAAAACTGCGGCTCTAGAATTTGGATGTTTTGTGATTTCATGCTGCATAAGTTGTTTAAATTGTGAGTTAAAATTTTCTCTGGGGTATTGTTTTAAAAGTTGATTTTGAAAATTTTGACCAATAAGATTTAAATCTGTGCCGATCACATCACATGAAGTTGCTTTCTGTAGCAATAAAACTTCTTTTGTTAGGTTGCTATCTTTTTCATTCAATATTCCATTCATATGTAAGCAAATTGCATTTGAAATATTGGCTGTTTTAATCTCGTTATATTGATGTTTTTCACATAATTGTTCAGCACGTAATGCACTTTCATAAGTAAAGCATTGGCAGCCTGAAAATTCATCTTTGTGATCAACCAAAGCAATATCGTGTAGCAGGCAAGCAAGTGCCAATTCCTCAATATCATATTTCCAATTTTTATGCGCTGCGATCGCAATACTCCAAAACAAGCAGCGCCATGAATGATTGATAATCGCGGTATTTTGAGTATGTTCTAATGTCGCTATAGCATTTTTTATAATATTTGAATCGGGAAGTTGCACAGTTTTTATATCGAGAGAGCTTGGGGCAGATGCCTTAACTTTTGATTTAGCATAGCTCAAACTTATTGGAAAAATTATTTGATTTATAAATTTAATTTTTTCAATAAATGTAAGATTTCCTGCATTTATATTCATCCATTCTCTCGATCCAATCATCTCACACCTCTTTTTTTTAAAATTAGAGTAATTACTCTAATTTAATTATGCATATAAAATATACAAAGGCAAGTCATACTGAAACAAGAAATAACGCGAGGGTAATCATGAAAAAATAGACAAAATTTGTACTTATGCTATGATAAAAATCAGATATTTAATCCATTAAGTTTTGGTAAAGAGGTTTATATGACAACCTATACTGTGATGAAAACAAATATGCGTGATGAGGCTATTATTCCAAAACTCGCAATTGATTCATTTCGCCAAGCTTTTGCAGATGCTGTATCATCTGATATTCCTGTTGTATTTGTTTCTAAAGAAAAAATAATAGAAAAACAAGCAGATGGTAAGATGATTGAACTCAAAAATGTCAGTCAGGCTTATGTCATTCCAGAGCTTAAACATACTGTTTTAAAACGTAAAGTGAAGCGTGGGGTTTTCGCTTAAGGAATGACAATCCCTAGAATTCGAATGTTTGCTGGACCAAATGGATCTGGTAAAAGTACTATAAAAGAATACCTTCCACCTCATCAAATAGGGGCTTATCTAAATGCTGATGAGTTAGAAAAGGTACTGGTACAAACACAAATCGTTGATTTAAAAAGTTATCATCCTAAACTTTCATCCAATGATTTAATTCAATTTTTAAATCAAAAAAAACGTAAAAAAAATAACCACACTATTCCATTACTTTATAGCTCGCCTGATCTCATAAATGATGCAAAGATTAGATTTGAACAGCAGGAAATAGATTCTTATTTGGCTGCAAGAATTATTGATTTTATTCGATTTGAGTTTTTAAGATTAAAAATTAGTTTTACATTTGAAACAGTGATGTCACACGAGAGTAAAATTGAATTTTTAAAGCAAGCTCGAGAACATGGTTTCAGAACCTATCTGTATTATGTTGCTACTGTTGACCCATTAATTAATATTGGACGCGTGAATTATCGTGTGAATAGTGGTGGTCATAATGTACCTGAACAGAAAATTCGTGAACGTTATTATCGAAGTTTAGATTTACTTATGTCAGCTATTGAAGTATCAAATCGTGCATATATTTTTGATAATTCAACGGATGGTCAAAGTGCATCGTTTATTGCAGAAATTGAAAATGCAGATATCTTGAAAATAAATCCAGCAGTAGAAAAATTTCCTAAATGGTTTGTCGATAAAGTATTGATTGAATATAGCTAGATTTTTTCACAGTGGATCTAAATAAGTCTGCAAAAAGGCTTAATTTTTACAATATAGTTCATATAAAGATTGCATTAAATTCAATATTTTATGATCCAAAATTGAATAATAAATTAACTTTCCTTCACGGCGTGTTGTTAGCAAATTTCCATTTCTCAAGATAGTTAATTGCTGTGATAACGTCGGTTGAGTAATTTGGGTTTGCTGCTCAATATTTTTTACATGTAATTCCCCATCTTTCAAAATACATAGTATTTTCAAACGATCGGGATTTGATAGGAGTTTTAATAGATCAGACACTATAACTATTTTTGAAAAATCTATTTCAAATTCAATATTTTGCTTAATCATGATATCTATCTAATAAAAAAATGGTTGAATGATTAAAAATATTATATATTATTAATAAGTATATTGTATAGAGATTACACAATGAATGACATACTATATGCCTTGCTCGGAGGGGCAATATTAGGTTTGGCTGTCGTAGGCTACCTTTTTGTAAATGGCAGAATCGCAGGAATTAGTGGCTTGATCGCCCAAGTACTCAATCCTCAAACGATTTTCAAAACGCCAGCACTTTGGTTTATGTTGGGGCTCATTGTAGTGCCATTTAATTATGGAATATTCAATCAACCCAAAATCGAGATGTTATCTAGTCCATTAACATTAAGTATCGCAGGGTTACTTGTTGGCTTTGGTACTCGTTTAGGTTCTGGCTGTACCAGTGGGCATGGTATTTGTGGGATGAGTCGGCTTTCAAAAAGATCAATTGTAGCAACAATGACATTTATGCTTGCTGGATTTATCACTGTATTTATCACAAAACATTTGCTCGGTTTATAGGTGAAAACGGATGAAAAATATATTTGCATTTATCTTTGGTGGATTGTTTTCTATCGGTTTAATGATATCGGGTATGTCAAATCCAGGAAAAGTGATTGGCTTTTTGGATTTATTTGGTCAGTGGGATCCTAGTCTTGCTTTTGTAATGATTGGTGCAATCTTAGTGGCATTTATCCCTTTTCAAAAAGCGATCCGTAAACCTAAAACCATTTTCAATGAAAAAATCGAATTGCCAAATAACAATGAAATTGATAAGAAACTGATTACAGGGGCTTTTATTTTTGGTGTAGGCTGGGGAATTGCTGGTATTTGTCCAGCTCCGGCATTTACATTGATTGGTTTAGGGTATTACCAAGCACTCTATTTTATTATTGCAATGTTGGCAGGAGTACTCATCCATCGGAAAATATTTGGGGCATAATCCTATGATTAATCAAGCAATGATCAAAGAGTTTTTTGATGAGAATAGTAATACGTTTAGTTATGTAGTGGTTGATCCTTCAACAAATATCTGCGCAATTATTGATAGCGTTTTGGATTATGATGCTGCATCAGCTACAACTTCAACAGAACATGCTGATCAGATTAAATCATTTATTCTTGAAAATAATTATACTGTTGAATGGATTTTAGAGACACATGTTCATGCGGACCATCTTACTGCATCCCAATACTTAAAAGGAGAGTTGGGTGGTAAGGTCGCTATGAGTAAAAAGATCTCAATTGTGCAAGAAACTTTTAGTCAAATTTATCATATAGATAGTAAATATTTTAATTCACATCAATCGTTTGATTATCTATTTGAAGATGGGGAGCAATTTAAAATTGGCCAATTGGATGCCTTTAATATACCTACGCCAGGACATACGCCAGCTTGTTTAAGCTATGTGATCGCAAATGCTGTTTTTGTCGGGGATACGTTGTTTATGCCTGATTATGGTACGGCGAGATGTGATTTTCCAAAAGGTAGTGCGAGTCAACTTTATGATTCAGTTCAAAAATTATTTGAACTTTCAGATGATACAAAAGTGTATTTGTGTCACGATTATTTGCCAGAGCATCGTGAAAAATATCAGTTTTTGACGGATATTAAGACGCAAAAACAAAGTAATATTCATATCCATCAAGGCATTGAGAAAATTCAATTCATAGCAATGCGCGAAAAACGAGATGCAACTTTATCTATGCCGAAATTGATTTTGCCATCCATTCAAATCAATATGGATGCAGGACATTTTCCTGCACCAGAAGAGAATGGAATACGTTATTTGAAATTACCGCTAAATTATTTTAAATAGTTTCTAATAATAAAAAAGCGCTCGATTTGAGCGCTTTTTTGATGAATTTTAGATTAAAAATCAAGTGTGATCGGTTCTTTATAAAATAGAACAGCACATAGAATTGGCACTGCAAAAGTTGGGAGTAGTGACAAAATCCAGAACTCAACATGATTTGCTGGCATCATGAAATTTGAAAAAATAAACCCTAACACAAGTACAGCAACCAAAATTCCCGCAAATTGAATAAAAAATTTTGTAAGCATCGTATTGCTCCTCATTTAAAAAAGTACAAATATTTCAATCTAAAAGATTTATCCAAAAACAAAATTTCTAAAATCTATAGTGGACTTCATTTTGAAAAGTTGCAACATTTCTATGCAATTATTTCTATCCAATTATCCTAAAATTATTTTAGAAAAAGTGTGAACTGTGACACATAAAATATTATTATTCATCAAAAAGTTAAAAAAACTTATGAGCATCTTCTGAGATCAAAAAAGTCTTCTAAAAAATAAGTATTTTTTTAATTTTTTTTCAAAAAATACTACACTTTTAACATAAAGTGGGGTAGAATTGATCCCATATTAAATCACACTAAGTTATAAATGTGTGATTTCAGTTTTACAGCCTGATCTTCCCCAAGATCAGGTTTTTTTTATGCTAAAAAAATATTTCTATAATTATATGTATTTTATTTCATCATTAGGATTCATGAAGATGAGCAATGAAATGAATTGTCTAAAAATATTTACTTTATTTATTTTTAAAATTTAATAATAAAAACAGTATGTTATATTTGCATTTTCTATTAAAAAGAGCCCTCGAAAGGGCTCTTTTTACCTAAAAAATTAAAAATGAAGAGTAAAACTCTGCATATAAATAGAGTAAATAAATTTCACTCTATTACATGTTTGAATATGGAATATTCAATACATGTCTGGTGATTTGCAAAGATGCAAATGAATTAAAAAATAAGTGAAATATCTCATGTAGTTTATAGGATGATTTCAGTTATATGAAAACTAGAATTTGTCTAAAATAGTACTCTGCATTTTATTTTTTATGCAGAATATTATTTTGCATAGCGGTATTTTAACGCAAATTATGTTAACAATAAAGTTTTAAATTCCAATATTAAGTATGTAATATTTCCTTATAAATTAGGGTCTGTTGACATTTGTTGCCTAAAAAAATAGCGAGATAGTAAAATTAAATCGCCAAACCCAATTTTACCCCCGCTATGCCTCGTACAATGCTGAATGATCAACACTGGTCTAAGTTACTTTCTATTTTCCGTCACTTTAATATTTATCTCAAACTAAATTTAAGAAATTTTATCGAAGCTATTCTATTTCGTATCAGAACAGGTTGTCCTTGGAGAGATTTACCTCAAGAATTTGGTAAGCCAAACTCTATCTTTAAGAAATACAATCGTTGGTCTAAAAATGATAAGTTTATGAATATTTTTAAATTATTTAGTAAACATGCTGATAAAGAATGGATATTTATTGATGGTAGCCACGTACGGGCACACCAGCATTCTTCAGGTATTAATAATCAAGATATTTCCAAAAGTATCGGTGGTAATAGTTCAAAAATACATTTAGCAGTTGATTCTAATGGTAATCCCATTGAGTTTATTATTTCAGATGGAACTTCCCATGATATTAAGATAGCCCCTGATCTGGTATCAAAATTAGATTTAACTGAATCAGAAATATTATGTGCTGATAAAGGTTATGACTCAGACAACTTCAGGACTCAAATTGAGCAAACAAAAACTAAGTCAAATATTCCTAGAAAATCAAACACTAAGTCTAACAATGATCATATGGATTGGCATATCTATAAAATCAGGCACTTAGTTGAGAATTCATTCTGTAGGTTAAAACAATTTAGAGGAATTTCAACTCGATATGACAAGCTAAAGCGTAATTATCAAAGTGCTGTCGCTCTTGCTTGTATATTTATTTGGTTACCATTGTAGGTTAAGTTCCATACTGCAAATGTCAACACACCCTAATTTCAACTTGATATTTTTATCATAGTTTGGTTCGGCATAAATCAATTTAGTGATTCTTATTTTAATGAGATATAGCATGAATAAGCATATAAATTTTTATTTGATAAAGTATGAGAATAATTAATTATATTTAAAAGCTTCTAATTTTAAATCGATCAAAATAATTGATCCATTATGTTATTTCATGATTTAAATATTTTTTAAACTTTACATCTTCTTCAAAGAACTTTATGGCTAAAAGTAAAGTGGCTTTTAATTTTTAACGTATATTTTTTAAGCAATAGTCTGAGATAAGATAACTAATTTTTTTAGTTTAAAGTTTTATCTATTTTAAATAGAAATATATTAAGTTATTGAAATTTGACTTATTTTTTATCTATGCTATGGTTGTTCTCTATCCAATATGCATGCCTTAGCTAATTTTTTGGATAATGGCTAGCTGTGAGTGCCAAATAACCTCAGCAATAAGTAATGAGTTGCCTAAATTGCTCAGGTACTTATGGACATTGGGAAAGACCAAATTCAATCCGTCCATGTGTGGCGGGTTTTTTAATCTTGATCTGTAGAGGGAGAGTAATGTTTAAATCAATTCAACAATTATTCTGCCAGCATCATTTCATTCATTATGAAACCAAACATTTATTTGTCGCTGAATGTCTGAAATGTGGCATAAAATTTCCAACTTAAATATCCAGTATTGAGTAAATCTATTTATATAATCAAATAGATTTACTCAAAATATTACGATCTTTTTCCTACAAAAAATAAAGCTTAAATTTGCCTGATGTTATTTGAAGTTTTTAACTCAAGATATAGAATAGCTGTTTTTCATTTGATTTTATAAAGAGCAAAATAAAGTAATTTTTAAAATAATAGTTAAAATCTATAAATCATAAAAAAGAGCCTCATATAGAGACTCTTCATTCAGCATTTAATTCACGATTCGATTAATCGGCTTTTTGTGGATCGTACATTTTTTCTTTGATAAATAATGCAGGAATTACACCACAAATAAAGTAAGCAGCACCCATTACAAGGAAACCAAGACCGATTGATCCGCCTGAAGCTAAGAATCCAATTGTCGCAGGTGCAATTGCAGCACCTAAACGTCCTACGTTGTATGCACCACCAATTGCGGTACCACGGATAGAAGTTGGGAAACTTTCTGTCATATAGGTAGCATTGACACCGTAAGGGATCCCGTAAAGGAAGCCAAAAACAACCAATAAATACAAGATATTTTCTGGCGTATTATAGAACACAATTAACGGTAAAAAGATTGCAGTTCCGATTGCACCAAATGCATAGGTAAAACGGCGCCCCAATTTATCAGCCATAAAGCCAGCCAGTACTTTACCCAAAATCATTGCAGTATAAGTACCCACCATGTAGGCAGTCATTTCTTTGAATTTCATCCCCAATTCACTTTCGAGGTATGAAGGCATCCAGTTGTTGACACCATAATAGCCAAACTGCAAAAATCCTGCGGTTAACGCCCACAAAATAAACATATTTCTGTTACGTTTATCTTGGAAAATTGTTTTAAATACAGAATCTTGTTGTTTTTCAACTTGAGAAGGTTGTAGTGTGCGAGATGTTTGCCATGCTTCAGGTTCTGGCACTAAAAAGTGCATTAAAACAGCCATAATAATCGGTAATGCTGCAACATAAAAAAGCATACGCCAACCATGGTCAGGGATAATCCATCCTGCAAGTAAAGTAGCGACAATATAACCAACCGTCCAACCTGCCTGTAAAGTGCCCAAGACTGTTGTGCGGTATTTGGTTGGTACATATTCTGCCATGAGTGTGTTACAGGCGATATAAAGTGAACCTAAACCGAGTGAGGCAAAAAATCGTAAGATACCAAATTCAAGAAAACTATGTGTCAATCCTAAGCCACAAGTTAAAATGGAAAATGTTAAAATAGAAATAACCACGATGCGCACGCGACCAAATTTGTCACAAGCCCATCCGCCAAAAATACCACCAATCGCCATACCTGCAAGAGTAAAGCTACCGAGCATACCAGCTTCAACAGAACTTAAACCAAATTCGGCTTTGATACTATTTAAGCTATAAGAAAGCAGCATTAAATCTGCGCCATCTACGAGGAGTGCTAAAAAAGCAAATAAAAATGCAATTTTCCAAGTGTTTGGAGAAATTGTCTTTGTCAGAGTTACAGCCATATTCCTTTACCACCAAATCTTAAATCAGCAATCAAGTCGATTTATATTTTTCAAATATTCCCCGAAATATGAATCGACTTGTTTTTTCCTCAAATTGCCAATTTTATTGAGAGATCTCGCGAATCATATTGCGAGCGATAATTACTTGTTGAATTTGTGTTGTGCCTTCATATAGACGGAATAAACGTACATCACGGTAGAAACGTTCAATTGAATATTCACTGATATAACCCGCACCACCATGAATTTGCACACAACGATCTGCGACACGGCCACACATTTCTGTAGCGAACATTTTTGCGCAAGAGGCTTCTGTGCTCACATTTTTGCCTGCATCACGTTGTTTTGCTGCATCAATAACCATACATTTTGCAGCATAGATTTCTGCTTTTGAGTCAGCCAACATACCTTGAATCAATTGGAAGTTTGCAATCGCTTGACCAAATTGTTTACGCTCAACAGCATAGTGGAGGGCATCATCGAGCATACGTGTTGCAGCACCAACGCTGAGAGCTGCAATATGAATACGACCTTTATCTAGGACTTTCATTGCAGTTTTAAAACCGACACCTTCTACACCACCAATTAATGCTGAGGCTGGAACTTTGCAGTTTTCAAAGATTACGTCACAAGTATGCGCACCTTTTTGTCCCATTTTTTTGTCACGTTTACCGAGTGAAATCCCAGCTGTTTGACTATCAACGATAAATGCTGAAATACCGCCAGCACCTTTAATTTCAGGATTAGTGCGTGCCATAACAGTAAATGCACCCGCATGCGGAGCATTGGTAATAAAACGTTTAGTACCGTTTAGAATATAAAAGTCACCGTCTTTCACTGCTGTTGTTTTTAATGATGCAGCATCAGAACCCGAGTCAGGTTCTGTGAGACAGAATGAGCCAATGATTTCACCGCGAGCAAAGCGAGGTAAGAAGAATTGTTTTTGCTCTTCCGTTCCATCAATGATGATACCGCTTGAGCCGATGCCATTATTTGTGCCAATTAATGAACGAAATGCAGGAGAAGTACGACCTAGTTCAAATGCAATATAAACTTCTTCTTCCATAGTAAGACCCAAACCTTCATATTGTTCAGGAATGGTCAAACCAAAAAGCCCCAGTTCTTTCATTTGTTGTACGATTTCGGCAGGAATTTCGTCTGTTTCAGCGACTTGTTCTTCATTTGGAATAAGTACACCTTCGACAAACTGACGAATCATATCAACCAATTGATCTAATGTTTCCTGATCTCGAATCATATATAGCTCCTTGTGAGGCTTTCACAAATTTTTAAGCAATTGTTTGGAAAATGATCCAAAACTATGCATTTAACATCTAATTTAAACGGATACTAATCAAAAAAAATCAATAAAACAATATTTTTAAAAATAAATACCGCATAGCGATACTTTATTTTTATTGTTGTATTTTTTAATACATTGAAATTAAACGAATTTGTAATAATAGATCGTAATATCATCTTTTAGTATGAGAAAAAACCCTTTTATTTTTATCAAAAACTAAGATATATTGATTTTAAAGTACCGCTATGCGAAATGAGCTGATTATGGAAAACAATCAAGTATTAAAATTAACAATACAGGACAATGCTGTTGCAATCATCGAATTACAGCGTCCAGAAGCAAGGAATGCACTCAATCTAGAACTCCGTCAAGCACTGTCCACAACGTTTCAAGAACTTTCAAAAAATGAAAATGTACGTGCGATTGTATTAACTGGCGGTGAGAAAGTTTTCGCAGCAGGCGCGGATATTAAAGATTTTACCACTGCAACAACTTCGGAAATGTATCTGCGTCATACTGAGCAATATTGGCAGAGTATTGTGGATTGTCCGAAACCGATCATTGCAGCAGTGAACGGCTATGCCTTGGGCGGTGGCTGTGAGCTTGCGATGCATGCAGACATTATTATTGCTGGTTCAAATGCAAAGTTTGGTCAGCCAGAGGTTAAGCTTGGTTTGATGCCTGGTGCGGGTGGTACCCAGCGTTTGTTACGTGCGATCGGAAAATTCCAAACCATGTTAATGGTCTTGACTGGAAAAATGATCGAAGCAGCTGAAGCTAAACAAATGGGCTTGGTTTCGGAAGTTGTCGAATCAGAACAAACGATTGCGCATGCTTTAGAAATTGCTGCAAATATTGCCGCATTATCTCCAATTGCTGTACAGCAAATCAAAGAAGTGACCAATTTAGGTCAGGATATGTCATTACAAAGTGCATTAACTTTAGAACGTAAAGCATTTCAACTTTTATTTGATACACAAGACCAAAAAGAAGGTGTAAATGCCTTTTTTGAAAAGCGTCCAGCAAATTATCAAGGGAAATAATCAAACTTCTTTATAAAAAGAGCGTGATTATTCGTCATTATTTCTGTGATGATTCATTTAAATATGCAATGAACAATACAGATAAAATGTTGTGAAAATATAAGGTAAATTGGAGAATAAAATGGCAATTCAAACAATGGCACTGGTAGGCACTGGCGTAATGGGAATGGGGATTGCCCAAATTGCTGCACAATCAGGTGTTCAGGTATTGCTTTTTGATGCACGGGAAGGTGCAGCGACAACAGGTAAAGCAAATCTCAAACAAACTTTAGAAAAATTACAAGCAAAAGGTAAATTAAGCGCTTCAGACGTTGAGCAAACTTTGCAGCGTTTGGTGGTTTTAGACACGATTGAGCAGATTAAAGAAGCTGATTTGGTGATCGAGGCGATCATTGAAAATCTGGAAATTAAACAAAAATTGTTTAAACAGATTGAAAGTATAGTGTCAAAAGAGACTATTTTAGTTTCAAATACTTCTTCTCTTTCCGTGACCGCTTTAGCTGCTGCGTGTGAACATCCAAATCGTATTGCAGGATTCCATTTCTTCAATCCAGTTCCTTTGATGAAAATTGTTGAAGTGATCGCAGGTTTGGCGACAGATGAACCTGTCATCGCAGAACTATTGACTTTTGCCAAATCGATGGGGCACTTGGGGGTAAGAACCAAAGATACGCCTGGATTTATTGTGAACCATGCAGGGCGTGCCTATAGTACTGAAGGTCTTAAAATCTTGTCAGAAGGTGTCACTTCTGTCAGTGAAGTAGACCGAATTTTACGTGAAGGTGCAGGCTTTAGAATGGGGCCTTTAGAGCTATTTGATTTGACAGCTTTGGATGTTTCGCATCCAGTTATGGAGTCAATCTACAATCAGTTTTATCAAGATCCACGCTATCGTCCAAATCCATTAACACGCCAAATGCTCAGCGCAGGTCATGTTGGGCGTAAAGTGGGTCAAGGCTTTTATAAATATGTAGATGCTAAAAAAACCAATGAAGAAGCTGCACAAGCTGTCCCAAATGTAGCTATTTTCGATAAAGTCTGGATTGGTTCTGACTTAAATCATGATGCTGAAATTCTCAAAAATTACTTGAATCAGCAAGGTATTGAACTTGACGATGCTGAAGAGCCAAGTAAAGAAAGTTTGTGTATCTTGGCGACTTATGGTGAAGATACCACTACAGCTGCGCTACGTTTTGGGCTAAATGCACAACATGTCGTTGCGATCGATATGCTGACTGATTTCGCTCGTCATCGTACAGTGATGCCTTCATTAATAACAGAGCAACATTATATAGATCAAGCACATGCAATTTTTGCCAAAGATCAAACTGGCGTGAGCGTGATCAATGAAAGCGTCGGCTTTGTGGCACAGCGAACTTTGGCAATGATCATCAATTTGGCTTGTGATATCGCACAACAACAAATTGCAACTGCTTCTGATATTGATCAGGCTGTAAAACTCGGTTTGGGTTATCCATTTGGACCATTATCATGGGGAGATCATTTGGGTACTGATCGTATTTTATTGATTTTAGAAAGAATCAGTGCCATTACTTTGGATCCACGCTATCGTCCAAGCCCATGGTTGCAACGTCGAGCTGCTTTAGGTCTATCGCTATTATTTTCAAAAAACAATGCTGTAAATCACAATATTACTCAAGCTTAAGGAAGGCAAAAAATGTTAAATGCATATATTTATGACGGTTTAAGATCAGCATTTGGTAAACATGGTGGTGCATTGGCATCCGTTCGTCCAGATGATTTAGCAGGTGCTGTTATCAAGGCATTGATTGAAAAAACAAATTTACCTATTGATGCAGTTGATGATGTTATTTTAGGTAATACCAATCAAGCGGGTGAAGATAGCCGAAATGTTGCACGTCACGCGGTTTTATTGGCAGGTTTAGATGTTAAAACACCAGCACAAACCGTAAACCGTTTATGTGCAAGTGGCTTGGGTGCTGTGATTGATGCTGCTCGCGCCATCACTTGTGGTGAAGGAGATATTTACATCGCAGGCGGTGTGGAAAGCATGTCACGTGCACCATTTGTTACGGGCAAAGCCGAAAGTGCTTACAGCCGTGATGTAAAAGTTTTTGATTCAACGATCGGAGCACGTTTTCCAAACAAAAAAATTGAAACTGCTTTTGGCGACGATACCATGCCAAAAACAGGTGATAATGTAGCTGTAGAATTTGGAATTTCACGTGAACAAGCAGATGAATTTGCACTTTCTTCACAGCATAAATATCAAAAAGCGCAAGAGTCAGGTTTTTTTGTTGAAGAAATTACCCCTATCTCTGTTTCACAAGGTAAAAAATTACCACCGCTTGAAATTAAAGAAGATGAGCATCCACGTGCGAACAGCAAAATTGAGTCATTAACCAAACTTAAACCTTTATTTGAAGGTGGTGTGGTTACAGCAGGTAATGCATCTGGTGTAAATGATGGTGCTGCAGCATTGATTATTGGTTCGGAAGCTGCTGAAAAAGTGATTGGGAAAAAACCAATTGCAAAAATTTTAGCTTCAGCAGCAATGGGGATTGAGCCTCGTATCATGGGAGCAGGTCCAATCGAGGCGATTAAATTAGCATTAAAACGTGCCAACTTAAGCCTAGATGATATGGATATTATTGAAATAAATGAAGCATTTGCCTCACAAGTTTTGTCTTGTCTAAAAGGACTAAATGTTGAGTTTAATGACCCACGTGTAAATCCAAATGGTGGTGCGATCGCAGTTGGACATCCTTTAGGTGCATCTGGTGCCCGTTTGACATTGACTGTAGCTCGCGAATTGCAACGTCAACAGAAAAAATATGCGGTAATTAGTTTGTGTATCGGTGTGGGTCAAGGTTTAGCAATGGTGATTGAGCGCGTTTAATACGTGCTTTTTCAATCAAAAATTGTAGAGTTGTAGGAATAATTATGGGTGCTTTAGAAGGAATACGTGTACTAGATTTAAGTCGAGTACTCGCAGGACCTTGGTGTGGACAAATCTTGGCTGATCTCGGTGCAGAAGTCATAAAAGTGGAACGTCCTAAACGTGGTGATGATACACGATCTTGGGGACCGCCATGGATGAAAAATGATGCTGGTCAAGACACACAAGAAGCAGCTTATTACCAATCTACAAATCGCAATAAATTGTCTGTTGCGATCGATATTGCGACTCCTGAAGGACAAGATTTAGTCCGTGCTTTGGCACAGGATTCGGATGTAGTGATTGAAAACTATAAAGCTGGGTCATTGAAAAAATATGGCTTAGATTATGAAACACTTTCGGAACTGAACCCAAAATTAGTGTATTGTTCAATTACTGGTTTTGGGCAAACAGGTCCTAGAGCACCTGATCCCGGTTATGATTTTATTATTCAAGGTATGGGCGGTTTGATGTCCGTGACTGGTGAAAAGGATGATTTACCGGGTGGTGGACCACAAAAACTAGGTGTTGCATTTTCAGATTTAACCACAGGTTTATATTCTACGATTGCGATTCAAGCAGCATTGTTAAATCGACATTTGACAGGTCTAGGGCAGCATATTGATATGGCGCTTTTGGATGTGCAAATTGCAACTTTAGCAAATCAGGGGATGAACTATCTCGCTTCTGGAAACATTCCAAAACGTTATGGTAATGCACACGCAAATATTGTTCCATACCAAGTCTTTAAAGGTTCAGATCAAGACTTTATTATTGCATGTGGCAATGATACGCAGTTTATCCAATTGTGTAATGCAATTGGTTTGTCTGAGTTACCAAATGATCCGAGATATACGCGAAATGCTGACCGTATCAAACATCGTACAGAGATTACCAGCTTACTAGCAGAACATTTTGCTCAAAAAACTGCAAATGAGTGGGTGAGTGCAATTCATGCGGCAAAAGTTCCGGTCGGTATGATCAATAATCTTGAACAAGCTTTTCAAGAGCCTCAAGTTGTTGCGCGAAATATGCTCGTGGATATGCCGCATCCTGAGAAAGAAAAATTGACAGTAATTGGTTCACCGATCAAATTGTCTCGAACTCCTGTAGAGTACCGTTTTGCACCGCCTAAATTGGGTCAGCATACTGATGAGATCCTGACACGTATCACAAATGAAAAACAATTGAGTGAATTAAAAGCCAAAGGCATCATTGAATAATCATTTGATTGTTTAAATGATTTATATGTGAAATCTGCTGACATTAATAAGTGAATTGCATAACAAGCCATTTAAAAATGTTGTCAGATCACTTAAGAGAAGCAAACGCAATTGTTTGCTTCTTTTGCTCTTATTAGAAGAAATGGATTATAATTTTCGCAATGCGAAATATGTTGAAAATTTTACTAGGCGCCAAGTATGAGTAATTTCCCTGAAAATGATCAAGCCGAAACTTTATTGGCACCATTAAGACATGAACTTTTACATCCGATTGAAGATATGCAGGATGAAAATGATCGTCAATTTATTACGGCATTGGCACGTGGTTTAGAATTGTTGCGTTGTTTTACGCCAAAATATCAACATTTGGGTAATCAAGAATTATCACAAATGACAGGGTTACCCAAGCCAACCATTACCCGATTAACCCATACACTTTCCCGATTGGGCTATATAAAACAAGTTCCAAATTCTAGTAAATTTCAACTATCTGCTGGAGTTTTAGCATTTGGATATTCTATGCTTTCGAATGTTTCTATTCGTTCAATTGCGCATCCTTATATGAAAGATTTGGCTGATCATGCTGGTGCTGCAGTTGCAATGGCCACACGTGATCGCCTAAATATGATTTATTTGGATGTGGTGCAAGGCAAGGGAAATGTGACGATGCGTCGTCAAGTGGGCACATATTTACCGATTCATCTGAGTTCTATGGGACGAGCTTGTTTGGCTGCATTACCTGAAGATGAACGTGATTTTTTACTTGATGCAATACGTGAAAAACATAAAGAAGATTGGTTGAAGATTAGTCGAGATTTAGATAAATCATTTAAAGACTATGAAGATTTTGGCTATTGTTTTTCAGTTGGGGAATGGCATAAAGATGTTAATTCCGTCGCTGTACCATTGATGCATGAACAACACGGACTTTTGGTCTTTAACTGTGGCGGTCCAAGCTTTATTTTAGGCCGAGAAAAATTGGAAGAAGATATTGCTCCGCGGTTGCTACACATGGTCAACAATATTAAAACGGAAATCAGCTAAGGCTGATTTCTTTTAATCTATAAATAAACATTGTTGTAAGTCTACGCTAAATATGAAAATGTCGACTTAAAATACACTTATTTTTAATTTACATAATCATATGAAATATAAATAAAAAAATATTGTTCAAAAGCCTCTAAATTGCGATGATAGAGCTTTCTTTTATGATGAAATGGACCGTGACATGTTACTCAATTATCAGCTACTTCAAGCAACTGAACCAAATAATAATACTCCGCTTGTACTGATTCATGGTCTGTTTGGTAGTTTATCTAATTTGGGTGTGATTGCTCGTGCATTCAGTCAAACTCATGATGTAATTCAGATTGATGTAAGAAATCATGGGCATTCATCGCATTCTGAAGATATGAATTATTCTTTAATGGCACAAGATATATTAGAAACGATCAAACATTTAAATATAGAAAAATTCACTGCAATCGGGCATAGCATGGGCGGTAAAATCACCATGAAGCTTGCTGAAATTGCAGCATCAAATTTGGATAAAATAGTTGTATTGGATATGGCACCATTTGCATATCAAGAAAATCATCACGATGTGATATTTAAGGCATTATTTGCAGTGGAAAATGCCAATATTTCATCACGAAAAGATGCAATGGAGATAATGCGTGATTATATTCAAGAAGAAATGGTCATTCAATTTCTATTAATGTCATTTAAACAAGGTCAGTGGTTATTTAATTTATCTTCAATATATGCTCATTATCAAGATATTTTATCTTGGACAAATCAAGTGAAAAGTGACATTCCTGCTTTATTTATTCGTGGAGGCTTATCGCCTTATGTCGCTCAAGAACAACAGGTTCAAGCTATAGAACAACAATTTTCCAATGTGATTCTGCAAACAATAGATCAAGCAGGTCATTGGTTACATGCACAAAAACCTGATCAAGTGGTTGATTATATAAAAGAATATTTGAAATAACTATACAGCATTATTCAATCAAAATAGAAAATTTACAGTAAAAAAGTGTTGTAAATTTTCTCTTTTTACATTGAATTTTCAATATAATTTGACATTTTATGGTAATATTCACATATTTATAAGGTATATATAAATACTTATAAAAAATTTTAAAAAGTGAACAAAAACAAGTAAAGTACATACATTAATTAAATCAGTTTGGATGATTTATTTAACTGAGTAGTAAGGGATTATGGAAATGGATTTCAATGCTAATATACGATCAAAACTTATAATGAATAATTTTAAAATTTTATATTCATTTGGACATTGAATTGTTATTTAACACAGTTTTAATCACCTAAATTCTCATATATTGAAAATACTATATGTATTTTTAGTTTTAAAAGTCATTATGTAAAAATTTTGATTTATTTTCCGCCACTCTAAATGGAATTTATTATGGCAGTTTCACAATTGTTTAAGAAACCACTTGCAAGTTTAACACTCTCTATTTTAGCAATCGGAGCATATCAATCAGCAGCAGCTGAAGATAATTTTAAACTTGTATTAAAAAATGCGTTTATTGAACGAAATTATGATAATGATAGTATTAAAGATCCTGGAAGCTGGTCACAAGGTATTTCAGGTTTCTATACTTCAGATTATGTGCCTACGGTTTTAACGGTCGCAGATAAACCGATCGAGATTGGTATGGATGCATCATTACAATACGCACTCCGTTTAAGTGGAGATCGCCATGTAGATGATACAATCTTACCATTTGATACTGTGTCTAAAACCCAAGATCGTAACTTTTTAAAATATGGTGGTACACTTAAATTAAAATACGATAAAACTGAATTTAAAATTGGTGAATTATGGTTAGATTTACCGATTACTTCTACAGATGCTAGTCGTCAGTTATTAAGTTCATATTGGGGTGGACAAGTTAAATCCCAAGTTACTGATAAATTTAAAGTTGAATTCGGTCGTGTAGAACGTGTTTCACCACGCTATGAAGAAAAATTCCATGAGTTTTCATATACAGTAAATGGTACTAAATATTTTACTGATGGTTTAAATTATGTAGACTTAAAATATGATATTACTCCAAACTTAAAAGCTGAGTATTATTATGGTGATTTAGAAGACCTCTATGATAAACATTATCTTGGTTTAGAATATTGGTGGAAAGGACAAAACTTTAAATCACAAACGCGTTTGAAATATTTCCGTTCACAAGATTCAGGTAGCTCACAAGCTGGGGAAGTAGATAACCACAATCTTGGATTATTAGAAAAAGTTTTTGTAGGTAACCATACTGTCGCTTTGGGCTATCAACAATTATTTGGTGATACAGGTTATCCTTTACCAGATGGCTTTTTACCAGAATTATATTTTATTAACTGGAATACCACAGGCTTCTTTAAAAAAGATGAAAAATCAGTCCATTTTCTCTATGGATATGATTTTAAAAATTATGTACCTGGTTTAAATGCCTTAGTTAAATATGTACATGGCTTTGATTTTAAGGATGGTCAAGGACGTGATAATAGAGAAAGTGAAACGAACTTTATCTTAGGCTATGATTTCCAAAATCCAAAATCCAAAATTAAAAGGCTTATCATTCCAATGGTTATATATTAATTATGACATTAAAAATGGTAACTCATTCCAAGAAAACCGTGTCTTAACAACCTATACCAAAAAATTCTAATTTAGAAATAAAAAAAGGTCGATATATATCGACCTTTTTTATTTATATTCAGACTAAGTTATTGGTCTTGTAGCCGAAGAAGCAGAGGGTGATTTTGGTACGTATTTTATCGTGGATTTATTATTATTTTTAAGTAATACAATAGAACTATTGAGATCGTAACTGCTTTAGATCTAAGCTGGTTCTAATATCTCAAACGAACTATTTAGATTAAATAACGTTTTGCGGTTTGCTTAGCTGTTTCTTGAAACATAGATTTATAATCGTTAGAAAAATGCCCCATATGGATAAAACCATGTGCTAAGGCTATCTCTGTAATACTTTCTCTTGGATTGGTTTTAATCATTTCAAATACTTTTTTAAGTCGTATTTGTTTGAGATATTGCATCGGGGTTTGATGGTAATATTCATTGAATAATTGATTAAGTTTTGATGCTGAAGTATGTGAAATCTCACATAAAATTGCCAAAGAGATCTGACTTTGGTAGTGCTCATGCATAAATTGCACCACACGATCTAGTTCTCTCGGAAGATGTTGATTCATGCTTTGGATCAATTGAGAACTATAATTATGATTTTGAGAAATAAGAAGTTTTTTAATTAATAAATTTTCAATTTCCACTGACATAAATTGCAAGCTTTCGATGCCCAAAAGGCGTATTTCATCTAAATAAAAGCTAATTTGTCTCCACCATTGCGCGATTGCCAATGCATCCATATTCATTTCAGCATCAAATATCAAATCTTCACATATTTCTTCACGCAAAATATGGCTTAAAACTTGATTAATTTTATCTTTGGGAATAGCTAAATGTAGCTTTTTACAGTCTCCAGAAATATTTAGCATCAATTCCTTTTGTGGATTGATAATCAAGCCTTTGTCTGCATTTGAAAGGATTCGATCAGAACCAATATCTAACTCTTGCATGCCACTTAGCGGTAAGCTAATACTATAACAGTGTAGTTTTTTTTCATTGATAATAGAGGCATCAGTACCATATTGAATATAGCCTAGTGCAATTGAATCATGTTTAAATTTGGCAAATTCATGTTGAAAATTCAATTTTGCATGATTTTTAACGACGAGATCATGTTGCCCACAAATATTATTCATCCAATTGCGGGCTTCTGAAACATTAAGTTGTGTTGATAAAGATAATTGACTGGTCATATTGCTCACCATGCTATCTGATGCAACGCTTAAACGGTTAATCCATAACAAAATTATTATTATGATTGTCAGTCTAATCAATTTATGGCAAGCGATAAAATATCAAAAAGGTATAAAATTATACTTTTTACAAAATATTGAAAATAAACGCACAATATTTGGATAAAAATATCATATTTTTGGATATTTTATTTTGCCTTGTTCTTTTAACTTATGACAAAGGAATAAGGAGAAATGGAATGCAAAATATTCAAGCCAATGCACGAAATTGGAAAGATTTTGTGAATAGCAATATTGATTTTAGAGAACAAGACGGTGTATTTCGTGTAGGACGTGAAATTTTCACCGAGCCAGAATTGTTTGCATTAGAAATGGAATTAATTTTCGAAAAAACATGGATTTATGCATGTCATGAAAGCGAAATTCAAAATCCTAATGATTTTATTACAGTGCAGGTTGGTCGTTATCCGATGATCATCACCCGTGATAAGGAAGGACAATTACATGCATTGTCAAATACTTGTTCGCATCGTGGTACAACGCTTACTCGTGTATATAAAGGAAACCAAGCAAATTTTGTATGTCCATTCCATGCTTGGTGTTATAAAAATGATGGAAAGTTGCTCAAAGTAAAAGCACCGGGTGAATATGACCCAGAAACTTTTGATAAGTCTAAAATGGGCTTAAAAAAAGGCTTAGTACAAAGTTATCGCGGTTTTGTATTTGTTAATTTAGATGTCAATACAGACACGTCACTGGATGAATTTTTAGGGGATACACGCAAGTTTTTAGATATGATGATCGCTCAATCACCTACTGGTGAGCTAGAGGTTATTGAAGGGCGTTCTAAATACGAATTTGATGCAAACTGGAAACTCCAAAATGAAAATGGTCTAGATGGCTACCATGTGAGTACAGTGCATTATAACTATGTTGCGACAGTCCAACATCGTCAAACAGTCAATGCTGAAAAAGGTATCGTTCCTGAAAAAACTCTAGATTATAGTAAGTTGGGTGCTGGAGATAAACAAACTGATGATGGTTGGTTTACCTTTAACCATGGTCACGGCGTATTGTTTAGTGATATGCCAAACCCAGATGTCCGTCCTGGTTATGCTTCAGTGATGCCTAGATTACTTGATGAGTATGGAACTGAAACTGCTGAATGGATGATGCATCGTTTAAGAAATTTAAATATTTATCCATCATTATTTTTTATGGATCAAATTAGTTCGCAACTGCGTATTGTACGTCCAGTAGCTTGGAATAAAACAGAAATTATCAGCCAATGTCTTGGTGTAAAAGGTGAGTCGGACGCAGATCGTGAAAGCCGTATTCGTCAGTTCGAAGACTTTTTCAACGTATCTGGCATGGGTACACCTGATGATCTTGTTGAGTTTAAAGAGGCTCAACGCGGTTTTGAAGCGCGTAATAATCAGTGGAATGATATTTCACGCGGTTTCCAAAACTGGAATTATGGTGAATCTAAAAACAGTAAAATTTTAGGGATAAATCCTGTAATTACTGGTGCCGAAATCACGCATGAAGGCTTATATGTCAATCAGCATAGAACGTGGCAAAACATGATGTTAAAAGGTTTGGCAAAACGTAAAATTGAAGTGGTGGAGCAATAATTCATGGAAAAGAATGCTGAATTACAATATAAACTTGAACAGTTTTTATATGACAATGCGAGTCATTGTGACAAGAAAAATTGGGATCTTTATCTGAATGATTTTGACGAAAACATGATTTTTCATGTTCCTCAGTGGAAATCTGAACATGAATATACCACGGATCCAAAACGCCAAATGTCTTTGATTTACTATCCAAATCGCGGTGGTTTAGAAGATCGAGTGTTCCGTGTTGAAACTGAAAAATCATCATCAGCGTATCCTTTGCCACGTACTTTGCATCAAATCAGTAATATCCGCATCGTTAAAATTGAGAATGATGAAATCCATGTTGAAGCAGGTTGGGATACTTCATATGTCCGTATGGAAATTGCAAATCGCTTCTTTGGGCAGGTTAATTATCGAATTAAAGCCTCTGAACAAGGTTTTAAAATTACTTATAAACAAGTGATTTTATTAAATGACAAAATCAATGCCGTATTAGATTTTTACCATATCTAATCAAGCGACAAGTTACCATTTTGGTATAAGTTAATGCTGATCCTAAAATTGCATGTCCGTGTAAATAATTTTAGATCAGCATTTTTTATTGTTGAAAATTTAACTAATTTTTCAAGCAAGTATATAAATCACATTTTATAAATTTCACATAACTCAGTAGAAAATTAAAAATAGCCATTTCAAGCTAATATCTGATATCTATAAATCATAAATAATCTTATATATTAATAATTGACTCTTAAAATACTGTTAAATTTGAGTTAACCTTCATGTAAATTATTATTTAGTTTAAATTATTACGTGAATAATCCAATACTTTTTCAACATAATTAAATACTTATAAAAAATTATATTTTTTACTAAATTCCTTGTAAATTAGTAGGGAATTAAAGATTTCAAACACAGTTTCAGTATTTAAAAAATTCTAAATTTTTTCTGAAATTATACTTTGAAAGTATAACTTAGATTTTTAAATACTATTTTATTTGATTTTGCTGGAGGGATGTATGCAGCAAATTAATGTTACAGAGATGATTAATCATTCAAAGCTAACAGGATTTCATTGGCGAGTGATTATACTATGTACCTTAGTCATTATTTTTGATGGCTATGATTTGGTTATTTATGGTGTTGCATTGCCACTTTTAATGAAAGAGTGGGCAATAAGTCCTGTAACGGCGGGCTTTGTAGGCAGTGTCGCATTATTTGGGATGATGTTCGGTGCACTGATATTTGGTACGATTTCAGACAAATTGGAACATCTTGGTGTTAGCCGAAAAAAAGTAATTTTCACGTGTATTATATTGTTTAGTTTATTTACAGTACTTTGTGGTTTTGCCAAATCTGTGAATGAATTTGCGGTTTATCGCTTTATTGCGGGAATCGGGATTGGCGGTGTAATGCCAAATGTGATCGCTTTAGTCAGCGAATACGCACCGAAGAAATTTAAAAGTTTCTTTGTGACTTTGATGTTTAGTGGTTATGCAATCGGTGGGATGTTGGGTGCGTCATTAGGTTCGGTGCTTGTTCCAATTTATGGTTGGAAAATCATGTTTATGATTGCAGGTGTGCCACTAATCGTACTTTTACCTATGATGAAATTACTACCAGAATCAATCGATTACTTGGTGCGTAAAAAACAAGATCTTAAAGTAAAAACCTTTTTGTCGAAAATGGTACCAGAATACAAATATCAAGAAGATCATGTGTTTGTATTAGACTCATCAAATCAAGCGGCAGAATCTGCACCTATTAAAATGATTTTTGCAAAGGGTCGTGCATTTAGTACTGTGATGTTCTGGTGTTCAATTTTTATGACACTTATCATGGTTTATGCGCTCGGAAACTGGCTGCCAAAATTGATGATTGAAGCAGGTTATAACTTATCTAAAAGTTTGATCTTCCTCTTTGCGCTTAACGTCGGTGGAATGGTCGGTTCGATTTTGGGTGGTTATCTGGCTGATAAATACAATCTAAAATATGTGTTGATGATCATGTTATTGATTGGTGCTGTGTCTTTATCATTACTATCTATGCAGTTTGACAGCATTATTTTGTATTTCCTTATCGCATGTGCGGGTGCTGCGTCTATTGGTGCACAAATCATGTTACTTGCCTATATGTCAAAATTCTATCCTGCAAATATCCGTACTACCGGGATTGGTTGGGGCTTAGGTATGGGGCGTATTGGTGCGATTTTAGGACCAATTTTGACAGGGTGGTTGTTGTCGCTTCATCTACCACATGTTTACAACTTCCTCGCACTGAGTATTCCAGCAATTTTAGGGATTATTACCGTATTTTTAGTGAATGATCACTTTAGTGATGCAAATGAAAATGCAGTCAATAAAGAGCCAGTTGCACCTAAAGATTTGCAACAAGCAATAGAGTAAATCGCATAAAGTGATTGAAGTAAAAAGACCAAGTTTTAACTTGGTCTTTTTTTATTGGGTTTAGATGAAATTTACAACAGACCCGAATTATTCAATCATAAAAGAAGATTGGATATGACAACTTTCCACAAAATGTTGATCATGTGAAACTAAAATCACAGCACCTTTAAAAGCGCGGATAGCTGCTGCAAGCAGATCTTTTGATTCAATATCGAGATGATTTTCTGGCTCGTCTAAAAGCAGTAAATCAACTTGACGATGTGCTTTACTGAGCGCGAGTAAGGCAACTTTGAGTCGTTCGCCACCACTGAGTTGATTTATACGAAGTAGACTTTTGTCTAATCTGATACGTAAACGTCCAAGCTGATTTCGCCATTCTTGTGCACTTATCTCGGGGTTAATCAGATTGAGATGAGATAAAATAGACAGATCAGGATCAGGAAATATTTCACATAAAGTTTGATCCAAATAAACAATATTTGATTTGCTGACAATTTCAGCTCGATCATTAAATTTTAGAGAAGCTAAAGTCTTTAAAAATGTCGATTTACCTATGCCGTTTACTCCAACTAGATGAATTTTATCCTGTGCATTTAAGGCAAAATCTATCGGAATTTGAGTGCCATAATTCAGCTTAAGTTGCTTTATTCGCATTATTTCTCCAGTTTTATTGCTGGAAAATTCAAAATCAAAACTTTGTGGTTTGATCACTTCGATTTGCCGTCTATGTTCAGCGATAGACTGTTGCAAATGTTCTGTTTGATTATTTTGTTGAATATTCAAACGCTTTTGTGATTTTTCAGAGGCATTCTTTTTTGCATCTAATAAAATCTTTGCTTGAGAACCACGAGCATTTTTTCCTGCAGTGCTACGCTTATCTGCTTTTAAACGCGTGTCATTTTGTTGAACTTTAATTTGCTGCAAAGCCGATTTTTCATTGCTAAATTTGCGTTCTAGGGCCGCAATTTGTAAATCATTTTGTTTAAGATAATGTGCATAATCACCTAAATAATGCTGTATTCCAAACTGGTTCAATGCATAGATATGCTGCATATGATTGAGCAAATTTGTATCATGGCTTGCGATAAATGCGCCAGCAGGGTGTTTAAGTAAAGATTGAATAAACCAATCACGACTTTCTAGATCTAAATGATTACTTGGTTCATCGAGTAATAGGTAATGATCTTTCAACGAAAACAATTTGCATAGTGCTAATTTTGTCTTTTGTCCTTCACTTAAATTTTCTACTAAATACTGAAAGTCATTTGGAAGATTTGCCGCTGATAATTGTTCAGCCCATTGCTCTCGTATATGCCAATTATTTTCCAATATTTCAAAATCAGATGGGGAAGATTTACCCATTTCAATACGATCTAATGCATTAATAATCTCATGAATATTCAGTGCTTCTGCAATCGTTGTTGCATGTGTCCTATCATGCTGTGATAAAAATGCAAAAGGCACATGCCAGTGAATTTGCCCAGAAATATGCTCTATTTTTTGATTAGGCTGATTTAATGTATTGAGTAAGATTGATTTTCCCTGTCCATTTCGCCCAATTAAGCCAGATAATTGACCATAAGTGAGACTAAAATTTAACGAAGAAAAAATACGATGATTTTGTCTTTCAACAGATAAGTTTTGTACGATACAAACTTGCTGAGTCATTTTAGAAACTCCGAAACAAGGATGCACAAAATAAAGCGAAAAGATATCGAGCTGTTGATTGAATAGATTATATTGAAAATAATATGTGAAGAATCAACTAGAAATTGTCTATTTTGCGCATCAAAAAAAGATAAAAGAGAATTTGATGGAAAAAAGACTTACTTCATTGGCGGAGACTCTAACAATATTAAAAAAAAGATGAGTTGCAGTGTATCGAGAGAATGTTTTTTAGTCAACATCGGAAAAATTACTGTAAAAAATGTTGAAAATTTATAAAAAATACTTGTCAAGTATAGAAACAGGGCGTATTGTATTTTTCAAGATTTATTTATTTTGAATACCTATGTTGACTCAAGCTATGATGGTAAAAGCGTATTATTTTTGGCAGTTCTTTAGATAATTGCCTGAATACGTTTGGGCACGGAAAAAGTAGGTTGCCCATCATAGTGAATATAACCTGATCGGCAAACCGGTCAGGTTTTTTTATGCGCATAGCAAAACATATTGAAAATTTTGGAGATATTAAATGAAATTTACAGCTTATTCATACTTTGGTAACGGTTATTGGTTTTACTTTAGTCAGTTCATGACTCAAGCCTTGCAATCGAATAGACCCCATAAGCTCAAATAAAAGATCGGACGAAATGTCCAAAGGATGAACCAATGAATGCTTTGAATAATGCTTTAGAACAAACACAGACAGAAGAAAATACGGTACATTTACCGCAGCAACTTAAAAAATATTTACCGTTGAAACAAGAACTTGCTGAACAAGTTCAGGCACATAGAACAACAATTGAAAAAATACTCTCGGGTGAAGATACGCGTTTGCTGGTCATTACAGGACCATGTTCAATTCATGATCCAAAATCAGCCTTGGAATATGCAGAAAAGTTATTAGAACTACAAAAACATGTTTCAGATCACATTTTCTTGGTTATGCGTACATATATCGAAAAACCACGTACCACAGTGGGTTGGAAAGGTTATATGTATGATCCAAATTTGGATGGTTCATCAGACCTACAATTAGGTTTAGAAAAATCACGTGAATTATATTTGCAAATAATCGAAATGGGCTTGCCGATTGCCAGTGAGATTTTAAGTCCAATGGCAACCGCATATTTTGATGATTTATTGGCTTGGGGTGCAATTGGTGCACGTACCAGTGAATCGCAAATTCATCGTGAAATTTCAAGTTTAATGCCGTACAGCATTGGCTTCAAAAATGGTACGGATGGTTCGATCCAAATCGCTTTAGATGCTATTCAATCGGCATCAAATCAACATCAATTTTTGGGTATGAATCAAAAAGGCTTACCAAGCGTGTTGCAGAGTCAAGGCAATCCATTTGCACATTTAATTTTACGTGGTGCGAATACTGGTCCTAATTATGATGCACAGTCTATTGAAAAAATTCGCACAAAAAATAATGGTCAACTTCCAGCTTTAGTAATTGATTGTAGTCATGGAAATAGCTCGAAAAATCCACTTTCTCAACCTGATATTTTACGTCAAATTATCGCTGAAAAACCGCAAACTCATGTAAAAGGCGTAATGTTAGAAAGTCATTTATTTGATGGAAATCAAAAGATTTCATGTGAAATGAAATATGGTCAATCAGTTACAGATGGTTGTCTAGGTTGGGATAAAACCCACGCTGTTTTATTGGAAATATGCGAGATGTTACAAGAACAAAGTTTTCGTCGCACAGCATAAGGATAGGGGCTTTTAATATTTTATAAGCTTCAATTTAGATAAAAAAATCAGCCGATTGGCTGATTTTTTTATCTGTATATTTTGTCTATTTAAAATTGATATTTTAAATATTAAAGACCAGATTCGTATTCGGTATTGCTGAGTAACTTTTCAACGTCAGCCATATTGTCAGGTTTGATTTTATAAATCCAACCTTTGCCATACGGATCTTCATTTACAAAATCAGGATCATCTTCAAGTGCAGGATTGATTTCAACCACTTGACCTGAAACTGGTGCATGGATATCAGAAGCAGTTTTAACCGATTCAACCACACCTACAGGCTGTTCTGCAGTAACAGTTGAACCAACATCAGGTGCTTCAACATAGACTAAATCACCCAAAGCATCCTGTGCATGGTCGGAAATTCCGGTAACCACAAGATCACCTTCGATTTTTACCCATTCGTGTGTTTTTGCATATTTCAAATCCGAAGGATGATTCATGATGACTCCTTAAATCCTAATATCGGGTCGCGTAAATTGTGTAGATTATAACAAAAGTTTTTATAAATAAGGGTCTTTACGCCAACTACTTGGGCTTCGACCACTCCATCGTTTAAATGCTCGGCTAAAATTTGCCACATCACTATAACCAAGCTCATCTGCGATTTGTTCTAGAGAATAATCGGTACGTGAAAGCAATGAAGTTGCGTGACGATATCGAACCTCATCGACAAGCGTAGAAAATGATGTTCCTTCAGCAGCCAATTGGCGTTTTAAAGTCCGATCAGACATGTGTAAACGGTCAGCCACATTTTCTATGCTTAGATAATGCTGTTCCGAATGTGTCAGGATATCACGGACACGCATGGCTAAACGACGACGTTCACCGAGTGCTGAAAGTTCTGCTTCACATTGATTGATTGCAATTTGACTAGAAATTGGATCTGCATTGATAATTTTCATACCAAGATATTTTTTATCAAAACTTGCCAATAAATGCGGTTGATCAAAACGGAAATTGTGCTGCGGGCATAGGGCAATGTATTTATCAAATCCATCTGGTTTAGGAAA
This sequence comes from Acinetobacter gerneri DSM 14967 = CIP 107464 = MTCC 9824, assembly GCF_000368565.1. Classification (GTDB taxonomy): domain Bacteria; phylum Pseudomonadota; class Gammaproteobacteria; order Pseudomonadales; family Moraxellaceae; genus Acinetobacter; species Acinetobacter gerneri. The sequence goes on along the minus strand of NZ_KB849544.1, from coordinate 224,174 downwards.
ATCAAAATCAATATCGCTTTCGAGGTTGTCGATTCCAGTCAAAGCCTTCGCCATGGTCATAATACCGAAAGTAAGACCTGTCACAATTTCAGTGCGGAGAGGTTCAATATCAATATCACATTGCAATTGCAAGGTGGCTTTTTCACCAAAAGTCGAAAAATATAGCTGTAAAAATGGCATACGAAGTTGGATAAAACGATTCGCTAAAACCAGAGCTTCTGTAATATCATGGGCGGTCATGATTGCATAACCAATAAAACCATGGATAGAAATTCGCATCTGCGCACCAAGTTGGTAGCCCAAAGTACTTTCACCCGTAATTTTTAAAGCATGTTTGACCAATTCATTTGCGATAGGTGTGGGAATACGACATTCAGGTTCAGCAAGTTGTTCATTGGTAAAATTAAAAGGTGAAAATAAAGTTTCAGCGCTGTATCCCCAACGAGATACAATATCCAATAATAAAAGTCCATAGACACCAGGAATACCCTGATCTTGACGAGCTGACACTACTTTCATTTGCGATCCATTGCTCTCAATTTATTTTCTAGTTAGCTTCGACATCTTGTCACAATTTTATTTTAAAACCATAAAAATTGTAAGACAAAACAACCGCATTTAACAGATTAGATCAATCCATAGATTGATCAGAATCACGTTTAAAAACCACAATTTTTGTCGTAGAAATCAACAATACATCATCAAATTGGTTTTTGGCTTGAGTCACATAAGTGACGATTGCACGATCAAATTTGGTTTTAGAAGGGGTAATCGACACAATTTCGACATCCACTCGAATTTTATCACCCGGACGAGTAGGACGTGGCCAACGTAGGCTCGATTCTGTACCGATCAGACCATGAGCAACAGGAAAACATTCTGTCCACAGTCTCATTGTTACAGCACCTGTATGCCAGCCACTTGCTGCAATACCTTGAAAAATAATGTGATCTTTGGCTTTCTCAGGATCAGTATGGAAAACTTGAGGATCATACATTTTTGCGAACTGTAAGATTTCCTCTAGGGTCATTTCATATTCGCGGCTTTGAAAATGATCACCAATTTTAATATCTTCCAAATAAAACATTTAAGCTTGTTCCTTATTTTTTGCAGGGTGTTGTTCTACTAAAAAGCCACCAGTTTGGCGCTGCCAAAGATGTGCATAGATACCATTTTGAGCGATTAATTCCTCATGTGTCCCTTGTTCTGCAATATGTCCTTGATCTAATACAATTAATCTATCCATTTGAGCAATTGTAGATAAACGGTGTGCAATTGCAATCACTGTTTTGTCTGTCATAAGCTCATCTAAGCTACTCTGAATTGCAGCTTCAACTTCTGAATCAAGCGCACTGGTTGCTTCATCTAAAATGAGAATCGGTGCATCTTTTAAAAATACACGAGCAATCGCAATACGTTGGCGTTGTCCGCCCGAAAGTTTGACACCGCGCTCACCCATATAGGCATCAAATCCTTGACGTCCACGTAAATCACTTAACTGCGGAATAAACTCATCAGCTTTGGCTTTTTTAACTGCAAGCATCATTTCTTCATCACTTGCATCAGGACGGCCGTATTTAATATTTTCAGCGACAGTACGATGTAACAATGAGGTATCTTGAGTTACAAGGGCAATATTTTTACGAAGACTATCTTGGCTTACATCCTGAATGTTTTGTCCATCAATCAAAATACGACCTTGGTTGATATTATAAAAATGCAGTAATAATTGAATTAATGTCGATTTTCCAGCGCCAGAACGCCCAACAATACCAATTTTTTCACCGGGTTTTATGGTCAAATTAAAGTGATCAATCACATTTTTTTGATTATAAGCAAAAGTGACATTTTCAAATTTGATTTCACCATGTGCAACTTGCAAGGGCTTAGCATCTTCTTTATCTTGGATAGCGATCGGTTTAGCCATGGTCACCATGCCATCTTGAATTGTACCGACATTTTCAAATAGTGCTGAGGTTTGCCACATCATAAATTCAGCCATACTATTTAGTTTTAAAATCATCGCTGTAGTTGCAGCGATTACACCAATCGCTGCCAAGCCTTGCATCCAAAGGTACACAGCCGTACCGAGCACACCTAAAAACAATACTGCTGTAAGTAAGTTGGTACAAATTTGGTATAAAACACCCAATCGCATTTGTTTGAACACAGTCACCATAAAATCTTGCATAGACTCTTTGGCGTACTGGCTTTCGCGTCCTGCATGTGCAAATAATTTTACAGTCTGTATATTGGTATAAGCATCAGTTACACGTCCAGTCATAACTGCTCGTGCATCCGCTTGAGCTTTGGAAATACGACCTAACTTTGGAATAAAATAGCACGCACTACAAACAAAGAGTGCCAACCAAATCAGTAATGGAATCAGTAAAATAGGGGAAACTGTACCTAAAACGATGCTGATGGTTACGAAATAAATAACAACATAAGTTACCATGTCGCCCAAAATGACCCAGAACTCACGGACTGCTAATGAGGTTTGCATTACTTTTGAGGATAAGCGACCTGCAAAATCACTATGGAAAAAATCTAAACCATGTAGTAACAATAGGTTGTGAAAACGCCAACGCAGACGCATTGGAAAACTACTATATAAAATCTGATGGCGAACGATCGATTGGATGCTTGAAAAAAATATATTTGCCAGTAAAAAACCTGTCAAAATAATGAGATTTGTTTTGTGATTTTCTAAAAAATTTTCAGGTGTTGAACCGCTTAACCAGTCAACCAAATGACCAATCTGAGAATAAAAAATAGCTTCAAAACTAGCCGTTGCGGCTGTAAATAAAACTAAAAGCAGTAAGTAACGTTTAACACCAGATGCAGCTTGCCATACAAATGCAAAAAAAGTGCTGGGTAATGGTTCGTTTAAACCTTTCGTGGGATAGGGATCAACTAATTTTTCGAACCATTGTAACATTACATATCACCTTTATTAAATCTAATCGATATCAGAGACTTAGTCTGATTTTTAAATCATAAACCAAAACATTTTTCCACCGTCTAGAATAGCAGAAAATTGCATCAAAAAAGTGAACTTGTTCAATAAAACAGAAGAAAAATATCGAAGAGTAAACCTTATATCTTCTTGATGTCTTAAGAGAATAAATACGATTATTTAAGGGATAGAAGACGATAAATAATAGGGAATGATGGAATGTTTTATAGGTATAGTGAGCAAGCAATTTAGTGCTAGAGAGGGAACAAACTAGATAATAGTGTGATTACCACTAAACATTTAGTCTAGTGATAATCTGATCAAAAACATCGTCTTATCATTTAAGATTTATGAATCAATTGTTGCATATCCGAACCTGAAGGTGCTTGGTAAATTTTCAAACCAAACTCAGGGATAATCGCAAATAAATGATCAAAGATATCCGATTGAATCGCTTCATAATCTTTCCAAACCGTCGTATTGGTAAAGGCATAGACTTCTAAAGGCAGACCTTCACTGGTTGGTTGCATCTGACGGACAATAATCGTTTGATTTTGTGCGATATTTGGATGTTTTCTAAGATACAACTCAATATAAGCCCTAAATGTACCCAAATTGGTTAAGCGTCTTTGATTATAGACAGACTCATCTTCTAGCTGTTGGTTAAAAGCAGAAATTTCACTTTGTTTTTCATCAAGATAATGATCTAGTAATAAAAATCGTTTAAGCTTTTGATATTCATCATGATCCATGAAATGCACGCTTTGTTGATCAATAAAGATCGATCGTTTGATACGTCTAGCACCAATTTGCTGCATTCCACGATAGTTTTTAAAAGTATCTGTCACCAATTTATTGGTTGGAATCGTGGTAAAGGTTTTATCAAAGTTTTCAATCGTGACAGAGTGTAATGACATATCAATGACAGTACCGTCTGCATGTAGAGAAGGAATTTCAATCCAATCACCGATTCGAATCGTATCATAAGATGAAATCTGTACCGATGCGACGAGGGATAAGATAGTATTTTGAAAGACCAACATCAGTACGGCAGCCATTGCACCAAAGCCAGCCAACAAAGTAAAGACATCCTTTTTCAAGAATGTACCCAAGATCATCAAGGCACAAACAATAAAAATGATCAGTTTGACTAACTGCAGATATCCTTTGATTGGCTTATTGCGAGATTTTGGATTTTGTTGATAAATAATGTTAAAAACACTTAAAAATTCACTTATCGCCAGTGCAATCGTTAAGAAAATAAATGCCTGAGAGAGCATTTGTACAAACACAATCAATTTTTCTGAAAGATGTGGAACGGTAATAATCCCGTTCATAATCACGATCGCAGGAATAATATTGGCAATTCTGCGAATGACACTATGCTGAGAAATAACATCGCTATGTTTAAATTTCATGCGCGTAATGAGTTTTCTTATACCGCGCACAACGACTTGTTTTGCAATAAAATTGGCGATAAAAGCCACCGCCAATAAAATAGCTAATGACGTGAGCATTTCAAGCCATGGATATTGATCTGACCAATCACGTACACTTTGGATAAGTCCCATATTGTCCAAAATTAAAAACCTCAAATTTAGCAATAGGGTATTTTATTGATAATAAATGACAAATTCAGGTTGAATAACGATTTCCCTACATTTATTAGACTAATCACACAATTATCAAAACTTTTATGACGTATAAAATGTGAATGTAATATAAAAATGTCGGCTTTAGAGTGAAGCCGACATTTCCAGACATTCTAAGATGAATAATTAAATAAATTATATTGAAGAATAACGAGATTATTCTCTTAATATACTTTTATCGATCTGTTGAATATTAACTTTACCGCAAAATGCCATACTCAAATCCAATTCTTTCTTGAGTATTTCCAATACTTTAGTTACACCTTGTTCGCCATAAGCACCTAGGCCGTAAATAAAGGCACGCCCAATAAGTGTGCCTTTAGCACCTAGAGCAATGGCTTTTAATACATCTTGTCCAGTGCGTATACCGCTATCAATATATACTTCTGTTTGATCCCCAACAGCTAAAACGATTTCCTCAAGTACCGAAATCGTTGAAGGGGCACTATCTAACTGACGACCACCATGATTTGAAACCACGATCGCATCTGCACCAGCTTTGACTGCTTGGATGGCATCATCAACTTCCATAATGCCTTTGATAATAAGCTTTCCGCCCCATTGTTCTTTGACCCAAGCCACGTCGTTCCAACTTAATTGCATATCAAATTGTTCAGTGGTCCATGCAGAAAGTGAGCCAGTATTGCTGATACCATCAACATGTCCAACGATATTGCCAAATGTACGATGCTGTGTTTTCAACATCGCCATACACCAAGCTGGTTTACTGCACATGTCAAGTAAATTTCTAAAGGTGAGGCGAGGAGGTGCAGACAAACCATTTTTAATATCTTTGTGGCGTTGTCCCATAATCTGCAAATCTGCGGTCAAAACCAATGCACTACAGCCTGCATTTTTTGCACGCTGAATCAAATTTTGCATAAATTTGCGGTCTTTCATCATATAAAGCTGAAACCAAAATGGTTTAGTCGTTGCAGCAGCGACCGCTTCGATCGAACAAATACTCATGGTCGACATGATATAAGGAATACCAAATTTTTCTGCAGCTTTGGCAGCTAAAATCTCACCATCAGCATGTTGCATACCGATTAAACCTGTCGGAGCAAGTGCAACAGGCATTGCAACATCCTGACCAAGCATTTGAGTCGCAACAGAGCGGTTATCCATATCAACCAGAACTTTTTGTCTAAAATGGTATTGTTTAAAATCCTCAGAGTTTTTATGCCAGGTATATTCTGTCCATGAACCTGAATCACAATAATCTACAAACATTTTTGGAACACGTTTATGATAAACCTCACGTAAATCTGCGACACAAGTCATGAGTTGCAATTGATCCATAGTGGTTCCTTAAATATTGATTATCTGATCTTTTTTAATATGATTGCAGTTTAAGCAAAAATATCATTGCTGAATTATTGTAAGATTTTGGCGAATCAAAGTCTAAAAAATTGCTTGAATAATCCAGTTATTTAACGATATTTGCTGCTTTATTAGGCAATCTTTATTTTGCTATTCATTTACTCTTTATCTTTCATGAGTAGAAATGCTTATCCAAAGGCTTACCTAAGAACAAAAAAGCCAGTAATGAATACTGGCTTTTTTACTTGAATATTTACATTAAAGATCCATGATTGGATTTGGCTATTACCACATCAAATCATCAGGAATCACATAAGCTGCGTATGGATCTTCCTCATCAGTAATTTGTTCATTATTTTCAGAATTATTCACGAGGATAAAACCTTGCATTTTGTCGTTAATTCTTTCAGCCAATGCCTTAGGTAAAAAACCATAATCATCAGCTTCTTTTTTGCCGATCACCAGACTACCAGCGACTAAGGCATTATAAACCTGTTGATTGATATAGACTTTTTTGATTTTATTTTCATCAATAAATTGATAGACATTATCACCATCCGTGTCTTTGATTTTATGTTGATCAATCATCTGTAAAATAGCGGCCTTCAACGCTTTTTCTTCGAGTACACGTTGTTTTTCCATGTTTAATGATTGATCTTTTTCGACTTTTACTTTTTGATCTTGTTCGATCTTCGCTTTCAATTCAGCTTCATCGCTTTGCCCAGTACGTTTATCATGCTGTGCCTGTTTGCTTAGTTTTTTTGCTTTTTTATTGTCAACTAAACCTGCTTTAAGCAACTGTGCTTGCAGTGCATTTTTAACCATTTGAATTTCCAACCATTATCTTTGAAAAAATGAGTATCGAACGTAAATCAACCAATATGCCAAGCTCATAAATAGACTTAAGATCGTAGGCACGAGGAATGCATCCAATTGTAAATAAGGTTCTAGTATCGCTGCAATCACTCCACCGATAATAAATCCAGTTAAAATCAGTAAATGTAAAATAATTCGACGTTTTTCGACGCCTAAGCCACGAAGTAGATAGCCGAGTGCCAATCCCAAATCTGTTAATACGCCTGATAGATGGGTGGTGCGGATAATTGCGCCTTGATAGTGACTGACCATAGCATTTTGAATACCCATTGCAGCCGCTGCCCATAAAAGTGAATAATGCGGATAAATTCTAAGAAAAATCCAACAAAAAAATAGAAAAAGGGCAACTAAACTAAGCGGAATTCCATATCTTCGACCAAGTTTAAAGTGGCTATTTCCCAAGATAAATCCACTATAACTTGAGCCTAAAACATAGCAAAAAATGACCAGTGCGATATAGAGTACATCAGCATATTGCCCATTGACCAAATGAATAGCAAGTATGCTGGCATTGCCTGTCATATGAGATACAGACTGATGTAGAAGGGTAATCAGACCGAGAACATTCACAATGCCCGCATTGACTGCGAGCATAAATGCGCCCAGCTGTACCCAAATAGGTAAATGTTGAAATGGCATAGTAAAACATAGCTAAATATTTTACTTTTCAATATATTACTTATTTTTGGCTTGATCAACTGCTGCTGTAAATAGAACGTCAGTTGATGAGTTTAAAGCTGTTTCAGTTGAGTCTTGTAATACGCTGATCACCATGCCGATTGCAACGACTTGCATAGCAATTTCAGGTTTGATACCAAACAGACCACATGCAACAGGAATCAACAATAAAGAACCACCGGCAACACCAGAAGCACCACAAGCAGTAACTACAGCAACGACAGATAAAACCAACATCGTTAAGAAACTGGTTTCGATGTGTAAGGTATGAACAGCTGCAAGTGTTAAAACTGTGATGGTCACTGCTGCTCCAGCCATATTGATGGTTGCGCCTAATGGAATAGAAACGCTAGCAGTAGATTCATTTACACCTAAACGTTTTGCGAGATCCAAGTTCACAGGAATATTTGCTGCAGAACTACGAGTGAAAAATGCAGTAATACCACTTTCACGCAAACATTTTAAAACCAAAGGATATGGGTTCTTACGAATAGCAATAGCAACTAAAATTGGATTGATTACCAGTGCGACAAAGAACATTGTGCCGACTAAAACCAAAATGAGTTGTGAATAGTTTTTAAGTGTATCAAGACCTGCAGTTGCGAAAGTCACAACCACTAAACCAAAGATACCAACAGGAGCAAAACTGATGACAATACGAATAATCGAATTTACGGCATCTGAAATATCAGACACAACTTGTTTTGTGGTATCCGATGCATGACGAAGTGCCGCACCTAAACCAACAGCCCAAGCTAAAATACCAATAAAGTTAGCATCACTCAGTGCAGTCACTGGATTGGTAATAAAGCTAAGCAAAAGGTTTTTTAATACCTCAGCAATACTACCTGGTGGCTGCAAATCAGCATTTGGGTCTACACTTAAATATAAAGTGCTCGGAAATAATATGCTGGCGGTCACAGCGCTGATCGAAGCAAGCAACATCCCGACAAAATACATGAGTAAGATCGGTTTTAAATTGCTATTTCCGCCATGGACAACTTTAAAGTTTGCAATGGAAGAAAGTACCAAAACAAAAACTAAAATTGGTGCGACAGATTTTAGCGCTTTAATAAATAAATCGCCTAATAAGCCAACATAATTTGCCGCTTGCGGAAAGGCAAACGCGACAATCGCCCCTAAAACAATTGCAATAATGATTTTAGTGACTAAACTTAAACGTGTTAGGGCTGAGAACATAACTAAGCCTTATATTAATAGGGACAAAATGACAAAACAAAGGCGCTATTCTATACCTAAAAAAGCTATTCATATAAACTATTAAGAAATTTTATAAAAACACTTAATAATTCAATTTGATATAGGCGTTTATTAATATTTCACCACACAGGAAAAGTAAAGAAATGGGCGTGTTTTTAGAGGCTATTTTGTTATAGCCTAATCATTTAGATCACTAAATTTTTCAATCTACGCCTCAAATCACAAGCTATCTGAAATATTAAAAAAACTAAATTACTATTACATAATCACGTTATTTAGCTATATAAATCCCTTATTTATAAGTCGTTGGATCAAGGTTATGCACGGCCTGATAGTGTGATAAGTGAATTGCTCCACTGAGTTCATTCAGTAAATTAGAACATTTTAAACGATCCATTACAGGGCCTTTAACTTCAGATAAATGTAGGGCAATTTTCAATTTTTTTAGCTCAGCATTCATTTCTTCAAGTGTTTCTAATGCACTTAAGTCGATATTACTAATGCTTGAACAATTGATCACCACATGTTCCAGATAAGGATTTTTACTCACTTCTGAAATAATAAACTCTTTTAAATTATTTGCATTTAAGAACGTTAAATTTTCATCAATACGAATAGACAGTAGTTTTTGACTGGTCAAAACCTCATGACGATTGATGTTTCGAAAATGCTGAGTGCCACTAACCAAACCAATCACTGCAATATGCGGACGGCTAATACGCCAAAGTAATAAGATAAAGGTAGAAACGACACCAATAATCAAGCCAGTTGAAATATCTAAACAAAGTACGCCAAAAAAAGTGATCCACATGGCGATACCATCAGCTTTGGAATAACGCCAAGTTTTGATAAAAGGTTTAAAATCGACCAATTTCCAAATCGAAACAATAATCGTGGCAGCTAAAACAGCCAATGGTAATTGTTTGAATAATCCAGTGAAGTATAAACTGACAATTACAATAAAAATCGAGGAAATAACCCCTGACATCGGAGTTTTTGCACCAGCATCTGCATTGACAACTGTACGAGATAAACTACCAGTGACAGGAAATGCCCCAGTAACACCTGCACCGACATTGGCAAGTCCTAAAGCAATAAGCTCTTGATTACTATTGAGTTCACTTCGTTGCTGAAAAGCTGTTGCTTGAGCAATAGAAATGGATTCTACAAAACTCACCATAGCAATCATGACTGCACCAGGTAATAACTTGATAACCAGATCCCAAGACCAATACGGCATAGTTAAAGGAGGAAAACCAGATGGAATCTCTCCCACAGTTTTAATTCCATATAAATCAATATGGAAAAAATACACTAGTCCAATCGATAAGAAAACTAAAACTAAAGGTAAGGCCTTGATAATAAAGACAGCTTTAGAACCTAAAAACTTGATACGCGTAGAACTTAAAATTTTGGGTAAATATGCCAAAAATAAAATAGAAATAACACCAAAGATCAGCGTGTTGATATTGGTATAGGGTAAATACTCCCAAGCACTTTTAACAAATTCACCAATATTATCAGCGTTTAACGGAACATCGAGCAGATATTTAACTTGGCTAAAAGCGATCAGTACAGCTGAAGCAATAATGAAGCTTTTAATCACAGGATGACTAATGAGACGAATTAAAAAACCAAAACGCAAAACACCAAGTACAAACGAAATAATACCAACCAACAAAGCCAATAAACAGGCAGCTTGAATATATGTCGGTGAACCCGCTTCAAAAAAAGGCGTTAATGTTGCAAAAGTCATGATCGAAATCAATGCAACTGGACCGATCGAAAGCGTGAGACTTCCACCAATAAATGCATAAATTATCATCGGGAGAATACTGGCATATAGACCAGTAATCGGTGGTAAACCAGCAACCATTGCATACGCCATACCTTGCGGTACGAGTAAAGAGATAACAATGAGTGCGGATAAGAGATCGGATTTAAATTTCGATTGATTATAGTCTTTAAGCCATGACCAAGCTGGAAAGAAAAAACGAGTTCGAAACTGGGAGTCTGCCATAACACTTTCTAAATCACATTTTGTTATATATTATGCAAAAAAAATGCTAAAAGACAGTCTGGAAGACTCCCAATTTCATTTTAAAGTATTATCTATTGAATAAATAATACTTTATTTATCATTTGGACAATACAATGTATATAACGTATTTAAGACGATCGTTAGTTTTTCATCCTTAATCGAATAAAAAATTTGTTTCCCATCTCGGCGAGTTTGCACTACATCACTTTTACGTAACATCATTAGTTGCTGAGAGAGGGTAGGTTGTAAAATTTGTGTTTTATCTTCAATCTGAGAAACATTCAATTCTTCATGTGCTAAATGACATAAAATAACCAGACGATCCGTGTTTGCTAAAGACTTGATAATATTAACAACTGATGCAGCAGATTCACGCATTGCATCAATTTCTAGAGTATTTTTCATAAAACCACCAAAAACAGCCAAATTTATTATAACAACTGAGGTTTTGAAGAAATGGTTTAAACGACAATATTGATATTCTTTTTTATGCAAAGTTTATCAAAAATCTTTATATAGCCCCTTAATAAAGATATCGTTTATTTAATTTAATATAAATGTGATTTAAACCACATTAATGCTAATTAACCAAATCTACATCATCCATATCTAAAAGAATTAAAACTTGTCATATTCAACATACGCGCTTAGGACATAAAAAAAACAGAATCTTATAATCGCGACACATTTGATTTAAAAATAAGCAATTTGGTCATATAAATCTATAGATATTAGATGACATTACTATATTTTCGATTAAATGTTAATCAATAATGTCTTGATAAATAGGTCTTTTTATATAAAATATGTTTAAATTTAATTGAACAATAATATATTTTAAATATTGATATTTGTTCACTTTTACACTCCTTGCTTAAATGTTATGATTGATCATACAATTTATTATAAATCGTTTGTTATTGTAATTAAAGGATTTAAAATATTCAATATCACACATAACTAATTTATTATTACAGTTTATTTAGATAAAATAAGACTTAATAATATTTAATATAAATATAAAAAACATATATATAATTTTATTAAAAATACAAACTTTCATACAATTGTGTGTTTAGTATAAAAAAATCAAATTACAATTTTTTTTGTGAAAAAATTACTTAACAAAACAACTATTTTTTAAAAAGCTAAAACAATGAAATGTATTTGTTTTAAATAGAATTAATTTGATTACACATAGTCAGTAGATTCTCTAAAAATCGCATGTAGAGATAATGATTTATTTTGCATAAAATATATAAATCGCATGGTAAATCACATTTAAATGGGAGGTAAATCCATAAGTTTGAATTCTAAATAACTTTTTTTCAATATTACGATTTTCAATGTGTGTATGTCGGGTGAATATTGCTGTAAATGCTTGAGTTAGTGGTAGGCGTAAAAGGATGCTGTATGCATATTTGTGAATATCGATGACGCTAAGCTGTTCATGTTTAGGGGATAAAGCTCCAGAGTTGGGCAAAACATTTAGTGTTAAATCATGAGTACAGATGATTGAGGTACACCAATTTAAACTGATTGCGTGTTATGCAATGTTTTCGAATAGTTGCAGCCGTGACTTATATAAAGTTAATTTATCTTCATAGTTAAGATTTGGTTTTAAAGTTTCTTTGTGCAATCAAATGGATGAAATGAAGTTAGCTATAAAGATAAGTATATGAGTACTCAATAAATAAATATCAATTTGTTATTCACCAATTAAAATGTCTATGCGAAAAACCATTTAAAATGTCCTGTTTTTAACTACAAGAGTCAAGTACAGGATTCAACTTTCTTTGTTTAATAATATTTTTCTGAGCTCTACGACTCGGCATACTTTTCTTGAGACGGGAACGTTTATTCTGTTTCTCCAATTCCTCATGTTGCTGCTGGATATGGGCCAGGACCGAACCTAATCTTTTATTCTCAACCACATCATTCTGCTGTAGTCCAGCCAGTTTATTGAAGACTCTATAGTTGATCTTCCGTCCTTCATGCATGATTGCCACAGTACCATCCGGGTACTCCAGAAATGAAATGTATTGCCCAACAAGCTTATGATTCAGCTCTGTCGGTTCAAGCATATAAATACACTTGTCATAGGTCAGGGTCAGATTCTTGGTGACCTTACGCGGTTCCTGCCAGGTAAAAATATCATCCAGTTCAAGATCAGATTCGGTTAATGGCCGATGCAGGTTCTTTGAGTTTCGCGCACATTTGGCGAACTTCTGATTGAACTGCTCAATAAAGCAGGGTAACCATATATTGGCCTCTGCAATCGAACCGATGCCTTCCAGGCGCATCTCTTTGATCAGACGGTCCTGAAGGGTTCTGTTGGCACGTTCCACACGACCTTTGGCTTGGGGTGAGTTGGCAAAGATAATATCGATGTTCAAATTATTCAGAATCCGCCCAAATTGCGTAATCTGGCTGTCTTGCCTGGATTTTTTATTAACTCTGAATACCGAATGCTTGTCGCTATAAAAGGCTAGAGGTTTGCCGTATTGTTCAATGTAGGCTCGGGTTGAAAGCATGTAGTCAAAGGTCGTTTCAGCCTCACAAAAGCGCAGATGCAACAGCTTTCCAGTAGCATCATCGATATAAACCAACAAGCAGCATTTTGCAGCTCGACCTTCAAACCAGTCATGATATGAGCCATCAATTTGGATCAGTTCACCGAAGCAATCCCGGTTATAACGTGGCTGATATGGACGCTTCAGGCGCTTGGATCGCGGAATCCACAGGTCATTGGCCGTCATCCAGCGCCGAAGCGTTTCTACCGGGATATTCAGGTCAAACATGCTGCTGAGCTTCTCATGCGCCAAGGTGGGTCCAAAGCCCAGCAAATGTTCAGCAATAATGGAAAGGCACTTTGATTTTAACAAGTCATCATGGCGACGATGGCCAGGTTGACCACGACTGGCATGTGCCATACCTGAGACACCATCTTGATTGAGCTTCTGCAATAACCGGGTAATTTGACGGGTGGAAAGATTTAGGATTTCAGCAGCACGGACCTGGGTAATACGATGATCTCGAACGTCTTGCAGAACTGCAAGCCGTTGAATTTCTTTGTCAGACATAGTGATCAGCATCTATATTTATATCCAGTCCATGGTGATAAAAACCATCATAAACTAGACATTTTTATTGGTGAGAATATAGACACTTTAAATGGGTTCTAACACAATTATTTCGCATAAGGTGTATTATGTTAATTTTAAGAAAACTAAAGATTTTTAAAGGATACTTATGGAATTTCTGATCTTTATTTTATTGATTGCTGTTTGAATTATTTTTCTTAAAATCAAGAAAAGAAACCTAAAGTAAATGATGTGGGTCATTCGTCCACTTTTGAAATTTAGCCCTACAAATGAATATTAATTGCAAAATAAGTTTGTGCTCACCTTTTCTCAGATAAAGATTCTTTAATTTTTTCCATAATAAACAATTAAATAGCTTACTACTTCTAAATTCTATACCAATTAAAAAAATTTACAGTTAATTAAAACTTAATAAAAACCTAAACTTGTAAAAGAATTCAAATATCAGTTACTTAATGCTCAGAAAAATATTATTATTGTGTGATTAATGTTTAATATTTGTGGTTTTTATGTTTTGGATTCTTATAGCAATTCTAGTTTTGATTAGTGCACTATTAATTATTTCTATGGTGAAGGAATATCTTAGAAATCCTTTCAGATAAATGACTCAATTTTAATCTATTTAACATAATGGGCGTTATACGAAATTCACAGTTTCGAGCCCCAAATATCAAGTTTATTTCTTGCATAAACGTATCCTATAGGATACATTCTACTTATGTACTCAATATATACCACTGAAGTCTTTGATGACTGGTTCACCAAGTTAAAAGACCCGCAGGCAAAAAGACGCATACAAGTCCGAATTGATCGGGTTGAAGATGGAAACTTTGGAGATACTGAGCCGGTCGGTGAAGGTGTTTCTGAATTACGTTTCTTCTTTGGGCCAGGCTATAGGATTTATTACTGCAAGCAAGGGCAAAGGGTTGTTATTCTCTTAGCAGGCGGAGATAAGTCTACGCAAAGTAAAGATATAAAACTTGCCCTGCAATTGGCACAAGATTTAGAGGAGGAGCTATAAATGGCTATTAAACTTCGCAAATGGGACAGTGCTGAGCATCTTAAAACAGAGGATGATATGCAGGCTTACTTACAAGCATGTATTGAAGAATCTAATGGCGATGCCGCATTCATTGCAAAGGCTTTAGGTAACATTGCAAAAGCTAAAGGAATGGCTCAATTATCACGAGATACAGGCTTAGGCCGAGAAAGTCTTTACAAAGCACTTTCTGGTGATGTTAACCCTAGTTTTGATACTGTGATTAAAGTTGTAAAAGCACTGAATTTACGCTTAGCAATTTAAAAAAAGTTATTAAAAAATGGAGCTTTAGGCTCCATTTTTTAATTTCGTATAATGTATATTATGTTAAATAGAATATCTAAGACTGTGGCCTACACAACTTGTTTGTTGCCACAGCTCAGTAACGTGATGATCTACAATTATACATCACGTTACTGAGTATCCTAATGAACATAATCTAAGTTATGCCGAAATCAGATCGCTACTCGACTTGCGTATTAGTCGAGCCTACGCAAGTCTGCGTGGCTATGACCTCTATGTCTGGGTACATGATGCATATTTGGTCAATCGTTTCCCGCATATTATAAATTGGGGGTTGAATATCTTGCTTGGCAGTTGATTCTGTCGTGTTTACCAACACTTTGGCTATTTTATGTTCAAAGGTTTGAATGACTGAATTGTTTTGAGGTTGCTTCTGCTTTTTAGTGATGAGCTGTTGGCAATAGTTCAATTTGTTTTGAACAATACCATTCAAATAATCTTTAAGATTTTGGCAAACACGAAGATCAATTTCTGAATATGTGGCAGCTAAGACAATTTCATCCATGATGGATTGTGATTGTTCATAGACTTCTGTCAGTTGATGAATATTTTGATCGAAGTCTTGGATTTTATTAATCAGTTCCCATGCCTTGTCCATTACCCTACTCTCCTAGAAATTCACGAATTTCAGCATTGGCTTTTTTATAGGTTTCTAAATGAGCATCAATGAGTGAGTAGTCATAGGACCAATCACTTGCAACTACTGCTAAATGTTCAAGACATTGTTCTGTAGATTCCGCAGGACAACATACGTCTAAGCATGGATGACCATGTTCAGCAACAATCTTGGCAACTTGATTGAAAGCAGCCTGGATGAAATCGAGATGATTTTGGAACGCTATAGCAGTCATAGTTACCTTATTTAAAAGTTACCAATTTATAGTTGGGATTAAATCATTTTAAAAGTAACTTTACAACTTTAAATTAAGTTTAAAATAAAACTAAGTTACTTTTTAACGTGGAATCAAAGTTATGGCTAAGGTTTATAAAATTCGAGATGACGAAGTTGACAGCATCAAAGAAGCTTTGATGAAGTTCGTCATTGAGAAAAAAGTTTTAATGAAAGAATCTGATGTAATTCATGCTCTTATCAAGTATCACCTTAAGAATCTAAAGGCTGATGAAGTTATAAAATATCGCGAAGAAGTACTTGATAAGATAGATTAATCTAGATTCAAACCACCAATGAAACTATGCCCCGTTTGAGAGTATTCATTAATGTTTAAAGGGTGGCAAATTGAGATAAATCTTTAAAAACCAATATGATATATATTGGATATGCAAGATATATAGTCTTGCAATGCAAGATATATAATTTTGTTTTTTGAAATCTTTAAAAAATAATGACTTAAGCTTTTTTGTTATCGAAATGTAAAAATGATAAGAGTCCACCATTAGATAGCGCGGACTCTTTTTTATCGTTACTTTCTATCATCCTTTACAGTTTTGTGATCAACTATTTTTCTCCCTTCTAAAGAAGTAACCAGTGTTGGACCATCCTTTATCACTGGAGGTTTTTGATGAGGTTTAGTTTGAGAGTCTTTCTGTTTCGTCATTTCGTTGCAACCATTGTTAAAAATATTAAAAAAATTGTTATAACAAAAGATAACATTGCTACTTTTATCTCCGTATAACCTTCTAGCATTGATTCTGACTTATCTGCATTTATATTTCTATAGTTAACAACACCTTCATCATAAAGGTTTGATAAATAGATATAAACTGAAGCTAGAGGATAATTATCAAACATCTCTATAAGTTCTTTATCTGAAGGCATCTTTGAGGTTTCTCTTAACTTAAGACTCTTAAAAATAGAAAGCCATGCAAAGCAAAACATTAAAAAAGTAAAGCAAATAAAAAAAACAATTATAGCGAATAACAAACAATTAATATTTTCATTGGAAATACTAAGAAATTTCCCAACAATAATAGTATAAGCAGTTATAACTATGGTTAATGAAGTCAAGTACTTAGATGATTTATCTTCTAACTTTGAGTATCTACTACGTTCATCATCATATTGCACCTTCTGATAGTCAAATAAAGCTTTATATTTTTCAGTATCATATGACATATGCAAAAGCCCCTGAAATATTTTAAATTATAGTTTATTTAAAAAGGAAAAGTCATGTCTGAAGATATTATAAAATCAACTTTGTTGAGTATTATTAATGCAGGAGCTGGAAGAACACAGGAGGAACGAATTGCCGCTATAATTGCGTTAGGTAACTATTCTATAGATAATAAAAAATGTATCCCATTTTTTATCCAAATTATTGAAACCAAAATTGGTAAAAGTAAAGAAGAAAGGCTTGCTGCAATCAGTGTGTTAGGTAATGTTGGAGGAAATGAAGCACAAGATTTTCTTATAAAAATAATTAATTCCAAACCTAAATATAATAAAGAGGAACGCATAGCAGCAATTAATGCACTGGGTTATATTAGGTCATTCTGAAGTCGCATAACTTTATTTTATGTTAAATAGAATATCTAAAGACTGTAGCCTACACACGCTACTGTTGTCACAGCTCAGCAACGTGAATCCACACAATTATATTCACGTTGCCGAGTATTCTAAGTAACATAATATTCGTTATGCCGAAATCCTGCGCTTATCTAAGCCTATAAATATGATGATCTAATTTTATAAATAATAATTTTAGCCTTTCTATTTCGTCATAATTATCTACATCTAATTCCCTCGCTAGATCCAAATATTTTTCGAGTGAATCACGCATAAATATGTAATCTGATTTTTGTAATGCCCCAATATTGCGATCATAAAAGTATGTTCTGTAGATGTGCCGATTTACCATAAAACAGCCCTATTGATCATATTTTGTGCATCGCTACCCGCATATTATAGACTGCTCATACCGTGTTAAAAATCTGCGGTCGCTAATCATTCCGCACAGCTACATGATTGCTCACTTGATTTTGTAATGTAATCAACAGGGAAAGATGCTCGAATTTTCTCAGTTCGCTTCGTTAACACTCAGCTCTATTAATAATTACAGCGCATTTGCTCCATTTATTGCATATTTATTGTGTGTAAGCGTCGGAGTTTCTTGAACATAATTATTTGCATATTGAACATCTTGAGTGCGATCAAATGTTTGATTTTGTTGCGTAGAACTATTTACAAATGTTTCTGTACTTACAAAACCAGACCGACCAAATTGATTGTTAGTTGCAAAATAATTGAACGGTTTTTCACCAGAAAACCAGCGTTTACAAACAGTTGAATCAACATTCATGCGATTACCTTGTTGATCAAATGCATAATACTTTCCGTCATATTTAGCACAACCTGATACACGCGGAAAATCAGTCACCTGCACGTTTATTCGTTCTGATATTTGTGTGTCGTACGGATCATTTGGATTGTAAGAAATAGGATAATTACCTGAATTATTGAGTGAATTGTATTGATTTTTTGAAATTTCCAAGCATTCAGGATTATTTATATTTTCAAGTTTTTTACATTCTGTTTGCTGTTTTTCTTTTCTCATTTCTCTTAATTGGTCAACAGTGATTCCAAGACTTTGGGCTTGTAATTCTTCAAGTTTTTTCTTGGTCGGATCATCACTATCAAGATGTACAATTTGTGGCTTAACTTCCTGATTTGATTTAATAGTTTCTTCAGTTTTTTGTTTTTCCTTCTTACCAAATAGCCCGAAAAATGTTGTATCAGAAGCTTTAGAATAACCAAAATAAAACAATAAAAGTGGTATACAAGCGAATACTATATATTTAATCGGAAATGTAAATTTTACGTTATGTTTTTCGGATGACACATAAAATTTATAAAGATGCTTTGGATATTTCCAAAGTGTCTTATTAAGAGCCGAATCAGCAGAACTTTTAGAAAATGTTGTTATGGCTTCGCCAAACTCCCAGATAACAGCCATATCCATACCGAATTTACGACGCATAATATAATGTGTTGAAACAGCAGCTAAAACGTCCGCATGCAATAAATTAGGCTTTTGGGTAATGAGATAGATATCAAAACCGAAATGACCATGTAAAAGTAATGATGTTCCAATTTCTCTAACTTGCGCCATTTTATCCTTATCACGAATTAAATTTCGATCTGAAAAAGCTGGATGTTCATGTGCTTCATCCCAAATTACAACACTATCGTTGGGCAGATCGCGCCAGTCAAAAGGATGATCTATATTTGATGAAACTGAAATAACACCATCTATTTTTATGCCGATAATATTTGTATAAACAATCCGACCCTCATTAAGTCGCTCAAAAATGATTTTGATTGCTCGAAGTGTTTTACCTGTTCTGGGTGGTGCCGAAATTAAATAAAGCATTTAATTACCTCATCAAAATTTCTCGCTGTCGCGCGTCGGTCGGGCGGTCGCATGCTCCTACTCCTCGCGCTCAGCTCGAACTTTTTCCTAATGCTAACTTTGCCGATTTAATAAAAGCAGCTATGCCAACTGCTGACATGATGATTGATAAACCTTGTGGAATATTTAAAACGCCAAGTACCCCAAGAATGTCCGAAGGAATATTATGAAATAGCCCAAACATGGCATTTTGAGCCTGTTTTACTAAGTCATTAATCCATGTGTAAGATAGAAAAGCGAGACCAGCACCGAGTAATAAACGTGCGACTAATGAAGAAGTAAAAGCAACCAAAATTGTTATAAGTATCTGCGGCATTATGATTTACTCGCAATTATATAAGCACCTGTTAAATATGAAAATATCAATATAAACAAACCGAACATTGATAAATATTCACACCAGGTAGAAAAACTAAAAGTATAAGAAAATGATTGTCGTCCAAGTAAATTCATAGATAAAGTACGATCTTGAGGACATTGTTTGTAAGAACCAAAGGCATTTGTATCTAAACTTTGTTTAGAAAGTTCCTGATCTGGTGGCTTATTATCACCAAACATTGATGTATCTGCTTCACCAAATAGCCAATCTTTTATCTCTCCTAATGTATTGAAAATACTGTCTAAAACTCCTGTATAGTCTTTACCAGAGCCATTGTTATTATTTGTTTTATCACCATCACCACCTCCTGAGCCACCATTATTATTTGTCGTGTTATTTGTCGTATTGTTATTTGTCGTATTGTTATTTGTCGTATTGTTATTTGTCGTATCCCCACCTCCAGAACCTGAACCATCCCCACTTCCAGAACTTGAACCATCCCCACTTCCAGAACCTGAACCATCCCCACTTCCAGAACTTGAACCATCCCCACTTCCAGAACCTGAACCATCCCCACTTCCAGAGCTTGAACCAGAACCACTTCCAGAACCTGCACCACTTCCAGAATTTGAACCAGTACCATTTCCAGAACCTGAACTAGTACATTTACCTCCTGAAGAAATTGCACTACAGGTCATACCTGGTTCATCCTCATGCTCAATATCGACACATGATTTATACAAAGCATATTGGCAACCATCTATACAGATATAATCAGGGCTATCGACAGGAACTTTTACTGTAACTTCTTGAGCTGAGGGGCATGTAGGTTCTGCTATATAACATTGGTAATTTGAGCCATCTGGCCTAGCACAAATCATGCGTCCATTATCTAAAATTCTAAAATTTGCACCTACCCCAAAAAGTTTAGTACAGGCATCTTGACCTGTTGGACCGAAAGCAGAACCACATTGATAATCAGCATTAACAGAACTACAGATAATAAGTAAATGAAAAATGAATAAATATTTAAAAAATCTCATAAAAATTCTCCAAATATTTAATTACTTTAAAAGTCTAAAAAAGGCTAATAAAAGAATGCCTAAAATTATCCAATTCAAATCAGATTCATTCATTTTATTAGCCTCAATTGATTAACGACTAAAGAAGCCGATAACTTTACGAGCACCAAAAATTACTACAGCAATACCTAGCGCCCAGACTGCACCAGTTTCAATATTAGAAGTAGCGTCAGAACCACTTAAAGCCCCTGATACATCAAGAGAAGCAAATGAATTTGAAGAAAATAATGCCGTTGAAAGCACAGCCCCAGTACCATACGTTTTTAAGTTATTAGAGTTAATAAGTCTTAAACGCTTAGATGTATTTTTACCCATGATAAAAACCCCTTATTTAAAAAGTCGAATTAGTTCACGTACAACAAAAACCAATCCAAATATGCAGATAGCCCACAGCAAAATTGTGTCTCTATCTGCGGTTGCTAAATTTGGCAAAAAACTAGTTTCCTGCCATTCTGTACATACGCCCTCGACTAGTGTCTTGCAGTTGTATGCCATTTCTTAGAATCCTTTATTTTTGATCACAATTTCTTTTATGATCTTCAATTTGTCCACGATGCCAGTACGTGCCACAAAACGGACACACAATTGGATAATTCATAGCACGTGGACAAAAGTTGAAATTTACATTAATCATGTGCCTGATTTCGCTTGTTGTGTCTGTTTTTGAGGCACTAAATCTTTAAGAATCAATGTTGAATTTTTACCGTTTGATACTTGTTGCAAAACCACATCGGCAGTAAGTGGGAATTGTAAGTGTTTGATTTTTTCAAAGTTATCAGAAGTGCCCCATTTAATTGACTCGCCGACTTCACCGACAAAATTGTCACCTTCCTGCAAATCAGCTTTATAAAAAATCGTAGTGCTATCAAATTGAACACCGTTGAAAACACCTTTAGAGCTTTTTGCACCCAAAATCACGTAGGTTGAATTAAATAGCATGGATAAAATCCTTATAAGCAGTTTGATTAAGCAGAGAAACACCCTCAAATAACGGATAAGATTCATCTACTTGTGTATTAATAATTGGCTGATTTATTCTCAAAGCTTGCATAACAGCAACATGAGAGAAATTGAGACGTTTTGGTACTTCATCTTTATCAGATGAAATCAGGTTTAAAAGTACATCGTCATTGATGAACTTTCTAAATTGACGTATGTATTTGCCGAATTGTGTTTTTACAATTTCTAAGGCTTTATCTACATTTATTTTGGCTTGTTTTTCAACAAGTTGACATTTTTCAGGTGCGGTAAAATCTTGTAATTTATTACACAAGGAATCTAAAGCAGGATATGCACCCTTGAAGTATGTAGAGGGTGATAAAAGTACATCTAAAGGCAAATAACGATCACTGGATTTAAGTTCTAATTCAAGACGTGTCCAAAGACTAATTGAATCGCCCTCTTTTTTACCCCGTTCATAACATCTTAAAAACTTTGAAGATTCACGGTTACCGACAGTAAATGTTAAGCCCTTGCCGTTGATGCGTTTCCAGTCGCCCAATTTATTAATTTCAGGATTACGGCCACCACAAAAAAACTGGTCTTCATTATCCCATTGGTCACACATTTGAACTGAAACAAACTCACTTTCGAAATCATCAAATGCAATGTCTACACGGTTGAGTTTTGGATTTTTTGCTTGATATTTTAGGAACTTATATAGCTGTTCATTCCAACCCTTTCGAGCCAAAGCACAACCCGTTCCGTTTATTTGGACACGTACACGATTATTTGTATTTCCGTACAAAACCATGCCTAAATTATCTTGTAAATCATATCCATACTTGTCAAAACGAATACCGCATTTACGCTTCTGAGCTATACCAAATCCAAAGATTTCAAAAAGCAATTGATCTAACCATGTTTCTATTGCATCACCGACTGAGAGATCAACTAAATCAGGTGCAAGATAAGCGTATTTATCACCAAATGTGCTAACGCAAAAACTAAAAGTCACCCAGTCCAGACCGACAATATTGTTTTCGATTGGCGTACAACGTAGAACGGGTAAAACGCCCTTCGGGGTAGAAATTAACTTGTAGTTATCTAAATGACGTGGAAAAGCCTGTGATTCAGATGATTTTTGTGTATCCGCTACCCCCATATTATAAAAGGGGGTCTCTGAGGGACTTACTGCCGTGTTTTTTGCGGGTATGGCTATTTTTTGTACGAATATATCAGCGATAGATTGGTCATCTTTTTTCTTTAGTTGAACTGCCGATTTTTCAAATGCTGATAACTTATTTCGAGTTATGCCATCCAGCATATTTCGAAGTATTTGTGAATCTGAAACTGAAACATCACCAAATGCAGTACGTGCATAAATTTCGTCAGAAATGTCTTTTTGACGGTCAAAGATTTCAGGAAGTGCTAAAAATGTTTGATCGAAATCATGGATTTGAGAAAGGATAACTTTCATGACTACTCTTCCCCGAATGCTTCAATTAATTCTTGATTTGATTGTTTGTATAAAACGGCATAGGCATCTATGACAGATGGGTCATAAGACCAGTCATGAGCAACAGCAGCCAAATGAAAAAGGCACTTTTCAGCAGAAATCGCAGGCGTTAAAGCATCTAAACAACTTTGACCGTGATCAGAAACGATCTTGGCCACACTTTCAAAAGCGCACTGTATGAATTCTTGTCTTGAATTAAAGTTTAGTAATTCTTTGCCACACATTTCACACCATCACAATGTTGCACGTAACATTTTGGGTAAAACATAACATAGTTGCTTGTAACACTACAACTTGTGACACAATAACACCATCACATTAAACAATGTTTGGTCGTTACATGAAAAAGATTGATTTATCAAAGACATATAGAGTTAGAGGGGAATTTGTCGAGGATATTAAAGACAAATCACTCGATTTTATTATTGAAACAAAGGAAAGAATTGAGGAAGCTGATGTTATCAATGCATTGATTTATAAGCATTTAAATCAATTAACCGCAAAAGATGTAACAAAATATATTGAAGAAATAAAAAAAGGAAATTGATTATCCTCCGAGTGGATATTGATTACTAACGAAGCGTTGCGACGCGAGCGGAGCATCGCTAATCTGCCGTTAAAGGACAAACGGACTTGTAATCAAGGAAGATAATCAAAAAATTTAAATTGTGCCTGTTCGTAGGTAGACGCTTGCCCTCTTAATTCAAAGAATAATATATGTAATATTTTGCAAGTTTACTATTCAAGTGAATGTTATTATTAAATCATAAGTTATTGTTTTTTATATTATTGATTAGATTCTCCGGGATAAAAATTAGATCCGGGGATCGATGAGCACTTGGAATAAAATGTCAGTTGCTTGGATGTCGCATAACGAATCTATTATGTTAAATAGAATATCTAAAGACTGTAGCCTACACACGCTACTGTTGTCACAGCTCGGCAACGTGAATCCACACAATTATATTCACGTTGCCGAGTATTCTAAGGAACATAATATAAGTTATGCAGAAATCCGAACGTTTCTCGACTTGCGTACAAACAGCTTGCACAAATACCTGCATGGCTCTTGCCAACACTCCTAAGAGCTTACGTTTGCCTGCTTTTAATTTATGTTAAGCATTTCTTTTGCTGTTAAGATTGTGTTCGTAAACAAGTTGATATGCTGCTCTGTTTTTAACTCTTTTGGCTGCGTCATTGTTTTGATAAAATTATTTCAAAATAGAAACTATTAAAATTTAACCCAAATCAACAATCATTCAGCATTTATACAAAGCCCCGTGTATATTAGGCTAGTTTTATTCTTTCACTGATTTAAATATGAAAAATAGTCTTTTTGATCACGATCAAATTGGTATCGTTTCGACTTTTTCCGAACTTGTAGATTTACATTTTCAAGGAAAAATGAACGCCATTTGCTGGCATAGAAATTTGCTGGGTGATTTTAAAGAGATTGTAGATAAACTTGAGTTAAAAGATGATATTACTGAAGTTTCTATTGAGGATCTTCTTGCATTAAAACTCACTGAAAACGGTCAGCTAGCTCGGCAAGTAATTTTACAAGATATCAAATCACTCAGTGATTTTGGAGCATTGCCCTGCCTCAATTTACTTAAAAAGTATGAACGAGATGACGAGTTTGATTTCATTTCAACCGATGTTTATTCATATCATGTCGATCGATCGCCTATAGAAACTGATACTTTTTTATGTACTTATTATGGTGCAGCGAGTGATATTTTGCCGAATGATCAAGTTGAACAAAAAATTTTGATTCCTGAGATTCGAGAAAAACTTCGACAGTTACATGGTGGTCCTGAAGCTGAATTTGAGCATTTTCTAGAAGAATATTTCTTTGATTTGCACTATCAAGCAAAATCTGGAGCACAGTCTATAAATTTAGGTTTAGGGCATATTTGGCGATTGGCAGTAGATCATCCCGCGAAGCAAGTTCTACCTTGTGTTCATCGTGCACCAGTTGAAAATAAAGGTGAATATCGCTTACTTTTGATTTGTTAATAATTGATTTAATAGAGTTCTTTCATAAATTAAAAAATGATCAGGTATTTTGAAGAAAAGTATCATACAGTCACATTTGCCGTGAGTCATTTAATTTACTTTGCGTAGACAATCTTTCTTACTTTGTTTTTGGACAAATGAGAAATATATTTCGCAAGAAAACCATTGTCGAACAAATGGGCATACATCCTGAGCAATTTTTAAAGCACTGCTTTAAAAAATGCGGAACCCCCTTGTTCGACGGACGGCATCCTGCCTTAATTGAAAATTCTATTATGCTTTGAAGCAAAATGTGACTTATGCAAGAACTCTAATAGACTTTTTACAAAAAATAATTATTTTAAGTGAAATAAATCAATTTATTTATAAGAATGAAATTTTCTAAATATCTGTATCTACTTAGATACAGATATTTAATTGGATTAACTAAGCCAAGCTTTTAAAAAGAAAAAAGCAGCCTACAACAAACAACATGATGGCAAAACATTTTTTAAGCATACTTGGTGAAAGTATATGTGCTGCTTTTGCGCCGATCTTGGCGGTAAAGAAGCTCATTAGACTGATTCCAAAAAATGCATAAATATGAATAAAACCAATGGTATTTGGTACATTGATTTGTTCTTTCATGCCAAAGAACATAAAACCTAAAGCACCTGCGATTGCGATCGGTAAACCACAAGCAGCCGAAGTTCCGACCGCTTTTTGCATGACCACGCCTGAGTGGTTAAGGTAAGGTACAGTCAAGCTCCCACCTCCAATACCAAAAATTGCTGATGCAACACCGATCCCAGTTCCTGCAGCGACTTGTGCAGCAGTAGATGGTAAAGCTTTATTTTCATCGACAACTTTTTTGGCACCCATAAACATGCTGTAAGCAACCCAGATTACAAACACTCCGATGACCAACTGTAGATGTTCACGAGAAAGTAAGCCTGCGATACCAGCACCTAAAAATGATCCAATAACCAGTCCGGGAGCTAGGTTTTTAAAGACTGGCCAAAGCACTGCACCATTTTTATTGTGTGCCATCAATGAGCTGATCGATGTCACAATAATCGTTGCTAATGATGTTCCTAAGGCTAAGTGCATCACAACGGCTGGGTCATAGCCCATTTGGGTAAACACGACATATAAAATTGGGACGATGACTAACCCACCACCGACAC
Source organism: Acinetobacter gerneri DSM 14967 = CIP 107464 = MTCC 9824 (assembly GCF_000368565.1). GTDB lineage: Bacteria > Pseudomonadota > Gammaproteobacteria > Pseudomonadales > Moraxellaceae > Acinetobacter > Acinetobacter gerneri. Next base: position 197,567 of record NZ_KB849544.1, on the reverse strand, counting down.
CAAATAGACCCGCAGCAAATCCAGCTAATGCGCCGATTGCTAAAAATATGATTAATTCCACGATGTACTGACTTAATTGATTGTGTATAACCGGGAATTAAGCGATTTCGACTTGTCCAACCTCATGATATGCACGATTAAAATACACCAAACTTTGTTCTTGATGGTTATGTTGAATCGCAACAATTGGACAAATAAAAATAGTATGTGTTCCCACTTCTTGAATTTGTTCAATCTGACAATCAAAACTCACTAAAGCATCTTCTAAAACAGGTGCACCAGTTTCCAATTCTGTCCATTTTCCGTATTTAAAACGTTCTTCTGAACTCATTTTAGATGCAAAAACATTGGAAAGTTGTTGATGCTGTGCGCCAAGCACATTCACAGTTAGAATTTTATTTTCTACAAAATGCGCATGCGAACGTGATGATTTATTCATACACACCAATAAAGTTGGCGGTGTATCTGTCACGCTACATACAGCAGAAGCTGTAAATCCATGATAGCCTGACTTCCCTACCGTGGTCACAACATTGACTGCACTGGTTAACGAAGACATTGCATTTTTAAAGTCTGTAGCTTCAATCATCACTGTGTTCCTATATCGAACCTTGCTTTTATATCGCTATGCGTTTGTGGATAGCTATATTATCTGAATGAGTTTTGAATAGAAATGATGCTTTCACTTTTCGCATTTTTTAACAGCTGAGCTATACATCGAGGTTATATAGATCAAAGATTTAAAATTATTGTAAATAATCAAAATTTGTTTAAAAACAGAATCTTGAAAACTGTGTAGAATAATCTTAAATATTTATGTAGAAATACGGTTGAGATCAGAGGATGCCAGTCTAATCGTATAATTACTTATTGATTAAACAGCGATCCTCACATCATTGTCTTGCAGAAGATTAGGCAGATAATTCTTTACGAATGATTTCTGCGCCAGCGCTTAAAGCATTAAGCTTACCACGTGCAACTTCACGAGATAAAGGAGCCATACCACAGTTAGTTGAAGGATAAAGTTTATCCGCATCTACAAACTGAAGTGCTTTACGTAATGTGTTCGCTACTTCTTCAGGTGTTTCAATTTGATTAGTTGCAACATCAATTGCACCAACCATCACTTTTTTACCACGAATCAATTCAATCAGATCCATGGGTACACGTGAATTTTGACATTCTAAAGACACAATATCAATTTTAGATTGTTGCAATTTAGGGAATGCTTCTTCGTATTGACGCCATTCAGAACCTAAAGTCTTTTTCCAATCTGTGTTTGCTTTGATACCATAACCATAGCAGATATGCACAGCTGTTTCACATTTAAGACCTTCAAGTGCTCGCTCTAAAGTCGCAACACCCCAGTCATTTACTTCATCAAAGAATACATTAAATGCTGGTTCATCAAATTGGATAATATCCACGCCTGCAGCTTCTAGCTCACGCGCTTCTTGGTTGAGGATTTTTGCAAATTCCCAAGCCAATTTTTCACGGCTTTTGTAATGACCATCATACAATGTATCAATCATCGTCATTGGACCAGGCAAAGCCCATTTAATCGGTTGATCTGTCAAAGAGCGTAAAAATTTGGCATCTTCAACAAAAACAGGCTTTTCACGAGCAACATCACCAACAACAGATGGAACACTAGCATCATAACGATTACGAATACGCACAGTTTCACGCTTTTCAAAATCAACACCGCTTAGGTGCTCAATAAAAGTCGTTACAAAGTGTTGGCGAGTTTGCTCACCGTCACTAACGATGTCGATGCCCGCTTGTTGTTGCTCGTGTAATGACAAACGTAATGCGTCAAGTTTACCGTCAGTCAACTCTTGATCTTGCAATTTCCAAGCAGACCAAAGTTTTTCTGGTTCTGCAAGCCAAGATGGTTTTGGAAGGCTGCCAGCGGTTGATGTCGGTAGTAAAATTTTCTTCATTTCTAATCTTCTGAATTTAATAAGTTAATTAGGGTCTGTTGACATTTCAAATTGGTTGCGACGATGAGTATTTTTTAGATGGTATGAGGCGTAGATTGAGAAATTTAGTCATCTAAATGATCAAGCTACAACGAAATAGCATCAAAAAATACTCTCGTCCCACAGGGTTGTAGCTAAAATTATCTCAGGCTTCGTTACGAAATTTGAAAATGGTCTCGCCATTCTCTGCATTTCGTGCCTTGCCTGCTCAATTTTAGCTAACAACGCAATTCAGTTGTGAAATATCAACAGACCCTATATGTTTGGTAAATAAAATTATGCGGCTTGAGTTTCAGTCGTTTTATTTTCTACTGAAAATTTGGCAGCCCACTGCTCAAGAATATCTTTATATGGTTTGATAAAGTTTTCTTCAGTCCATTTACCTTGTTTTACTGCCAACTGACCACGTTCAACACGGTCGTATACAATTTGAGTCAATGAATAATCAGGGAATTCAAGACTTGGTTGATACACCTCAGCAGCCGCTGCATTTGCATTGTAAATTTCAGGGCGATAGATTTTTTGGAATGTTTCCATGGTACTAATCGCACTGATCAACTCAATATCAGTATAGTCACGCAACAAATCACCGCTAAAGTAAAATGCTAATGGCGCAACTGCATTTGCAGGCATGAAATAACGTACTTGTAAGCCCATTTTTTTGAAATATTCATCAGTACGTGAATATTCATTTTGTTTGTATTCCACACCAAGTACAGGATGTTGATTGCCTGTACGGTAATATTTTTTAGAAGTTGAAACACTTAAACAAGTTACAGGTTGTTTTTCAAATTCAGCTTTAAATACTTCAGAATTAACTAAATATTGATAAAGTTTACCGTGGAGATCACCAAAACCTTCAGGTTTATCAGAATCATGAGGACCACTGAAATAAGCTGGCAAAACAACACTAAAGTCATAATCACGAACATAAGATGAAAAACTGTTGCCGATCATGCCTTCAAGACGTTCATTGGTTTGATGATCAACAATAGTACTTTTCAACATTTCGATGAATGGGAAAGTTTCACCGTTACCCTCAATATCGATATCCGCAGAAATGATGTCCAATTCGATTGAATAACGATTGCCTTCTGGATTATCCCAGTTAGCTAAAGCGTTGAAACGGTTATTCATCATTCTTAAAGTATTGCGCAAGTTTTCTTGACGAAACTCACCACGGGCTAAGTTTGCAAAGTTAGTGGTTAGACGTGTGCTGTCTGCTGGAAGATAGTTCTCATCAAAACGAATACGTTTAATTGAACATGCAAATTCTTTACTCATGGTGCTACTGCCTAATTTCTAAATCTAAATTTCTTCAATGGAGATATTTATACTTGAAGCAATACATGAATAAAAATGATTTAATCTAAGTCTAAGATGAGTGAAATTCACTTATGTGTTTTTTGTTATATTTATTAGATATTTATGAGTTAAGAAAATGGATAAGAAATCAGAAAAATGATGAAAATATTTTATTGCGTATATTTTTTTACTGTGTAGCTTCCGTTAAATACTTGCTATAGCTGTGTTTACAGTAAATATGAAGACTTAGAAAAGTATTGATCTAGGTAATCCTTAAAAGTCTAAAAGAGTACGTCTCGATCGGATCATTTTTATAAACTAACGATCTTTTTAGAAATATGCAGTGAATTATATTCATTTTAATATTTCAAGATGTCAGTTCATTCACTTTTTTAGACTCCTAGATGAACATAGAAATTTCCCCTCATCCTAAGCTTTTTCTCACTACGTCTTACGCTGCTACCAAATCAGTACTTTGATTTTTACTCATGAGGAAGAGACTTTATATATTAGAGTTATTACGTAAGTCATATTTTCCTCAATATTTTAATCATTTTGCTTTAAAACTTAATAAAATTTGTAATTAAGGCAGGATGCCGTTCGTTGGTCTAGGGGGTTCCGCAATTTTTAAAGCAGTGCTTTAAAAATTGCTCAGGATGTATGCCCATTTGTTCGACAAATGGTTTTCTTGCGAAATATATTTCTCATTTGTCCGAAAACAAAGTAAGGAAGTTGTCTACGCAAAGTAAATTAAATGACTCATAGCAAATGTGACTGTATGATAATTTTTACCCCAATACCCGATCATTTTATTTTAATGCTTTTTTTGATAATTCCTACCAAGTTTCTTTCTATTTTTAAAATTAAACAATGTGAATAATTTAGAAATAAAAAACTAATTAAAATAACCTGGATACATTATATAAAATATTAATTTATCCAAATAATTTATTGACAAAAATAGTAAAAAATGTTTTTATATTGATATTAATTGAATGAGGAATTTATTATGAATTTTTTTAAAAAGAAAAACAAAGCAAGTTTTGTTTTCTTTATCATTACACTCTACTCTTTCTTAGGATTTGGTTTGGGTTATATTATCTGGGAGTTTTTAAAATAGAGATGAACTTTCCCTATGAATAATAAATGAAATTAAAGATAAAAATAAGTAATTAAAATTTATATCAATAATAATGGATTAATTATAAAAATAAAACGCTAAAAAGTAGCATATCTCTTATAAAAACAAATTCTTATTTTGCAATCTTGTTTGAATGTATTCCCCATAAACTGACATTTTCTCATGAATATGCTCTGAATAAAACATATCTTCAACTAGATTGGTTGCCTGAAAATGTTCATAGCCATTGCAGATTTGTACCAAAGGTGCATTCACTATAGAAAAACTTTGACATAAATTAATATATGTTTGGTCTTTATTTTTAAACAATAATTTCTCCAAATTTATATTATCCAAATCAATATTGGTATTAATTTTATTATTTAACACATGTATTTTTAATTTAAATAGTTTTTCAATATTGCTAATACATTCACTATTTAAATTTATCTTTGTTATGATAAATATATTTGATAAATCACTTCGACATAATGCATTAATTAATGAGAAATATATAAAATCCTCTTCACTAAAATCCCAAGGGTTAATATCCAAGTATAGATTGAGATTTTTTATAATACTGTCTGATTTTAACTTTGGAGATTTGTCAGCTTTATAATAACAATTTAATATATTTAAAATTACTTCAGATCTTTGTGTATGATAATAAACTCTATTATTTAAATTCGATAAAATGAAGCCTGAAAAAAGATAAGCAATATCTAGAGAGTTCTCTACAACCTTCGGTTGTATGATATAAGTCGTGTTTTCTTTGGATAAACCACGTAAGACTTTAGCGCGTAACAACGCTGCTTCCAAATTGAAAAACTTTTGCTCCAAATACTTTTCAGCAATACTTGAAAACGTATGCCCTTCGATCAAAGTTGAGATTGTGTTAAGTTCTGGAGTCAAAAACATTGTGCTAATACCTTAGATTACGCATTTATTTTCTATTAAAAAAAAGACAATTGATAGCAACAGTTTTGATTAAAAAAAATATAACAGATTTTTGCTTGTTGCAAATTCTGTTATATTTTAAATTATCCTAATTTTTACATTTTTCATATAAGCAATTGTATTTGCTCATATATATTTAATTTACCATAAAGTCTTCATAGGCTCATTTTTAATTTTTTCTGAAATTACTGCAATAATTGTATTATTTATCATATGATTTAATCCTTAGCGCATTATCGTTATGGTCTATCCTCCCTTTCATATTTTGAGCCATAAATTTTATGTATAAATCTGAGCAACTGGCAGCAAGTTTAAGGAATCTTATAGAAAATGGTTATTGGAAAGAAAATGAGAAATTACCCTCTTTAAGACAACAAGTGGAAACGTCTGGTTTCAGTCTAATTACGGTAATGAATGCTTATCAAGAACTTGAAGCACAAGGATTGATTTATTCTTTAGAAAAGAAAGGCTATTTTATAAAAGAAAAAAATATCAAAGAAAATCATCCAAATAACATTGTGATGAATGATAATATTAAAATTAACTCTACTGTTTTCAAATATTTAAAGTCAATTCAATCAGACAATATTATCCCTTTTGGTTCAGCATTTCCTGATAGTCAGTTGTTATATTCTGCCAAATTAATGCAAATGCTAGGGCAGAAAACCAAAGATCAAAGTACATATCAACAAACGCCAAGTCTACCTCCTGGGCATTTTGAGCTACGTAAACAAATTGCTCAAAGGTATAGCATGCAGGGAATTGTGACAGATCCGTCGGATATCGTCATCACTTCTGGTGGTTTAGATGCCCTCAACTTATCTTTACAAGTCCTCACCCAGCCCGGTGATTATATTCTGTTGCAAGAAACAACTTTTTATGGAGCTTGGCAGGCTGCTGAACATTTAGGACTCAAAGTAATTTCCATACCAGATCATCCTGAAGGTTTTGATTTAGAGGCTTTTAAAAATGCGATTGAAATTTATCCGATCAAAGTTTGTTGGTTGATGTTAAACAGTCAAAATCCAATAGGTTACACAGTAAGTGATGAGCTTAAATATGAAATAGCGAAAATATTACATGAAAAAGAAATCTATTTGATCGAAGATGATGTGTATGAAGAGCTTTATTTTGATCAAAAAAAACCGTTATCTATGAAATATTTTGATCAACAAAATAGAGTCTTACATTGCTCATCATTTTCAAAAACATTAGGTGCAGTCTTTCGTGTAGGATGGGTGTACGCGGGGCCATTCACAGAGCATATTCAACACTTACAATTGATGCAAACCCTTTCCGTCAATCCATTGATTCAAAGTACTTTATCTGAATATTTATCACATCGACATTATGAAAAGCATCTAAAAAATCTACGTAAAAATTTAAAACGATTAAAGCTACAATATTTTCAATTTTTTAAAGATCATCTTCCTGAAAATTGTACTATTGAATACTTCCCATCAGGATATTTTCTATGGATTATATTGCCTAAAAATATGAATAGTCATGTGATCTATAACCAGCTTATTTTGAAAAAAATAAGTATTGCTCCAAGTTCCTTGTTTACACGCAATAGACTTTCAAATCAAATACGTGTTAATTGTTCTTTTGAAATATCTGAAAATATTCAATATGCTTTAGATCAGCTTATACAATGTGTGCAAATGGAAAACGACTCTTTAAACACTGGGCAAGATCAAAGTATTGTTTGATCTTTATAATAAGTTTCACTGTGTGCATAGGGCGAAGCGATGAAAATAAATGATGATTTTAACCAGTCTTATCTGCTCGATTCTGATCAATACCAATGGATTGCATCACCTCAAACAGGTATAGAGCGTGTAATGCTCGATCGTATTGGTCATGAAAAAGCACGTGCAACAAGTATTGTCCGTTATGCTCCGCAATCTTTTTTTCCTGAGCATTCTCATCCCAATGGTGAAGAAATATTTGTACTCGAAGGTGTATTTACAGAGGATAAAATCGATTATCCCGCAGGATATTACTTACGTAATCCTCATGGCTCATCACATAGCCCTTCCAGCCAAGATGGTGCTTTGATTTTTGTAAAATTGCGTCAAATGGATCAGGAAGATCAGGCCTTTGTTCGGATAGATACAAATTTGCGGAATTGCTGGCATACAATGAACATCGCTGGGCAAAGCAATCCAGTCAAAGTTTGCTCTTTATTTAAAAATGATCATGAAAACGTAGCATTATATTTATTTGAAAATAATCACTTTATTGAGACGGAATCAGATTGTTATACTGAAATATTGATCATAGAAGGAGCACTGTGCTGTGATCAAGTCATATATCCTGAAAAAAGCTGGATGCGTTTAGCAAAAGGATCAAATAAGTCCTTATTTTGTGTGAATGATCGTGTAGAGATTTATATGAAAACCCTTAAATATCAAATCAATTTATAAATATCTTTAATGAATTTTGTTACATAATGCTAGAAAGTCTTTAAGTAAATAATTTGTTGATTAAAATAATGATTTGTCATTTTAGAGATGAAATGAATTTTTTTAGACAATTCTCCTTTTTGATCATTAGTTTATTCTTTTCATATCAAACAGTTTCAGCCAAAGAAACGATTTATTTGATCTCAAGTTCATCTGCCTATGATGAAAAATATATTCCAATGATCACCCAAGCTTTTGAAAAAAATGGATTTGCAGTCAATACTCAATATCTAGATCAGCAGCTTTCTGATTTTGGATATGTAAATACAGACCATGAACGTGCGATCAATTTAATCAATGCACTTACCGATGATCAGGTGAAATACCTTTGGTTCGTACGTGGGGGTTCGGGAGCTTTAAATCTTTTACCTGAACTTCAAAATCATGTGAATATTTTACGGAAAAGTAATGCTAAAATTTTGATTGGTTTTAGTGATGTGACAGCCATTCATTATTTTATAAACCACAGCCTAGCATGGAAGTCTGTACACGGCGCTTCAGCAGCTTCAAGTAAAATTATTGATGCAGTACCACCGGTACAAACACTTGAGAATCAAGTCATCAGCCAAGATGAAGCCAATCAAGATGCTGTTTCGGAAAATGAAAATCAAAAAAATGCTATCGAAGAAATTTTCAAAACGATACAAAATGGCTTGCAGTATTCGGGTCTACTTCCTCTAAATACAAGTGCTAAAAACAGTCATCTTTCAGGTAATTTGACAGGTGGAAATATGACATTGGTTCAGACTTTATTTTCAACTTCGTTTGAAAAAAGTTGGAACAATCAAGTAATCTTATTGGAAGATGTGAATGTAACCTATAAACAACTTGATCGAATTTTGCATCAAATTTCATATAAAAAAGACTTTAAACCCAAGGCAATTGTCTTTGGACAATTTTATCCTGCTAAAACCAATGATGGTGAGCGCCTGATCTATAAAGAAGTTATTCGTTCCTATGCAGAAAGGACGAATATTCCTGTTTTTTATTATCCTTATTTTGGTCATGGTAAAGTCAATAAACCATTTATTTTGGGTGAAAAAGCAACTATCTCTTGTAAAAATGGTTCAGATTATTGCCAAATTCAACAAGATAAAATAGAACAGTAGATAACTTGCATAAATAGATTTTAGATTGACTTTATTTTTACAATGCAATTCCCTCTCCTTTTAAAGAATGAGGAACATTTTCCACAGCAGGGAGAGGATTCTATTATAAATTTTCCCTCATCCTAACCTTCTCCCAAAAGAAGAAGGAACCTCCTACATTAACTTTCAAAATTATAAATGATTGTATATTTTCGATTTATGAAAGAGATCTAGTGAATTAAATACGATCCGCAATAAAGTTTTAGTTACACGAAACCCTAAGATACTTAAAGTTTCGTGTAACAGCATTTTTAGTGAATCTGCCCTGTAGTCAACTCTTTATTTAGGAGTTGTTTAACTTCAAGATTCACCTGTTTTTCTGTTGATTTTTTCCCAGCAAATTGTTTAGCCTGTGAGAAGAAATGCATATAATGTGCATCTTTATCATCCTCTTTTTGACGTGTAAAACGTAGGCCTAAAACTTCATTTTGCTGAAATGCAGAATCCCAAGCTTGTCTTACTGCGCTCCAATATGTTTTATTTTTCTCCCAATATTGATATGCGGGTTTAAAATCAACACCTTGAACCTTCACATAAGTATTCACACCGATTTCACGAGCAATTGCTGATTCTGAACCGATATCATATTTGATATTATCTTGCTCATGCACCCAGCCATTTGCTGTGATTGCTTGACGGTTTACGCCTGCAACAACATCGTAATCATCACGTGTTGTCAGCTCTCGACGTGGTAGTGGTCGATCTGTTTGATTTGATGTCCAAGCTTCAATACCGTGGTCATTCGTCCATTCGCCAAGACTTGCATAACGCGGAGAATCATCAACTTGCCATACTGTTTGCAACCATTTTCCTTTGCTTTCTTCGCTTGATAATTCAACCTTTTTCCATTGATAATTACCAATATAAGTCCACATTTCTTTAGGTTGGTATTGCCAGTCTTGTCGCCAATGTTTTACCACATGCTGGTCAACCATGAGCAAATGTTGCAATACAACTTTATCAGGCGTATTTTCCAGTACGATCACCGCCTCATAACCTTTAGATAAATCAGGCTTCTTATTTTCATACCCAGACTTAGTCGAATATAGCTCTTCAAAACGGAAATTTACTTGATATTCCCCTGCCATTTTTAAAATAGCATCATGCGCTTGTTGTTGATCAAGTGCATGATTAAATTGGTTCTGTTGAATCATCGTAGTCGTCTGAGTCGGAGTTGCCGCAAATGTGTTATTTAACCCTGATAACGCAATAATGCTAAACAAGGCAATTGGTTTAATGTTCATTGAAATATTCACTGTATATGTAGATTAAAATGAGACTTTATTAAGGTTGAATTTGAATCGAACCTTGTTTGTCACTGTCCCAATAATCAAATAACTGTTCAGCGAATTTTTTAACATCTTCTTGATTAATCGTTTTATTCGAATTTGCTATCGCATTAAAACGTGCTATCGCAAATGCCTGCTGTTTGGCTTTAGCATTTGCAATATTTTCTTCATAACGTTTTGAGAACTCAGCAATATATTCATTTTCATCTAAAACGTGATCTTTGTTGAGATCTGTCAAATCAAATTGCTTCTCACGTTCCATCAAATATTGAGCATAAGTCAAATAGTCACGTCCATTGGCATATTGTTCAATATAGTCTTGGATCGTATTTGGAGTAGGCATGCCGATAGGTGACTTCAACTTGCTACCTTCGTGAGTCACTTGTTCCTTTTGGTCGAGTTTTAAATCGTCTTGATTTAATAAACCATCTTGATTTTTATCCAGCGTATTGAAGTTTTTAGTTCCGATATTTTGGTACTCATTTAATGTGATTTTTTGATCTTTATTTGCATCAATAATAGAAAAACGTACATGCGCTTGTTTCATCGACATTTCACGATGTTTGGCAATCATTGCATCGAGTTTATCTTGTTCGTACTTGATAAACTGCGCTTGATTGACATTTTTCTTTTGTTTGAATAATGCAATATATTGAGCCGAATACTTTTCTACAAACTCATTTTTAGAGACTTGTTTTGCATCCGGATGAGAATACTCTTGTATAAAGCGCGTTTTCATTGCTACTGCTGATTCATCCACTCCTGTAGAAAACTGCAGGGGTATTTGCTCAGCAAATGTCGTTGTTGCAACGCTTGAAATAAGCAATGCAAGTAAATGTTTTTTCATGATGATTTCCTTTTTCAATACTAGCTTTCAAAATTGATCTTTATAAAAAGATCAATATTTGAATTCGATGCTGGCAAAAACATTGCGCCCTGGTTGTGTTGCGCGATCAATTAAATTGTCTGAAGTGAGTGTGCTAACGGTTGAGTATTCCCAATACTTTTTGTCAAAGACGTTATTTAGCCCAAGATTGATTTTTGTAAATTTATTGACATTCCAATATGCATTTAGGTCCATCGTTGCATAGCCAGGAACTGTGTGATAACTATCGCCTGAGCTTTGAATGCTTGAATCTTTACTGGCTTGTTTGCTGCCTACAGCTGTAGTAATGGCAGATAAGCCGTAACGTTTTGCAGGATCATCATATGAAAAACTTAGGCTAGCTTTTTCAGGTTGCACTGAATTTACACCGCCTTTTTCACCAGTTTTACTTTTTGATGTGCCCTTACTTTTTCCTGCTGCAAGTGCCACACTAAATCCATCTGCCTTTTGGAAAAACTCACCCAAATCAATTGAGGTTTCGAGTTCTGCTCCCCAGATGTCAACATTTGCGAGGTTTTGTAATTGATAAGTAAACATCGCATCACCCTCTAAAGGCTGATCTAACTGTTTATAATCAATAAAGTTTTTATACTTTGTGTAAAAAGCAGCAAGATTGAACTTAATGCCTGAAATAGGTTGGCTTTTTAAACCGATCTCAAAGGCATTGCTCGTTTCTTTTTTTAGATTTGTATTACCAATCACTGAATATCCACGACCAGTATCGTAGCTTCCTGCCATTTCACTTGCAGTGGGGATTCGCGCACCAAAGTTATATTTAAAATAACTTAAATATTGTGGTGCTATCTGATACGAAATCGCTAAATTTGGTGCAATATAATCATTATTTTTTGCTTGAATTTGATTTTGTTTTTCAGTCGAATTTAGAGTTTGCTCTGCATTTTTAGGTTTAAATGACTGATACTCATAACGTACACCAGGTGTGACTTTTAGCTCACGATCAAACAGATCAAATGACATTTCATCATTGATATAAGCTGCATATTTATCTGTTTCAGATGCCAACATAAAATTAGTTTGAGTCGCTACACCTGTATTGAGATTAGTCGAAACCCATGGTCTTTCATCTTGAGAGTTTAAATAAGACAATCCATAACGAATCAAGTGATTATTCACTTTCTTTAAAGCATCTGTATTAAAGCCATATACTTCATTTTTTAAATTATTTTGAATTTGACGAGGATAGGTCAGATAGTACGTATCGAGTAAATTGTCATTGGTTGATTTTTGATAAAAAATTTGACTATTTAATTGATCAAATAAAGTCAAATCAGCTTTATAGACATGATCTAAAGAGAAACGTTGACGTTCAGTGGTTTCACTTTGATTACCACCTTTAGGATAGGTTCGGGTTCCACCTAAAGTTTCTGAGTCAATAAAACTATCTTTATCACGTTTATAGTAATCAAAAGTGAATCCTAATTGATGTTGATCTGTAGGATTCCATAATAAACGTGTCAAAATCGCATCTGATGACCAATCTACAGGGTTTTCTTTACGTGTACCTTCTGATTTTGTTTCATGCCCATCACGATGTGCATAAGAAACCAAACCTTTAAGAACATGGTTTCCAGCGGCAGCGGTAACACTATTGAGCCATGCTTCATTTGCTGAATCATAAGCAGCTTTATACGATGCAAAGATTGGATTATTGGCATTCACATAATCTTCTGGTGACTTGGTTTTAAACGAAACTCGTCCGCCAATCCCATCTGTTTTTACGCTACTTGTACCAGAAATAATATCAATTTGATTAAACATTTCTGGATCAATATAGTCACGTCCAACACCATAACTATTTGCACGATTTGATGCTGGTTCTGGCGCAGTGCCGGCTAGATCGATACCATCGACATCTAGTCCAACACGGTTGCCATCAACACCACGGATATTGTATCCACTTGTTCCTGCGCTATCCCACGAACTTCCACCCCCACTAACCGCTTTAGGTGCACTAACCAATGGCAAATATTTGACGATGCTCGCCATATCATTTGCGCCCTGTTGGTCTAATTGATCACGTGAAATAATCGTTTGCGATTGTGCTGCTTGATCTTCAGAAACGGCCTCTACTTTTATGGTTTTTAACATGACTTTTGTCATTTCACTTTCAGCATTGCTATTCGCTAATGCAGCAGAATCTTCAGCATGTACAGATACTGCACCGAACATGAGACTTGCCACACAGGCATAAAGACATGAATATTTCAAACAAGTAGTGGTTTTAGATGATGTATAGTCTCGATCTAAGTGTGAAGATATAAATACTGAGCCCATAATTTTGATCTCAAAAGCAAACGATAATCATTTACAATGTGGGGTTTAAAAAATTGCTCTATCGAAGAGCGTGGAAGATAAGGTAATCTTTACAAAACATGTAAATGATAATAATTATTGTTAAGATTTACCATATGTATTTTTCTAATTGTTTTTTATTTCATCATTTATGTAATTCTTACAATATAAAATTTCGTATTTTATTGCATGAAATTCAATACTGAGATGCTTGAATCACCTGCATTTGCGAAGATTTGTACAAAATATAGTGTTGTTTTCATTTTCCCTAGATTTTCTTTATAAAATAAATAAGAAATCTCTCGAATTTGCTACCTTTTGGGGCAATATTTCGGTATTTTAATACGATGAAATATTGTATTTGCATTTTATAGACCGCGATATGCACAAGGAAAACTGTATTTCGTAATACTGTGTCTGAACGTCAATAAAATCTGATCTGCTTATGATCAATACATCTATTTCGAAGCCAAAAGCAAAATGCTCATTTTATTTTAGAATAGGACTGAAACCATGTTTCAACATGTAGATCCTTATGCGGGAGATCCGATTCTTTCTCTCATGGAAGAATTTAATAAGGACGCACGGACTCAAAAGGTCAATCTTAGTATTGGTCTTTATTACACTGAAGACACAATCGTGCCACAACTTGAAGCGGTAAAAGCTGCTTATAAAAATATTGCACCGACCAATGATAAGGTAAAATCGTATTTACCTATGGATGGTTTAAAGTCTTATGATGAAGCAACGCAACAGCTTGTTTTAGGCAAAGATAGCCCAGCACGCAAAGAAGGTCGTGCTGTAACGATTCAAACTTTAGGCGGTTCAGGCGCGCTTAAAGTGGGTGCTGATTTCTTAAAAAAATATTTCCCAGAGTCAGATGTTTGGGTAAGCCAACCGACTTGGGAAAATCATATTGCGATTTTTAATGGCGCAGGCATCAAATCACATTTCTATCCATATTTCGATGCAGAAACCAATGGTGTAGATGTTCAAGCAATGCTTGATGAATTGAAGAAACTTCCAGCGAAAAGTATCGTACTTTTGCACCCATGTTGTCATAACCCGACTGGGGCTGACTTATCGCCTGCTGAATGGGATCAAGTCATCGAAGTACTTAAAGCACAAGATCTTATTCCATTTTTAGACATTGCTTATCAAGGTTTTGGTCAAGGTCTAGATGAAGATGCTTATGCAATCCGTGCACTTGATCAAGCTGGTTTAAATTTTATTGTCAGTAATTCATTCTCAAAAATCTTCTCACTTTATGGTGAGCGTGTTGGCGGTTTGACTTTTGTTTGTGATGACCAAGAAGCTGCCAAAAATGTATTAGGACAATTGAAAGCGACCGTTCGTCGTATCTACTCTAGCCCGCCAACGACTGGTGCGCTTTTGGTAGACAATGTTTTAAATAATGCTGAATTGACTGCAACTTGGGAAGCTGAACTCAAAGAAATGCGTGAACGTATTGCTAAAATGCGTGACATACTATTTGCTCAGCTTTCAAAAGCCATGCCTGAACGTGATTTTAGCTATTTAGTGAAGCAACAAGGTATGTTTAGTTATACTGGCTTATCTGCTGAACAAGTTGATATTTTGAAAGACAAATATGCGATTTATTTGGTTCGTAGTGGCCGTATGTGTGTAGCTGGTTTAAACCTTCATAATATTGATTATGTTGCAACTTCTGTCGCAGAAGTGATTAAAGCTACTGAAGCAGCGACTGCATAAGTCTTGCTATATCATTAAAGAACGGGCGTCATGCCCGTTTTTTATTTCTTATGATAAGATTCATATTGATGATCAATCTGTAATGTCTTTTTCTGGATATTGAGATAGTGAATGTCTTGACTGAGCGTTTCTACAAAAGCAAAACTCCAATAGGCATTACTTTTCGCCAAAGCTGTGAAAAAATCATTTGCATATTTTTGATTGGGTGTTGAGGATAAATCATATTTTGATTCACCGATAAATATTGGATATTTCCCCTGATTACAAAGCTGAACTTGTTCAATTTTTATGTGAAATTTCTTAAAAACCCCTAAACTTGGATGTGTCCAATGCTCAAGGTCTAATATTCGGCAGTCATGTGCAAAATTTTGGTAGAGCTGTGTCTGTTTGAATTGATCCGTATAGATCGCATTATCATTATTTTTTTGGTTTGGAACTTGATTCGCCCATAGCGTCGTACTTAATAAATACACGTTTAAAATGCCGAGCATACGCATTATTTTCATTTTTAAATTCCTTAAAAAATAAGAAGCTATCGAAATAGCCCCTTATTTTTAAACTTAAGCTTTTAAAAAAATCATCAATGATTATTCTTCAAAATGAATCACTGTGCGAATTGATTTTCCTTCGTGCATCAAATCAAATGCATCATTGATTTGATCCAAGCCCATGGTATGCGTTACAAATGGTTCAAGTTGAATATCACCTTTCATTGCATCTTCAACCATACCCGGAAGTTGAGTACGACCTTTAACGCCACCAAAAGCAGTTCCTTTCCATGAACGACCTGTCACCAATTGGAATGGACGAGTTGAAATCTCTTGACCCGCGCCCGCTACACCAATAATCACAGATTGTCCCCATCCACGATGTGCAGACTCTAATGCGGAACGCATAACATTGACATTTCCGATACATTCAAAAGAATGATCAACACCCCAACCCGTCATTTCAACAATAACTTGTTGGATAGGCTGATCATAATCTTTAGGATTTAGGAAATCTGTTGCGCCAAATTCTTCGGCTAATTTGAATTTTTCAGGATTGGTATCGACGACAATGATACGACCTGCTTTGGCTTGTCTTGCACCTTGTACGACTGCAAGACCAATTCCGCCTAAACCAAAGACTGCAACACTATCGCCTTCCTGAACTTTTGCAGTGTTATGTACTGCTCCAATCCCTGTAGTTACGCCACAGCCGAGTAAGCAAACATGTTCATGATTGGCTTCAGGATTGATTTTTGCCAAAGAAACTTCTGCAACGACGGTATATTCACTAAAGGTTGAACAGCCCATATAATGATAAATGGGTTCACCATTATAAGAAAAACGTGTCGTACCATCTGGCATCACACCTTTACCTTGCGTTGCTCGTACTGCAACACAAAGATTGGTTTTTCCTGATTTACAAAATAAACATTCGCCACATTCTGCTGTATAAAGCGGAATAACATGATCACCTGGTTTGACTGAAGTCACCCCTTCGCCAACCTGTACCACTACCCCTGCACCTTCATGGCCCAACACGGCTGGAAATACGCCTTCAGGATCATCACCTGATAATGTAAATGCGTCTGTATGGCATACACCTGTATGACTGATTTTTACCAATACTTCACCTTTTTGCGGTGGAGCGACATCAATTTCAACAATTTCCAAAGGTTTACCCGGAGCAAATGCGACGGCTGCACGTGATTTCATAAAAATTTTCCCTAATTGATGTACTTTTACAGATGGACTACAGTAACCTTTTTTTTATTACGGATTCAACTATTAACTTGATGATATGATCGAAATATGAGGATATAAATAAGATGAAATATCAACAAAAGTTTATTACTTCGATCATATTACTTTTGATTGTCACGACATTCACAGGATGTAATTTATCTATGAATCAATCAAAACAAGACCAGCCAATTACAGTTCATGCTGAGCATTGGATCAATGAAGCCGATGCAAATGAAAAAATACAACAAGGGCTAACTGCTTACTTGGCGATGAGTGAGGCATTTCAAAGCATCGCAGCGCGTGTGCATTTGATACGTGAAGCAAAATATACCCTTGATTTACAATATTATATTTGGGCAGATGATTTTATTGGTAATTTGATGTTAAGCGAATTACTTAAAGCTGCAGATCGTGGGGTAAAAGTACGGTTACTCGTCGATGATCAGAATGGTACAAAAATTGATAAACAGCTTAAAGCATTGATTTCTCATCCCAATATTCAAATTAAATTTTATAATCCATACAAATTTCGAAAATTTCGTGTTTATGACTA
The DNA here is from genome assembly GCF_000368565.1 of Acinetobacter gerneri DSM 14967 = CIP 107464 = MTCC 9824. Lineage (GTDB taxonomy): Bacteria > Pseudomonadota > Gammaproteobacteria > Pseudomonadales > Moraxellaceae > Acinetobacter > Acinetobacter gerneri. The sequence continues at coordinate 180,082 of NZ_KB849544.1, read as the reverse complement.
TATTTTTAGACTTAAACAAATCAATCATCGTATGCATAATAAATTAATTATCGCTGATGGTGCAATCGCTGTTACTGGAGGGCGAAATATTAGTAGTGAATATTTTGATGCGAGTGAATCTTTTCAATTTACTGATATGGATGTTCTATTTTTTGGTACAGCAGTTTTACATGCAAATGATGTATTTTTAGAGTTTTGGAATAGCGAGTTAAGCTACCCTGTTCAACAATTTTTAGGTGAGCCTAAATCAGATCAATTAAATAAGTTACGCGTCGAATTTAATAAGTTAAAGAGAAAGGATGTTCAAACAGATAACAAAGTAAATCAAGAATTACAAGAACTTGAAAATGAATTGCATATTAGCCATATCAATTGGGCTAAAGCACATTTCCTTGCAGATTCACCTAAAAAGACCTTAGGTAAAGCTTCTGAAAATGACCTAATTTATAATCAAATTATCCATAAATTAGGTCAGCCTAAAGAAGAAATGGATTTGATTTCAGCATACTTTGTACCGACAAAAGAAGGAACTGAATATCTCACTAGTGTTGCAAATAATAATGTGAAAGTTCGAGTGTTAACCAATTCATTTGTGGCAAATGACGTTGCCTTAGTTCATGCTTTTTATCAAAAATATCGAGTGGACTTGTTAAAAAATGGCGTTAAACTTTACGAGTTTAAACCGTATATAGAACGTAAGCATCGTACTTGGTATGAAGTCGTTACTGGAAATGTCATTCCTAAAAAAGGAAAAAACAAATCAAGCTTACATGCTAAATTTTTAGATGTGGACAATAAAGTTTTTATTGGATCTTTCAACCTAGATCCAAGGTCATTTCATCTCAATACTGAAGTTGGTTTGGCTATAGAATCAGATCAGTTACAAGAACAAGTTTCAAAATTGTTAGACCAAACATTACATAAAGTCGCCTATGAATTAAAACTAAATCAAAATGGTGAATTAATTTGGCTTGAATATCAGCCAGATGGAAAAATAATAGAATATCAAACAGATCCGCAAAGTACCCGTTTTCAAAGATTTGTAATGAAAACGGTTTCATACTTACCACTTGAATGGATGATGTAAATATTTAAGTAATATACAAATCACTTAGGGTTGTACTTTAAATAAGCACAACCCTTTTATTTCTAAAGCAGTTTCAATCTGTGAAAACCCAGTATCTTTGAAGTTTTGATAATGTTCATCTTTACTCATAAATAGTTGATTATTAAAGTGAGGATTCAAATGATTATTTTCATAAATCAAATGATCACAAACAAAATAAGTTGAATCATCATGCAATAATTGACGCACCTGTTGATGAAATTTGTGTGCATAAGATTTGTGTCGAAGCTCATGTAGAGCCTGATGAATGATGACTACATCAAATTTTGCAAATTGTTGATGCCAATCCTCTGTTTTAAAATCTTTTAAAATATAAGTTGCTCGACTTAACTCATTATCTAATAATGTATTTTTCGAAAAAATATGCATAGACTCAGAAAAATCCAAAGCAACATAATGAACTCTAGGACAGGTTTGTAAAATCGCTTTAGCGAGGAAACCAGGACCTGAGCCAATTTCTAAAACTTGGATATTTGGATACTGTACTGGATTTAAATTGTTTATATAATTCACATAATAATTAAAAAAATCATAACGCCATGGACGCTTGATATTTGCTTCATTTGCCCAAACCATCGCATCAGTAGGATCTTGTAAATTTATAGGGCTTGGTACTTCAACTATTTTCATGAATTTTCATCTTCATTTTAAGGACTATACTGAGTAAATTGTCTGCCCAATTGTACTTTTACCAAATGACAATTTGATTATTTTAATAGAAATATCAATTAATATTATTCATAAATCTTAATACATTTCAAATATTTTGCGCTTTACATCTATGTGAAGATCACTTTGCTTTTAGTTGCTCAATTGCCTGTGTCAAAACGTCCCAGACTTTTTTATCTTGGCACTGAGCAACATTGAATCTCATAAATTGATGAGCAGTTTTTGATTGGCTAAATGCATTTCCCGGTGCTAAGATAATTCCTTCTTTTATACACTGCTTGGATAAAGCGGATGCATCGATGTGATCTGGCAATTTACACCATAAAAATAAACCAGATTTGGGAATGGTCCACGGAATAATAGATAAACTTTCAAGTTTTTTAATCGTATCATTTCTTAGAAAATTTAAACGCTTTTTCATCCAATCTAGATGTTTGAGATAAGTCGGATCCATCAAGACGTGAAATACGATTTCTGAATTGAGTTGATTGTTGGTGAAATTTGTAGCGATTTTTAAGTCAATCAATTGATCAATATTGCTTTGATTTGTGATGATATAACCAATACGAAATGACGAAGAAATCGTCTTAGAAAAACTGCCAATTTGTATAACATTTTCAATACCTGACAAAGCAGCATATCGTGGTGCAGCATGTTCTTCAAAATCAGCAAAAATATCATCTTCTATGATTGTTATCTCATTTTGCTCACAGAGCTGTGCGATTTTAAAGGCTGTATGCAGTGATAAAGTTGCCCCGGTGGGGTTGTGTATCGCAGAATTGGTAAGATAAAACTTTGGTTTATAGTGCAAAGCTTGCTCGAACTTATCGATATCGGGTCCATTTTCTGTAAACGGAATTGCGATCGTTTGCAACTTATGCGCTTTGATGAGTGCTTGAAAATTAAAATAACAAGGATCATCAATGATGATCACGTCCCCAGCACTTAATGATTGTCTAAAGATTAAATCGATCGCTTGAGTTGCAGAATCAACCAATAAAACATTTGTACTATTCACATAAATTTCGAATGATTCTTTACGTTTCGCAATCAACTGACGAAGTGCTTTATGTCCTTGTGGGGTTGCATAATCAGTCAAAACTAGATGTTCTAATTTTGCAATCTGTTTCAAACTTTTCCGTATTGATTGTTCTGGTAACCAATCTGATGGTAACCAACCACAACCGGGTTTTAATACACCGATTTGATTTTCTAGCGATTGTCTCGATATCCAGAGTGGGTCAACTTCACGATCATAGATAAAAACTTGATCAAGTTCAGGCATGAAGGTTTGGGCATTTTGCTTTACCACAAAATATCCTGAACCTGTCCTAGACTCTATGAGATTTTCAGCTTGTAAACGAGCATAAGCTTCAACGATCGTCGACACTGAAAATCCTAACTGTTTTGCCATTAATCGTACTGAGGACAGGCGTGTACCCTCTGTTAATTTTTTTTGATCAATTTGCTGTTTTATTAAGTTAAAAACTTGATCTATTTTAGTAAATTTGCTCATAAATCGCTCTTTTATATAAACTGTATTGGTATACAGACCATAACAGTTATTTTAAATTGTACTGTATTGTTCATAGCAAACCTAGCGTTAAAAGCGATAAATTTATTGCAATTCTTGTTGGGAAAACCTTATGAATAAAACAAATTTGGGTTTGATTTATGGCTGTATCGGTGTCGTCATTTTTGCAGGTTCTATGCCTGCAACACGTATTGCGATTAATGGTTTTAGTCCAGAATATTTAACGATTTTAAGAGCGACAATTGCAGGATTAATCGCATTATTTTGCTTAATTGTATTTTGTCGAAGCACGCCAAACAAACAACAATTTAAATCACTCATTATCGTTGCTTTAGGTGTTGTGATTGGATTTCCATTATTTACAGCCTTGGCTTTACAAACGATTAGTGCAGCAAGATCTGTTGTCTTTATTGGAATATTACCGTTATCTACGGCTATTTTTGCAGTAATAAGAGCACATGAAAAACCCAAAATTCGGTTTTGGCTATTTGCCTTATTGGGCTGTTTCTTTGTGGTGTTTTTTATGCTCAATCAAGCCGAAAGCACAAGTTTAAATATCGGTGATCTATACATGCTATGTGCGATCGTTGCATGTGGATTTGGATATGCAGAAGGCGGAAAACTCTCTAAAGATTTAGCAGGATGGCAAGTGATCTCTTGGGCATTGGTTATTACCTTACCTTTTATGCTTATCTTGTCACGGGTGTATCTGCCAGCTAATTTTGATCATGTGAATTCTCCTGAAATATTGGCTCTATTATATGTATCGTTATTTAGCATGCTCATCGGATTCTTTTTTTGGTACAAAGGACTCGCTTTGGGTGGGATCGCAAAAATAGGTCAAGTGCAATTGATACAACCTATTTTAGGACTCATACTCTGCGCATTTCTTTTACATGAATATGTCAGCTATCAAATGATGATCATTTCAATCGCTGTGATTTTCTGTGTTGCATTTTCAAAAAAATATGCGTAAATATCTAAATTCATATGCTCTAAAGTTGTATGATTTTAGAGCATAACTATATGAATATTCATTTAAATTAAACCAATTTCTTCAAAGAAATTTTTATAAAATTCTGCCTTCTTTTCAAGTGCGAGCGGATAGGCTCTTGATGATGAAGGCATCCTAAACAGTCTAAGCTCTCTGTGATGATAATATGCTTTTGAAGACTCTCCAATTTGCGGTTTCATGGTATCACTCGGCATTGACAGCATCAGTGTGTCGGTGGCTTTATCACCTGTAGTCATGATGTTTGTACATAAAGGCATTTGATCTAGCAATAATGTTAAATCAGTTGCAACTTCGATTTTTAGAAACTTATCAGAGGCATTTGCTTTTAAGCGGGTAACTTTATACGCCGTATCAAAAATCGCAATGCCCTTTTCATTCAAGAAATCTTTAATCTCTTTTTCACGAAATAGTTTATGTTCTAAATCAATAAAATGATCTTTGTTTTGATAAAAAATAAGCCCAAAGATACGCCACATGTCATTTTGAAAATTGGGATAATAAAAGTCCATTTTCCAGCGTGTTTGCGGTGGAGGAAAACTGCCAAGCATGAGTAATTTTGCATTGGATGGCAAAAATGGTTTAAGTGGATGGGTTTCTATGGTTAAGTCTGTCATTGAATAAAACCAATCAAGATTAAGCTTGGACATTGGAGTGTCATTATAAGCATAAAAGAATGGTCTTGTTATTTTTAGAGTTTTGGGTCAGTTTAAACGGTTCTATTTTATAGATATACTATCTGAGTAATCTTTTAACATGTTGGTTTTAATTCGGATAAAAGCAATGACCCCTAAAGTAGGCTAGAAGTACCTAATTTTAGAGGCTATGGTTTGGAAGGTGTTTATTTCCTTGAAAGACTACACCCGACTAAGTAAATCATTTTTTAAAATTGAATCTAAATTTTCATCAATATGCTTCCAATTCTCAGTAAACTTTAAAAGTTCACTATCTACAAACTCTTTCTTTATAAAAACTAACATGTAATATCCATCAATAATAATTCCAAAAAATCTTTCCTCGCTATCAAATAGCATATACCCTCCATTTACCAACTGCATAAATGAAGAACTCACATTTTTTAGAACCTCTATTTTAGGCATAGTTTTAGCAATCATAGGAGGATCGTAATCGTCCAAAAATGATTGTTCGCCATCACATGTAGGAATCCAGTACAAGTGCTCGCTATTAGCCATCATAGAACATATTTTTTCAAAAAGAGAAAAATGGCAATACTCATTATTCCTATCAAAAAAATCTAATAATTCAATTTTTTCAATATCCATTTCAATGGATGACTTATTAATCGCCCCCCATTTTCGAAGTAGGTTTAAAAAGTTATCCAATTCACTTTTGTTTAATAAACCATAGGTATTTCTTAATGAATCACTTTCTTCAATCCAGGGCTTATCCTTCATATCTTATCTCCATAACTTATAGAGGCGGGTAAGTATAAAAATCATCTTTAATCGCATAATAATTCATTATTTTCCCCTTTTTTTGTCAACCAATTATTATGAACTGCAGAATGACTCGATGATGTTTTTAAAATTAATAATCCCCAAAATCAGACTAAATGTCCTATTTGGGGGCATCTCTCAATAAAGGTGATTTACCCCCCATTTTTGTATTAATATCCTTTCAATTATTACTATCAAATTAATCAGTTTTAGCTTTAAATGAGCTAAAAAGAGGATACGAAACCTTTTTTGAATCTTCTAAATCAATGCACCAATAATCCATAAAAGTCACTTTGACAAAAAACTTTTCAAAAATAATCATCTTTACCGCAATCCGAAATAGATTCATTTCTTGTTGATCAGCTTGATCCAAATATACTTCAGAATATCTTTCGTTATGTTCAACTCTCGTCTCAAGACAAGTCCAAGATGATACAGCAGTTGGGTAACTTTCACTTAAATCATGTAAGCTAATTTCAGCAAAATCCTTGATACTTTGGTTATCCTGATTTGGTCGATCCCACGCCCCAATAAATAACTCTTTATCGATAGATGAATCATAGGATTCAGGAGCGAAAAAAAATCTAATTTGCTCAACTGTTCCAGTTGATAAATCTGGTTCATCAGGTGGATATGACTGTGTTAACCACTCTTTAGCTAATTGAATCTCCCAGTTATTTGATTCAACTATTCTTGGTTCAAGAATAACGTCATCTTCTATCTGAGTTCCAAATATAAAGTGTGGGGTATTAAAAATTTTTGGGTAAGATCCTAATCTTGGAATCCATATCAAATTATCTTCCGACCTTCCAGCAAAAAACCATAATGAATTACCTTGATATCCTTTTTCTGGAGAGTAAAAAACATAGTTATTTAAAAAAGCTTTTACTTTTTCCCGTTCAATTCGCACTTGCTCAGGATCATTGATAAGATCGCTAATATCAGCAGTAAGTTGAATAAACACCATATCATCTGATAATTTTTCAACTTTAAAAGCAGGTACTTCGAATAATTTTTTACCCCATAAATCTACATAGGGCTTCCCAAAAACAACTCCCCAATACATATCAGGTAGCCAATGCTCAAGTTGGTTGGTAGTAGGATGAATGCCACCAATGTGAGGATTAGCGATTCGCCAACTGTCCTCGACATCCATATCTATTATAGCTAAATCAGCATCGAACTTATGACAAACTTTTTTTACATAATCTATCAATTTATTTTGATCCGTTTGCTCTAATTCACTATGAATCGACTCTGTGCTATGCTGATCGTCATGAATAGGGACATTTAAAGCTCCCCATGCTCGTGTCTTCTTCACCCTATTCCAATATAAACTATCTGCTTGTCCTCCTCGATCATCAGGAATCAAAGTATCAATTATTTCAGGTGAAAACTTGATTTTAAAGGGTTCCCAAAAACCACATTTCTCAGGAATTAATTCAGGATAATATTCACATCTAAACCTCAATCGCTCAAAAAAATCTTGAGGATTTCTTAATATTTTGGCAGTATAAATTTCAGTAAGAATTGGATTTTTGATTTTCATCTTTAAAAACCTATATAATAAAATTATTGCTTAATTCTGTAATCGTGAAGAGCTTTCAATGACTTAGTTCTCATATCGAATGCATAAATTACCCCATCAGATTATTTAATTGTTTTCGGAATAGTCTCAGAATATTTCGTATCAGGGTTAATGAATAACGTAATCGTTTTAAGAAATTAATGACTTGTTTACAAAATTTTTATAACCATCAAGAAAAGATCAACATCATAAAAAATGTAAATTTAGTCTTTTGGCCTCTGTTTCGTCGCCATACCACCAAATAGCAATATCCTTGACTTTAGCTGACATTTCTTCATTTACGCCTTGATCAGTTTCTAATGAATAGGACTCTCCATTCTGATACCTTGGTATAACGATATTATTTATAAATAAATCATAAGCTTGTTGATGACAGTGCGGACAAGACGGTAATGATCGAAGAAAACGTTTTAGGTTATCTTTGATATACTTACGGTAAGCTGGTCCACCATGTTTAGCATATTGAGGGACTTCTTCATTTAAAATAGGGTCACTACGACCTGTTATCCATACAATAGTATGACAATTTGCACATTGTGCCCCTAATGTTTCAAATATTTCATCTTCATTCGGCGAAGTAAACGCTATACCATTTTGTTCAAACCCCTTTTGATACCATACACCTACCCCTAACTGACTGGCTGCGACTTGATGTAAAGCTCTCATTAAATTTTCCTTGTTATTTTATAAATCTATGCCTTTAAAAGTTGAACGATTTTAATCTCAAATCAATACATGATTATCTAAATCAAGCTAGTTTCTTCAAATTTTATAAATTCAGCTTTCTTTTTAAGTATTTGTGAATAAGCCAATGACATTTTAACGGATAAGAAACCACTTTATCTCTAAGATTTCATCTCTAGGCTCAGGCACTCATTAGATTTTATTTACCCCACTATTTCTTTAAAATTAAATTTTTTAAACCAAAATTAAAATAAAAGATATAAAGCCATTTTGGATGACCTTCTTAAAAATCATTAACTCACAAATTACTTAACCGATCAATTTCTTCTTCTGTATATGCTCTCAGCCAAAAAGGTTTATCTTCTAATTGATCATATTCATGTAAAGATCTTTGCCCTTCCAATATACACCAAGGTAAATCTGTTATGGCTATCTTAATAGGCTGATAGTCTCCAAATGCCTGACGAAAATGAATCGCACTACTCAAACAAGACTCAAAAGATCGAAAATATCGTATAAATTGAGCATTATTCTCATCTATGTTACCTACATCAATTAATCCGGCTTTACAATAATCCATAATTTTCTTTGTCTTATCTATATCCTCAAAGCGAACATATCGTTTATATAGTCGGTCTAATACCAATGACCTATCCATGTCGCTAGGTGCTGACTGCAACACCCTTCTCAAGGCTTCAAAGAAATTTTCCATAACTTGACTCAGACCCACCTCATACATTGTACATCCACCGCAAAAACCAACCATACTCATAAATATTGTCCTATAGGGTCTTAAACAGAATTAAAGCTGCCAATATTAAATCATTCATTTTTGACACAATTCTACGGATAATTTCTTGTTGTTTATCACTAACAATTCATCCACGAATACCTATTATGGCCTATTGCAAAAATGGCCTCATTTATTCATTAATCATGCCAGTTAATTTAAGAGAAATTTCAGGCCAAACTTTAATTTCAAGAGTTAAATACTTATTTTCTAAAAAAACTAACCTAAGAGATTGACTGTCTTCAAAAACTTGGAAATCAACCACCCCCTCAAAAAAAGATTGATATACAACAGTTTCTTTATATAGAAACTGCACTATCACTGAATCAATAATCAAATTAATAATTAAAATAAGTTTGTTTTGATTTGAATCAAAAAACTCTATTCTCTGATTATATTCTGAGTCAATATTACATTCACATCCAAATATTGAAATCAATTCATCACAATTTGGAACATGATACCCTTCCGTAAAAACTCTCCCCCTTGATAATCATCAAGCTAAATCTTCTTGTACGACCAACTGCAATTTTAAATATCGACTCTGCCTTTTAATGCAAATTATCTTTTCAAAAAAGTAATTATAATAAGCTACCAGTTAGCATTTTTTCGACTCCGTCTTTATACATGTTTTATTAATTTTTAACACTTAATTAAATATGCCCCCTTTTCAGAAGGCATAGCATTACATCTATTATCCGCAAGAAGCATTGCTGATTATTTTAGTCTTAGGATCTGTCATTACAGTGACTCGATCAGAGCGAAAATCCATAGTGACAGGCTGTCCTGGGGCAACATTACGTACGTTTGCTGCTTGCGTTAATTGTTTAATTTGCTCATCAGTCAAATTACTTTGCCCAATCAACTTTTTAGCTTCTTCTGGATTACATTGGGTATTTGCACTTCTAAACAATGCCCACTCTTCTACAACTTGACCATTTGGCAGATGGCAATAACCTACTTGTCCATTTGCTTCATCACGGATTTCAAGCTTCCCACCTTGTGAAACACAATATTCGCTTGCTGGATTTGCCATACCAACGGCGTGATCAACATTCTTTTCACTTTTATTTTGCATAGATGAACATCCGGAAAGTGCAGCCATAAGTAGTGTGAATAATGCAATTTTTTTCATTGATTAAAAGTCCCAAAAAACAAAATATAGCAAAGATTTGTGTAATATTTATTTTTTTACTGAAATATAAGTAGAATCATTGAATTTTTGCTCTCTGTTCGTTGTGACACATTATTGTGACTTTGTGCGTATCCTCACTACACTTTCTACAAATCACACAATTATTCAACTTGTATCCCAAGTTTTTGCAGATTAAACTTTCGATTATTTATATTATTTTTCATTCATTATGTCTGATTTTCAGCTGAGTCTAAGTGAATACCTCAATACCGTTTCTGAAATTATCAAAATGGCTTTTGGTGAAGCGGTATGGGTGAAAGCGGAGATTAGAAATCTAAATATAAAAGCGGGTCATTATTATCTTGAACTTGCTGAAAAAGAACAAGATTCGGATAAAGTCATAGCACAATGTAAAGGAACGATTTGGAAATTTAGTGCGCAAAAAATCGTATCCAAGTTCGAACGTGAAAGTGGTATCGAATTTGATAAAGGTTTGAATGTTCTAATTAAAGTCCGCGCAAAATTTGATGCTCAATATGGCTTTTCGGTCAATATTGAAGACATAGATTCAAGTTTTACTTTAGGTGAATTGGCAAAAAGATATTTGCAAATTGTGGATCGTTTGACCCAAGAGCAGCTCATTCATCGAAATAAACTTCTCGCAACACCCTTCGATATTGAAAATGTCTTAGTAATCGCACCTGAAAATGCAGCCGGTTTGGGTGATTTTAAAAAAGATGCAGATCAATTGCAAAATGCCAATTTATGTCAGTTTGTTTATTATTCAGCGACTTTTCAAGGCAATACAGCTCCGCAAAGTATTATGCAAGCTTTAGGCAATGGCTTACGTGATTGGGCTGAAAAATATGACCATGCACCTGATTTAATTGTGATTATTCGTGGTGGTGGTTCTGTCAATGATTTGGCCTATTTAAATGATTATGAACTTGCGGCTTTGTTATGCAAACGTTCTGTGCCGATTTGGGTCGGGATTGGGCATGAAAAAGATCGCACTATTTTGGATGAAGTGGCACACCGCTCTTTTGATACGCCAAGTAAGGTTATTGCGGGGATTCGCAATATCATTGTTGAACGTGCACAACACGCTGCTGATTTTTTGCAGATGATCAAACTTTATTCTAAACAGCATATCTCGGCATATCAAAATCAAAATGATCAGTGTATGCAACTCATCGAAACTTATGCGAAAAGGCAAGTTTCTGATTCACTTAAAAATCTGCAACTTTATAAATCATCTACGGCGTATTTTGCTCAACAAGTAATCAAGTCTGCTTCAGTAAAAACAGAGAGTTTGATGCGTGAGACACTATTGCAAAATCCCAAAAATGTGATGGCAAAAGGTTATGCAATCATTCGACATGAACAAAAAGCAATTAAGTCTGTTTCGCAAATTCACGGCGATCGTTTAGCGATTGAAATGCAAGATGGCACGATTGATGTAAGTATTCAGCAAATTGATCATGTAAATCCTTAGTCCTTATCATCCCCCAATTTATGAGATTTTTCTTATTTTTAAATCAGTATTGTGCTTGATTTTTATAAACAAATTTAATTTATGTATAGGTGAAGTGAATGGCAAAGAAAGAGTTAACATTTAAAGAAGGTTATGAAATTTTGAAGCAAAATGCAGCTTTGCTTGAATCTCAGGATGAACCTGATATCGACAATCTAATGAAAGTTGTTGAAGAGTCTATGCAAGCCTATAAAGCGTGTAAATCACGAATTGATGCTGTACAAACAGCGTTAGATGAAACATTTAAAGACTAAATTTTTAGTCCAATAAAAATGAGGATCCTAAGATCCTCATTTTTTAATTTAATCTAAATATTTAAATTAGAACAACAATTGTTTAGTTTGTAATAATTCATCTACAGAAGTTGTCACATTTTTCAACGTTAATAATTCTGTTGGGTTGTAATTTGTACCCGTTCCATCACGGTCTACAAGAAGAACTGTATCCGTACCACCAGAAGCATTTTTCACTTGTACAGAGCTAATAAAGTTTTTGATGTTTGCAGATGTAGGCGCTTGATCCGACAACAAACTCTTCACATCAATAAAGTCGATATCAGTATTCCAGTTTGTAGATTTCATAACAGTAAAGCCATTCACTGAATCTTTACCATTACCACCTGTTGCATCATTTTTATTAAGCAAGTTATAGATCAAGGTGTCATTACCACCGTTCAAATTAAATTCGTCATTTGAACCACGGCTAACAAATAGATCATTACCACTTGTACCATTCAGTGTATACGTACCAGATGAACCACCTGACATAATCACACCATCAGCTGTTACATGGAATACAAGTTGTGCGCTTGATACAGATTTACCCGCAGTAATCGTATAGTTAAATGCATCAATCTTACCAAGATCAGAAACTTTGACGCTTCCTGGTGAATAAGTATAAGAACCATCAGCAGCGATGATTAATTTACCAGTACCTGTAGTTGAATTGATCGTAGTTGTTCCTGAAGATGAAACATTTGTGCCGTTTACATCTGTGACTTTGGCATAAATACCGCCTTTGTCATTTGATGTAACATTCCCTGATACATCATTACTACTCAGCGAATAGCTTCCTACTTTAAGCGATGAACTTGTCATGCCGTAATTATCAAAATATGCTGTATTTGTTGAATAACTATTCGAGCCACTAGTATTCATCACAATACGATATTCTGTAGCCGTATTTTCATAGTTATAAACTGAAAGCACACCTGGATTATTTGAACTTACACTAGAAGTAAATTGATAGCCTGAAGATACAATTGTCCATGCGCCATTAACATATTTTTCAACAGTCAATTGAACAGTACTTCCATATGATACATTTAATGAATAATTCAGAGTTAAAAGTGATTTACCATCAATTGTAATACTAGCGTAGTTCACATCTGTCGTTTTAAAGATAAAGCCTGATGTAACAGATGTTTGCCCTTTGGCATTTCCTGTAAAGTCAATATATCCACGATCAGCAGAACTGTCAGGGCTATAGATTTTATTGTCCATGTCAGTTGCAGAATAGACCGTTTTAGATTGTGATACTTTAATCGCATTGTTTGTTGTATATACATCATTAACGGCTGTGATATTTGCAGATGCATTATCACCAGGATTATTTGGATCGAATACTAAGCCATCTGCACCAATCTGCATATAGATTTTCGCATCTGAAGTATTGCCCCATTGGTCTTTGATGGTATAGGTAAAGGTATCCACTTTACCAATTGCATTACTGTTGTTGTAGTCACGTTCGTAGATATATGCACCATTCGCAGCAATTTTCAAAATACCATATTGACCTTGAATAGTCGTTGAATAGTTTAAGTCTTGACCAACATCAGATGATGCACCAGTCGAACTTGACACCTTAACAACGGAAACTGAGCCCGTGTGAACGTCCGCATTTCCATCATTAATTGCATTACCGGTTGTTACCAATTGACCGTAGTCTTGCGATGTTCCTTTAACACTCATACCACCGAGGTAGAATGCAGCACCTAAACCATTTTGTTTAACACTGAAAATATACTTACCTTCAGTTAATGTTTGGTTCGAGCTACCGCCAGAAATACCACCAATAATAGAGATCGATGCACCAAAGTTTGGATCTTCTCTATAGTATTCATAGTTTCCAGTTGCAGCATTGTATTTATAAATCATCAATGTCAAGGTGCTTAATTGGATACCTAAACCTAATGAACCACTGCTAATCACAACATTGTTTACATCACCTTTCCCTACAGTATAGGCATTTGAATCAGTTGCAGCATCTGCACGGATGATAAAGCCTTGTACCGCAATAGAGAATAGGCCTGAAGATTGGTTTACAGCAACTGGTGATGGCAATGACTGGTAACCTAAGATATTGGCAATATCATTATTTGCTTGAAGATCAACGACATTTACAGCTTGAGTAGAAGAACTGGTTGCATTTCCAGCCAAATCTACAATACGTACTTGGTAGTTATATTTACCTGTAGCGAGATTTGATGGATCTACAGCACTCCAAGTTGTTGAAGTCGTTGTTGCATTGATCCAAGTTTTACCACCATCTTTTGAAATTTGTACAACTTCGTTGCTTGTTAAAGCACGGGTAATTGTACCACTAATGGTTAAGGTATGATCTGTTGTTACCCAGTCGCCTTTATTACCAGTATCATCTGAAATTCCTGTGATTTTCGCTGTAATACCTGTAGGAGCAGTATTGCTTACAACAATTTGACCTAAGCTAGAATCTTTTGTGTTTCCAGCAAGATCAGTTACACGGACTTTGACTGTACCATCTGCATAAGTACCATTTGCCAGTACAAAATTATTGTTTGTACCTTGTTTCCAAGTCTGACCACCGTCAGTTGAATACTGCCAAGTTGCACCAGCTTCTACATTAGAAACATTAACGGTACCATCAGCTGTAATACCATCTGTATTGCTTACACCAGTATCATTTGCAAGTGCTAAGGTAGCTGGGTTTGGAGCTGTTTTATCAATAACAAGTTGTTGTGCATTTTGCGTTACTGCACTGGTATTGCCTGCTGCATCTTGTACTTTGACTTGAACTTGACCTGCGGTATAAGTACCTTCTGCAAGTGTAAAGCTTGTACCTGTTCCAGCTACCCATGTTTTACCAGAGTCAATTGAATACTGCCATGAAGCACCCGTTTCAATTCCAGCTACTTTGATATCACCATTATTGGTTACACCATCAGTTGCATTTGATCCAGTATCTTGAACTAAGCTAAATGATGCTGATGCAGGAGCTGTTTTATCTACAACAATTATTGTAGAAATTGAGCTTACAGCACCTGTATTGCCTGCTGTATCTGTTTGCTTAACTTGGATTTGATTTGCAGCATAAGTTCCTTCTGCCAATGAGAAGCTTGTACCCGTACTTACGTTCCAAGTTTTACCACCATCAGTTGAATACGCCCAAGTTGCACCAGATTCTAGACCAGTGACATTGATCGTACCATTGTTAGTGATGCCATCAATTGCTGATACACCAGTATCTGTAGCTAACTTCAATGTAGCAGCTGCTGGTGCTGTAGAATCTACAACAATTGCTTTGGCACTTGTAGATGTACCCAAGTTTCCTGCAGCATCAACTACACGTACTTGAACTTGACCCGCTGGATAGTTACCCTCTGCGAGTACAAAGCTAGAACCTGTACCTGTTAACCAAGTTTTACCATTGTCTACTGAATATTGCCAAGTTGCACCAGTTTCAACGCCAGTTACAGCAATAGTACCGTCAGAAGAGATACCATCTATATTACTTGAGCCAGTATCATTTGCAAGTTTGATCGTTGCAGCATTTGGAGCAGTTTGATCAACGGTGGTAGCACCCAATTTTGTTACAGGGCTTGCATTGCCTGCAAGATCAGTGCTTTTTACTTGAACTTGACCAGCAGCATATACACCTTCAGTTAAAACAAAAGATGAGCCATTTGCAAATTTCCAAGTTGCACCGTTATCAGTTGAATACTGAACAAATGCATTTGGTTCTATGCCACTAATATTTACAGTACCGTTATTGGTAATGCCATCAGTTGCGCTAATACCAGTATCAGCAGCAAGTGTAGTAATCGGTGCAACTGGAGCAGAAGTATCTACAGTGATTGCTTTCGGTAACGCAACTTCTGGGCTTGATTCACCAGCGACATTGGTTGATTTAACCAATACTAGTTTACTTGCTGGATCATATTTTCCTTCTGGAAGTACAAACGCAGTACCCGTACCTACAGTCCAAGTCTTACCGCCATCAAGTGTATATGACCAGCTCGAACCTTTCGTATCTACATTAATCGTACCGTTACTCGTAATACCATCATTTGCATCGAAACCAGTATCAGAGACTAAAGTAAGTACTGGTGTCGCAGGTGGTTCATTAACAATCGTTAATGCACCAGCATCAGCATTAGCACTATCATTACCTGCAACGCTTGTCGCTTTAACTAAAACTTGACCTGCTGGATATACACCTGGTGCGAGATCAAATGAAGAACCTGAACCTTTATTCCAAGTCTTACCGCCATCGGTAGAATAAGACCAAGTAGAACCAGTAGGAACATTTGAAACTAAAACAGTACCATCACTAGTGATACCATCATTTGGATTTGCACCAGTATCATTTTCTAATTTTACAGTTGGTGCAGTTGGTTTAGTTGTATCAACAGTGATAGAACCAACAATTGTTGGCGTACTATTATTACCAGCAACATCAACAGAACGCACTTCTACAACATGATTCCCTTCAGGGGTAACGAAACTAGAACCTGTACCGTTGATCCAAGTCTTACCGCCATCAACCGAATATTGCCAAGTAGAACCAGCAGGTACATTTGAAACTAGAACAGTACCATCATTGGTAATACCATCAGTTGCACTTATACCAGTATCATTTGCTAATTTTGCATTTGGGGCAGTTGGTAATGTTGTAACAACGTTTAGAGATGCATTATAAGGTGTGTTTGGACCAACATTACCCGCCAAGTCAGTTTGTCTTACTTGGATTTGGTTAACATCATAAACGCCACCAGGAACAAGGAAAGTTGTACCTGTTCCTTTTAACCAAGTTGTTCCACCATTTAATGAATATTGCCATGTTGCATTGGTTTCAATTCCACCAACAACCATAGTACCGTCATTGGTAATACCATCAGCACCGTTAGAACCTGTATCAGCAAACAATTTAACACTGATTGCAAGAGGAGCAGTTTTATCAATCGTTGCTGTACCTAAATAACCTGGAGCACTCGGGTTACCAGCTACATCGATTACACGTGCACAAACTTGTTGAAATGCATAATAACCTTCAGCAAGTTCAAAAGTATTACCTGTTGCATTGATCCAAGTTTTACCACCATCAAGTGAATACTGCCAAGTTGCACCAGCTTCAATATTATTAACTTTTACAGCACCACTTGATGATACTAAGTCATTACGGCTAGTTCCTGTATCACTTACAAGACTAAGGAATGGAGTTTGTGGAGCGGCCATATCAATCGTGTAAGCTTGATCAGTTTGAGCCGTAATTTCACCCGTAGCATCAGTAATTTTTACTTGTACTGAACCTGCTGGATAACTACCTTGAGGAAGATTGATTTGCGTACTACCAGTTGCAACTTTCCAAGTAACACCACTATCAACCGAATATTGCCAAACAGTCGTAGCGGTAAGACCAGAAACGACTATAGTGCCGTTATTGGTAATGCCATCAGTATTACTTACACCATTATCCGCAAGAAGCGTAAACTTGATTGGCTGACCATTTAAAAGCCCACCAACTAAAGTACCCACGCCACCAACAACACCGCCAAGAAGATCACCGACACCACCAAGCAAACTTGTTGATGATGCTTTAGCAGTCGCAGTATTTGTACTTGTATTTACAGAATCTGCTGAAACTGTTGTTGGTACAACCGTGTTATCTACAGTAGTCGTTGGACTAACGCTAAGCTGCGTCTTTAATAATGAGTCAATGCTTGCATAAGAGCTTAGACTCACAGTTGAGGTCGCGCCATTTGCAAGAGAAAATTTTGCTTGATAAATTGAAGAAGAATTTGTTGGTGCAAGCGCAAGAATATTTTGAGTTGAACCATCATTATTGAAATAATTTGCAATAGTAATAGGCTGACTATTTGCAACTGTAATACTCAAAGTTGTGCCAGAACGTGCAACTGAAAGAAGATCAGATGTTGCAATGCTGAGTACAACCAAAGAGTTCTCTGTTAAGCCAATATTATTAATAGTATTCGTTTGTTGTAATACTTTACGGCTAGTTTCGGAGATCACTGAAATTTGTGGCATGATTAACCTCATCGTTTAGGAAGCTAAGGGATAGTTTTATTTTGTGACCTAAATCTTAGCAATGTATTAAAATGTGATCATTATCACATTATTTTGTTTTTTTGTACATTGTTTTTTCATGAAATCAGATCAGAGGTATTTGTATAAAAGTTTTATAAATGAATTATCTATCGGAATTAAATGGAATAATAATGTTATATTTCACATGAATAAATTTACTAAAAAATAACTTCATTATAAATTTTTCTATAATTTATCTAAATAATTTGTTGATATAAAAGTTATTTTTTGTCATTGCATTTAATTTTATCCCTTTAAAATAATTCACTAGTTAACTAATAATTGGGATTTTACTTAGTTGTACATTGTGTAACTTTTAGTCATTTTTTGTTACTTTTATATAAATTATTTAGATGGAATTAAAAATAAAAAAAGCCCTGAATAGTTCAGAGCTTTTAACAACCTATATAAAATTATTGCATAGAACCTTGTTCTTCAAATTTTGCATGCCAAGACAAAGCCTCGTTGAGTAGATGTGGAGTATGTCCACCTTTTTCGCATGCCCTATCAAAATAATCATTTAATGCTGCTTTATAACTTGGGTGCGCACAGTGGTCGATAATTTTTCGAGCACGTTCACGCGGCGCAAGACCTCGCAAGTCAGCTAAGCCCTGTTCTGTTACCAATATATCGATATCATGTTCATTGTGATCGACATGACTGACCATAGGCACAACCGACGAAATCGCGCCATTTTTAGCGATCGACTTGGTCACAAAAATCGCTAAATGTGCATTTCGGGTAAAATCGCCTGAACCACCTATTCCATTCATCATTTTTGTACCCGTCACATGGGTAGAATTTACATTGCCATATATATCAAACTCGATCGCAGTATTGATCGCGATAATCCCCAAACGGCGAATAAGTTCAGGATTATTTGAAATATCTTGCGGACGTAGCACGATTTTGTCTTTATAAAAGTCAAAATTTTGCATCACACGCTGAGCGGAAGTATCCAATGTCATAGAGCAGCCCGAAGCAAATTTCATCTTGCCACAGTCAATGAGATCAAAAGTACAGTCTTGTAGCACTTCTGAATACATTTCTAAATCTTTAAAATTTGAATGCTCAAAACCTGCAAAAACAGCATTGGCAATAGAACCGACGCCCGATTGAAGTGGACCTAAATTTTCAGGTAAACGACCAATAGCAACTTCATTTTCAAAAAAATTAATCAAGTTTTTTGCGATCGCTAAAGTTTCTTCATCAGCTTCTGCCATCGAAGATGCAGTATCTGGAATATCATTAAACACAATGGCAACGATTTTCTCAGGATCTATCGCGATACCTTGTGTACCAATACGCTCACCAACACGTGTTAAAGGTATCGGTCCACGATTTGGACGTTTTACGGGTACATAGATATCGTGTACACCTTCAAGTTTCGGATTGATTGTATTATCGATTTCAACGATGATTTGATCTGCAAGTTCTGCAAAAACAGCAGAGTTACCTACAGACCCTGTTGGGATAATTTGCCCATCTTCTGTGATCGCAATAGCTGAAATGACTGCTATATGAGGTGCAGCTATCACATGATGTTTCATCTGTTCCGCAGTTTCAGACAAGTGTTGATCCGTAAACATGACCTCACCAGCATTGATCGCTTTACGTAGGGTCGGATCAGCTTGATAAGGCAAGCGACGTGCGATCACATGTGACTCACACAGTTTTTGATCAATTTTATTGCCTAAGCTTGCACCTGTAGCAAAAGTAATTTTTACAGGATGTAATTTTGCCTTTTCAGCCAGCGCCAAAGGCACTGTTTTTGCTTCACCAGCACCACCAAAACCACTCATCCCAATCACCATACCATCTTGGATAAACGAGATAGCTTGATCTGCTGACATTACTTTTTCATGTAGGGAGTTGAACCGTATACGATTTAAATCTATCGTCATTTTAAAAAATCTCAATAATAAAAATTAAACTGAATATCCATTAGTTTTTGATAATGGTTTTACTTGTTAAGCCCTATTCGTTATTTCAGTAAAGCAGAAATATATCCATCTAGACTTTATTGAAATTTGTTGTTGCTCATTATAATTTCCTTCTTTCACACATATAAAATATAAAACACCAGTTAAAGTGATTTATACAATACACCGCTAAACCTTTGGATTACTGTGTGATTCATCATTTCAATACCTATCGATGAGCTTATGATCAAGATAAGAGATATTTTTTTGTTCTTATAAATTTAAAATAAAAAAATGAAAAACTCGTATTAAAAATAAACATATTTACACCTATTTCAATCCATAGAATCATTTTATTTTAAATCAAGATGTTTAAAATCAGGGTATTTAAAATAAAGACCTAAAATTGACCTTTCCTAAACCGTTAAAAAAATAATAAAAAATTTAGATGATTGCTCGGCTTAAACTAAAAGTTTTGGCGATACAATCCTAAATTGCAAAGACAATAAAATACTTTTCCTTAAATTTAAAACAGAAATGCTGTTTCGTGACCCCTTAAGTTCTCATGTCTTGACTTTCATTTTTCTTTATGTTTTTTAAAGAAACATGATGAAATACTACTTGAGTATTTTTTAAACAGATACAAGACCATAGTTTCATATTCATACAGAAAAAATTTAGTTATTTTGCTAAAGTGCTTTGAATGAGCTTTTTTTGGGAAAAAGGATGATGTCTGTACGCCAACAAAATTTTCTATTAAGAAAAGAGAAGATTTTAAATATGGCTGAAAATCTGCTCTTGGAAAATAATCAGGATATTACGCTCAGTGAATTAGCCAAGGAATTGGATATCGCTAAAGGAACAATATACAAGCATTTTAAAAGTAAAAATCAACTATATTTAGAATTGATTATACAAAATGAAAAACGTCTGCTTGATATCACCATAAAATATAAAAACAATATTAAGACTTATGTGACTCAATATATGCTCTACAATATGTTGAATTCAAATCGAACAATATTGCTGCATTTTATTGAAGAAAGACTCACCAATAACGAACGTAAATTAAAAGATTTATTTGAAGAATTATATCGTATTCGAGAAGAACGAATTATCCAAATTAAAGATAGCACTGATGAACATTTAAAATCAGTAAAAAGTAAAATGTCTATTCGAGATTATTTATCTT
Organism: Acinetobacter gerneri DSM 14967 = CIP 107464 = MTCC 9824; assembly: GCF_000368565.1. Lineage (GTDB taxonomy): Bacteria > Pseudomonadota > Gammaproteobacteria > Pseudomonadales > Moraxellaceae > Acinetobacter > Acinetobacter gerneri. Next base: position 159,077 of record NZ_KB849544.1, on the reverse strand, counting down.
ATGTGTGGACGGTGACTTACGGCGCTTCTCTATTATTAAACTCGACACATTATCAGAAAGCCATAGGCTCTCGTGAGCGTTTAATCAAACTTTATGTCAATCAAGCACTGATGACACCGGATACCTTGTCTGAAGATGACTAATTAGCTTTAAAATAAATAATAGATCTAAATGAATAAGAGGAAATATTGATCAATATTTCCTCTATTTTTATGGATAAATCGAAGCAGATTATTCAGCAGAAATATCTGCAAATAAAACTGAAGATAAGTAACGTTCACCACCATCTGGCAATACAACTACAATTGTTTTTCCAGCATTTTCAGGACGTGCAGCAAGTTTAGACGCAGCAGCAATGGCAGCTCCACTTGAAATACCAACTAAAAGACCTTCTTGTGTGGCAGTTTTACGTGCAAAATCAATTGCTTCATCACTTGGAATGGCAATGACTTCATCAACCAAATCTAAGTCTAGGTTTTTTGGAATAAAGTTAGCTCCAATACCTTGGATTTTATGTGGTCCAGGTGTCAATGTTTCACCTTTTTTCGCTTGAGTGATGATTGCAGATTCGGCTGGTTCTACAGCTACGCTATAAATTGCTTGATTTTTCACTTTTTCAAAATAACGTGAAATCCCAGTTAATGTACCGCCAGTTCCAACACCAGAAACCAAGATGTCAACTTTACCCGCAGTCGCTGCCCAAATTTCAGGACCAGTCGTTTTTTCATGGATTTCAGGATTGGCTGGGTTTTCAAACTGTTGTGGTAAGTAATATGTTTCAGGCTGTTCACGAACTAAACGCTCAGCTTCTTCGATTGCCCCTTTCATACCCTTTGCAGGATCTGTGAGCAGTAAATTTGCCCCCAAAGCCTTGAGTACTTTACGGCGTTCAATACTCATACTAGAAGGCATCGTCAATGTAATGTCATAGCCTTTTGCAGCCGCTACATAAGCCAATGCAATACCTGTATTTCCACTCGTTGGTTCAACGATATGCATGCCTTTTTTGAGTAGACCTTTTGCTTCGGCTTCTGAGATCAACGCTGCACCGACACGGTCTTTAACAGAAAATGCAGGATTGCGGCTTTCGACTTTTGCCAAAACAGTTGCTGCGCTTTCAATCACTCGATTGATGCGGACCAAAGGCGTATTACCAATAGCTTCAGCATTATTACTATAAACAGCGATGCCTAAATTTTCTGGCGCATTAAATTGTGAATCTGTTGACATGCTCTTTCCTTGAATTTAGAGGATTTAAAAGTGTTATAAATCTATAATATCCCTTCTAAACACCGAATGATATGCACAAAAAAGATTTAGATATGTAAAAAATGTATAAATATGTATTTAAAAATCATTATGTTATTCTATGACAAAATTAAACGTATGAAATGTCACCAAATATCCTTGTGCAGTCTAGTGACATTTCGATCATAATAAGCGTATTGAAAACACGATGGTAACAACATGGCAAGTAATGCTTATCAGAAGTTTTATCGACAATTTACAAAAAAAATTCTGGATAAAATTGTCAGCCCACAAATATTAGGCGATACCCAAGATATTGAAAATATTTCCAAAGACTTACATGCATCTTCCAATATTTGTTATTTGATCCAAGATGACTCACTTTCCAATCAGGTATTGATTGATAGTGAAATCGAAAAGCGTGGAATGAAGTCAGCATTTGCGCCACTGAAATTGAATTTTATCAATGAAGAAGATTCTTTTTTATCGCTCAATAAATCTAAAAAATATAATGAACAATCACGTTATTCTGAAAAACTCACCCGATTGATTGAATATTTGCAAAAGCATCCTGATGAAGATGTATCACTTATACCTGTGACAGTGCTTTGGGGACGTGCACCTGAAACTGAAGATAGTTGGTACAAAGCATTGTTGTCCGATGCTTGGTCTACACCGACTAAAATCAAACAAACTTTAAATATCACCTTATACGGTCGTGAAAATTATATCGAATTTCATCAGGGCGTGTCTTTACGCGGTTTGATTGAAGCGGCAACGATTCGTGAACCGAACTACTTCCCAGCACATTATGTTGAACATGAATTAAATCAACTTTTTGATCAATATAAAGAAGCTATATTGGGTCCCGATCTTTCCGACCGCCGTACCGTCATTGATAAATTGATGATTGCAGACGCAATCCAAGAAGCGATCCGAACAGAAAGTATCAACAAAAAAGTTAGTTTGCTTGAGTCCGAAATTCGTGCACGTAGTTATCTCGAAGAAATTGTTTCGGATTATTCTTATTCCACGATCCGTTTTGCTGACATCGTATTAACAAAACTTTGGACGCAGCTCTATGATGGTGTAGAAGTTCACAATTTTGATATGGTTCGTGAACTAGCCAAAGATTACGAAATCATTTACACACCTTGCCACCGCAGTCATATCGACTACCTTTTGTTGTCCTACGTGATCTTTAAGCGTGGTCTAATGGTGCCGCATATCGCTGCTGGGATTAATCTCAATTTGCCTGTTTTCGGTCAAATTGCACGTGGTGCAGGTGCATATTTTATTCGTCGTAGTTTTAATGGTAACGCCTTATATACTGCCGTTTTCAAAGAATATGTGCATAGTTTACTCTCCAGAAATACACCACTTGAATACTTTATCGAAGGTGGGCGTTCACGTACTGGACGTTTATTGCCTGCGAAAAAAGGTATGCTCGCAATGACGATCCAAAGTCATTTACGTGGTGTAACCAAACCGATTGTTTTTATCCCGACTTATTTTGGATATGAAAAGTTACTCGAAGGTACTTCATATATCAAAGAGTTAGGTGGTGAAAAGAAAAAAGCTGAGTCTATTTTTGGGATTTTAAAATCTATTCGCAAAATTGAAAAAGTGTTTGGTATCGTCCATGTTAACTTTGGTGAGCCTGTTTATTTAGATCCAATTCTGAAAAATAATGCAGCACCAGAGCATTTGGATTTACACGATGATGTGCCAGAATCTGTGAAAAAGACTGTGAATGATGTTTCAATTGATATATTGGAAAATATCAATAAAGCGGTGGTGATTAACCCTGTTTCATTGCTTGCTTTCGTTTTACTCAATACGCCTAAACAAATGCTTTCTGAACGTGAGCTAATTCAACGTCTGGAACAATATCGGACTTTACTCAGTCTAAATCCTTATGATGAAAGGATGAAAATTACGCCATTATCAAATCCTGAAATCATTCAATATTGCATCAAGCTTAAACAAGTTGAATATGTGGAACATGATGGCGAACCGTGGGTTCGCGTCTGTGATAAGCAAGAGGCTTTATTAAAATATTTTAGTAATAATATTTTGCATACTTTTGTTTTAACATCAAATATGGCCAAGATATTACTCGAAGAAACATGTATAGCGAAGTCTGATTTATTCTTGAAAATGAATGAGAATTATCCAGCAATACAAGCAGAGTTTTTCTTGAAATGGAAAGTTGAAGAACTTGAAGCTGTATATGAAAATATATTGAACTATTTTAAAGCTGAAAATCTAATTCAAGATCAAGACAATCAGCAAATTATGCTCACAGCGGATGATAATGAACTTGGTTTATTACAGTCTTTGGCAGATGTTTATCAGAGCCCAGTTTCTGAAAAATAAACCTTAGATCAATAAAATGCTGATAAAAAAACCTGCAACTTTGCAGGTCTTTTTATGTTCAGTGCTCTAACAGTCGCTTTTGTTTTTGAAATGTTTTTAAATTACTTTTTGGCGATCCAGCCATAATAATTCAGCACTTGCATAAAGCTTTGCGCTGAGCTAAATCCAGATTTGTTGAACAATTCTTGTAATTCTTCTGATGAAATTAAATAAAAATCATCAACTAGACGTTGTGCCATATTCTCACTTTGTTGAACTGTTAAACCTATTTCTTGAACAAGATTTTTTAAAATATTTATTTCATTTTGATCATGAATTTTCATTAAATCATAGCTAAGTAAAATACCCTGATTTTTTAGGCTTTGAGCAATGTCTGAGAAAAACTGTGCTTTAGATTGAAAATCGACAAAATGAGACACCAATATGGATAGTGCAGCATCAAATTTCGCTGGATATTGTTTTAAAATTTGACTATCAGCATGAATAAATTCGATTTTATGCTGTGCATTATGTTGATTGCAAAGCGATTTTGCTTTCTCAATCATGTTCAGTGAGGGATCAATGGCAGTAAATTTCCACTGAGGAAAGGTTTCTGATAAATATTGTAATTCATAGCCTGTACCGCAACCGACCACGACAATATGTGCATTTTCAGATAAATATTGCTTTAAAATCGCATGTACATTTTGATGAATAAGTTCATAGCCCGGTATTAGTTTTCGTATATGATCATCATACCCATCTACAACTTTCTGATTGCTAAAATCTTTTGCCATACATTTAACCAAAGTTTATTTTCAAAAAATCAAGGATTACAATAATTTCTTTACTTGATTGCCCCTGTACTTATTTATAAATTCCAATTGTCAAAAAATCAATTTTTAAAACTATGCTCTTATCAACGAAGAGCATAGTGAAATAGGGTTGTTGATATTTCACAACCCGAATTAAGGATGAGGGTGTTTTAACTAAAAATATCCGTCAACTTTAACTCTGTACGCATAAATTCCTGCAATTTAAACTTCTGTGCTTTACCCGAAGCTGTAAGCGGAAATTCTGTGAAAAAGCGGACATATTTTGGGACTTTATTGTGTGAAATATGTTCTTTACAGTAGAGCTTGATCGTATCTTCTGTGGTTTGATGATGCTCATGTAAAATGATACAAGCGCAAAGTTCTTCACCATATTTCGCATCCGGCAATCCAATCACTTGCACATCAGAGATATCTGGATGAGTATATAAAAAGTCTTCGATTTCTTTTGGAAATAGATTTTCCCCACCACGAATCACGACGTCTTTGATACGCCCTTTGATTTTGACGAAACCATCGGCATCCATTTCAGCGATATCGCCGGTATGCATCCAACCTGCTTCATCAATCACTTCTTTTGTTTTTTCAGGCTCTTCCCAATACCCGAGCATCACAGAATAGCCACGGACGCACAATTCACCGAGTTTGCCCTTTGGAACAATTTTATCGTGTTCATCGATAATTTTGATTTCAAGATGTGGATGAATACGACCTACAGTGCTTACTCGCTGTTCAATGCTATCCGTTGTTGAACTTTGTACGCTTACAGGCGAAGTTTCAGTCATACCATAACAAATGGTAATTTCTGACATATTCATACGGTCGATGACACGTTGCATGATTTCACGTGGGCATGGACTGCCTGCCATAATCCCTGTACGCAAAGACGATAAATCAAATTGATCAAACTGTTCGTGCTCAAGCATGCCAATAAACATGGTCGGTACACCATAAGATGCCGTACATTTTTCATTTTGCATGGCTTTTAATGATTCTAATGGATTAAATACCCCTGCAGGATAAACCATCGTTGCGCCATGAGTGATACAGGCCAGATTGCCCATGACCATTCCAAAACAATGGAATAATGGTACTGAAATACAGACACGATCTTTTTCAGTCAAACGGATTGCTTCACCGACAAAAAAGCCATTATTTAAAATGTTGTTATGCGTGAGCATCGTCCCTTTAGGGTTGCCCGTTGTACCTGAGGTAAATTGAATATTAATCGTTTCATCAAACTGCAGATCATCAGCAATCGCTTGTAAATCCTCCAACTCTTTATGTGAAGGTTCAATCAACAAATCATCAAATTTGTGTAGTCCAGTGTGTGCTTGATCTTCTATTTTAATCACATGTTTTAAATGCGGTAAACGTGCAGCATTTAACAGCTTATCGGTACAATTTGTGATTTCAGGTGCAATTTTAGTGATGATTTCTTGATAGTTTGTCGTTTTAAAAGCCGGTGCAATAACCAATGCAGCACAAGATACTTTGTTGAGAACATATTCAAGTTCATTGCTTTTATATGCTGTATTGAGATTGACTAAAATAATGCCTGCTTTGGATGCTGCAAATTGAGTGATCGTCCATTCTACGCAGTTTGGTGACCAAATACCGATCCGATCACCTTTTTTCAAACCCATTTTCAACAAACTACAAGCAAAAGCATTGACCTTTGCCTGAAGCTGTCTATATGTAAGTCGAACATTTTGCTGGCAACTGACCAATGCTTCATGATCCGCGTATTGTTCACAAGCCATATCAAATTTTTCGGGAATCGTCATCCCGAGCAAAGGCTCTTTACTGGTACCGTTAGCATAACTTAAGCCATGTATCATTTGAATCACACTCCTTGATTCTTGGTATTGTTCTCACATCTAATTCTTGTATTCGGACAACTTTGTTTGACGCATTTCGTGGCTGTAACTCAAAAAACTCCTTTAAACGACTTGAATTGCTTTTACACAAAACTCTGAAATTTGTTGCACAAAGTTATCTCGATATTCCTCATCAAAATCAACTTCTTGTGATGGATTTAGGGGTTCAACCACAACATAAGTCATCGTAGCAACCACACACTGAGCCGCTGTATTTAAATCTCTAAAATGAAATACGCCCTGCTGTTTTCCTTCATCCAAAATTTGAGTAATGCTTTGTTTTATGCGCTCCTTACTTCGAAAACGTTCATGTTCAAGCTCAGGGTCAACAGGTTCAAACATCAATGAATAAGCCAACTGAGGACGATTCATTGCACGTTTTACAAATGTCGTGACCGCTTTATCGAGCTTTTGTACGGGATCAAGTTCACTTTTTGCGATGCTAAATAAAATCCCAATTTCATGGGTAATCGCATCAGATAAAACTTCGATCAAGACCTGACTTTTATTTTCAAAATAACGATAAACCAAACCGCTAGATACACCAGCTCGTTCAGCAATCGCTTGAATTTGCGCATCCTTAAAGCCCCCTTGGGCAATAAGGTCACGAGCGGATTGCAAAATAATTTTGCGATTTTGCTCCATTCGCTCTTGCATTAAAGTTGATCGTTTATAGCTCATAAAAACCATTCTCATCTATTTAAAATGAATTGTAAATCATTTTCTGAATATGTATTCACTTTTTTTAAAAATTAAAGTATGTTAGTTTAATCGTAACGAAGTTTCCGTAGATGATTTCGTTTAGGAAATAACAAATATAACGCGTTTTAGGATAATAGAAAGGACAAACAACATGGAACTACGCAGTATTGATTTTGGTTTAGATGAAACGCTGATCGCATTACGTGATTCTGTTGCAGCATTTTGTGCCAAAGAAATCGCGCCGATCGCTAAACAAGTCGATAAAGACAATCTTTTCCCACACGATCTTTGGAAAAAGTTTGGTGATATGGGACTACTCGGTCTGACAGTCAGTGAAGAATACGGTGGTTCTAACCTAGGTTATCTGGCTCATATTATTGCAATGCAGGAAATTTCACGTGCATCTGCATCTATTGGTTTGTCTTATGGCGCACATTCAAATTTGTGTGTAAATCAAATTAAACGTAATGGAAATGAGCAACAAAAACAAAAATATTTACCAAAACTTGTCTCAGGTGAATTTGTCGGTGCCCTTGCGATGTCTGAGCCAAATGCAGGTTCTGATGTGGTGAGCATGAAATTGCGTGCTGAGGAAAAAGATGATCATTTTGTTTTAAATGGTTCAAAAATGTGGATCACTAATGGCGGTGATGCCGATGTATTAGTGGTTTATGCAAAAACAGACATTCATGCAGGTGCGAAAGGCATGACTGCATTTTTGGTCGAAAAAGATATGCCAGGATTTAGTCATGGTACGCATTTAGATAAATTGGGCATGCGTGGCTCAAATACTTATCCGCTATTTTTTGACAATGTCAAAGTACCCAAAGAAAACGTGCTCGGTGGTGTGGGCAACGGTACAAAAGTACTGATGAGTGGTTTGGATTATGAACGTGCAGTGCTTTCAGCAGGCCCTCTAGGCATCATGGATGCTTGCTTAGATGTGGTCATTCCTTATGTTCATGATCGTAAACAATTTGGTCAAGCACTGGGCGAATTTCAACTCATGCAAGGCAAAATTGCAGATATGTATTCGACTTGGTTAGCGTGTAAAGCATTGGTTTATGCCGTTGGTGCAGCCTGCGACAAAGCAGATCATGATCGTAGTCTACGTAAAGATGCTGCAAGTGCCATTTTATATGCTGCTGAAAAAGCCACTTGGATGGCAGGCGAAGCGATTCAAACACTGGGTGGCAATGGTTATATCAATGAATATGACACAGGTCGTTTATGGCGTGATGCAAAACTCTATGAAATCGGCGCAGGAACTTCAGAGATTCGTCGCATGTTGATTGGTCGTGAACTTTTCAATGAAACGGCATAACTGAGAGTGGAATGAGGAGCACACGATGAATCAATTACAAAGCAAAATAAATACAAGAAGTGAAGATTTCAAATCTAATCAAACGGCTATGCAAAATTTAGTTGAAGATTTGAAAAATGTTTCACATAAAATCGCTCTCGGTGGCGGTGAAAAAGCACGTGAAAAACATTTAGCTCGCGGTAAATTATTACCAAGACAACGTATAGATCAACTGATTGATGCTGGAACAGCATTTTTAGAAATCGGGCAATTTGCCGCACACAATGTTTATCCTGATGAAGTCCCTGCTGCGGGTATGGTGGCTGGTGTTGGTCAGGTTCAAGGCATTAGCTGTATGATCATTGCCAATGATGCAACAGTTAAGGGTGGAACCTATTATCCATTAACCGTCAAAAAACACTTACGTGCACAAGAAATCGCTGAACAAAATCATTTGCCTTGTATTTATCTCGTGGATTCTGGTGGTGCATTTTTACCACTTCAAGATGAAGTCTTCCCTGATCGAGATCATTTTGGTCGTATTTTTTACAATCAAGCACGCATGTCGAGCATGGGCATCGCCCAAATCGCTGTGGTCATGGGCAGCTGCACAGCGGGCGGTGCTTATGTGCCTGCAATGTCTGATGAAACCATTATCGTCCGCAATCAAGGCACCATTTTCTTGGGTGGCCCACCACTTGTCAAAGCTGCGACTGGTGAAGTTGTAAGCTCAGAAGACTTAGGTGGTGGTGATGTGCATACTCGTCTTTCAGGTGTGGCTGATTATTTGGCTAAAAACGATGAACATGCAATTGAACTTGCACGTAATATTGTGTCAAATCTCAATAAAAAACCACAACAATTTAAAGCCAATATTGATGCCCCACTTTTTGATGAAAATGAACTGTATGGTGTTGTTCCAAGTGATGCCCGTAAGCCATTTGATGTCAAAGAAGTCATTGCCCGTATCGTTGATGGATCACGTTTTGATGAGTTTAAAGCACGATTCGGTACGACTTTAATCACAGGCTTTGCAGAGTTATATGGCAATCCAGTGGGTATTGTTGCCAACAACGGAATTTTATTTTCAGAATCTGCACAAAAAGGCGCACACTTTATCGAGTTGTGCTGTCAACGCAACATTCCTTTACTTTTCATTCAAAATATCACTGGATTTATGGTGGGTCGCCAGTATGAAAATGAAGGGATCGCAAAAAATGGTGCAAAACTGGTTATGGCTGTTGCCAATGCCAATGTTCCGAAATTGACTTTGATTATTGGTGGATCATTTGGTGCAGGTAACTACGGCATGTGTGGTCGTGCTTATTCTCCACGTTTTTTATGGACTTGGCCAAATTCTCGTATCTCGGTCATGGGCGGTGAACAAGCCGCCAGCGTTTTATCTACTTTGAAACGTGATCAAATCGAAAGTAAAGGCGAACAATGGTCGGCTGAAGCAGAAGATGAGTTTAAACAACCGATCCGCAATCAATATGAAAAACAAGGCCATCCTTACTATGCCTCTGCCCGCCTTTGGGATGATGGCGTAATTGATCCTGCCCAAACCCGCCATGTACTGGGGTTGAGTTTAGCTGCGACATTAAATGCCCCAATCGCCCCAACAAAGTTCGGCGTGTTCCGTATGTAAGGAGTTTAGGAAATGGATTTTCAATACATACAATTAGAAATAGCAGAACAAACTGCAACGATTTGGTTGAATCGACCAGAAGTACACAATGCCTTCAATCCAGTTTTGATAGAAGAACTGCAATCTTGTTTTGACGCTTTAAATCAAAATAACCAAGTTCGTGTGGTGATTTTGGCAGGTCGTGGAAAAAGCTTTTCAGCTGGGGCTGATCTCAACTGGATGAAAGCGCAAGGTGAAGCTGAACTCGCAGAAAATGAAGCGGATGCTCTTAAACTCGCACAAATGCTAAATGCTTTGGCGACGCTAAAACAACCCACTATTGCACGTGTGCATGGTGCAGCGCTAGGCGGTGGCATGGGACTCGCCTCAGCTTGTGATATGTGTATCGCAAGCTCGGAAGCTAAGTTTGCAACTTCAGAGGTTCGCTTAGGTTTAGCACCCTCAACCATTAGCCCTTATGTCATTCGTGCTATCGGGGCACGTCAAGCATCACGATATTTTTTAACAGCAGAACGCATTTCGGCAAAACATGCACGTGATATTGGTCTGGTACATGAAGTGACTGAGCCTGAACAGTTGGATCAGAAAATACAAGACATTATTGATGCATTATTACTGGGTGGCGCAGCCGCACAAACAGCCTCAAAGCAATTAATCGCAATGGTTGCAACTGAGCAAGTGAATGCCGAACTTTTACAAAGTACAGCCAAACACATTGCCCATCTCAGACAAGGTGCAGAAGCCAAAGATGGACTCAATGCATTTTTAAATAAACAAAGCCCAAGTTGGGTGAAAACAACATCAGAACAATGATAAGGATAAGCAAATGTTTGAAAAAATATTGATTGCAAACCGTGGTGAAATTGCTTGCCGAGTGATAAAAACAGCGAAGAAATTAGGTATCGCAACTGTTGCTGTATATTCTGATGCTGATAAAAATGCGCAACACGTCAAACAAGCGGATGAGGCCATTTATATCGGTGCATCACCTGCGGCTCAAAGTTATTTACAAGTTGAAAGAATCATTCAAGCCGCACTTGATACAGGTAGCCAAGCTATACATCCAGGTTATGGTTTTTTATCTGAAAATGATCAATTTGCACTCGCATGTAAAAAAAATGGCATCACTTTTATCGGTCCACCAGTAGATGCGATCCTAAAAATGGGATTGAAAGCAACCTCTAAACAACTGATGGAAAATGCGGGTGTGCCATTAACACCGGGTTATCATGGCTCAAATCAAGATCCTGAATTTTTAAAACAACAAGCTGACCAAATTGGCTATCCTGTCCTGATTAAAGCTTCGGCAGGTGGTGGCGGAAAAGGCATGAGTTTAGTTGAAAAATCAGATGATTTCTTGGCTTCTCTCGCCTCTTGTAAACGTGAAGCAAAAGCAAGTTTTGCCAATGATGATGTACTCATAGAACGCTATGTGGTCAATCCACGGCATATTGAGGTACAAGTTTTTGGTGATCAACACGGCAATTATGTACATTTTTTTGAACGTGATTGTTCAGTGCAACGCCGTCATCAAAAAGTCCTTGAAGAAGCTCCTGCACCAAAAATGCCAGAAGATAAATTGAGTGTCATACGCCAAGCCGCTGTAGATGCTGCCAAAGCTGTAAACTATGTGGGCGCAGGCACGGTAGAATTTATCGTCGAGCAAGATGGTACAGCTTATTTCATGGAAATGAATACCCGTCTACAAGTTGAGCATCCTGTTTCTGAAATGATCACAGGGGTCGATTTGGTTGAATGGCAACTTCGAGTAGCTTTTGGTGAACGACTCCCGAAACAGCAAGATCAATTGAAAATCAACGGTCATGCGATCGAAGCAAGGGTTTATGCTGAAGAACCTGAAAAAGGTTATCTACCTGCGATTGGTCAGATCAGTTACCTACATTATCCTGAACAAAATCAAAATGTTCGTATAGACAGTGGCATCATTCAAGGTGATGAAATCACGACTTTTTATGATCCTATGATCGCCAAACTGATCGTATGGGGTGAAAATCGTCAAGCTGCATTGGTTCAAATGCAACATGCACTAGGACAGTTTTATGTAGATGGGCTTGGCAATAACATTGCATTTCTAGATCGTATTATCCGTTCTGAGTCATTTAAAACTGCAAATCTAGATACCAATTTGATCCAACGTGAAGACGATTTTCTATTTAAAAAAATCGCCACAGCGAGTCCTGACACTAAAGTCGCTGCTGCATTTATCGCGCTGCTGTTAAAGTTTTCGGCTGTACCAAACAATCCAATTTGGCAAAATCACAAACTTTGGCGTGTCAATTTAAACAGTAGTTATACCGTAAAACTTGAATATTTAAATGAAACGATTCAAGTTGAATTTACGCAAGAACAAAATACTTATCTTGCGAAATTCCAAGATCAAACATTTGAAATATCAGGTGAATTGGCTGATAAAAATACATTATCACTTTTGATTAATGGCAAACAAATCAAACAAGCTTTCAATCAAAATCAAGATGGTTTGACGCTATATCAAAACGGTCAAAGCTTTATATTTGGCTATATTAAACAAAATTTTGCAGCGGCAGATACGCAAGATAATGAAGCCAATCTTAAAGCTCCGATGCCTGGCGTGATTACACAAGTCTTGGTAGAAAAAAATGCGGCTGTGAAAAAAAATGACGTCTTAATCACTTTAGAAGCCATGAAAATAGAATACTCTATTCGTGCTCCGAGAGATGGCGTGATTAGCCAAGCTTATTTCCAAGTCGGCGATCAAGTTAAAGCTGGGGATGAATTGGTGGAATTTGAACCTATTTCAGAGGATGCAGCATGAGCGATGATGTAAAAATTGTTGAAGTTGGTCCACGTGATGGCCTGCAAAATGAAAAAATGCCACTCACATTAGAACAACGTAAAACATTGATTTTAGCGTTAATGCAAACAGGACTACAGTCGATTGAAGTCGGTTCATGTGTCTCTCCAAAATGGGTTCCACAGATGGCAAATAGTACAGAACTGTTTGCCGAGCTTCCTCAAAATACAGGGATAGCACTGAGTTTATTGACCCCAAATTTAAAGGGTTTTGAACAAGCATTGGCGTGTGGCTGTAAGGAAGTTGCTGTTTTTACAGCAGCTTCAGAAAGCTTTACCCAAAAAAATATTAACTGTTCTATCGCTGAAAGTTTTGAAAAATTTGCTGATGTCATTGCGCTTGCTAAGCAAAATGATATCAAAGTTCGAGGCTACGTTTCATGCGTTGTAGATTGTCCTTATGAAGGTGCAATTTCACCGCAACAAGTCACTCAAGTCGTCACCAAGCTGTTTGATATGGGCTGTTATGAAATCTCTTTGGGTGAAACCATAGGCACAGCAACACCAGATCGAGTGAAGCGATTGTGGGCGAGTGTATTAAATGAAATTGACAGTAAATTTTTAGCAGGACATTTCCACAATACTTATGGCATGGCGATAGCCAACATTTACCAATCACTTGAGCAAGGTATTCGTACATTTGATTCATCTGTTTCTGGCTTGGGTGGCTGTCCTTATGCCAAAGGAGCTGCTGGAAATGTCGCAACTGAGGATTTGTATTATTTACTAAACAATATGGGTTTCAAAACAGGTATTGATATCGATGCCTTAATGCAAGCCAGCCATGATATTAATCAAGTATTACAACGTCATAATCCATCAAATTATGCTCAAGCCTATTTTCAAAATAAAGCCTGATTCACATAGTTTATAGAACGATCAGATCATCATATTTATTGAAAAGTGAATTAAAAAATAAAGTTTTACTTTATTGCTGAGGAAGCAGGATAAATAACAACAATAGTCTATGAATAATTATGATTTGATCATAAATTATTGCTTTGGTTATTGTTATAATTTGAACAACGGATAAATTTGGTCGAGTTTACAAATGATGTAAATTTCGACCAACGACAACAAACAATAGATGTTAGATGACCAAATTAATATGTGTATTTCTGTAGTCTAATTTTAATTATCATTTATAAATCAATTTGATGAGATAAAACAATCACTGTAAATACAATATTATTCACATTATTATTACAACTATTTATAAAGAATGTTAACATTCTTTGGCAGCTTTTGCTGATTCAACAGGAAGTTGAAATACGAAAAAAAATAGGAGGAGTCAAAAGTGAGTGATTCACAAAATATCTTACAAAAATTTGCCATCAAAGTCAGTGATTGGTCAGAAAAATGGTTCCCTGATTCATATATTTTTGCCTTACTTGGTGTCGTGATCGTAGCAATTGCATCGATTGCGATCGGTGCTCCAGCAAAACAGGTTGCACTATCATTTGGTGATGGTTTTTGGAGTTTGATCCCATTTACTATGCAAATGTGTATGCTCATCGTGGTCGGTTACGTCGTCTCAGTGTCTAAACCCGTAGGCTTTCTCATCCAAAAATTGGCGCATATTCCTCACTCTGGACGCAGTGCGATCGTTTTAGTTGCCACTGTGAGTCTCACAGTTTCACTCATTAACTGGGCAATGAGTACCGTTTTAACAGCTTTACTGGTGATCGCACTGTCAAAACGTAAAGAACTGAATATGGATTATCGTGCAGCCGCGGCAGCAGCGATTATCGGTATGGGTGCGACTTGGGCACTTGGAATTAGTTCTTCAGCTGCGCAATTACAAGCAAATAAAGCCAGTTTACCGGACTCACTTTACCAACTTACTGGTGTAATTCCTTTTACAGAAACGATATTTTTACCACAATCTATGCTGATGACAGGCATTTTAATTGTGTTATCTATTGCAATCGCTTTTTGGTCTGCACCTAAAGGAAATGACATCAAAACGATTGACGATTTTGATGTGAAATTGGATGAAGAAAAAACTGAAGTTAGTACTCAAAAACGTCCTGGCGACTGGTTAGAAAACTCCCCTATTCTCTCAATTTTAATCGTCATTCTTGGTTTAATTTGGATGTTTAATGAATTTACAAAAAGCAATCCAATCATGGCAATTTCAGGTTTAAATACCTACAACTTTATATTTTTGATGTTAGGCATTGCCTTACATGGTACACCTAGAAATTTTCTAAATGCTGTATCTAAAGCGATTCCAGCCATATCTGGTGTTTTAATCCAATTCCCATTGTATGGCAGTATCGCTTTTATCATGACTCATGCCATGAACAGTCAAGATTTGTCATTATCACATTATATTGCTGAATTTTTCGTTTCCATTTCATCTAAAGAAACCTTTGCTGTCGTTATGGGGATTTATTCAGCCATTTTAGGATTTTTTATCCCTTCAGGTGGTGGAAAATGGATCATTGAGGCACCTTATGTGATTCAAGCTGCACATGATCTGAAATATCATCTCGGTTGGTCTGTACAGATTTACAATGCTGCTGAAGCTTTACCAAATTTGATCAATCCATTTTTTATGCTACCAATGCTGGGCATATTAAAGCTAAAGGCAAAAGATGTGATTGGTTTTACCGTAACACAGTTAATTTTCCATTTTCCAGTGGTCCTGTTCTTGCTCTGGATTTTAGGAAGAACACTCAGTTATGTACCACCTACATTTTAAATTAATTGAAAGAAAAAGAGCTTGAATATTCAAGCTCTTTTTTTATGTTTTATACAAAGGTAAAGATCTTAATCTAAGTCGGACTGAGTTGACTGTTCAAATCATCTTCTTGATCAAAATCATTTTTCACTGTTGTAAAAATATAATCAGGATGCAGTGAGATTTTGATATTGTACAATACGATATTTAACTCATTTTCAGCTATAGTACCTTGATATTGCGACATTAATTCATCAATATATCTAAATATCTGCTCTCTTGGCATGCTGTTTTTATGAGCCAATTTCAACTCTAAATAATCAATAATATTGCCTAAGAGCCGCTGTACTTGAACTTTCTGTGTCTGATTTTTGCTTTGAAGCAAATACTGCTTGAGATCCAAAAGATTGATCCCTAGTCGAATATCATTTAACAAATGTGTATCTTCATAGAGCTTTTTCTTAGTCGGATGCTTAACTCGGGGCAAAAGTTGATAGGTTTTATCTAGCATTCGATTGATAAAACTTTCACGCTCTTTCCAATATTTTTTAGCGGAAATATCACGTTTTATCGTATTGATAATATCTCTTAAAGCATATTTTTCGATTTGACTAGCAACCCAAATTGGCTTTTTGGAACGCATGGCATAAATCATGAAAAATGCAATACCTATACCTAAAACTGTTGTTAAGCCACTGTTTATCGTAAATAAAAAATCAGAGTGATATTCATTTTTCAATCCCATCAATGAAGCCAAATTAATTGCCAATATCATGCTGATAAAAGCAGTATTTGGAACTGTCATAAATAAAGCTAAGGCAATAAATAGTGGAACAATCACCAATAATAACATTTCATAACTATTGATACTCGGCAGTACCATCACAGCATAAAACAGCACAATCAAGATTGAAACAACGGTAGCATTAATAAACATTTTTAGAGGTGGTAAAGCACTATCAAAGGTTGCAAAAAGTGAACAGGAAATCGCTGCCATCATTGGCATGGATGAGGCTGTGCTATCCCAACCACAAAAAATCCAAAGTAAACAGGTCACCATGATCGTGCAAAAAACAGTAAGTGCAGATAAAAGCGCCAATTTTTGATCTACAAAATAATGTTTTTTAGGTGCTTTTTCATTTGATTTGTACTGATCATTAGTCAAATTTTCATGCAAAATTTGAACTTTATGCATAAAGTGTGTCAACTCGATCAATCTGATGATTAAGGCATAAATCGAAATATTAAACTGAGTTGTTTGTAAATTTGAATATTGCTTTTTTAGCGCGTTCAGTTCAGTTTTTATTTGATGAAATTCATTTTGATTTAATTCAATTTCAGATGATTTTTTTAATTTGTTAAAAATACCTTTTAATTCTTGAGGAATATTTTCTTCGCCCAACAGATTAATTCGTAAAAAAATAGAATCTACAAGCGGTACAATTTGACGCATACTACTTTGTATATTTTCTACAACTGCCGCTTGCTGTCGTCCACGTCGCCCATCATAAACAAGGTGATCCGCTAAGCGTTCAAGATTCATCGGATAGTTTGCAACATTATGTAGAAGGTCATAGCCTTTCCCTTCAGGGTTATTTTCTCGACCATTTAGACTCATTCCAATTAACTGATAAGCATCATTTATCCACTTATCTATCGTCGCTTTAACCGCATTAAATATGTTATTTGGAAACAAAACACGATGCACCAGTGCACTCGACACAACACCAAGTAAAATTTCCTGAAATCTATCCGTCGCAGTCGTAAAAATAACATCTGGCGCCATGACACTTGGAAAGCCAATAATCGTGGCAGTGTAGCCTGCGAGCATAAACATATAACTGCGTGGCGAGCGATCTTGTAATGAGACATAAAGGCACAAAGCAACCCATAAAGAGAATGCTAAACATAAAATAATGGGGGTTTGCACTAAATTTGGCACTAAAAAAAGTGCAACGAGTGCACCGCAAAAAGTACCGATAATTCGGTATAAGCCTTTAGAAAATGTCGATGATGAAAATGGTTGTGATGCGATAAATACTGTTGCAACTGCCCAACTTGGATTAGTCAAATCAAAAGCTAATGAAATATAGAGAGCTAACATTGCTGCGATTGTGGTTTTTATGGCAAATAACCACGAATTTTTTGTTAACCCTAACTTCATATTTTATCCTAATCATATAATCCTAGCATTTCGCTCGGAATTATATTATCAAATTACGATAAAATTGAATAAAAAATATTGTATATTTTTATGTAAATTACAGTATATATCACATATGGATCATTCGACTAAAACGATATGGATTAAAAAACTTTAAGTAGCAAATGCTATTTCCAAACCATATCTAAAGCGTCGATAAGTTTCATATTTAAGTCTTTCTGGTTGATTTGCCAAGCATCGATTTCTGCTTGAGTTGGCTCATTTTGTCCATCACTAGCACTCAAAAAGCGTTTGAAATGATTTAGATAGTGATAAGCAGACACATCGCCTGTTATATCTGCCCCTATTAATTGTCCTTTACATTGTTCAATAAGATTTAATAAATGCTCTGCTAAAAAATGACCTTGATCCCAATTTGTCATTACAACCTCTTTAGACAACACATCTTTATCTATTGACAGATAAATAGGCAAATTAATTTGGCTCATTTCATGTAAAAAATCATCCATTAATTCATCTGGGTTTTGATAGCCGTGCCAAGCCTTTGCAGCACCTATCCACTTCATCCAATGAGCATCCTGTTGGATACTCCAATAATGAACTTTCATTTTACATAGTGGTCTCCAGTGATTTTCCCATGCATGCGCAAGGCTTATATCACTTGAGCTGATCCCCAATACATCAATTCGAGCAACTTGTGGCAATTTACTTGCCCAATTGACCCAAGAACCGCAGTGTATCCCAAATGGATAGCGCATGTTGTCCGGATGATTATCACAAACAATTAAGTGAAATGGCTCGTGATGATTCATTCTTTTTAACAGCAATTGGGTAATATGATGATAGTCACCACTCCCCATCAATACACAACCCAAATTTTCTTGAGCAGGTAATTTAGAACTTAAATAATTTTCTAGCTGACTAAATTGTTTCCATTTACATCCAAATCGAATCATCTCCTGCCATTGATCTAGCTCAATATTTAGCGCTCCATCTGGAATACCTGCAGAGTGATCAAAATTGAGAATAATATGTTGCTTATTCAAGTGATTATTCATGTTTCAATTCCTGCATTTTTTCATGCCAATGACTATCTGATTCAAAGAGGTGCTTTAATTTTCCTAAGACAAATCGCAAAATAGGTTGGCGAATCCAAACAAGATGACGGGTAAATGTAAATTTTGCACCCAGTTGTGATTTCACTTCTGGATCAGTCCAACCTGCAATATAAAAATTTAAACCTTGTTGTTTGGCATAATTTAAATTGATAAACCAACTCACAAAATACAAATTGTGCTCTAATGCGAGAGAATAATTTAAACCAATATATTTATCGATTAAATTGTTTTGGTATTCAAAGCAAATGTTAAAACCAACCAAAATCTCTTGATCCCAATAGAAAAATACTCGCCCACCATTTGAAGCATTAAGTAATATTTCATCAAAAAATTGCGGTGTTAATAAGTCAAAATGTATATCACTTTGCTCATAAACGGCGAGATAGAGTTGATATAATTGCTGTCTAAATTCTGGATTTTGAAACTTTTGATCTCCCGTTTTGAGGATTTCAATATTAAGATTATCAAGACTTTTTAGCTTACGCTTTAAGTTTTTTCGGCGACTTTTCGACAATCTTGATAAATAATCTTCTTGATCCTTAAAATCAATCGGAACATAGGCCAAAGCTTGGCCTTCAACTGAGATAAAACCGTATTTTTCGGCTGTTGTAATGAGTTCTTGGCTAAAATCATTCTCTTTTCTAGACAGCAGTGGTGAATTGATTGGTAAATCTTTAATAATCGTGAGTGTATGATTTTGTGCAATTTGCTTAAGCTTTAAACTCATTTCAATAGCAGAAATATCACTTGATAATGGTGTATATTCACTAACAGTTGTGCCAATAAAACAAGTAGAAAGATTAAGTAATTTTCCCCAATACGGATATGCAAAAAATGATTCTATTTTCTTACGATCTGCAGCATCTAAAGTCGTAAGCAAATTAAATTTGGTAGTAAAAAAAGGTAAAAAATCTGCAGAATTTTGAATACGAAAAGTTTCTGGTGGATATTTTAAAAAAGCGTCTACTAAAGATTGTGGCTCAAGTTGATTTAAATCTGTTCGCATTTTTTTAACTTTATCCAAATAGCTAGGTTTTAAAAATGACATTAATAAATTTTATACTTCTTGAAAATGTGAAAATTACACCGAAATGTAATTTTCACTGTTGCTAGAATAAATTACATTTCTTTTTTTGCACGATTGAACAATTGTTCTAACAATACCATTGCTTGATCAATTTCTTCACGTGAAATTTCCAAGTTAGGTGCAAAAGTGATGACGTTTTTGTAGTATCCACCGACATCAAGAACTAAGCCACATTTTTGGCCTTTATACTCAAGTGTGCCTGATAAACCAATATCCACCATCTTGTCTAAAAGTTCTTTGTTCGGGGTAAAACCATCCGCCTGACAAATCTCAGCACGCAAAGCAAGACCTAGACCATCAACATCACCAATTTCAGGATGGCGAGATTGTAAGTCTTTTAAACCTTCAAGGAAGTATGCACCACTTTCCATGATTTGTTTTTCATAATCTTTTTCTGCAAGCATTTGCATAACTTCCAGACCAACAGCCGTACCTAATGGATTTGAGGCAAAAGTCGAATGTGTAGAACCAACTGGGAACACTTCAGGATTAATCATTTCCTCTTTCGCCCATACACCAGCCAAAGGATTTAGACCGTTTGTCAATGCTTTACCAAACACTAAGACATCAGGTGTAATTCCAAAATGTTCAAACGACCATAGCTTACCAGTACGATAGAAGCCCATTTGAATCTCATCTACCACCAATAAAATACCGTGATCATCCAGTACTTTTTTCAATTCAGGATAAAAATTCATCGGTGGAATAACATAACCACCTGTACCTTGAATTGTTTCAATATAGAAAGCAGCAAATTCACTTTCTCTTACTTTTGGATCCCAAACACCGTGGTATTCATTTTCAAATAAACGTTTAAATTCAGCAACCAATTTAACAGCATACTCTTCAGGAGTCATACCTTTTGGACGTCTAAACGGATATGGGAATGGGATAAATTGAGCACGATCACCAAAATGACCATAACGACGACGATATCGGTAACTTGAAGTAATTGAAGATGCACCTAAAGTACGTCCATGATAGCCGCCTTCAAAAGCAAACATGCGACTTTTACCATGTGTAAAATTACGCACTATTTTAAGTGAATCTTCAATTGATTGAGAACCACCAACATTATAGTGAATACGCCCTTTTACCCCTGTTTTTTTCAGCATATCTTCAGCAATAACTTTACTGAGTTCGATTTTTGTAGGGTGTAAATATTGACTGGCGATTTGAGGTAATATATTGATTTGTTTGATAAGTGCTTGATCTAATCGCGGGTTTTTATAACCAAAGTTGACCGCAGAATACCACATTTGTAAATCTAAATACGGTGTCCCATGATCATCAAAAATGTAGCTACCTTGGCAATCAGTAAATATTTTGGGAGGATTCACATAATGCACAGTATCACCATGTGAACAATATTTTGCTTCGTCTGCCAACAGCTGAGCTTCATTGATTGACATATGACTTATCCTTTAATTTGACCTATTTTAATAGTCCTAATCACAGTCGAATAATTAATATTTTCTATTATTTCAAACTGTTACTTAGAAAACGATGCTATCTTGCTGCCAACTAAGTAAAAATCACTTTGCTGAAATAAAACTTAAAATTTAAAAATAAACCCTAAAGAAGGCTCTATATCAAACCTTCGTTCAACGATTGGGCTATTATGTTGCTGATTAGAAAGATAATTCACTTCAAGTCCTCCAAATAAATTCCAAGTGTTATTTAATTTATAATTCACATTTATATTGGCATAAGGCTGTATGCTATCTTTTGGATGGTATTCAGAGATTCCGGCAGATTTTGCTTCTTGAGCTGATACACCGTAGTAGTAATCATTGTATTTTTTATCATTCCAAGCAAACCCAAGTTCTGGATAAAATGACCAGTCCCCTTTTTTTAGCTCGGCAAGATAAGATAAAGTCCCAACTGTACCATCACTTCGTGACAAAATATCAGTACCAATTTGCGCTTTGAAGCCACCAAATGGTGTAATCCTCATATAACTCGCACCAGCCATTGCAGACCATTTTCTAGATTTTAGAGTACGCAAAGATCCCTTAGGATCAAAACTACTACCGTCATAATACGCATTGATGCGCAGCTCATTCTTATCATCATTGAGCAGATAAAATCCGGCTTCATCACCTTCGATATAGAACTTGTCATTATCATAAAAAAAGGCTGGAAGGATGCTAGAGACAGTAGTATCACCTTGATATGCTTGAAAATCTAAAGAAGTACTTAAACCTACACCGAGCTGATTTTTTTGGTCTTCGGCATGTGCAAATCCTGTAGTAATGCTTAAAATGACCATGCAACTTAAGCTGCTACAAAATGAAAGAACATTATTTTTACTACTTTTCATATCCTCAACCTATTATTTTTAAGACATAAAATTGATTAGTACAGCTAATGAGATATAAGTCTATTTTTAATAGTTTTAAAATCAGATCAGAAAATTAAATTTAAAAAATAGATGATATTTCACATAACTCATAGAATAAATTGATGTATTCAACAGAGGCTAAATCAATAATATTTAAATTAGCTTAATAATTTAAAATTTGAGTATGGTTTAGATGTTTTATAAAGTATATTGTGGTTAAATATTAATCCTCGCTCATGCAATTGTCACAAACTTACGTCCTTTTTCACGTATTAGCAACCTTATTTTCAGTGATTAAAAATAGTAATTTGTTTTATAACAACTCATTTTTATTTGAATAAAGTAAGGATTATTTAAGATTTGAGCGTTATGTTAAAACAGTCCTTCATCACATGTATGAAGAAAATTATTACTATCCACCTGTGAGGCGATGTATGTTCCTTATCAGCCATGATACCTATCCTTCAGCTGTACAATGGCACATTTTATGTGATTTTGACGGTACTATTAGCCTAAATGATACCACTGATTATCTATTACAAAAATTTGCGATGCCCGGTTGGGAGGAAATAGAACAGGAATGGGAACAAGGTAAAATCGGTTCTAAAGTGTGTATGCAACGACAAATCGCATTATTGGATATGTCAAAAAAAGAATTACATCAATGTCTAGACCAAATCGAAATTGATCAAGGGTTTATTGATTTAGTTAAAATGACTATTGCTCAAAAAATTCCATTAACCATTGTAAGCGATGGAATGGATGCTGTAATTCATTATATTTTAAAGAAATATGATTTACCATCGCTACCGGTGATTGCCAACAAACTGGTTCAAACTGGTGACAGGTCATGGCAATTAGAATTTCCAAATGCCAATATTCACTGCGTGAGTCAAAGTGGTACATGCAAGTGCAAAATTGCGCAGCAACATTCTTATGAGCAAATCATATTAATTGGTGATGGCCGCTCAGACTTCTGTTTAGCTGAAACTGCAGATTTTGTATTTGCTAAAAAATCATTGATTAATCACTGTATTAATAACAATATTATGCATGTTGCATTTGAGACTTTTTCTGAGATTCAGAAACCATTGACACAATTGGTTCGCAGTGAGTTTCAACCAGATGAATCAAATTTGGTGACTGCATGACCCCTGATCATTCTTTCTTTTTATCTGGTAATAAAACCGGAATTTTATTGATTCACGGGCTTACCGGTACGCCCAATGAAATGCGCGGTATCGCCAGAACTTTTCATCAAACAGGATACACAGTTTCAGGCGTTCAATTGGCAGGACACTGTGGCAGCGTAGAAGATTTAGTACAAACGCGTTGGGAAGACTGGTATGCCAGTGTTTGCAAAGCTGCCGATGAATTAAAAAAACACGTAAATCAATTATATATTGCTGGTTTATCTATGGGTGCCTTGTTAGCCCTCAAATATGCTTCCGAACATAAAGTTGCAAGTGTGATTAGTTATAGCCCAACATTTCAGTATGATGGTTGGAGCATTCCACTTTGGTCAAAAGTCCTAGCTCCTGTGGTTTTACCTGTGGTTTATCATTTAAATATATGCCGAAATAATACATTTGATGAAGCCGAACCTTATGGCATTCAAAATGAAGCTTTGCGTGCCCGTATCGTCAGTGCGATGAATAGTGGTGACAGTAGCGAAGCAGGTTTACCTGGAAATCCTTGGCATTCTTTATATCAATTGCAAAGACTTTCACGTAATGTTCGTAAAAATTTGAGCAAAATTACTGCCCCTTTACTTGCGCTACATGCTTATAACGACGATGTAGCTCATCGTCGCAATAGCCAAATTGTATATGATCGTGTTTCTGGTCCTAAAAAAATTGTTTGGCTAAATAAAAGCTATCATATGATTACAATCGATAATGATCGTAAACAAGTTATTGAAGAGTCTCTTAAATTTATACAGACTTACACTGATAAAATTGATGAAAAATCTAATGAAAATTTTACTACTGAAAATATCCAATTGAGTAAAGTGATATGAGTCCGATCGTCATCGGGGTATGGTTTCTGACGATTCTTATCGATACGATTGGGCAACTTGCGTTTAAAGCAGCGGCATCTGAAAATACCGAAAATTCTGGTCTTGATCACTGGAAAGCAATGGCAAAGCGCCCTTGGATTTGGATCGGCATTTTTAGTTATATTTTTGAGTTTGTGGCTTGGCTGGCTTTTTTATCGCTCGTTCCGCTCTCTGAAGGTGTAATGCTCGGCAGTATTAATATCGTTGTGATCATGATTGCGGGGCGTTTATTTTTTAATGAAAAATTGACGAAAAATCGCCTAATTGGTGTCATATTAATTTCACTCGGTGTTGCCGTTGTGGGGATTGGGGCATGAAATATTTTTACGTGATCGGCTTTTGTGTATTGATGGCATTTGATACATTGGCTCAAATTAGTTTTAAATATGCTTCGATTTATGCCATGCCTCTCAGTTTTGATCTTGATTGGTTAGTTCGTGTATTTAGTCATCCGTGGATTTATGGTGCATTTATTGGATATATAGGTGCTTTTTTTACATGGATGAGTCTACTCAAACACGCACCTGTAGGTCCTGCCTTTGCAGCTTCACATTTAGAATTGGTCAGTGTCACCTTGCTGTCGATTTGGCTTTTTAATGAACCACTCACTTTGACTAAAATCATTGGCGCAATTTTGATTTTACTTGGTGTCATTTTCTTAGCCAAAGATGAAACTGAAGAAGATGCTAAAGTCCCCCACAATATCCATTCATAAATTATTCATTCGCAGATAAAGTGCAATTTTTGCATCATCATTCAATAGGAGGAAAATAAGCTTGAATAGAGAAATTCCTCCCACAAATGGTCTTCCTATTGAATTTAAAGATCTTTTTTCAAAACAGGATCTCTCTCGAAACCTTTCAAAACAATTAAATATCCTGAAACCTGCTTTAACCTGTTCAGGTACGGTGGCATTGATTCTGGCATTAGAAACCTTACATGAATTAGAACCTGAAAAAAATCAAGTTATTATCCCTGCTTGGACTTGCCCACTTGTGGCATTGGCCATTATAAAAATTGGTTTTGTACCGATCTTATGTGATTTAGCAGCAAATGATTTTCAGTTTGATCAAACTCAACTTTTACAGAAAATATCGCCTAAAACCTTAGCTATAATTGCTACACATTTTGCAGGATTGTACTGTGACCTTGCTTCAATTGTACCATTGGCAAAAAAACACGGCGTATTTGTTATAGAAGATGCCGCCCAAGCACTGGGTGCAAAATACAAACAGCAAAGTGTCGGCTTACAAGGCGATATTGGCTTTTTTAGTCTGGCATTTGGTAAGGGATTAACCAGTGCTGAAGGTGGAGTTTTATTTAGTTCCAATCTACAAATTCATCATATTTTACTAGAAAAATCTAAGAAACTACCTATCTTACGTGACTGGGAAATAAAACGAAAAGTAGAGTTAATTGGCTATTATTTATTATATCGGCCAGCAACGCTCAACTATATATACGGGCATCATTTACGTAAATCTTTAAAGCAAAATGATGAAATATCTGCGGTTGGTGATGACTTTGATCTCAACGATATTCCTATACACCGCTTAGGTATATGGCGTAGCCGAGTTGCGGCTTCGGCTGCCCTACGTTTACCTGAACACAATCAGCGTGCCCATAGACAAGCGCTGTTACGTATCGAGAAACTTAAACAATTACCCAAGCTTAAAATATTTGAAGAAGCAGATAATTATTCATCTAATTTCCCTTTTATACTTATCCTGACTGATAATGCCACTACATGTAAAAATATACTTGATCAACTCTGGACTAAGGGTTTGGGTGTAACCAAGTTATTTGTACGGGCAATCCATCAGTACCCTGCATTATGCCAATTGAAATGTGATATGCCGAACGCTGAAAAATTCGCACAATGTAGTTTCAGCATTACAAATTCATTTTGGCTAGATGACCAAAGCTTTGAAATGATTTATCAAACCATAAAAAATATAGTTGAAACTGAATATTCTATTTCACCCATATCCTGAGAAAATGATTATGCATTAATAGGATTAAAGTCAAGAATAACGGTTAAACCTTGACCTAGACCTGACTCCAATAACATCTGGTAATTGTTTTGTTGCATGAGTACTTTACATAATGCCAAACCTAAACCATAGCCCTGACCTTGTGATGATTTTCTCCAAAAACGTTGACCCGCATTTTTAAGATCATCCTTGGACATCCCTTTACCAAAATCTTGAACATATAATTTATGATTTTTTTGATAAATTTTAACTTGCGAAGTCTCAGCGTGCTTCAATGCATTTTCAATAATATTCCGTAAAATAATTTGTATCGCATCGTCAGCGATCATCACTGATCCTAAACTTTTCCAATCAACCACCACCAGATTTTCAATATCCGCATATATTAATTTTAATTGATCAATCACTTGATTTAGCTCAAAATTTAAATAAATTTTTCCTATTTTCTTATCTTTTTGATGTTCCGTTTGACTGAGGATCAATAATTGCTCTAAAAGATTTTGATAACGTGAAATATTAATTTCTGCATCATTTAAACATTCAACTAAATCCTGATGATTTACATTTTGCTCTGCAAGCATTTTGCTCAGCTGAACATTGGTTTTTATTGCAGTTAATGGACTACGTAATTCATGCGCTGCATAGGCACTAAAATTCTTTTCATTTTCCAAACTGAGTTGCAATCGCTCTACCAATTGTAAAATATTCTCTATAAATGGTTGAATTTCTTTAGGCATCGACTTCAGACTACGATGAGTCAAATATTCAAGTTCTTTATCATGTTTATTTTTATAAATAATCAGTGCTTTAGTCATATCATCTACAGGTTTAAACTCGACACGTATTACCCATAAAATCAATAATATACAAATAATCAATGTCAGTATAAGCGGGTATAAAACTGATTGTAATATTTCAACTAATAATTTCTCTCTTACTTCAACTTTTTCAGCAGAAACGACTCTTAAATGTTGCTTTTTTAAAACATAACTACGCCATACATTTTGATTATGATCAGTCCATGTACTAAATCCTATCGGACGATCACCAAGTTCATTTGGTGCACCGCGTGTTCTTGCAACGATTTGTTTTTCTAAAGAAATATCTGCGCTAAAAAATGAAACCTCACAAGCAATTAAGTTTTGTTGATCTGTTTCATTGACGATTGGCCTAGCTGATTCTAATAATTCATTAGAAGGTATCTGATTTAATAATCTTGCCACCATGTGTGCTGAGGCTGATAGACGTTCATCAAGAGTTTCAGACATTTTATTTTCAAGATTATTATAAAGCCAAGCAAAAGCCACAGCCCACACCACGATAAATGTCCCGACAATACCCAGAACTAAACGCCATTTTAGGCTATAATTTTTCATGTCATTTTCTCAGAATTTGCATGAAATAAATAACCTACACCACGAACTGTTTGTATCCTTTCTGAACCTATTTTTTGCCTAAGATGAAATACATGTACATTCAATGCATTACTTTCAATATTTTCTTGAAATCCATATACTTTATCTATTAACACTTCATTTTTGAGTACTTGGTCAGGATAAAGCATAAAAGTTTCAAGTAATGCATATTCTCTACGTGCTAACTGTACCTCTTCACCTTGAAAAAAAACTTGTTGTGTCGCTTTATCCAATTTCAAATCACCTAAAGTAATTAAATTGCTTGCATAACCACGATGTCTTCGACCTAATGCATGAATTCTTGCAATTAATTCTGTTAATTCAAAAGGTTTTGTTAAATAGTCATCGGCACCCAAATTCAACGCATCGACACATTGTTTCGTTTTATTTCGTGCCGTTAAAATCAAAACGGGTAAATGAACTTTTTTTAGTCTCCAGTTTTTAAGTAGATCTAAACCATCCTGATCAGGTAAACCTAAATCAAGCAAACATAAATCTACGGATGTATTTTGTATATAATAATCCGCATCTTTTGCAGTCCTGACATGCTCTATGGAAAAATTGAGATGTTGCAACGCCAATTTGATACTTTTTGCGATAAATGGATCATCTTCGACTAGTAAAATAAACATCAATTCTCCTTTTGAGATGTTAAATTTACAACTCAAACTTGCTTTAACATGCTCGAATTTGACTATCTTACAAAGAAAAACAACTGTTAATGCTTTCTTAATCTAAATCTATGGATAATGTTTGTAAATGAAATATATTTTTGGAATTATGAATTTTAAATATTTAATAAACTTGGTTCTATTTTCTGTATTGGCTTTGTCGCACATCGCCCACGCCAATACTGGTTTTTTACCGCCAGACCAAGCATTTCAATTTTCGGCAGAATCTACATCCAATGATAAAGCACAATTAAAATGGAAAATTGCGCCGCATTACTATTTATATCACGATCAATTTAAGGTCACGATCAATAATGCCCCTGTAAAGCTCAATTTACCAAGCGGGCATGAAAAAGATGATCCAACTTTTGGTCGAACTTTTGTCCATTACAATCAAGTCCAAAGTACTATTTCGGTAAAACCAAATTCGAGTTACTTCGTTACATGGCAAGGTTGTGCTGAAGATGGACTTTGTTATCCTTTACAAAGAACAACGATAAAAACGGATAGCGATGGTCTTTTTCCACAAACGTCATCTAATGCAAATCATGGTTTAAATATATTTAAGCAACAAAAAAGTGCCAATTTAATTGATAATTCAGCTGAAAACGAAAATAAAATACCCCCAACAACAGCAAAAAAATTAATAGAAAAATCTCCTGTAGAGCATAAACAAGACCCTGTTGTTGATCAGCCGACAGTAGAAAAGCAGGTTCTAAACCCTCAAAAAGATACTGAAACTCAATCTCCAATTGCTTTAACAGATGAAGTCACTCCTGAAACCTCAACTGCTTCAACCGATGAACAGAAGCAAGATATTTCAACTGAATTGGATAATAAAAACATAAACTCAAGCAATGTAAATGAAAATACATCGTCATTACAATGGAATGATGATAGTGCTTTTTTCCATTTATTGAATAAAGACAGTATTTTTATAAATTTATTTATTTTCCTAGGTTTAGGAGTATTGTTGGCATTTTTACCTTGTTCATTGCCTTTAATTCCAATTCTCTCTGGCATCATCGTACAACGTGCCTCGGGTTATAAAGCTGCCGCAATTGCATTAAGTTTTGTCATTAGCATGGCGATTGTTTATAGCATCATGGGAATTGTCGTTGCAGAAATTGGTTATAGTTTTCAGCGATGGTTTCAAAGTCCAATCATCGTTTCTATTTTTGCCCTTTTCTTTGTATTGCTTGCATTGAATATGTTTGGCTTGTATCAATTGGCCTTACCTCAAAGTATCGCGCAAAAATTAGACCGATTACAAAACAAACAAAAAGGTGGAACCTTTTTAGGCGCGATCGTTATGGGGATGTTGTCTGCCTTGATCGTCGGACCATGTATGAGCGCACCTTTAGCTGGAGCACTTCTCTTTGTTTCTCAGTCGCAAAGTGCCTTTTTGGGTGGTTTATATCTATTCATTTTAGGATTAGGGATCGGTCTTCCTTTATTTATTGCCAGCGTTTTTGGCTCTAAATACCTGCCAAAACCCGGTCTTTGGATGGATCGATTAAAAGTCAGTTTCGGTTTTATTATGCTGATGGTTGCCGTCTATTTCTTTAGACCAATGCTAGCAAATTGGCTCTATAACACCTTATTTGCAGCTTTGCTTATTGCACTGGCTATATATCTACTTTGGATTATCACTAAATCACAGAAATTTTCACATAAAATCATTTTGAGTTGCTTAACCCTTCTCTGTCTTGGTCTAAGTATTTGGAATATAAAAAATACAGTAAATCGCATGCATATTGAAAATGCTGAGCAACATTATGAATGGACCACAGTCAGTACTTTGGATGAGCTTAATACTGCGATCGCACAAGCAAAATCTGAAAATAAGCATATTGTTTTGGATGTTTATGCTGATTGGTGTGTTGCCTGCCAACCTATTGAACGTGAAGTTATGCCTCGAAAAGACGTTCAAACAGCTTTGCAAAATTTCACTCGAATTAAGTTAGATTTGAGTAAATACAATGCATCACAAGATATTATTTTGAAAAATAAGCAAATTTTAGGACCACCTACTGTACTGTTTTTAAATCATGATGCGAGTGAAAAACGTGATTTGCGTTTAACAGGTACATTTACAGCTCAAGAGTTGATTACTCAATTAAATAAGGCTGAACCATAAGATGATCACACCAAATGCTGTTCATCTGGGTCCGTTGATGTTGCCGTGGATTATCATTATCCCTGTTTTAGGTATTTTCTGTGCGATTTTAATCAGTGGGTTTTACAGGAAAAGTGCAGAAATATCACAGCCAATATGGGAAAAGTTCAAAGATTCTATTTGGGGCTGTATCATTATCGGTTTGCTGATCGCAAGATTGGTATTTATCGGCTTGAATTTCCAAGCTTATTCAACAAATTGGATTGATATAATCAAAATACAAGATCATGGTTTTGAACCATTTTCTGGATTTATTGCAGCTTTCATTTATTTCTTATTTAAAAATAAGAATTTCAATAAAAAAATCTTGGTCATCGCCTTATCTATTTTCATTGCAATCAATGTTGTTGGCTTTAGTGCCTTAAAGCAATATCAAAAACAGTATCAGATTTTTCCAGAACTTAGCTTTATGGGCTTAGATAATCAACAATATCAACTTAATGACTTTCGCGGAAAACCAATTGTAATCAACTTATGGGCCAGTTGGTGCCCACCTTGTCGCAAAGAAATGCCATTGTTAAGCAATGCACAAATAGCCCATAAAAACGTGAATTTTCTATTTATTAATCAGGGGGAAGATGCTGAGGCGATTCAACAATACCTCGACAAACAAAACATTAAACTTCACGGTATTCTTTTAGATAAAAATGGTGAACTTGCCCAAAAAACAGGACTATTTGGTTTGCCGAGCACCCTTTTCTTTGATGCAAAAGGAAATCTGGTGACCACACATATGGGCGAAATAAGTCACGCAGTTCTAGAGCAAAAGTTGAAATCGATACAGGAATGAAGATGAAAATACATAATCTAGGCTTAATATTTGCAAGTATTTCAATATTTTTGAGTCAAAATGTTTTAGCAGAAACAGTTAAAGAACAATTGCAAAAACAAGGCTACCAATTTGTAAAACAAATCGATGCTCCGCAAGGTTTAACAGGTTGGGCTGGATATAAAGATGAATATCCATCGACCGTCTTTATTTCAAATGATCAAAAATACTATATCGTCGGCGATTTATTTGATAAAAGTAATGTAAATTTGACTGAAAAAGCCATCAATGATCATGTGAAAACGGCTGTATTAGATGAGGTATGGAGTTCACTTGAAAAATCTAAATGGATTCAGGATGGTGATCCCAAAGCCCCTAAAGTTGTTTATGTATTTTCCGATCCTAACTGCCCTTATTGTCATACCTTTTGGAAACAAGCACGCCCTTGGGTTGATTCTGGAAAAGTCCAATTACGCCATATTATGGTGGGTGTGATCCGTCCATCAAGTAAAGCACAAGCAGCAACATTATTGAGCGCTAAAAATCCTGAAGAAGTTTTTAAACTTTATAATCTCTCTGAGGGTAAAAATAAAGTGAAAGAAATGCAAAATATTCCAAAAAATCTATCCGATCAACTCGATGAAAATGCAAAACTCATGGATAAATATGGTTTTTATGCGACGCCGGGTATCGTCTGGAAAAATGCAGATGGTGAAGTGCAAAGCCAACAAGGCGCACCAAAAGATATAGCTAAGTTGCTCAATTAACTAACTTAGAATATAAAAAAGCATGTGGTCTGTTTTATATAAACCACATGCTTAATTTTACTACTCTGTTAACTTAAGGTTTTTCACCATTTGCCAGACGCTGTTCAATATCATCTAGTACAGCAGGTAAATCAGCGATACTATCTATGACATAATGTGCATTTGAAGTGCGCATTTTTATGTATGCTTTTTCTCTTAAAATTTCACGTTCTTTTTCGGTTAAATCTTGCCATTCAGCATAACTCAATCCGACTTCATTACCACTAATTGCTAGGCCCACAGTCCAGCATCCAGCATTTAGACCTTCATGAATCCCAACAATCGTGTCATCTACTTTGACTACATTTTTGATATTGGATACATCTAGTTCAGTGAGATTTTTCCAAAGCATTTCTGGGTTTGGTCGACCATGCTTTACATCACTTGCTGTGATGATACAGTCTGGGTTATACCCTTGTTGAGCTGCTAACTGAACTAATTCACCAATCATCATTTTGGCATAACCAGTATTACTCCCAATTTTTGCCCCACGATTTTTAATATTTTCAAATGTTGCTAAAGCTCCCGGTATCAATTCAGCACAATTCGGAATTGTTTTAAGCTGATACGGAATGAAATCTTGATATAAACGATCAATATCTTGTTCGGTCGCTTTGGCCCCATATACCTGTAACCATGCTTCAGCCACACGTGGCATAGCCAAAACGGCTGCAATATGATCACGCTTTTCTAAACCCATCGGTTCACGTGCTTCTTCAATTGAAATTTCAACATTATTGTCTTTAAATAATGCCATGAATGCTAAAATTGGAGCGCGAGAACCAAAGTCAACTGTTGTACCAGCCCAATCAAATACTACTGCTTGAATTTTATTTACATTTACCATGATAAGTTTACCTAATTAAGTGGTGTTTACTTCAAGTTTGAATTTACTAAAATATTGAATATGTCGATTTTCAAAGTTCTTTTTGGCAATATTGTTCAATTGCCACTAATAAACGATCTATATCAGATGGATAAACTTCTCCGATATTGCCAATACGGAAACAATTTAAATCTGAAACTTTTCCGGGATAAATCACAAATCCTGAGGCTTTAAGTGCTTCATAAAATGCTTGAAAACTAAACTTTTCATTTTCAGGATATAAAAAAGTGGTAATAATCGGAGATTGCTCAACGGTGTTATCTAAAACCAATTTGAAAGCTAACTTTTGCATGCCTTGCTCGAGTTTTCTTTGATTTTCCTGATAACGTTTAAAACGAGCAGCGACCCCGCCTTCGATGTCTAATTCAAGTAAAGCCTGATAAAAAGCGCGTACAACATGTGTAGGTGAAGTAAAGCGCCATTTACCTTCATACTTTTCCATGGTGTTCCATTGATCATATAAATCAAGACTTACAGATCGAGCACGACCTTGGCATTTTTCGATTTGTTCGCGTTTTGCTACTACAAAGCCAAAACCTGGAACACCTTGAATACATTTATTCGCACTAGAAATTAAAAAATCTATTTCTAAATCAGCTAGATCTAATGGGACTCCACCAAATGAGCTCATTGCATCGACGATCCAAATTTTCCCAGATGATTTGACCAACTGCCCAATTTGCTTAATTGGATTGAGGATTCCTGTAGTCGTTTCGCAATGAACACAAGCCACATGTGTGATTTTTTGATCTTGGAGCACTTGTTCTATTTCTTTTAAAGAAGGACTTTGAGTCTCTGCATAATTTAACTCTACAACTTCAATATTTAAATACTTCGCCATTTGCACCATTCGTGCACCATAAGCGCCATTATTAATAATTAAAATTTTTCCATCTCGCGGAATCACTGAACCTAAAACCGATTCAACAGCAAAACTTCCGCTACCTTGCATAAGCACTGCCGTATATAGCTCTGTATTTTTAGTTGATAGATTAACTAATTTTTGTCGTATTTCTTGTACAAGTACATTGTACTCTTTATCCCAAGTACACCAGTCACGTTGCATTGCTTTACGTACTGTATTTGACGTTGATAAAGGTCCAGGAGTGAGCAGTAAATAGCGATTCTCTAAATCGTGATCTATAACTTGGCTCTCAACTTCACTTTGCTCTCGGTTTAGTTCTGTTTGAATATTCATGTAAATGTCTCTTCTTTGATCTATAAATTAATCTTACACCAATCTGGTTTAAACCAGATGACAGAAACAAAAAAATTAAAATATTTTTTGCTCTAAAATTTCTTGCATAAATCCAGCGCCCGTCGTCATTCCCTTACCAGCAATTGCACTAATCAAATAAATATTTGGTTCAGCTTCAGTGACAAGTGCCATTTTTTCAGGGTGACTAAGATAAGAACCAGTCCAACGTTTGGAAATTTCTGGCAGATTTATGCCAATATTTTCACTACAATATTGCAAAATAAATTGATTAATTTCTTCACGTTGTTCATATCGTGGTGTATCACCAATCTCGTCATATTCATGGCTATCACCAATAATCAATTCTCCAAATTCATTTTGTTTAATTAATATATGTATCCCATAATCTTTCACGAGATTGGGCTGTTCATTTTGCTGTAAAGCTACGTAGCTCGGACAGATCTCAAACGCAGGATAACGTACAATCGATAATCCAGAATAAATAGACATGTCGAGCCGTTGATGAAATGGTTTGGTGAGTGCCATTTGTAAAGTACAAATCTTTGCACCTGATTGTTTTAATAAATCAGGATATAAAATATCGACTGTAGCGCCATGACATATTAAAATTTTACTTGAGCTATAGCATTCTGAATTTGCTAGTTTAGCTTTACAAACACCTGATTCATTGAAAGTTTTTATTACACTACTATTTGTAATAACCTCAATTCCTACTGCGCGGGCATAATCGAGTAGTCTAAGTCCGATTAAATGGGGCTCTACCGAATAATCATTTTCAACAATTAAGGCACCTTCAAAATCGTATTTAGGTCGTAAATAATCAAACCTGTTGTTTAACATTTTTGGGCTTAATAATTGACTCGCTATTCCATATGCAGCTGCACTTTCTGAAAATTCTTTTAAAACATTGAACTCCAGTTCTGTATTGGCTAGATATAATCCAGATCTTTTCTGAAATGAAATATCAGTTTTATCTTGAATTTTCTTGTAAAATTCACATGTTTTTAGTGCATATTTATGCCATTTAGTTTCAGGTTTTGCCAAAGTTGAAGTTCCAACCATGCCAAAATTACGTCGTGTAGCTGCGTTGGGTTCAGCATCTTTTTCAATGATACAAACTTTTAACCCGTGTTCCTGAGCTTGAATTGCCGCGCTTAAACCTAAAATCCCAGCACCAACAATAATTAAATCAAATTGCGCTTTCACTTTATTTTCCACTTTAAACTTTTCAAACCAACTAAAATCAAGCAAGTATTTCCACTTACATTATCTTGATAAGAAGATGATTATTAATATGAATCTTCACGCCATTTTTGAGTATTGATTAACAATTTTCGTGTTAAAAGCCAGTGCAATATTTTCACTGCCGCAGAGGTCAATAAAATCAAAATACTCATTGCTACAGCAGCAACCGTATCACCAGCATCATCCATATTAAGCACTGCTACTGCTGCCAGATTTGTATCAGGAGAATAGAGAAATATCGCCGCAGAAACTGTGGTCATTGCATTGACAAACATATAAACCGTAACGTCACAAAGTGCTGGCAAACATAGTGGTAAATAGACTTTCCAGAGCATTTTCCATTTTGATGTGCCGAGTGACTCTGCGGCTTGATCAAGTTGAGCTGGAATTTGTTTAATGGCATTACTCAAGGTTAAATGTGGCACTGTGTAGTAATGGATTACAGTAGAAATCACAAGAAGTGTCATGGTTCCATACAAAACTTCTAAATGACTTGCTGGACGATTAAAGTATAAAATATATGCAATACCGAGGACTAAGCCTGGCACAGCCAATGGCAGTAAAACGAGGATTTGTACATAGTTTTTAATCAATGGATGAGTCTTAAAGCGCTCTGTTAACAAGGCAATCGTAAAAATTAATGCTGTACCAAAAATCGTACTCAATAGCGCCATTTTAATTGAATTAAAATATGCACCCCAGCCACCACCATCTGCATAATCAAAACGATAATGATTGAATGTTAAAGTTAAATCATAAGGCCAATATCTAATAAATGAAGCTAAAATTGCAGTAATAATCACCAATAAAATAAAAGCAGAAATCACACTACAAAAAGCAGTTAATGCAAATTCCAATTTCTTATTTTGCTTCGCAATATAAGGTTTAATTTGAAAACTTTGATATCTTGCCTGACGCTTACTTTGAAAACGATCAAATGCGAATGCTAAGACCGCAGGACAAAGTAACAAAATCGAAATCACCGCACCCATATTAAAGTTTTGTTGCCCAATTATTTGCTTATAGACATCCAAAGCCATCATATTGAATGAGCCACCGATCACTTTTGGGATACCAAAATCTGTCAAAACATAGGTAAATGAAACCAGACATGCACTGACTAATCCATAGCGAATTGCTGGCAAAGTTACGTGAAAATGTGTACTTAATAAGCTCTTGCCTAGTGATTGGGAGGCCTCTATTAAACGCTGATCAATATTTCGAAATGAAGCCATCATCAACATCAAAATTGCAGGAAAAAGCCAGAAACAATAACTGATCAATATTCCAATTGGGCCATATATTTCAGTATTACCAAGCAAGCTTTTAAGTACGCCTTGTTGCCCAAATAAATAAACCAATGCCAAAGATGGCAATAATGACGGTGCTAATATAGGCAAAAATGCGACAGCTTTAAAAAAACCTTTTGCTTTGATATTGACATTAGTTAAGGCAAAAGCATAAATGCTTGCTAAGAACACAGTAAGCGACGTTGCAACAAAAGCGATCCAAAATGAATTAAAGATAGAGCTGAGTAATGAGGCATTAGAAAAATAGGCATAGAAATTAGATAGCCCTATAAGAAACTGATTTTCATCATAAAATGCACTTTTAAACAACATCATCAATGGCGCAATGATCAATAAACTCAATACAACTGCACAGATAAATAGAGCAAGCGTTGAACGTAACGAATAGCGATTTTTCTGACGTGTTTGGGTTTTTAAAATAGCAGATGCTGTCTGATTTAACATAAGGCATGTCCCTGCTCATCAAAAACGTGAAGCATATTCGTTACTACTTTGATCCACATTTTTTCTTGTAAAAATTGAATATTTTGCTGTTCAATTTCAATCTGTAGAATTTCAGTTGATGTACTATTTTCCAAATCAAGCTTAGAAAAAATACGGCGTTTTGCACCTAAAAACTCACTACTTATCACTTGAATAGGTAATAGTAAAAATTGATCATTTTCATGTGGTTTTTCACTCAATATTTCAACAGCTTCTGGGCGAAAACCTACAGTGTATTTCTGCCCTATTTGAACATTTGAAGCAGAAACTTTGATCGTAGTATTTTCAAACACTGTTAATTGATGAGAATCATGTGAAATCGCATCTAAAAAATTCATTGTCCCAATAAACTGAGCTACAAATTTACTTTGTGGTTTATAGTAAATATTATGTGGCGTATCAATTTGTTCAATGATGCCATGATTCATGACCACCACACGGTCAGAAATACTCAGCGCCTCTTCCTGATCATGCGTTACCATTATCGTTGCCAGATTAAATTGTGTT
The DNA here is from genome assembly GCF_000368565.1 of Acinetobacter gerneri DSM 14967 = CIP 107464 = MTCC 9824. Classification (GTDB taxonomy): domain Bacteria; phylum Pseudomonadota; class Gammaproteobacteria; order Pseudomonadales; family Moraxellaceae; genus Acinetobacter; species Acinetobacter gerneri. Next base: position 121,310 of record NZ_KB849544.1, on the reverse strand, counting down.
TGAATCGAGCGAATTTTTTGACGCAAATTGAGTCGAACTTGTGCATCAAGCGCCGATAAGGGTTCATCCAATAACAAAAGGTCGGGTTTCGGTGCAATTGCTCGCGCTAAAGCAACTCGCTGTTGTTGTCCACCAGACAGTTGATTTGGATATTTTTTGGCAATATCTGGTAAAGAAATCAACTCTAAAAGGAATTGGATTCGTTCTGCTCGCTGTGCTTTATTCCAAATCTTTTTATCCAATCCAAAGGCAATATTTTCTTCCACAGTTAAATTTGGAAATAATGCATAATTTTGAAAAACGATTCCACATCCTCTTTTTTCAGCATTTTGCAAACTAATATCAACGCCTTTTTTGACGATTTTTCCATAATCCTGGTTTTCAAGACCGGCGATAATCCTTAATAAAGTCGTTTTACCACAGCCTGATGGACCTAAAAAGCTAACAAATTCTCCAGCTTTCAAATCTAAATTGATGTGATCGAGCGCTTTGAATTGTCCAAAATTTTTCTGTATATCAATCATTTCCAAAATTGCTGGATGATGATCAGGATATTTGTAGGTTTTTAGCGTCGTCAGCAAATGACCTGCTGTGTTTTGCTGTGGCTGAGCTTGCCTACTTGATTGTAGCGATGTCGGGATTTGCATAATGCACCTAAATTTTCAATTTTATAAAATGTTATTTTTCAAACCGTTTTGACCATTCAGCCAAAATCCGTTCGCGATGTTCTGCTGACCAATAAAAGTCATTTTTAACCAATTTTTTTGCTAAATCTTTTGGAAAATCTGGGCTGCTCGTTTCAACCCCTTGATATGCCACCATTGAAAAGTTTTTTGCATAAGCTTCATTTGCAGAGCGCGTCACTGACCAATTGATAAATTTCTCAGCACTGCTTAAATGTTTGGTTCCTTTAACGATGGCTGAAGCTTCCATTTCCCAACCTAGCCCTTCACTTGGATAAACGACTTCTAAAGGTGCACCGCGTGATTTCAATTTAAATGCTGGATATCCAAAAGAAATTCCGATTGGAGTTTCCCCCTGAGCTGCCATTTTGCAAGGCTTAGAACCAGAGTGAGTATATTGGGAAATATTTTTGTCGAGTGCTTGCATATAGGTCCAAGCTTTTTGCTCGCCCCATATTTGCATCCAAGCGGTCACATCCAAATAACCCGTGCCACTCGAAGCTGGATTTGGCATAACAATCATATTTTTATAAATTGGTTTGCTTAAATCCTGCCAAGATCGTGGAATAGGTAATGATTTTTTTGCGAGTTCAACGGTATTTACACAAATCGCAGATTCCCAAGCATCCATCCCAGTCCATGTCGGAACGCTTTTTGGACTCACAAAATTGGTTTTTAGATGTTCAACACCTTTAGGTTTATAAGCTTGCAGTAAATCTTTCTTTTCCATGACCAATAAACTGGTCAGTGCCAAGCCAAAAACAACATCAGCTTGGGGATTTTTTTGTTCTGCCAGTAATTTTGCGGTGATCACACCTGTTGAATCACGAACCCATTTCACCCTAAGTTCTGGATAAGCTTTCTTCAATTCCCATTGATAACGCTTGAGTTGATCTGCTTCAACTGCCGTATAAACCGTAATTTGTTCTTGTTCTTTATTGCTCGTATGTGTTGAACAGGCAGCTAAAAATGCACTATTCAATACAACAAATGCCAGTGCTAAAGTCTTTACTTTGAGCAAGCGTATATTTGAAACTTGGCTTTTACCATTCTGAACACGATGTAAGATTTTACTGTGTTGAACATACCGACTCATATTTTTTCCTAAAGATGAGTTTTGTTTTGATGTCAGTATTTCAACAGTTTTATATGACAATTCTATTAAATCTGGTTTAAACCAGATTTAATTTTTTAAATCATTATTTCATTCATTCGCTTCAAAATGTAGATCCAATACATCATGCAACCAATATTCTTGATCGACATCCGTCACCATGCCATGTTCGTTACGATTTGAACGACATATATATAAGCCCATCGCACCTACATTTACATGTAATAATTTTGCCTGTTGTTCAGACAATGCTGTTGGATATAAATTTATTTCTGCTCTAGTAATATGGCACTGATACTCTTTTGCCATCAATTGAGTAATGGATTGTTGTAAATCTTGTTTTAAAAAATTTGGGAAATAATCTGAAATAACACGTAAATGTTCAACTAAAACAGGACGTCCATCAATACTGCGTTTTCGCCAAATTGAATAAATTTCTGCGCCGATTTCAATATTTAAATGCTTAGCATCCCAAGCTGTCGCTTGTGTAACTTGTGCTGAAATCAATTCAGTGCTTGGAATAAAACCTTGTTCTTTCACATATTGATTAAAGCTCTTTGTCGATTGTGGCTGGTAAATAATTCGTGGAGCGCGCACATACCATCCGCGACGGTCCAAACGATAAATTAAACCATCCGTTTCAAGCGCAAGTAAGGCTTCACGAACTGCGACACGGGTCGTATCAAATTGTTCAGATAACACCCTTTCTGAAGGAAGTTTTTGATTGCTCGCTAATGCACCAGATTCTATTTCATGTGCAATCGCATCTCGAATCGGAATATATTTCGGTACTTTTTGTGTTTCTTGATCTATTTCGCTCATGTCAAAAATAATTTAAAAATCATATGACTAATATACTGAAAAAATATTTCAATTATTAGCGTTTAAATGAATTTTAAAAATTTAAGTATGATACGGAAATAATCATTCACGCATTAAACATCTAGCAAAATTGATAATTTTAAATTAAATCAACACTTTACTAAAATTATTTACTCTATCAAAGCAGCTTAAAACAAATTGAACCAATTTTCATAAATTCGATCTAATAGAAAAAATTCATCTTTTTCATAATTTGTTTAGATATATCGCTTGATAGAGCAAATGTTTCAAATATTTATTTGATACCAGTGCGAATTTCACTCACTTGTTTCAACATCAGTGCCAACTGATTTTTATCATCCGCTAGATCATTCAATCCTGCCATTGCCACACCATATAAAGTGCTTTTTTGAGCATTTGTCGTTCTTGATTCATCGTATCTAATCCAATTTGTTGTAGCACTTGTCATGCCGATCTTACCAATCGGATAAAGGCTGATCACAACGGCAGCAGTTGTTTGATAAGGGCTAATTTGAGAAACGGTTGAAAATGAAACCCCTGCATTATTTTGTTTTAATCTTTGACATAGCTTTTCGTAATTATCAAAAGTAAAGCCTTCTTTTTCAATTGCACTCGATAAAGTTTCTGAAGCTTTATAAGTAATAGAACAATTCGCTGCAAAAGTACTTGAACTTAGAAATAAAATCAATGACGATAAAAAAATCTTCTTCATTTTAGAAAAAAACCACAATTAAAAATTAAAATAATATATATCAACAATTTGATTTTATCAATTAATAAGTGAATGTTTAAAAAAATGCGATTATTTGAAAAAATTATGTAAAGTTCAACTTAATTTTGATCTGCAAAACCTAAATTATTCTGATTATTTAGTGTAGAAATAACAGATTTATAAGGACAATAATAAGCTCAGCTAAACAGTTATATATTTTGATTTATGATTTTAATAACTGATATTTGCAACAAGGGATGAGTTTTTTTGCTTATAAGATTATTATTGTGATCTGCTCAAATTATTTTCAAAAAAACGATCAACACTCTATGTATTTGTAATCAATACACATTGTAGCGAGTGCTGATCTAAATTTAATTACAGCGCGAATTTATACAATCAACTCAGCTTGCTTGTTTCAAATCATCCATATTCTTGATTTCATAAGGCAGACCCACATAATTTTCTGCCAAAGTCGTTTGACCTGCTTCAGAACCTAAGATGTAAGCCAACTCAGCTTGTTTGATTTTTAGATCAAAATCACTTTCTGTTTCAAAACGATGCAATAAATGTGTCATCCACCATGAAAAACGCTCAGCTTTCCATACACGTTTCAAACATTTTTCAGAATATTCATCAATACCTTTACTCGAGTTTTCTTTATAAAATTCAATCAAGGCGCTCGAAAGATAGGCAATATCTGAAGCTGCAAGATTTAAACCTTTTGCACCTGTTGGTGGCACGATATGTGCTGCATCACCTGCCAAAAATAACTGCCCAAAACGCATTGGTTCGGTCACAAAACTACGTAATGGTGCAATACTTTTCTCAATAGATGGACCAGTTACAAGATTTTCACGGCTCTGTTCATCTAAACGATTTTTTAATTCATCCCAAAAACGCTCATCAGACCAATCTTCAACTTTATCTGTCAACGGTACTTGTAAATAATAACGACTTCTCGTAGTCGAACGCATACTGCACAAGGCAAAGCCACGTTCTGATTGTACATAGATCAGCTCATCTGATACGGGAGGAACATCCGCCAAGATACCCAACCAGCCAAATGGATATACTTTTTCAAAGGTTTTAATTTTGTCTTGAGGAACGCTTGCTCGGCAGACGCCATGATAACCATCACATCCAGCGATAAAATCACACTGAACCTGATATTGCTGACCATTTTGTGTAAATGTCACATGAGGTTTATCGTAAAAATCATGAATTTGCACATCATTTGATTCATAAAACGTCGTTAATTTTGCTTGCTCACGTGCTGCCATTAAGTCTTTCGTTACTTCCGTTTGCCCATAAACGGTCACTTGTTTACCATGAGTCAGTGATGACAAATCAATTCTGTGCTTTTCACCAGCAGTCAAAATTTCAATCCCATGATGCGGTAGCCCATGTTGATTTAAATGTTCATCAACCCCTGCTTGCTTGAGTAAATCTACAGAAACTTGTTCTAAAATACCGGCACGAATACGTGCAGCCACATACTCACTACTGCGTTGTTCAATGATAATGTGATCAATGCCTGCTTTATAAAGTAATTGTCCTAACAGCAATCCTGCTGGGCCTGAACCAATAATTGCAACTTTGGTATTTAAAATTTCCATTTTCACTGCTCCATTCGATTTATATTTAAATTAATAATTCTGTGAATTTTCAGCTATAGTGAAAAATGAATTTTCACCGATTAACGGTACTCATGTCCGTATATCGGACAAAATTAATGAGTTATATGAAAAAGGGATTTTTTGATGCGTTACGAAATGATTGAAAATAAAACCTCAGGTGAAATCATGAGTAAGGATGATTTTATTGCGGGGCTTGGCAAAGGTCTAAGTTTGCTTGAAGCATTTGGCATAGATCGACAAAAATTAAATGCGACACAAATCGCTGAAAGAACAGGCATGAGTCGAACTGCTTCTAGACGATATTTGAAAACTTTAAAATTTTTAGGTTATTTAGACGGTGATGAGCATTATTTTTGGTTAACACATAAAGTATTAAGATTTTCTAGTTCATATCTCAGCTCAGCACATCTTCCCAAGATTGCACAGCCCATTTTAAATATATTATGTGCGCAAACTTCACTCACTTTTTCGATTGTAGTTTTAGATGATGATGAAGTGGTTCCCATTGCACGAAGTTTTTTACCCCAACAAGATATATTGCGCTCAAGCCCCTATGGTATGCATTTGGGCAACCGCTTACCTGCTCATGCTACGTCTACAGGCAAAGTTTTATTGGCAGCTTTAAGTCCAGATGAACAAAAAAATTGGTTTAATAAATATCAACTTAAGCGTTTAACGCCCTTTACTCTTCAGTCGGAACAAGATTTTTTTCAAGTCTTGAAGCAAGTCTCAACAACAGATTATTGCTTATCTAAAGAAGAACATGAATTAGGCGTTATCGCGATAGCAGTACCGATTGTAAATACGCAAGGACAAACAGTTGCGGCTCTCAATTGTATGTCACAAACACATCGAGTTAGCGATGATTATTTGCTCAATAGTATTTTGCCTTTATTAAGAAATACTGCATATGAATTGAGATCAATGTTATAAATTTGAGGATCTAGCTCTTCATCTGTGCTTCATAAACATGATTTGCATTTTATAAAAATTTATCTCTATATTTTTTGGAACACTGTTCCAAATTATAAATTTAATTGCTAAGATCAAATTTCAAAGCAAGGAGCTAAAATAATGACCTCGAAAAAAATTGCAATTATTGGTGCAGGTGTTATGGGAAAAAAACATGCCCAAACCATTGCTCGACATCAACAAGCAGAACTCATCGCAATTTGTGATCCCTTTTCAGATGTTCTTGCTCAAGAATATAAGGTTGCTCATTACCAAGATTTAGAACAACTCTTTTCACATGAAAAAGTTGATGGTGTAATTATTGCAAATCCAAATCGTTTCCATGTTTCAACAGCAATTACCTGTATGCAACATGGAGTTGCATGTCTCTTGGAAAAGCCGCTTGCTTTAGATACAAATGAAGCATTGCAGTTGATAGTGGCCCAAAATAAGTTGAATATTCCCATATTAGTTGGACATCATCGACGCCATAATAAGATTATTCAACAAGCAAAAGAAATTATAGATCAAGGTATACTAGGCGATATTAATACCTTCAATGTCCTGTGGAGCGTGTATAAACCTGATCATTATTTTGATATCGAATGGCATCGAAAGTCAGGTGCGGGAGTTTTAGCGATCAATTTAGTTCATGATCTGGATTTGATGCGTTATCTCAATGGCGAAATTGAATCTGTACAAGCGATGATGGGGCATAAAAATAGAAATTTAGAAGTTGAAGACACGATTTCTATCACTTTACGCTTTGAAAATGGGGCTTTAGCAACGCTACTTGCATCTGATGCTGCTGTTTCTCCTTGGGGATGGGATCAAAATACTGAAGAAAATAAAACAAGTTTTGCTAGCTCTCCTGATCAAAACTGTTATTTCATCAGTGGCTCAGAAGGTGCTTTAAGTGTACCCCAATTAGAATATTGGAATTATCCACAAAATAATGAAAAAAGTTGGTCAACGACTTTAGTCAAAAATAAAATTGAGCCAGATAAAACTGAAGATGTTTATATCAGCCAACTCTCTCATTTTATTGATGTAATTGATCAAAAAGTTCAACCTATTTCTTCAGCCCAAGATGCGATCAGAAACATTCAACTCTTAGAATGTATTGAGAAATCTGCTAGAGAAAATAGAACAATTTTCATTGAATCCTTAGAATTAGAGCGTAAATCGGCTTAATAAAAAACAAAATTCAGTTGAAATATTAAAAGTTAATATAAAAACTATTCCATCATTTTAGATTTTTCAAATTTATCTGAAAATTCAAAAATGATGGAATTTTACAATTGTGCTTAATCCATGTATCGGCTCATTATATAAGAACTTCATTTTTTTAAGATAATTGATAAAATATCTATTATTTTTTAGGGATACTTAAATTAATACTATAAAAAGATCTTGAAAAGATATAATATAATTACAAAACGTGACATCAAACTCACTTTTATAATAATTCGATAAGCAGAGCAAGCAATTGATTGGTTTTATTCAACTAAATTCGAAAAAGCTTCATGAAAATATACATGCCTTTTTTATTATCGGCATTATTATTTTTAGTTGCTGCCTAATCGGAATTTTAGGTAGACCACTCACATTTTTAGCAACTTTTTGGATTGCAAATGCAGTTTTATTGGGTATTTTTTTAAGATTTCCAAATTATCACAATTTAGGAGGCTGGTTAGGTAGTTTTATTGGCTACATGGCTGCTGACTTAGTCACAGGAAATTACGTTCTACTTACCTTATTTTTAACGATGGCAAATATGATCAATGTATTTGTTAGTATGTTGATTATTCGATGGTTTCATTTAAATTTTCGTAATTATAATAAAGGCTTAACATTTCTTTATTTATTTCTTATAAGTGCTTTAGGCGGTTGCTTAAGTGGTGCAATTTTTGCTGTTTCTACCATTCCTTTTGTCCCTAACACTTTTATGAATCCAGCTCGAATTTGGGTCGATTTTGGTATGTGGTGGACGGGTGAAATTTTAAATATTATTACTTATTTACCGATTGTTTTAGCGATTCCAACTAAAGCTGTACTCCAAGAATATTGGAAGAATAAACGTCAAGAAAACTTTCAATTTATCGAAATATTACCTGCGATTTTTGTCCTTATTTCTGTGATTTTGGCACATTTTTTTACAGGACCAGGCTCAATCATGTTCCCGATTGCAGCTTTGATTTGGGCATCTTTACGTTACAATCTCTTCTTCGTAACGATTATAAATTTGATTGTAGTCACATTTCTTTATACCAGTTTAAGCACATTCTATGCTTCTGAGTCCTCTACTGCATATTTATCTACAGCGATTTCTATTCGTATCGGATTGGTGATGCTAGCTTTAGGTCCACTGACTTTATCTATTATCAGTATGAATCGACAAAAGCTTTATCATCAAATCTTATATCTAGCAAATCACGATAGTTTGACTTCAACGATGAACCGTCGTTTTTTTTATGAAGAAAGTGAGCGCCTAGTCAATCATATTTCTCCAAAAAATGTTTCAGAAAGCATTACCATTTTATTGTTAGATTTAGATCATTTTAAAAAAATAAATGACCATTATGGGCATATGACTGGTGACTATGTCTTGCAAGAGTTTACAAAAATTGTCAAATCTAATTTACGTGAAACTGATCTCTTTGGTCGTTTAGGTGGTGAAGAATTTGCTATTTTATTCAAAAATTTATCGCTTAAACAAAGCACTCAAATTGCGCAAAGAATTTGTAATTCTGTCCATCAAACACCAATTTACTTAGAAAATGGTGAAATTTTAAATATAAGTGTTAGTATTGGTTTAAGTTTTCAAACATTGCCCTATTGTGTTCCATTTCAACAGCTTATCAATCAAGCAGATCTTGCATTATATCAAGCTAAAGAAAATGGTCGCAACCAATTGTGCGTCAAACACAACTTAGGCACGACTTAAAACAATAGCAGATGGTATAACAATGAAATTTGATGAATATTTAAAATATGATGGTTTAGGTCTTGCGGATCTAGTTAAAACCAAACAAGTTCAAGCTTTTGAATTACTTGAAACTGCACTTGAAAGATCACAAGAAATCAACCCCAAACTCAATGCTATCGTGATCAATATGCATGATCGGGCACAAAAAAGAACTGAACAAAACTTAACAGGAATTTTTGCAGGTGTGCCTTTTTTAGTTAAGGATTTACATCAATAATATCAAGGTGTTGCTACTTCTTATGGCTCGAAAAGTTTAAAACGGATCAATTATATTGCCAGTGAAAATGCTGAAATCGTCAATCGCTGGGAACAAACTGGTATCGTAACTTTTGGATTGACCAATTCTCCAGAACTCGGCATTAAAGGAATTACAGAGCCTGAGGCTTGGGGAAGTTGCCGAAATCCATGGAATTTAAAACACAATAGTGGCGGATCTTCCGGTGGATCTGCATCGGCAGTTGCTGCGGGAATCGTGCCGATTGCAGGAGCTAGTGATGGTGGTGGTTCAATACGCATTCCCGCATCATATTGTGGATTATTTGGCTTAAAACCGAGTCGAGGCCGTACGCCTTGGGGGCCTTCAATGAGTGAGGTCATGCATGGTGCAGTTTCTCAACATGTACTGACAAAATCAGTGCGCGATAGTGCCGCGATGCTTGATGCAACACAGGGGCGTGAGCATAGTTCGCTTTTTACCATTGAATCACCGTCGCAAAGTTATTTAAAAATAATGCAACAAGCTCCAAAAAAATTACGTATTGCTTTCTCAACGACGTCACCTATTGCAACCAAAGTATCGAAAGATGCCGTTTTAGCCATTGAAAAAACAGCTAAATTATTAGCTGCACTTGGTCATGAAGTCGTTGAAGCTTCACCTAAAATTGATGGAAAAGCACTCGCAAAAGATTTTTTGACAACGTGGTTTAGCCAATGTGCATACAATATTGAAAATATGAAAGCGCAATACGGCGTCAAAAATAGTGATTTTGAATTGGATAGTTTAGCCATCGCTGCATTAGGGGCAAAAACTTCAGCCTTAGATTACATTCAAAATATCAATAATTGGGGGAAATATGTCACCCAAATGAACTATTTTTTTGATGATTTTGACTTATTTTTAATTCCCTCAACAGCATCGGTTGCACCTAAAAATGGACAAGTTAAAACCCCAGCTTGGCAAACTCCAATTTTAAGAGGATTAATCAGCGTCGGACAAGCGCATCATCTTGCCAAAGGAAAATTGATCGATCAAATTATTCGTAATAATTTACAATGGGTTCCATTTACTCAACTAGCGAACATTACGGGTTTACCAGCCATGTCAGTGCCACTTTATTGGAACAAAGACCATTTACCATTAGGTTCTCAGTTTATTGCCCCATTTGGCCGTGAAGATTTATTATTGCAACTTGCGCATCAACTGGAGCAGGCTGAACCATGGATGCCGATGTATAGACAGATTAAAATTTAAATTTAACCAACTGTAAAATATCATTATATTAGGGTCTGTTGACATTTCAAATTGGTTGCGACGATGAGTGTTTTTTAGATGATATGAGGCGTAGATTGAGAAATTTAGTGATCTAAATGATCAAGCTACAACGAAATAGCATCAAAAAAAACTCTCGTCCCGAAGGGTTGTTGCTAAAATTATCTCAGGCATCGTTACGAAATTTGAAAATGGTCTCGCCATTCTCTGCATTTCGTGCCTTGCCTGCTCAATTTTAGTCAACAACGCAATTCAGTTGTGAAATGTCAACAGACCCTATTATTTAAATCGTAAAACATAAAGGGAAAGCTTCTGCCTTCCCTGTAATTTTATCGTAGTTAACAAATCATCAAATTGATCAATTGATAGAATTTTCTTGTACTTTTGCTGGTAAAAATCGGACAAATAATAAACCAAAAAACGTGCATAATCCTGCAATAATAAAAATATTTTCTCCAGATAATATCTGCCAATATCGTCCAGCCAATATACTTCCTGAGGCAACACCCAATCCCCACATCGTGCTATACAAAGCCTGCCCCCGCCCTTGCTGTGTAATGCTAAAGTTTTGGAATATAATACGCATGGCTATCACATGGAATAAACCAAAACTGAATGCATGGAAAGTTTGTGCAATAAATTGAATTATAAAATGATTTGGAAATAATCCGACTAAAATAAACCGTAGGCATGTCATCATTAGACATAAAATAACGAGATTTCTCCAAGAAAATCTTTTGAGAAAAAAATTGGCTTTTGCAAACATAATAATTTCAGCAATTACGCCTACAGACCATAAAAAGCCAATCTCTGTCGTAGTAAAGCCACTTTGTTTCAAGTAATTACTATAAAAACTATAAAAGGGTGCTTGTGAGAAAAGTAACGTAAATTCGATTAAAAAAAATGCTGCAACAACAGGTCTTTTTATAATGGGAAAGAGTGGTTCCAATTGTTTTTGTGCACTAGGTGCTGTTTCAGGTTCTTTGATGGTAAATGACCAAAGAAATGCTAAAAATGCAATACATAGCAACATAATTGGTAACATAGAAATTGGAACGACTTCCAATAATGCCCCGATCAAAAATACACCTACAATAAATCCAACTGAACCCCATTTTCTAACTTTTCCGTATTGCTCTGCTCTTTTATCTCCTAACCAAAATAAAGTCACGCCTTCAAATTGGGCTAAAATAGCATTTTGAAAAAAGCTGAAAATCAGCATTAAAAATGCAATAGATTGAAAGTTATTTGGAATGATAAAAATTAGAAACCAAATCGTTGCCTCCATCCATGTTGCAATACGCACAAGCAACATTCTTTTGCCTGATTTATCTGCAATCCATCCCCAAATAAAGGGCGCAAAAAAGCGTGTGATAATCGCAATAGAAGATAAAACACCTATTTCTTGGTAACTAAAGCCCTGATCTTGAAGATATAAACTCCAATAAGGCATAAATGTCCCAACAATGGAATAATAGAAAAAATAGAAACCTGCGAGTTTATGGTGTATAGGAATGGATTGCATACAATAGTATTCGCTAGGATTTTCAATTATTTATATTTTAACAGCGTTGTAGCCATTTGTACTATGACATACCTGACACTCAACTGTTTAACCTGCCATAATTCCCCCCAAAATAAATAAAATTATAAAAGTTAAGTTGTTATATCAATTTTAAGATTATTTCTTGAACAATATAATTTTTCTATAAAAAAACCTCCCGAGGGAGGCAAAGTTGTGAAATGTTCAATTAATTGCATTTAATCTTTGGATTAATTTTTTTTCTCTTTCAACATCTGTCTTAATTCCAATTTCTAAACGTAATAGGTAAATTATATTAATCGTAGATTCTGATAAAACTTGAATATAATTATCTAAATCTTTAAATATTTTATGAGTTTGATGTTCGTTAGATGATTCTAGATCACTAATTTCATCGACAATTTTTTGAGATTGTTTTAATTTTGAATTTATTAAATCAAAAGCATTTGAAATTTTTATATTCATTGGACTTTCAATACTAAAATTATCAATTTTTGTATATATGGGCTTTAAACTCATAAGAATTTCACTGTGCTTTTTTTCTAAAGCTTTTATTTTTTCAATTGCCCCATTAAATTCAGCTAAAGATTTAATAAAAACTTTTGTTTTAGGTACAATTGACTCATTGAATTTCACCATCTCTTCTTTAGTTTTTGTTTCACAAACAAACATAGCTTTGTCAAAATTTGTTGAGAAAATATGATATGAATCAATTAAATGTTCTATATCTGTATTCATTTTGAGTGAATGAAGTGAATAAACTAAATTGGAAAAAGATTCAACTAAATCTAGATAAATATTCCTTCTTGTTTCCGCAACTCTAGCATTCTTTTGGATGTGCAAAGCTGTCCACCAGGAGAATATAATTCCTATGCCTATACCAATACCGCCTAAGTAAGCTGCACGAATTGTTGCATCTGCCTGAATTTGAGCAGCTTGGATAGCCGTATCTATAATTTGCGGATTCATTTATGTACTTCTAAATTAACATGCATTAATGCATAAAATTAGATATTTTATTTTAGTTGACTAGAATTTATGTTCTAAATGCAAAAAGACATGATCTCTAGTTTCTGGATATTCACCAAATTTAAATTCAACTTCACCAAAATCTAGCCGTTTCGCTTCTGCCCTAATAGTAGTTGCTGAATCAACCCAAAAAGTTTCAAATGCATGTCCTTTACGAACTATATCATCATCCTCACAAATAGCTAAAACAGTTTGTTCAGGATCTAATTTCTGTAATTGTTCAATTAACTCTTTTACTTTCACTTTTTGTTCCTATAAAAATTATAAACTTTACTCCGAAGTTATATGCTTTCCAATTTTTATGTCTTCGGTGTAATTTTAAAACTGTTGTTGAAGTCTTCAGTCTTAATTTTTATTGCAATATCTTTTAATGAACCTATTTGCATATCTATGTGTTCATCAATATTACGTCTAGAATCTATCATTATTCTGTATTCACTTTGGTGCGCATAATCTATACTTTTAACAAAACCAATTTCTTCATCTTTCAATCTTATTGGTTTAGAGAAATCTCTATAATCTATTAAACCTAACTTTAATATATAATTTAATTTGTTCGAAGCTTCCTTTAATCTCTCAAAAAATACCTCTGGTTTATGAATTATAACCATATGATCACCAAGTTTTTTAGTATCTTCATTTAGTGAAATTTTATCAGTCATTGATTCAATTGTGTACTCAACATCTTTTATTACGCTTGGAGCAAACATACAAAAAACATTCTGATATAAAATATCATTCCTTTGTATATGTAAAGATACAAAATCTGAAATATCAATAACTTGATTCTTATGTTTAATTGTTAATTTAACATCATGATCACCAAGATAGTGAGAACTAATGCCCTCAAGTGGGTCCCCTATATTATAACTATATTCATCAATATAATTTTTAAAACTATTCAATGTATTCATTCTAAACTTTCCAAATTCTAGAAAGTCATCTGCCCACTCTTCTTTTGAAAACAATCTTGCCAATAGCATTATGTAATTCATAAAACCTCCCTGTAAGAAATATCTTAATCATATCCTATAATTTATAGTTTTCAATAACATATTTTTATCTAATACAAAGAATACTATTTAATATGAATACTCAATAATCTAGAAATGCATATGGCAGATGTGTTAAATAAGATAATCTTTTAAAAATACCTTAGCTTTTATTTCTTTCAATCCATAAATTTTCATCAATGCATTTAATCTATGCCTACCTTCGCCTAAATGTATTTTATTATCGCCTCCAATTCGCACTTCAGGATAATAAAATTTAAGCTCAGCAGAATTGTTAGATAGTTCTTTTCTAACCCTATAATACTTAAACGGACTCAATAAGTACCCAGCTTCTCCATTATGAAATCTGTCTAGTACATCTTTAATGTCGACAGTGATTAACTTAAAACATTCTGGATCTAAGTCTTCCCATACTATTTCCTCAAATTCAGGGTATTTAAAATTAAGAGCACAAGGGGGTAAATTTTCATTATTTTCCCAGTTATATGTCCAAAAGTGTGTATCATCATCGCTACAATCTAAAGATGAAAACATAAGCTTGTAATTTTCTGGTATAGATTCCATACTTTTATTCTTTCTATAAAAATTACTTGAATATTAATTTAAATTATTAGTTGAGTTTTATAAAGCAACAAAAATAAACAAAATTCTATACATGTTAGATTTATCAGTTTAATTAACAAAAATAGTAATAACAAAGCTATTAATTGAATCAACCAAAAAGCTCATCTTTCGATGAGCCTTTCAAGATTATCTAGGGTTTTTTATTAATTTTTCTGGTATTGAATCGCCAATGATCTTAATCGGTGGAGTTGGAACAGAAGGAGGAACTGGTTTAGAAGTGTTGTTACTCATATTACTTTCCTTTTCCTTTATCCAAACTTCTTTCTTCAACAATGATTGGTGGCCGATTAACATCTAGTGGTACGGGTTTATTGAATTGCATCTTTTCATATTCCTCATTTAATTATTGTATCAATTACAATAAATAATACAGTAAGAACAAACATCAATCCACAAAATTTTATCTCTTTAAATGCAGAGTTTAAGAAATCAACTTTAATTTTATTGCGCTCTTCGTAACCTTTGATAATCTCAGCAATATCTTTTGATAAGTTAAATTGAATTAATGGCAAGTTTTCTGCACCTGTAAAAAAGTTAATCATATCTAAGCTATTATCTAACTTACCTACTTTCCCAACTTCTAAAACATGAAATAAATTTCTAGCAATAAAACATAATGACAAAAAGATTAAAACCATCATCAGACAAAAAATAATGTAATAAAAATACCTTTATCGGGATTATCAAATAGGTATTGTTTTGAAAATATGCTAATTGCAGCAATTATGATCGATATAAAAGTAAGATATTTAGATGCTTTATCTTCATGTTTAGCATGAAGTGACCTATACACCAGAAAAGCCTCTTGTGGAACCACCATAATCAGGCTGGTGATATAGCCTTTATTTAAAACCTCATCTTAAAATTTAACAAATACTCAATTCATTTCAATTTAAAATTGTTTCAGTTTATATATTATTTTTTAATAAAAATTAATAAAAAAACCTATTGATTAGAAAATCTAACCAAAAATTAATTCTAAAAAATTATTTTGTTAAGTAGATATTAATTATAATAAATTTCAGCTTTTAAAAACTCAAAATTAAATATAAATTATTAATATTTAAACCAAAAAACAAAAATATAGATTTTTTATTTATTTAAAAATAAATATAAAGTATTATAGAAAGATATTATAACTTTTTTAAATCGGAGCTATATGGAAAGCATTCTAAAAAAGAAAAGTGTTGGTAGCGGAATGGTTAACTTACTAAATAAATTTTGCATGCAAAACAATATCCCTTCACCTGTCACCCATATTTATGATGTCTCTGAAAATATCCCTTTTGAAAGATGGCTTAATAAGATTAGTTATATTGATAAAAAATATGGTCGTGAGGGCTTAGGTTTAGAAATAGCAAAATATGTTAATTCAAGCCACATTGGTGTGTGTGCTTATATTGCTGAAAATTCTGAAACTCTGGGTGATTATTTAAATTTTTTTACGAAATATACTAAAATTTGGTATAACTACACTGATAAGAGTATCCTGTCTATTAATAATAATATTGTTATTTCTTGGGATTTAGCAACTTACTACTCAGCTGGCTTTTATATTAAGGAAACAATTATTTCAGAAGAATTACAAGTTGCAATTATTTATCAAAGAATATCTCAACTTTTAGATATTAAAAATCATATTTTTATCAAATTAGAGCTCAGTATTCCTCAGCCTAAAAACGGCTTTGTTGCACAAAGCTATTCTTGAAGGCTTCTTCAGTAATATAATTTCCAGATGAAGAAGCCTACACCTAAAATCTATCGTACAACCAATTGGTCCTCGTATAACCAAGCTTTAATCAAGCGAGGAAATATTTCAATCTGGTTTGATCCTAAGACGCAATGGTATGCACAACCACAAGGCAAGCAAGGACGAAATCAAACTTATTCCGATACAGCGATTCAATGCTGTTTAATGATCAAATCTCTATTCCGTCTTTCTTTACGTATGGTTACTGGCTTTGTTCAAAGCCTGATTAAACTCTGTGGCTTGAATTGGACAGCACCAGATTACTCCACCCTTTGTAGACGACAAAAGCATATTGATATTGCGATAAGCTATCAGAAAAGTCATGATGGGTTACACCTACTTGTCGACTCTACGGGTTTAAAGTTTTTAGGTGAAGGCGAATGGAAGCGTAAAAAACATCAGCCTGAATACCGTCGGCAATGGCGTAAACTGCATATTGGTATAGATGCTGAAACACTGCAAATACGTGCCGTTCAGCTTACTACAAATAATGTCAGTGATTCACAAGTACTAGGTGATTTACTGGATCAAATTCCACTAGATGAGCGAATAGATTCTGTCTATACCGATGGCGCGTACGACACGAAGTGCTGCAGAAAAGTGATTTCAGATCGTCAAGCACATGCAGTAATTCCACCCAGAAAGAATGCCAAGCCCTGGAAAGATTCTAAAATAAGTTCAATAGAACGAAATGAGTTACTTCAAACGGTTAAACATTTAGGCAGAACCCTATGGAAAAAATGGTCGGGTTATCACCGTCGTAGTTTGGTGGAAACCAAGATGCATTGCATCAAATTATTAGGTGATAGGCTGACGGCAAGACATTTTCAAAGTCAGGTCAATGAAATTCATGCGCGTGTGGCAGTTCTGAATAGATTTACGGAATTAGGTAGACCTCGCACCCAAGTTGTGTCTTAAATTTGAATGGATTGGGGAGAACTCAGCTTTTGAATGTTTATGCAACAAAGCCCCTAAAAACCCAAGTATATATGAACGATATTTCAAATGCCCTATAGCCTACAATATGAGTCATACCCGTATTTATATTTCAAAAGATTTACTTGAAATAAAAAATAAAAATGCTGATCATATGCTGTTTATTATCCTGATACAATATGCTGACAAAATTTTGGAAGATATGCCTGATGGATCTGATTTTATTAGATTAGTTAAAATCTCTATTTTGAAATCCATTCTCAATAATGAAGCAACAATTGACACAGTTGCTGAAAATCTCAACTTATCTATTCGGAATCTACAAAAAATATTAAAAAATAAAAATATTACTTTCCAAGAACTTTTAAAAGATACTCGATTTTATTTATCAAAAAAATATCTTTTAGATGACGAAATGTCTGTATTACAAATAGCACATTCATTAGGATATAAAGAGCAGACTTCTTTTATACGTGCCTTTAAGTTGTGGACTGGTGAAAGCCCTAATCAATGGAAAAATTCTCATAAAAACATCTCAAACATATAAATATAATCATTTAATTTTTTATTAATAAAAAACTAAATGTTAACTTTATAATAATCATTTTTATTAGAAAATATAATGATGCGTATTTTCTAATTAAAAACACATTTTACCTGCTTGATAATATCTTTTATTTGCAATAATAAATTTTCTATTTGTATTTTTTACACTTTCATCCTGATATGTCTCACCTGGTAACATATAAAAATGTGTCGCATCTTCATCAGTCCCCTCACATCCTTGGTGAATGATCACTCTAAAAAATGTATTTCCTGTATTTTTAATTATTCCCTTTGCTTCATCAACTTCATATTTTAAAATTTGCTTTCTTGGTCTCACGATGAGGATCGTACTCATTGAAACTGTCGGAAAAAAAATTGTTCCATCTTCTTTACTATTTTTAAATGCAGTTAAAGGTGTTTCAAGAAACACCACTCTATAATATCTTTCCTGATTATCTTTTGGTCCGATATATAATATTTTAAAAAAATTACTACTATTAGGTTCAATTTTTAACTCTAAAGGTGTATGTATGAGTTCGCGATCTTTTACATATATTTTTTTTTCACCACCTGGACCAGGTTTGTCTATTTTAAATGAACTGATTTGATACATACTCAGATTTTTTGTGTCATTTCTGATCGGTTTAGCAATAAAATCCTCATCAGACATCATTTCATATATAAATGATGAAAAATATATTGCTAATGCTGAGTGCGAAATTACACTCAGGCAAACCAGTAAAACAATTCTTTTAATCAAATTCATCATCATATTAGGCAACCCAGTATAAGAAACTTACTTATTTACACCGATCCATTTTGCTTCAACTTGCACTTTACCCTCAGCATGTACAATGCCTAACCAATCTTGACCATCAGTTGAAAATCTTGATACAGGGTCACTCATTGGAAACCAAAGGTTTAGTTCAGTTTGATAAAAGTATCCAGAATTGTTTTGATCCCAAGGTGTTTCTGACCACAATGCATTTGTGATATCTAATTTTTGGCTTTCATCGCAACCGCTATATTTTTCAATTTTCTCACCTAAACCATTTGTATATGAAAGATAAGCAGGTATTGCTACTTCTACAGTACTATCGTCTGATTTAAATGAGCAATATTTTTGCCCACGTGTTTCTACGCTTTCGCCAAGTACATTGGCTGTTACGATATCTGCTTTTCGTGGTGCAGATTGCGTTACACGGTATTTAAACTCAATAGGTTTATTATCTCCAATCCACCCCTCTAGTGCTGTTTGAGTCGAATCTACTGGTTTTATACTTATACTATATTCTCTAGGGTGAATATCTACTTTTAATCCACTTGAAAATTGATAATATCCAGATTCAGGAGTCGGTCCATTTCTAAAACTAAAAGTGAAAACATCATCCATATTTTGCATATTTCCAGCTTGTTTTAAAAATTCTTTAAAAAAATTCTGAGTAAACAATACTGATAAATAGCCTTCTCCATTTGTAACCAATGTCTTAAATGACCTTTCAGTACCATAGTTATACCAAGTATTACCTGCATCCCCTTTCATTTTGACATAACTTGCTGAAGGGCTAAATCCTAATTTATTCTGATCGATTTCCAACTTTAAATAGAGAGTAGAATGAATATTTGCTAGACCTTCAACTTTATATTCAATCATCTTACATGCTATATCCTGACCACCATAACTATTTGCGACATATTCGCAATACTCAGAATTACTAGTCAAACTTGGTTTTCCATCAGATGCTATCCATATTTCTGAAAAAGCTTTCAAATCATGTAGATCAATTTGTGCATTTTTAGTTGCAGTAATATCACTTCTATACCAAGCTCCATATTTTGCATCTGTACATCGCCCGCCAGAAGCTGGATCATAAAACTCTGTTGTTGAGCAATAATTCATACTAAAAGTCTGAGATTGCCCTACAGACAAATTCTTAAGAAATTCATACATAGTGGCCGTAATAGAGGCAAAACCATATCCCCCTCCACCAATACCAATCTTAGCAGGAGCACGATAAAAACCATTTCGATCGGTATATTCAGGTTGAATATACCCACTAGAAGGGCAATCGGTTGCTTTTGTGCATCTAATTCCATTAAATGGTGTACTTACTGGAGAATTCTCTAGCCACATATCCTTATAAGCATTTGAATGAGCCCAAGTGACATCTCCTATATAACCTAAACTAACTTGATTTGAATTAAGTTTAGTCCAAACATTAGCACCTGAAAATCTAGGATCTAGTAAAGATGGAGCAATAAAATACTCATTATCAATTTCATTATTAATAAAAGTAAAAGAGTTTGTACGTTTGATTACTGTACCAGGATTTAAGCCGAAAGCTGGATTAGATAAGACCAAATACAAGCCCCAAAAAAAAAGGGCTTTATTGAAAGTATTAATCATTTTTTCGTACCTCTATACTTTTTTGACTACTCGTTGCTTTATATTTGCACTGAATATCGCCTAGCCACTTTGCGCCACGCACAGTATCTAAGTCCAATTTTGACTCACAAATATCGCCATTTGTTTCAATTACAGTAAGCATCGGATAACGCTTATCAATATCTAGAGAAAACTCGCCATTTTCGTCGGTGATCGCTTTACCGATGTGATTGTGAATATTTTTATTGACTGCAACTTCTCCATCTGGATAAAGCACTCGTCCAAAAATAGTTACCATTTGCTTAATTTCAGGTTGAAGTACAGATACGTTACCCGGATATAAAATGACTGTATTTTTACGACCTTGACCAATCGTCACACTATCTAATGAGTTTTTATCATTTCTAAACTCCACGGTATATTCTTTATATGGACTTAGAGGAATAAAGTTCTTTTTACCTGATAGTATATAATCTTGACCATTAATTAATGCAGACATTTTCCCTTTATCTTTGAGTCCTGTCTCAATAATTACACCCGAATTTAAAGTATTATTACCCAGTGCAAGATGTTTAGCTGTTGCAGCAATAGATCCTTGGCTGTTGTAGTTAAATGAATGGCTATTTTCAGAACCACTAGCTGATAATGTACCTGTATTATATTTTGTATCATAGCTGACATATCCTGATGCCATAAAATCATCAGAACTAATATCATAATTTTTACGGTTTACAACTTGTGAAAGATCAATACCCACATTACTAATCACACTGTTATTAAAGCTTTGTTTATAGCTCGCATTGGCAAGTAAATTATTATTTCGACTACTCAGGCCCGCATTAAACCATTTTGAAATAGGTAAACGTAAATCAAAATAAATATATTTATCATCATAGTTTTGTTGCTCTTTATAATCTGAGCGTTGCATCCCCACTCTAACACTCAGATCAGCATAGCGATTATTAAATAAATTTTGGTTGTATTCGATATTGGTTGTAGAATATTTATTGGCTAAATCTTCAGAATAACCTGCAGATATAAAACCTAGTTTCTTATGAAATTGTTTTAAATTGAGCGATAAGCCTACGTCATAATTATCTGTCTCAGTAAATGATAATTTATTCCCCTCGTCACTGATGCTTCTTGCAGCCCAAACGCTACCATAACCTTTAGGCAAACTATAATTGATCGTTGCCGAAGCGCGATAAGATGAATCTGTCGCAAGCATAGACTGGACGTTAAATGTCGTGTTTAAAGGTAATGTAATATTGCTTTCAACTTCTGCGACTGCATTTGAATCAAACGCGTACAAAGTTGAACGCACACCTACTCCCGACCACAGTGGATAGTTTTTTGCAGCGGCTACGCCAATCAGCCAAGTTTCCTTTTCATCTCTGAGATGCGAGTTACGATCAGCTCTATGCATATATTCCAGCATTCCGCCAAAAACTTGCCAATCAAGCACGCCAGTAACACTTGAGTTTCGACCTAAAGATTTATTGACCTGTGCGATATATGAACTGGTTTCTTGTCCATTGATCAATATCTTAACTTCTACGTTATAAAGACCATAAGGTAGATTTGAAGTATCAACTTCGTGGCTTCCCATAGAAAAGTTTTGAATACTGAGTAAACGACCATCTCGATAAAGCTGTACTGTCCCTGCACTTGGTAGAAATACAACAATTGGCACTAGTGATTGGCTTTTATCCTGAATTGTTGTGCTACTTTTATTGCCATAAGTTGCACCGTAAACCTTACTGGTATTCAAGGCATTTAGGCTGGCGATCGACTGCATACTCCATGTGTCCATCATCCCAACTGCAAGTCTATTACCCTGAAAATCACGTTCATATAAAGCGCGATACATATCTGAACGCGTATTTGACTCACCGATCCCATAGATAGAACCATTCAGTAAAACATGGTGTTCACGTAAAGAACTGACACTATCCAAACTCAAAAAGTTTGATGATGTATTTCGACCGTTATAATCGTTATATGATGCACCTAAGCGATAGTTCAGCACAGAGGAAAAATGATCTGATGTAGACTCGCCAAGCACATCTGTACGTGCAATAAATTTAGTACCTAGAGCATTTTTATTTACGTTTAACTCTAAATATAAAGATTCTAAGTCAAACTGTAAAAATGCATCTTTAGTCACTTTAAGTTGCATATCTGCATCGAATTCTTTTTTTAATACGCCAAGTTCATTTCTAACAGCCTGTGAAAGTTCAGTCGTCTGTACTACGTCTTCAAATACAATCCTATCGACTACCAAATGTCCGTTCTTATAGCTAATCAATGCTTCAGCTATTTTTTGCTTACTTTTGGTATTTTCTATCTGAACATCTTCATCAAATTTCAGATATACAGGTACGCTAAGGCCTTGAACTAAAGCTCTAGAAAGAAGTTCTGGAAAGCGATATTTACCCATTTGAATCCGCGGCTGTACATCATTTGCCTGCACAATCGGAGAAATAGATAAAATTAAGATTCCATACAGAATACGACTTTTCATCATTCTCACCTAGCTACGTTAATGTATTTTTCACCATGCCAAATACCGATATGAGTCCGATCCGCTTTAACGTCAGTATGTTTAAGCGTTATAGATTTACTAGGCATAACGTAATAACGCTCTCGACAACCTTTGCCATCAATATCTTTCGATTGATCAAGACATTTCCCAGCAGCAACTACTCGAAAACTGACATTTCCAGTATTGGTCAAAGTGCCATTTGCATAACTAAAATCGAATTTTTCTTTGCGAGGAGCGACAACTAAAATCGTATTAATCTGCGCTGAAGTTGTCGCTTGACCACCTTTGCTTGCTGTATCTTCACCAGCATTCGCAACAGGCGCATCGATCCAAGATAATCGGTAATAACGCTCTTGATCATCTTGAGGACCTTGATAAATAATTTTAAAAATATCCTTTGCCGAACCAGGTAAAACCAGACCCGAGGGAGTTGATAAGATTTCAGTTTTAGACGTCATAGGAATGATTTCACCATCACTCATGGGCGAACTCAGTCGATAAACTTTTAACCCAACAAAACGTGCGACTTCGGTTGTATTCTCAATCTCTTTAGCTAAAAAATTTTTATCAGCGTTAATGATTGAAGTAATATCTCCAACATTGACTGCTAAACAAGATGTTGATACGAATAGCCCAGTGATCAGACCTGTAATTTTCGAACGCATAAGACCTACCTCTAATAAATAAGGGAGGTATTTCCTCCCTTAATTTTCAATTAAAACTGCTTATTTCAGAATTAATTATGGAGTTGTCCAAGTTGCATTGAATTGAACTGCAACTTCACCATCCCACATACCATCAGTAAGATCTTTAAACTGAGCTACAGTTGTACCATCACTTGTTGCGCTATCAACTTTAAATTCGAATGAACTTTGTGCAGAATGACGACCTGTACCCGCATAAGCTGTAGACTGTGATAGCGCTTCTAAACCTGCATTGATATTTTTAGCTGTATCAATCAAAGTCGTTTCTGTAGTTTTAGAAAGTGCTTGACCATTCCAAGTAACACCTACGTTAAGCGTAGAATCATCACTGCCGCGAGTAAGTGTATTCGTGATAAGTTTTGACGTTAGATCAAAATCAGTTGCGCCACTTTGCCCTTGAATGGTTACATCAAATGCCCCAGTTTGTGTGTTAAATTGCTCTAAACCTTCAGCATACTGAAAGTTTAAAGATTTCAATGGAGTAACAACTAGTGCACTGGTCGTATCTTTCTTAGCAGTTGCATCCCATTTCGCAGTTGCAGAAGCAGAAACATCTGCAAATGAAGCTGTAGCAAATAATGAAGAAGCAGAAGCAATTGTTAATGCCGTAAATAAATTTTTCATAGTGACCTCAATAAAAGGTGTTGCAAAGACACAAAGTTTTCAATCCATCAATTGATGAATCTTACGTAAATTAAAAATTGAGAAGAAATGGTATATATTTCATTCAATTTTTTTACAATTTGGCACTAGCTTCTTCCATAACCATTACTGAGATGGAGATTGTAAAAAATTACAAAAGAATCAAGTTAGTTTCATAATTATAAAAATATGTTTTATTCATGTACTGTCCTTACATGTACACTTTTCTATCATTATGCGAAGTAATATGCTTTATTTTTAAAATACTGCTATATAACCTCATTTATTATTAGAATTAGCTCACACTAACACCTTTTAAATACACAAATATTTTAAAATTTCAATTCTTATATGTAACCAAGGTTTTAATTCATTACGACTTAAGACGTCTCTTCTCATTCGGTGAACGCATTAGATCAACTTGAGATTTGAGATTTGAGATTTGAGATTTGAGATTTGAGATTTGAGATTTGAATTGTGTTACATATAAAACTGAGCAAGCTAAAAGCATGATTGTTTTATCGGCAACACCTGATGAAGTAAATGACAAAATTTTGTATATGAACTAAATCTCACTTTTGTTCTTTTTGTTCTGACATTAAAAAACCCGCCAATGAAGGCGGGTTTAGGACGTGTCATCAATAATTCATTTGATGATTAAAACGTATATTCTACGACCAGGGAAATCTTAGAATGTTTGTTTTAATGGCTTCATTATCATCTAAAGGGCTTATCATTTTCTGACATTTTCATATCATTTCCTGACAACCAACATTTTCAAAAATGAAATATAAAGCAGTTCTATTCTGCTTTCCAAATATCTTCATAATCATCATGGTCGATCATAAAACGGAAACCGATTTCCAAAGCAAGATAAGGAATCACATCAGGAAAAATTTCTTCAAGCTGTTTTACAGTTACGATTTCAAAAAAATCATTCCCTTCCTCAAGCTCTCCGCCATAGATATACCACTCAGTCGTTTCACCTGCTTCAGGGCGTTTACGAATCCCGACAATCGGTTCCTTTTCCAATGTATGCACTGCGATGGCAATCAGGTCATCTTCTTTGACTTTAATATAAGCAGAATCAAATTCCTCACAAACGAGTTTTTGTTCTTCAATAAATTCTTGCATTAGCAGGATTCCATCAAGTTCATCATTTTAAAATTGATTCTATGCGGATGTGGTTTTATACACAACTCAGCTGATGAAATTATCTTTTTATTTGTGCTTTTTTTTGTTATCTTGATTATGCTACATATTCAAGATGATTTTTTATGAATAAACCAACAAGCAAAAATGACCTCTCTCCAAATAGTCATGGTGGTAAAAGAGAAAATGCAGGTCGCAAAGCACAGTACAAGGAAAAAACCGTTGTTATGCGCGTCCCTCAGTCGAAAGTGATTGAAATAAAACAGTATTTAAACCCACAGATTCAACATGATGCTGAAAAGCACCCTGATTTACAGCCAATTCATTTTAAGACAAAGCTTTCTATTGCAGCACCGATCGAATCTGTCGCAGCAGGATTTCCCTCACCTGCCCAAGATTATCTCGATGGTGCGATTGATTTAAATGATTTTTTAGTCAGCTCTCCTGAATCGACTTTTATTTTAAGAGTGAATTCCTTGTCCATGAAAAATGCGGGAATTGAAGTCGGAGATCGTATTTTGATTGATCGAAGTTTACAGGTCGAAACGGGAGATATCGTTTTAGCTTTGATTAATAATGAATTTACGGTGAAACGCTTTATGAAAGAAAAGCTCAGTGATGGCAGTGAAAAAGTTTGGCTCAAAGCAGAAAACCCTGAATATTCACATATTTTCCTGCATAGCGAAGAACAACTAGTGATTTGGGGTGTTGTGACTTGTATTTTAAAAAAATTGCGTTAATACAATAGGGTCTGTTGATATTTCAAATTGGTTGCGACGATGAGTATTTTTAGATGATATGAGGCGTAGATTGAGAAATTTAGTGATCTAAATGATCAAGCTACAACGAAATAGCATCAAAAAATACTCTCGTCCCACAGGGTTGTAGCTAAAATTATCTCAGGCTTCGTTACGAAATTTGAAAATGGTCTCGCCATTCTCTGCATTTCGTGCCTT
>NZ_KB849544.1:0-95053 GCF_000368565.1 Acinetobacter gerneri DSM 14967 = CIP 107464 = MTCC 9824 | reverse complement strand
GTAGCTAAAATTATCTCAGGCTTCGTTACGAAATTTGAAAATGGTCTCGCCATTCTCTGCATTTCGTGCCTTGCCTGCTCAATTTTAGCCAACAACGCAATTCAGTTATGAAATGTCAACAGACCCTAAATAGGAATTAGAACATGACGACTTCATCTCATATTGAAAATAAAGTTTTAGCTGAAAATGAAATCTTTGCTTTAATTGATATCAATAATTGCTATGTGAGTTGTGAGCGTGTTTTTAAGCCACATTTAAATGGTAAAGCCGTTGTCGTACTCAGTAATAATGATGGTTGTGTTGTATCGAGAAGTAATGAGGCTAAAGCCTTAAATATCAACATGGCTGTACCTTGGTATGAAATTGAAAAAGAAGCACTCAATGCGGGTATCGAAGTATTTTCAAGTAATTATGCTTTGTATGGCGATATGTCGCAGCGTTTTTTTAGCATATTGAGACGCTTTTTTAATGACGATGATTTAGAGCCTTATTCTATAGATGAATGTTTTATTCGCCTGACTTCTTATCAAAAAACGTGTGACCTAGAACAATATTGTCGAGAATTAATCGAAACCATTCAAAAATGGATTGGTTTACCCTGCTCAATCGGTATCGGATTTTCGAAAACTCAAGCCAAACTTGCCAATCATTTTGCTAAAAAAATTCAAACTTTTGCAGGTGTATGCAATCTCACAACGCTTGATCCCTGTGCATTTGAAAGTCTACTGATTGAAACACCAGTCAGTGAAGTTTGGGGAATTGGTCGTAAAATCAGCAAACAGTTAAAAGCCTATGCCATCGAAAGTTGCTATGACTTAACTTTTGCCAATGAGCACCACCTTTCACGGCAGTTTTCAGTGCTGATTGGACGTACTATCCGTGAGCTAAAAGGTCAATCCTGCATTGCTTTAGATGACCCTGATATTCCATCAAAACGCATCCTTTCTTCACGAAGTTTTGCTTCTGCACTCAGTGATAAAGACATCTTAAAACAGGCAATGATTTTCCACCTCAAACGTGCCCACACTCGCTTACGCGCCCAACAACAATTGTGTGCCTGCGTACATGTTTCACTCTATGAAAAAATAAAAACTGCGCCTTATAAAAAGAGTATTTCTTATGCGATTGGACTCGAATACGCAAGCGATGATCTGCTAAATTTAACTCAAGTTGCTATGCAGCAAATTGATGTTTTATTTAAAGAAAATATCCAATATGTGAAAATTTCTGTCATGTTTTCAGCTTTGCACCCTAAACAGCAACATATTGATGATTTGTGGCAGCCAATACAGAAAATTGAGCAACGCCATAAGCTTATGCAAACCCTGAGTCATGCAGAGAAAAAATTTGGTCTTGATTGCATACAAATTGGCTATCATTCCAGCCAAAATACTTGGCAAATGAAACAACAACATCGCTCTCCTCGCTATACAACTCGGTGGAGTGAGATGCTATGTATAGATGATTCTCATATGACTGTTACACAAAACAAATGACATCATTTGGTCAATTCGGTTTAGAATATTGGGATACCAAACAACAATAAAAAATGTCATATTTTAACATTGCCATTTACAAGCAAAATTAACAATATATAGCTCAGATTCGGTATACATGTTCTCAGCAAAATTAAACAAAATATAAAATAGTTGTAGAATAATGTGCCATAATGAGCAAACTTTGCAGCTATCTTGCAAAGATTTTTGCAACTTTTGAATTGGAGCAAACTCAATGAGTTCGACCATTTTGGTCATCCACGGACCAAACTTAAACTTGCTAGGAAAGCGTGAACCCGAGGTCTATGGTCACCTCACACTTGAAGATGTTAATCAAAATCTCCTTGCTCGAGCTCAACAGGCTTATATTCCTTTAGACACTTTCCAAAGTAATTGGGAAGGCGCAATCGTAGATCGAATCCATCAAGCTCAAGAAGATGGTGTGCAGTTTATTATTATCAATCCAGCTGCATTTACCCACACTTCTGTCGCAGTACGTGATGCTTTGCTTGGTGTAGCAATTCCATTTATCGAAGTACATTTATCCAATGTACATGCACGTGAAAGTTTTAGACATCATTCTTATTTATCGGATAAAGCCGTTGGCGTAATTTGTGGTCTAGGGTCAAAAGGATACCTATACGCACTCGATTATGCGATCGAACATATTCAAACTTCAACTCAATCATAATATTAGGACTAAAAACCCATGGATATTCGTAAAATCAAAAAGCTCATTGATTTGATGATCGAATCTGACTTGCAAGCAATTGAAGTCAAAGAAGGCGATCAATCGATAGCTTTAACACGTCGTAATCCTGTGGTTGCTGCAGGTGTAGTCGCTGCAGCTCCTGTTGCTGAAGCACCTGTTGTTAAATCTGCGCCACGTGGTGCTGTTGAAACATCACCAATGGTTGGTGTGTTCTACGCTGCGCCAAGCCCAGGCGAAGGTCCTTTTATCAATGTCGGTCAAACTGTTTCTGCTGGTGAAACACTTGGTATTATCGAAGCAATGAAAATCATGAACCCAATTGAAGCGACTCAAAGTGGTGTGATTGAAGAAATCCTAGTTAAAAATGGCGATGTAATCCAATTCGGTCAACCACTATTCCGCTATCGCGCGTAATATTTTGGGGGTTGATATGTTGCAAAAAGTTTTAATTGCAAACCGAGGTGAGATCGCACTGCGTATCACTCGTGCTTGCAAAACTTTGGGAATCAAAACTGTTGGTGTCTATTCTGATGCTGACAAAGATTTGATGCATCTTCGCTTTGTCGATGAAGCTGTATGTATTGGTCCGGGCGCAAGTAGCGAAAGTTATTTGAATATTCCTGCCATTATTACAGCGGCTGAGATCACTGGTGCTGATGCCATTCATCCAGGTTATGGTTTTTTATCTGAAAATGCTGAATTTGCAGAAATCGTAGAAAGCTCTGGTTTTATCTTTATTGGTCCACGTCCAGAACATATTCGCCTAATGGGGAATAAAGTTTCTGCGATTATGGCAATGCGTAAAGCTGGCGTTCCAACCGTACCCGGCTCTGCTCATGCTGTCACACCAAATAATGCCTTAGCTGAAGCGAAAGAAATTGGCTTCCCATTGATCGTTAAAGCCGCTTCTGGTGGTGGTGGTCGTGGTATGCGTATCGTTGAACGGGTCGACACACTTCTTGAATCAGTACAAGCTGCGCAACGTGATGCAGAAATGTGGTTCGGTGATGATACGGTATATATGGAGCGTTTCCTACAAAAGCCTCGCCATGTCGAAGTACAAGTATTGGCTGACGGAAATGGTCACGCAGTACATTTATTTGACCGTGACTGCTCTTTACAACGTCGCCATCAAAAAGTACTCGAAGAAGCACCTGCACCTAATTTACCAGAACAAGCACGTGCTGATATTTTAGAAGCGTGTGTGAATGCATGTAAACTCATGCAATACCGTGGTGCAGGTACATTTGAGTTCTTATTTGAAGATGGTGAATACTTCTTTATTGAAATGAATACACGTGTTCAAGTTGAGCATCCTGTTACTGAACAAGTGACTGGTATTGATATCATTGAACAACAACTTCGTATTGCTGCTGGTTTAGGTTTAGATCTGCAACAAGAAGATATTGTTGCACATGGACATGCGATTGAATGCCGTATTAATGCAGAAGATCCTTCAACATTCTTACCTTCACCGGGTAAAATTGAGAGTTTCTATGCGCCAGGCGGTGCAGGTATTCGTTTAGATTCACATATCTATCAAGGTTATAATATTCCACCTTATTATGACTCGATGATTGCGAAATTGATTTCTCACGGTAAAGATCGTGATACAGCGATTGCACGTATCAAACAAGCACTCGATGAAATGATTTTGACTGGGATTAAAACCAATATTCCACTGCATAAAGATTTGATTTTACAAGACAAAAACTTCTGCAAACATGCTATGGATATTCATTATCTTGAAAAACATTTGTTAAAACAAATTCAAGGTCATGAAAATGATGCTTAAGTAAAGCAGATACAAAAAAGCCTCTACATCTTGTAGAGGCTTTTTTATTTATACAGGATCAATGACGAACATATAAAATGTCAGTAAAATCAAAAAACTCACTGCTAAAAACAAATATACATTGATGGTATGGAATGATGCTAAAAACTTACGAAAATCCATTTCGTTCCCCTATGTGATTAAAATTCAATCATATTTATTTTTTATCAGATTAATATCACTGAAACAAGTGATATAGCAGTAAATGAGCAAGTTTAGATTGTTAATTTTTTTAAATTAAATTATGAAATACATAAAAAAGCCGATAATGAAAATATATAAATTTCAAATATCGGCTGTTTCAGAAGATTGATTTAAAATACTTAAACTTAAAATTAAACCAGATCAGGCAAAAAATACGTTAGGGTTGAACACGATGTAAGACGGCAAAGCATTTATCTACGCCATCTGTAGCACAGAAATTAATTGTATTTTGATCTTTCCAGCGCACAAAATACTGCGATACTTCACCAGATTGATCTTCTTGACGACCTGAACAATCCATCTCGTTATTTTCATATTTGATTTGCATCAATAATGCAGGAGACTTTTCTTTGGTTTCAGTCGAAGGTTGGTAATCATACAAGCCTGTAGACCACTCTTTTGCGCTATTTACAATTACTTCATTATTCCCACGAAAATTATAATATTCGGTACATTTTTTATTGGTCGGAATCTCCATTCCCCACAATCCCATTATCGCAGGTCGATTATCAATACGTATCGTAGTTGTTTGATTTTGAGCTAGCGCAGCCTGTTGTTGATCCTGAGCTGGGGTTTTTTCAGCGTGCGTAAATTGAGCACAAAGTAAGATTAAAAAAGTTGAAAGTGTGATTTTTTTCATACATATTTAACATCGTAAGTCCATTGCTATAACTTAGCATATTTCTCAGAAAAAACATGCTCAATTACCATATATGAACAATCATTTTATATAAATAAATTCTTGATTTTCTCAGCTTAGCGTCAGTTTTGATAAGAAATATTGTGATTGATTTAGAAAGTGTCAACACGCTATCAATTTGTCAAAATTATGCTTATTTTTACAAAGAAAAATCAAAATAATAGAAGAAATTTAAACAATAAATAAAAAGCCAGCATTTGCAGGCCAGCTTTTTATCAATCATTTCAAAATCACCGCATTATTTGAGTGGCGATACTGCTGTTGGCAAAGCAATCATCGACTGCATTTCATGTGTAAGCCATTGAGGTCCACCTTTAGGCGGCCAAATGCCATCTGCAACTGTTTTAGCACGAATTTCTGAGCGTTCATTTAATGAAGCATAAGGCCAAATGCTCACAATTCGAGGTTTACCATCGAGTGCATACATTGCAATGCTCAATTTTGAATATTGAGTACGTGTAGGCACTGCATTTTTCCAAGCTTCGAGTACATGCGGAACGCCACCATGTTTAAGCTCGTATGTACGAATTTCATAAACAGGACCAAATTCACCCAATTCTACTTCTGGAAGGAAGTCAAAACCGGCAAAATGTTCAACTGAATAATTAATAATATTTTCACTTGAATCAAACACATTTTCTTGTGCTGCTAAACGAGCATCATCAGCCACTTGATCAGCTTCATTGGCGAAGCTACGCAAGACAACGACTTGGTTCAATTGTCCAATATCTGAAAACCAAACGCCAAGCAATTTTGCCTTAGAATCACTTGCATCATGAAATGCTTTAATGCCATTTGCGACTACTGCTGCGGTGCCCATTTTAATGGTGATATTGATGAGTTCATAACGTTTCATGCTGTTTCTTGCTCCGTGTTTAGAGATTGCTGTTGTTGGTGAATAGGATCGGTATCAATCGTTTGTTTAGGTGAATTATCTTGTAGTTTTCCAGCTACAAATTGTGCGATTCGCCATGCAAATACCATCGCTGGTCCTAAGGTTGTTCCCGGTCCTGGATAGGTCCCTTTAAAAATTGAACTAAGGTCATTACCACAGGCAAATAACCCTTCAATAACTTGATTTTTTTCATTTAAAATTCGACCAAATGCATCACCTGCAAGTCCGCCACTGCTTGCGCAATCCATCGGAACTACAGGAAGTGCGTAATAAGGTCCCTGCTCTAATTTTCCTAGACATGGATTCGGTTTAACGTCTGGATCACCATTAAAACGGTTCATTACACCTGAACCCTTGCCAAAATCAGTATCTTCGCCTTGCTCAACCAAGCGATTGAAATGCTGTACTGTTTTGACGAGCTGCTGTGGGTCTATTGCTATTTTTTCTGCAAGTTGCTCTAAGCTATTGCCTGAAAACAAGTACTTTTCACTTAAGTAATAATCTAATTTTTTAGCGCCGGGTAAAACAAAACCGAGTCCATATTTTTCAATTGCGGTTTGATCACAAATCAAATATGACACGATTTTTTCTTTGCCTTGATTTGAGGCAATCTGTGCCATACAAAAGTCATGATAGGAGTCAGATTCATTTACAAAACGTTTAGCATCCGCATTGACTGCAATCACACCGGGCTTAGCACGATCCAAAATAATATGTGGCCAAATCGCTTTGTAACCATTTTTGTGTGTATGAATAGAACATGGGAAATAAAGTACACTGCTGTCCACAGACGGATCTATTTTTGCACCAATTTTTTCTGCAAAAGTTAGACCATCACCCGTGTTACTGGTCGGAGAAAGTGATTCATTATTCAAACCTTTAGGGAATAATTTTTCACGTAATTTTTGATTCCAACCAACACCACCTGTTGCCAGTACCACCCCTTTTCTGGCTTTAATCGTCAGCGTTTTTTGATCTTTTATGATCTTTGCACCGATCACTTTGCCATTTTCATAGAGGAGTTCTTGTAAAGGTGCATCAAGCCAGACAGGAACCTGTTGTTGTTTTAAGTTATAAAACAGGCTACCAACCAATGCATTTCCCATAACTAAGCGTGTACCACGCGGGTAACGCAAACGCGATAGAAAATAAGGCAGCACAACTTTCATCGTGGTCATAAAATTGTTGCCTGATGAAAATGGGTTCAATAAAGCATTCAATTCATTACGATTGACCATCATGCCACCTAAACCCATAAATTCTGGTCTTGGCGGACGGACATATTTAAAATCACTGCCGAGCAGCTTTCCATCAAATTCAGCAGGTGCTAAAGCACGCCCACCAAATGCTTCTCCGGGTTGATTTTTCACATAATCTGGATGCGCTAAACAAGCATTTAATTTAACCGAAGTATGCGCTTCCAGATCCCGAATCATTTTCGGGCTTGAGTCTAAAAATGCCTCGCGGAGCTGTTCACCACCACGATCAGCCACTACTGATTTTAGAAATATTCGCGCATTTTCAATATCATCAGGCACACCTGCTTTGACACTTAAATGTGAACCCGGTGCCCATACTGTTCCGCCAGAAGTCGCAGTTGTTCCACCCACTTGGCTGGCTTTTTCACAGAGCAAGACATCTAAACCATTGAGTTTGGCAAATAATGCAGCCGACATCCCTGCAGCGCCTGCGCCAATCACCAATAAATCGACTTGTTTTTCCATGTCATTTTCCTAAATTACTGATGCTGTTGTAGATGCAGACTTTGATTTTTGTACTAAATCTTGTGCTGCGAGATAGCCAAATGTCATTGCAGGTCCGAGCGTAATTCCGCCACTTGGATACTGACCGCCCATGATGCTATTCATGTCATTGCCGACAGCGTATAAGCCTTTGATTGGCAAATGTGTAGCTTGATCGAGAACGCGTGCATCATTGTCTGTAATCAGTCCAGCAAAAGTACCTAAACTTCCCGGTACAACTTTGACGGCATAAAATGGTCCGTGCTCAATCGCTGCGATACATGGATTAGGACGATGATCAGCATCCCCCTGCGCTTTTTGGTATGGCGTCGTGCCACGGTTAAATTCTGGATCTAGCCCTTGTTTTGCATGAATGTTGTAGCTAGATACGCTTTTTTCGAAAGCTTCAGCATCGATGCCACATTGTTTAGCAAGATCTTTTAAATGCTCTGCTCGTTTTAAATAACCATTTTCAAGCCAAGGTTTCATCGAAATTGGAAATGGTTTTACAGCCCCCAATCCATAGCGACGAATAAATTTGTGGTCACAGATCAACCAACAATGTGCCAATTCACCTTTACGAGTATTTTTCAATAAATCTTTGATAAATAATGGATATGACTCACCTTCATTGGTAAATCGTTGACCATTTTTAAGTACTGCGATGAGTCCCGGTTTGCCACGTTCAACCAAATGTGGAAAACGTCCTAGCGTGCCGTCTAGTCTTGGCATCAGTGAAACTGGTGCCCAAGCACCTGACCATGGCAAAGTTTGATCAACTTCTGCACCGATTTTTTCAGCGAGCTTGATGCCATCACCTGTATTGGTTTCAGGTGCTGCCGAATAATGTGGTGTACCTTCAGCGACATGTTTGAAAAGTTGTTTTTTGCGAGTTTCATCATGAGGAAATCCGCCAGTAGCGAGTACAACCCCATGCTTTGCCATGATTTTTACTTGACCATTTGGCGTTTGAAAAACTGCACCTTTAACCTCACCTTGCTCATAAATTAAATCTGTAGCTGCATGATTTGGTAAAAGTTTCACTTGCTGATCCAGTGCAGACTTTAACAATCTAGCCACTAAAGCATTGCCATTGACGATTTGAGTTGAGCGTTTATGGAAAATTAAATCCATAAAATGACGCAACACCCGTTTAGTCGCATAAGCAAATGACGATACAGCACGGAAAGTATTGATGAAATGCTTCATGTCTGGACCCGAAGCAATCCCCATTCCCCAAACCGTTGTTTCAGGAATCGCAGGCTTGAGCAAATGTAAATTTTGCCCAAGTTCACGACCATCAAATGGTGCTGCGACAACTGAACGCCACCCTACACGAGAACCTTCTATATCAAAAAAATCAGGAACCATTGCACCGGGATTGAACTTTACTGCAGTTGAATTTTCAAAAAAATCAACCATTTCAGGTGCTTTAGTTAAATATTGATGAATACGATCTTCATCATATTTTTCTAAAAGTACATTTTTTAGATAAGTTTTGACTTGGTCTATTGGTTCAGATTGCCCTGCTTTTTTAGCATGCGGTGTATTGGGAATCCAAAGCCAACCTCCAGAGACCGCCGTTGTACCACCAAAAACAGAAGCTTTTTCTGTGACAACGACATCTAGCCCTTGAACTGCCGCAGTCACTGCGGTAGAAAGCCCACCTGCACCAGATCCAATCACCAAAACATCACACGATAATGTTTGGTAAATCGGCTGTTCTACAGATGAAAAATCGTGTTGAGTGGAAGCATTCATCACATCACCCCACAACCATTTCATTTTGTGCAAGTGCAACCAATTTTTGCATTGCAACTAAATTAATTTTCGCTCTTTCTAGCGCTGGTAAAGCAGCCAATTCTAAATTAGGGACTTCAGCAGCGAGGGTAATATCTGCAGGTAATGCTTGAATAAGCCCGACCAAATCAATATCACCTTGACCCGGCACTAAACGATTTGAACGAGCAATTTTGATCAATCCTTCATCGCTTGGATCATACTCAGCCCAACCATCACAGAGCTGAACATAGTTCATACGTGACTTATCGATTTGCTTTACTTCTGCCAAAGTCGAATTTGAACGATCAAAATGCAATGCATCAATCAGCACAGCGGCATTATCTTGAGCTGAGGCAGTCACAATTTGATTTGCTTCAGCCAAGTTTTTAACAGCTGTCCATGGCATAAACTCTAGATCACAACTGAGCGCATAATTTTTACTCAATTCACAAAATGCACTAAAGTTATCAATTAAGCGTTGTTGTTCAATATCATTTCCAGCAATCAAAATATGTTTGGCACCAAGTGCTGCAGCAGTTTCTAGAAAACCCAAATATTGTTTTGCATCAAAATCTGCTGTAATTCGAACGATCTCAACATCTGCAACTTGCACGCCAGTATCTGTCAGTGCAGCTTTGGTTTCGGCAATGAGTTTTTGATCAGTTAAAATCGGGTATTCATTTTCATTTGGTGCGGCAGGCAAAAGGCGTAAACCAACTTTTGCATAACCACAATCTGCTGCGATTTTCACTGCTTCAACAGGTGAAACATCAGCAACCGTTAAAAATGAAAGTGAATACTGCCGAGGGCTTAAATCATGCGGCGTCATCATTTACCCCTCCAGATTTGTGATTATTTTCAAGTAAATAATCAATCATCAAATCACGTACTTTTTCAAACATATCTGTACCCTTAACAGTAGTACAGCCAAGTTCTAATGCCTGACAGACAAAAGGCGTATTTTCAGGACTGGTCACTACATCCGCAACTGACATCTCAGCCGTCAATTTATCCAATTGAAACGCTGCTGATGGATCACCATTCATTCCCATCGGTGTGGCATTAACCACAACATCAAAGCCTGACGGATCGTTGTCATGTGCAACGACTTTACCTTGACCCAGCGCATTTAAATGTTTAACCAACTGTTGTTGGCGTGCTGCATCTAGATCAAAAATAGCCAGCTCAGCCACACCAGAAATCAAAAGCTCATAAGCAATGGCTTTACCTGCACCACCAGCACCTGCCAAGATTGCACGTTTATTTTCTAGTTCGATATTTTTAGATTTAATCGCTTGAACCATTCCAGTGCCATCCAACATGTCACCTTCCCATCCTGATTCACAGCGACGGATGGTATTAACGGCACCAATAAATTTGGCACGATCTGTTACTTTGTCACAGCATGCAAGCGCAGTGATTTTGTGTGGAACAGTGACAATCAAACCATCGGTATTGATCATATTTTTCGTATTTTCAACAAAATCTGGAAAATGCTCAGGCGCTACATCCGCAGGTGAAACCAACGCATTTAAGCCTTTTTCAATCAGCTCTTGTGTGACTCCAGCAGGCGATTTAACTTGTTTAATCGGGTGTCCTACCACAAAGTAGAGACGAGTCGAGCCGTTCAATTGAATATCCATTATTCAATATCCTTTTAAAATAAGTGAGTTATAAAATATTAGACAGACGCATTATCCAGTTCACGTTGCTTTAAACGTTTCGGCGAATAAATAATTTTCATTAAAAGAAGTGCAATAATAATTCCTAACGTTGGCAAACTTAAAACCAAGAAGATTTTATTTGCAGCCCAACCTAAGCTTAGGAAATATGCACCTGCAAATGCACTTGCAACTGCACCTAATCGTCCAATTCCGTGCATCCAACTATTTCCTGTTGCACGCGCAAATACTGGATAAAATGCACTTGAAATACCATTGATCCCAGCGTTTGCTCCATTCATCCACATCCCGATAAAGAAACACATGGTGCTGTAAAGTACGAAGTTATGTCCGACATTTCCAACAAAAACCATAAATAAAATCGCGATGATATAAGCAATCACGAGACCGATATGCGGATTGATTTTGTCCATCAAATAGCCACAAGCCACACAACCGATTGGACCACCAAGTTGATAAATCGCTGTAATCAAAGCTGATTCACTGATGCTAAAACCAAATTCATTGGACATCATCGGCAACCAACTACCGAGTAAATACACAACAAATAGACCCGAAGCATAACTCCACCACAAAAAGAAACTACCCAGTAAATAAAATGGACTCACCACAGTTTTTACAGGATTATCCACGGTATTTGTTTTCGGTTGAGGCAAAACAAAAACAGTGTTACGGGTATCAAAATCAGGCGCCATTTTATGAATAATGGCATCAATTTCAGGTTTAGGATGTTGTTTTAACACCTTATAACCAATCGATTCTGGTAGTTTTAGAAAAACAATTACAGCTAAAATTAAAGGTAAAATTCCACCAATAATCATCATTGCATGCCAATTAAAATGCGGGATCACCCATGCTGCAATAAAACCACCAAGCGCTGCACCGATGGTAAAACCACTTAAAATAATCGTCACCATACGACCATTAATACGCATCGGAGAATAATCTGTCACAACTGTGACCGCTTGAGGCATCACCCCACCCATAAATAGCCCTGCGATCAGACGAAAAATCATCAATTCAGTCACATTGCTAGATACAGCGGCGAGTAACGTAAAAAGACCGAAACCAATCAAATTGGTGACGAGTAACTTTTTACGACCAAATTTATCGGCCAAAGGTCCTGAAATCACCGCACCCAAAGCCAAACCAACCAACGCAGCACTCATTACAGGTGCTAAATCTGTGGTAGAAATCCCCCATTGATGTTTAATCACAGGCGCAACAAAACCCATGATGGCAATATCCATACCATCAACAACCACGATCATTAAACAAAGAAAAATAATCATTTTCTGCAGAGGAGAAACACGATTTGAATCAATAAACTCTCTAAGATCAACCTGTTGAGTCATACACTTGCTCCATTAGCGTTTACTAAAAGCGATGCCATATCCATGCACGCTGGTTTTGTACCAATTCAGGTTAAAATCTCAATATCTGAATTTTTACTCAAAACAAAGAAAACTTTCAGTGGACTTAGACTGCTAAATAATCATTTTGCTTAAACTTTTTAAGCTAAAAATAGCGAATCTTCAGTCAAATTGATTTATCCAGAAAATATTTAGGATAGAATCTGGAATGAACTATAATGGTTTTTTTAAATTTTTGGAACACTGTTCCAGAAAATATTTTGGAATTTTTTATGCTCAGTAATAATGACCGCTCTCTGGCCGTACTAGAAGCGCTACTAAAAGATGTAAATGGATGTGCATTAAGCCAGTTATCTGTGGATTTAGATATTCCCAAATCAGCCATGCACCGTTTGCTTAGCTCATTGAAAGATATGGGATATATCTATCAAGATGAATTAACTCAACACTATAAACTGACTTTAAAAATTGCATCTATGGGGTTGGCATATCTTTCCTCACGTTCAATCACAGAAACATTTCAACCTTTGCTCAATCAATTGGCTGAACAATCACATGAATTAGTTCGCTTAGGAATGATTGAAAATGAAAACATCATTTGGATTGCAAAAGCACAAGGGGCAAAATCAGGCTTAAAATATGATCCTGACTCAGGCGGTATCGCTTATTTGCCTGCATCATCTTGTGGTCTAACCTATTTATCTGCACTCAATGAGACTGATTTTTCACGTATTGTTGAACGTGAAGGCTTCGAAAAAGCACAAAGTTTTGGACCGAACTCACCTAAAAACCTAGCTGAATTGAAAGCAATGGTTCAAGATGCTAAAACTCGTGGATATGGTTTAATTTCAGATACTTATGAATTAGGCATGACTGCTATGGCAAAAATTATTGTCAATCCACATACAGGAAAACCATTTGGTACAGTCAGTATCGCTGGACCCTCTGTGCGCTTAAATGAACAACGTGTTGAACAATTAGCGCCTGCACTCGTTGCAACTGCTGAAAAAATTGGTGAAATTATCCATTTAGCGCATCGTTGAATTGTATATAAAGTACGGTATCTAGCTATTTCGCTAGAGCCGTCTTTTTAACTCTATCCAATTTTTTAATCCTAGCTTCAAACGCAAATATAAAATAAACATAAAAAATCACGTTATATCAAAGCATCACAGGGTTTATAAGCATAAGAATAATCATGTGAATCTACAGCAAAATAAAAAGCATCATTTTTATCCAAATCCTGCCCAATATCCAAATAATGCAATTATTTAAAGGTTGCCTCAAATTCAACGATTTTTAAATTTTTCATTAAACATTTGTTATTTATATATTTTTATTCAATGTATTTTTTAACGATCACAATTAAAATAAAATATTGAATAAAAACAATATCTTAATCTTCCTTGATTGTTTTTAAGAATGCGCTCAATCCCTATTGATTTAATCAGAATTTAAATCTAGGCTAAAAATGTCCCAAGGAATGTAAATGTAGATATATCCAACCAATTTGC
Source organism: Acinetobacter gerneri DSM 14967 = CIP 107464 = MTCC 9824 (assembly GCF_000368565.1). Classification (GTDB taxonomy): domain Bacteria; phylum Pseudomonadota; class Gammaproteobacteria; order Pseudomonadales; family Moraxellaceae; genus Acinetobacter; species Acinetobacter gerneri. The sequence goes on along the minus strand of NZ_KB849544.1, from coordinate 81,119 downwards.
CAGATCACAATACATTGGGAATACATAACAATAACCCATTCATTTGTTTAAGGAATAGACAATGAGAGCGGATAAAGCGTTAGAAAATTTAAGCCACTATTTGATGGCTCACGACCTGTTCAATGAACAATCATTGGTCTTTCGTAATCAAGATCTCAATGAAACTCAGTCATGTGTAGCCGATATTTTCAAGCCGCATGACCTCAAAGCATGTAATGCAAAAATTCAATCCACTTCATCCATGTATCACATGAATTGTGGCAATCTTTCTATCAGCCGACTTGAATATGGCATGGATGTAGTCATTGAGCCTGACTGTTTAGAAAAATTTTATCTGATTCAAATACCGATCGTAGGACATGCCCAAATTGAGTTTCAAAATGAAAAATTTGTGTCTTATTCACAACTGGGTTCAATCATTTCGCCTGATTTACCCATTCGTATGACATGGGCTGCATGTTCACCACAAATTACTTTGAAAATTCCAAAACAAAACTTTTTACAGCATTGCCGCCAACATCTACCAGAGTCACAGCAAAATGCTTTAATTTTCGATCCAAAATTAGATTTAAATTCGACCAATAGCTTGTATTTTTTTCAGCTCTATCAAAATTTACTTGATTCTACGATTTATGAAAATCACCCACTCAATCATCCGCTTGTCTCAAAAGAGTTTGAGTCAAATTTATATAATGCTTTGATTTATGGGCAACAACACAATTTATCTAGCCAATTTTTAAGAGCAGATAAAAATATTATTTCACCTTATTTTGTAAAAAACACACAAGAATTTATTGAAGCTCATATACATGAAGCCCTCTCTATAGAGCTATTGGCAGAGCATGCTGGAGTCAGTGTTCGTACTTTATTTTTAGGTTTTAAAAAGTTTTTGGGTACGACACCGATGGCCTATTTAAAAGAACAAAGATTCCAAAATGCACATCTTGACCTGATTCGTAGCGAACATTTATCCATCACAGAAATTGCTTTTAAATGGGGATTTACCCATTTGGGACGTTTTTCTCAAGAATACAAACAGCGTTTTGGGCATTTACCATCGAGTATCAAACGTAAAATTTAGTTGGAATTTTTGATTCAACGAAGACATATCCACTAGAGTTCTTGCATAAGTCATTTATTGCTCAAATTTACACTCTAATCATTTTGCTTCAAATCGTAATAAAATCTGCAATTAAGGCAGGATGCCACCCGTCGAACAAGGGAGTTCCGAATTTTTTAAAGCAGTGCTTTAAAAATTGCTCAGGATGTATGCCCATTTGTTCGGCAATGGTTTCTTGCGAAATATATTTCTCATTTGTCCGAAAACAAAGTAAGAAAGATTGTCTACGCAAAGTAAATTAAATCACTCACGGCAAATGCGACCGTATAATACTTTTCACCCAAATACCAAAGAATTTAAAACTTAGTAAGCGTTCTAATTTATGCCAGTTATATATCATATCACTGGCATATTGCACTTATTTAAAACGATGCACTTAATGAAAATGATGCACATATCTAAACTGTATACGAGAACCTTGAGGACGATTTTCAGCATCCTGTTCAAAATAGGCATTTGTAAAAATATGATCTTCTTTTGAAAAACTATACATCATCCCAGGACCTATCGCCCAAACTTGTTCGCGGCGCCCATTGACATCATGTCCATCGACTTGAGTATCCGTAATTTGCTTGAGCCAATAGCCATTTATGCCTAGACGTAACTGTGGTGTAAATGCATATTCAGTCGCAAAATTGGCATGTATGGCTTGACCTGCCTTAATGTTTGACACCTCCCCAAAACTATACGTCGGCTTATCATTTTTAAAATTATATAGATAATGAATCCGTGTTGATGCTGTCCATTTTGGATTAAACCAATAGGTTGCAGCCCAATATGGATCAAGTGAAAAAGCATTATTACTTGGGTTGATATCTTTCTTTCGATCATAATCACCCGTTGGAATATTGACTTGAAATTCAATACGATGGATAAATTTCGGTCCATTTTCACCCATAATAGGATCAAACTGGATAAAAGGTCCGACGAGCAAATCACCCAATCCATTTTGTGCTTTTATCGCTTGATTGTTCAAGCCATCATCTACATCAATATCTGCCAACCAAGGTAAGATAAAGTTCATACCCAATGCAGCTTTACCTACTTTTACCTCAGATAAATAGCTTAATTGCGCAAGCATAACTTGATAATCAACTTCTGATTTTGGTAATGGGATTTTATCGCCATTTTGATCCATCATCTTGTTTGCACTATAGTTTTGCAAATAGATTGAACCATACCAACCCGGTCCTGCTGGCAGTCCACCATCAAGGAAACTGGTTAAGCCCAAATTTACAGTTGGCAAATCGTTTCCATTTGCATGGAAAGCAGCTATCGAAAAGATAGCTACTGTCATTATTTTTTTCATTCTAAATTCCTTTTTATAAAGTTTTTATATGACATCCATGATCATCTGTTTGTGGCTAAACCATTAACCACTTGTCAATTGATAGGAAGGATGTCCTGATGCAACATGATATTTTCCAGCATGAAATAACAGTGGCGCACCTTCTTGAAATTGGTAATGCTCTATTTGTCCAATAAAAATCAGATGATCCCCACCCTCATATTGGTTGACATTTCTACAGACCAAGGTCGCCAAAACATGATCAATAATTGGTAAACCTCGCTCACACACTTTATGTGAAACTTGCGCAAATTTGTCGTCTGATGCTTTAGCAAAATTACCTGAAATGTCATGTTGATTTTGATTGAGCACATGGATCGCAAAATATTCGGCATCCATAAAATCAGGCATACTTGGTGCGGTTTTAGACAAACTCCACAAAATCAAAGGTGGATCTAAAGATACCGATGAAAATGAGTTTGCCGTCATACCAATATTTCGTCCGTCCTTACCTTTAGTGGTAATCACGGTGACACCTGTTGCAAACTGACCGAGTAAGTTACGGATTTCTCTTGGATTTGAGGACTCAATTGCTGAGAGTCCTAGAGATTCATTAGGATGATTCATCGCGTTCTCCTCAGGCAACTTGGTTGAATATTTGTTTGCTTACGATAAACTCTTGGCAAGCCTTCTCATCAAACCACCATGGTTTAAATCCACGCGGATCATCAAAGTTGTTGACGATTTTTGAAGCAATTTGCTGATTTCCTGCGGCAGCTCCAATCGCTTCTAACATTTGTGGTTCAGGTGGGCGAAGCATGCTATTGGTCCATTCCACAACCGCACCTGCATAAGACCAATATTTTTCAAAAGTATCGTTCATCCATTGCTCATCAAAGGCTTGATTTCCACGGCTGAGTATCGCTTCAAAATAGACTTTGCTACATTTCGCTGCATTGTTTGAGCCTTGTCCTGTAATAGGATCGTTCACCACAAGCGCATCCGCCATACCAAAAACTTTTTTACCATTGGCAAGTGTCAGTACTGGTTTACGTACTGTTGGGGTAAATCGTCCAGCTAAACAACCACCGTCATCTGTCAATTCCACATTTCGGCAACGATCAGCTTCCCAAGGAACAAATGTTTCTAAGATTTCCAAGCTTTTAGCCAAATGTTGCTCAGGTGTTTTAACATCCTGCCAACAATCCATTGGTCCATTTGGAATACCTTCAAACACCATGATTTCACATGGACCATTGACGGTTAGCGCAGGGAAACAAAAGTATTCGCCCACACCTGGGATGATATTGAATGCCACACGTGAATAAGGTGACATCGCTGTCATGCCTTTGACATAAGTCAGTGCCAAAGCACGTTGTGGGCTCGTAAATGGACTACGCGATTCATCACGTGAAAATTGATTGACTATTTCGCCTTTTCCAGCCGCCAGTAACACCATTTCATATTGTTCTGAAAGTTGCTCTAACTCAGCCAATCCAACATCTTGAATCACCAATTTTCCGCCACGGCGTTCAAACTCTTGCATCCAAACTGGCATTTTGACGCGTTGATCGACCGATTGTGCATAGCGATGTAAACGAGCACTCCAACTGAGTACTTTACTTTTTTGTTCTGGATTTGCGATCGTGACACTAATGCCTTCAACTGCAGGACATTGTTCTTCCCAATAATCCAAAGCGAGATCACGTTCTGTTTGCAATGCATTATGGAACATACATTGGCTAGACATCACTTTGCCATTTTGAACTTGTTCGGCTGTGCGATTGGTATACATAGAGACTTGGTAGCCTTTTTCTAAAAGACCTAAACCAAGTTGTAAGCCTGCTTGACCTGCACCGACGATTGCTATTTTACGCATGAGCGTTCTCCCTAAATTTATTATTTAGTCCGTTATTTTGAAAATTTATTTACATTCAACTTAAAATTTATATTTAAAAATCATGTGATATTTAAATAAGTTAACCTGCTAAACGTGGAATGGCGGGTTTATTTTGCTCAGGTCCCATCACCGCATATCCACCATCTACGGCATAATCTGCACCAGTCACAAAACTTGCTGCATCTGAGCATAAAAATGTCACGACATTGGCTACTTCTTCTGGATTGCCCAATCGACCCAATAAATGATAATCCGCAGCGACTTGATCTGCTTTTTGGCGATTGCCGCCACTCACTTCATTGATCACTCTAGACCATGTCCAACCCGGTGAAACTGAGTTCACTCGGATGCCATCAGGAGCAAAATCCATTGCCATACTTTGTGTGAGTGCTTTCATTGCAGACTTCGATACTGGATATAACCAACGTCCTGTTTGTGCGCATTCGGCAGAAATCGAGGTAAAGTTGACGATACAGCCTTTGTTTTTAACCAAATCTGGATAAACAACACGTGTCAGTTCCACCGCTGAAACCAAATTTATATCCAAAGCGCTTAACCAATCTTGACGTTTAGAAGCAAATCCATCATCTAAATAACTACAAGCCAAGTTAACCAAGATATGGATCGAGCCAAAAAGTTGCTGTGCCTGTGTTATTGCATGTTTAATTTGCTGATCTTGGGTGAGATCCGTGGTGATAAACTTAACTTGATCAGGATATTCCTCTTCGATCGATTGACCTGCTTCATCTACATCCAAAACCACAACTTTTGCACCCGCTGAAACCAAGGCATTGACTACAGCACGTCCAATCAAAGTCGCACCGCCACTGACCACAGCAACTTTAGAAATCAAATCAATATGCATCATCTTCTCCTTAAGCGACTGATTTATCTTGGCTTGATGACCAAGATGGCATCAAGGTATTGGACGGACGTGATTCATCTAACAATTTTTCTGCTGTTTCAACACCTGCTACAGGTAAACCTTGCGGATTTAATAGACCGATCTGTACCAACACACTCGCTTGATCCCAATAAATATGCTCATGATAGAGTTTTGGACCTCGAAACTTCACTACACCTAACATTGGGATTTGAACTTTCTTACCTGTTGGGGCAACACCCGGAATCAACCAATCTATTTCAGTATCATGGGTAAAACTCATAATGAACTCATCCACGACTTGGGTTGCTCCCACAGTCCTCGAAATGGGAATGAGGCTCATGTCTTGCGGATTGCCATGCACAAAGTGATATTGATAAAAACGTGAAAGTTGCTTATAACCAACACCACCTGTCATGGTCGGGATATGATTGACATAGGGCTCTTTTACCATCGTTGCCATCGTGTCAGGAACATTGCGAGTTTCAAATTCATATTTGATATGTTCTTCCCAAAGTTCAGCTAGATCATAATCAGGACCGATTTTTTTACGTAATGCAGCAATGGTACGTTCGTGGGCAATCAAAGCAGATTGTTTATGGAAATGTGCGCCTTGTGGACGTGCAAAAGCATGATCTACATTTGGATAAATATAAACTTCAGAAGCTTTGATATTTCTTAGTTTCGCCGTAATGTCATTACGTGCTTGTTCTGGACAAAACTGGTCTAATTCTGCGATATGTAAAACCAATTTTGCTTTGATATTTTTCGCTTCATCCAGTTTCTTTTCGATCCCTACGCCATAGTAAGCAACAGCACAATCTAGATTTGGGATACGACATGCCGCAAGATAAGCTAACTTCCCACCTAGACAATAACCGACTACAGCCTGACCAGCTTCTTGATCAATGACATCTAAAGTTTGTAAAAAATCTAAGCTAGACTGGATATCTTGCACCCCAAGATCTTCATCAAATTTTTGGTATAATTGGAACGCTTTTTCAAAGTCTTCTGCGCTGTATCCGAGCTCAGTATTTGGTGCAATACGCCAGTATAAATCAGGTACTAAAACGCTATATCCTTCTTCTGCAAGCAAATCTGCTTTTTCACGCATGGCTTGATTGACACCGAAAATTTCTTGGCACAACACGATGCCCGGACCTTTTCCATCAATTGAAGTTGCTAAATAAGCCCCAAATGAATGACCTTCTTGGTTTTGAACTTGTATATATTTTCCTGACATTCGTTTAACTCCATCCATGTAATGTATTTATCATGGAGTTAAAATCATTCTATCTCTGTCCAAATGTTGCAGTGACTATCCAGTTACTGCGAATATCATTTTTATTTCTAATTTTAATACGCTATAAAAAAATAAATGAAATGACTCACGGCAAATCTGACCGTAGATACTTTTCATCCAAATATCTGATTAATTACAATAAAAATATCACTATAAACAATATGCTATAAAATTTTCACAAGATTAAACGACTGTCCCCACTTTAATCACAAATAAAATTAAAATGGGGAACAAGCAATTTAGCGATTAAACTAGCTTAAAAAATAAAACGCGTAGTCAAGCCCAATACCCATGCATCATCAATTTGTTTTACCCCACCCGGCTGATGCATAAACTGGATATTTGGGCGAATCATCACACTTGGCGACCAATTGAAAGTGTAGTTTAGTTCGACATTCAACTCATCATGTTGAACAGGTATATATTGCTTCAGATGATAATCAGAAGCATCCAAGCCATTTAAATCATTCGTATAGCTTTGGCGATCTCGAACACGCTTATTGACATCAAAATGAGCCAAACCTAAACCAATCGAATCATTTGGACGTGCATCAAAAGCCCCTTTATACCAAATTGCCAATTGTTGACTACTGATCACTGTAGAGGTTGCTTTGTCATTGAATGTGAAGTTCGCAGATCCAAATAAACCACGTTTTGTATTATTGTCATGCGCTGTGAGTTGTTGCTGAGCATTGAGCCAAATACTGTGTTTACCATCATGGACTTTTTTGTCTTGTCCTGTGACCCAGATTCCACCATCAACATTTGATTTAACGTCATTGGATTGTTTGGTTGAATAAAATGCACCGACTTTATATTCACCAGCAAGTCCATTTAGCTTTGGCGTCCATGAAAGCTCAACGGGAATCATTGCACCTTTGGTTTTATCCATGTCCATATTAAATCCACGTTTTTCAAGCAGATTTTCATTATTTAGTTCATAGATCCCAACTGCAAATGCCCATTCTGGTGCAAATTTATATTTGGCATTGAGTCCCCATGATGCAACAGGCCAGTTATACCAAACATCACCGACTGTTTTGCCGAGCTGTGAACCACAAAGCATTAGGTTTTGAAATTCGCAATGTGAGGCATTAAAATCCTCACTCAAGCCCATTTTACCGATTTTCACTTGTAAGCTTTTATCAAATAATTCTTTTTTTAACCAAAATTGAGATAAACGCCAAGACTGTCCACGACCATAAATTTCTTGTACGCTACTAAATGCGCCTGTACGAGGGTCAGCAATTCTTTCGTTGGTTAATGGTTGCCCATCACGTTTAGTGATCGTAATCGCTGCTGTCGTATCTTTCCAACCTGCAATTTTGTTGAGATCTAACTGCGTACCCAAAGTAAGCTGGCTAGCATTGGTATTGATACTGTTATCGTTATAGCCACCATCAACATTTTGAGCAGTTTCATTGATAAATGCGAGGTTAAATTTATAACCTTTATCTTCTAATTTCGTACGCTCTCCTGCCCAATCTCCCAATAAATATTGACGATCTTGCGACCAAAAATCATTCGCCAATGCACTTTGAGCCAGAACAATTGACGTTGCCAATAATGTCAGTTGATTTAAAATTTGCTTTTTCATGTGCTTATCCTTAGCAACAAAATAATATTCAAAGTAGGAAATGCTGATCTTGATCGGTCGCCCATTTTAGGAAAAGCCCAAACAAAATCAACATTTACTTAAAAAAAACCAAAAATTTAGAAATTTACAGCTTTACTAAGTTCTGATGTCGAACCATTGATATCCGTGACAGTCGCTGTCATAGATGCTGCTTTTTCTTTGATCTTCCACGTTGTATTGGCTTTGCCTTGTGCATCCGTCACAACTACGGCTTGACCTAAATACTGTTCAGCTTCGTTGGCATTTTTTTGCTGATTTGCAAATATTTCAATTTGGTAGCGACTATTTGGCTGTGCCTGAACAGTGATATTCAATTGACCTTTTTCGACTTTAAGTACAGGAGGCTGAATATTTTGATTTGGTTTTGCATTACAGTTTTGCTGATCTGGTTTTTCGCATGTATGTTGCATGCTTTTGGCATCCATCACCACGCCATGACCGCGCGAACCGACAAAGTTTGCATGCTCTAATGCAGGAACATCCATGATAATTGCGCCCAGACGTTGATTTGCAACGCAAGAACCGCCCGCTTCACAGCGTTTGATGTCTTTGCCATTATTCCAAATCAAGTTTTTAGTCAGACTAATGTGCGCATTGGCATCTTTTTCTGAACGAATAGCGATACCAATGCGATTGTCATGCACACGGTTGCTATCTAAAATATTGCCATCGCCTGTTAGATTAAATCCGATAGAGTTATGACTTAACTCATTGTAAGCAATATAATTTCGCTTACCCCAGTTGATTTGCAAGCCATCAGAATAATTTTTAAATGTATTGCCAATCACTGCATTGTCGTTGCCCCAAAGGATTTCAATCCCTTGAGAAGGTTCTGGGTTTGCAGAGGTTGAAATAAATTGGTTATTTGCAACCAAGTTAAAAGCTGCACCGCGTGTTAACTCAAGACCATCACCATTATCTTGGAGATAATTGTTCAGAATCTTGTTGTTATTGGTTGTCGTTGCTGTAGAGCCACCTTGACCATCATCACCCGTCAACATGATCCCTGCACCGCCGTAATTGTGCATAATTCGGTTATTTTGAATCACACTATTACTGGTACGATTGACCAATATTCCGATACAAAATTTGCGAATTTCCAAACCTTGAATTTGCACATTTTGAGTATCACGTAGTACCAATCCCGGCAAAGTCGTAGTGCGAACATTTGTACCGAATTGACCTGCAACTGCGCCCGGACAAGCCTCTACACCAGTCCCTTTGATATAGTTTGAACCATCAATTGCGGTAAATTCAGCTGACTTTTCCCAAGATTCTGCTGTAATTTTTACAGGAGATTTGATCTCTGGTAGTGCTTTGTCTGCTTTGATGACATAAGGTGCTGAACCTACTGCTTTGATGACAATTTGGTTTTGCTCAGAAGGCTTTGCGTTAATCTGTTGAATGGCCCAGCGTAAGCTGCCTTTTTCTTCATCATCTTGATAATGATCAACCACATAGCTTTCCGCATGCGCAAAGCTCCCCAAACCCAGTGCCAAAACACTGAATGCTAAAAATGACTTTTTCATTGAAATTCCTATAGATCTAATCGCGGCGCGTTTATTCAGGTTGCACAGTATTTAAAAGTTGTTTGAGTAAAGTCACATCAATTTGACCCGGAGCAGATGCTTCTCCGATCATGCCAAAACTTAGGCTGCCACCCATATTGGCTGTGGCGACTCTAGAAATCGCACCCAATTTACCCATCGACATTGTCAATAATGGCTTTGATGTTTGTTGACTCACAGCTAAGGTAGCATTCATCAGTGTCATAACATCTTGTTTGCTTTGCGGCATCACCGCAATTTTTAAAATGTCAGCGCCCATTTCCGCTTGTTTTAACAAACGTTGCTCAATCTCTTGCTGGCTCGGTGTTTTTTGAAAATCATGATTGGACATAATCACCAAAACGTTCTTTTGATGTGCCAACTTGGTAAGTTCATTGACTTGTTTTGAGTCACGAAACATTTCTACATCAAGCAATTGCATAAAAGGTTGCTTGAGATACTGTTGATAAATCGCTGCGTATTCTTGATCAGAAACTTTAAGATTTCCGCCTTCATTTGCAGTACGAATCGTTGCAATCAGCGGTTTATTTTTTAAAATTTGATTGAGTTCATTACCCAACTTGATCACTTGCTTGCTATCCGCAGCAAAGTCCAAGAGGTCTATACGAAATTCTGCGATATCCGCATTTTGATCCTGAGCGATCACTCTGGCTTGTTCAAGCGCCTGAGCATAGGTTTTTGCGGTAATTGGAACAATGGTTTTGACAGGTAATGCCCCGATTTCTAAATCTTTTACCTGATAGTGACTATGCGATGGTTTTTGCACGGATGTCTCAGCCTGTACTAAACTAAGGGGCAAACTCATAGCAATAAGCAAGCCGATTTTAGACGCTAAAGTCTGCATTTGAATCATCATTCTTCCCTGTAATTCGGTAGCCTTTTGACTACCGAATATCCTGACTAAGTGTCAATATTTAAAAATTAAATATCAAAGAAAACAGTTTCGTTTTCACCTTGAATGCGGATATCAAAGCGATAAATAGTTTCACCATTTTCCTCACTGCGTTTTGCGATCAGAGTTTGGCGACGCGGTTCCCATTCAATGCTATTTAATACAGGATCTTTTGCATTGGCATCAGTTTCATCTTCAAAATAAACACGCGTGTTAAGACCGATATTGATACCACGAGCAAAAATAATCAGATTGATATGTGGAGCTTGAACTGAACCTTTACGTCCCGGAACTTGACCTGGTTTGATGGTATCAAAATGCCAAACACCTGATTTAAAGTCTGCACCAGCACGTCCCCAACCATGGAAATTGCTATCTGCATCTTTTTCTTGAAAATCAGCTTCGCTTGGATAGACACCATTGGCATCGGCTTGCCAGATTTCTACCAATACATCACGTAATGGAACGCCAACGCCATCAATCACTTGACCTTCAAGACGGATACGCTCGCCTTTTGGATTATTTTTCACGAGATCATTATTGAAGTTATGATCAAAAACTTCGATTCCAGCTTGTTTTGGTAATAAGCCGATATGTACGTATGGTCCACCTGTTTGAGATGGTGTTTCATGTAATTCTTGGAAATTCCAACCGTTCATAGCATGTCCTCCATCCATTAAAGTATTTCATTTTCAAAGAAAGTTTTACGACGACCACGTAAAGTGATGTCAAAGCGATAACAACGGCTATCCGCTTCAATGAAGTTGCTCTTATCTTCAAGCGCAATCAAAGCACGACGTTGTTCTTCTGATGGAATTGTCTTGATAATCGGGCAACTATCAATCAGCGGATCACCTTCAAAATAGAACTGTGAAATCAAACGCTGTGCCCAACCATCAGCAAGCAATGAAAAATGGATATGAGCAGGACGCCATTCATTGATTCGGTTACGCCACGGATATGGACCCGGCTTAATGGTACGGAAAATGAAGAAACCATTTTCATCTGTCATCATGCGACCACAACCACCAAAGTTTGGATCAAGTGAGCCAATAAATTGGTCATTTGGATGACGATAGCGACCTGAAGCATTGGCTTGCCAAACTTCAAGTAATGCATTTTTAACTGGACGACCGAACTGATCACGTACATAGCCATGTACGATCACACGCTCACCAATTGGCAAGCCGTCTTTGGCACAGTTCAAGATCAAGTCGTTATCTTTAGGACCAAACTGATCTGCTGAAAAATGGGGTGCAGTGACTTCAGAAATTGTTTCCCCAATTGAAATCAATGCATTTTTCGGTGAACGCAATACACTGGTTTTATAGCCTGGCGTATGTGCTGGCGGATGATCATCCGTATTGCGCTGAGCATAAGCTCCCCAAATGATTTGAGACATTTATCTCTCCTTAAAAATTAATCTTTAAAATAAGCCTTTAAAATCGGTCTTTAAAAATCAGTCCCTAACCGTTTTTATTTACATCAATACCGAGTTCTTTAAATACTTCTTCGGCCATATGCATCGCTGCATTTGCTGCAGGTAAACCTGCATAAAGTGAAGAATGAATAAACAACTCTTTGAGTTCATCAACAGTGACACCGTTGTTGAAACAAGCGCGTATATGCATACGCAATTCATCGTTACGCCCTAGAGCAAGTAAAATCGCAATCGTGACTAAGCTACGTGTATGACGTGGCATGCCCGGACGCGACCACACCTCTCCCCAAGCAAAACGACTAATAAAGTTTTGAAAATCTGAGTTAAAATCGTTGAGATTTTCCAAAGATCGCCCGACATGTTTTTCACCTAAAACTTCGGTACGAACTTGAATACCTTGTTGATAACGTTCTTCATCATTCATAAAAAATACCTCTTAGGTTGCGTCTGTGTGGGCAACAAATGATTTGATTAAAATTGCGATAGCAGCTGCCGATGCAGGGATCAATAACATGGATAAAATCGAGGTAAATGACCAATGATTACCCAATAAAACTGCGCCGATCCATGCACCAAATACCGCACCAAAACGACCAATTCCAGACATCCAAGCCACACCCGTTGCACGGCATTGTGTTGGATAAAAACGAGCACTTAATACAGGCATTGCAGTTTGCGCACCATTTGCCGCCATCCCTGCACATAAAATGAAAATGGCAAGTAAAGTAGGATTGTGAAGGCTATGACCTACTGTGAAAGCGAAAATACCCGCCAAGAAATAGAAGCATGCAATAACACGGTTCGGGTTAAATTTATCCATTGCCCAACCGATAAATAAAGCACTGAGCACGCCACCAAATTGGAACAAACCACCGATAAATGCAGCACGTTCCATGCTTGCACCTGTTTCACGCATCAAGGTTGGTAACCAACTGGTCAACAAATAAATAATGATTAGACCCATAAAATAGGTAAACCAAAGTAAAACCGTACCTTTGGCATAAGATTTTGAAAACAACATGCCAAATACAGATTTTTTATTGGCTGTTTCACTTTTTTCTTCTGGAACATGAAATTCAGTCACATTTTGTACTTGCGTAGGTGCAATACGTAACAAGATGTTTTTCACTTTTTCAGCAGCATTGCCTTTCACGATCAAGTAGCGATAAGATTCTGGTAAAAAGAAAATCACCAACAACATCAAAAATAATGGCAACCAACCACCAAGTAAAAACAAACTATGCCAACCATAATTGGGAATTAACCAACTACTGATAAATCCACCGATCGCCATTCCCAAGTTGTAACCACAAAACATGCAAGTCACGAGCAAAGAGCGAATACGCGCAGGACAGTATTCTGAAAATAGTGTCGTCGCATTTGGCATTGCCGCGCCAAGACCAATACCTGTCAAAAAGCGAAATGCAACCAATTGATCTAATGTAGAAGAATAAGCACACGCCAGCGTAAAGCCGCCAAAAATCAACATGGCAAATGCTAAAACGATTTTGCGTCCAAAACGATCAGCGAGTGGTCCAGAACATAAAGCACCAATGATCATGCCACCGAGTGCAGCACTCATCACTGGACCTAGGTCTGATTTAGCGACACCCCAATCTTGAGCTAAGGCTGGCGCGATAAATCCCATTGCAGCTGTGTCGATCCCATCAACAAATACAATGAGAAAACAAATGATTGCGATCATCCATTGATACATTGAAACTGGAGCATTATTGATCAATGCTTGGGCATCTATCCCTTTTTTGAGGACAGTACTCTCCTGAGTTGCCATGAAAAACTCCTTTCGGCTAAATCCGTTTAGACTGTGTACTACTGAATTTTTTGAATAAATTGTGCAAAAATTTGATTAAAATCATCAACGCATTCGATATTGGATAAATGCGATGCATCAATAATTTTCAAATCCGTATTTTCAACTTGAGCCCGTATAAACTCACCATCTTGAACTGTGGTAATCGGATCTTTCGCACCACAAATCAGTAAAATATCGTTAGAAATTTTTGACAAATCAGCTCGAACATCAGCATAAGCCAATGCACGACAAGCATTTGCATAACCACGTGCAGGTGTTTCCGCCAAGCTTAAAATGGTTTGCTGAGCCAAAGCATCATGTTGATAATCAAAAGCATCACTAAACCAACGGCTATGCGTAGTTTCCACGAGATCATCCAGACCATCTTTTTCAACTTGATCTGCACGCGTCAACCACGCCTCTGCCTGACCAATTTTTGCAGCAGAATTTGCCACAGTGATACTATGAAAACGATCACTTGCATTGATCGCAAGCCACAAACCTGTAATACCACCCATTGAAATGCCACAAAAATGAGCTTGAGCAATATTTAAAGCATCCAAAATATCAATGACATCTTCACCAAGATTGGCAAGCGTAGAATCATCAATCACTTCACTTTTGCCATGACCACGAGTGTCATAGCGCACAACTTTGAAATGATCTTTGAAATAAGCCGCTTGCTTATCCCACATTGCTTTATCTGTACCAAGTGAATTGGAAAATATAATGGCTGGGGCATTTTCCTTACCCTCAACCAACACAGACAATGTCTTGCCTTGTCGATTGGTTACAGTATTGATCACTTTGCCACTCCTTTTGCTTCATTCAATACAGCATCAATCTGATCTTGGATATTGCCGAGATAGGATTCTGCCTTAAAAATTTGCTTTAAATCTTCCGAACTAAAATGCGCTTGCACTTCAGGCATTTTAGCTACGACTTCCTGTAAATGTTGCTGCGTTTCCACTGCTTTTTTACATGCACTTTCAACTAAATGATGTGCATTTAGACGCCCCATTTTCGGTGCTAATGCCATCATTACAGCTTCTGCCATGATCAAGCCATGCGTCACTTCAAGATTGTGATGCATATTGTCAGCATTGACTTCTAAGCCTTGTAATACTTCATTTGTGCGAGCCAAAGCGCCTGCACAAAGCTGAAAAATTTCAGGTAATGCCAACCATTCAGCATGCCAAGCACCTAAACTACGTTCATGCTCTTGCACCATACTTTGATACATACTGGACATCAGTGCAGGTACGCGATTTGCCGCAGCCAAAATCGAAGCTGCTGCAACTGGATTGCGCTTATGAGGCATGGTTGATGAACCACCACGGCCTTTGCCTGTGGGTTCAAAAACTTCTGCGATTTCAGTCTGCATCATCAATGACCAGTCACGCGCCATTTTTCCAGTATTACCCGTTACGATCGCCAAGAAACCTGCGATTTCAATAATACGATCACGCTCACCATGCCAAGTGCATGTCGGAGTAGACAGATTCAGCTCACTTGCATAAGCCTCAACAACTGCAGTGCCTTGATCTAAAATTGAAGCTAATGAACCTACAGCACCGCCCAATTGAGCAGTCAAAACCCGTGATTTCATTTGCGCTAAGCGTTCTAAATCACGCTGAAAACTACTAGCCCAACGAGCGGCCTTATGACCAAGCGTAATCGGAAGTGCTTGCTGTAACCATGTACGACCAATCATCACTTGACTGCGATACTGCTCAGCAAGCTTTAAAGCCAAACTGTGTGCATGTTGTAATTGCAATTGAATGACTTCTAAAGCTTCACGTGCCTGTAAAATGGTGGCCGTATCAATCATATCTTGACTCGTCGCGCCCCAATGCACATATCTTGAAGCGTCCTCATCAAGTGCTTTGACAGCAGCAGTAAATTGCTTAACAAATGGGATTGCAACATTTCCAGCAAGACCCGCAGCTATAGAAAGGCTCTCGATATCGAGTGCGTTGATCCCTTGTTGAGTCGCAACTTGTTCAATCTTATCGGCAGCAAGCTGAGGAATAACACCGACTTTCGCCTCTGCTTTAGCCAGTGCCACTTCTGCTTGAATCATATATTTTAAATGTGATTCATCACTAAAAATTTCACTTACTTCTGCTTGATAAAACAAATTTGCAAATAACTGACTCATGTCAAAATCATCCTTCAATTCACTCAGCGATTACACGTTCAATAATCAAGGCAATCCCTTGACCTACACCGATACACATTGAACAAAGCGCATATTTCCCTTGAATCTCTTCAAGTTGATTTAATGCTGTCGTCACCAAACGTGCACCTGATGCACCAAGTGGATGACCAATTGCGATCGCTCCACCATTTGGATTGACACGTGCTTCGCCATCTTGCAGTCCAAGATCACGTGTAACGGCTAATGCCTGCGCCGCAAATGCTTCATTGAGTTCAATGACATCCATTTGCTCCAGTATTAAACCTGTTTGTTTGAGCAATTTTTTAATCGCAGGTGCAGGACCAAAGCCCATGATACGTGGCTCAACACCAACTGTAGTCGCACCGATGATTTTGGCACGGGCTTTTAAACCATAGGCTTGAACTGCATCATCAGAAGCAATCAATACGGCACAAGCACCATCATTGATCCCTGAAGCATTTCCAGCAGTCACTGTACCATCTGCTTTAACAACAGGTTTAAGCTTGGTTAAGCCCTCTAAAGTTGTTGAGGCACGTGGATGCTCATCTTGTGCAACAACCACAGGATCACCTTTACGCTGTGGGATCGTAACTGGAATAATTTCCTTATCGAAAAAGCCACGTGCTTGAGCAGCTGCAGTACGTTGCTGGCTTGTCAATGCAAATGCATCTTGATCAGCACGATTGACATTGAACTGTTCTGCGACATTTTCAGCAGTTTGCGGCATGCTTTCCACGCCATACATTTCTTTCATTTTTGGGTTGATGAAACGCCAACCCATCGTAGTATCTTCAATTTTTTGTGTACGGCCAAAAGCGCCTTCAGACTTGCCCATCACATAAGGTGCACGTGACATCGACTCGACCCCACCTGCAATGATGAGATCTGCTTCACCAACTTTAATGGCACGAGCCGCCATCGCAACAGCATCAAGCGATGAACCGCATAAACGATTGACTGTGGTTGCTGGTGCTTGAAATGGCACGCCCGCTAAAAGTGCAGACATACGCGCAACGTTACGGTTATCTTCGCCTGCTTGGTTGGCACAGCCATAAATCACATCGTCGACTTGTTCCCAGTTAACAGATGGATTGCGTTCAATCAAGGCTTTGATGGGTAATGCACCCAAATCATCTGCACGTACAGGAGCTAGACCACCTGCATAGCGGCCAAATGGAGTGCGAATAGCATCGATGATATATGCGTTTTTCATTTCATATGTTCCATTTTATATATTTAGAAGCTCCTCCCTTTTTTAAAGGGAGGCTGGGAGGGATTTTAAGATCTCCCTAAATCCGCCTCGACTTCCCCCTTTTTCAAAGGGGAACTTGTTTATTTATGACGCCGATACATTTTGCATAAAGCCTCCCTTTTCTAAAGGGTGCTTGGGGGGTTAATCCCCCTAAATCCACCTTTACTTCCCCCTTTATCAAAGGGGGATCGAGGGGGATTTATTGAGCCGTTGTCGCGTCAGTCAATTTTGCACCTGTTAAGCTTTGCAATTCTTCAAAGCTTAAACCATCCACTTTTTCAATCACTTTTAAGCCGTCAGCAGTCACATCAATCACACATAAATCTGTATAAATACGGTCTACGCAATTTTTACCTGTAACGGGGTAGCTCAATTCCGCTACGATTTTAGGTTCACCTTTCTTAGTGACATGGTCTGTGGTGATAAATACTTTTTTAGCACCAACAGCCAAATCCATCGCACCACCAACTGCAGGAATCGCATCAGGCGCGCCTGTATGCCAGTTTGCAAGATCACCATTTTCAGCAACTTGGAATGCACCAAGCACAGCAATATCAAGGTGTCCACCACGCATCATGGCAAATGAATCACCATGATGGAAAAATGCACCACCGGTAAGCATGGTGACAAATTCTTTACCTGCATTGATCAATTCTGGATCTTCTTGACCTTTTTCTGGTGGTGGACCAAAAGCCAATAAACCATTTTCAGAGTGTAAAAATACGTCTTTGTCTGAAGGTAAATAGCTGGCAATTTTAGTCGGCAATCCGATACCTAAATTGACATAAGCACCATCTGGAATATCTTGGGCAACACGTTCTGCAATTTGATCGCGAGTCAGTTTGTTATAGCTCATTATGAATCTCCCAATCCAATTATTGTGCAGGTTTTACAGCAACAACATGCTGAACGAAAATACCAGGAGTGATGATGTGTTCTGGGTCTAATGCACCAAGTTCAACCACTTCAGCCACTTGTGCAATGGTACAATCGGCAGCCATCGCCATAATTGGTCCAAAGTTTCGTGCTGCTTTACGATAAACAAGGTTGCCCCAACGGTCGCCTTGTTCTGCTTTGATCAAAGCAAAATCTGCGCGAATTGGATTTTCCAAAACGTAATCTTTACCTTCAAAGTTCAGCGTTGGTTTGCCTTCCGCCAATAAAGTTCCAAATCCTGTTGGGGTATAAATCGGACCTAAACCCATACCCGCAGCTTGGATACGGCAAGCAAGGTTTCCTTGTGGCACCAATTCCAATTCGATTTCGCCAGCGCGATAGGCTTCATCAAAAATATAAGAATCAGACTGACGTGGGAATGAACAGATAATTTTACGGACAGCACCAGCTTTAATCAGTTTAGCCAATCCATAATCGCCATTGCCTGCGTTGTTGTTGATAATGACCAAATCTTTTTTGCCCAGTTCAATCAACCCATCAATCAGTTCAGCAGGCTGTCCTGCTGTTCCAAACCCGCCAATCATGATGGTTGAACCATCCTTAATTTTTGAAAGCGCGTCGTGAAGTGAAAGAGCACTTTTATTGATCATCGGTCAACTCCGTTTGTCATACACAAAAAGGTGGAATAAAAGCTCAGGAGAGATCTGATAAAGATGAAGATTTTTAACTCACCCATTCCCGAGTGTTTTGATTTGAATTCCTAATAACCATTGTTGTTATTTTTATTGTGGAGTTCTACTATAAAAATGCAATTTTGTTCGATCTATAAAAATTATGTGCGATCATCGAACAAATATTCTATTTTTAGATTATATTAAGCAAAACTTGGATGCATCTTAACTGATAATAATCACCTAAATAAGGAAGTAAAAAATAGACTATGGAAATAAAAGATTTACAGGAAAAGAAAACTTTTCAAAATCCAGACAATCAAAAATCAATTCGCCATGAAGACTTTGTTGCAGGTATCAGTAAAGGTATGGCGATCTTAGAATGCTTTGGTTCAGAGCGCCACCGATTGAATATCAGTATTGCTGCTGAAAAAACAGGACTGACACGTGCAGCTGCCCGACGCCATTTGCTGACATTAGAGTATCTAGGTTATTTGGATTTTGATGGACATTACTATTATTTAACACCTAAAGTTTTAAAATTTTCAGGTGCTTATCTCAGTGGTGCTCAACTTCCAAAAATATGCCAACCTTTATTAAATCTTCTCACCACACAGACTTCACTGATTTTTTCCGTGATGGTTTTAGATGGTTTAGAAGCGATTACCATAGCGCGTAGTGCAGCTCATCAGCAAACCGATCGAGTCAATCCTTATGGATTGCATCTTGGAAATCGTCTACCCGCTCATGCGACTTCTGCAGGAAAAATACTGCTAGCGCATTTAGAAAGTAATGAACAAAAACAATGGCTGGAAAAGTATCCACTAAAAAGACTGACCAAATATAGTTGTACAGATAACGAGAAATTTCTTGAAATATTAGAACAAATCAAAGAGCAAGACTGGTGCTATTCAAGTGAAGAACACGAACTAGGTGTCCATGCGCTCGCAGTACCAATCTATGGACCTAAAAGTAATGTCGTCGCTGCCTTAAATATTGTTTCGCCGACAATGCGAACCACGAAGCAATATTTGATTCAACAAATACTGCCATTATTGCAGGAAACAGCACGTGAATTAAGGAATGTTATTTAAATATTGTCATCTTAATTTTAAAGAAGTTTTAATGGTACATTGTGATCTATAAAGCTCCTTATGGAGCTCTATAGTGACTTTTATAAATTTTCAATATCTTAGAAAACTTACCAAAAAAACTTACCAAGTTAAATCTTGTACTGAATGACCTTGCATATCTCTCTGCTCGATCGATTGTGATCTACCACCAAAAAGCGAGGTCTTATCTTGGTAAATCACTGAACCGACCTTTAATCCATTTTCATTGATGATTGAATAAGTTTTAATATCGGTTTTATTTAAAAAACCTTTGATACTAAATCCGACCTGTACAAGTTTATCCCCACGATTCAGCAATAATTTATCTTGCATGACCCTCTCCGGTACAAAAAGACTCATCCCCATCATCGCATTTATTTTTTATTTTTCAAGTACTAAGCTTAAGTTTAGCAAATATCGCATAACTATATTGAAGCAAAAGATAAAGAAATATAAAACAAGTAAAATATTTTTAATATTATTTAATTATAATTCAATCGCTTAAATTAAAATAATACCTCTAATCGCACTCTAGGTCATAAAAAACAGGAAATAAGACGAGCCTATTCCCTGTTTTACATAAAATCTAATATAAATACTGCAAAATGAGTTGAGCATAGGTATTGGTCTTGTTATCCGAGACCTGAGAACCTTTGTTTTCTATATCTTTTTTAGGTTTATAAAAACCAATCAATGGAATCACATTGATTTGCTTCGTTGGAGACCAGATCGCGAAAGCATCGATTTCATGTCCATCAAGATTTTCGTAGGTCTTCTTAATGGTTTCAAATCGATAAGCCAACAAACCTAAATGTAGATTTTCTTTAACTGATGCCTGTAATGAAATTTGGTGAATACGTGCATTTGAATTGAAAGGTCCTGCATAGTTTCCTGCAACCTCTCCTTGAAACCAAGTCCCAAACCCTGCATCGGTATTTCCATAAAATAATGGGTCATAACTCTCTGAAAATGATGAATATCGATAGCTTAGATTTGGCGTATATTTCACTTGATCAAATGTGTAATTTATCCCCAAATACCACGCATTTTCATTATCAGATTTTTTATCCTGATGAACAAATTCACCCGATATACCAAGTTGTTCATTCAGTTTTGTTTTACCACGAACTGCAACATCTTTTAAATCTTTGCGATCCGTTTCATTGAATGGATCATCTAGGTCAGTGATCTGTAAATATGTCAATCCAAGATCATATTTTGGCTTTGTATACTGCCAATCCGTTAACCAAAGTTTGGCTTTATTTTGTGCTTTATTATCTGATTCAAGATACATCCAGCGTGTTGCTAACTCATCAATCGGTTTAAAATCAAGGACGGTTGTAAAATCAAAACTTCTACGTGCCGCAAGATAGTAACCACCACCTCGATCAAGTTCATCTGCTATGCCTTTACCCATATTTAAAGCATCGCCAGCCACGATAAACCCATCACCGACCACAACATTTTGACGCCCAATATTCAGATCTATTGTTGCATTTTCTTGATCGCTCTTGGCATTTCTAAAACCGATTTTCCATTCATCGACTGAGGTTCTGTGCTCATCACCTGTGGTCAAATTGCCTGCATCACCATCACCTAAGGTCGCAGAGCTAATCCCGACCAAGCTCGCATAAAGTGATGAGTTTGCCAAATCATAGTTGGCTTTTGCACCATATTTTGCATAGATTTCATGCCAATATTTGTGAGACTCAGACTCTGGATTTTGATAACTTTTATCGCTGTAAAACATGCCATAGGTCAGTTCTGCAGTTGGTTTTATCGTTAAACCATCATGTGAATAAACATATTCAGCATGTGCTTGCATTACCCCTGTTGCTAAGGCAGTTATTGCCATTTTTTGCAGTATTTTTTTCATGATTTATATTCTTAAAATAAAGTGAAAGAAAAGGACCGACTTCCTGTCGATCCTTTGTTGAACTTAATGTCCGCTTTGTGGTTTTGATGCTTGTTCGTCTGATTTTAAAGTTGGCGTACTGTCAAAGAAGTTCCACGGTTTAAGCATGGTATAAACCCATTCCGTAGGCATGATCGGCCATTCTTCTGCACGAGCAACGTGGGTTGTTCCTGTGGTCATCCAAACCACTACGTCTTTATTGTTAATGTTGTCGTTATTTGCAACAAACTGACCTAGTCCTGTGTCTTTATCCGAACGGTTTGAATATTTTCCTTCTGGGAATCGCTCATCTGGATTGTATTTTGTGACCCAAATTTGTTTATCCATAAAGCTCAAACGTTTAAATAACCATTCGTCTTTAGCAAAATTTGCACCTTTAGCAATTGGATGAGTACCGCCTGCAAATGGAATAATTTGATAAGACACGGGATTGCCTAACTTATTTTCTTTGTTGACATTACTCAACAAACGAATCGTTGATGGATCAAACTTTTGTGCAGCTTCTTGTTCAGAATCAACAATACGTTGTTTCACTTCCATTGCACTTGAACGAGGACCACCACGCACATTTGGTACAACAACAGGGTCCATTTCCATAAAGCTATTATTTTCACCATCAACATCCATATCTAAACGGAAATTGTAGATATGTTGATGGGTCGTTCCCACGATATTGTGGTCAATCAAAGTACCATAGCGAGTATCTTCTTTTGCACTTGCATCATGCATGGTACGTGCTTTTACGCCTTTAACGGCTTCAATCCCCGTTGCACCTGCGTTAATGCCGATGATGCCGTTATTGTTAAATACCCAGTCAAACATATAGTCATAGTTACCTACCGTACTGATCCAGCGTACGACAAGTTCACGACGTTCAGCACTGATATTTGGCTGCCCCATTTCTTGGTGTTTATATTCTGGTCCTGCATAGCGTTCAAAAATCGCAATCGCATTTGGAATCACGCGTGGTTGCCCTGTGTAATCTGCAATCACAGCATCTAAAAGCACAGCGTTGTCTGGTGCATCAATACCTTTTTCAATTGAAGACGTCAAAGTACCCATGCCATATTCACCAGAATCCAAATATGATTTGAAATACCAGCCAATATCAGGATCACCATAAGGCACAACCATCCCACCAAGGTTACCCTCGTACATGACCTTACGTTTCACGCCTTTATCTTTATAGGTAACAGTACCCAGTTGGAGTCCTACACGCGAATCAATCCCAACGTGGAAACACCAAGGTCCCCAATGTACAGTCTGACCTGTAATCGTAAAGTTTTTACCCTCTGGCTCTACGATATTGAGTGGTTTAAATGCATTTTTATCATTTTTTGATGCAATCGGATTTGGTTGCATTGGAACAGGAATGATTGAACCTTCTTCAATTTTGATAATTTTTTTGGCATCCAAATCAACAACAGCTACCAAGTTTTCAATCGGATGTGCCCAATAGTTGCCATCACCTGTATCCAAATATGAAACAACTTTTAAAACATTTAATTCGCGGTCTAAACCGTCTTTTCCACCAAAATATCCAACAGTCAAAGGCGTGGTCACGACTTTAGAAATATCTTTAATACCACGTTTTGCCAATGCAGCTTTGTATTCCTTACTCTTAGTCGCAATCTCTTGTACGGCAACCATATCATCATATAGAACCATACCATGCGTATGATCAAGCACATCCCATTTAATGACTTTTTGTGTTTTAAGGTCCACTTCACCTTCAATCACTTGTTTACCTTTTAAAATGGTAAATAAAGCAATACGATCATCGGTATAAGGCTTGTTATTAAGGAAGAAATCCCAAACTTTTTCTTTATTTGGCTCTTTTAATTTAATTTCAGAGAAACGCATATTTTTAAATGCATTTGGTGACTGGCTAATGATGCTAAATGCTTGCTTAATTTCTTCAGCATTTAAGCCATTCATTGGATGAGCGATATTTTCGACTTTAAAAGTTTGATCTAGACCAGACTGAAAAATTTCACTAGCAAATTCTTTGCTCACGATCGGTTTACCGTCTTTAATCGTTAATGGCACACTCACTTTGAGTGGTTTTCCATTGACTAAAACCGTATCAGAGTTTGGCTTGGCACGAACCACCACAGAGCCCTTACTGATCGTATAAGTATTGGTAAAATCATCTTTTTTAACCTCTGCACCAAAATCACTCATATTTTGATATAAAGGCAACATCGTTGCTGCTTGTCCGTGCGCAAATACATGTTGATTTAACGATAATAATGCGGTCGCAACTGTAACCTGCACCCCTAGCCATTTTTTTACTGAAGTTGTAATTGCATTATATTGCATTGTATTGAGATCCATTTCATAACTCGAATAAGTTAAAGTTAAATCAATCAACACAATAAAAAATCATCCCTGAGGATGATTTTAATTTAATATAAACTATAAAAACATATATTTAAAAAACAAAAGTACTCGCTTTGCTTAAAGCGTCTAAAATAGATATAAGAAAATTTAAATAAAATAACAGATCAGATTATTTTAGAAATTTACACAATAATTCCTGACGATTTCTGACATTGATTTTTTGATAAATATGCTGAACATGTGTTTTAACTGTCGCTAGGCTACAATTTAACTTTAATGCAATTTGATTGCCTTCCAAATCAGAAAATAATTCTTCGAGTACGATGATTTCTTTTTTAGTTAAATTGAAATCCTGCATTACCTGATCTCGATCAATCACATCAGTATGATGATAAAAATGATTGGTGGACAATGTCGAAAATGCTTCAAAAATTTTCTGTTCTTGTGCATTAAACTTTTCTTTGTTTGATTCTCGAAAAATACTGATACCAAAAATTGGGCGACCATTCCGTTTTCTAAAGAAAAACTCAGCAGTATCTTCAACTTGCCAACGTTTCATAAAATCAGCGTACATTTCGTTGGGTTGGTATTGATCAAGCATCGCTACATTTTTAGGGTCATGATAAAAATGTCGAAAACTCACAGGATCATGTTCGATTTGAACATTTAAATATTCATCAATAGAGCTTCGAGGTATACCACACACTTCAAAATTATAAGCATGGTGAATATTATCTATACTATAGGTTAGATATCCATCAATATTACAAACATGTTTTATTTGTTCAATAAATTGTTGACTAAACTGATTTAAAAAATCACGATTTATCATAAATTTTCACCTTCCTTTTTGAAAATTTACAGCAATTTTCAGACCACATATATCGGCATCCTGCTCAATATATTTTCATTTAATATTTTTCAATTACATCTAATGTTAGTACTTAACATATTTAATATATCATAGAAAAATAATCCAACCTTAAAAAACCGTTATTATTCATTATCTTTTATTTAAATAAAAAATCACTCATTTTATAGTAAGTGCTTTAAAGCTAAAATCTCTCAATATTGAGAGATTTTAGTAATTAAAACGACACGATTTTATTGGCTAATATGCACTGCTTGTTTATGTGTAAACAATAACAAACCACTCAAACCAAATGAATAACCTAGACCTGACATTTTCCAGCCACCAAACTCAGCAGCTGGTGATAAATCAGAATGGCTATTGATCCAAACTGTTCCTGTTTCAAGACGGCTAGCAATCTGTTCCGCTTTAGCAATATCTTTGCTCCAAACCGAACCGCCTAAACCAAATGTCGTATTATTGGCACGTGCAATCACATCTTCAACATCGCTAAATTTAATCATCGGCAGAGCTGGGCCAAACTGCTCCTCATCAACCAATGCCACACCTTCTTGCACATTTGTAACCAACGTAGGCGTGATAAAATAACCATTTTCAGCAACATCTTTTTGCGCTGTGATAATTTTTCCGCCTTGCTGAACCGCATCCTCGATCAAAGCTTTGACTTTGTTGTACTGCATACGGTTTTGCACTGGACCGAAAGTCGTTTCAGGTTTCATACCATCCCCGACCACTTGTGCATTGGCAATCTCAGTCAATTTAGCTGCTAAAGCATCATAGACATTTTCATGCACATACAGGCGTTTAAGTGCAGCACAAGTTTGCCCCATATTGAGGAAAGCTGAACCAAAAATCTTTTCGGCAACTTGATCGACATCAACATCATCCAACACGATGCCAACATCATTGCCACCTAATTCAAGAACCACGCTTTTTAGCGTATTGACCGAATGACTTAAAATACTCTGACCTGTGCGTGTTGAACCTGTGAATGTCACTTTATCAATCGAAGGATGTTCGCTAAGCGCTTGTCCTACGTCACCTTTACCCAAAACGATACTACACACACCTTTTGGTAAATGGCGATTGATAATTTCAACTAACTTAATCGTACTCAATGGCGTGTATTCAGACGGCTTATTGACGATAGTGTTTTTAGTTTTCAAAGCTGGAAATAAATGCCAGATTGCAATCATAAATGGCCAATTCCAAGGGGTAATCGAAGCAATCACACCCAATGGACGATTATAAACTTTAATGATTTTGCCACTTGGATCTGGCACAGTTTCAACTGGAATCTCTAAACTTGAAATATATTCAATCCAACTTGCGCCTGCTTCAACTTCAAATTGAGCCAAACCCAAAGGTTTTCCTTGCTCTAAAGTGATTAGCTCAGCAATTTCAGCTGCTTCAGCACGTATATCCTGCGCAATTTTGGCAAAACTCGCATTGATATTTTCATCAGAAGTATGTTGCCAAGTTTTAAATGCTGTTTTTGCAGCTTCGATCGCTTGATTGACCTGTTCTACAGAAGAACTTTTGATCTCGACAAGGCTTTGCTCAGTCGCAGGATTGAGTACTGAAAATGCTTCACCAAGCCCTTGAACACTTTCGCCATTTAACAGCATATTGCTATTCATTCTTGTTACTTCCTTATATATTTTCATGTGAATTTTATAGATGAACAATCACGATAAACTCATCCTTTAGGATGATTTTCCATGGTCATTCATCTGAAAGCAACACACTTTTTGAAATTATTTATGTTCTATGTATCAATAAATCTACACCTTTTTCAGCAACAGCGATGGTCGGTGCGTTGGTATTGCCACTTGGAACTGATGGGAATACAGAACAATCAATGACACTGAGATGCTGTACACCATGTACTTTTAGTTCTAAATCCACCACTGAATTTGCTTGATCCGTACCCATTTTGCATGTGCCTACAGGATGGTAAGTTGTTTTACATGTGCCACGGATAAAATCTTCAAGCGCTTGATCATCACTATGTGCTGCTTCAGGCGGCGAAAAAACCTCGCCAATGTGCTGTTGAAATGATGGCATTTTCAATAAATTTAAACCAAATTTTGTCGCTCTTAACATCCCTTGTATATCAGCTGGATCACTCAATAAATTGCCTACAATCTTGACAGGATCTTTAGGATTTATACTATTTAAAAATATTTCACCACGTGATTTTGGACGTAAAAAACAATTCTTTAACGTAATCCCATGCGTTCGACCTTTACCAAGTCCCTCTGGATCATCCCAAGTATCTAAGCCCGGCAGAAAATGTGCTTGCACATCAGGACGCCCTTCTTGGTTAGTATCAATAAATGCACCACCTTCTAAAACATTAGAACTCACCACACCTGTACGCGTGAGCAACCACTGTGCACCATTTTTGAGTTTGTTGAAACCTTGATCTTGTCCATAAAGTGATACAGGATTTTTAGTTTCTGCATTTATCGAAACATGAAGATGGTCGTGATAATTTTTCCCTACAGGCAAATCCACGACATTTTCTATGCCCAAATTATCCAAATGCGCTTTAGGACCAATACCTGATAACATCAAAATTTTAGGTGTACCAATTGATCCAGCACTCAAAATGACCTGTTTATTTGCTTTAATAAACTGCTTTTGACCTGCAACTTCACATTCGATACCAATAGCTTGTTGATTTTCAATAATAACTTTATGCACCAACACATTTAATTTAACAGTCAGCTGTGCATTTGCCTGAACTTGTTTTAAATAGGTTTTAGCCGCACTCGCTCGTTCGCCATTGTGCGTTGTGGTTTGGAAAAATCCAACGCCTTGCTGTTTTAAACCATTAAAATCATTTACATAAGGTAAACCTAATTCTTGACCTGCCTTGATAAAGACTTGGGTCAATGGATGACGATAACGATTTTCGCTGACCGTAAGAGGTCCAGAAGTCCCATGATAAGGTTCGGAAAGACTTTCATTTTTCTCAGATTTTTTAAAATATGGCAGTAAAGACTCATAATCCCAACCAGTACACCCTTCTAGCTCAGCCCATTGATCATAGTCTTCTTTGTGACCACGGATATAAATCATGCCATTGACCGAACTACTGCCACCCAAAACTTTACCTTGAGCACAGGTCATGCGTCGATTATGCGTATTTGGATCAGGCTCAGTTGTATAATCCCATGTTTTTGTGGGAATAACTTCAGATAAACCAGCTGGCATTTTGATAAAAATACTGTCATCAGAACCACCTGCTTCAAGCAATAAGACAGTACCCTTTTTTTCTTGAATTAAACGTGTTGCTACAACACAACCTGCTGAACCAGCCCCACAAATAATATAATCGAAATCAAGTTGCGACATACTTACTCCTTGTATGCAATATCAATTATGCGAATAAGACCATTAAATATTATAAATAAAAATCCAAATCACATTTAATTTAAATATAAGCTCAAATAAAACTAATCTAATTTTTTAAATTTGTAAATATATTAATTATTTTCAATACCAATTCATACAAAATATAAATGACTAATTTAATACTTTTGAACATTGACAAATTTTATAAATACTTAAAAATAGCAGTCCTGTAAAAGTATAATTTGTATAATGATTTGCGGTGAAGGATTGCCGATAATTTTAGATCAGGATGAGAAATGAATGGACAAATTACAATGTATGGAAACCTTTGTTCGAGTTGCAGAATGTGGCAGCTTTATCAATGCCGCTGAGCAACTTGGTATCACTCGCTCACTTGTTTCTACACGTATCAAACAATTCGAAGATTTTGTTAAAGCGCCGTTATTTCACCGTAGTACACGCTCAGTTCGGCTCTCAGAAATAGGTGAAAAATACTATAAAGAGTGCTCACGGCTGATCCATCAATTTGAACATTTAGCAGATGAAATGGTACAGTCAAGCGATGATCTACAAGGTCATTTACGTATCTATATCACACCAGCTTTCGCGATCAATCATCTTGGACAATGCCTTGCCCAATTTACCCAACAATACCCATGCATAAAACTAGAAGTCATTGTAAATGAAACAATTGTAGACCCTATTTCTGCAGGATTTGATGTGGTATTTCAAGTATTCCCCGTTAAGTTTGAAAGTATGGTTGAACGCAAATTATTTAATGTAAACCGCCTACTTTGCGCATCACCTGACTATATCGCAAAACATGGAAAACCTCAGCATCCTGACGATATTTATAATTTTGAAATCAGTTGTTACTCGAACTTTCCATCAAAAAAGAAAGTTCATTTCCTGCTCAATGAAGAATTCCATAGTTATAGCATAGATACAAAAATCACCTCGTCTTCCACTCATGTACTCAAAGAATATGCTTTAAATGGTGGAAGTTATGCCTTTTTACCAACGATGGTGGCGTATGAAAGCATCATTAAAGGTGAATTAGTGCCTGTTCTTTTAGATTATCCACTTTCTAACTATAATTTTAGAGCAGTATTTCCATCAAACTCAAAAAACCTATCTAAAATTAGAGTGTTAGTCGACTTCTTTGCACAAAAATTTAAAAAAATACCTGAATGGGACCTTGATTTGATTCAGCATGGTTATCTCAATAAAACAGTACTCGAGTTTCATTGAACTCTGTTAATGTAACAACGATAAATACGTGCTTTTCAGACTTAATATGCTATTTTCATCTAGCAATACTGATCTATAGCGCTGATTAAAATTTAAATATGTTTAAATCCTCTTAATTATTGAATATATTTCATACAAAAGAGTATATACTTTAAATATAAAAATATACTTTTTTATTATGAATAATATTGGTAATAATTATAAAACTTATTGTTCAATTATTTCAAACAAATGGTTATAAATACTTTAAGCACAGATTTCACAACAAAATACTTTATTAAAGCAATAATATTTATTAATATATTAATTATCATGTAAAATTTTCATAAGTATGCCAAAGATTTTTAACAGCTTGCACTATCCGAATTTTCGTCGTTATTTTATCGGGCATACTCTCTCAACTCTAGGAACATGGATTCAGCAAGTCGCCTTGGCTTGGTTAGTCTATGAGATGACGAACTCGGCAACCTTATTAGGACTGATTGCTTTTTTTGCCATGGCACCACAGTTGGTCATCAGTCCCTTCGTGGGAGCATTAATCGACAAGATTAATAAAAGATCTGCTCTCATCATCGTTCAATTTTTATTTTTTTTCCAGTCTGCATTATTGGCATTTTTAACTTATTTTGACTTGCTAAATAGTATTAGTATCATCACTTTATCGCTCATTTTAGGCATCTTTACAGCGATCGACACTCCATTACGCCAATCATTTATCAGTGATTTGGTAGATGAAAAGCAAAATATCGGCAATGCGCTTGCTTTAAATGCCATGATTTTTAATCTTTGTCGCTTTATTGGACCTCCAATTGCTGGTTTTTTACTGGCATTTAGCAGTGCATTTATCTGCTTTTTATTCAATGCTTTATCATATTTGTTCTTAATTATTGCCTTGTTTTTGATGAAAAATATCAAGGTTTCTAAAGCTGCGGGCAATATACAAAATGTATTAAAAGAAGGTTATATCTTTGTTTTTAAAAATAAAGAATATGCAAAAATGATGTTAAATGTCGCCATCATTAACCTTACCGCATCAAGTTATGTCGCGATTTTACCCATTTTTGCTCGTGATCAATTGCATGGTGATGAAAAAACACTAGGATATTTATGGGGAATGGCGGGTATAGGATCATTATTATCATCATTAATACTGGCAAATACGCAAAACTTTGATCGCATACGACAAAGAATTTTCTTCAATATGATGATTTGTGCTGCTACTTTATTTATTTTGGGGCTTTTACATCTAGATTTTGCTTATTATTTAGCAATGTTATGTTTGGGATTTGGGATTTCAACATCAAATGTATCGACCAATATCTTGATTCAGAGAAATACACCTAGCACTTTCCGTGGCCGTGTCGTATCTATTTATACATCTTTAAGGTTCGGTTGCGATGCTTTAGGCGGTTTATTTGCAGGTATTTTAGCAACGTATATTGGTGCAAAATATACGATGCTAAGTTTTGCCTGTATCTTAAGCTGTTATCTTTTCTTGATCGCTATGCTTAACTTTTCAAGTAAAAAATCAATCAACCCAACTTCACTTTAGAAAGATCTTTCAACAAATCTAAAAGATCTTGTAACTTTTCAGCACCATACTGCTCTTGGATTTTTTTATATGAAATTTCCATTTTTACAGCTTGGATTTCAAAAAGCTTCTTACCTTCTTCAGTTAAAGTAATCAGATTGATACGTTGATCTTGTTCATCCTTACGTTTTTGAATGAGATTTTGATCAATCATACGATTTAAAATCCCTGTCAAACTCGGCTTTAAAATACATGCCAAATCTGCCAATTGATTGCTTTCTAATTCTTCATGTTGATATAAAATTCGAATAACACGCCACTGCTGTTCAGTTAAACCTATCTCATTTAAGGCTGGTCTAAAGTGTGACATGGTCGCTTCTCGTGCTTGCAATAATGCCAATGTAAGCGACGGACGTATTGTTTTCATTTTAAAACCTATAAATTTCATAAATATGTTAACTGAATTACGATTAGTTTACTGATTTTTTTTTATCAACGCTATTTAATTCAGATAATAATTTAATATATATCAATAAAATACCTATTTAGCAATTTAAATATTTATTTTTTATAAATTTCATTATATAAATCATTAATATAACAATATTTTTACAATAAAAAAGCTGACCAAATAGTCAGCTTTTTATTGCATTTATGAAATATTATTTAAAGGTGTAGTTATAGGTTAAAGCGATACGATTCTCAGTAAAATCAGGTCCAAAATCTGTCGTCGCTTTTGCATATAAATACTGGAAACTTAGACCTTTTACATAAGTTTCAGGGATTTTATAAGAAAGCAAAACATCCAACTCATCCTCTTTACCATTTTCAATTTTACCCATTTTAGCCTTATCAGCCGTGTAATAACGCAATAGCAAACTCAAACCATCCAGCCCAATCCCTTTCATATCGTAGTCATAGCGGAATTGTAGTGAACGCTCATGCGGTTTGGTAAATGTCGCTACCGTCCAGTTTGCCAAGTACAATTGCGGCACCCAACTGTTCATAACAGGATAGCCCGTTTCACCAAATTGTTGACGATAACCAAATCCAAATTTGTGGTTACCGTAGCTTAAAATATTGAGGTTTGATACCACATCATTGTCAATTTCACCTGCAGCACTGGCACCTGTATCACGTGTATTAAAATAGTAAACATCTGATCGTAAAGATAAATTTTCAGACAATTTTGGCTGATATGTCACACCTACAAAATGCTGATTATAAATATCTTCCAATCCACCATAATAATACGAGCCTGAAATGTCCTTGGTAAATTTGTGCTCTATACCTGCAATATTCAATGCATCGCTATGTGCCAATTTACTACCATTGGTCAAACTAAAATCAACATAATGATCATCATCACGCGCATTCACTTTAGTTAAACGCCCCAAAGTCAATTTAGTATCTTTAATTGAATTTGACTCTAACATTGCACCTAGAAATGTCGTTGGTAATTGGCGCGATTCATCGATATGAACAACTGGAAGTTTTGGTAAAAGTTCACCAATTTTCAGCTCAGTATCATGTACTTTTAACTTTAATGTTCCCCCAAGTTTAAACTGGTCACGATCCTGTGTTTTTGATTCAGTATCAAAAGGCATAATGCCATTTGCAGTATGATTATCACTATTCAATCTAACGGCATAACGTAATGAAGCATCAAGTCCTACCTGTAAAACTGTGTCATCGGTGTAGCCTGATTTTAAAATCAAACTTGCACCTTGAGACCAATTTTTTTGATCTTTCACGGTAGAACTATCATAACTACGATCTACATAAAAATTTCGCAGTTGTAAATTTGCTTGTGCGTCACTTAAAAAATCTGCATGTGCTGCTGTCAAAAAGCATAGTTGAGCGCACGCTATCGCAGCAAATGTATATTTCTTTTGCATCGGTCAATCCTTTTCATGCAATCATAGAAAATTAATCTAGACTTATTATTCTTGCATTAAGTACAAACATTCCTTTCTTAAGAAACGCAAATATTAATTTATTAACTAAAACCACGTTTCTTTTATTTAATATATTAACTATTTTATAAAATGTCTATAGTTTGAGCTAAATTTGTTTAAAAACTCTCAAAACATTAAATTTAAGGGTTTTATTTTATATAAAAATAAATGATAGTTATCATTAAAATTATTCATACATTAAATCATCACATATAATATTCAAATAATATTATGTGAATATTCAATATATAAATAAAAAAGGGCTCATCGTAAAATATAAGCCCTTCTTCTTCGCTACTGATTTATTGTTCTTGTTCGGCTCTTTCTTTCAAATAAATACGGGTTGCAATAGCCGCACTGTCGCTGGCTATAGACATTTCAAAATGATCATCTTCTAAATCATCCAACATTGTCTCTAAAGCCCCCAATCCAATGACATCTTCTTCAAATGCGGCAAAGAGTCCTCGATGCATTTTTTCACCCAATACCTTATCTTCTTGCGCAAAATTACGTCCATGTACAATAAAATAATGCATTGTTCCATTGGTTTCTGGTGTCAAAATATGCGCCGTTCTAATCTGATAAATATGTGCATCTTCACCTAAAGCTGTGTCATAAAATTTTGCACTCACTTGATGTAATGCAGGACTTAAAAATTCAGAAGTGGTGATTCGTGCTGCTGTATCCACATAGCCAATATCCGTAGAATCTGCCCAAACTGGAGCAAGCACAGTCGGTACAACTTCTCGAATTAACTTATAATGTCCATGATTTAATTCAGTTTTATAAGGTGCTGTTGCAAAGTCAGGTGTACCAATCGTATCTGAGTGTAAAAAACTTAAATGGGTTAAATCCATTAAATTTTCATGCATACTGACATAATTTCCGGGATGCAAAAAATAACCTTGGGAACTCGTCCATTGTTCATGATCTAGCCATTCTAAATCAAATAGTTTACTTGCATCTGCACGTGATTGATCACCTAACCAAATCCAGATCAAACCGCCTTTTTCGAGTGTTGCATATTTTTTAATTCCCATCCCATGTGGACAACGCTTTTGTGAAGGTATCTCTATCATGTCACCATTTTTATCATAGCGAATTCCATGATAACCGCAGATAATTTCATCGCCATCAAGTGTGCTTTTTGATAAAGGAAATGATCGATGTGCACAACGGTCCTGCAAAGCAACGACTTCACCATCTGTACTACGATATAACACCACTTTTTTATTTAATAATTTACGTGAAAATAACTCATGTTTGATTTCATGGCTAAAGGCAGCCACATACCATTCATTGAAGATGAACGGGCTATGTTTATTTGCCATTTTTTGGTTGGCTTTGTTGCATGCTTCACGTATATTGAGTGTAGGGATTGTCATTTTTACATTCCATTATAAATTAAATTCCTTTTAAATTCATATGATTAATATTTTAATATTAGAAATGAATTTAGCTTTATGAAATGTAGTTTAAGTAAAATATTTTTTTGCATCTGTCCTCCAAAAAGAGGACATCGTCATTGCATAAACATTGAAAATAATTGACTTTTAAAATGAATATTCAGCTTTAAAAATGCACGATTTCGATAAGTTTTAATGGTACTTTCTTTTAGATTTAGCTCGACTGCTATTCCATAATAGCTCATCCCTTTCAAAATTCTCTCACAGACCGCGACCTCTTGAGCTGTAAGGCTTGCACACTTTGCGATTAATTGTGCTGAAATATCTGAACGTTTGTGATTCGCTTTCATTAATACATGACTTTGAACTAACTTTGCCATCATAGGTAATATTTTTGTAAATTGATCTATTTCTTGATCCGAAAAAAATCCTAGCTCGTGATTACGGTATAAATTAAATAAAAATGGGTTATTTTTCTCATCAAAATACACTCCTCTTAAGCGCTGATTTAATTGAAATTGATCATAAATCTCTTGGCGATATGGCTTATATTCAATATCAGTCGCATTTAACAAAGATACATTTAGCTGGTGCTGATCATCACTCTTTTCAATTAAATATTGACAATTTTCATCATAGCCATGAAATTTATCGATATAAATTTCACCACAAATTTGTGCAATGTGATCATTTTGAGCATGCGCACCACTCAATAACAGTTGTGGTCGATCAGATTGAATATTAAAAACTGAAAAGTATTTTAAGATGGTCATCTGATCTAAAAAATTCATCATACTTCGATCAAAATCATGGTTTCCAACTTGTTCAACTAAATCCATTAGTTTTAAAAATTCTGCATTATTTTGCATTTACTTGTCCATTTTAAAGAACAACTTTAATTAATATATTAATTTTATATCAGATTCAATCCTTTCTTTATTTAAGTGAGAATTTTCAATATAGCTATAACTAAAAATGCTACTAAGTCAGATCTTTAGTAGCATTTTTATAAATGTGCTATGAGCTATGAATAGCAATTAAGCCAATTCAGCTTCAGCTCTTTTCTTCAAATAAATACGAGTTGCAACTGCTGGTGCATCACTCGCCACAGATATTTCAAAGTGATTTTCATCTTTATCATCAATTACCGCTTCCAAAGCCCCTAGTCCAATGACATCTTCTTGGAAAGCTGCGAAAAGTTGTTCATGCATAAAAGCTTCGATTTTGTCATCATCAAGCGCGAAATCTCGTCCATGCACAATGAAATAATGCATCGTGTCATGCGACTCTGGCGTTAAAATATGCGCCGTATGAATTTTATAATTTTCACACTTTTGTTCATCTAAAGCGGAATCATAAAAACTCACACTTACCTGATGAAGTCCCGGTGATAAAAACTCTGAGGTCGCAATTCTCGCTGCCGTATCGACTCCCGCAAGCCCTGTTGTTTCGCCCCAGACAGGTGAAAGAGTCGTCGGTACAACTTCACGAATCAACTTATAATGCCCTTCTTTTAGCTCCATTTTATAGGGTGCGCTGGCATAGTCAGGTGTACCGATGGTGTTGGCATGTAAAAAGGTTAAATGTGTCAGATCCATCAAATTTTCATGCATACTGACATAGTTTCCAGGATGGAAAAAGTAGCCCGATGTGCATGCCCAATTTTCATTTTCTAACCAATATAAATCTGGAATTTTACTTTCATCAGCAAGTGATTGATCACCCATCCAAATCCAAACTAAAGGACCTTTTTCAACCAATTTATAGCGTTGAATACCGATGCCACTTGGACATTGTTTCTGTGAAGGAACCTCTACCAAATCACCTGCATAATTGTATTTAAAGCCATGATAACCACAAATAATCTCATCACCTTCCAAATGACTTTGTGACAATGGAAATGAGCGATGCGCGCATCGATCTTCTAATGCAATCGGTTGACCATCTAAAGTTCGGTACATCACGATGCGTTTGTTTAGGATTTTTCGTGCAAGTAAATGTCTGCCAATATCTTCTTTAAATGCAGCCACATACCATTCATTCATAATTAATGGTGTGTGTTTATTTGCCATTTTATCACTTGCTTTACCACAAGCTTCACGTAAATTTAACGTTGGAATAGTCATAATTTCATCCTTGATTCATACGAATATTGGTTTGAACAATCAAATAAAAAATGTCATGAAAGATTAAGTTATATTTCGAGCTCTAAAACTGGACTTTTCGACCTTGAAACACAGATCAACATAGATTGATTCGCTGCTCTTTCTTCATCTGATAAAATCATGTCGAGATGATCAGGCGTACCCGCGCAGACCTTGGTTTCGCAGGTACGACAAATACCAGCTCGACATGAAAAAGGCAGTTCATAGCCCGCATTTTCCAAAGCTTCTAAGATAGTTTGATCTGCTAAAACTTCTATTTCTTGATCCATATTTTTTAGTTTTACTGTAAATGGCTGTTGATCCCCAATCACATCGCTATCAACGGCAACTTGCGCTGCACTAAACCATTCAAAATGCACCCGATCACTCATTGCTGCTGATTTTTCCTTTAAATTCTGCATTAATGAATTGGGTCCGCAACAGTAGATATGTGCTGTTGATGAGGTGTTTTCCAAAATTGCATCGAGATCTAGATGCTGTAATTGATGCTCATCATTGAAATGAAAATGCGTGTTTTCATTATATGTTTCACTTAAGTATTCATAAAATCCAGCACGTTGTTTATTACGTACCGTGTAGAAAAGTTTCCATTTTTTTTGATGAATATTGCACCAATCAATCATAGATAATATCGGGGTAATACCAATACCGCCTGCAATAAAGATATATTCTTGATGCTCACCTAAAATAAAGTTATTGCGTGGAAGACTCACTTCTAATTGATCACCCACAGCGAAGTTTTCATGGATAAATGAAGAACCACCTTTGCTTTCACCAGATAAATGAATTGCAATCACGTAACGATCTGTTTCTGTAGGTGAATTGAGCAATGAATAATGGCGAATCAAGCCCTTTTTTAGATAAACTTCAAGATGTGAGCCCGCTGTAAAAGGTGCTAATGCTTGCTGATTGTGATTTCGTAGTTCCAAAACCACGATGTCTTTTGCCTCAGCACAACGTTTGTGTATACGCAAAGATGTTCTTGTACTTTCCATAGTATTTATACTCCTATTCATCTAAATTGCATGAATTTAGGCAAGTATAAATCCTATGACTTTAGGCTGTGTCCATCAAAAAGATGACAAGATAGCTAAATCATTAATGAAAATAATTGGCTTTTATAATTGATCCCCAATTTATCAAATGCCCGATTTCTATAGGTTTTTGCTGTAGACTCTTTAATACCCATATCATTGGCAATACTAAAATAACTCATTCCCTCCAAGATACGATGACAGACTTCCAACTCCTGTGAGGTCAATAAAGGCTGTCTAAGTAACAATTCATTTTTATAGTCTTTTTTAAGTGATTTTGCTTTTAATGCCAAATGTCCTTGCAATAACTTTGCGATTGCTGGAATCATTTGATCAAAATTTTCCAATTCTTGATCTGAATAAAATCCTTGATCCTTATGGCGATATAAATTGAATAATATCGGATGATTCTCTTCATCATGATATAAGCCACATAGACGTTGAATCAGCCCATTATTTTCATATATTTCAGTTCGATAGGGTTTAAAAAATATATCATCTGCGCACAAAAAACCCGTTTGAGTTGAACTAGAATTGGCTTTTTTGGTGCTGAGTTCTTGGTAAAGATTGTCGTGATGATGATAATTTCTGACGTATGACTGCCCACAGTTCCAAGGAATCGTATAACTGTCATCATGTGTACCGCACAGCAATAATGCAGGATGATTATCTTTAACTCTCAATATTGAAAAATATTTTGAGTTTACCCAGCGACTAAGATAAATCAGTAGCTTGGAATCAAAATCAGCTTGCCCCATTAGCGCAACCAATTCGACAAAATTTGTTATTTCAGCGTCGATTTTCATCACAAAATCCATTTTAGAGATGAGCTTCCTATTTATTAATATATTCATTAAATTTTTGCAAGAAAAAAGGATCTTATTTGCATAAGATCCATTCCTTTAGTCTTGCAAGATCTAAAATAGTGCTCAAATACCGATCAAATCTTTAAGCATTTTTTTGAATAATTCACGTTCATTATCCGTGTATTTTTCAAATACTTCTTCCTGATGACTTTCAGCAATTTGATATAGCATTTTGGCAGCTCGATTACCTTGATCTGTAAGTTCATAGGCATTTCCAGTATCAATGAGCAGACCTTTCTGCGCCAATATCTCTGTTGCTTGCTCTATTTCACGAATCGGCATAGCCACTTCACGTAATAATTCCTCTTTACATGTCGCAGTTTTGCTTTCCAATACCAGTAATAATCTTGCCTCACTGGTACGAAAACCACTCGCCAATTGCTTAGGCTGATAATCATTTTGATAAGCTCGAACAGCTTGAGTCAAAAGATAATACATATTGTGATATAGACGACCAGGGAAAATATCTTCGCCAGGTTCAGCTTTGGTATTTAGACTCGGATGAGGTAAAACTGCTGAATAAGCACCTTGGTGATACAACAACGGAGATCTACCATGATCATGAAAATTCACTACTTTTCCGATAATAATCCAGTGATCACCACCCTCAACTATATCGTACTTTTCACATTCAAAAACAGCAGAACAATTTTTAAGTATCGGCGCATCGCCTTGTGCTAGATCAAATTCAACACCTGCAAATTTATCTTCACCACGTTTTGCAAATTTATTTGAAAGTTCAATTTGTGCAGCAGATAAAATGTTCACTGCAAAATGACTAGCACTTTCAAAAATCGCATAACTACTTGAATTTTTATCAATACTCCACAAAATCAGAGCAGGATCTAGAGATACCGAGTTAAAACTATTTGCCGTAACACCAACGCGTTCACCTGCAGCATTTTGTGCCGTCATAATCGTCACGCCTGTTGCAAAATTGCCAAGTGCACGGCGGAAAGCTTTTGCATCAATCGCAGGTAAAACTGGATTTGGGTTTAGTTGATTCATAGCATTCATGTGAACATTCCTTGTTATTTTCAATTAAACCATCGTTGGATCTGGTTCTAAGCCCATCAATTCACGACCTAAAATCTGTGCACAAACATCATAATCCGTATAAGCATGTGAACCCGTCATATGAGAATCACGGAACAAACGTTGTAATTCGCTACTATCTAAGAAGCTCGTTGCACCTGCCGCTGCCATAAGACGATCGACCGCTTCGATACACATTTTTACAGCATAAGCTTGGTTTGTGCGCCAAAAAGCAAGTGTGTCACGGCTTGGATATTGTTTATTTTCACTATGAATTTTATGGTCTTGCCACGTTTTTTCTAAAAATGAACGCGCTGCTGCAACTTGATGTGTAGATTCAGCAATACGCATTAACGCTGGCGTTGCCACACCAACATTTACGCCTGTGTATGCACGAATACGGTTGCGTTGTTTTTCCTTAAATGCTTCAACCATACGTTCTGCCACACCCAAACTTACTGCCGCAAAACCACTGGCAAAATATGGACGATATGGTGAATAGAAAATTTTAGATTCTGGATACAGTCCAAATCCTGCTGATTTACCTTCCATCATATCTTTTGCTTTAGAAATACGGTATTCGGGAATAAATACGTCAACCAATTTTAACTGTTTTGAACCACTACTTTTGATCGCTTGAGCAAACCAATTGTCTACGATTTCATAGTCTGAACGTGGCACGATCCCGAAACAATAAATCTTGTTGCCTTCAGTATCAAAACGGTTAAAGCCTACGATGGCATATTCTGCATGGTCACAACCACTGCTCCAGCCATATTCGCCATTTAATACAATCCCACCTTCAACTTCTTGTACTTTACCAAATGGTGCAATTGAACTACTTGCAGTTGCATCAGGATTGTTTAACCAAATTTCATCTTGAATTTGCTTTGAAAACATTGCAATTTGATGGCTATGTGTACAAAGTAAACTAAATGCCCATGCAGTACCTGCACATGCCCCCGCAAGTGTCACGATACAATCAGCAAACTCTGGTAATGACATTTCCAAACCGCCATAAACTTTCGGTTGAAATGCTTTGTGAAAGCCAATTTGTTTAAGTAGTGCAATGTTCTCATCTGGAACTTGACGCAATTGTTCTGCTTGTTCTGCATTTGCTGCAATAGTTGGTAATAATGCTTTGATTTTTTCAAGCATCGGCACTTCAACATTTAGGGGAGATTTTGCTTGTGTATAGCTCATGCTATTGATTGAAAAATCATTTTCATACTGATCATGATTTGAAGTATATGTATTTGAAATTGTATTTTCCATTTCCAATCATCCTTAAAATAATATCGTGTCTCTATTTAGACTTCAGGTCTAAAACATTAAATATCCTGCTTAAAACCATTATTGAATGAATTTTCAAAAACTTTAATGCACTATTCCAAGTTAAAATGGTACTTTTCATGGATTATGTCTTATTTTGTATAATCTTGTTTTTTCTTATTTTCAGTAAATATGTTTTTATCATTCATAAATCAAAAATATATAATCATTTATTATTTTGTAAAATGAATATAGAAAGTCCCTTCTCCTTTGGGAGAAGGTTAGGATGAGGGGGGCAAATTGTGAAACATTATTTTAATCTAAAATTTATTTATGCAATTTGTCATTTATCTTGTTTCCAAATATAAAAAAATGCATCCGAAGATGCATTTTTTTCATTGCAATTTATTTATAAAATCTCAGATTCTGTCGATTATTTTTTCCAGATAATCGGAGATACACTTTGCTCTGCTTCATGATCTGGACCCAATGGAATACCAGTTCGATCACGCAAACATAGCGTCGAAATTAAACCAATTGTCGTCATAGCCGCTAGATACAAGGTCACAGACATTGTGGTTCCCGTAACACTAATCAACCATGTTCCGATCATAGGTGCAAATGCGCCACCGATAATCGCACCCAATGCATAGGAAATAGAGATGCCTGAAAAACGGATCGATGCTGGAAATAACTCAGAATAATATGCAGACTGTACGCCATATGTCAGACCAATACCTGATGCCAAGAAACATAAACCCAGTGCAATCATTGGGATAGCACCTGTATTAACCAGCGGGAATAAGGCAAACACACCACATAATTGCAAAATCCAACCAGCAATATACGTTTTTTTACGACCGATTTTGTCGGATAAAATACCCGAAATATAGGTTGTAATTAACCAGCAAATAGATGCCAAGGTCACACAAATTAAAATTGGGGTTTTTTCGATATGCAATGGTCCATTTGGATTGGTTGCATAGTTTTGGATAAAGCCACCTGTCGTCATATAGCCACAAGCGCTATTGCCTGCAAACAATAATGCTGCCAACAATACCAAAGATGCATGGTTTTTAAATAAATCAGAAATAGGCGTTGTTGAAGCTGCCTTACGTTCTTTAATTTCTTCAAATACAGGGCTTTCTTCTACAGTACGGCGAATCCAATGCCCTACAAACAATAGAACAATACTGAATAAAAATGGAACACGCCAACCCCATTCTAAAAATGCTTCACCCGGTGAAATGACACCTGTCATCAATGCCAGCATGATTGAAGAAAGAATTAAACCAAGAGGTACACCAATTTGTGGAAATGAACCAAAACGACCGCGTTTTTCTACAGGCGCATGTTCTACTGCCATCAATACAGCACCGCCCCATTCACCGCCTGCTGCCAAGCCTTGTAAAATACGCAAGACCAGCAACATAATCGGAGCCATCACCCCGATACTTGCATACGTCGGCAATAAACCGATACACGTTGTTGCAAGCCCCATTAAAACAAGCGTGCTGACTAAAACAATTCTACGGCCATAACGGTCGCCGAGGTATCCTGCTAGAAATGCGCCCAGTGGTCTAAATAAAAAACTAATTCCAACCGTTGCAAAGGCTAAAATTGTTCCTAAGGTATTGCCAGCTGGTGCAAAAAATAAATCTTTAAAAATCAATCCAGCTGCCGCGGCATAGATAAAAAAATCATACCATTCAACAGTCGTACCAACAATCGTCGCAAATGCGACTTTCCGCTCTTCAGCACTCAATTTGTCAGTTGGAGCAACGCTTACAGTTGTTGTCATTTC
The DNA here is from genome assembly GCF_000368565.1 of Acinetobacter gerneri DSM 14967 = CIP 107464 = MTCC 9824. GTDB lineage: Bacteria > Pseudomonadota > Gammaproteobacteria > Pseudomonadales > Moraxellaceae > Acinetobacter > Acinetobacter gerneri. The sequence goes on along the minus strand of NZ_KB849544.1, from coordinate 38,347 downwards.
CTTCTCCAAATCATGGAAATCTATTTCCAATCCTTCGTGATGTGTACTATTTACAAGACGCTAAAATAAAATCAAGATATTTTTAATTAATATATTAACTAAATACCTAAATGAATACATATTTTTTAGATAATCTGAGAATATGCATAAAACTTGTTTAACTTAGTTCAATGTTTATGAACTGATTTACTTATATTATTTAACATATTAACTATAATTGCACAAGAATTATCCGTTAAAATGTAAGAAAATATAGTGGTTTTTTCTGTAGAACTAAAAAATAGAATCCGTAGATTCTATTTTTTAAATTTTGTATTAAGCCTTAAATACCCATACACATATATTTAAGCTCTTGATAATCTTCAATACCGTATTTTGATCCTTCTCGACCACAACCTGATTCTTTGATTCCACCAAATGGTGCAACTTCAGTTGAAATGAGACCTTCATTGATGCCAACCATACCGTATTCGAGTGCCTCACCTACTCGCCAAGCACGACTCAAATTTTGAGTATAGATATATGAAGCCAAGCCAAATTCAGTATCATTGGCCATTTCAATCGCTTCAGCTTCAGTTGAAAACTTAAAGACAGGTGCAAGTGGACCAAAAGTTTCATCTTTGGCAACCAACATATCAGGTGTTACACCTGACAATACAGTTGGTTCAAAGAAGGTATAACCCAATGCATGTCGATGACCACCAGTCACCACTTTTGCACCTTTGGCAACTGCATCTTCGATATGTTCTTGGATTTTCTCAACGGCTTTCTCGTTGATTAATGGTCCTTGTTCGGCACCTTGTTCAAACGCTGCTGCAACTTTTAATTTTTCAACTGCGGCAGCCAATTTTTCAACAAAAGCATCATGCACACTTTCATGGACTAAAACACGGTTGGTACATACACAAGTTTGACCACTATTACGGAATTTTGAAGCAATTGCACCGTCTACAGCTCGATCAAGATCCGCATCTTCAAATACGATAAATGGTGCATTACCACCTAGCTCCATGCTGACTTTTTTCATAGTCGATGAGCATTGTTGCATCAACAATTTACCAATTTGAGTAGAACCCGTAAATGAAACTTTGCGTACCAACGGATGTTCAGTCAGTACCGCACCAATTTCACGCGCGCTACCAGTTACAACATTGACTACGCCTTTAGGAATACCAGCTTGCTCAGCAAGTGCAACCAGTGCCAATGCTGAAAGTGGAGTTTCTGAAGCAGGCTTGATGATCACAGTACAACCTGCTGCAAGTGCAGGTCCAACTTTTCTGGTAATCATCGCATTTGGAAAATTCCACGGTGTAATCGCAGCAACAACACCAACTGGTTGGCGAATTACCACGAGACGACGACCTTGTTTGTCGTGAGGAATCACATCACCATATGTACGCTTTGCTTCTTCTGCAAACCATTCGATAAAACTTGCACCGTAAAGGATCTCACCACGGCTTTCAGTAATGGATTTACCTTGTTCACTACTTAAAATAACAGCCAAATCTTCTTGGTTTTCAACGATCAATTGATACCATTTTTTAAGTAACAATGAACGCTCTTTTGCTGTCGTCAATTTCCACGTTTGAAATGCAGTTTCTGCTGCTTCTACTGCTTGTTCAACTTGAGCAGTCGTCACTGATGGTACAGTTTCAATCACTTCATTTGTTGCAGGGTTGCTGACATTGAAGTTTTTACCATCAGTCGCATTGACCCATTGCCCATCTATAAAAACTTGATTTTTTAATAATGCAGGATTGCTGAGTTGCATAATATTTTCCTAAAGACTAACGTTTCTAGTATTGACGAGATCTTAATAAACACTTGGCGTTTTTGCTGCTACGTCATCAATTTGTTTATATTTACCAAGCAATTGTTTCATAGATTTCATCAGTAAGCTGGTATCGACACCTACTGCAACAAATTCTGTACCCAATTCTAAATAAGTACGAGCTAATTTTTCATCAGCTGATAAAATTCCGGCTGCTTTGCCTGCTTTTCGTATCTTATTTATACTATCGACAATAATTTTTTGCACATCTGGATGACCCGGATTACCTCGGTAGCCAAGTGCTGCAGATAAGTCCGCAGGTCCAATAAAGACACCATCAATACCTTCAACAGCCAATATTGCATCAAGATTTTCTAAACCTTTTTTCGATTCAATTTGTACCAATACACAAATGTCATCGCTTGCAGTATCTAGATAATCGCTAATATTTTGCCAGCGTGAAGCGCGAGCCAAAGCAGAACCGACACCACGGATTCCTTCTGGTGGATATTGAGTTGCACGAACCATCAATTCTGCTTGTTCTGCACTTTCAACCATAGGAATCAGTAAGGTTTGCGCACCCACATCCAATAACTGCTTAATCAAATTGACATCACCAATCACAGGTCGTACAACTGCTTGGCTAGGATAAGCAGCAATGGCTTGTAATTGACCTAAAATGCTACGCACATCATTCGGTGCATGTTCACCATCAATCAGCAACCAGTCATACCCTGCATTCGCTGCAATTTCAGCGCAGTATGCATTTGCTAAACCAACCCACATACCAATTTGCTGATCAGTTTTGAGTTTTTTCTTGAAGTAATTTGTTGTATCTAACATGTTCATCCACCTCAATTAAACAAAACGGAACGCAATTGAACCCAATTGATCATAATCAATATGGAAAGTATCACCGGCTTTGGCAGCTACAGGACGGGTAAATGAACCACCTAAGATAATTTGACCCGGTTGTAGAGTCACACCATAAGGATGCAATTTATTTGCGAGCCAAGCCACACCTTTGGCAGGATGATTCAGTACTGCCGCTGAAACGCCTGATTCCTCAATTACACCATTGCGATATAAAATCGCTGCTACACGGCGTAAATCCATTTCTGTTGGTTTAATTGGGCGACCACCGAGGACAATCCCCGCATTGGCAGCATTATCAGAAATCGTATCAAAAACTTTACGGGTAATTTGCGTTTCAGGATCGACGTTATGCAAACGTGCATCAATGATTTCGATGGCAGGAATGACATATTCTGTCGCATCAAGTACATCAAATATCGTGCAATTTGGACCAGAAAGTGGTTTCCCCAAAATAAATGCCAATTCAACTTCTACACGTGGCACAATAAAACGTGACATGGGAATATCTGAGCCTTCTTGGAACACCATATCATCAAGCAATGCACCATAATCAGGTTCGGTAATATTTGAAGAGACTTGCATGGCACGTGAAGTCAGACCAATTTTATGTCCAACCAATTTACGACCTTCACTGATTTTATGTGCAACCCAAGCCTTTTGGATTTCATAAGCATCTTCAATTGTGATTTCTGGATATTGCAAAGAAAATTGACGTATTTGCTGACCTGATTTTTCAGCTTGATCAAGTTGTAAAGCCAACTCCTGAATTTTTGCTTTATCTAACATATTTAAATCCTTTTATTGGTTGGCTTTTAAAAACTGGTGAATATTGTTGGATTTGAAATTGAGTACTGGATCAAGCTCTACCATTTCAAATGAAATCGCCAAAAGGCGTTGATCTTTTAAAGGCTGGAAAAATTTCTCTATGATTGCAAATAACTCAGTCGCAACTTTTTGCCTTGTTTCCAAATCTCGCCCCGATCCAACTTTCAGCGTCATATGTACAAAAGCATAATCGTGTTTAGCATCTGCCATACGGAATTTGTCCATACGAATGGCACGGCTACGGATACCACCGAGAGGAAAGACACCTGTGCCACCTAAGAAATTATTCACTTGTTCGAATAAGTCCTGAAAATCGACAGAATCTTCTAAATTTGCACTGTATTCAGCGATAAAATGTGGCATAGGAAATCTCCATATTTTGTGTTGATCTATTGCAAATATTTAAATCAGTCCATTTTATGAATTTAAATATTTATACAATATCAATGATCTATAATGTCTAGTCAGCGTGTAGCAAATGCCACTCCAAACTTCTCATTTCCATCGAGAGGAGACTTTCGAATCTCAAAAATGGATTCGTCCTCCTCCTTTTTTAAGAGAAGCTCAGAGGGATTCACTTTTTAAAATCAAAAATGATCAGGCAACGGGAAAATCGCATTGATCTGCCCTGTTCCAGAACTTGGGAAAGCTGGCGTAATAATCTCAACGCCTTTGTTGTATTGATCCCAACCTAATACGCCCAGCAGCATCGCAGTGTCATGCATGCCGCCTTCACCGAAACAATATTCTGCATATTCTGGGAGCATTTCTACAAACTCTGCCCATTCACCACGTTCCCACATTCCAACCACGTGTTTATCTACTTGGCGATCCCATTCACGTGTATAGGCATCCATTCCACGTTTATATTCACGATCCCAAATAAAGCGATGTGAAAGTGAACCACTTGCAAAGACAGCAACAGTACCGTCATATTTTTCAATCGCTTTCACTAGACCTTCACCAAATTTACGGCTGTCTTCTAATTCATGAGATGTTAAAAATGCAGAAACTGAAACAACTTTAAAATGTTTATCTTTATTCATATAACGCATTGGAACCAATGTGCCATATTCAAGTTCTAAACTTTTAATATTGTGAGATTGAACACGGATACCTGTTTTGGCGATTTCTTCTTGCATGATTTCACCCAATTCTGGGTTACCGTCATAGTCAAATTCCATATCTTGAATAAAATGTGGCAATTCATTACTGGTATAAACACCTTCAAAATGCGCACCACTATTGATATGAAATGCACTGTTTACCAGCCAATGACTATCAAATACAACAATCGTATCTACCCCTAATTCACGACAACGACGACCAATTTCGATATGTCCATCAATAGCCGCCTGACGAATACCATTGGTTGGACCTGGGAGTTCTGATAAATACATCGAAGGCACGTGTGTAATCTTTGCCGCTAAAGCTAATTTACCCATAATTTATCTTCCTGAAACTTTTTTATTTTGCACATCATGTCGTTTGATATCTGGATAATTCACTTGAAAATGCTTAAAAACTTCCCTGTGAATTATCCTTTCATTTCAACCTTCCTGGTCTAGAGCTTAGATGCCCCATTTTGGAATATGATGTGACCCCATTGAAATACTTACGTTTTTCAACTCTGTGAATACTTCAAAGCTGTATTCACCACCTTCACGTCCAGTACCAGACGCTTTAACACCACCAAACGGTTGACGTAAGTCACGCACGTTTTGGCTATTGATAAAGACCATCCCAGCTTCAATACCCGCTGCTAAACGATGTGCTTTACCGATATCATTTGTCCAGATATAAGATGCCAAACCATATTCAACATCGTTTGCCAAACGAAGTGCATCTGCTTCATCTTTAAATTTGATCAAACAAACCACTGGACCAAAAATTTCTTCTTGCGCAATACGCATACGGTTATCAACATCTGCAAATACCGTAGGTTGGATAAACTGACCATTTTTCAAATGTTCTGGCAAGTTTGCAGGACGCTCTAAACCACCTGCAACAAGGTTTGCACCTTCTTCGATACCAATTTTGATATAGCCGGTTACTTTGTCGTAATGCGCTTTAGTGATCATTGAACCGACTTGAGTATTTGGATCTTGCGGATCACCAACAATGATGTTCTTCGCACGACGAGCAAATTCTTTGACGAATTCATCATATACAGATTCTTGAATAAAGATACGGCTACCCGCAGTACAACGCTCGCCATTTAGAGAGAAAATGGTGAATAAAGCAGCATCCAATGCACGTTCTAGATCTGCATCTTCAAAAATAAGCACTGGAGATTTACCACCAAGCTCCATTGAGTATTTTTTGATCCCTGCGCTTGCCATGATACGGCGACCAGTTAAAGTACCGCCTGTAAATGAAATCGCACGTACATCAGGATGTTTAACAAGCGCATCACCTGCCGTTGCACCAAAACCTTGAACAACGTTGAATACACCTTCAGGAATCCCAGCTTCAAGCGCTAAACGACCAAGCTCATTTGCAGTCAAAGGCGAAAGCTCAGACATTTTAAGTACAGCAGTATTTCCCAAAGCTAAACATGGTGCAGTTTTCCAAGTTGCCGTCATAAATGGCACATTCCACGGAGAAACCAAACCACACACGCCCACAGGTTGATGCAATGTATAGTTCAACATTTGATCGTCGACTGGGTAGCTGTGCCCATTCATACGAGTACATACTTCAGCAAAGAAGTTGAAGTTATGCGATGCACGTGGAATCAAAACATTTTTAGTTTGGTGAATCGGCAAACCTGTATCTAAAGTTTCCAATTCAGCAATTTTTGCCACGTTTTGGTCGATCAAATCGCCCAATTTACGCATCAATTTTGCACGTTCTTTAGCAGGCGTTCTTGCCCATTGTGGTGCTGCTTTTTTCGCTGCTGCAACCGCTAAATCAATTTCTGCTTGACCACCACTTGCAACTTCACAAATCGCCTGATTGGTTGCAGGGTTATAATCTGTAAATGTTTCAGCGCTTTCGACTTCTTTACCATCAATCCAATGTTTAATCATTTTCAAATCCTTTTATCATCAATTATTTTTAAAAAATTCTGTTTCAGAAACGATAAAGTTTCTAAGTTTGCCGATACCTTCAATTTCAACCACAACTTCATCACCAGGAACCACATCAGACAAACCTTCTGGTGTACCTGTTGCAATCATGTCGCCTGGATTTAGCGTCATAAATGATGAAATATATTCAATTAAAAATGGCACATTAAAAATCATGTCAGCGGTTGTCCCTTCTTGACGAAGTTCACCATTGACCCAAGTTTTTAATACCAAATTGTTCGGTTCAGGAATTGATGCTGTATCGATCAGATAAGGACCAACAGGCGTTGTTGAATGGCGGTTTTTAACACGTAGATTTGGACGATAATAATTTTCCAAATAATCACGAATTGCATAATCATTACACAAGGTATAACCAGCAACATATTCAAGTGCATTTTCACGTTTTACATTTTTTGCAGTCTTGCCAATCACCGCAACCAATTCACATTCATAATGCATATATTCAACATTGTCAGGACGCCAAGTGTTTTGGTTGTGACCTGTAAATGTATTTGGTGCTTTGATGAAAATCAGTGGTTCTTTCGGTGGTTCAAAAGCAAGTTCGCGTGCATGATCGGCATAATTCAAGCCTAAAGCAAACATGGTTCCATTTGCTGGCGGTAACCATTGCACTTCATTTTCAGCAAGCACTTCACCATTTGGAAGTTTTACTTGTAAATCTTCGAGCACTTCAACTTGATAAGTTTCACCATTGTGACGAATTTGAGCAGTTTTCATGTTTTAAACTCCTTCTTCCGTAATGGTGTTTTCAATTGCACCAAGTTGATCAACCTCGACACGCACTACATCACCATGTTGTAGATTTACACGACCTAAAGGGGTTCCAGTGATAATAATGTCACCTTCAGAAAGCGGCATATAATCTGAAATTTCTTCAATAATTTGCTCAGGGCTGCGAATCCAGTCTGAAGTATTGCCTGTTTGTTTTAGTTCACCATTCACATAAACACGCAGTTCTAAATGATCCACATCAGTCACTTGATCTTTTGCTACAGCATTGCCAAGCACACAAAATCCATCTTGGCATTTTGCTTTAATAGCGGGACGATAGTAACTTTCTTCTGGTAAGCTAAGTTCATTGATCACAACATAACCCGCAATATGTGCATTAGCATCACTTTTCTTGACGCGACTGGTACTTTTCCCGATCACGATGCCAACTGCAGGTCCAGCCTGTAAAATCTCACCTGCACGTTTAATCACAGCCTGACCTGATTGATTACGTGTATTTGGTGTTTTAATAAATAAAACTGGCTTAACAGGTTCTTTTACATAAGGCTTTTCATTGAACTGCTGTTTTAGAGTTTCATATAAACTCTTATAATTCAAAGCAATACCAAAGATATTTCCTTGTGTATCAATACTATTTGATGTACTCATTTGATACTCTCATCCACTAAATCTAGATATTCCCTACTAGACTTTTTAAAAATTAGTTAATATATTAACTTTATAGTTAACATCATAACTAAAAGCAAGCACTTTTTTGAGTTATGATACAAAAAAATATACTTTTCATGGATCCGAAGGTATGAAAACAGCAGTCATTCCAAACTTACATATGGGTGAAGTCTACGATCAGCGCTATGCTGGTGAAGAAATCCATTACGAAGCGCAGGCAAAACTCGCCAATTTTTTTGGTATGAACATGCCTCCGCATCGTCATGACCGTTTTTTCCAGATTCATTTTTTTACTAAAGGTACAGTCAGAGTATTTTTGGATGATGTTAAATATGTCTGCCAAGCGCCTGCATTCTTTTTAACCCCCCCTTCAGTTGCGCATGCATTTATTACTGATCCCGGTTGTGAAGGTCATGTCCTCACCATTCAGCAAAACATCGTGTGGCCACTTTTACAAATAGATCTTAAAGTTCAGCATATCGATCCCATTTGTTTGCATGCTTCACAATTAGATCACAGATACAGTAAAGATCTTGACCAACTTGAAACATATTTGAGTGAATTAAAAGTTGAATTTGAAACCAATAAAATGGCGAAAAATTTTGCTTTAAAAAGCTTAATCAATCTTATCTTTATTCAAATTATGCGATTAGCAGAAGCTGTTCCGCCTCGTATGAAAAATACTGGGAATGATCTCGCAATATTTCGTAAGTTTAATGAACTGATCGAGACTCATTATGATCAACATTGGTCACTAACCCAATATGCCGAGCATTTGGCTGTAACAGAAACTCGGCTAAACGAGATCTGTCGCAGACTGGCAGATATTTCATCTAAAAAATTGATTTATGATCGCCAAATGCAAGAAGCTAAACGCTTACTGATCTTTACAGATACGGCGATTAACAATATCTGTTATCAACTCGGTTTTAAAGATCCTGCCTATTTTAGTCGATTTTTTCAGCGATATTCGGGACTTAGACCATCAGAATATCGCCAAATACATATACAATATGATCAGACATGATGTCTGAGTTGATTGAAAGATCACATTTAAAATGGAGCTTTAATCGTCGATGAAAGATATGATTCAAAACGAATCTTTGCTACTCAAAAGTGAGGGGCAAAATGCCTTCGAGGCAATTTCAACAAACCCCAATGCACATCTTATCGAATGTATTTTTCATGAGGGCCGTCCACTTTTTGCCATATGGGAAACTGAAAATGCCAAAGTCATTGAACCTTTTTTAGAAGAAATTTGCCTGAGTTATCATATCTCTGGCAGTATCCGAGTGAGAAACAATGTTATTGGTCAAAATAACGTGAAATTTAACTCTATTTCGATCTATGGCAAACACGGCTACGAATGGAATATTTATAATAAACTCATTTATGCACAAATTTATTTTTGGGATGATTTGCTTCAACTGACAAATATTGAAAAGCCAATATCATATGAACTCAACCATTTACATGGTATTCGTGATAATTGGATCGATGGTCTATTTCGTATGATTTTGTCATATCAGGATATAGAACAAAAAAAACAGTTCATTTTAAAAATGTATCACGATTGTTTTCAACACATACACCAACAATATCTCACCCAAAGCAATGCAGTAAAACAAAACCAAATAGGTGGTATCACCTCATTTCAAGTAGGAAAACTTCAGCAATATATAGATGAAAATTACTCTAAAAACATCAATATTGATGATTTCTGCCAAGAAATGAATTGGTCACGTTCGCATTTATTCAGAGAGTTTAAAAAAACTTTTGGTACTACGCCCTACAATTTTTTAGTTCATAAACGTATCGATATGGCGAAGAAACTGCTCTTACAAGGATTAAATATTACTCAAGTCTGCCTAAAAACTGGTATAGAGAATCCATCAAAATTAAATTACTTTTTTAATAAATATGTCGGCATGTCACCCAAATTATTTATTGAAATATATCTAAAAAACTCATGTAAATTAATCCCGCAAGATTTGGATAATAAAATTGAGTAAAATATTGTTCACAATGACAATTACTAGCTCTGTCTGAGGACAAAACTAGTAATTCTCTAGATATGCTTAAATATCAAGAACCAAGAATTTATCTTTTGCACTTGAACAACATGGGAACATGGTTTTATTTTCGAGTTTTTCATCATCAGTCAATATTGAGTCACGATGATCAACAGCACCTTCTAACACAGGGGTTTCACATGCTCCGCAAATACCTTCTTTGCATGAATGCATAACATCGCATCCATTTTTTAGCAATGCATCGAGTAAGGTTTCCCCTTGCACGACTTCAATGAGTTTATTACTTTTACGCAGTTCAACCGTATAACTATTTTCAGTTGATGCCTCATGTTCTGGAACAAAAGATTCGTAATAGGTCAATGGAAAATCAGCTTGAAAGCTTTTAAATGCCTCGATCATATTGCTAGGCCCACAGCAATAAAACTCCGTATTCCGACTATGCACCTGAAAAACATGGTCCACTCTTTTTTGAATATTTCCAGCCTGATTGCTTAAAATAATTTCAACATGTTGATCAAATTTATCTTTTAGATACTGAGCAAAAGCACATTTATCTTCAGAGCGGGCAAAATAATACAGTTTCCAATTTTGCTCACTTATATGCTCAATCATTGATAAAATCGGGGTAATGCCTATTCCACCAGCAATAAAAACAATATCGTTATGCTCACCGTGAAATGTAAAATTATTTCTAGGTTCAGATAACTCTACGATTTGCCCAGCTTTCAATTTATTTTGAAAACCCATTGAGCCACCACGACTTTTTTCATCTTTATTAATCGCGATTTTATACGTATGACTATCTTCATATTTATTATATAAAGAGTAGCTACGCACTGGTACGCTCTCAACAAATAAATCAACATTTGATCCTGGTGTAAATGCAGGCAGAAATTTTTGATTCAGCCCTTCAAACTCATAACCTAAGATATCTTCAGCTAAGTAAGTGATTGTTTTTACTCTTGCTTTCAACCGTTCCATTTGACCTTCTCCTACCACATCAATCAAAAAAAAAATTATTTTGATTGATCTTAAGCTGCATGTTCATCCTTAAAATCGGCTTTTCGTGCTGCTTCTTTTGCATAAGTATGTTGTTTAATATCCGTATCTTTTGGAATCATATCTGCTAGCGCACGCAACGATTTGTAATCGCATTCATCTGCAAATACGCATTCTTTATCGTCTTGAGCAAGTTTAATCCGTTCCATCAAAATACGGCGCATACGAACAATAGCTAAATCACCACTGCCTAAAAACTCACGTGTACGATCCACAACTGGAATACTTTCTGCAACAGCATAATCCTCAAAAATAACACCTGGGATACCAGACCAACTTTCTCCAGCTTTCATCGCAGCACGATCTTGTCCATACATATACGTCCCCTGACGAGAGGCAGCAAAATTGTCATCATCTGGATCTGTACCATCAATCGCAAAATCTGGAAGATTATTATTAATCGGTTGTCTTGCATCCCAATAAATGTACCATTGCAAGCTACGCGTATTATTGACAGGCAAAACAATGATGGCAAAACCAGCTTCATCATCTGTAGTCCCAATAAATGCTGTGCCTGGTGCAACATATTCAGTCACACGTAAATTATTCAGTTCAGCATTTGGATTGTCACGTAATGAATAAGAACGCAGTCCATAAGGGCGAGGTTCAAAAGTGTATTGCGGTGTATTGTTTCCAGCAGTTAACTGCAAACCATATTGCGGGATTTTACTATTATCAGTTGTATCACTATGCAACAAATTAATATGTGCAGAATCAAGTAAAGTTTCTACATTTTGTAGCCAATTTGCTTCATTATAAGAAGCACGTGGGCGAACATGATCAGCATCCATTAGATTGAAAGCATAATCACTAAATTTAGGCGGTTCACCTTCTCCAAGATAAACCCAAACCATCCCGCCAGCTTCTTTTACAGGAAATCCTTGACCTTTAACTTTGTTACAAAATGATTGATCTTTTTCAGTAGGCATATTGATACAGTTACCTTCTGCATCAAAGCGCCAACCATGGAAGATACACGTTAAACTATTATTTTCATTACGACCCATTGCAAGCGAAACGCCGCGGTGTGGGCAAGCTTCGTATAAAAAACCTACTTTGCCATTTTCACCACGGAATGCGACATACTTTTCACATAGCATTTCGACTTTCTTTGGCGCAGCACCTACATCCAATGCTGCACTACGTAAAACAGGTAACCAAAACTTTTTCCAATATTTATTTAAAGGTGTACCTGGACTAACATCTGTGATCAATTGATTTTGCTCGTACGTAAGCATGATTTACATCTCCTTTGCTCAATATGAAATCAATATAAATCACTTTTTATCAATAAAATCACAAGTCCTATGATGAATGATACTTTTTAGAAAATGAGACTTTTTAAGTAGTAAATTTTGCACAGCAAAACTTTATTCTATTTTTAATATCATTATGCTAAATTAGCAAAACTCTAAATAGATAGATAATACCAAATATGGATATGCAACACGCAACAGGACTTGAATTTTTAACCGCGCTAAAAAATGGAGAAATCGCCGCATCGGCAATGGCACAAACCATTCCAATGAAATTAGTGGAAGTAGAACGTGGTTATATCGTCTATGAGGTTAGCCCCGATCAGCGTCATTTAAATATTCAAGGTGGCGTACATGGCGGTTTTTGTGCGACAGCTCTAGACACTGCGACGGGTGGTGTTGCACATACGTTGATTGATGCAAATGAAGGTTATGGTACGATTGACCTCAATGTAAAAATGACTCGCCCCATGCAATCAGGTTTTACTTATCGCGCCGTAGCCAAGCTCATTAACGCTGGTCGAAATATCGTGATTAGTGAAGGAAAAATTGTCGATGAAAATAATAAAGTTTATGCATTTGCATCCGCAACTCTCATGATATTACGTAAAAAATCTTCATGATCTTATGCCAAATAGTTAATCAAAACTCGAATGAGTACACATGATATGTACTATAAATGCTTATCTAAATCGCTACGAAAACAGCAAGAGAATATCGTGTTTTTCACAGTCTTATTCTCAAAATAGGTCACATGAAAAGTCAAATATATACCCCAACCATTATACTCATGGCTATCGCGATTGGGATTTGTGCTGGTGGGAACTATTTTAGTCAGCCTTTGATTCACTCGATGAGTGTCGAGCTAAAATTAACCGAAACAACGACTGCTTGGGTTCCAACCATTGCTCAGGCCGCCTACGCTTGTGGTTTGTTATTTCTAATGCCATTAGGGGATATTTTAGAAAAAAGACGTTTGTTATTTATCATGATGTTGCTGGCATCATTTGGTCTACTGATCAGTGGATTTTCAACCAATATTTATATATTACTTTTAGGCACACTCATTACAGGACTATTTTCTAGTTCAGCTCAACTTATGATCCCGCTTGCAGCCAGTTTAGCACCTGCAAATAGTAGCGGACGTATCGTAGGTTTTCTGATTAGTGGCTTGATGCTTGGAATTTTGTTGGCACGCTCGTTCGCTGGATTGCTATCTACACTGTTTTCTTGGCATGTTATTTATGTGATTTGTGGTTCAATTTTACTGATTACGACATTTATTTTATATCGAAATATTAGTCCATTTCCTCCTGAAAAATCGGATAAATACTTGCATACTATGCAAACTTTATATCAAATTTTTCGTGAAAATAGCAAATTGCGTTTGCGTGCTTATATTGGAGGTTTAACTTTTGCAGGGATCAGCATCATCTTTACCACAATGTCACTCCTTCTAGCTCCTGCCCCTTATCATTTTAGTGACTTTACTATTGGGCTATTTGGATTGGTCGGTATTATCGGAGTATTTCTAGCTAATTTTACCGGAAAATTCATTGATAAAGGTTATGCGCATCGTATTTCAATCTTATGTGGAATTGGGCTCATTGTATCTTGGCTGTTTTTCTATTCTTTAGCATATAGTTTGATTTTTTACGTGATTGCGACTGTTATTATCTACTCATCACTTTCAGCTATTCATGTGACCAATCAAAGTATTGTCTACCAATTAAGTGGTACAGCAAAATCACGATTTAATGCCATCTACATGACGGGCTATTTCTTGGGTGCTGCTCTAGGAACCACTACAGGTATCTATGCATGGCGACATTTTGGTTGGAATGGAGCTTGTATACTTGGCTTATGCTATGCCCTGTGTTGTTTTATGCTGTGTGTAGTAGATGCATTTAATGAAAATAAGAAAAAATTAATCACATAATTTATATTTTATTTCTTACTTCTATCTCTAAAAATTAATGAACCGCCTAATCACTTAATTAGGCGGAATCTCAAAGCAATTAATTACTTTTCAATTTTGCAAATTGATTATAAATGCCTGATTTTTCACCATGATTTAAAATATATCGCGTGATATTTCCACGATCTGTAACTAAAGTCATTGAAACGGTATCTGTACCACCTAAATCTTTAAGTAAAGAAATCGGTACTTCTATACTATTCGTTGAACGGTGCATTTTTGCAATATAGTCAAATTTAGTTGCGCCAGTTACAGGAAAATTCACTTGCTTTTGACCATTATCAAAGACGACTTGTTGGATATTAAACTCCTGATATGTATCGTCCAGATCGATTGTAATTCTTGCATTAGCACTGTTTGTTGTACTTCTTGCAACTTTAACTGCAGGACAAATTTCATTAGTTTTGCAAAGTACGAGGTCCTTAATCGCAGCATTTTGAGTTGGTTGCGTAGATGCGCAGCCAATAATTGAGCTGGATAATAATGCAATGGCGAAAAATTTATTCATAACGAATCTCATGTTGATGAAGAACTATTTTATACCAAGAAAAGAAAATGGTTTGCTTTCTACAAAAGATGCATTGGCTTTACCTGCATATACTTTTGCTTGATCAACGCCTAAATCTAGTTTTTTAGTATTACCATCATTAAAGTTAATCTCTTTTAAGTCAACCCAAAATATATTTGGAGAGACAGCCGACTCAAAAAAGTATAACTGACGTTTATGATCCACAACAGTACGCCAACGTGTTGATGATATATTTGGTTCTTCTTCAGTGTTTAGACCAAAAGGTACAGATACATTACGTATCACACTGAAAACACTGGCTAAAGATTGCTGCGGAGTTGCATTCTTAGGAATTGCATTGATATAAAATGAGGCACGAGCAAAACGATCAGAAGCTCGATT
Source organism: Acinetobacter gerneri DSM 14967 = CIP 107464 = MTCC 9824 (assembly GCF_000368565.1). Taxonomy (GTDB): domain Bacteria; phylum Pseudomonadota; class Gammaproteobacteria; order Pseudomonadales; family Moraxellaceae; genus Acinetobacter; species Acinetobacter gerneri. Next base: position 23,143 of record NZ_KB849544.1, on the reverse strand, counting down.
TGTACCTGGTAGCATCGTTGTACCACCAATTTGCTGCCAGTAAGTATTTAATGCAAGCTGTTGATCAAAGGTTGGTGAGTTGGTCATCACTTGATATTTTTTATTATGATGAATAACTTGTTTACCATTTATATACTCTACAATTGCACTATCACCACTCGCATCAGAGATTGATAAATGTAAAGTTGCTAAGCGCTTTTCACCTGGAACCTGATCTGTAACGACGATAAAAGGCTCTTTTTCTAAGGCCGAAATCGCTTCATTAACAGTGGCAAAATTGTCCAAGACATATTGTGCCCAAAGTGAAATACTCAATTTTGGTTTTTTGCTCTTATTTACAGTTGGATACTCAGATTCAACAAGCCACAATAAGTTTGCGGAAAGACCTTTTTCATTGACCCCATCCGTAGTTGAAATATCATAGCCAGTCGCAACTACGCTACCATATTTCGATTTCCATTGAATTGAATCAGGACCTGCTAAACCAGAACGTTGTACTTTATTGGGTAAAATCCAAAGATTAGTCCCGACATCCGATTTCCAATCCATCGAACGTGCCGTCATCACGTCCTGATCACCAAGATATACAACCCGGGTACAACTCATTGCAATATCACTCGCAATCAATAAACCCGCTGCTAAACATGCTCTCAATAAGTTCTTTTTCATATTAATATCCTGCTTAGAAAAGTGGTAGATTTAAACCAATAACTGGACCATATTCTTTAACTTTCCAATGAAAATTATCACTTCTGTAGTCTTGCTCTAGATAACGATATCCCATACGTAAATTGAAATCTCGATCAAAAAAACCAAGACGATAACCCAAATATGTTTGCGCAGATATCGTGCCTTCCTGGCCAAATGTGATTTCTGACGCTAGATTAAAAGGTGATTCAAAATTGTATTTAAAACGACTTCCCCAAAAGATTTCATTCCATGATTTGTTTAGATCAATATTTTTACCCAAAGCACTGAGATTGGCAGCTGCTTTGGTATGATGTAGTCCAACAGTCGGTTCTAATATAAATTTTGAATAGCCATTTTTTGTTAATTTATCAGAAGTATAGGCTTGATAATAAACACCAAAACTAGTCTGATCCAAGTCGGTACTTAAAGCGACTGGAACTTGCAATACACTTTGTTTCTGAGAAGTTTGAACTGATTGATAATCGACGTATGCACCCCATTTGCCTTTACTTAGGTCTAAATGCCCCATATAAGACTTATCTAAATGTTCTAAAGTGTCGCTAAAAGACTGATCTACGTCATAAGTTATAGGTCCTGCACCTATATCACCTGAGATATCAGCAGCAAAAACATATAGATTTAGATTGGCTTTTACTGGCCCATCAAGCGAATTTTGTAAAGGGTTTGCAACAGCATTACTCATCCACAAACTATTGATAAAAAGTGCTAATATTGTTTTAAATTTCATAATAATATTCACGTAATTTAAACTACAAATATTCTTATCATGATAGTTTAAAAAAACCTAACATTATTCTACTTTAGTCATTAATTTATATACATTATTTAAAAAATATGAACAATAATAATTCATATGAAATATAACTTAACAATCTAGTTCAGCAAGAGAAATACTACTTCAATATATATTAGTTTTCATTTATAAATTATTCACACTCAACACTAAGTCATATTATTGTTTCGATTACATATAAATGTAGACACCCATAAAACAAAAAAGCCCCATTATGGAGCTTTGATATGCAGTAAAATCAAATATTTTGGTCAAATTAACCCATAAGCTGACCGCAGCTTTTTTGGTTGGTATTTAAACCTAAAAATTCTTTACGTTCATTAATCTCATCAATGGAATACGGCAGCATCTCACTGAGATAATCTAAACTTAAAAAATTATATTCGATCAATAAGCAATCCTGATCCGTCGACCAACTTGTAAGAGGATAATTTTGCTTATGACGTTTATGTCTACTTGGCATATCTCAACCATCCTATAAAAAACTAAAAGCTTTTCATCATCTAGTCAGTGTATAAAAAATCAAGCAAGTATATGAAATTTAAGATAATTTTCATCTATACCAATTTCACAAGCTTATGAAAATTTATAACTTGTCTCATAATAAATATTATATGTGAAATATATCACACTAAAGAACATCAAAACTTAAAATTTATGACACATTATTAATTATTTCTAAAATAATGTGCATATTCATCAGCTCTTTAGGTGTTACATTTTAGTACCCTTAGATTTAGAGCTCAATATCATAAAGTTACTTCTGCAAGCTTTAAATTTTTACAAAATTTGTATTTGCTTATCCTGAAGCGACACATAAAATTTAATCATAAAATATTAATTTTTAATTAAAATAATTAAATTTATTTTATTGAAAGTGATACTAAATTTTCATCAGCTACACTGTATCATACTGACAAAAAACTTATTCTATTGTTTCAATTGAAAATTTAGAAGTATTTTAGGCCTATAAAAGAATAAAAATCACGTAATAGATACTAACTTCCCTATACTGAACTAGATGATTCTTATCAAAGTACATATCCGCTATAGCCCAAATCGAAATTCAATAGACATGGAAGTATCATCGCCGCCAAGTAAATCGATTCCTAAACCATGATTCTGACTCTAAAAATGTGTAGTTGTAGTAGATATATATTTTCTTAAAGTCGTGTTAAATGCAATTTTTTCTTAGGCAATGTCTTCCATTCATGATAGTAAATTTTATCTTGAACTAATCATGTTTTTCTTTAGAAGTCCAATATTCCAAACCTTCTAAATGATGTTTTCTTACCCATTCTGTTTTATTTTTCAGGGACATCATACTGCTATTTTTGGATATTATTTTTCTATAGCATTTACCACTTTTCTATATTGTATAGTGCCTTACATGTATTATTTTTGCTAGCCCCACGGATCAATCCACGCCACAGGATTAAGCGCATATTGAAAATGATTTTCCCCACCAAGTAAACCTATCGGGTCATGGCTGATAAACCTGCCAATATCAGGCTCATAATAACGGAAACGCTATAGTGAAAGTATTAACCTTTTAAATAATCAAACAAATATTCAGCTAATACTTCTGCATGTTCAGCCTTTACTAAAAAATTTAAATAGTAATATTGATCTACATAATTATAAAACACTGATCCATTTAACCGCAAAAATTCAATATATACTAAATAAATTCTCCTTAAACTCTCTGATATTTTTTCAAGATCAACATTTAAATTAGTTATATCATAATAAATTATTGAATACTCATTAGAAAATAATTTAATATCAATATAAGGCAATCTATTTTTTTCACAGTTTAGCCAATGTTCTTTAGTATCCTCTTTTTCATTAATAAATTTTTTCAACATATTATTACCTTTTGAGCTTAAAGTCAGTAATAAATTTAATAACTTTTTAATCAAAAAAATGAGCACTTTTGGTTTATGGAAAAATATAATTTCATCCTTTATATAGCCTACATCTACCTACCATTTTTATTTTTTGGTGCCACTTCATTTATAGCTAACCACAACTTAGATTTAATATCATCTAAATTAAAAATCATATTATTGTTATTTTTTCCATTAAGTATAAATATATACTCACCGTTTCCTTTAGTAATATCTCCTGAATAATGTAGACTATTTCTATCAAATTCAAGTTCTAAAACAAGCTCATCTATATCATTATCTAGAAGATATTCATAAAAAAAAGAAATACTTAACAATAATCTAGATCTTTTTGTCGCTATTTCTAAACTAAGTTGAACACTTGAAACTATTTCAAAAGAATTAAACTCATCAACATAATTCATAAATTCATTGTAAATTTTTTGCTCATCTTTTTTCATCACCTTCAGCCCTATCTTTTTATATAATAGATGATTTTACATTACGCGTTAAATCACATGGATTATTATCTGCATCTTCCCTTGTCTTAGCCCATTCATTAAGCTTTTCCAAAGTAGGATCATCTTTAGGTCTAATTGAAGCATGATCTAGATCATCTTGTATAACATCTAATCCATTTTTATTTAATTTTTCAACATCTAACATCTGATATTTTCCATCGATTGGTTGTTCAATTGTTGTTGACAATCCAGGCTTTCTAGCTGGATTTGTATCTTTTCCAAGACGCGGCGTCATATTTTTATTCGTACGACTACCTTGCCGAAAAACTACTCCTGAAGATAAGGGCTTAGGAGTAAAGGCTAACCCCCACGGATCACCCCACTCCACTGGATTCGGCGCATACTGAAAATGATTTTCACCACCAAGTAAACCTATCGGGTCATGGCTTATAAACCTTCCAATATTTGGGTCATAATAACGGAAACGGTTATAGTGTAAACCTGTTTCAACATCATAAATTTGACCTTGAAAACCATGCGGTTGCAGTAGATAAGATTTTTCTATTTCATTGAGCTGTATCGTCTGAAGTTCAACTTCCTGCCATTCAATGTAATAAACCCGCTCATGAATTAATCATTTACGTCTTTAGGACTCCAATATTCTAGATCTTCTAAATAACGTTCTATATCATCCATATCGTCATCTCCTAGGCTTGTATCAAATTTTTCAGACAATATTCTTCTAACATACGCTAATCTTTGTGTAACATTTTTATCATCTATAAAGTCTGTAGTTTCTTTTGCATAAGCTTCATATGAATTAGGAAGCGTTAATGCGTAATATGAACCAATCTTATGTAAGGAAATCAATATATAATTAATTTCTTTCATCACATCTAATAATTCTGCACCTTTAAAAATAATCATTTCATTTTCTTTTAACATCATCTTCTCCTTGTAACTTTTAAATTGCAATCATCATCGAGCTCAAAATCGCCCTTAATCGTTAATTCATCTGTATGATACCTTGGGTTTTCCACCCATTCTGTTTTACTTTCAGACACATCAAATTCCACATAGTCTTTGCTTTTGCCTGGTTTAAGTTGATATTTTCCTTCTGCCTCCACAGGAGATAATGGTTTTTTACTTGCTGATTCAACATATATCCGATTATTGTCTCTCGCTATAATTTTTCTTGATTCTTCTATACCATTCGACCCTTTTCTATTCGTATAATGCCTTACACGTATCTTTTTTTCTAGACCAAACGGATCCACCCACTCCACAGGATTCGGCGCATACTGAAAATGATTTTCCCCACCAAGTAAACCTATCGGGTCATGGCTGATAAACCTGCCAATATCAGGGTCATAATAACGAAAACGGTTATAGTGTAAACCTGTTTCAACATCATAAATCTGACCTTGAAAACGATGCGGTTGCAGTAGATAAGATTTTTCTATTTCATTGAGCTGTATCGCCTGAAGTTCAACTTCCTGCCATTCAACCGTAACCGTATTCCCCCAAGCTTGATACACTGCTTCCCATGCGATATTCCCCTCATGTGAAGTTAATTCTCTTGGTGTACCCAAGTGATCATTTTGATACCAATACACTTGATGTTGACTATGTTTAGGAGGTTCATCATTTGAAGCTTTTAAATTCGGTTCTAATTCCCCAAAATTTAAATCACCTATATTTTCAAGTGCGATTTTTTGCATTTCGACAAACTGTGGTGTTTCCAAAGTTTGATCATTCGCAGCAATTTCTAATTTTTCATCTAACCAAACCAACCTTGACAAAGGCACGAAACTATCTGCTTCATAGACGGTGGTAAATATATGCCGACCGTTATAGTCCTGCAGTATTCTGTTACCATCCCAAACATTCCAAACAACTTGAGTCTCTATGAGCTTACATTGTTTGCGCTGCTCCGTTTTCGTTCTGACTGGGCTCTTACTTTCCCACGAAGGCGTAGCTACATTTGATAGATCAAGGTTATAACTCAGACCTGTATGATCCAGTTGTGCTACTGGCTGTCTCGATTTTTGTTTGACTTGTATGGCGACTAATTGTTCTTGATAGATCTGACTTTGTTTGGCGATACGGCGTCCAAAGGGATCATAATAATATTGTGTTTTGATGATTTCTTTATTGCCACGCCCATCAGGTTTATTCGATACACTTTCTACGAGTTGATTCTGCTCATCCCATTTCAGATCTATTTGCCGTGTCGTAAATTGGTTCAATATATGTTTTGAGCTTAAATATCCAAAGGCTTTACTGTCTTTGATCTGTATACGTTTTTGGGTCACACGCCCTAAGTCATCATATGCATAAACCACGGTTTGATGATCTTGTTCGATATGTTGAACACGGTTATCTTCTATTTTTGTTTCATTCTCAGAGACTGCAATAGGTAAGATATTACTCGCAGGATCAAAGGCAAATTTTTCTCTGATCTGGATATAATTATCATTTCTTCCGAGTGAGCTTAGTTCACTTGAAGTCAGCCTTGATAACACGTCGTACTGATAGCTTTGCTTTCGTTGCCATAATTGTTTTTGGCTATTAAAACGGTGATCTAATATTTCGGTTAGTTGCCCAGCTTTATCATAATGATAAGCCCTTGAAATACGTTTATTTTCAGGATCTTCTGCATCATTAACGTTTTGATCTAATAAACGCCCCATTTTATCCAGTACAAATGCACTTTGTAGTCGTCCTTGGCTACGTCCTATTTCTTGATGTAAATCATCTCGTTCTAGACAACTAATTTCATATGAACCTTCACTATCTTCTAGCGCATAGTTCCATGCATGCCCTGAACCATAATACATAGTTTTGAGTTTTCGACCATCAGGAAGTGTGGTCTCTATACGATTACCTAATTCGTCATACAAATGTGTCAACGTGTGTGAACGTTTGCTATGTTCTTGAGTACTTGCATTCAACCAATGCACAATCAGTTGTTCTGTCTTGAGTTGACCAATTTCATCATAACTAAGTTTGACATGGCTATGTTCATTTCTCGCTTCGATCAATTGTCCTGCAAGATCATAGGCGTATCGCGTTCTTTTTTTCTCAGTTAAATTTTGATGGTCTACAATATATTGTTCTAACAATTCACCGAGCAAATTACGCTTAAAAATCGTGCTATAGCGAAGTATTTTATTTTCAGTATATTGCCTATGTCGTATCAAATGTCCTGCTGGACTGTATTCATACTCAGTTCGGATATCGTCAAATGTCGTTTCTGCAATGACTCGGTCATTGATATCGTATTCTAAAGTCCACGTTTTACCATTTTCATTGGTCAGCCCTGTAAAACGACGTAGGTTGTCATAATGATAGGTCACGATGCCATTGGCCGCATCTCTACGTCGTATAGGCAAGTTGTCATAGCTATATTGATAGTTGGTGACGCGCCCCAAAGCATCGCGGTACTCGATTAAACGTTCAAGTACATCGTATTTAAACTGTTCCGTACTTTGGTCGGGATAGATCACTTCACATGGCTGTGTCTGCCTTGCATAGTATTTATACTGTGTTACATCCTGCATCGCATTGGTCAGGCTGGACAACCGTCCATAATCATCGTATTGATAATGCGTTAATTTGTCGCTGCAGTCCTGATATTTTTCGAGATTGCCATATTTGTCCCAAAGCATCCGTTTATGCCCGCCTTTGGCATCGATAATCGTATGAGCAAATCCTTGGGATGTATATTTGATTTGAGTTTGATAACCAAGTGCATTTGTGATCAGCAGTGGTTGTCCAGCAAAATCAAAAGCTGTCGTTTCAGTATGACCGAGTGGATCAGTTACTTCGATCAGTTGCCCTTTTGACCAAGTGAGTGATATTTCTCTCCAAACTGGGAGTTTAGTGGTTGAATCAAAATGTAATAAGCTCCGAATTTTTGTCAGTTCATATCCACTGTAATGGTATTCGGTGATACCACCATCAGCATCTGTTTTTTTAATTAAGCGTCGATAATGATCATATTCATAAGACTCTTCAAAACCTGATGCATCTACAAACTTAGTGAGCTTTTTCTTATTATTAAAATAAAATTTTTCAGTTTTTTCTATATCTTCCGCTGGATTATAAACAACTTCGGTAAAATCATCATGATAATGAAAGATAAATTTTTGCCCTGTATTAGAGCTACTGTTGATTACCTTTCCATTTGGACTGTATTCATTATATTCATAGAAACTACTCACGCCACCCACTTCATGGTGCGCCGTCATAATATGATTTTTCCATTCAAACTTACGACTTAGACGAAGTTTATATTCTGAAAGCGTTTTAGCCTGGACAGGACTGTCATCCACATAGACATGACACAGATCAGCGTCATTCGTATAATCATATCTAACCAATACTTTAGCATTTAAAAAATCATCAACATCTTCAAGTTCTATATGCGCTTGACGTTCGGCACGAAATAATCGTTCAGATATCGAAAATGCTATATCTGTTTTTTCATCTGTTGCTGTTATTTTTTCCAAACCGAGTAAATGTTTAACTTCGTGTAATCTAATCTGGTTTTTAATTTCTATAAATTTAAGTTCTAAAATCCGATTTAAACTGTCACAAATATGGCTCGGATAGTTTTGATATATTTCATTTTTATGCAGATACTCAAGTCCAATTTGATTGCCATATAAATCATGCATTCCTGTACATAAAACGAGATATTCAGCTTTAGATACTGTATTTTTGACTTGATGTTCAAACTTATAAAAGACCGAGGCATTTTCTATCGTACCAATAGCGATTTGAAAGTTATAAATTTGATCCGCATTATTTTCATTTACTTTGGTCCGAATCAGTGTGAAATCTTCATAAACTGAATAAAATTGATCTTCTATCTCCAAATATGGAAATGAGACCACTCTTCCTAACGGTAAAATAACTTCTATTTTTTGCTGTGCAGGTAATACTCTGATTTGTATACTAAAACTGCTATTCCATCCCTGACCATACCAAGTATTTGGAAAACTTTTTGTGCCAACTAAACTATTGCTTGCATAACTACGTTGCCAAATCACAGACAGAGCCGAATGAAGTTCAAAATCAATGTCTTGATCACCTGTTAATATTTTACTGCCTTGTGTTGGGCTAATAGGATGTCCAACCCTTGGAAATGGACAATCTATATTGCTATCCCCATCTTTACCTTTTACATTTCCACCATCTGCTTTTTTAGGTATCGGGACTTTTTCAGCTTTTTTGGCAACTTTTGCAGCATCTGCTGCTTTATCTGTTGCTTTTAGTATTTTTCTACCCGCTTTTGCTGCTGTAGCCCCCCAACCTGCAAAAGGGATCATTGCTGCAAATGATAGTCCAGCGCCAACATAATCCCCTCGTGCTAATGAAATAACACCATTGACACCATCTGCTATTTCCCCTAGACCTGGAATTAAACCTACAATGTCTAAACCTAATTGTAGTTTATCTAACCATGAAGAGGATTCCTCTTCAGGTTCAGCTGTAACGGTTACCTCAGGCAAAATCGGTGGTTCTTTTACAACGATTCCTTCAGTATTTCCTTTACCTTCTGGACCGTTCATTGAAAAAATATCATCAACCCTGACTATATGTTTCCCATTGATGCTATAGCTTGAACTTTTATCTATTGGATAACATTTATCTCCAACGGTCCCACTCTTAATTCCTTTGGCAATACCAGCCTGATCACCAGTAGTTTTAGAAATATAACTTTTATTATGTAGTAATACTGCATGCCCATTTGCATTCGTATCCGAAGCGACTAGCTTAGCGTCCATCAATTGAGCTGTAACAGGATAAGGGACTGGAGGGGTTGAACTACCTATTGGTGTTTTGCATACATCCGGCATCGTACAAACAACAATCCACCCCGATTCTTTTCTTAATTGTAAATTTTCAGCCATTTTTCAAATCCAAATTTTTATAATTTTTCAATCATTTATTTCAAATAAAGCACCTTCAGCCTCATCACTAAAACGTGCTTCGACTCGTGCTAATGGCGCTGTATCTGATCGAATCCACGACTTGTGAGTTAAGCTGATAATCATGTTATCCGTATCGATCAAAACAGTTTCCGTAAGCATCGGAAAAGGCAACATTTCCCCAGTTTTAAAATGTAAAGTGATATAAGGTCGATGCCCTAAAAAATCTAAACAGACATAACCTTTGTTAGAAAATTCTGGTTTAGTCAAATTCCATAGCTCTAATCGAGCGTTCGGATAAAAAAAATCAATTTGCTGATCTACTGGAGCCGCATTCCAGTAAGCATAATCTGTATCTTGCGGAGGATATGGATGTTGCTCAGCTAACCATTTTTCATCATATGTTCCTGCCAATGCCAAACGCGGCGCCCATGCACGTCCTACAAAACCAAAACCAGCAGGTTGATAAGCATATTTCGTACTGATTTTTGCCATTTGCTGTGCATTTAAATCATTTTTCTTTGGATGTGTTGTAAAGGATGGTTTAGGCTGGCGTTGTAAATGATATTCAATTTTTGGCGCTGAAATAATTCTAAAATTTTCTATTTTTTCATTTCTAGGGCGCTGACGATTTATCTTTTCACAAGTTTTAAAATAATCTTTTTCAATCCAACCTGTTCCCAATGGATTGCTAAAACATTGCTGATGATAAACGGGCTCTGTATTGTCATCTGAATTTGCATATATAAGGTGAGTTCCACCAAATGCATATTCCCATCGTAGTGGTAACTCTGTGAACTCAGTAAATTTGGTTCGTTTCCAACCTGGCAAAAGCGTATTTTCCTTGAATACACTCTCACCTAAAATGCTGAGTGTTTTTTCTAATTGAACCTTATAGCTAACTTTTTGACTCTCTTTAACTTTTTGCTCATATATCGCAAGTTCTTTATACCAATCCTGCTTTTGCTGTTGCGTTAGTGGCATCAATGGATTTAAAGCTTGTGGTTCGTTTGGCTTTTCAGGTAATTCTTTTTGCTCAGGTGTACTTAAGCGTAATCTAACTGCGATGGCTTGCATGGGCCTTTGATCAGGCGTATAAGCACTTCCATTGATGATGACATCACATCGAGGTTTATAAGGTGCGAGATCACTTTCATAACGTACGCTACTGAGTCCAACTTCCCCCCAATATTCATCTGCAAAGCAAAGAGGCACAGAACCATCTTTAATAAGTTCAAGCCCCCAAGCATCTTCACCAAGTCGTAACATTTTATAGCTGACTTTCATGACTACAATTTTATGTTCTTCTCGATCGGGATCAGCTGATGAATACATCAAAGTAGGAAATGGTGTTTGATTTTCAAGATTCATTTTTAAACACCTAGTTGATATTGACGTCTTTACCATTAATTTGAATAGGACCGCTTGCTTCGATTAACATATTGTTTCCCGAAAGCTGAACTGTCCCATCCGCAAAGAGCATCAATCCTGCATTGCCAACTTTGACCTGAAAACTATCTCCCGCTTCTATACAAAATTTTCGTCCTACATTGACACTTTTATTCATCCCAACTTGTTCATACTGCGCCAAGCCAACTGCCGTATTCATTGCACCAACAACAGTAAGTGCATGTGCTGCACCAACATTCACCACATATGCAGCACCAATATTTAACATACTTGCGATGGCAACGTTTTCAAGTTTATTGGAACCCACACTTATGGTTTGACGATTGCCAATCGTAATTGTTTGTTTTTTTCCTATAGAAATCGTTTCATTAGCTATGACTGTTTCTGTACGATTTTTATTAATATTGATCGTTTCATTACCTGTCACCGTTTCTGTCCGATTAGCTCCGATCGTAATTGTTTCATTCTTTCCAACAGTTTCTGTTCGATCAGTTCCAATTTTGATCGTTTCAGTCGCACCCACCGTTTCATTTCTATTTTGACCGATGCTCACTGTTTCATCTTTACCAACATCCTTGGTCCGATTTACGCCGACACTATGCGATTCATCATTTTCTACTTCAATACGCTGATTTTTTTCAGCATGAATCCAGACTTCTTCTTCGCCTTTTTTATCCTCAAAGCGAATCGCATTAGCATTTTCAGCATTTGCTCCAGTTGAAGAACGGCTCAACATGCCTGACTGTGTTGCATTTTCAGGTAAATCCCAAGGCGGCATATGATCGCCGTTATAGACACTTCCTGTAATGATTGGGCGATCAGGATTACCATCTAAAAACTGAATAATGACTTCTTGTCCAATACGAGGAATAGAAACCACACCAAAATTTGTACCAGCCCATGATGTTGCTACACGTATCCATGCAGATGAATTTTCATCCTTCTTACCCTCTCGATCCCAATGGAATTGTACTTTTACACGTGCAAATTTATCTGTGTAAATCTCTTCGCCAGCCGGACCTACAACAAGAGCCGTCTGTAAACCATAAATATAAGTAGCTTGTGAATTGAATCCTGTGGGAGCAGACCATTTTAATGAACGTTTTATGCAGCTTAATTCAGCTTGATATTGAGCAGTTGTATTTTCAGTTTCAAATAAATAGTTATTACCTGCCGATTGAGTGATTGCAACAATCAAATATTCAAGTTCAGCTTCATCTAGATCATTATTAAATTCAGCCAATTTAAACCAATGCCCAACATCGGCATAAGCATCATTACAAGACATTGTTTTTATTTCAATTTCTGATTCATTCGATACATTTTCTAAGACCAGATCCTTCTGACCTTCAGTAAAGCAATCATATGCAAATGCACCTGAATATTCATAATTTTCAAGCTTCATAATCGATGTTGCTGGCTCTGCTACATCTAATTCAGAATTTAGATAATTAGGATCTTTAAAATCAAAACTTGTTGATGAATATTTATTAAAATTTATTTTTGAATTATTGGAAAAACATAAAATCCCAACCCCAGTATTATTGGCATTATTTGCCCGATAAACGATTTCTTTACTGAGTATATTTTCACAATACAGAGTCTGATCAACGATACGCAATGTATGACCATCTTTGCGATGTTCGTACCAATAAATCCAGCCCGCTTGCTCCCATTGTCTATGCAAATAATTATAGTCCGATTCATTAAATTGGATCGAAAAGGTAATCGGGTTATATTCTTTCAATAATGAAAATTGTACTTCACGTTTTGGAAATTGATCAAAATATTGCTGAGTTATTTCTCTTAATGTCTTATTTTGCAATGTTTTACAATCTTTACGATATTGAAAAAAAGCCAACCACGGTTTTAGGATCATTTCATAACGACTATAACCACTCTCATTACTGATATATTCAAAACTGAAAATATAACCATTAAAAAACCGTGACGAGCCATCATGACGCAAACACTCGACGGTCGCCATTTTACCAATCATATCTTTGAGTATAATTTCAGGATTATCCGACAATAACTCGACCTTAAACTCAAAGTCTCGATTTAGCTCTTCTTTTGCCGAAATAAAATTTGCAACCAATTGATCTGCATAAGCCACATCATCATTTGGAAAGCTTAGCGTTAACATGCGATTATTTTGTTGAAGCGTCGCAAGTAGCTGAGATATTTTTTTACTATAAGCCATAATATTTAAGTTATTAAAATATAATTAATTTTATAAAGTGAGAAATTTAATGATTTTTATAATTAAATTTAAAAATTATTCTCTCACCAGTAAATTTTGTGTTGAGATAAATGTTGCACCACAACTTGCTTTATCACCCGCAACAATCATCGCTTTATTATTAATAATCAAAGATTGACTGCCCGCAATCGCTGTTACAATCGTTCGACATTTTGGACAAAAATGCTGCATACCTGCGACGTGTACAGCTTTTCCATCAATAATAAAGGTTTGATCCACTTGCGTTACAACACCGCCGTGGTCTGTTTTATCCCCAATCAAAATTGCAGCTTTCATTTTTTTCTCAATAAAAAAGGAATGATTTTTATAAATCATTCCTTTATAAGCAATATTTGAGAAAAAATCTTTAATAATTCATGACTTATTCATTGTCATTTAAAACAAACTAATCAGCATCAATGACATCAGCAAAATTTGCACTTAACACTTTTGATAAATCTTGCGGATTAATCCCAATATCGAGTCCTCTTTTGCCACCGCTAACATAAATTTTAGCTTTAGAAGCAGCAGATGCATCAATAACGGTTTTCAAACGTTTTTTTTGACCAACAGGACTAATACCACCAACCAAATAACCTGTTAAACGCTCAGCATCTTTCGGATCTGCCATTTTTAACTTTTTACAACCTAAAGCACTTGAAACCTTTTTTAAACTGAGTTGATGATTCACAGGTAGCACTGCAACAAAATGACTTTTGTCATCTGTCACAAGTAAAGTTTTAAAAACGTCTTCAACTGCTAGATTCAATTTTTCGGCAGCTTCTAAACCAAAGCTTTTTGCATTTACATCGTGTTCATATTCATGAATAGAGAATTCGATTTTATTTGATTTCAATATTTTGCATGCTGGTGTCATAGTTCGTTATCTTTAAATCTGGAACATAAGCAGTATACGACTTTTTATCAAATAATTTTAGATTTGCTTAGGCTATTTTATACAAATTACAATCTTTAACTTTAACAATTCCTAACATTTATCTGCGTATTAACCTATAAATTTCAAGATTTAATTCCTATAATTCATCCCTCTTGAGTAATATGACAAATATATTACTTTTCATTTAAATCCTGTTTTTTGGATATGAAAATGTCTTTAGAAGCATTCAATATTAATTTGTTCGATCACCTTAACGCACCGATAGATGCCAGTTCATTAATGGTTTATTTTGCGAAATTTATTGCCAATGATACTTTATATATCATGCTTATTTTTTTGGTCTTGTCATGGTTTTTGGGCAATCGACATAATAAGGAATTGGCACTTAAAGCCGTTATAACTACAGCAATTGCTTTAGCGATTGGCTTTACTATTTCAATGGTATATCCGCATCCTCGACCATTTATGATTGATGAAGGGAGAACACTGATTTGGCATGCTGCAGATTCATCGTTTCCAAGTGATCATATGCTCATATTCAGCTCTATCGCATTTGCTTATCTATTTGCAAAAGAAAAGCAAATCGGTTTATTTTTCTTTTTTCTAGCAGTTGAAGTCGGCTGGTCAAGAGTTTACTTAGGGGTACACTTCCCTTTTGATATTTTAGGTGGCTTGATTGTTGCGATGTTTACTGGATTTTTTGTTCAGAAATTATGGGATAAATATGGTGTAATTTTCATTAATTTTGCTTTGTCTATATATTATAAGTTATTTGCAAATTTTATTGAAAAAGGTTGGATTAGATAAGCTAAATATTAAATAAATTTATTGGATTAAGAGGACTTTATAGTTCTCTTTTTTTTGCTTAGGCTATTTTGAATGCTTGAGTTAAAAACAAAGTTATGATTAAAATTAAAGCTAAATTATTTTTTAAACAATAACAATGCCATCTATTTACCAATTAAAACCAGCATTTCAGAACGTCTTGCGCCCAATCGTTCGTAGGCTTTATCAAATGGGGATAACAGCAAATCAAGTGACTTTGCTGGCAATGTTAATCTCGGTTGCATTGAGCATATTCCTATATTTTTATTTTAAAAATCATAAAGTTAATATCTTACTATTAGTTTTCCCACTATGGATGTTAGTTCGCATGGCTTTTAATGCCATCGATGGCATGTTGGCACGTGAGTTTAAACAACAAACTAAGATAGGAGCATTTTATAACGAATTATGTGACATCATTTCAGACACTTTTCTCTATATCTGCTTCATCACCTTCACTTTTATCCAGCCCGCTCTTTTACTTTTCGTAATATTCCTTGCTATTTTGAGTGAATATACTGGTGTAATGGCACCGCTTATCGGTCAAGATCGACGATATGATGGGCCAATGGGCAAAAGTGATCGTGCGTTTTGCTTTAGTTCCCTTGCAATCATTATCGTGATTTTTCCATTATTTTCTGATCGTACTGAATTCCTTTTTTATATCACAAATGCAGTTTTATTGGTTATTGGCCTGCTTTTATGCATCACTATTTACAATCGTATTAAAAATAGCATTGATTAATTATTATATTGAAAGAGATGAAATCAAATGAATAATACACAAAATAGATTTACAACCTTCGATCAAACTGAAATTTTTTATCAGCATTGGCAAGCTACACACGAGTCTGATACCCCCAAAAAAGCAATCCTTTTATTCCATCGTGGTCATGAACATTCTGGCAGAATGGCACACTTGGTTAATGAGCTCAAATTGCCTGATTTTGATTTTTTTGCTTGGGATGCTCGTGGGCATGGACACTCTCCAGGTGATCGTGGTGATGCGCCTAGTTTTTCTGCTTGTGTGAAAGATATCCAATATTTTGTAAATCATATTCAAGAAAACTATGATATTAATCCTGAGAATATAGCAGTAATTGGGCAAAGTGTAGGTGCTGTTTTAGCGGCGACTTGGGTACATGATTATGCACCTAAGATTCGGGCATTGTGTCTCGCTTCACCTGCTTTTAGCATCAAACTATATATCCCTTTAGCCATTCCAAGCTTGAAAATACTCAGTAAAGTTCGTGGCAATTTCTTTATCAATAGTTATGTAAAATCGAAAATGCTTACGCATGATTTAGAGCGTGCTAAAGCTTATGATGAAGATCCGCTTATCGCACGTGCGATATCAGTCAGAATGCTATTGGGACTTGATGAAGCTTCAAATCGAATCGTAAATGATGCAGAAAATATCCATGTTCCAACTCAAATTCTCTCATCAGGGTCTGATTTTGTGGTATTTCAAAAACCGCAAAAAGAGTTTTATGCAAAACTGCCGCATCCTTTGAAAGAATTTCATAACTTAGAAGGTTTCTATCACGATACTTTAGGTGAAATAAATCGTGAAATAGCAATTAATAAAATACGACGTTTTATTCAGCAATGTTTCGACTTACCTTATCAAGCACCAGATTTAATTCATGCCGATAAAATTGGTCAAAGTTGCGCAATTGCTGAAGAATATAGTTCACCTTTACCTAAAAACTCTTTTAAAGATTTATTTTGGCAATTCACGAAAAAGAATTTAAAAATTGGCAGTCACTTTTCTCGTGGACTCAAAATCGGTGAAGAAACTGGGTATGATTCAGGTAGTACTCTTGATTTTGTCTATCGAAATGAGTCAGAAAGTCCTAATTTTTTAGGCAAAATGATCGACAAACAATATTTAAATGCTATCGGTTGGCGTGGCATACGTGTACGAAAAGAAAATATTGAATTATTACTTAAAAAGTACGCTGATATTTTAGTCCAAAATCGTAAGCCAGTCCGTATCCTAGATATTGCCTCTGGTCATGGGCGCTATATTTTAGATGCTGTTGCAGATTTTTCCAAAAAACCAGATTCGATATTATTGCGTGATTATAGTGAAATAAATGTAGAAGCCGGAAAACGCCTAATACTAGATCGAAACCTAGAATCACTTGCAGAATTTGTGCAAGGCGATGCTTTCGACACAGCCTCTTTAGCAGCAATTAAACCAAAAGCAACGCTCGCTGTCGTGTCTGGATTGTATGAATTATTCAGTGAAAATGATCTTTTGCAGCAGTCTCTAGAAGGCTTAAACAAAGCGATGCTAAAAGATGGTTATTTGATCTATACAGGGCAAGTTTGGCATCCGCAACAAGAATTTATAGCCCGTGCACTGACATCGCACCGCCAAGGCAATGCATGGGTTATGCGTTTACGTTCACAAGCTGAAATGGATATGTTAGTTGAGCAGGCAGGCTTTAAAAAGATAGATCAATGCATAGATGATTTCGGTATTTTTACCATTTCTGTTGCTCAAAAATTATAATCATTGGAACATAATATGGATCACCTGACTAAACAACCAGGTACATGGAAATGGGGAATATTAGCCTTAATATTCCTCGCTCCATTTTTCTTTTTAACTTACGGTTTTGCCAACCAATATGCTGCTCATCTGAGCGATGTCAAAAGCATAGTCTTCCATTGGGAAAAAAATATACCACTTCTTCCTTGGACAATCGTTCCCTATTGGTCCATTGATTTATTTTATGGTTTATCACTTTTGCTCTGTGTTAATCGTTTTGAACTAAAACAACATATGCTTAGACTATTTTTAGCACAAGTTATCTCGATTACTTGTTTTGTTTTATTTCCTTTAAAATTTAGTTTTGATCGCCCTCAACTTGATGGCTTCTTTGGTCTATGGTTCGATGTGCTTATGGGTTTTGATAAACCATTTAATCAAGCACCTTCTTTACACATTGTTTTATTAATTATTCTCTGGAATTTTTATAGAAATCATGTGAATCATAAATGGAAATATCTTGTAGATTTTTGGTCGATTTTAATCGCCATTTCAGTTCTAACGACCTGGCAACATCACTTTATTGACATTCCAACAGGCATCATCGTTGGTGCATTTTGTTTATGGTTATTTCCTATTTCAGTCAAATCGCCATTATCAAAAGAGAACACGCAAAAATTAACCGCAAAACATTTTAAAGTTGCTTTCTTTTATTCGTTTGCTGCACTTATTCTGATCTCTATCGCTGTATATTTAAAATCATATTTTTTGTGGTTACTTTACCCAGCGATAAGCTTATTTTTTGTTGCTTTGGCTTATATCACGGTCAGGCCTCATTTTTTTCAAAAGCAAATCAATGGGAAAATGACTACAGCTGCACAAATTATATTTTTACCTTATTTTATCTTGGCTTGGATCAATAGCCGAATCTGGACATATAAACATCCTGAAGATAGCGAGATTATTCAAGTAAATAATATAACAATTTTCATTGGGCGTATTCCCACATCACAAGTTACGACTCATTATCACGCTATATTCGACTGTATCGCTGAATTGCCAATTAGCTCCTTAGCTTTTTATCAACAATATTTAAGTTTGGACCTCATCCCTCTACAGCCAAATCAGCTTGAAAAATCAGTTGAACTTTTAGATGATTTATTTCAAGAAATAGCACACTTAAAAATGGGAAAATTATTAGTCAATTGTGCACTTGGCTATTCGCGTAGTTCTGCAGTGCTATGTGCATGGTTAATCAAAAATGGTTATGCAGAAAATGCTCAACTTGCAGTAGAAATCATTCAAAATAAACGTCCTTGGGTTAAATTATCAGAAGTACAAATTCAAAATTTAGCAACATATCGTTTGAAAATCATAGGATTATCACCATGAAAATGAACTTCTATGTACTTTCAAAATTATTATCCAATACCACTACATTTTTATATGCTGGATATATTGCCTTTGCGCTATCTACTCTCAGTATATTGTTAAAAGGATGGCATCAACTTGATTTATATCTACTTTTATTGGTGAATTTTACTTTAATTTTTGTTCATCATTACCTTTCATTCCGAGTTAAATTTGATGCTGATCTGTTAATTATTTTAGCTGACCAATTAGATGAAAAGGATAATGAAAATGTAGAGCAACTTTTACAAATCACTGAAAAGTTTGACAAGAGCTTAGGCTATTTTAAACTCATAGCAAAAGATAAAATTGGTAGAAACTGGGAAATACGCTTTAAAGGTTGTCTATTTTTATTAAAAATACAAATTATTTTGCTTATATTACAATATCTTGTTTTAATAGTTCTATTATTTAAATTACTAACACAATAAATGAAGGTTTACTGATGAATAAGCCTATACCAACACATGAGCATGATGTTCAGGTAAATGAAAAAAAACTTATAAATCATTCAATTGCACGATTTATAGCCTTTTTAACTCGACGCAGTGCTCGACTGCTCACTGGTGCGCGTAGTCTTTGGTATGGTTGTGAACCCATACAAACGCAGCGTATTTATTATGCAAATCATAATAGTCACATCGATTTTATATTGCTTTGGTCTTCCCTTCCAAAAGAAATTCGACGAAAAACCAAGCCTGTAGCTGCTTCGGATTATTGGCTTAAAGATGGATTTAGGCGTTTTCTAATTCAAGATACCTTCCAAGGCGTGACGATTTTACGAAATCGAGAAAATAATAGTGATCCCTTACAACCCATTAAAGATGCTTTAGAACAAGGTTATTCAATTATTTTCTTTCCTGAAGGTACACGGAATTTAAGTGATGACATTGAATTATTGGATTTTAAAAGCGGTCTTTTTCATTTAAAAACACAGTTCCCAAATGTAGAAATTGTCCCTGTTTGGATTTCAAATCTGAAACGTGTAATGCCTAAGGGCGCATTCATCCCCTTACCGCTACTTTCTACTGTTATTTTTGGTTGTCCATTGGAACAACATGAAGAATTAGATAAAGCCAGTTTTTTGGATTATGCAAAACAACAACTGATTAAACTTAAAGAGGTTGAATATCAATGAACTTAAATAATATTCAACAAACCTATGTTTTATTTGCAATATTTGCTGTTATTTTAATATTTGCCTCAACGATTGGTTTTATTTTAAAGAAAAAATCAGGTGATCGACCATCATCTGTCATAGATAATTTGAATGCCCGAATCAATGCATGGTGGATCATGCTTATTGTTTTAGGGACTTCTATTATTTTAGGGAAGGTCTATTTCATTGTTTTATTTGGAATAATTTCTTTTTTTGCTCTACGGGAATTTATTAGCTTATTACCCACGCGACGAGGTGACTATTTCCCTTTATTAATTGCCTTTTACTTTGTTATTCCCTATCAATATTACTTAGTTTACACAGATTGGTATGGACTTTATTCTATATTTATCCCGTTATATGTATTCCTTTTAATCCCTATTGCGAGTTTAAAACAAGAAGATACCACACATTTTTTGGAGCGTAGTTCAAAAATCCAATGGGGACTTATGGTCTGTGTATTCTGTATCTCACATGTACCTGCACTATTAAACCTAAAATTACCAACTTTTCAAGGTCAGCCCATTTGGCTCGCTTTATGGCTAATCATGGTTGTACAAGCATCTGATGTTTTACAATACGTGTGTGGAAAATTGCTTGGAAAACATAAAGTTGCACCAGTTTTATCGCCATCAAAAACGATAGAAGGTTTGGTTGGAGGTATTATTTTAGCCACTGCTTTAGGTGTAGCAATGAAATGGCTCACCCCATTTACATATCTGCAAGCTATTGTTATCGGATTGACCGTCTGTATTTTTGGCTTTTTTGGTGGTTTAGTAATGTCTGCTATCAAAAGGGATCGAGGTGTCAAGGATTGGGGGCAACTCATTCATGGGCATGGCGGTATGTTAGATCGCATCGATTCAATTTGCTTTTCAGCACCAATTTTCTTTCATATATTACGTTATTGGTGGAGTTAATTTTAACGGCCAGATTGTGCATAGAAATATCCACAATCTTGGCATTTCAAGCCATGCCTAACTTTTCCAACGGGTATTCCAACGACAATTAAAAAGGTAAATGCTGTTTTTTTCCCTTCGGTATAAGGAATAATATTTGTACTTCCACATGATGGACATACTTCTTTTTCCAGCGAAAATTTTTCATCCACTTCCTCAGAATAATCTTGTTCTAAAATCAATTTTGCATCTTCAACACAATCTTCAGGCACGAGAATTTTTACACCACCAAGTGCATTTGAATAAAACCAATCCATATTAATTGTGTGCTCATTTTCTATTTGTGCATCAATTCCTTGTGAAATTAATAATGATTTTGCTATTTGTGCTTCGTATACCAAAGAATAACTTTCTACTACAACCCATTTCATTGTTATTTTCCAGATTCTAAATGAAGATCTATACTATATATCGCTAAAAGATCTCAAATTGCTTTGATTTAAATAAATATTAACAATATCTTATTCAATCTATAACCTTAGTCACTTGACTGAATTTTTTATAAAAATTACTATCAATTTCAATATATTGTCCATATTGGTTTCTGACTTGTTTACTTATTTAGCTCCCAAGAATTTTATTTCATCAAAAAATAATCACTATTTACTTCCTTCGACCTTAGTCATTACTCTCATTATTGCCATCAGTGGATGCTCTTCGCTTGGCGGAGGATCTGTCCAAAAGCGAGCTGCAAAACTTTCATCAGGTATTCAAAAAGCATATTCGGTCGATCCTACAACCGCTAACCGAATTTCCCCGATGATTATACAAAGTGCTGATAAATATTCTGTTGATCCATTGCTTATTTCAGCCATTATTCGACAAGAATCAAGTTATAGAAATTACGCAGTTTCGCCAGCTGGTGCAATAGGACTGACGCAGGTTATGCCAAATTACTGGCAACAGACCTGCCCAGGTGATCTATTTGATGAAAATATTAATATAAATTGTGGTACATATATTATTGCATCTTACAATCGCTCTGCAGGTAGCTGGAAAAAAGCGCTAGCCTATTACAATGTTGGACCGACAAATTATAATAATAGTTGGAAAATGCGCCATCAAGGTAAAAAATACGCGAAGCAAGTAAAAAGCCACGAGAAAGATCTAAAACATGCTCTTTAATGATTCTTAAAAACGACAATATTTCTGTAGATATTATTGAGCGAAGAGGTGCATCTATAATCTGATGCACCCACTATGAACAAAATTTGATATTTAAATTACCACCCTAAAATAAATTTTGTTTAAGTTATTAAAATCTACCAATAGTTAAACTCAAGATCTGAAATATCATCTATATTTATAATCCCATCTAGCTTTTCCACCATTGCTAAACAAGCTTCCAAACCATCATATTTACTATAAGAGCCTTTTAACTTTTCAATAGGAAGGTCTATGCAAATTTTCCCATTGGATTCAACCATAAATTGCAATGTGTTTTCATCTTTATCAATTATGCCAATAAAGTTCTCTGGATGCCGTAAAATGGCTTCCATTTTTCTAATAATCACATCTAAAGTAGCTTCGATGGGCTTATCAGTTGGAGACTCTTGTTCTGTAATATAGTCCATATAAAACATACGATATTTATTCATTATTTATTACCCCTTTAAGTTTTTAAAATATTCATTATAAAATTTATAAAAAATAGTACTCTTGATAATTTTTAATAATAACAAGAGCTTTTCCAAATTTAAATTATTTCACTGATTTAATCAAAAAATTAGTAACGCTTCAGGCTAATACAAGCATGTTTTAAAATAAAGATAATATGAATCACATTATTTACAAAAAAATATAATCATTATTTTCCGGCAAAAAAAATCCCCCAATCATATGATTGAGGGATTTTAGAATAATGAGCTGGCGATGACTTACTCTCACATGGGTAACCCCACACTACCATCAGCGCGAAGAGGTTTCACTTCTGAGTTCGGGAAGGGA